>NZ_OZ245832.1:0-1200000 GCF_965228705.1 Croceimicrobium sp.
ACCGATTCTTTAACCTATCCCATTTATGATCTTGAAGTTCACTTTAATCCGAATTTCCCAAATCGTGAAGCAGCACAAAGTTATTTCCTCAAGCATGTAAAGCCTTTATTGGCCAGTACAAAGAAGGAGGATAAGAATTTGCTAATCACCGGAAATGAATTTGAGTGGGATGAGTCTGAAACCTTGGTGGGAACTATAGAGGCTCGGGGTTACCCCCGCCGACCTACCCAGATTTTCGAAGCCCTGGCCTATTTGGCGATCTTCTTTATCCTGGCTCGCTTATACCTGGTAGCGGATGTTCGTCAACGGATTGGAATGCTCTTTGGCCTTTTCTTAATATTGGTATTTGGTTTCCGCTTTGCCATTGAATTTCTTAAGGAGAATCAGGTTAGTGCCGAAGAAGGTCGCGCTTTTAATATTGGTCAAAGTTTAAGTATACCCCTGGTTATTGCCGGTTTGTATTTCAGCATTTTCGCTAAAAAATTGAAGAATGAAAAAGAATAAGCAGCGCATCATTGCGATTGTACTCTTAATCGCCCTGGGCTTGTGGATTGTAATTTCGGTAATTCCTAAAGGTACTTCGGGCCGCGCTAGTGATCGCCAGGTAGCACCCTCTAAAGCGGAGCCTCCTTTCACCAAGGAAGCTGAATTGGCTATTCTCGATACATCGGGCACGGATGTTCTGATGAACCTGGATATTGAATTAGCGGAGTCTGTAGCGGAAATTCAATATGGCATGATGTACCGTAAAAGTATGGATCGCAATATGGGAATGCTCTTTATTATGGGCAGTGAGGCTCCTCGTTCTTTTTATATGAAGAATACCTACGTTCCCCTGGATATCATTTTTATTAATGATGCAATGGAAATTGTGAGCATCCAGAAAAATGCGAAACCTTTGGATGAATCTTCTTTACCCAGCGAGGGTCCTGCCTCCTTAGTATTAGAAGTTAAAGGAGGACTTAGTGATGAGCTGGGTTTGGTAAAAGGCCAAAAAATTCGCTGGAATCGCCTACCTTAAGGGCATGAAAAAGCTTGCTATAGTATTGGTCTTATTGCTGTCGGGGATAACAGCTGAGGCTCAGGTGGAAGTAGATGCAGAGGGTTTTGAAACCTTCAAAATGCAAGAGGGAGATACTACCTACCTCATGAAAAAGTACTTCATGGTTTTTTTGAAAAGAGGAACGGAACGCAGCCAGGATCAGGCGGAAGCCATGAAAATTCAAGCGGCTCATTTAGCCCATATGGACTCTTTGGCGGCCCTTGGTCAATTGGATTTAGCAGGCCCCATGGGCGACGATACAGAGCTAAGGGGAATAGTAGTATTAAGAGTACCCACTTTGGAAGATGCGGAAGCTTGTGTGAAAGCAGATCCAGCCGTTCAGGCTAATCGACTGAGCTATGAAATCCATCCCTGGTGGGCAGCAGTGGGCAGTAAATTACGCTAGCCTTGGTAGCGCCCGCCTTTAAAAAAGCGCTTAGACCAATACACATTAGTTAGCGAGGATATCATCACTCCTCTACTTGAGCTGGTATGTGCGAATTGATCATCGCCAAGGTATATACCCACATGATCTATTCTACGCCCTCTTACCTTAAAGAAAACCAGATCTCCAAACTGCAGTTCATCCTGATCTACGGCCTTCATTTCGGAAAAGATATCTTCGGCCCGACGTCCTTGAAATTCGCGGTTAAAGACCTCTTGATAGGCGATAATAACAAAGCCGCTGCAGTCAACACCTTTCTTGGTCATGCCTCCCATGCGGTGAGGGGTTCCGTACCAATCATCAATGAAGCTTTCTAAATCGCTTACTTTTACATCTACAGCAGATTCCTTGGCTTCGTTTTCCTCTTTGTCTTCCGTCTTGTTTTTAGCTTTGGTTGACCGATCCTTTTTAGAATTGAGAATTTCATGCTCAAACTGAGGGCCTGATTTGGCCTTGGGCTTAGCAGGGCTGCGCTTTAAACTTCCACAGGAAGAAAGCAATAGGACCAGGCTGAGAGCCAGCAGGTATTTTGAATAGCGCCAAATCATGGCTTTAAATTTCGGGAAGGAATTGAAATGTTTTGCTCCTGACCAGAATTGTTATCGACAGCTTGATATGAACTAAAAAACCCCGTTTGCACGGGGTTTGTAGAGGGGGAAGGTTTCAATAGTTTTCACTATTTACTTACTCAAATGTCGCTGATCTTTCTTTGAAAGGAAATAGGTCAATTGCCTTATTTACCGGCTTGTTGCATGCGATTTTTGGATTCGCCATAATTGCGGGAGCGGTACAACTCGAATCGACTGGCCCTACGTTCTTCCGGCCAAACATTGTCTTCTAGATCCGTATCGGCGGTTTCCAGGAAGGGGTCTAATTCTACTTTCACTACTTCTTTTTCGAAGACGAATACCTTTTTGAAGCGCTGCTCATTCTGAATCCAGATTTCCGCCGGGTGTCGACTTACTTCGGTGCTGCCATCCGCAAAGGTGAAGCGCAAGATTACCGGCATTACCAAACCACCCTGATTTTCGAATTCTATTTCATAGAAATTCCAACCGGCATCCAGGTACTTTTTCTGCTCCTCAGTAAGGCCTTCTCGGTATTTCTTGTATTGTTCCCGATCATAGGGAAGGACGGTGAAATCGTCATTCTCATTATAAAAGTCGGCCATCTCGGGATGGGCATCGCTGTAGTGCTTTCCTTTTAGCTCTTTGGTGTTACGACTATCACCAATAAATTCATTCTGAGCTTCTTTGCGTTCCCGGGCCTTCTCGATATCTGGATTTTTAGTGTCCAGTCGATACCACTTAACATCTTTAAGGGCAATGTCCACATTATCGGTAGTATAGAACCAGCCGCGGAAGAACCAATCCAGATCCGTTGCTGAGGCATCTTCCATGGTACGGAAGAAATCAGCCGGCGTGGGATGCTTAAACATCCAGCGTTGACAGTAGGTTTTAAAGGAATAATCAAAAAGCTCCCGACCCATCACCGTTTCCCGCAGAATATTAAGGGCGGTGGCAGGCTTACCATAAGCATTATTACCAAATTGAAGGATGCTTTCCGAATTGGTCATAATAGGCACCATATCCTGTTTTTCGGAGCGCATATAGTCGGCAATTTTGTAGGCCGGACCACGGCGACTGGGATAGTTTTCTTCCCATTCTTGTTCGGTAAGGTATTGTACGAAGGTGTTGAGCCCTTCATCCATCCAGGTCCATTGACGTTCATCACTGTTCACAATCATGGGGAAGAAATTATGCCCCACCTCATGAATAATCACTCCAATCATACCGTATTTGGTATTCTTACTGTAGGTGCCATCCGCTTCAGGACGACCGCCATTAAAACAGATCATGGGGTATTCCATTCCAATACGGTCGGTATGTACTGAGATGGCTACCGGATAAGGATAATCGAAGGTGTATTTGGAATAGGTTTTAATGGTGTGAGCAACCACGCGAGTAGAGTAGCGCTCCCACAATGGATTTCCTTCTTTGGGATAATAGCTCATGGCTAAAACCCTGCGATCCCCAAACTTAACTGCCATGGCATCCCAGATAAATTTACGGCTGGAACAAAAGGCAAAGTCGCGCACATTATGGGCTTTGAAATGCCAGGTTTTTTCGCCCTTTTCCTTTTTACCTTCAGCTTTACGGGCTTCCTTTTCATTCACAATAAAAACCGGATCTTCGGTATTATTGCGGGCTTCTTCCAAACGCTCTAGTTGTTCTTTGCTTAGTACTTCTTCACTATTTTGAAGGGTGCCGGTAGCTCCAACTATATGATCGGCCGGAGCAGTGATTTCAACATCATAATTACCAAAGGGCAGGGCAAATTCACCTCGACCTAAAAACTGTTTGTTCTGCCAGCCTTCCACATCATTGTACACCGCCATGCGAGGGAAAAATTGCGCTATGGTATAGAGGTAATTGTCTTCCTCCTCGAAATATTCCAAACCGGAACGACCACCCAATTTGGCGCGATCGTTAATATTATACCACCATTTAATGCTGAAGCTTACGCTATCGCCACTTTGTAAAGGCGCATCCAGATTAATGCGCATCATGGTATAATTGATCTTATAGGATTGATCTTGACCCGATTGGTTTTTAACCTGATCTATTTTAAAACCACCATCAAAATCGTAAAAGAGCTTGCCGATTTCATAGCTGCTCATGCTCGAACCTACATCACCGGTTCTGGTCTGCTGACTGAGGCTGTTTTGAGCCCGCATATTTTGATCCAATTGCACCCATAAGTATTCCAGGGATTCAGGAGCATTATTGATATAGGTGATAGTTTGCTCACCGTAAATACGCTGGTTTTCATCATCAAGGCGAATTTTCATTTTGTAATTCGCTTGTTGCTGATAATAAAAAGCTCCCGGAGCACCACCACCAGTGCGATACATATTCGGAGTGGGGAGTAGATCCTTCATCTGCCGGAAACGGCTGGTATTAACATTGGGGCTTTGGCCCTGAAGGCTTGCAGTTAATAAGATCAAGGTCAGTAATAGTCCTCGTTTCATAAAGAGCGTATTTTTTTGGAAAGGCCCAAAAATAGGAATCTAATTGGGATATAAATCTTTGAGGGCAGCTTCCAGGTTTGAGAATTGATATTCAAATCCAGAATTCTGAATTTTTTCACTGCTGCAGCGAGTGCTGGCTAAGGTTATTGCGGCCATTTCACCCAGCATCAGCTTTAGCAGGCCCGCTGGGATGGGAGGGAGCCAGAAAGGTCGATTTAATACCTCGGCAACCTTTCGACTAAGAACCTTGTTTTGCACAGATTCCGGTCCAACGGCATTGTATACCCCAGTGCGTAAATTTTCATTTTCCAGCGCATAAATGAATATGCGAGCAAGATCGCGGCGATGAATCCAGGGCATCCATTGTTTGCCATCCCCTAATGGAGCACCTAGGCCCCATTTGATTGGTTCCGCAATTTTTGCCAAAGCCCCTTCCTTGGCATCCAGCACAATACCAATTCGCAGGCGTATGGTGCGGATCTTGAGATCTTCAAAAAGCTGGGCTTCCTGTTCCCATTTTTGGCAAACCAGGCTTAAGAAATCATTCCCCGGAGCATCGGTTTCCCTGTATACCTTATCGGGATGATTGGGGTAATATCCAGTGGCGCTGGCACTGATAAAGGCCTGTAGTTTTTTAGGTCTTTTGCGCACTGCATTATAGAGTAATCGCGTACCATCTACTCGACTGCGAATAATGCTGTTCTTAAAATGGGGAGTCCATCTCTGTGCAATATTGGAACCGGCCAGGTTGATAATCGCATCGGCGAAAGCCAGTGCTTCGGTATCAATTTGATCCAAGTCCGGATCCCAATGAAAAACCTGGATGGAAGCTTTTTCAGACTTAGTGCTGCGGCTAAGCCAGGCAACTTGATGTCCTTTTTCCAGAAGCAATTTTGAAATCTCCCGGCCAATTAGACCGCTGCCGCCACTGATTAATACATTCATTAGCTAAACCTGGAATTTGGGTTCAAGGTAAAGCAAATTAACCGCGAGAGCTAAAGCTTGTTCAATGTCCGTTATAAATCCAGCGTTGAAGGGAAATAAACTCTTCGTTGAAATAGAGTTCTACCAAATAGCTGCCTTGAGGCAGTTTTTTAAGATCCAGATCGCGATGTTTTTGACTTGCCATCTGAGTCCAGCTTTCTTCACTGATGAGTCTACCGCTTTCATCTCGGAAAGTCACTTTAAATACGCCCGATTGTTCCGGTGCCTGATACCAGATTTGGGCTTTTGCGCCTGGGTTAGGCGCTATTTGCCAGTTCAAAGTGGCTTTAGGGGGATTGGCTTCAAGCTGTCCTAATTGCAATTGAGATTTAATCAGCCAAACTTTAAAAAAGTTGCTGCTGGCACTGCTTTCATTACCCGTATTACTGAGAAAGATATTAGCGGCACTGCTTTCAATCCCACCAAAAATATAGCCGATAAAAACCGTGTCGCCTGTTAATTGATTGTAATCGATAATGCCCGGCGCAGCCAATGGAATAGAAGGGTCGATAAAGAATTCAGAACCGGCTCCCAGCAAGGCGGGCATTTCCGCTTGAAATTTATGCTCCCAGAAATTCCCCGTGCTATCCCGACTTACGCTGGCGATGGTTTTTACGAAGGGTACATTATTATCTTGGGTACGCACTCCGTTTTGATCAAAATACTGAGCAATACCTCCAAAAAAGAGATTGTGCATCGCTTTGTCTTGGGCATCATAAAGCGCCACATTAGCACAGTGGTAATGATTGTAATACTGATTGAAATTAGGGATTTCGGTCGCTCCATTACTGTTGATACGCACCGCATTAAGATAGGGTAGATCAACATTAGGCTGGAATACACCTGAGTAGGCGATTAATCCGAAGCTACCATCCTCACGAATTTCGGGACCCACATTATAGTCGCGGCGGTGCAAAAGTTGGGGATCGCTGATGCTGCTTTCCCAAGTCACCTGAAACTGAGGGAAGCTTCCATTTATGCGAAAACGTCGCACAGCATTGGTATAAGTTTGGGTAAAGCTAGGACCATTATGCGGATTATACCGTCCGGTAAACTCATGGCCTCCTACCAGATAGAAGGTGCTGTCTATACGTTCTAATTGTCCTCCGCAAACTGCAAAGTCAGGATGGCTGATTTGCTGAATGGCCGAAGTTGGAACCGACATGCCACTACTTAAATTATGAAGTTGACTGAGGTCGATGATGGTAAGGGTAGCATGGGTAATATGGCTGCCGCCTGAGATTCCATAACCTCCTACTAAAAAGAGATAATCCCCTTCTTGATAATAGTTCAGGTTGGTGGATTTTAATGGATCTACGATACTGCTGCTTAGTTGTCCTAAGCTAAGTTTATAAAAGCCTGTATCGGGTTCAATTACCCAGATCTCATCATTATGCCCGGCGGCATCAAAAGAAGCGAAAGGTTGCCTTTGATGCAGACCATCGAGGCGACCGCCTACCAAGTAAAACTTGCCCTGATACTCGGCATGGGCAAAGGATTGTAAACCTCCACTTAGGGGTAAATTAATGCTCTCTAGAATCAGTTCGGATTGAGCGATTCCAGCTAGGCTGAGGAGGCTTAAAAATAAAAGACTTAAACGACGGAACATTTGGATGGTATTTCCGCCAAATCTAGAATATCAAAATGGGCTAATAGGTGACATAAGTCATTCGGCTAAAAGCCTTTGGGCTACCAATCGATCGATCGGTAAATTCAGCTCATTGGGATTCAATTCATCGATGCTTTTCCAAATAAGTTCTTGATCCCCATGTTGGTTTAGTGCCTCACGATCACTGCGATGTAAGAGCGGGCTGAGGTCTGTACAGCTTACTTTGTAGTATATGCTCAAAACCTGCATGCGATTGGAAAAGGCAGAGGGAACAAAATCTTCGGTGGTGTAAAAGTGATCATCAACCTGAATATTGAGTTGGCATTCCTCTTGAAATTCTCTGCGCAAGCATTCGAGGGTTCCTTCACCAAATTCTAAACCACCCCCTGGGAATTTTAGATAAACCCCACCATAGATGTTTTCACGCGAAAGCAGAATTTGCCCATTGTGCATCAATAATCCATAAACACGAATGGTAAAGGCTTCAATACTTTTTCCGGTACTCATCGTACCAAATTTACGATTCCACGATGGATTCGCTCTTCCCCTCCCGGTTGAATTTGGTAAATCATGAAATAGGTATAAGCGCCAGCCGACATGCCTTCGCCGTCCCAGGCTTGGTTTAGCAATTGAGCCTGACGTTTCCCGAATCGATCAAAAATTTCCATTCGAAAGAAGTATACGGCATTGGGATGCGGTCCAAAGACATCATTTAAGCCATCTCCGTTGGGGGTAAAAGCATTGGGCATTACCAGTTCCAATTCGCGGAAACGAGGATAAAGGGTATCTTTCTGTACGCAAGAATTGCTGTCGCGATAAGATACAATCACCCCTTCGGCCATTTGAGCTTCGGAGGCAATGCGAATTGGGTTTCCAGTAATGCTAGTATTGCCATAAGTCCATTGCACCATCTCACCCATGCCGGGCGCTTCAAAGAGAATACTATCGCCTAAAATGGGAATTTCGGGACTAAAGCGAGCTTCAATAGCTTGGCTGGGAAAGAAATCCAAATAAATCGAATCTCTAAAAGCGTCTCCACCACAGGGTCGGCTGATCTCACACCAATACAGGCCGGGACTTTCAATTTGAATACTATCTGTCGTAGCTCCAGTACTCCAAAGGATGTCATAGTCTTCTCCGCCTAAATCAAGGGTCAGAAAATTAGTGTCACTGGGGCAGATGCTTCGATCCTCACCCAAATCAAAAACCAGTGGATCGTCATTGGTACAGAAATCTGTGATAGTTAAGCCTAATCTGCTACTGGGGTAGCTTTCGTTACTGATACTAAAATCTCCATAGCGATCCGGACCAAAAACCGGAGTCATAGGATCTTCAATCACCACCGATGGTTCAGTGTTTAAGGTGCTTGGGCTGGCAGGGCAAGTGGGCAAATTGCCGATATCATCATCCAACCAACGCAGGCATTGAGCAATATTGGGATTGAGGTCAAAGGTGAGCATTCCACTAATCAATAATCGACCTTCCGGTAGTATTTCCAGATCACGGGCCGCGAGACTGGAGCCAATATTAAAGGGCAATTGGTAAGAACTTACAAACTGGCCATTGGCATCCAATTCCAAGATTGCCCATTGCTCATTTCCAGCCGAAAAATCGGAATAAGGAATCAGTAGGTGACCATTGTTCTTTACCACGCAACCCGAGGCATTAATATTCAGGTAAGTATCACTGGTCCAAAGCAAATTTCCTTGCAGGTCTAGCTTAAAAACATTGGTGCGATCCAGGGCTCCAATGAATTTCCCGAAAACCAAATAACCATCTGCCAGGGAGATGGGAGGGAGGTTGCTTTGATAGGAATTATCATAGCGTTTAATCCAATCGATATTGCCATTGCGGTCTACCTTAAAGACCATACGCCCTACAATATTGAGCACACCGCCAGAAAGGGCCGGGGTAGACATGCCCCAAATACGAACATCACTGTATTGAAAGGCATGCATTTCCTGCCCCTGAGGATTAAGCTTCAAAATCGTATTGGCGGGCCCATTATTAGTGGTGGCATTACCAGTTAAAATGAGATTGCCATCTACATCCACATGAAACTGATACCACACAAAATTAATTGGAGCCGAAATGCGCTTGCTCAGTAAAACCTGGCCCGTACTACCCTCAATTTTAAGTAGGGCTACAGCGCTATCATGACTGGCGCCAATCGCTGCGGCCAACCATAAATCACTGTCATCGTTTTGAATGCGGATTACCCGGGTAAAATTGGTGCCCTCAAAGAATTTGCGCGACCATAGGGTATCGCCGCAAGCATCAAAGCGCATAACCAAGGCCGATCGTGGGCCATTAAAGGGATTGGATGTAGCGCAAAGTGCCAGGGAACCATCACTAAATGCGGTGGTTTCGGAATTTAAGTTCGCATTATAACCCGTAATAATCCTTTCTTGGCCCTGCAGATAGAATGCAGTGCATAGCAAGAAAAGACAAATTTTAAGCTTCATGCGCATAGCGAGAGGTCATTACACTAATAACGCGAAAATATTGGCCTCGGTTGAATTTAACTTGCTGATTGATGCTGAGCTAGACTTCCTTGAGTGCCCGCGCCATTTCCCTTTTTCCCGGAGGTCCCGGTATTTTTTCTACCTCCAGTTGGGCTGCTTTCATAGCCCGGCGAACACTGCCTTTAACACAATAGCTAACTAATCGACCACCTGGTTTTAGGGCATTATACATTTCTCTGAAAACCGATTCACTCCATAATTCTGGCTGGGCTTCAGGCGAAAAAGCATCGAAATAGATTAAGTCGTAATGGGCCGCTTTCGCGGAATAAGTCCTAAGGTCTGTGCAGTTTTTCAGCAGACTGAAATCAGGTCTTAAGCTAGTTTCCTGTTCCCAGGGCGCCTTATGCAAATCCAGGTAAAAGTTGTGGTAATCTGGTTTTTCAGTAAAGAGTTCGGGCCATTCCAAAGCTTGCCATTCTTCTTTTTGAAGAGGATATTTCTCTAAGCTATGGTAATGGATCGCTTGCTCAGGATTAAACTTCTCAAAATGACTGAGCAAAGCATTTAATCCTGTTCCGAAGCCTATTTCCAGAATGTGAACTTCTTTTTGGTTGGCAAAGAGCTTTAGGCCTGCATCTATAAAAACATGGCGCGACTCCTGGAGCGCGCCATGTAAGGAATGATAATTTTGTTGAAGTTCAGGAACATAAAGGCTGGGACTACCATCTTTGGTTTTTACCCAATACCGATTCATGATTCCCCTTCTTGAATTCGCATTTTACGAATCTTAGGTAAGGGGCCCTGGCAGTAAATCGTGTGACAACTGGCACAAGTACCAACCATGTTATTATAGGCCTCAATACCCTCTGCACGGTTTTCCGCTTTGGTAATGGCTTCCATGTTTTTGATGTATTCCTTGGCCAGGGCATCAAAAGTTTCATTCAGCTTTTCATTGGCTTTGGCTGTATGAATATTCAGGAAGTCTTCCGGAAAACTTTCGGGGATATCTCCATCCATAATCTGCTTTTTCAAGGCAAGATTACGATCGTACATGCTGCGCATTAACAAAGCCAGCTCACTGGGCTCATTCATTTCGAGCTCTTTCTTGGCTGCAGGCGCTTTGTCTTCAGTGGCCTTTGTAGCGTTTTGAGCTTCTTCAGCCGGCTCCTGCTGGCAGGCCACAAAAAAGGATGCCCCAATGAGGCATCCTCCAATAAATAATTTGCTAAAACGATTCATTAGCTTTTAATGATCACACCGTTGGCGGTGAAGTTTACACTGATTTCAGGCTCCGTAATTTGAGCAATTTCTTCTTCGGATTTACCCGCATCTTCAGCGAGGTGCTTCAAGAAGTCGATATCTAAGGTATCCACATAAGCAGTGCCTTGAACTACCGCCTGTTCACCATTTAAATTTTTAGGCACGAAGAAAGAATAGTCGCGGAAACTCACGCGTAATTCTTTACCGTCACCCATATCCATTTTCATCCAACAACCTTTCTTTTGACAAGAGGAGTTTACCGTGCCGGATAATTTCACATCGATGGAATCATTTCCATTCATCATGGCCAGTAATTGACTTACATCAACAGCGTCATCTTCATTAATGGTATCGCCATAGTAGTGATTTTCAACGGCTTCCGTGCTGGCTTCAACGGCTGTGCTGTCGGAGCTAGTAGCGGTTTCGCTGTCACCTTCGTTTGTTGTATTTTTGCAAGCGCTAAGAAGGGCTACAGCAGATAGGATAAATGCGAACTTTTTCATGGATTCTTTCTGAATTAGAGTAGCAAAGATAGCATTCTCTCAAAAGCGCAAAATAATGGAACTGTATTCGTTCCAATAAAAATTAAGTATGAAGATCACCAAAACCAAACAGTCCCGAATTAATGATGTGGACTTTTCAAATCTGGTATTTGGGACTCAGTTTAGCGATCACATGTTGATTGCTGAATACAGCAATGGGTCCTGGTCTGAGCCGGAGATCAAACCTTATGGTCCACTGAGTTTTACCCCAGCCATGCATACTTTGCACTATGGCCAGGCAATCTTCGAAGGGCAGAAAGCCTATTATATGGAAGATGGTAAGATTGGGATATTTCGCCCGGAAGCTAATGCCAAGCGCTTGAATCACTCGGCCCGTCGCATGTTTATGCCTGAGTTTCCAGAGGATTTATTCATGGAAGGAATTCAAGCTCTGGTAGATTTAGATCGCCAATGGGTTCCTAAAGCCGAGAATCACTCTTTGTACTTGCGTCCTTTTATGTTCGGGAGCTCCGAATTTGTAGCGGCACGTCCTTCCGAGAAATACATTTTCTGCATCATTTGTTCTCCGGTAGGACCCTATTATGCCGGGGATGTAAAAGTGAAGGTAGAAGAAACCTTTACCCGTAGTGCTAGCGGCGGGGTGGGCTCTACCAAATGTGCCGGTAATTATGGCGGGGCCTTCTTCGCAACCGATCAAGCTCGTAAAGAAGGTTATACTCAGATTATTTGGACCGATCATGCCAATCATGAATTGGTAGAAGAAAGTGGTACCATGAATATTGCCTTTATAATTGATGATACATTTATTACCCCTCCTTTAAGTGATCGTATTTTGGCGGGTATTACTCGGGATAGCATCCTTACTTTATTACGCGATCGCGGTATTGTAAAGGTTGAAGAGCGTCCGGTGAAAGTAGAGGAAGTGGTAAGCGCTGCTAAGGAAGGTCGTTTGCAGGAAGCCTTTGGTATGGGAACAGCCGCTGTGATCAGCCCGATTACATCTATTGGTTTCCGCGGAACAGATTATGCTATAGCTACACCTAAAGACGGTTATGCGATGCGAATCAAAAAGGAACTTACCGATCTCCGCAGTGGAGCAGCTGAAGATCCTTATGGATGGATGCTGAAGTTCTGAGGATAGATTTTAGACGACAAGACTTTAGATAGTAGAGGCCTCCGAATGGAGGCCTTTTTTATGGACTGATTTTTCACCAAACCATTAAAATCTTTGGCGAGACTTCATGCTTACCTAGCGGGAGGGGGAGAAGAGTAATTGGTAGTTTGTATTTGGTAGTTGGTAGTTGGTAGTTGGTAGTTGGTAGTTGGTAGTTGGTAGTTGGTGAGACTGAGGACAAGGAGTTAGTTTGAGACGATAGTATATAGACTATAGACGGTAGATTTGATTGGAGTCAAGCAAGTGTATTTTGACTTTCAAATTAGGGTACTGAGATTAACCGCACCAGCCTGCCGGTAGGCAGGAAGACACGAAGAAGCACCTGCCTGCCGGTAGGCGGGAAGGTTCGCAAAGTAACTCTAAGTTACCTTTGCGTAACTCTGCGTCCTTTTTGCCTCTAGCGACGATGGAGCGGGCGGTGAAGTATCACCCCAAAGTCATAAAAAGAATCCCACCCCTCCATGCCACTACAAAATAGCCCGGTATTATTCAATGCATGACTAAATTCAAGTCACTATAATTCAAGGTCTTAAGTGATCGTTTTCTTAGGGTAAGCTGTTGTGTACTCAAATAGATCAGCTTAAAATGTTTAACCTTTAATACTATTGATTATGTCTGTTCAATTTAAAGTGATTCAGAGAAAGAACCCCCAAGATTTCAGTGCTGCTCCCTTGCATTACGCCTTAGCGGTGCGCGGCCAAAAGGTAGACCTGGATGGATTATCGGCCTTAATAAGTGATGGTAGTACGGTGCGCCAAAATGATGTGTACGCAGTTTTAATTGGAATGGTGAATGCTATTATCCATGAATTGCAAAACGGAAGGGTGGTGCAACTCGGAAAATTGGGCTCCTTTGCAATTTCCATTAGTGCAGAAGGGCGTCAGTCTGATGAGGAAGTTACTGCTGCAACTATTAAGAAGTCGCGAATTTTGTACCGTCCGCAAAAAGAGTTGCAGGACATGCTTAAGACCCTCAAGTTCGAACGTCAAAGTTCAGCCGCTAGCAGCTAGTCGAGGAATTTTCAGTAGAAAATAGCTTTAACCTCCGGTTCCATTTGGGGCCGGAGGTTTTTTTTGGCCCTTATTTTAGGTCAAAAACATGCTGATGTTTAGCTTCAAACATCAGCATGTTTGGTTTCATCCTTCCGCATGTTTGGCTGTAAACATCCGCATGTTTATGAAGAATTGCTGGTATGCCTCAATTCAGACTAGCGGAAACTTTTAAAGCACTAAAAATGTACAGAAGTTTTCGTAAGGAATTTCCCTCCTGGTTCTTTAGGAATATCCCTGTAATTCCTACTTGAATGGCCCCACTACTAGGGAATAAGTTTGAAATTATCTAGCTTTCAATAAATTAAACTATTGATATTGGTGCTGCTTTGAGCGATAATGGAGACTGATTAACTATTGCTAGACTGTAAAATACTAAGGGCTCCGATTATTAATAAGAATCTTTATCCAGTTTAAAAAACCTTAGATCTTGAATGATTTATTTTATTGAAAATACCTTGAAACCTAATATTCATTTATTGAATAAAATGAGTGGTATCACGAGATTTTAACAAGTGTAAATAGTTTAAATTAACTTGATTCCATCCCACCAAACTAAACCTTAAACCTATGGAAATCGACTATGCTAAGCTTCAAGCGGTATATGCAGCCAAGGGCTACCGCTTTTTCGACCAGGGCGCTTTTAATCTTAATCTCTTTGGTATTCGCAATGCTTCCGCGCAGGTAGATGAGTTCAATGACTGGATGGGCGTGGCTTTTCGCGATGAATGGCTCAATCCCCGCTTATTGCTTTTTAGGGCCAGTACCAAGCCTGGTTTATATTATCTCAAGCATAAGATCCTCAATGTAAATGGTACTGCCATTTTAATACCCGGACAATATCGGGGGGCCTGGAAATTAGGTCATCACAATGGCTATGAAGCCTTGCAACAGCGCTCAGAAGGTGTTTTTAAGGTGTGGCGAGATGCCGATCATGATGCACAATTTGACTATTCTGGTCCTATATATACCGATGTACAAGGCCTAAACGGACATACCACCAGCTTTCGCAGCGAGGTAGAGCGGGTAAATCGTTACAGTGCCGGCTGTCAGGTAGTTCAGGATGATCTGGACTTTAATTGCCTGATGCTAATCGTAAAGAAATCTCTGGATTATTTCTCCAATAGCTTTAGTTACACTCTTTTAGAAGAGGGGGACTGCCAATCCCTTTGAATAAAAGCTATATGAACTTCAAGCTTAGTCTAATAGCTCAATGATAAATAAGGAACCCTAATAATAAATCAAAAAACCATGAATGTAAAACGATTAATCATGGCTTCAAACTTACTTCTGTTTTGTTTTGGAGCGATGGCCCAGGAGGGCCTGCAGAATTATATTAACGATAGTACCATTGCCCGCTACCGCTATCAATCTGAATACTATTATCGGGCAGAAATTCCTTCGGGTACAAGCATCCAAGAGATTGATCTGCTGGAAAGAGATGAATTAAAACCTCAACAGCATAAAAGCATTATATGCATTGGCGTAAACAGTTCCAAGGAACCCTATTCTCAACAGCGAAATCTTGAAATGAGCAAATTGGAGGAGTGGATGAATCCACCTTATTTGCAATTGATGACCCCCACCGCAAGCATGGGTTTTGATTCGCTGGGAAATCAATTGTACTATTTCAAAAACAACGGAGCAGAGATAAGTTATATTGAAGAGAACACCTATTTCTACAGCACCGAAGGGTTTCAGCCTCTTATGCTTTTCTTCCCTAGTAAACATGATGATTTTGTGCAGGATTTGATTAATGCAGGTGCTCACTTTACCCTTAATGCGGATAATTCCTTTAAGCTGAGCCTAAATCAAAATGAAATCCTTGTCGACCCCAATGATAAGAGTGTGGAATTCAATTATTATGAAGACAATAAGTACATCGAATCCAGGGTAGTGTACAGTTTATATGCCCCCTATGGTTATGTTCCCAAATATGAGCAGGTACGCACAAAACGAGTGGACCTAGATTATCCCATCACCAGGGTTGAAACCACATTGTTTAGTAATCATGTAATTGAAGACATGACAGGCCTTATTGATAAGTACACAGATCTGGCTCATATCGAAATTTATCCTAATCCCGTGGAAACGGAGTACGAAGTGCTATTGCAGGGTATTCCCGAGGCACAAGTATCTCAGGTGCAAATTCGAGATTATATGGGCAACATAATTCAAACCCATCTGAACCCCTACGTTGAGAATAATTTAATAGTACTGGATGGATCTACTTATCCTGTTGGTGCCTTAATTATTCTGGTTTACACTCAATATGGAATTTATTCTGAAACCTTAACCAAGATCTAATGAAACTAAGAAGCCTTTTTATTTTAAGCCTTTTGATGAATAGTCTCCTGGCACAAGTGGATTATATATCCACCGATTCTTTAAGAATGATCGATTTTAATCCGGATATAAACCCTTTAGTGAATCCCGATACCGGGCAAGCAGGTTTTAAATTAGTTTATTGGGTGCATGGTTTGGCTGGAAATCAGCATTCCTGGGGTCGCGTTCAGGAGGTTACCGAAGTGCAAATTGGTAATCCCATACCAGGCTATCCGGTTCGAAATGTAGCCGGCTACGCCTTATCCTATCAAGGAGAAGAATATCGTAGAATATTCGGTTTAGCGACTTTCGTAAACAATTCCAAGATGGGGATATGGCGAAACAACCCTTTGTATGATACGGTGCCGGTAGCTAAAAATTTTGCCATTGCGCATAGTCAGGGGGGGATTGTTTCGCGAGCCATCCGCTATCAAAATGTAAATGATACTAATGCGGCTGGAGTGCATTTAAGCCCGGCGCATTTTTCACATTTAGCCACCTTTGGTACTCCCAATGGCGGTGCCAATATTATTAATACCACCGCAACGGGAGGACCGGTGCAAGCGTGGATTGATGAAGGCTGCCGGCTTTTTAGCGCTGGTGTGGTTCAAGATTTCGTCAATTCGAAATGGTGGCTGGGGGCAATAATAACTCCTGCCATGATAAGCAGCTTTACCAATAAGGCCTGTAATGGATTTAATAGATTGGTATTACCTATGCTGGTAAATTCTATTCGCAAACCAGTAGGAATCGATTATGCTATGGGAGCCCCTAATTTATATGAGTTGAAAAGCTTTGCGCAGCAAGACAACATGAAGGTAGTTACCTTTTATGGAGTGGAGCAAGAGCCTGTATTTTGGCGTGTTCTTCATACCATGACCAATACAGCCGATACGGATTCCTCTAATCTTTCAGGATCCATATTGGCAACCAATCCCTTTGGTTTGGTTAGTGATCAAGAACTGCCAGATACCATTAATTATATGTATCATGATTTTGTAGCTCAAAAAAATGCTCAAAACACCATCGCAAGAAATTATAGAGTACTTGCGGCCATGTCTTTTATGCATCCTACTACTGCATATGGATTAAGTTCGATGGCAAAAAACGCCTCCAATAAGGCTATAATTTATAATAGAGCAGCCCATTGGTTAGGGCAGGCCAATATGAATTGGAAGAGGTTCATCGGCGCTAGAAGGGATACCACGATTTTAGAGGGTTATTATTGCGAATGTTTAATAGATTTAGGTGGTACCCAGGGATATTCCTTTACGCAAACTATCGTTCAAACTCCTCTGGAATGCAATCCACCCAATGCAGTTAATTGTTTTGTTTCGCCTAAAGTAAGTCACCAGGTGATAGAAGAACCCAATGATGGCGTAGTAACCGTATCTTCCCAAATTGATTATCCGAATGCTGAAATTCCGACTAAAATGGAAAATACCAATCATATGCAGGAAAGGAATCATGAACAAACCCGCTTGCGTTTAAATGAATTATTTAATGGCGATTGGGGTAATAAATTTAAGCTCGATGAAAAGTAAAAGAATGTTTATACTCAATAGTTTCTTCCTTGTAGGCATTTTTTTCACCAGCTGTTGTGATAGGGATGAGCCAACAAAACCTCAATCTAAGCCAGCCTATGAAATTCTTTGGCAGCGGCCCATCGTCCCAGACCCTGAACTCTATTTTAGTTTGTCAATTAATCCATTTCTCTATAAGGGAATGGTAATCGTGAGTTCAGAATATACCATGGAGGGGGTAGAGAGTCCCCTGATGTTCTTGGATTCCGCCGATGGCCAAATTATTGACCTTTGGTCCGATTTTATTGATGGTGCCGTCCCTTATATAAATGAAAGTGCCAGTTCGGAAGGTGAATTTTTAGTTCTGAACACTCAAAGATCGGTGGACTGTGTGAACCTGGAGTCCCGCAGCCGGCAATGGGCTTCTTTAATTTCTCGCAATCACCCTTATAACTATATTTATAAAGGTTATGTCTATACGACCATACAGTATAATGGTGATGATGGCGCGGCGGTATTGCGCAGCCCCTTAGACCATGAAGATTGGCAGACGGTCTATCCCTTTACTCGGACCGATGAGTATGTGCCCTTTTTCTCCGCTTTGGGATTTGGTGAAACAGAGGATGGCCACGATATTGTAGTTTGGAAAAATCGCAGTAGTTATACCAATAAGAATCAAACCGACATTTTCGCTTACGATCTCACCGCCGATTCCTTATTGTGGCGAAACCGCGATTTTAATGTATTTGGCGGCATATTACCCCTGCAGGTAGATAATCAAAGAGTTTACGGAGCGGTGGAACGCAGGGTTTTTTGCCTTGATTTAATGACCGGAGATTCGATATGGACTAATGATTTTAGTGGGATTGTATCCAAACCAAAGCTCTATAATTTTGATCAAGGGATGATGTATCTGTCGGATTATAAGGTTTATTTAAAGGGGGGAGGACCGGAGCTGGTTATCTTACATAAAAGTGATGGTAGTCTGTTTAGGACTAATGATGAATTACCCGATGGTATTGAAGACCGGGTGACCTATTTTGAAGGCAAATTATTTATGTCTACCCAAGAATTGGTGATTGTAGATCTGCTTACAGGTGACCTTTTAAATGATCCCAATGCCATGCTTAGGACTTTTGGAAATATATACAGCAAAATAGTGATCGACCCAGATCGACGGGTAATGTATTTTCATAATGGGAGAACCTTGTTCTGCGTGAAAATACCGGAGGATTTGTGAGAAGAGCTAGTGGGAGACGATAGTATATAGACTATAGACGGTAGATTTGATTGAAATGGTAGCTGGTCCTTAGTCGTTGGTAGTTTGTTTGAGACGATAGTAGATAGACCATAGACGATAGATTTGATTGGAGCCAAGGAAGTAGGATTGGTCTTTCAAATTTTGGTGCCGTCGGTTTAACCCTACCTGCCTGCCGATAGGTAGGAAGAAGCAAAGGGGCACCTGCCTGCCGGTAGGCGGGTAGCGAAGCGGGCGGTGAAGCAATAGCGCAGTGGGCGGTGAAGCAAAATTCGACTCTGGCTTTGGACATTTTACCAGAACGAGTAGTACTATTTTATGAATTAGCTAAATGAAACTGATCCCTAATAATAACTACCCTAGAATAAGTCCTTTATTCTTAGTCCTGCTTTGCTTGTTGCTGGTGAACTGTAAAGATAAGGAGCCACCAAAACCTCAATCTAAACCAGCCTATGAGATTCTTTGGCAGCGGCCCATCGTACCAGACCCTGAACTCTATTTTAGCATCTCTATTAATCCAGTCTTGTACAAGGGAATGGTGATCGTGAGTTCAGAATATACTATGGAGGGGGTAGAAAGTCCAATTATGTTCTTAGATACCGCCGATGGCCATATTATTGACCTTTGGTCCGATTATATTGATGGCGCCGTGCCTTATTTAGAAGAAAGTTCAAGTTTTCAAGGTGATTATTTGGTCTTAAATAACTTGAGATCTGTAGACTGCATCAATCTCGAGACTCGTAGTCGGCAGTGGGCCACATTAATTTCACGCAATAGTGCTCATAATTATATTTATAAGGGTTATGTCTACACAACTATAGGTTTTAATGGTGAAGATGGAGCAGCGGTATTGCGCAGCCCCTTGGATCATGAAGATTGGCAGACGGTCTATTCCTTTATTCGTACCGATGAGTATGATCCTTTTTTCTCCGCTTTGGGATTTGGTGAAACAGAGGATGGCCACGATATTGTGGTTTGGAAAAATCGCAGTAGTTATACCAATAAGAATCAAACCGACATTTTCGCTTACGATCTCACCGCCGATTCCTTATTGTGGCGAAACCGCGATTTTAATGTATTTGGCGGCATATTACCCCTGCAGGTAGATAATCAAAGAGTTTACGGAGCGGTGGAACGCAGGGTCTTTTGTCTTGATTTAATGACCGGGGATTCGATATGGACTAATGATTTTAGTGGGATTATTGCCCAACCTCGGCTTAGCAACTTTGACCAGGGGATGATGTATCTGTCGGATTATAAGGTCTATCTCAAAGGGGGAGGGCCAGAACTCGTCATCTTACACAAAAGTGATGGTAGTCTGTTTAGATCTAATAATGAATTACCTCGAGGCATTGAAGACCGGGTGACCTATTTTGAAGGCAAATTATTTATATCTACCCAAGAACTAGTGATTGTAGACCTGCTTACAGGCGATCTCTTAAATGATCCTAATGACATGCTTTCAACCTTTGGTTATATCCAAAGTAGGATTGTGATCGACCCTGACCGACGGGTAATGTATTTCCATAATGGGAGAACCTTGTTCTGCGTGAAAATACCGGAGGATTTGTGAGAAGGAGCGGGTGAGAAGGTAGCTTGTAGTTGGTCTTTGGTCGCTGGTCGGACTGAGGACAAGAGATGTTGTTTTCTTCTATGAATGATGTGAGGCGAGTTTAACCTCGCTAACCTTTCGGTAAGCTGTGCAGTAGCCAGTTTTTATCAAGAAGTATAAGCCTCACTGACATGTGTCAAACCTACATAAGGATAGGACAGCTTTAAGTGATTAGTCTTTTAGAAGTTCGGCCAGACTTATTTCCAGGCCTGCAGCGATTTTTAAGAGGGTGAGAACCCGTGGGTTGGTTTCAGCTTTTTCTATTTTGTGTAATTGAGTACGACCTATATCGCAATGGAAAGCGAAAGCTTTTTGATCTAAGCCTTTTGTTTCGCGAAGTTCTTTGATCCTGGAACCTAAGAACTGTAGATATTTCTCATCTGATTTGTTCACTATTCCAAACTTGATCAAATCTTTTTTATATTGTGTTCGCTTTAACGAACAGACATGACTCGCAATAGAACCCTGAAAATACATGCAAAGCATCGCCAACGCGCTTATGACTCTACCAAAGTACCTGAGATCCGCCTGGAAGGGAAATGGCTGGAAAGCCTGGGCTTTGAGATAGGAGGGGAGGTAAACTTGGACTTGAGGGAAGGGGAGAAGGATAAGGTGTAAAGGAGCATTGTAGAACCGTTTTCTTCTTAATATTTTAAAGGAGGTTTTAAAAATTATTTTCCTTTAGTTTCTTATCTTTTGGTGTTAAAAAATGCAAATAGTTCTGTCACAGGGTAAAGCCAGTCATACTAGTTTTATCGTTAGTTGTGATTAACTTTCAAATTGAATTGTAAATAGTTCTGTCACAGGCGACATGGTAAAAGCTACGACGGCCAGTGTGTTGTGATTAGCTTTCAAATTGAATTGTAACTTAGTTCTGTCACAGGAAAATCTCATTTATTCTGATATTTTGGCATGTTGTGATTAGCTTTCAAATTGAATTGTAACTTAGTTCTGTCACAGGATGATTTCCTTCGTTATGATGGTTCCGCATGTTGTGATTAGCTTTCAAATTGAATTGTAACTTAGTTCTGTCACAGGTCTGGAGGGCTACGCTGAGCTGCTCGTTACGTTGTGATTAGCTTTCAAATTGAATTGTAACTTAGTTCTGTCACAGGAATGATTTACGTAAGGCGATTGCTTTACAAGTTGTGATTAGCTTTCAAATTGAATTGTAACTTAGTTCTGTCACAGGAATGATTTACGTAAGGCGATTGCTTTACAAGTTGTGATTAGCTTTCAAATTGAATTGTAACTTAGTTCTGTCACAGGTTAGGTACTATCATGCTGCTTCAATCTTAAGTTGTGATTAGCTTTCAAATTGAATTGTAACTTAGTTCTGTCACAGGCAAACCGCTGGGGAGATTTCCGCTTTTGAGGTTGTGATTAGCTTTCAAATTGAATTGTAACTTAGTTCTGTCACAGGGTAGCGCCGTTTCAATGGAGTAAAATGGAGGTTGTGATTAGCTTTCAAATTGAATTGTAACTTAGTTCTGTCACAGGTAAGCCGGATGGGTGGGAGATCCCTAAGCAGTTGTGATTAGCTTTCAAATTGAATTGTAACTTAGTTCTGTCACAGGAAAAAGAGGCATTCCTCCGTTTGCTGTCTCGTTGTGATTAGCTTTCAAATTGAATTGTAACTTAGTTCTGTCACAGGCCTTTTGCTTGGATACATCTAATGCAATGCGTTGTGATTAGCTTTCAAATTGAATTGTAACTTAGTTCTGTCACAGGCGCCTGCCTACATTCTTCGGTTTCCCCGCAGTTGTGATTAGCTTTCAAATTGAATTGTAACTTAGTTCTGTCACAGGTGTAAATGGTAATGTTATCGCTAACTGGTAGTTGTGATTAGCTTTCAAATTGAATTGTAACTTAGTTCTGTCACAGGTTTAAACAAATTCAAAGCGGAGCACCCCGAGTTGTGATTAGCTTTCAAATTGAATTGTAACTTAGTTCTGTCACAGGACAATTCAATATCCGCGCTTATCGTTCCTGGTTGTGATTAGCTTTCAAATTGAATTGTAACTTAGTTCTGTCACAGGCAAACGCATAAGCCCCTGCTGATGAGGCCGGTTGTGATTAGCTTTCAAATTGAATTGTAACTTAGTTCTGTCACAGGACTTATGAAAAATGGGAATGCTTTAAGGCTGTTGTGATTAGCTTTCAAATTGAATTGTAACTTAGTTCTGTCACAGGGAGATGTATCAGGACCACATTGATTTGCATGTTGTGATTAGCTTTCAAATTGAATTGTAACTTAGTTCTGTCACAGGGCGTGTATTTCTCAGTCGCTTTGTCGGTATGTTGTGATTAGCTTTCAAATTGAATTGTAACTTAGTTCTGTCACAGGGTGGCCCCGGATGGCCCAGGTGATGTAAGCTTCCCCTGATCCGAACCATTAGTTAATTGACTTTTCCAAAGATAGTATTGTTTTCAACCACCCCGAGGGTACCCTCGGGGTGGTTGCGTTTGGCGTATACCCTAGGCGGTATATTTCCTAATGAATCATGAGGTTTAAAGTTGTTATAGTCATGCATCCACTTTTCTGTTTGCTCCCTTACCTGATGGATATCTTCAAAAATATATTTGTCCAGCACTCCTCGGCGGTAGCTTCCATTAAATCGCTCTATAAAAGCGTTCTGTGTGGGTTTGCCGGGTTGGATATATCTAAATTCTATTTCATGAATGACGCTCCATGATTTAGTGAGCTCAGCAATGAACTCGGGCCCATTGTCCATTCGGATCACATCGGGTTTACCCCTGCGATTGATTAAATGATTAAGCACATATACTACTCTGTTTGATGGAAGTGAGAAATCTACTTCGATATGTAGTGCTTCTCGATTGTAGTCATCAATTACCGTGAATGCACGAAACTTGCGCTTGTTTTCTAGTACATCATGTACAAAGTCCATACTCCAGGTCTGATTCGGCCTATCAGGCACCACTAACGGTTCTTTTACCCGAGCGGGTAATCGCTTCTTAACCTTTCGTCTTAAAGGTAGTTTTAAAGCCACATAAACACGATGTAGTCGTTTGTGGTTCCAAGTCTTGCCTTCATTACGTAAGCGGTGATAGGCGTTCCAAAAGCCTTCCTCAGAATGTTCTTTTGCTTTCGTCAGTAATGCTTCTTCCAGCTCACGATCATCCTTTGCTTGGGCTTGATAGTAATACACGCTTTTACTGAGGTTTAATACACGGCATGCCCTGCTAATACCGTAGCGTCTAGATATTTCCTGACCAATCTCTCTCTTACGGCAGGGCTTTAAAGCTTTTTTTCAATAATCTCTTTAGCTAGTTGATGATCTAGGGCCAGGTTCGCGTACATCTGCTTAAGCTTCCTGTTTTCCTCTTCAAGATCCTTTATACGCTTTAACTCCTTTCCACTCATGCCAGCATAACGCTCTCGCCATTTGTAAAACGTTGCGGTACTAACCCCGTACTCTCGGCTCAATTCCTGTGCACTTCTACCTTGATCAAACTCTTTCAAGACCCTGGCAATCTTCTCTGGCGAAAACTTACTCTTTCTCATAATCGACTGTTTAAAATTAATCCTATTCCTCTACTTTTAAACAGTTCGGTTTTAAGGGAAGCTTACAGTGAAAGCTTGGTTGTGATTAGCTTTCAAATTGAATTGTAACTTAGTTCTGTCACAGGCTACCGCCATCTTAACACGGGAAGTTAGTAGGTTGTGATTAGCTTTCAAATTGAATTGTAACTTAGTTCTGTCACAGGTTACGTTGAAAAAGCCCACGAAGCCGCAGAGTTGTGATTAGCTTTCAAATTGAATTGTAACTTAGTTCTGTCACAGGCACAATCTTAGCACCTTCACCATTTCGCCAGTTGTGATTAGCTTTCAAATTGAATTGTAACTTAGTTCTGTCACAGGCGCGGGGAATCGAACCCCGGTGCAGCAAATGTTGTGATTAGCTTTCAAATTGAATTGTAACTTAGTTCTGTCACAGGCTGAGAATTCAAAGCCAGCAACTCAATGGAGTTGTGATTAGCTTTCAAATTGAATTGTAACTTAGTTCTGTCACAGGTTACAAAATATTTCAACCATCACCGGACAAGTTGTGATTAGCTTTCAAATTGAATTGTAACTTAGTTCTGTCACAGGGAAGGTTTTAATATTAACACCTCTTGCGGTGTTGTGATTAGCTTTCAAATTGAATTGTAACTTAGTTCTGTCACAGGGGAATGAGTACTACGCAGCAATCTATGAATGTTGTGATTAGCTTTCAAATTGAATTGTAACTTAGTTCTGTCACAGGAATTCGGGTTGTGGCCTGCATTCCTGCCAAGTTGTGATTAGCTTTCAAATTGAATTGTAACTTAGTTCTGTCACAGGCAAGCTCTTGAACCGCAATACCACGTACTAGTTGTGATTAGCTTTCAAATTGAATTGTAACTTAGTTCTGTCACAGGAGCTGCTTACCCTTAACAACGCTCTGCCCTGTTGTGATTAGCTTTCAAATTGAATTGTAACTTAGTTCTGTCACAGGGTACTATTAGTATGGATGGTAGTGGGGTTAGTTGTGATTAGCTTTCAAATTGAATTGTAACTTAGTTCTGTCACAGGGGAGCGAATTTAGAGCAAGAAAACGGCCATGTTGTGATTAGCTTTCAAATTGAATTGTAACTTAGTTCTGTCACAGGGTACTGTGACGGACTAGGTTGACAATCAGTTGGGTAGCTTCCGTTTTTGGAATTGAAAAATGACCTAGAATAGCTCCAATTGCTGCGGGGTATCTGGTTTTTCTATTTCTGATTTACCACGAAAAAATTCCATCATGCCAAACTGTTTATCTGTAAGAGAAAATAGTATCACTTCCCCTTTGGGCGGTAAGAAGCTTTTTACCCTTTTTATGTGAACATTAGCATTATCTCGACTGGAGCAATGTCGAGTATAAATCGAATATTGCATCATCGTAAACCCATCCTTTAGAAGGTTTTTTCTAAAAAGCGCACCTTGCCTTCGGTCTCTTTTTGTATCAGTCGGTAGGTCATAGTGCACAAATACCCACATGATGCGATAAGCATTAAACTGATCGTGGCTTAACATTGCCAATTTGTATTTTAGGGTAAGCTATTTTGCGACGTTCACCTTCATAACATTGCATTAAGCTGGCCGTTGTTCGCTGCATTCCTACCATTAATGGACTTTTCATATCGTCAATGTAAACATCGATTGTAGGCAAGGCTAGGAGCTCCCTCTTTATTGCTGGGCTTAAAACCTCAATATCTTTAGTATCAAAATTCTCAACAATGTCAAGAACTAATAAGTCCACAAATGGTCGATAGGGTTCCATGATATCATCAGCAAGGCAAAAAGGATTGTATTTATTGCGATGATGAATGCCTACTGCCGGGAGCATTCCACTCGCAACTAAGCTTCGTGCGACAATGGCACGCAAAATGGCGTAACCATAGTTCAAGAGATTATTGGGAACATCTTCATATCGACCTCTCCTAAAAGGGAAATCGGACTCGATTAGCTTTACCCAATAATTCGCTGCTGCACGTCCTTCATAATTATCCGGATCCCCACTTCGAACCTTAGAAGCCCAGTTTTCCATATTGCTGGCCTCTTTTCCTATACCCTTAAGGACCTGTGCTTGATTCTCAATTTTTGATTTTACGGTCTGTTGCCAAAGGTTTTTTCGCAAGGGTTCTGATGATTCTAATTGAAAGCGCAATTTCTCTGTGAAGGTATGATTAGCGCTCATTGGCATAAAGAGACCCGCCGGTAAATGACGGCTGTCGCAGCTAAGTATAGCCGCATTATGATCAATTAGATCTGCTAAAAGAGCCTGTGAAATAGTGATCCTCGGATGGTCCAGGATTAAAATTCCAATATCTTCAATAGGAATTGTTTTGGCTGATTTCCCCTCTTCTGATGGGAAATCTACTTTGAGTTGCAGCTTTTCTTTATGTAAGTAAGCCGGATTACCGAAGTATAAGGTTCGCTTAATCAATACTCTCCAACTTGAACGATTTCACCTAAATAATTAACGCGCACTTTTACAATTTGCTTTAGTGGTTCTAAGCTTTTTATCTTTTTATAGGTAATGTTTTGTAATGCTTTATTCGTTTCAACTAGCGTTTCAAGATGGTGACGGAAAACATATTCCCGAATAATGGCAGTGCCATACGCTAAGCGTGAAACTGCTTGAACACGATAAAGATTTGGGCTTATTGCCGAATAATTTTCAGGATTCCTTAAATCTATTTCTAGAGGATCAAATCCTTCAGCAGGGAATACGAAGTATTCATTTTTCTTTAGAGTGAACTTCAGTGGGTGCCCAAGGCTATTTGGGTCCCAAACCACTGTTTTATGCTGCTTGTACCGCTGCACTGCTTCGTAGAAAGACACTACTTCATCATAAAGGTTTCCTTCAGAATCCTCATAAATGGCTGCATGGTGATTATTACCTGTGCTCACATAACTAGTTGGTATTTCCTTACCTTGATCATCTAAAATCAGCTCTCCATCTATTCCTCTTTTACGATGCAAGGCTTCCGCGTTTTTCACCCCACTAATCTTTACACTTTTTATTGAAATTCGTTTTTCCTCATTTAGCCATATGGGATTTTCTTCCAGATTGGAAAAAGCTGTTTTAGCATCATTAGATTCTTCGAGTCTTTTTTCTAATGCCCTCCGAGCTCCGGCGTCAATTATTTTTTCTAAACTCTTAACATTTTTAAAGTTCTCAGGATTTACTTCTTTACGAATAGTAAACTCCTCTTCCAGATAGCTGATCTTTACTTTAGATGGTAAAGTTTCTACACCCCCCTTAAAAAGGATGGGCTTTTTAGATGGGGTATTCTTGCCGGAGAATGCCTTCTTGGGGTCATTGCCATTTTCCTCTAATCTTAATAGTAAGGCTTCGCGATGTCCTTTATTGGCAACTTTTAATATGGTTTCAAAGTCTAAACTGGCATTAATCGGAATCCACTTAGTTTTATACCTTTTTATACTCCCATATATTGTTTCATTGTGCAATTGGCCACGGGGAGTTTCAATGATCTGTTTGCGGAATTTTCCTGACCCAATCTTAATCTTATTGACGTTTAAGGTTACCACTTTGTTATTGGCTTTCCTCGAAACGAGAATCTCTTCAAGGTGCTTTTTAGCTTCATTCCTAAAGCCTGGCATCGGTGACTTAAACCGCCATTTATTGGCATCATCCTTAAAGAGTTCTTTGGACTGAATACCGAAAACCTCCTTGCCAATTTGGTCTTGACGGTCTCTGGCATTTAGGTAATTCAGGTATTGTATAAAACTTGGTTTGGTAAAAGCCACTGTGAGAGCATCCATGGCGTGGTGGCGATGGTCATTTCGTTTATTCCAATCCTTAATTCGCCGGTGTTTTTTGCCAGTTTTATCAATTTTTTCCTCGGTTAACCCCAAGGACTGATATTTATCCCAATTGAGTTCTTTCATAATGTCGATCAAGCCCCAGTCTGTTCTCAAACGATCAGTTATTGGCCCAATGGTAGTGCTTACTTTAGGACTTATCTGTTGAAGAATCTCTTTGGCTTTTCGCGCGATATATTGACTTTCCTGTAATTGTCTCTTTATGAAGTCTTCAGGGATGTCAGCGCTATTCCAGCTGAGCTTTAAAAATTTAGTTTTGCTAATGCCTCCTTTTTTGACTTTTAAATCTTCAATTCGCTTCTGGTAGGATGCAAATTCATCGGCACTGAGCTTTACCTCTAAGTATTCTTTGGCCGTTTTATTCCCCTTTTCCTCATTCCAGGCTCTTTCACAAAGAACTTTATTACTATATGAGTCGTCAAATAGTTTAGAGCGGGGAATAATATGGTCGATATCATATTTATTACCGAACAATTCGGACTTGGGAATAATTTCGCCTGAGTATATTGAAACATAGCCACACTCCTCCCAAAGTTTGTAGCGAATAATATCGTTTTTGGACACTTTTTGAATTCCAAACTCAGAACTCAAGAGTTTACGTATACGATCATTATTTGCGGTTGCATCGGCAATTCCTTTGGTCATATCACGTCTTTGCTCTGCATTCTTTTTTAACTCTCGTGCCAATTCTATCCGTATTTCATCCGGACGTCCCATTTCAGGATGCTTGAGAATTGCATTAATTAGATTGATTACTTGATTAAGTACTTTTTCAACCACTGGATTTCGAAGGGCACCTAACTTAAGGAGCTCTAATTCTTCAATAATTTCTGGTTTGATTTTTTGGTAACCAATTAAAGCTAAGGATTCAGATAAATCATTACCCTCTTGCATAAGGGGAAGTAATTTTCGAATCGCCCTACTGCTGTACCGCCCGTAGTCGGATTCAAAACTAATATTGGTTAAAATGGCAGAAGCAGATTCATTAAAACCGTATTTATTGGCTAAAACATCTTTAAGCTTGCGATCATCTTCTGCAGAATAGAGGAGGTGCCAAAGTTGGAAATTCGGATGTTTGTCAAATCCTTCATCCTCAAAAGGAATATCAAATTCTAAAACCTGCGTGTCAAAATTTAAGGAGGAGAAAATTGCTTTAAGATCTATAAGAAGAGTTTCAGAATCAGGATTTAATTCATATCCTTCTTGCTCCACAATTCTTAAAAAAGCAGACAACATTTTACTATTCGTCCTATTCCCTTCTATTTTGCTGAAATTACACTTCCAGCCTTTTTCTAGCTTTAGTTCTTTTACCAGTTCAGCTCCTGAGATTTGCTCTTTAAAACTAAGTTTATGCCCTAGAAAATTCAATTGCTCTTCATTCAATGCGTATTCCCCTTCATTGGTTTTAGAGAGCCTGATGTTTAGAAGGTTATGCCAAATTCTAAATTCTTGAAAGAGGGGAGAGGACTTTGGTATTGCTTTATGATATTTCTCTAGCTCGCAATCTGTAATTAAGTGCTTTTGGGATTTGAGTCTTCTCTGATAAAAAATTACAGTATCTCGTATTTCAGTCTTTAATTTTTTAGTCAATAAAGAATGTGCTTTTGCTTGTACCTCCCATATTT
The DNA here is from genome assembly GCF_965228705.1 of Croceimicrobium sp. Lineage (GTDB taxonomy): Bacteria > Bacteroidota > Bacteroidia > Flavobacteriales > Schleiferiaceae > Croceimicrobium. The sequence continues at coordinate 29,284 of NZ_OZ245832.1, forward strand.
TCTCAAATTCATCTAAATAATCCTGGCGGTAAAAAACTTGTTTTTTTAATTGTGCATGTGGGTTATTAGCCACTTGCTCATAGAGATACTGACCGACCGTTATCCGTTTGAAATAGAGTTCTTTACTCCGATCGCTAATTGCACCTAAGTAGCCACTTGAATTGGAAATATCACCATTGATTTCAGCAAATACATGAATTAGATCTTCTAGGGGAAGTTTTTCATGTATCGCTTTTGCCCGTAAACGATATTTCGCTTCCTTTTTTTCCTTTGGATTACCTATAAGCTTGGACGACTCCGTTTGTAATTGATTGAGGAAATATTTAGTCGTTTGAGATCTGCTCAAATTATTTAAGTCATTAAGAACCTTCGCAGTCAGTACTTCAGGATAATGAGTGCTTTGATACTTCCAAATGCTTTCAAATTCGGCTCTTAAATCTGAAGGGTAAAACTTAGGAATGGTTGTTTTTCCGTTTTCAATTAGTTGGACCACATATTCTCCAGGGCTTAAATTGTGATCATATAACTGCTTTGCAATTCCCATTGAATCAATAGCAGCACCTTCTTCTTCATTCTTTGCTTTCCGACTGCTTTTGTATCCTCTCTTTTTGTTGATCATGAGAAGAACTCGAGCAAATTCCTCTAATTCAATTCGATCTTCAGCTGCCTTTGCTCTCAATCTAAGTGTTTCGAATGTAGAATTCTTAGTAGCTTCAAAGAGGGCGGTTTTGTCGGTAATCAGGCCATTTTCTTTTAATATGGCTACTAAATTTTCTCTTCGCAGTTTGTAGCGTTGCAAATTTCGGCGCATACCTCTCATTTGGGTCCGCCTAGCATTAAGAGAAAGGGCCATACCTTTTTCAAAGTCTTTAATAGGCTCCTTAGAAGTAGAAATATTTCCTAAGGCGTCCTTTTTCACCATATTGTCGCCATAAGGCACAACTCGAACTCCAAGCTTTACAATTTTTGATAATCCTTTTGGATCATTGTTTTCAGCCTCATTTACAAATGCCCAGCCAATGCTGCCAGAGCCAATATCAAGTCCAAGAATTTTTTTCATGTGATAATATTTAGGTTAAGGTATAGGGTAAAATGAGCTTTAATCTTATTTAAAAATAGTAATTGATGCTTGTTTTTTAGAATCTTCAAAGTGTTCAATTGCGACTTAGACTCGATTTATTAATCAAAATTTGTATCTTTGAAGTCAATTTGAAGCTTATCACAATAAAGATTATTCTGTTGTGAAAACATCTAAAGCGGCCCTAGGGTCGCTTTTTTTAGTATGAATCGAGAGGGTTTTGGGATTGAATTATTTCTTTCAATGAATCCGTACTATTGTAGCTTCCATCTTCCAATTTGCGATGTAACATCCTATGGCAATTTGAACAAACTAGAGCCAAGTCTTCAGCTTTTGTGATTCTTTCACCGTCCGCAATGTGGTTTTTATGATGGCATTCAATAAAATTAGCCCCGATAGGTCCATAAAATTCCAAAAAGTCAAAGGAGCAACATTCGCATTGCAATTTCCCATGTTTCTTAAGTGTCTGTTCTTTTAGTTTTTGAACTATCGACGCATCACGTCGACTTAATTCTAATTGAATATGCTCTTTAATAATTCTGTCCCCTTCTGCTACACCAAAATCTTCTAAGGCTTCGGGGGTAATCCTTAAGTCCTCATCGGACTTTATACATAGATGATCACTAAATAGTCGCCAGAGATCTTCCTGCGTTTGTGCTTGATCCCACCCTCTGTCATTTTCAAGATTGATTATTGGATTTGTTAGTCCACGATTAGGTTTAAAGAAATTGAAATAACCAGGATTGGGTATGGCAGAAATGGGATTTGCTTTTGCAATAAGTTGGACCTCTCTGCACCACTTATGATTAGGGTTATTTAAGTCTTCTATGACTTTTTCTGAGATTGGACTTACCAGATGTGTTAAATGAACTGGATTGTTCTTGCGGCCATCTATATCATTAGGCTTTTGAAACAAAACAATAATGTCACCAACATTTGGAGTACGAGCACTACCTCCTTTAGTACTAGGCCAGTTTAATAGAAATGGTTTCTTGCAATCTACCTCTTCATAAGCCCAATCATTACCTTGATTTCGTTTGACATTTTTAATCCAAACTATGTTTTTAGCATTATACATGTATTGGGTTTTTTTTTATTGAGTTTAAAGCAAATTAAATCAGGAATTTAGGGTTTAATGAGCTGGTAATTGAGGTGGAAGCTGTAAAATGGGGGTTTTTCCTGTTTTTATAGTATACCTAGTAAACCTTGGAGGGAACAAGCCTAATTTGATTGAATTGCTAGCTTGTCGTTAGTTGTTAGTAGTTGTCGGGATCCAGGACAATAGATGTTTTTCTTTCATTTATAATGAGTTGTGGGTTTAACCGCACCAGCCTGCCGGTAGGCAGGAAGGTTCGCAAAGTACTTCCTTAGGCCTCTGTGATCCTCTGCGCTCTTTGTTTCTCGAGCGAAGCGGGCGGTGAAGTAAGCAGCGAAGCGGCTAACCGCAAACAAAAAAAGCCCCCTTATCCAGGAGGCTTTCTCATAGTATCACAATTCAGTCTTAGAGACCGAAGGCTTGTTTTACATCCGCTACCCGGTCCAGTTTTTCCCAGGTAAAGAGTTCTACTTCCATTTCCTTGCTTTCGGTGCCAATTCCATCCGGACGTTCGAAAGTAACTTTCACGGTTTCATTCTTACGACCCATATGGCCATAGGCTGCAGAGGCAGAGTAAATCGGATTACGCAGCTTCAAATTTTTCTCGATCAAACCAGGACGTAGGTCAAAGAGTTCCTTCACCTTAGCGGCAATCTGGCCGTCATTCAGGTCTACCTTAGCACTGCCATAAGTATCTACAAATACGCCCATCGGCTCTACTACACCAATGGCGTAGGATACCTGCACTAAAATCTGATCAGCTACCCCGGCGGCTACCAGGTTCTTGGCAATATGTCGGGCAGCATAAGCAGCACTGCGGTCTACCTTGCTAGGATCTTTACCGCTAAAGGCACCACCACCATGGGCACCTTTACCACCATAGGTATCTACGATAATCTTACGTCCGGTAAGACCAGCATCCCCGTGAGGTCCGCCAATTACGAATTTACCGGTAGGATTAATATGGTATTTAATATCCTCACCAAACAAAGCTTGCAATTCTGGGCTAAGCTGAGCTTTTACTTTAGGGATAAGAATAGAAATAATGTCTTCACGAATCTTATTGAGCATTTGGGTATCCGCATCCTCCTGATTTAAGCCATTACCTGCTTTTACGAAATCATCGTGTTGGGTAGAAACCACAATGGCATCAATGCGTTGAGGTTTATGCTCGTCATCGTATTCGATGGTTACCTGCGCTTTCGCATCCGGACGGAGGTAAGCGATTTCACTTCCATCACGACGAAGGTCGGCTAAGGTTTGTAAAATGCGATGACTTAAATCCAAAGCCAAAGGCATGTAGTTCTCCGTTTCGTTAGTGGCGTAACCGAACATCATACCTTGGTCACCCGCACCTTGCTCTTCAATATTACCACGGTCGACCCCCTGGTTAATATCCTGACTTTGTTCGTGAATAGCCGATAGAATACCGCAGGAATTGCCTTCGAACATGTATTCGCTTTTAGTGTAACCAATTTTATTGATCACATTACGGGCAATCTGCTGTAAGTCTAGATAGGTTCTGGATTTAACCTCACCTGCCAAAACAACCTGGCCGGTGGTAACCAAAGTTTCACAAGCCACTTTAGAGTTGGGATCAAAGGCTAAGAAATGATCCAGGATCGAATCAGAAATCTGATCTGCAATTTTATCGGGATGTCCTTCAGAAACGGACTCTGAGGTGAATAAGTAAGACATATGCTTCTTTAAAAAGGTTAGAAGAGGAGAGATTAAAGAAGGCCACTGCTTAAAACTTAAACTGTTTTAGCATTTTTTAAGGTGGTCGCAATCAGCCAAATTTCTCCACTAAGGCGGCAAATGTAGAAAATTTTCCTCCTGAAAGAAGAGGGACAATTCAATTTTCATGGCATCGACTTTGCAAAGTTCAGCTTGCCTAAAAATCCTCCTTATGCGATCCCTTAGTAGTCTCTGTTTCCTTCTCTTTTTAATCTTGCTCAGTAGCGCTTGCCGTAATTATCAAGCCACAGTAGCCCCTCCCTCCAGTGCCTTGGTAAGCCCACCCTATCCATCGATTGGAGAGGTTTTCAATTTGGGTGAGTCCCCAGAGCAAGCTATTGTGGTAGGGGAGCGAGAACACTTTCACTCGGAGGCAGCGCCCTGGTCGGATTTAAAGCGAATGGCCGGCCGGCGTAATTACGATGGAGTTCTAATTATGGACCATCATATTATTAGTACTGAAGAAACTAAAGATGCCGGTCCTAATGTCCTAGACCTCATTCTGTTGGCTACGGATACCAGCTATGTGTATGAGCCGAATTACAGAACCTTTAGTTACGAAAGCCATGAATTGGAATACATGCCATTTATCTATCTGAACCGAATGGAGGATCGGGATTATTTGGATTGGGTAGAGGTTGAGGTGGTAGACACATCCGGCGAAAGCCGAAAATTCCCAATTCATTTTAACTGGCAAGGTCAGATTGATAGTATTCCATTTTTAAAACAGGAGGATCAATTAGCATTGTTGGTGCAACCCTGGTTTTTTCTGGAACAAATGGGCTCTGCCTGGTTGGAAGATCAAAGTCAGAATTGGCTCAATATGCCCTATCGTCGCTATAAAGGTCCCTCTGCTTTGATTCAATATTCACCCATGGACTACGGTTGGCAATATCGTTTTTGGATTGGTAAGTCGCGTTGGGATTTGCGTTTAGCTCAAAATGCCAAAGGAAGGTGGCAGGTTCAGGCAATTAAGTATGCTAAGGATTGGGTGACGGTAGTGCAATCCGATTTTTTAGATCGAACGCTAATGCAAGAATGGCAAGGGCCAAATGGCACTCTATATCGATATCGCTATCACTATAAAAGGACGAGTCAGATACCTCCGGATTGGATCATTCGCCCCAAAGACTTGCAACAGTAAATTCTGGCGATTACATTTGCCCTCATACTTATCCAGAAAGACGGAGGGATTGGGCCCTGTGATGTCTTAGCAACCCCTTAGGGCGGGTGCTACTTCCCACCTCGGCAATTTGCAGAGGAAAGATGAGAGGCGTTTCTAAACAAACAATTCCACAACATTCGGGCTTTCGGGATAGGTGATAGTAAAAGAACTATGACCAAAGACGATATTTTTACGATTCTGGAAAAGCGCATTTTAGTGCTGGATGGAGCCATGGGAACCATGATTCAAAGGCATAAATTGCAGGAAGCAGATTACCGAGGCGAGCGCTTTAAGGACTATCCCTATGATTTAAAAGGGAACAATGATCTGCTCAGTCTTAGCCAGCCGACCATCATCAAAGATATACACCGTGCTTATTTAGCGGCCGGTGCTGATATTATTGAAACTAATACATTCAATAGTACACGCGTTTCGATGGCCGATTACCATATGGAAGATCTGGTGCCGGAAATTAATGAAGCAGCCGCACGATTGGCGCGGGAGGCCGCTGATGAGTTTACCGCCAAGGAACCGCATAAACCTCGACTGGTAGCTGGCTCCATGGGGCCCACCAATAAAACCACCAGCCTAAGTCCGGATGTGAATAACCCCGGTTTTAGGGCCATTGATTTTGATACCCTGGCCCGCGATTACCGCGAACAGGCGGAGGCTTTAATTCGCGGTGGGGTGGATATCTTATTGGTAGAAACAGTATTTGATACCCTCAATGCCAAAGCCGCTCTCTTTGCCTTGGAGGAACTCTTTGAAGATTTGGGAAAGGAATATCCGATAATGGTTTCGGGGACGATTACCGATGCTTCGGGACGAACTTTATCCGGTCAAACCACTGAGGCCTTCTTAACCAGCTTGAGTCATGTTCCCTTGATGTCTATAGGTCTAAATTGCGCTTTAGGCGCGGATCAATTAAGGCCTTATGTGCAAATTTTGGATCGTAAATCGCCTTTTCCGGTTTCAGCGCATCCCAATGCAGGCTTGCCTAATGCCTTTGGTGAATACGATCAGGGTCCTGAAGAAATGAAAGCATTGCTGCAAGTTTATTTGGAACAGAATCTCCTCAATGTGGTAGGGGGCTGCTGTGGTACTACTCCGGAGCATATTCAAGCGATTGCTGAATTGGTAAAGAAGTTCGAACCCCGAAAAATTCAGCATCAGCTATGAGATTATCCGGATTAGAACCTTTATCGATATCGCCAGCTTCCAATTTTGTAAATGTGGGGGAGCGAACCAATGTTACCGGTTCGCGAAAATTCTTGCGCCTCATTAAAGAAGATCGCTATGACGAAGCTTTGGAAGTAGCTCGCGATCAGGTAGAAGGTGGAGCCCAAATCCTGGATGTGAATATGGATGAGGGCATGCTCGATGGCAAGGACGCCATGGTGAAGTTCCTGCATTTAATTGCGGCAGAGCCCGATATAGCTCGTATTCCTATTATGATTGACTCTTCGAAATGGGAGATCATAGAAGCCGGCTTAAAATGTGTGCAGGGTAAATCGGTGGTAAACTCCATCAGCCTAAAAGGCGGGGAAGCGGAGTTTATTCGCCAGGCTAAATTGGTGCGGCGTTATGGTGCGGCGGTAATTGTAATGGCCTTTGATGAAAAAGGTCAGGCCGATACCTATGAACGTCGCATAGAAATTTGCGAGCGCTCCTACCGCATTTTGGTGGATCAGGTGAAATTCCCTGCGGAGGATATCATCTTCGACCCTAATATTTTTCCGGTTGCAACCGGTATTGAGGAACATCGAAAAAACGCCTTGGATTTCTTCCAGGCTACGCGATGGATCAAGGAAAATCTGCCCGGTGCTAAGGTTAGCGGTGGGGTAAGTAATGTTTCCTTTAGCTTTCGCGGAAATCAATTGGTACGCGAAGCTATGCATGCGGCCTTTCTGTACCACGGTATACAGCACGGAATGGACATGGGCATTGTAAACCCCAGTATGTTGGAGGTGTACGAAGAGGTGCCCAAAGATCTAATGGAAAGGGTGGAGGATGTACTGCTCGATCGCCGGGATGATGCCACGGAACGATTGCTGGAATTTGCGGAAACCGTAAAAGGCGAAGCACGCAGCAAGGAAAAGGATTTGGCTTGGCGCGATGCCCCGGTAGCCAAAAGAATTGAGCATGCCCTGGTAAAGGGGATTGTAGATTATATTGAGGCGGATGTAGAAGAAGCACGTCCCAATTTCGACCGAGTTTTGGGCTTGATTGAAGGGCCTTTAATGGATGGGATGAATGTGGTTGGCGACCTCTTCGGATCAGGGAAAATGTTCCTCCCCCAGGTGGTGAAGTCGGCACGCGTTATGAAAAAGGCCGTGGCTTATCTCGAGCCTTATCTGGAAGCGGAAAAGGCAGCTAATGCTGATCAGTCTAAGCGCGGTAAAATCTTAATGGCCACAGTAAAGGGAGATGTGCATGATATCGGTAAGAATATCGTGGGGGTAGTTTTAGCCTGTAATAACTTTGATATCATCGACCTGGGGGTGATGGTTCCCCTGCAAGAGATTATCGAAAAGGCCAAAGCGGAAGAGGTGGATTTAATCGGCTTAAGCGGATTGATTACCCCTTCTTTGGATGAAATGATCGAGGTGGCTAAAGAAATGGAACGCCAGTCTTTGGATATCCCCTTGATGATTGGTGGCGCAACCACTTCTCGTGCTCATACCGCTGTGAAGATTGTACCGGAGTATTCCAATATTGTAGTACATGTAAATGATGCCAGTCGCAGTGTGCCCATCGCTCAGAGTCTTACCCAAAAAGGCAGCAGAGAAGTGCTGGGTGCTCAATTGAAAGCCGAATACGCTAAAGTTCGCGAAGGCTACCTCAATCGTGCCAGGGAGCGTAATCTTTTAAGTATAGCAGAGGCCAGAGCTAATAAGCTCAAACTGGAATTTGGCCCAGATACCATATGTAAGCCGGCGAAATTAGGTCGACAAGAAGCCTTGACTTTTGATTTGGCAGTACTGCGCCAGTATATTGATTGGACTCCATTTTTTCAGACCTGGCAATTGCATGGGAAATATCCGCGAATTCTGGAGGATGAGTTGGTAGGCGCTGAGGCGCAAAAGCTCTTTGCCGATGCTCAAGCTATGTTGGATCAGATCATCCGCGAAAGCTGGATTGAAGCCAAAGGGGTATTTGGGATTTGGGAAGCGCAGCGCAAAGGTGCTGATGATATTCAGCTATTTGAGAATGGACAGGAAAAGGCCTTGTTGCTTAGCCTGCGTCAGCAAAGTCAAAAAGCAAAGGGAGCACCTAACATGGCTTTGGCCGATTTTGTGGCGGCCGATCAAAGGGATTATGTGGGTGCCTTTGCGGTTTGTGCCGGCCTGGGCATTGAAAGCAAGCTGACCGAATTCAAAGCGAATCACGATGATTATTCTTCCATCTTATTGAAAGCTTTGGCCGACCGCCTGGCTGAAGCTGCCGCCGAATATCTACATCGGGAAGTGCGAATAAAGCATTGGGCTTATGCTAAGGATGAAGCTTTGAATAATGATGAATTAATTGCCGAAAAGTATCAAGGCATTCGCCCAGCGCCGGGTTATCCTGCTTGTCCGGATCACTTAGAGAAAAACACCCTCTTCGAAATTTTGGAAGCCGAAGAAATAGGCATGAGTTTAACTGAGAGTTTGGCCATGAATCCCGCGGCCAGCGTGTCAGGCTATTATTTCGCCCATCCTGAAGCCCGCTATTTTGGATTAGGGAAACTTGATCAGGATCAGGTGGCGGATTATGCCCAAAGAAGAGGGATAAGCCTGGAAGAGGCTGAAAAATGGCTCCGTCCAAATTTGAATTACAACTTATGAAAGTAACCGAACATATTGCACAAGCTAAAGGGAGCTTGTTTTCCTTCGAAATCTTACCTCCTCTAAAAGGACAGAAGATTGAAGATATCTACAAGGTGATCGATCCTTTAATGGAGTTTAAGCCGCCATTTATTAATGTGACCTACCATCGGGAAGAAGTAATTTATAAGCGCTTATCCAATGGTTTATTAGAACAAAAGACGGTTCGGAAACGCCCGGGAACAGTGGGTATTTGCGCCGCCTTGCAATACCGTTACAAGGTAGATACCGTACCGCATATGCTTTGTGGTGGTTTCTCGAAGGAGGATACCGAGAATGCCTTAATCGATCTCGATTTCTTAGGCGTAAAGAATATTATGGCCTTGCGCGGTGACAGCATGAAGAATGAACGCTTCTTTGCGCCAGAGTCCGATGGACATACCTATGCTAAGGATTTGGTAGGGCAAATTAAAGCCATGAATCAAGGGCGGTATTTAGATGATGAGCTTCAGAATTCAGCTCCTACTGATTTTGCAATTGGGGTGGCCGGTTATCCCGAAAAGCATTTTGAGGCGCCCAGTTTAAATAAGGACATTGAATATTTGAAAGAGAAAGTAGATGCTGGAGCCGATTATATCGTTACCCAGCTCTTTTTTGATAATCGCAAATATTTCGATTTTGTAGATCGTTGTCGCAAAGCCGGCATTGAGGTTCCGATTATTCCCGGCATAAAGCCCTTGTCTACCAAACAGCATTTAAGTTTCTTGCCGCACTTCTTTAAGGTGGATTTACCGGATGAATTGGTGAAGGCAGTAGTAGATTGTAAAGACAATGCTGCAGCGCGACAAGTTGGGGTAGAGTGGGGAATTCAGCAGGCCAAAGAGTTAAAAGCAGCGGGAGTTCCGGCAATTCACTTTTACAGTATGGGACGGCCTGACAATATAGCGAGTATTGCCCGAGAGGTATTTTAATTTTTTCAACAGGTAGAAGTAAATTTTGTGGATAGAAGCTAAGGCTGGGTGGTCGAATGGCTATTTCACTTCAGTAAATTAGAGATGTCGAATTGCTAAATCTCATTTATGCCCGCTAAAGCGAAAGCGCCTGCTACCAGCAGCAAGACCTCAAAATCGACTAAGACTACCGCCTCCAAAGCGAAAACCACCACCCGAAAAAGCCGAGCGAAGAAAGATCCTAAAATCTTTGTTTTGGATACTTCGGTAATTCTCTATGACCACAATTCCATCATGAATTTTGATGAGCATGATGTGGCCATTCCTATTACGGTTTTGGAGGAACTGGATGAGTTTAAAAAGGGTAGTGATACCAAGAATTATGAGGCGCGTCAATTTATTCGTCTAATCGACCGTAAGGCCGGTGAGCAGAATATTAATGACTGGATTTCCTTGAATGGCGGCAGCAAAGGCAGCTTTAAGGTGATCATGGATACTCGGGGTCAGGGTGAAGATGCCCAGCGAATATTCGGCGCGGCAAAGAATGATCATAAGATTTTAAATGCGGCATTGAATCTGAGCCTGTCTGAGCCGGATCGTAAGGTTATCCTGGTAACGAAAGACATTAACCTACGATTAAAAGCGAAGGCCTTAAATATTACCGCCGAAGACTATGAAACCGGTAAGATTAAGGATGTTGAAAGTCTCTATACAGGTAAAACCAATCTGGAGGATTTTGATCAGGATTTGATAGACAAGCTTTATAAATCCAAGAGCCTGGGAGTAGAAGAGGTTGAGAAGGCTTATCCCAATTTTAAGAAAATCAATAACCATTTCTACATTTTAAAAGCAAGTAAGAGCAGCACGCTATCCTTTTACAATGCTCAGCAGGAAAGTCTGGATCAAATAGAGAAGAAAAGCTTTTATGGTATTAAGCCACGTAATGCAGAACAAGCTTTTGCCTTGCATGCGATCGCTAATCCAGATGTGAAACTGGTTACCCTTAGCGGTGTGGCCGGTACTGGAAAAACCTTATTGGCACTGGCCGGTGCCTTGGAGCAAAGACGCGATTTTAAGCAGATCTATTTGGCGCGGCCCATCGTGCCCTTGAGTAATAAAGATATTGGTTTCTTGCCCGGTGATATGAAGGCTAAGATTAACCCTTATATGCAGCCACTGTGGGATAATTTGAAGTTCATCAAGAACCAATTTAAAGAACAAGACAAGGAGTATAAGCAAATTGATGAGATGGTAAACTCCGAAAAGCTCTTGGTAACCCCCTTAGCTTATATCCGCGGTCGTAGCCTGTCTAATGTGATCTTTATTGTGGATGAAGCGCAAAATTTGACTCCCCACGAAGTGAAAACCATTATTACCCGAGCTGGTGAAAATTCCAAATTCGTCTTTACCGGAGATGTAAATCAGATTGATACTCCTTATTTGGATGAGCAGTCGAATGGCTTGAGTTATTTGATTGATAAGATCAAAGGAAATAAACTCTTTGCGCACGTTCTGTTGGAGAAAGGAGAGCGTTCGGAACTGGCCAATTTGGCGAATGACTTACTTTAAAGCAGCTTAAAGATTATCCTGCTTAAAAGCCAGGAAGCTGTAAATACCCAGGATGAGTTCGATGGTAGAATAGAGCATTAGACCTGGATTGGCAAAATCAACGATCAATAGAGTGGTGAAGAAGGCGGGTTGGAGCATACGGTAGTTGATGATCCAGCGATAAAGTCCGCTTACTTCGTAATAGCTGCTTTTGTAAGAGATGAGGCCTTCAATAAACATGAAATAGCCCAGGGTTCGTAGCCAGAAATCGGGCACGGTATCTTTCCAGAAAAAGAGCGCTACCTGATCCGGTAAAAAAATCAGGACCAATCCAGAAATCATCAGGACCCATCCGGAGTGATAAATTGTACGTGCCGTTCTACTCATCCCTATCGGTACACGAAAATAGCGCAAGCGTTTTAATTCCAAACAAAATTCCAGAAGGCTTATAAAGCAGCTTTGTGAATTAGTCAAAAAAAATCCCGACTCCTAATATTGAAGTCGGGATTTTAAGAATTTAGGTCTGAAGATTAACCTACCTTTTCTGAAACTTTAGGAGCTCCAGCCATGATCTCATCACTGGCATAGTCAGCGAATTTCTCAAAGTTGGCTAAGAACTTCTTCGCCAGATTATTGGCAGTTTGATCGTATTGATCTTTGTTTTCCCAGGTATTGCGTGGGAAAAGAATTTCTTCAGGAACATTGGGGCAAGTGGTAGGCATAGCCAAACCAAATACCTCGTGAGTGCGGTATTCAACATCGTCCAATTGACCTTCCAAAGCGGCGGTAATCATGGCACGAGTGTATTTCAATTTCATACGCTTACCAACTCCGTAAGCACCACCAGACCAGCCGGTGTTCACTAACCATACATTCACATTAGAGCTTTGCATTTTTTCGCTCAGCATATCTGCGTAACGGGTAGGGTGTAAAGGCATGAAAGGCGCACCGAAGCAAGCAGAGAATGCTACTTGAGGCTCCGTAATACCTTCTTCAGTACCGGCAACCTTAGCAGTGTAGCCACTGATAAAGTGGAAGGCAGCCTGACCCGGGGTTAATTTGGAGATGGGAGGTAAAACACCGTAAGCATCACAGGTAAGGAAGAATACGTTTTTAGGATTCTCACCATTAGAAGGAACCTGGATATTGTCGATGTGTTCGATAGGATAGCTCACACGAGTGTTTTCGGTTTTAGAGCTATCGTGGTAATCTACTTCTTTGCTACCATTTTTGAAAACGATGTTTTCCAATAAAGCGCCAGGTTTAACGGCACGGAAAATATCGGGTTCTTTTTCTTCGCTCAGGTCGATAACCTTAGCGTAGCAACCACCTTCGAAGTTGAAGATAACATCGTCTGCAGTCCAGCCATGCTCATCGTCACCGATAAGTTTACGTTGTGGATCTGCACTTAAGGTTGTTTTACCGGTACCGGAGAGCCCAAAGAAAAGCGCGGTGTCACCATCCTGTCCCACATTCGCAGAACAGTGCATGCTGAGCACATTTTTTTGATGAGGTAAAATAAAGTTGAGGGCCGAGAAGATTCCTTTTTTGATCTCTCCGGTATATCCGGTGCCACCTACTACAGCCATTTGATCGCTGAAGTTTAAAATGGCGAAGTTTCCTTGACGGGTGTGATCTGTCGCTGGATCTGCTTCAAATCCTGGAGCGTTTAACACTACCCAGTCGGGTTCAAAGTCTTTTAGTTCTTCTTCGCTAGGGCGTAAGAACATATTATTGGCGAAAATATTCGACCATGGTAATTCGGTGATAACACGAATTTTAAGACGATAGCGATCATCCGCACAGGCATACACATCCCGAACATAAATCTCTTTACCGCTGAGGTATTCACCTACCTTGCCTTTAAGGCTGCTGTAATGATTGGGTTCGAAAGGAATGTTGATATTACCCCACCATACGGCGTCTTGGGTGATTTCGTCTTTTACGATAAAGCGATCTTGGGGAGAGCGACCCTTAAACTTGCCTGTGTCAATGGCTAAAGCTCCGGAGTCGGCTAGCTCACCTAATCCTTTTTCAAGGGTGATTTTTTCAAGATCAGAAGGGGAGAGGTTCCATTTGGCGTCGGCATTTTTAATTCCGTAGCGCTCCAAGGAATCCTGAGCTGGTCTCACTTCTTTGAAACTCATAGTGCTTAATTTTGATCAGCAATTATTTAGAGGCAAAATTAAGACTAATCAGCGGTCATACTCTGATTTTTATCACAAAAAAAGAACTTTTTAATAAGCGTAAAAAGTACACTTACTGAATAAGGCTATTTTCTTAAAGTACCGACTACCAAAAGTATCCAGCCCGCAATGAAGCATAATCCACCCAATGGCGTAATGGGGCCGAGAAAGGATAATTGCAGTCCCATTAAGTCATCCAGATTCAATAAATAAATACTGCCAGAAAATAAGATTATGCCTGCAATCCAAAGCCAAATTATCACTTTGCTCAGCTTCAATTTATCCCCGATATGGAGCAAAGCGAAAAGGCCTATAGTATGCCACATTTGATAGCGAACTCCAGTTTGGAAACTAGCAATTTGTTCAGGGCTTAAATGTTCTTTTAAAGCATGAGCGCCCAAAGCTCCCAGTATAACAGCTATAGCGCCAGAGAGTCCAATGATCCGAATTAGGGATTGTTGCTTCATTTTTTAAATAATGATTTGGCTTGTTCCTTACTTAAGTCGAAGTCTAAACAGCCTATTAATAGTGCTTGTGAGTCTTTTAGATCATCCTGCTTTGTGAGCAGAAAATGCAGAAAATCGAGGCGACTTTGATCATACTTTAAGCCCTTTAATACCTGTTGAGCTTCCTCTGCTTTTAGCTTTTCATTAGAGGCGAACTCCTTGGCCATGCTTAATTTGTCGAATTCAAAGTCACTGCTTTCAAAGCTTAAAATGAAAGTGGCAAAGCCCCCAACCTTAGGGGTTTCAACTTCAGTCGTATGCAATGCACTGCTATCGATTGTTGTGCTTATTTCAGTTGCTTTGGCAGCTTCCTCTTGGACTGTCGCTAGCACCACTTTGGCACTGTCTTTCGTCTCTGCACTTGCAATCTCTGTGGCTAAGCTGATCTTATTCAAGCTGTCCTTTTTTCTTTGGAGGGCTTCGGCTTGTTTTTGCTCTACCAGCGCTAATCTTAAGCTGTCTTTTTGTAACGAATCCTTGCGGGCTAGGGCTAATTGATTCTTTTTCCAATCCGGAAAATGCGATAAGGTATCCGCTTGTTTAATGGCTGCAAGAGCCGGTTTATTGAAGATGAGCTTTTCTTTATAGTCGAACATCAGGGCCGACTGACTTAATTCGGTTGAAATGCCACGATAACGCAGCTGGTGCTTGCCTTTAAAGTCTTTATAGATAACGTATTTATGATTGCCTTTGGGGAGTTTAGGAAGCTTTCGCTTGATGTGAATTCCGTTCTCCAGTATCAGATAAACTTCATTTTCGGCATCGGGGAATTTCTGCAAATTGAGTTTCGGCAAAGCGGTTTCATTTTGCAGGTAATTATTCATCACCAATTTAAAACCAGTCTTAGTTTGGTCTTCAAACATCAGAATGGTCTGAGCATGGGCCACTTGCGACAGCAGAAGAAACAGGATAAAAATAAATCGCTCGAGCGCCATGAAAGAAAAATTTAATCAAAGGTAGGGCGCAGAGCGATAATTATAAATTTGTCGCCCAAATTCACCTCATGCGACACATCCTTTTAATTGGGGCAGGCCGCTCCACCTATTCATTTGTCGAGTATATCAAACAGCATAGCGAGCAAGAAGATTGGCGTCTGATTATCGCCGATCAAGACTATGAGCTTGCCAAGGAAAAGGCGGGCGATCATCCGCGCATGGAAGCCGTGAGCTTTGATGTTAAGGATGAGATTAGTCGGGTAAACGCTATTTCCAAAGCGGATATCGTAGTAAGTATGTTACCGGCTCATATGCATATTCCCGTGGCTAGCGATTGTATTGCCCTGGGGAAACACATGCTTACAGCCTCCTATATCAGTGATGAAATGAAAGCCCTGGATGAAAGAGCCAAAGAGGCTGGCGTTATTCTGATTAATGAAATTGGTGTTGATCCGGGAATTGATCACCTCAGCGCCATGAAGGTACTGAATGAGATTCGCGCTAAAGGAGGTGAAATGCTGCTTTTTGAAAGCTTCACTGGCGGATTGGTAGCACCAGAGAACGATGATAATCCCTGGAACTATAAATTCACCTGGAACCCACGCAATGTGGTGTTGGCCGGTAGTGGCGGTGCGGTGAAGTTTATTCAGGAAGGGAAGTACAAATACATTCCTTACCATCAATTATTCCGCCGGACTGAGATCATTTCGATCGATGGCTATGGTAGATTTGAGGGCTATGCCAATCGCGATTCTTTGAAATATCGTGATGTATACGGTTTGAAATCCATACCTACTATTTACCGCGGAACTTTCCGTCGTCCGGGATTTTGCCGAGCCTGGGATGTTTTTGTGAAATTAGGGATGACCGATGATTCCTATCAATTGGAAGTAAGTCCTGAAATGACTTTCCGAGATTTCACCAATCTCTTCCTAGCCTACAATCCACAAGATTCTGTAGAGCTAAAACTGATGCACTACCTCCATATTCCTCAGGATAGTGAGCTGATGGAAAAGCTAAGCTGGTTAGGAATTTTTGATGATACTCCCATTGGTTTGGATCGTCCTACCCCGGCTCAGGTATTGCAACGCATCTTAGAAACCAAGTGGACCTTAGGTAAAGATGAGAAGGACATGATCGTGATGTTCCACAAATTTGGCTATTTGCTAGATGGAGAGAAGAAAATGATCGAATCTTCGATGGTGGCCCTAGGTAAGAACAGTCGTGAAACCGCCATGGCTCGCACCGTTGGTTTACCACTTGCGATTGCTACTCGCCATATCCTAAATGGAAATATCAGTACTCCAGGCGTGCAGATTCCAATCACTAAGGAGATTTACACGCCTATGTTGGAGGAGTTGGCAGAATATGGTATTTCTTTTACCGAGAAAGAAGTTCCTTACCGCGGCTATTGATTAGTGCGGCTTCCGCGAAAGCGGTACAATCCGTAAATCAAGGAACCAAAGAAGAGGAAAAGGGAAATAAAGAGGGCCCAGAACAATTTTTGTTTGGGCTCCATATCTTGTCTTTCTCTCAAGTCGCGCACCGCTAAAACCGGCGGTGTGATCAGGAGAATTAGAATTAAGACAATCTCATACGAGCTAAAAGTTCCCATCATAATTAAGCTTTGGGGCCAATTTAGCCATTTTGGGGCAGCATGAAATCTTGCACTAGCTTTTGGTATTGGGGATGTCGAAGGTGGCTGTGCGCCGATGCGTATAAAATGAGTTTCTCTTTTTTCAGGGAGCCAGCTTGCTTGTTAAGTTGGATGAGTACCCGATTGGCTTCAGCCGATTCATGGTGATGGACAAAAGCCATGCGATGAGGGTATAGTTCCATCTCCCTGAATTGATCTTGGTAGCTTTCCCATTGAAGAACTGGCAGAACTAAGGCTAGGCTTCCATCGGCCGAAAGCAATTCTCTTAATTTTCGCATCCAGAGCAAAAAGGTTTTGGTACTGGCACTGCGAGCTTTGGCACGACGTTTTTCCGGAGCCAAAAGGCTTTCTGAAAAATAGGGTGGATTGCTGATGATCAGATCATACCGACTTTCCGTTTCCCAGTCCAATAAATCCCGATGATGGAATTGAATGCATTCCGACCAAGGGCAGTTTTTGGCATTCTCGCAGCTCTGTTGCCAGGAGGCTTTATCGATCTCCAGACCTACAATGCTAGCCTCACTAAACCTTTGGGCCATTATCAAGCTAAGCAGACCGCTGCCGCTGCCAAAATCTAAAATGCATTGGGGATTTGAGGCCTCTCCCCATCCTGCTAAAGCCAGAGAATCGGTACCTACTTTATGCGCCGATTGATCATGCGCCAAACTGAATTTCTGAAATTGAAAAGGGGCTAGGGGTTTAGGCATTATCCTGATAAAGCTCCAATAAGCCTTCAGGGAGCTCCATTTCTATGAGCTGCTCTTCGCGAGAAATACGCAGAATAAATGGGTCGATGGCCGGAATCAGGATTTCTTTGTCATTGGCATCAATCACCTTGAAAAGAGGTTGGGCACTGGTATCGAGTACATCTTCGCAGATCCCGATTACCTGACCTTGATGCATCAAGCGAAAGCCGATAACCTCGTGGAAGTAGAAGTTTTTTCCCTCTAAGGGAGGAAGGATGCTTAGCGGAAGCCAGAGCTCCTTACCCAATAATTGACGGGCCGCTGGTTCATCATCAACATCCTCGAGTTTTAAGATGAAATGTCCTTTGGAATTGCGGCTACTTTCATCAATAAAAAAAGGAATCAGTTCCCCTCGATCTTCGAGAAAAACTGATTCCAAATTTTCATAGGCTTCGGGTCGGTCGGTGTCAAATACGGCCACGACTTCGCCTTTAAAGCCATGTAAACGGCTGATGTGACCGAGTTGAAAACAATCGTCGATACGCATCAGCTTAGTTTTTTTAGCCTTCTTTTTCTTCAGAAGCTTCTTCCTCTGCAGGGGCTTCTTCAGTAGCGGCCTCTTCAGCGCTAGCTTCGGCTTCAGCTTCAGCAGCAGCTTGGGCTTCGGCAGCTTTGCGGGATTCATTCACCACGCGCTCAGCTTCCAGAGCTTTAGCTTTAGCTTCTTCTTGAGCTTTAGTTAGGCCGTCTTTCTTTGAATTGATCTTGGTGGCTTTTTCTTCCATCCAAGCATCAAAACGCTTTTCAGCTTCAGCTTCGTCAAATGCACCTTTCTTAACACCTTCTAAAAGGTGTTTTTTCATCATTACACCCTTGTAGCGTAAGATGGCGCGAGCCGTATCGGTAGGCTGAGCCCCTTTCATAACCCAATCTAAAGCGCGATCGAAATCGATTTCGATAGTCGCAGGATTAGTGTTGGGATTGTACTGACCTAAGCGCTCGATGTATTTACCATCACGCTTTACACGAGAGTCAGCTGCTACAATTGTGAAGATAGGGCGGCCTTTGCGGCCATGACGTTGCAAACGAATTTTTGTTGCCATGATTAATTGTTAAAGGGTTCGCGACCCGATTAATTAATTTTTAAAAGGGCGGCAAAGATAGGACTTTATTTAATTGATTGTGTGGGTGCTGGCAATTTTAAATTACGGTAAAGGCAAAGAATTTCCTTTAAGTCCCAGTGGCTGCAAATTTGCAGCTTTTTTGGTCGCTTTCAAATAGTTAGATTTCAAATAGCTGTTGATTTTGTGTGCTTGCTAACTATTGCCAATCAACTACTTATTAAATCCATTGATCGAAATTAATTGGTGGCCGCCTAAAATGGTCTGACTTTTCAGCACATTTTACCAGGCCTATGAAACTCCAAAGAATACTCCCCATTCTCAGCCTAATTTTAATGACCTTAACTCTGCCCGCCCAGGTGAACTTTAGTTCCGGTGGCTTAAGCGGAGTTTCCATCACCAATCCTACATCTTTGGATTTTGGTCCGGATGGTCGTCTCTACGTATCAGTGCAAAGCGGTGAAATCTACGCTTATACCGTGCAACGCCAATCGAATGGTGCTTATCAAGTAACGGCAACCGAAACGATTCTGGCCATCAAGCAAATTCAGAATCACAATGATGATGGCACCTTGCATGCTACAGTGCAAAGGCAGATCACCGGTTTATTGGTAGATGGAACAGCTGGTCAGCCTATCATTTATGTTAGCAGCAGCGATTACCGTATTGGCGGTGGTGGCGGTGGTTCGGATAAAAATCTGGACTCCAACTCGGGTATGATCTCTAAACTTATTTGGGATGGAACTACCTGGCAGCGCATTGATCTGGTGCGAGGTTTGGCACGTTCGGAAGAGAATCATGCGACCAATGGTCTGCAATTAGACAAGCAAAATAATATTCTCTATATCGCAGCAGGTGGAAATACCAATGCCGGCTCGCCTTCCAACAACTTTGCCTTTTTAAATGAATACGCCCTCTCTGCCGCGATTTTATCCGTAGATCTTAATGTGCTGGATGCGATGCCCGTATTAACGGATGCACAGGGAGCCCAATATGTTTACGACTTACCAACCCTGGATGACCCCACTCGGGCCAATGCCAATGGTATTGATGATCCCAATCAAGCGGGTTATGATGGTATTGATATTAATGATCCCTTTGGTGGTAATGATGGACTCAATCAGGCCAAGTGGGTAGTGAACGGACCGGTGCAAGTTTATGCTTCGGGTTTCCGTAATGCCTATGATATTGTATTGATGGAGGATGGCCGCATGTACACCTGGGACAATGGCGCCAACCAGGGCTGGGGTGGTCATCCCGATAATGAAGGTGTGGGAACTGCTACCAATAAATGGGTGGTAGGAGAACCAGGCTCCACCGGTCCCGGACCCAATGATGCTATGGTAAATAATAAAGACGGACTGCATTTTATTAGCGGAGCCGGATACTATGGCGGTCACCCTAATCCTGTTCGAGCTAATCCGCTGGGAGCGGGCTTATTCACCCACGATCATGCGGATGGATCCGGTGGTCAGAATGGTGTTTGGCGTACCCAGATTACAGCCAATGTGGATAGTACTTTACCCGTAGATTGGCCTCCGGTTGATCCCAGTTTGGCCCATCCTATTGAAGGCGATTTCCAAAATGCCGGAGTGGATGATGCTTCACTTTATACTATTACTGCTTCTACTAATGGATTAGCGAGATATCCGGCCACCAACTTTAATGGTGAAATGGAGAATAACCTCCTGGCGGCCAGTTTCAATGGAAATATTTATCGCGTTAAGCTCAATGTCCAGGGAACCCTAAATAGCAATTCCGATGTGAGCGTTTTGGCCACCGGTTTTGGGGCGGTACCGCTGGATGTTACCGCTCAGGCGGATGATGAGATTTTCCCCGGAACCATTTGGGCTGCCACCTATGGCTCTAATGCGATTACCATTTTTGAGCCTCAGGATTTTAGTTCTTGTACCGGAGTGTACAGCACTAGCCTCGATGAGGATAATGATGGCTACAACAATGCCGATGAAATGGATAATGGTACCAATCCATGTAGCGGTTCCAGTTTCCCGGCGGATAATGATCAGAGCCTAATTGGTGGATTTAAGGTTAGCGATTTGAATGATCCCGATGATGACGATGATGGCCTGGCCGATAGCCTCGATTACTTTGCTCTGGATGCTACTAATGGCTCTGGACTCAGCCTGGCTTTTGATTATCCGCTTTTAAATGGTGATCCAGGTTTTGGACTTTACGGCCTGGGCTTTACTGGTTTTATGAGCAATCAGCAAGATGATTACCTTGATCTTTATTTTCATGAGGATAATAGCGCCACTGAGATTATTGCTGGTGGAGCGGTTGGCTTACTCTCTTTTAATGATGTTCCGGAAGGTAGTCCTGTTGGACCTTCCAATAGTTTGAAAAACGGTTTTCAATTTGGAATGGATCTGGCTCAGGCACAATTGCCTTTTGAGATAGAAACTGCCTTGGTAGGACCCATCTTCCAGGGCAATCCACAGGGAGATCAGTTCCATGCTTTTTACATTGGAAAAGGGGATCAGGATAATTTCATCCTCTATGGAATCCGGGCCAATAATGGCAATCCTATGCTCAGCATATGGATAGAGGAGAATGGCGGGACTACTCGCTTGGATTATGCTCTCAGCGGCCTGACTTCTGCCGCGGAGATTTCCCTCTTCTTGGAATTGAATCCTCTAAGTCAAAGTATTCAGGCGAAAATCAATTTAGGCAATGGCAAGCAGGACGTTGGATCAGCCATAGCCTTCCCAAGCTTTTTGCAGAGCCTGTTTCAAAATCAAGGAGCCTTAGCAATTGGAGTAGCGGCAGGAAAATCAAGTGGAATGCCATCTTTTAATGCTACCTATGATTTCATTAAAGCTAGTTTTCAAGCGAATACCCTCAGTGGCGATTGGAGCCTCGTGCATGATGGCAGCAATTGCCAATGGAATGGCAGCACCGGATCTTGTCCCCAGGGTCGACATGAAGCCTCTTATGTTCAGGCTGGAAAATATTTTGTTTTAATTGGCGGTCGTGAGCATGGCTCCAATGCCAATTTATACGATCCCAACACCGGTTTATGGAAGGAAGGGGCCGCCCCGCCTTTCAATTTGCATCACTATCAAGCGGTAGAATTAGATGGTTTAATTTACGCCGTAGCCGGGATGACGGGTTCCTTCCCTAATGAACAGCCCCTAAGCCATATTTACATTTATGATCCTTTGGCCGATACCTGGCATCAAGGTGCTGAAATACCTGCCAACCGTAGGAGAGGTAGCGCCGGGGTAGTGGTTTATCAAGATAAAATTTATGTGCTCGGAGGAATACAGCAGGGTCATATCAGTGGCTGGGTGCCCTGGTTTGATGCCTATGATCCTCATACCAATACCTGGACCACTTTAGCCGATGCCCCTCGGGAAAGAGATCACTTCCATGCCTTAGTGGCCAATGGAAAACTCTATGCCGCTGGCGGCAGAAAAACCGGATTTAGCGGGGTCTTTGGCGCCACTATTCCCGAGGTAGATGTGTATGATTTTGCCTCTTCGACATGGTCAACCTTGCCCAATAATTTACCCAATCCCCAAGCAGGAGCTTCTGTGGCTTTAATTGGCAATGAGCTGATTTTGATTGGTGGGGAGAACTCAAATTCTAAGGCCAGTAATTTGACCCAGGCCTTAAATCTAAGTGATGCCAGTTGGCGTTATCTCGATACTTTGAATGTGGGGCGCCACGGTACCCAGGCCATTGTAAATCAACAAGCGATTTATCTGGCCAGTGGTTCTCCCAATCAAGGAGGGGGTCAATTAGAAAGTCATGAGGTATTTAGCTTCGGAACGGTTCAAAGTCCCAGCTTGCAGTCCGATACGCGTAGCGTGCTCAGTGGCCCGCTAGCAATAGATTTCGGCAGCTTAGCGGTTGGGCAAAATGCGCAAAGCACTTTTTATCTAAAAAGCAAAAATGGAACCCAAGCCCTAATTATTGATTCCTTGAGTTTAGCTACGACTGATTTCAATTGGCAAAGCAATTACACTTTCCCCATCCATTTGGCGGCAGGGGATAGTCTGGCTATCAATTTAAGTACAGCTGCTAATCAGACTAGCTTTGATACTTTGAAGGTGTACAGCACCGCCAGCAATTCAGAATTTTCCATTCCGGTTTCGGTAGAAGTAGAAACAGTAGATGCCATTCGTATTAATTGCGGTGGTCCGCAATATCAAGCCCAAAATGGAAATCTATTCGAAGGAGATAATTACTTCTTGAATGGCAGTGGCTATTCTACCCAAAATAGCATTAGCGGAACTCAGGATGAGCAGCTTTATCAAACGGAACGTTGGGCCTCTAATCTCGCTTATAGCATTCCGGTAGAGGCCAATGGTCGCTATCAACTGAATCTACACTTAGCAGAAATCTATGCTCCCAATTTTGTGACCGGGGCCAGGGTATTCGATATTAATGCTGAGGGACAATTGATTGAAGCGGCTTTGGATATCTATGATACCGTGGGTGGTTATGTTGCTCATATTTTAAGCTATAGCGTAGAGATTAATGATGGCAGCCTGGATTTAAGTTTAGTGGGCCTCGCCGATAATGCGAAGCTCTCGGCCATTGAATTGATGCCAAGTGCAGCGGGACTGGAACTCAGCGCCAGTTCCTTTCATTTTCAAACTTTGGCCACAGGAAGTATTGACAGTACAACTTTGAGTATTAGCAATACCAGTAGTCAATTATTGAGCATTGATTCTATACGTATACGGGGAGCGCAAGCCAGTGATTTTAGTCATAATCTTAATTCAGGGTCCGCTATCCCATCGGCCTACAGCCAGAACTTTAAAGTGTATTTTCATCCCCTAAGTACAACACCGGTAGTGCGCAGTGCACAGATGCAAGTGTATTATGGTGGCGAGGCCTTGCCTATAATCCTCAATTTATCTGGAGAAGCGGCTTGTCCGGCGGCGGGCTTAAGCTGTGATGATGGGAATCCTGCTACCCTCAACGATACTACGGATGGAAACTGCAATTGCGCCGGAGAAGTGATTACTCCGCCAGCCTTCAGTTTGAACATTAATTGTGGCGGCGGTGCTTTAGTAAGTCCGGTTACCGGTAAAAGCTATCTGGCCGATCAATATAATATTGGGGGCTATACGCATAGCTATAGCGATGGCGTGGCCAATACCCAAGATTCGGCATTGTACAGCACCGCTCGCATTGGTCGCAATATGAGTTACAATATTCCTGTACCTCAAGCAGGAACGTATGAGCTGCGCTTGCATTTCGCTGAATTGCAAAAGTGGCTGATGGGCAGTGGTCGTCGGGTTTTCGACATTTCCCTGGAAGGTCAATTGGTATTTGATGATCTTGATATCTACAATTTAGCAGGAGGGGGAGCCAAAGCTTATTCGGCTACCGCTACAGTTGTGGTGACGGATGGAGTTTTGAATATTCAAACTGCGGCAAGTGTGGATAATAGTGTTTTGGTGGCCATTGATTTGAGCTCTTATTACCCAAATTATCAAGATCCCTATCTGTCGCAAGATCAAATTAGCATTAGCACCCAGGTAGGTAGCCAGGATTCGGCTAGTTTCTATTGGCTAAATGCCGATGGGCAAAGTCGCCAAATTGATTCCTTACGGATTACAGGCAATGTTGCGGCTTATGTGCAAAGTCAGATAGCGATTGGACAGCTTGTAAATGCCGGAGATTCTATTTTGGGTCAATTGCATTTTCAGGCACCTAACCAGGCTTTAAGTGGATCTGCTAAAATTTGGTACTACAGTAATGGGGATAGTTTGGAGCAAGACCTATCGGTACAGGCCCAGTGTTTGGCAGCCGGAACCGCTTGTGATGATGGCGATGCCAATACCCAGAATGATGTAGAAGACGGGAATTGTAATTGTGCCGGTACCCCTGTTAATCCGGGCCCATCCAGCTTTAGCTTAAATATAAATTGTGGGGGTTCAGCACTGATCAGCCCTATCACCGGCAAGGTTTATTTGGCCGATCAATACAATATTGGTGGTTATACCCATTCTTATAGCAATGGAGTGGCTAACACTCAGGATTCGGCGCTCTTCAGTACCGCTCGCATTGGTCGTAATATGAGTTATCATATACCAGTTCCCGAAAGCGGTGAATATGAAATTAGCCTGCACTTTGCGGAGTTGCAAGGTTGGTTGATGGGTGCAGGCCGACGAGTTTTTGACATTAGTGTGGAAGGGAATTTAATTTTAGATGATCTGGATATTTTCACCGCTGCCGGTGGAGGAGCAAGCGCCTATACCGAAAGCTTTAAGGTGAATGTAAATGATGGACAGCTGGATATTAATACCGCCGCCAGTGTAGACAATAGCCTCTTAGTGGCGATTGAAATTCGAAAGTCGAGTACCAATCCGGTAGCAAATCGGACCTGGTATCTTAGTGATTCGGCCTTGAGCTTTACTATTGCAGCAGGAGCCCTCGATTCCCTTGATTTTTATGTGGTAAATAAGGATACTGTCGCTCGCACAATCGATTCAGTTTTAGCCAGTGGTAATGCTCTTTCTTATTTACAATTTGCAGATCTCAGTGGGCAGCTTATTGCGGCCGGAGATTCGCTTTTACAGCGGATGTATTTCCAGGCTCCGACTCAGAATTTGAATCAGGCCTCAGCCGAAGTGTACTACTATAGCGCTGGAGATATGTTGCAGCAAAATGTTTTGATGAATAGCAGCTGTCCGGTGGCAGGCCTGGCTTGCGATGATGGGGATTCAACTACCCAGAATGATATAACCGATGGGAATTGTGGATGCAGTGGCCAACCCATTAATCAGGCTTTTAGCATCAATATAAACTGTGGTGGGCCGGCTCATATAAGTCCAATTACAGGCATTAGCTATCTAGCCGATCAATACAACATCGGGGGTTACACCCATAGCTATAACAAGGCTGTAGCTAATACCCAAGACTCAACTTTATACAGTACCTGCAGAATAGGTCGAAACATGGCTTATTATATTCCGGTGCCCGAGCCAGGGATTTATGAGCTTACGCTTCATTTTGCCGAATTACAAGGTTGGCTGATGGGACCTGGTCGCAGGGTTTTTGATATTAGTGCGGAAGGGCAGTTGGTACTGGATGATATTGATATTTACAGCCTTAGCGGTGATGGGGCTACGGCTTACAGCACCAGTTTCCCGGTTGAGGTCTTGGATGGGGAATTGGCCTTAAATACAGCGGCAAGCATCGATAACAGTTTGCTGGTAGCCATTGAGGTAAAAGCGGGTGCATCGGCTAAAACTACTTTAGGGACGCTGCAGCTTGAACTGCAGACTAGCATTTACCCTAATCCCTTAGGGCAGGGGCAAAGCTTGCATCTGGAACTTCCGAATGATCAGGAAGCCCAATTGCAAATTTTCAATCTGCAAGGCGCTTTGATTTATGAAAGTACATTGAGAAATGCGCGCACATATGAAGTCCCGGATTTGAAATTAAATTCAGGATTGTATTTACTTCATCTCAGTCAGGCAGGTTTGTCTCTCGAGCAAAAGCTTTTGGTACCTTAAATTTGATTTCTTAATTAAGATGCAAAGCCTTGTGCTTTGGGGTCATTTACAATTTGCTCATCATAGGCTTTACGACCTACTTCAATAAGGTCTTCGGCCATATGGAAGTCGAAAACCCCACAAGTGCTGCGTGGAATACGGATGAGGTATTCGGGTTTATAGGTGGCTAAATCCCGTAAGATGAGCTGGTTTTGCATATGCTCATAACTGGCCGATATGATATCCATTAATCCAGGATCCTGATTGCCGGAATTCGATTTGAAAAAGTTCAGATTGATATTGAGCCAGCCTCGATCTTGATCTTCTTCATCCTTTTTCATTATCGCGGGCTTAGGGCCCGTAGCATTGATGTCTACTGCAACCACGACATGACCCTCTTTGGCTTTCACCTGATTTAGGGGAAGTGGGTTTACGACTCCACCATCTACCAGAAGATGGCCTTGTTTTTCTTCATAAGAAACCGGGGTGAAAATACCGGGGATCGAAACAGAGGCACGCATAGCTTGGTAGAGATCGCCTTTTTTGAAAACCACCTCCTCACCGGTTTTTAGGTCGGTGGCTACTGCCGTAAAGGGAATTTTGAGGTTCTCGATTTTTTGTGGGCCTATTAAATTCATGATGGTACTAAAAATCTTCTCCCCTTTCACAAAACCATGTCGGGCCAGGGTAAAGTCCATTTGCCGGAAAACATCGGTTCTCTGCAGCTCGAGTAACCAATCAGTATACTCCTTTAGTTTGCCGGCGGCATAAAGGCCACCCACTACCGCTCCCATAGAGCAGCCTGCAACTTCTACAATTTCATTACCGGCTGCTTCTAATCTTTCGATTACGCCAATGTGGGCAATCCCACGTGCTCCGCCAGAAGCTAATACCAGGTGAATTTTTTGATTTTCGATCATGCGGGGTTCTGATTTTTTGCAAGGTAGATACTCTCCCTCGTAATAGGAAGCCTCAATTTAGTAGCTTTAAGGGAAATGTATGCCGTCAGAAAAAAGGGCAGTATTTTCGCGAGGCATTAAGAACCAATCAATAGGCCCCCAAAAAGTTTGAAGCAGGTATTCACCTTTTTCCTTTTAGTCTTATTCAACTTCTCGCTCCTGGCCATAAAGCCGGGTCGGGCCAAGCTGAGCCCCGCCGAGCGCAATCAAAGGCAATTGATCGAATCCCTAGATAAGTCGGATGACCTGAGTGCATACACCAATGCCATAGACGGTGCCACTAATCTGGGTTTGTACTTTGAAGCTGATTCTTTGGCCGATGTTGCGCAACCCTTGCTTAAAAGAGTAAGTGATTCGCTGAGTTATTTTGAGCATCTAAGGGTAAAAGCCCGTCTCTATACAATATTAAACCGTTATAGCCAGGCTTTGGTTTTTTTCCGGCGGGCATTGGTGTATTATCAAAAGGAAGGCTATTGGGAAGAAGAAGGTCATGTAATGGTGAACCTGGCGGAATTTTACCGCAGTGCCCGGCAGTATCCACAGGCTGAGATGGAATTGAAATATTTGATTGAGCATCCAGACTTTGAAGAGCTAAGTAATTTGGTTAAGGCTATTGCCTACCATCGTTTTGCGGCGGTGCTTAATGAGTCAAAACAAGATTTAGACAGTGCCATCCTGTTATCAATAAAATCATTGTCTTATTCAGAGCCCGACTCACTTTTGGATGAGATGGGAACTTCGTATTTGGAGTTGGGCGACGCCTATCGTAAAAAGCGCGAAGTACGAGCAGTTACGTATTTTGAAAAAGCCTATCAGGTCTTTAAAGAGCAGGAGCGCATTCACTATATGTGCAATTCAATTCGTTTGATAAGCGCTTATTATGTGGCTGTTGAACAGTATGAGAAGGCCTTGGTCTTTGTAGATTCTTCCCTTCGTTTGGCGGCCCCTTATCATTTACCCGGGTTTTACAATCTGGCCTTTAATCGAAAGGCATTTATTCTCTACAAATTAGGTCGGTTTGAAGAAGCCTACCTCTATCGCGATTCCGCAGCCATTGTTTATCGGGATGAGCTTAAAAAGCGCTTTTCGGATGAGTTAGCCACCCAATCGCGGCGCTTTCAAACAGAGATGGCTACTTCCCGTTTAAAGAGCCTTGAAAGTGAAAGAAGGCAAATTTTGGAAGAATCGCGTACAAAAGATCAAGTGCGGCGCTTTTCCTTAATTCTATTAATTATTCTGGTGCTTGGACTCTTCGGATTGTACTATTTCTTTACCCGATTGCGTCGCAATAAATCCCATCTGGAGGAATCCCAGAAAGCTTTGTTTGGAGCAAATCAGGAACTGTTAAATACCCTTTCGGAGAAGGATGGCTTAATTGAAGAAGTGCACCATCGGGTAAAAAACAATTTGCAATTGATTACCTCCTTAATTCGGGTGCAGCAGTTCCAGCAGCAAGATCAGATGACCGAGGAATCCCGTCAAATGGTAAACGAGATTTTGAACCGGGTAAGTGCCATGGCCGTGGTGCATGAAAAGCTTTATGCCCAGCAGCATATTACTCAATTGCGTGCTCGTGAATACTTTTCGGAACTAATGGAGGAACTTAAAACATTGGGAGGGACTTTTAGTAATCCCCTTGAAATTGAGGTGCAGGCGGAGGATGTTATATTAGGGGTTTCGCAGGGAATTGCCTTGGGGATGATTCTTTCGGAATTGGTTGCGAACTCTCTTAAGTACGCATTTGTTATTCAGGATAAACCTCGCATTAAAATTGAGGTGCATAAAGAGTTTATAGAAGGACGCAATAGAGTTGAGTTTAGTTACGAGGATAATGGTCAAGGTTATGATAACCAAAGTAAAATGGGCATGGGTAACCGATTAATAATGCTCTTTACGCGACAACTCGAAGGCGAATCAACCCTTGATACAAAAGATCGTTTTTACTTTAATTTGGCGTATTGGGAAGATTGAATACATTTAATAAACAGGGACGTAGAATATGAGTAAGGTACTGATAGTTGAGGATGAGGCGTTGATTGCTGAGCACCTTCATTTGATTATTTCGAAGGACTTAGGCATTGAGGCTGACATTGCTTATAAAGCTAAGGTGGCACGCACCATGTTGCAGGAGCAGACCTATGATTTGATTTTGGTTGATATCAATTTGGAAAGTGAGCGCAGTGGTTTAGAACTCGCCGCTGAAATTGAAGCAAATGCCTGGGGCGATTATCTTTTTCTGACTGCACAAACCGATAAGGGAGTATTGGAAGAGGCCCGAAAACTTCACCCTAAGGCTTATCTGGTAAAACCCTTTAAGGATATCGAAGTTAGCATGGCTGTAGGATTAGCCCTTAAAGATGAAGATGATGGTCTGGGAGATCTCGTTTTCAAGGATGGCTGGACCACTGTTAAATTGCCGATTGCTTCCATCCGCTATGCTGAAGCAGACGGTAATTACATCAAATTATTCAGTACCGAACGCAGTTATTTAATCCGCTATTCCCTCAGTTGGTTTTACGAGCAAGTGGCAGATAAAGATTTTCTGAAAATCCACCGAGCTCGGGTGGTAAATACCCGTATTATAAAGCGTTACAATCGCAGCACTGTAGATATTGGAGACGAAGAGTTGCCAGTTTCTAAAAGTGGCTATCAAGCTTTGGCTGCTTTGTTTGAGAAATAAAAAAAAAGCCGGCCCCTTACGGAACCGGCCCTCACCTCTCAAAAAAGCGCGCTAATTAACCCCAGCGCAGGGTAATCTGTTTAAAATCTTCTGCAACTTTAAAGCTGAAGCTGCCATTATTTTCTTGAATCTCTACCTCAAAAGGATCTGAATCGAGTTCTACTATAGAAGGCCGGCTCTTAAAGCCGTGGTATACCAAGGTTACCTCCTTAACAGAGCTAGGCATACGTCCTTCCTGATGTTGCGTAATTCGATATTTCGATTCGGATGGAAGTACCGTGAAGTTGCGATTGAGATAATAGCCTTGATTGTGGTTGTAACCATCTCCGGCATCATCATATAGCATACTCACTACACTCTCCTCGCCACGGTAAATGTGCAATTCCAATTCCTTATAGGAATTACTTACATACTGTTCTACCGGTATCATCGGGATGATGGCCCCGGCCTTTACCATCATGGGAATTTCTTCCAGGCTGGTTTCAAGGTAAATCTCACGTCCACCTTCCAAATATTCCTTGCTGTGGAAATCGTACCATTTGCCTTTGGGGAGATACATGCGACGTCCTTGGCGATCGGGTTCCAAAACCGGGCAAACTAAAATATGATCTCCAAATACGAATTCATCCTGACGGTACCAGGTTTGTGGATCCTGATGGTCGTAGAAAGACAGTGGGCGGATCATTGGTTTGCCGTCGCGAGTGTATTGATAGAAATTAGTGTAATGGTAGGGGAGTAATTGGTAGCGCAACTCAATTGCTTTGCGCACTAATTCCGTTCCTTCTTCGCCAAAACTCCAGGGCTCCTGATCACCATGATCACCCGAAGAATGGGTACGCATTAAAGGATGGAATACCGCCAATTGCATCCAGCGCACATAAAGTTCCATGGTAGGATGCTCTGTAAAGCCGCCAATATCCGTTCCTACAAAAGAGAAACCACTAATACTTAAGCGCTGACATTGCACATTCGCTACCCAAAGGTGTTCCCAGGTGGCAATATTATCGCCGGTCCAAACCGAGCTGTAACGTTGACCACCAGCATAGGTACTACGAGTAATGATGAAGGGACGATTCGGGAAGGCGAATTTCTTCACTCCCTTATAAGTCGCCCGGCTCATTTGCATGCCGTAAACATTATGCGCCTTGCGATGACTGCAGTGATGACCATCGTAATTATGGCGAATATCGAGGGGGAAGGTCTTGGTGGGCACGTCCATAATAGCCGGCTCATTCATGTCATTCCATACCCCTGCTAAACCGATATCTTCAATTAACTCTTTGAAAAGTCCGCTCCACCAATCGCGAACCTCAGGATTGGTAAAGTCTGGAAAATAACATTCTCCCGGCCATACCTTGCCTTTGTATAAGGGGCCATCGGCATGCTTGCAGAAATAGTTCTTTTCGAACCCTTCCTTACAAACCGAATAGTCCATGTCGATTTTAATACCCGGATCAATAATCGCAACGGTCTTAAAGCCCATATCTTTGAGCCTTTGCACCATGCCTTTAGGGTCTGGGAAGTTTTCTTTATTCCAGGTAAAACAACGGAAGCCATCCATATAGTCGATGTCCAGATAAATGGCATCAGCCGGAATTTTAAGCTTTCGAAGTTTATGGGCAATTTCCATTACTTCTTCTTCCGAAGAGTAAGACCATTTGCATTGATGGTAACCCAAGCTCCATTTGGGAGGCATCTCCGGTTTACCGGTAAGGCGCGCATAGCGTTGCGCAATATTCATCAGGCTCGAACCTGCAATAAAGTAATAATTGATTTCGCCACCCTCAGCCCAAAAACTGGTTACATTTTTACGCTCGGAGGCAAAGTCGAAAAAGGTACGATAGCTGTTATCGAAGAACACACCGTAGCAACCTTCCTTATGTAAACCATAGTAGAAGGGGATATTTCGGTAAAGGGGATCTGCATCTTTGGCAAAACCATATTCATCGGTTCCCCAATTCTGGAAACGATGATCACGCAAGTTGAGGTTGCTGGGTTTATCGCCCAAGCCGAAGTAGTGCTCTCCATTAATGGAGCGCTTACTCATCTTTACGATATTATCACCGCGCTGCGAATCTTCTTCCCAGTGAAAGCCTTTTTCATCTTCATTAAGCAGCTTACCCTCTTCATTGTACAGACTTACTTTGAGGTCAATTTTTTGAACTTTGCAACTAAGTTTGGGGGTACGCAATTCATAATAGCTGTCCAGCTCTTCTACCTTAAAGTAAGCAAAACCACTGCGGTGGTCTTTAGCCATGGCATAGGAGAAGTCTGGCGAAAAATAACCCTTGGCACTGTAACGGAAGCGCATCACATGGTTGGTGATGGCCTCAACCCATAACATCACTCCATTGTGGCTATGGAAAACCACAGAGGAGCCATTCACATCTGCTTTGAGCAGGTGATTGGGAAATTGTTCGTTAATGAGGGTTTGCATATCAGATTGCATGAAGGGAACGAAAGTAGTAAAATTCAACTTCGTGTATTAAGTACACTTAGAATTTTTTGCATTTTTCTTTTAAAAATTATTAAGTGTCATGCTTACAATTAATTGATAATCAAAACTTAATCAAGTATTAAAACTTAGTGTGAATAATACACTATCTTTGATTGAAACTATTTGAAAATGGCCTTACGAAAGAAGTTTTTAAAGTCGAAACCCCTCTGTAAAGTAAGTTTTGATCTCGCTGAAAACCGTTTACCGGAAGACGCTAAAAAGGTGGAACTTTTAGGTTCCTTTAGCAATTGGGAGCCTATTCCGATGCGCAAGGTAAAGGGTGCCTATACCCGTACTTTGGATTTGGAAACCGGTTTCGAATATCAATTTCGTTATCGCTTTGATGGCGAGCTTTGGGAGAATGATGAGGCGGCCGATTCCTATATTCCCAATGGTATCTCCGGCGATAATTCGGTAGTACGCCTTTAGGCTTTAGCCTTTCTTTTATAGACTACTGCTGCTAAGGGTGGGAGGATCAAGTTTAAGGATTGCTCGCGTCCCTGCCAGGCAATTTTATCACTTTTCAAAGATTGCTTTAAGGGATAATTACTGCCCCAATATTCGCTTTGATCACTATTGTATACTAATTCGTACTGCCCAGCAGCTGGGGCGCCGATGCGATATTCATCATGCGGTTGTGGAGTGCAGTTAAGCACACAGATCAATTCTTCCTTATCGCTTTTGCGGATGAAGCTGAGTACGGAATTGTCAGCATCATTATGCTCCAACCATTCAAAGCTTTCGTAGGCATAGTTGTTTTGATGTAAGGGCTTCTCGGTGCGGTACAAAGCGTTCAAGGCCTTTAAGCTTTGGAAAACGCCCTGATGAGATTCCATTTCAAACTCTTGCCACTGCAGGCCTTCTTCGAATTGCCATTCTTTACGTTGACCAAATTCCCCACCCATAAAGAGCAATTTCGCTCCGGGATGTAAATACATCCACGAAAGTAAAAGGCGCAGATTGGCGAATTGTTTCCAGGCATCGCCAGGCATTTTGCTTAAGAGCGACTTCTTGCCATAAACCACTTCATCATGCGAAAGCGGCAACATAAAATGCTCGGTAAAAGCATAGGCCAGGCTAAAGGTGATCTCATTTTGATGAAAGCGACGATAAATAGGATCCTTTTTGAAATATTCCAAATTATCATTCATCCAACCCATCATCCACTTCAGGCCAAAGCCTAAACCGCCATCATAGGTAGGATAGCTTACACGATTAAAGGAAGTAGATTCTTCCGCTATGGTCTGCACATCCGGGTAATTCTTATAGACCGCTTCATTAAAATCTTTGATAAAGGCAATGGCATCCAAATTCTCATTCCCACCTAATTGATTGGGCTCCCATTGCCCATCCTGGCGCGAATAGTCTAAGTACAGCATCGAAGCCACGGCATCTACCCGCAAGCCATCCGCATGGTATTGATCCAACCAGAAAAGGGCATTGGAAATTAAGAATGAGCGTACTTCCGGTCGACCATAATTAAAGATCAGGCTCTTCCAATCTGGGTGATAACCCTTGCGCGGATCAGGATGCTCATACACACAAGAACCATCAAATTTACCGAGTCCATGTAAGTCATCGGGGAAATGGGAGGGTACCCAATCGAGGATTACCCCAATGCCTTCCTTATGGAATGCCTCTATTAAAAATTTTAAATCATCCGCCGGGCCAAATCGACTGCTAGCCGCAAAATAGCCGGTGATTTGATAGCCCCAGGAAGGTTCGTAGGGATACTCCATGATGGGCATAAATTCCACATGACTAAAGCCTGCATTTTTAACATAGGGCACTAGTTCTTCTGCCAATTCCCGATAGCCCAGCACATCTCCATTTTCCTTGCGTTTCCAACTGGCTAAATGCACTTCGTAGACGCTCATGGGGGCTTCCAGATTAGTATGCTCATAGCGAGCCTTCATCCATTTGCTGTCGCTCCATTTATACTCCTTATTATCGCTAATGATGGAAGCAGTGCGGGGTGGGTGTTCCGCTTGGCGTGCATATGGATCGGCCTTCTCCAGGGGATCCACCAAATCAGCATGACTGATCTTGTATTTATACAAATCGCCCACCTTTACTCCGGGAATAAATCCTTCCCAAATACCGGAAGAGTCCCAGCGCACCATTAGGGGGTAATCTTCTCCCTGCCAATGATTAAAATTGCCAATCACTTCTACCTTTTCGGCAGCCGGAGCATAGACCGCAAAATAAACCCCTGCCTCACCGTTGAGCTTGAGGGGATGGGAGCCAAAATGTTGATAGAGCCGATAATGGCGACCCTCGCGGAAGAGGTGAATATCCTGATCACTAAAAAGGCTGTGCGCTTGTGTTTTAGTAGGCATGTCGTTTTATTTCGTCGGTAATATCCAGAATTCCTTCCAGGGGAATAATCGCCCAATCCGGACGCCCGTTTAACTCGTAGCCCAGTTCGTAAATGGCTTTTTCGAGCAGGAAGTAATGGAGTAAGTAAGTAATTTCTTTGCGATAGCCAATATCCAGCTGCTGCTGAAAAGCGATCTTAAAATAGCTGTGCAGGAAAACCCCGCTAATGGATTGGTACAAACTTTGGCCAGCAGCCTGATGTTCTGAACTACGCAGATTTTGATTTTTCTGCACCGCATGAATGGCATAATGGAAAGAACGTAAAAGCCCGGCTACATCCTTTAGGGGTGATTGTTTCACTTTGCGATCGCGAATGGTGCTTTCCGGTTCTCCTTCATAATCGAGGATGAAAAAATCTTGTCCCTGAATCAGGATCTGCCCTAAATGATAGTCGCCATGAATGCGGATGCGCAAGCTTCGCAATTGTTCCTCATCAAAGCCTAAGATGAAATTGATAATCAGATCCTTTTGCTCCAAAACCTTCTCTGCTAAAAGGCGGGCATTTTCAGGTAGGCTTTCCAGTTTTTTATTGAGGAGGTTATAGCGGGCATCAAATTGGTAGATCAAACGATTTTTAAGCCAAACCGTAAAGTCACCATTGTAATTGATAGGGGCAAAGTGACGATCTCTTTTTACAGAAGCCAGGGCCAGATGCATTTCGGCCGTCCTTTGGGCTAGGGTGCGGATGCGTTTGAAGAAGTCGATCCCCGGATTTTGATGTAAGGCTTCGGGGAGCTTGGTGATTTTTAGGGGGCTTACCAGCGGCCATTTATCAATGGCACTGAGTTTTGCTAAATCCCCATTTTTAAAATACTGTTCTACTTCCTTTAACATCCAAGGCCAGGCATCGCCCTCATTGGGAACTTTCTCCTGCATTAAGCCCAATGAAATATTTACTCCCGGGCCCGGTTCCCACCAAATTAAACCAGCCAATTTGGGATAGTTTTCAAATAGCTTTTGTTGGGCCAAAAACTCGTTCATCTCAAAATCGGGGTTTTTATCCCGAAACAAGCGACGGAAGATTTTGAGGTAATAGCGATCCTGAATAATCAGGGTACTATTGCTTTGCTCGGCATTTAAAAGCTGGGATTGAAAACCTTCTGGCTCCATTTCCAATTCCTCATGGGCACGAAAGAAAACGCGATTGTTTCCCTCCAGGAGCATTTCGTGGTTTACGATTTTTCGAAATAGCGCGGCGTGGAACCCCGAATCATGCACTGCATCAATCAAGTAAAAGGAACCTTCTGCCAACTGAACTTCAGCTAGAACCGCTTGAGCAGGTAACTTATCCTTGCTTTCGGCGATCGCCAGGGGTAGGAAATAATTATGGGCATAGCTTTCGCGGAAGAAGACTTCTATTAAGAGTAGGTAATAATGCTGGAAACCACTTTTTAATAGCAGGTTTTGGCTAATGAATACTTGCTGTACCACCGAGGCCTTGCCGCCAAACCAGCGACACTGATAGAGGTGCTTAGCTAAGATATCCTGACGAAGCGCTTCCCAAAAGGATTCATCCTTTCGCAGTTGATCCCAACTTTGGGCACTTTGCAACTTCGGCAGATTCATTTTAGTCGACTACTTTAAAGAGGTGGAAGGGGCGAGCAGGGTCGAGGCGCACATAATTCCATTCTTCGCGCCAGCGATATTCGGCTCCCGAAATAAAATCTTGCATGCGGTAGCCCCCTTCGGTAAGGGGCATGAAATCATGGGGCAGTTTAAGCCAACCTTCCTGCATATTATAGGGATCCAGATTTACCACGCAAACCGTTTTTTCCTCTCCTTCCCATTTGAGATAAGCAAAGAGGCTTTGATTCTCTATTTCCAGACTGTGGAAATTTCGGCTTTGCTGCAGGGCTTTTTGCTCTTTACGGGCTTTGTTCAATATGCGCATCAGCCAGGTGATTTTGTTTTCGGCCTCCCAATCATGATGCTGCACTTCATATTTTTCAGAATTGAAATACTCTTCTTTTCCGGGTACCGATTCATGCACTAAATGCTCATATACCGGTCCGTAAACTCCGTAATTAGAACTTAGGGTTCCGGCGAGGAAGAGGCGGGTCATGAAAAGGGATTCATTGCCGCTTTGTAATCCATAAGGGAGTATGTCGGGGGTATTGGGCCAAAAATTGGGTCGGAAATAATCCGCACCTGGCCCCTGACTTAATTCCTCCATATAGTCCATCAACTCATGACGGAAATTTCGCCAGGTAAAATAGCTGTAGCTCTGACTGAATCCGGCTTTAGCTAAGGCGTGCATCAAGGCCGGTTTGGTAAAGGCCTCGGCCAGAAAAATTACTTCAGGATGAAGCTTCTGGGTTTCGGTAATGGCCCATTCCCAAAAGCGAATCGACTTGGTATGGGGATTGTCGACCCTGAAAATTTTAATCCCGCAGTCGACCCAAAAGAGGATTACGGAGAGGAGCTCATCCCATAGATTTTCCCAGTCCTCACTTTCGAAATAGATGGGTAAAATATCTTGGTATTTCTTGGGTGGATTTTCGGCATATTGCACGGTGCCGTCGGAGCGCCATTTAAACCATTCCGGGTGTTCTTTTACCCAGGGATGATCTGGAGCTGCTTGATAAGCTAAATCGAAGGCAATTTCTATATCCAGGGCGGCGGCCTTTTGGATCAGCTCTTTATAATCGTCTAAAGTCCCTAATTCGGGATGTATACTTATATGTCCCCCCTCTTTGGAGCCAATGCCCCAGGGCGAGCCTACATCCCCTTCTTCGGCAGTGGTGCTATTGTTCTTGCCTTTGCGATTCACTTCCCCAATGGGGTGGATAGGTGGCAAATAAAGCACATCAAAACCCAGGTCGGCAACACGCGGTAATTGCTTAATTACATCCTGTAAAGTGCCATGTCCTTTGGCCGCGGCACTGCGAGGAAAAAACTCGTACCAGGCTGAGAAATTGGCTTTCTTTCGATCGCAATAAGCCGGCAGTAAATCCGATTCACTGAGCAATTGCTTTTCCGGATGTTTATGGAAGACTTCTTCCAGCCAAGGCTCCAGCGCTTTTTCGGCCGCGGCATTAGAATCCTCACTTATAAGCTCAATTAGGTTTGCCGCTTCTTTGAGTTTTTTACTTTTCAGAAATTCCAAATGAGGAATACCATCGGCTAAATGCACACTTACATCCTGACCATCCTTAAATTTTTTCTCTAAACCATGGAGCCAGGTTAAAGCATAGTCAATCCAGGCTTCAATTTTATATTCATAGGCACCGATTTCGGAAAAGGAAAGCTCGGCACAATACTGATCATTGTCAATGGGCTTTAAGGCTATGCGCTGCCATTTGCCGGCATTTTTTTTACGCCAGGCTACAGCACCGGCTACAACATCGTGACCGTCGGCGACTAAAGTAGCTTGAACCTTTAGGTTTTCGTCAACAACACGTTTAATGGGGTAGCGCCCGCAATCAACCAGAGGCTTTATATCGGATATCAGAACGCGGCTGCGTCCTTGTTTGGGTTTTGTGCTCATAGACAATTACTTGCCTCAAATTTAGTTAAGTGTACAAAATACACAAAGTTATTTTCCTAAATAGATTGAGGCTGTAATATAACTGATTATAAGCGTGGTATAAATAGTGGGTAAGGCTTCTTAATTCCTAATCATAAGCTTCTTTTTGGCGAGGCTTTCGCCTGATGCGTCTTTAATGAGGATTAGGTATAAACCGGGTTTAAGGTTCAGTTCCATTTTGTTTTCCACTATTCCTCTGGTCAAGAAACTGCCCTTGAGCGACCATACTTCATAGCTACTATTCTTTGGGGCCCCTTCAATGTGTAGAATTCCATTGCTAGGATTTGGATAGATAGTAAATTGAGCTTCGGGTGAGCTTATGCTTAAAGGAGCGCAATCTTGAATGGTAAAATTCAAAGTGTCAAGTGGGAATGCTTTGCCACAAACGGATTGAATTTCTTGCCCGGAGTTTATATCCGGACGAATTTGAAGACTGTAATTTTGATTGATATTCAAAGCTTGTAAAGTACGCAGCTGAATGCTATCGGGGCCCATTTGGCGGGCTTCAATTATCGGATGAACCTGGCCATTGGCGCCTTGCAGCCAAAATTGAGTCCCCTGATTATCGAGGCTGGGAGGATAAATGGTCGCATTGGTTTTTAAATAGATAAGTGAGTCTCCACAGTTGGGGCTAAGACCGGCGCTATTTAGATCTGAGAATTGCGCCTGATTGGATACATTATTTGTGCTATCACTACCAATAAAAGTAAAATCATGTTCGCTCGAGCCCACTTCAATCCAGCTTTGACTTTGAGTGGAAAAGCGTTTCACGCTCATGCGTACAATAACCATGTAGTCCTGATCATCTATAATTTTAAACCGAAAGGGGAAGCTGTTTCTATTCTGGATCATGCTACGGTTAGGACCCAAAGGTTGTTGCGCAGTAAAGCCTGGTTTGTAGGGAAGAGGGTTGTAAGAGCCACCATCTTCAAAATAGCCATGATAGAACGCTTGCGAAAAGCTATCACCGGGACTAAGGTAGGAAGTGTCTATATGGCCTTTCCAGAGCCATTGATCTTCGGGTAAGTAGCGATCCAGCATATCACGACTCATTAAGGGCAGGCTCACTGGCCCGAAGCGATTGTCAATAATTGCAGTGATTTTTTGATACCCTGAGTTGTTAACAATATTTGCTTTGTAGGAAATTGGGTTTAAGAGTTTAGTTAAGGTAAATCGAGCACTATGCGGGAGTCTTATGGTGTCGCGATAAACGTAGTAATCGTTTTGGTAATGTTGAGCGCTGCCATTTATGGAAAGACAGTTGTAGCCGGCGGCCCACCAGGCTTGTGGTCCCTTAAAATGCGTAAGAGCAGCAGGAGGATTAACTAATGGAAGCGTTACGGTGGTGTCGTACAGGTTACCATCCGAAATGTGGATATCGTTTATATGGATTGCATTGGAGTCTCCCGGCATCAGGAGTACCTGATACAGGGTAATAACATAGTCGTTTTGTGTACCGCTGATGTGTTTAAAATGAATCCAGCCATCATCATTGTGTGAGGCACTTAGAATTCCGGTCGATAAAAATGCGAGCAGTAGATAAAGTCCCTGCTTAGTAGTTCCTTTTAACATGTCAAGTTGATTTTGCTTAAATGTAGGAAAGGATAATTTTCTTGAAATAGAAAGTGATTCTGAGCAATAGCTTTATGAGTGATCGCATGGATTTTATTTTTGTTAAGGCAGTCTTTCGATAACTCAATGAAGGAAGTGGCCCATTACACATGGATAAATAAAATCACTAATGTTATTCTAAGTAGGGCTTTGATTGATAAGGCTTTGATGCTTGAGCTGTGGAGTTATCCAATCTTATAAACAAGCATAGTGCTGCCTCGAAAAGCTTAGTATTTTTAAGCTTCGATTGCAGGACATTTAAAATTCTCAGGCCCAGTGTTTTTAATTTTTGATACCGAAACAACCGGTTTACCCATCCGCGATGATGCGCCCTTAAGTGATTTTGAGAACTGGCCCCGTGCGGTTCAGATTGCTTGGCAATTGCATGATGAGCAAGGGAATCTGGTAGAGGCCCAGGATTTTGTAATTCAGCCGGATGGCTTTGATATTCCCTTTAATGCCGCCAAGGTTCACGGTATCACCACGGCAGTAGCCAAAGAATATGGGGTGCCCCTGGAAGAAGCCATGCAGCACTTTAGTGAGGCGGTTAAAAAGGCCAAATTCCTGGTAGGGCATAACCTGCAATTCGATAATAATATTCTGGGCTGCGAATACCTGCGCCTGGAGCAAGAGAATATCTTAGAAGGCCTGCCCGTACTGGATACGGGTGAGGAAACCCGCGAATATTGCCAGTTGGCTGGTGGTCGTGGTGGCGGCTATAAAATGCCTCGTTTGGAGGAGCTGCATGAAAAGCTCTTCGGACACAAATTTGCTGAGGCACACAATGCTGCGGCCGACGTAGAGGCTACCACTCGCTGTTTCTTCGAAGCAGTGCGCCTCGGGATTTTTACCGATAAACATTTAGAGTGGACTGAAGCGGAGCGTGATGCTTTTGCAGCGGCTAATCCCGCCATGATAAAGCCGATTGGCCTCAAGGTTCAAAGCTTTAAAGAACTGGCCCGAGAACTGGAAGCTCGGCAAGCCGCTGGTGGCAGATCAGGCGAAAGCCAGGACATCGTTCTCGATGCCGATCTGAAATTTACCCACCTGCACGTCCATACCCAATATTCCATTTTGCAGGCTACCTGCGATGTGAATGCCTTAATTAATAAGGCCAAAGAGGAGGGGATGCCTGCGGTGGCCATGACCGATATTGCCAATTTATATGGCGCTTTTAAATTCGTTTCGGCCGCCAGAGCTGCAGGCTTAAAGCCCATCGTAGGAGTGGAGTTTTACCTCTGCCGCGATCATAAGGATAAGTCGGTAAAGGACAATGGTTTTCAAATTGTAGCCTTAGCCAAGAATAAAGCCGGTTACCATAATTTGGCCAAGCTTTCATCGCATGGCTTTACTGATGGTTACTACTATGTACCTCGTATTGATCGCGATTTGCTTTTACAGTACAAGGAAAACCTCATTGTAAGCACCGGTAGCCTCAATGGCGAAATTCCACGATTGATTTTGAACGTGGGTGAAAAGCAAGCCGAGGAAGCCTTCCTTTGGTACCTCGAGCATTTTGGTGAGGACTTTTATGTAGAGTTGGTAGACCATGGCCTGGAAGAAGAGCGAGTGGTAAACCAAACTTTGATCCGCTTTGCCCAAAAGCATGGCGTAAAATATTTTGCATCGAATGATGTGTACTATTTGGGTGAAGGTGATGCCAATGCCCATGATATTTTGCTCTGCGTAAAGGAGGGTGAATACCAAAGTACACCGATCGGAAGGGGACGTGGTTATCGCTATGGCTTCCCTAATGATCAATACTATTTCAAGACCGATGCGGAGATGAAACAACTCTTCGCGGATCGTCCGGAGGCCATTGCCACCACTCAGGAAATAGTAGATAAAATTGAAGCTTATGACCTGGCACGAGATGTACTCTTGCCGGCCTTTGATATCCCCGATGAATTTCGCGATCCTGAAGATGAAAAGGATGGAGGGAAACGTGGAGAAAATAATTACTTGCGTCACCTTACCTACGAGGGAGCCAAGATCCGTTATGGTGAGATAACAGAGGATATTAAGCAGCGTCTCGATTTTGAGTTGGAAACCATTGCCAATACGGGTTATCCGGGTTACTTCCTCATTGTGCAGGATTTTACTTCGCAGGCCCGTGAAATGGGGGTGAGCGTAGGTCCTGGTCGGGGATCGGCTGCAGGATCGGCAGTAGCTTATTGCATCGGAATTACCAATGTGGATCCCATTAAGTACGATTTACTTTTTGAGAGATTCTTAAATCCGGATCGGGTATCGCTACCGGATATTGATATCGACTTTGATGATGAAGGTCGGGGTAAGATTATCGATTGGGTGGTAAATAAATACGGCCAAAATCAGGTGGCTCAGATTATTACCTACGGTACTATGGCCGGTAAATCGGCGATTCGTGATGCCGGTCGGGTATTGCAATTACCCCTCTCCGAAACCGATCGCGTGGCCAAATTGGTCCCCGATGTTAAATTGAATAAACTCTTCGCTTGGAGCGATAAGGAGATGAGCGAAAACCTCAATGGTGATCTTTTACCCTTGGGGAAACAATTGAAGGAACTCTCCAACCAGAATAGTCTGGAAGCTCAGGTGGTAAACCAGGCACGAATTTTAGAGGGCTCAGTACGAAATACCGGAATTCATGCCTGTGGGGTGATTATTACCCCTGATGATATTACCAAGTTTATTCCGGTTTCGGTAGCCAAAGATTCCGACCTCTATGTAACCCAGTTTGATAACTCGGTGGTAGAAAGTGCCGGGATGCTGAAGATGGACTTCCTGGGCTTGAAAACCCTGAGCATCATTAAAGATGCCATTGCGATTGTGAAAGATCGCCATGGGGTGGAGATTGACACGGATGAAATTCCGCTGGATGATCCTAAAACCTTTGAGCTCTATCAGCGTGGCGAAACCAATGGTACATTCCAGTTTGAGAGTCCGGGGATGCAGAAGCACCTGAAGGCTTTAAAGCCGGATAAGTTTGCGGATCTCATTGCGATGAACGCCCTTTACCGTCCCGGGCCACTGGAATACATTCCCAACTTTATTGCCCGGAAACACGGTACCGAAG
This sequence comes from Croceimicrobium sp., assembly GCF_965228705.1. Classification (GTDB taxonomy): domain Bacteria; phylum Bacteroidota; class Bacteroidia; order Flavobacteriales; family Schleiferiaceae; genus Croceimicrobium. The sequence continues at coordinate 71,940 of NZ_OZ245832.1, forward strand.
AAATCACTTACGACCTCCCGGAAATGGAGGAGTACCTGGCAGAAACCTACGGGATTACCGTTTATCAGGAGCAAGTAATGCTTCTTTCCCAAAGTCTGGCGGGCTTTACCAAGGGTGAGGCCGACGTTCTGCGGAAGGCTATGGGTAAGAAGAAGCGTGACGTTCTAGACAAGATGAAGCCCCAGTTTATTGATCAGGGGAAAGAACGCGGGCACGACGAAGAAAAACTGAATAAGATTTGGAAGGATTGGGAAGCTTTTGCAGCCTATGCCTTTAACAAATCGCATTCTACTTGTTATTCGGTAGTAGCCTTCCATACGGGCTACCTTAAAGCGAATTATCCGGCCGAGTATATGGCCTCGGTGCTTACCCATAACATGAACGACATAAAGAAGGTGACCTTTTTTATGGAGGAGTGTAAGCGCATGGAAATTCCGGTTTTAGGTCCGGATGTCAATGAATCCCAATTTAAGTTTACCGTAAACGACGAAGGCGCTATTCGCTTTGGTTTAGGTGGAATGAAGGGCGTTGGCGAAGGCGCGGTAATGGCGATCGTGAATGAACGTCTTGATAATGGTTCCTTTAATAGCTTCTTCGATTTATTGAAGCGTATTGACTTAAGAGCGGTAAATAAGAAAACTTTGGAGAGCCTGGCTTTGGGTGGGGCTTTTGACAATTTCCCCAAGGTGCATCGGGCGACCTTCTTTAGCGAAGGACAGGATGGTAAGACCTTTTTGGAACGTGCCCTCCGTTATGCCCAAATTCATAAGGCTCAGGAAGAATCTGCGCAGGTGTCGCTTTTCGGCGAAAGCCAGGAAGTAGACATGCCCGAACCCGAAGTACCAGTAGTACAACCCTGGCCACGGATGTTCTTATTAGGTAAGGAGAAAGAGGTGAATGGCCTTTACTTAAGCTCGCATCCCCTGGATGATTTTAAGTACGAGATGGATCATGTGGTGACCAATCGTTTATCGGAATTCCAAATGATGGAGCGGATGAATGATTTCTGTGTGGCCGGAATTATTTCGGATGCCTTACACCTTACCGCACGCAGTGGCAAACCCTTTGGTCGATTTACCATCGAGGATTACAGCGGTAAGCATGAATTTGCCCTTTTTGGAGACGACTATCTGAAATTCAAGTCTTATATCGAAACCAATTTGCTGGTTTTAATTCGTGGTAAAATTTCTCGCTATACGCCGCGCTGGGAGGGTGCTACCGAAAGGATCGAAGCGAAAATTAGCCAGGTGAGTTTGATTCAGGATGTATTGGAGCGCCATGCTCGCGGAGTCGAACTACAGCTGGCGGTGCAATCGGTGAACCCCGAAAATATAGAGGCCATCAATGCAATTATAAATGAATATCAAGGGGAGAAGTCGCTGAATCTTTTGATTTTTGATGCAGAGAATCCGAAGATAAATCTGCGTATGCCGCGTCGTAGCAAGGCTGGCATCGCATTGCATAAGCAGAGTTTAGATGCTCTGAAAGCCTTACCCTTTGCGCGAATGCAATTAAAGGCCGATTAAGGATAATGGGATTGCTTCGTATTATGAATGAAAAACTAATTTTGTAACCCTCAATAAAGGATTAAATAATGGCATTAGAATTTACCGAAGCCAATTTCGAAGAATTGGTACTGAACTCAGACAAACCCGTATTGGTTGATTTTTGGGCAGAATGGTGTGGTCCCTGTCGTATGGTAGGCCCAATTGTTGAAGAACTGTCTCAAGAATACGACGGTAAAGCTGTAATTGGCAAAGTGAATGTAGACCAGCACGGCGAGATCAGCATGAAATACGGTATCCGTAACATCCCAACCTTATTGGTATTTAAAGGCGGAGAAGTAGTAGACAAGCAAGTAGGAGTAGCTCCTAAAACTGCTTTGGCAGCCAAGTTGGACGCTCAGATGTAAGATATTCTACCAGAAGAAGAACCTCGCTTATTAGCGGGGTTTTTTTATGGGCAATCGGAGGCTTTTTAGTATCATTGTTATCTACCCTTTTATCCTGTAAAGTGGCTGAAATTCAATCATTAGAACCTTTTCACTACCGCGATTTTGAACAGCTTGAGCTTTTGGCCAGGCAAGTGGTAGAAGGTTTTATTACCGGATTGCATAAAAGTCCCTTTCATGGCTTCTCGGTAGAATTCTCGGAACATCGCATTTACAATCCTGGTGAATCCATTCGTAATATCGACTGGAAGCTCTTTGCGCGTACCGATCGTTTGTATACTAAGCGTTATGAGGAAGAAACCAATTTGCGTTGTCGTATTCTCCTCGATACTTCGGGCAGTATGTTCTATCCCCGGGAGCGTATGCGTCAGGTAGAAAATCCCGCTAAATTTTTATTCAGTGCCACCGCCACTTTAGCCTTGATGAATTTGCTAAAGCGGCAGCGCGATGCCGTTGCTTTGAGTTTATTTGGCAGAGAAGATTTTCACAGTCAGGTAGGTTCAACCTATCAGCATCATAAGGCTTTGGCAACTAAGCTTTCTCAAATATTAAAGGAGAAATCTTTAAAAGGGGAAGAGCAGGTAAGCCTTAGTGATCAATTGCATTTAATGGCGGAGCGTACGGAGCGCCGTTCCCTGATTATCATTTTCAGTGATCTTTTGGAGGTGCAGGATGATCCTCAAGCATTTTTAGATGCCCTGCAACATTTGAAGCATGGCAAACACGAAGTAGTTCTATTTCACACCTTGGATCGTGAGACGGAAACAGACTTTGATTTTCAATCGGGCCCTCACAAATTTGTCGACTTAGAAACGGGGCAGGAATTGCGCCTTAATCCAGCCGATATTCAAGGGGCTTATCAAGAACAAATGAATGCATTCCGCGATCTCCTAAGACGGAAATGCTTGCAATACCGCATCGACCTGCATGAGGTGGATGTGAAGGACGGATATTCTAAAGTTTTACAATCCTACTTACTTAAACGTAAAAAGCTCTATTGATGAATTTCAATGCTCTTATCCTCAGCTTACTGACCTTATTTTTTGTGGGTGATGCCAATCAGTCTCATGTAAAATCGGCAAAGATGCCTAAAGCTAAGCGTCCTAATATTATCCTGATGATTGGTGATGGTATGGGCCACGCGCAATTATCAACAGCTCTGTTTTATGGCAATAAAGAGCCACAATACCTGCGCTTTCCCATTGTAGGATTAAGTCGAACCTCGAGCAGCAGCCACAAGATTACCGATTCGGCAGCGGGGGCCACCGCCTTTAGTTGTGGTGTTAAAACCTATAATGGCTCCATCGGCATGGCGGCAGATACTACCGCTTTAGAAACGATTTTAGAGTATCTGGATAAAGAAAATTGGAAAACAGGTGTAATTGCTACCTCTTCCATTACCCATGCTACTCCCGCTTCATTTTATGCCCATGTTCCTTTACGTAAGCAGGAATTTGAAATAGCCGAGCAGTTTTTAAGCGCCCAGGTTGATTTTGCTGCAGGAGGGGGGAAACGGTTTTTCTTTAATCGCCTGGATGAGCGCAATTTGTATCCAGACTTTGCCAAAGCAGGTATTGAAGTAGATACTACTGCCCTAGAGGCTAAAGAATGGCAAAAGGATAAGCGTTATGCCTATTTGTTAGCTAAAGATGGGATGATTCCTGTTTATCAGGGTCGGGATGAATTCTTACCTAATGCTACTGCCATGGCCTTAGATTATTTTGATGCTACTGCGGCAGATGAGCCCTTTTTTATGATGGTAGAAGGTTCCCAGATTGATTGGGGTGGACATGCCAATAATGGCGAATACCTGGTTAATGAAATGCTGGATTTTGACAAAGCGATTGGCGTAGCTCTCGACTATGCTGAGAAGGATGGTAATACGATCGTTATTGTAACCGCTGATCACGAATGTGGTGGTTTCGCAATGGTAAGTGAAGAGGTGGAAGTGCCTTTCCGCGGCAAGCAAAATGATTACGACTCCTTGCGCTTTAGCTTCGGTAGTGGTGGACACTCTTCCACCATGGTTCCGGTATTGGCTTATGGTCCAGGAACACAGGTGTTCAGTGGGATTTATCAGAACAATAGCATCTATCAGAAAATGATGATGTTGGCGGGTTATAATTAAAAAGAAAACGCGCCAGTAAACTGACGCGTTTTTAGAGAATACCCCCTCGAATGTTTTTTCAAGTCCGACTATCTATTACCCACTAAACGAACTCGACATTCAAGGCCTGCACAAGGCAGACCAGGTATTTCTGCAGTTTTATACTGCGGGACGCAATAGGATGCGGTTCATTGAATCCAGCAACATTTGTACCTGGAAAACGAGGTCCTGGTCTGGCATTTCGATATCCAAACGGTGATACAATGGTTCATTATGTGAAACGCTGAATTCAAAATGGTGATCACCACTCCTGAATTCTCTGAGCCTAACTACCATCTCGTAAGTTTGATCGCCGCTACGGTCTTTCACCTGATAAAAAGAGTAGCGTGGCATTTTACCTCCAATGAGTTCGGCTTCTCTTTCTTGGCGTGAAAGCTTTGGTATTGCTTGCACATGATCAAATCTTGCGGTTAATAGTTCCAAGGCTTCTTCCTTGTCTATTACCATAAAAAATCCCTCTATACAGATACAAATATAGGCTTTTCGAATACAAAATGACTATTAATCAGGCTGATGCAATAGCATAAAATACCTGTTGCTTTGCTAAGTTCTTAGCAATCAATTGTTTGAGCCTGATATTTAATCTAAGGATTCTTGCTTTGGTAGGACTCTGATCATGAGCGATTTAGCCTTAATAAAAAAGCCCCGATACCTTTAGGTTCGGGGCTTTTCGCTCATTAGTAGGCTGTTCTTAACGCAGCATAATTTTTTGGTGAAAGCTTTCACCGTCTCGTTCTACCTGAACCAGGTACATTCCCTTGGGGAGATTACTTACATCTAATTCGAGGTATTCTCCCACAGCAGTTTTTTCTAAGCTGTTTTGCAATAATAGATTACCGCTGAGGTCGTAAATATTTAATTGGGCATTCTCTTTTCCTCGTCCGTTGAGTTCAATGATCAAATGATCTTCAGCTGGATTTGGATAAACCAGTAATTGCTCAGTGAAGAGTGGATTTTCGCCCAGAGAAACATCGTTTTGTACTTCAATTTTTTGAGTGGTGTATAGACGGTATTCACCTGGCTGCAAATTAAGAGTAGCATTTACATTCGTCACGTTGATGCTATCTCCGCTAAAATACTCGTACCACCAACCGGTATTCTGGAAGTTAGGATCCGCATTTTGAGCCACCACATCGAAGTTACCGAGGATAGTAGCGTTGAAATTGCTGTGATCTAAATTGATTCGCTTGGTAGCGCCATTAAGGTCGTAACGATAGTTATTACTATTGAAAGTCGGGTTTTGTACCCGCAGGTTGATGATATTGGAAACCACCTGGAACAGACGTGCACGATTGGCATCATTTTGATAGTTCCAGCGAATGGGCTTATTACATACGCGACAAGGATCATTGATACCTACATCATAACCCAATTCGCCAAATTGCCAGAGCATTTTAGGTCCAGGGATAGTGTAGAGGAATAAAGAAGTTAATTCTTTACGTGCCAGGGCAGTTGCCAAAACTTGAGTGTCATATCCGCCAGAGGAATTACCATAGTTCAGCAATTTGTACATAATACGCTCCTCATCATGACTTTCTTGATAGGCTACTAGGTGCTTATAGGTCCAACCGCGTTGCGAATGGAAAGCGCCAGAGAAATTGGATCCGGATAACCAGCCCATGGCTGCTTCGCCATAATCGTGATTGTGATTTCCCCAAAGCAAGAAGCCTTGATCCGAAAGGGCCTTTTCTTCGGCATTATCAGCAAAATGTTCCAGGATCATTACGGCTGAAGGATTGGCAGATTCCATCTGGCTTTTGAGGCGGTTAAGGATATCCACCCGACTTTGATCGTACTGACCCCAAGCACCTACATTACCCAAGGTGTTGTTTTGAGTAAAGCCTTTGGAGAGGTCCATACGGTAACCATCTACCTTGTATTCGCTTACCCAATATTTCATAACGCGCTCCGCGAAATCCTTAGTAGCTTGAGACTCGTGGTTGAAGTCGTAGCCCACATTAAAATCATGTTTAGGATCTACATTAAGCCAGGGGTTTTGTGGAGTGGGTTTGCCATATTGACCCGCAGTCGGATCAAAGTACAATTGTACAAATGGGCTCTGACCAAAAGCATGGTTAAGCACCACATCAATAATTACAGCGATTCCACGGCTATGGCAAACGTCTACAAATTCTTTAAACTTCTCTGGGGTACCATAATACTTATCTAAGGCCATATGGAAGCTTGGATTGTATCCCCAGCTTTCATTGCCTTCAAATTCATTCACCGGCATCAATTCAATGGCATTTACACCCAAGCGATCTAAATAGTCGAGTGTGTCAATCAGGGTTTGGTAATTGTGCGTAGCGATGAAGTCACGTAAATGCAGTTCGTAGATGATTAATTCATCCTTACCCGGAGGTGTGAAATTGGGGTTTTGCCAATTGTAAGCGGGGCGATCCATCTGGATTAAGCTGGTGATACCCGTGGTTTTCCCGGTAGGATAATCAGGTAAATTGGGCCAGGTGGTAGCACCGATATAGGAGTCGTTCCAGGGATCGAGAATTAATTCGGAATAAGGGTCGGCAATTTTAAGATCACCATCTACCCAATATTGAAAGGCATAAAAATCACCAGGATTTAGGCTATCAATGCTCAACCACCAATCACTGCCATTCGGATCCTTCTTCATGAAATAATCCGGATGAGGTTGCCAATTGTTGAAATCGCCAATTACATAAACGTAGCTTTTAAAAGGAGCATGAAGTTTCAGAGTGATTTCAGAAGCGCTGTTGTAATTGATTCCGTATTCGGTGCCGGAGGGAACGGCCTGAGTTTGCACAGGGCTGTTCACAACATAATACACGGTGTCGCGCTCGATGGTACTGCCATCATCAGCCACCAATTCCACTAAGTGCATACCAGCGGCGCCAGCGGCGAAGGTGCTGTTAATGCTGCGAGCATTGCTCACCGAGCTTTTTAATACTCCATTATCATAGATGTCGATATCCGCATCTTTACTAGTAGCTCCACTAAAACTGAGGTTTTGACCAGTAGTGGCGATCTGAGTATTAGCAGGACTTAAAAATGCCGCTAAAAGACCGGCATTCGCAGGATAAATAGGGTAGAAAATATCGCTACCATCAGCGGCGCGGCCTACATTATTTCCGGCTTGATCTCTAAATACGAAGGACAATTCGGTTACCACCGTACCAGCACTAACATTGTAAAAGGTAGGGATGTGATAGGTAATGCTGTGTTTATTGTTCCCAAGGGGAGTCATTACTACATTCGGATCTGCCGTTCCCCAGTTGCCTTGCACATTTTGCCAGTTTCCTGGACCACCGGCCTGAGTGATAATTCCGGTGTGAGCATATACGGGTACAAATCCCACCAAGGCACCATTTCCTTCAGTTGCGTCGAAGGTTATTGTGACCGTGTCATTTTGAGTTGGAAAGGCTGGGTCTACGGATACCACCTGTGCCGGGATGACCAGGGGGAGCAGTATCAGCATCCAAAGCTTAGTAATCTTAAAGTCCATAGTAGTATAAAATTTACTCTGCAAAATACATAAAAATTGTAATGATGTAAAGGGGTTCTCGCGCTGTATCCCTTTGCTAGTCTAGTTTGTGTCATTTTTACACTTAAATCCAGTCCTAGCTTGAGATACGCGCTTTTTCAACAAGACCAATTTTGATGGGAATCTGAAATTTTGAATTTGGAATTTTAACATTCCGGGCCTTCAATTTTTCTTAAAAGCCTTTCTTTGGTCTCCAGAAATTGCATACTCATGGCTGATTTAATTTTTGCCTCACATAATGAAAATAAGAGTCGGGAAATTCGACAATTACTTCCTGATTTTCAACTTGCTTCCCTCAAGGATTTGGCTTTTAATGAAGAGATCCCGGAAACGGGAGACACCTTGGAGGCCAACGCGGCGATCAAGGCGGATCGAATCTTTGCTGAATACCACAAGCCGGTTTTTGCAGATGATACCGGACTAATTGTTCCGGCTTTGGATGGTGCTCCAGGAGTTTACTCAGCTCGATATGCGGGACCGGAGGCCAATGCACAGGCCAATATGACTAAGCTCTTAAAGGAATTAGAATCTAAGGAAGATCGATATGCCTATTTCGAAACGGTAATATGCTACATCGAAGCAAGTGGCGAGAAGCACTTCTTTAGCGGCAAGGTTGAAGGACATATATTAGAAAGCCAACAGGGGGAAAAGGGCTTTGGGTACGATCCGGTGTTTTGCCCAAAAGGTGAGCCTTTGAGTTTTGCGGAAATGAGCCCCGAAGCAAAAAATGCGATCAGCCATCGAGGCCGAGCCTTACAAGCTTTTATTCGTTTTCTTCAGCCAGACTGAAAAAACTGAAAGCTACCTTCCCGTAATTACGAGTTTCATAAAAATGTTCCAAGTCGGAGAGGTCTGTATCCCGATCATGTTCCAAAACTAAAAAGCCATCCTCCGCAAGGAGCTTTTTAAAGATGATCTGTTCCACCAATTCCTCATATTGGCTATAGTCATAGGGAGGGTCGGCGATAATCAAGTCGTAGGTGTGGTAATCGCGTTTTATGAAATCCAGGACTTCTGCTCTTTGCACCTGTAGATTATCAGCAAACCCGAGACTTTGAGCCGTTCTCTCAATAAAGCTGCAGCATTTTGGGTTTTGGTCTACCGCCGTAATTTGCTCACAACCTCGACTCGCTAATTCGTAGGACAAATTGCCCGTTCCGGCAAAGAGATCCAGAACCGTGATTTCTTCAAAGTAAAAATGATTATTCAGAATATTGAATAAGCCTTCTTTGGCAAAGTCGGTTGTAGGTCGAACCGGTAAATTGAGCGGAGCCTTAATTTGCTTTCCGCGAAATTTCCCACTAATGATACGGGTCATAAAAGGCCTAATAAATTGATGTTTTCGCGCAGATCCTTCTCGCTAATCATCGGCGAAAGCTGGTAATTGCTGGGAACCGACATATCTTTTACTTCTCCAATATAGCGTTCCAATAAGCTGTGGAGCTTGTCACCTTTCAGGCTTAAGCCAGCCACTTTTAAGTGTAATTCGGTAGGTAGAAAACGGTTTTGCTCCAGGCTGTACAAGATGAAGTATAAAAGGTCTTCTTCCGTTTGATATTGGAATTTGTTATACCACTGAACCTTGCCTTTTTGGGCTAGATAGAAGTCGGCTTCACTGGGACTAACATATAAAATTCCGGTAAAGTCTTCGCTCTTACTGGTTTGGTATAAGTTTTCAATGCTGGTCGCCTGATGTTGTATTTGGGCCTGCATAAAGCGTTTGCTCAACCATTCGCTAATACGCTCAGGAATGGCATGCAGCATGAGCGCTTCACTATGGGTCCAATGATCCGTGTAAATTCGATCTCCCTTTTGAAGCTTGGCGGTATAGGATAAAATTTGCTGGCCTTTGCCTTTTTGGTAAAAGTGCTCGGGAACCAGACTGAATTTTTGAAAATTAACCAGACATTTAATACTGGCAGATAAATCGGGGTTAACCGGCAATTGATCTAGCGTTTTTTCAAAGAGATCAATCAATTTGGATTCGGATTTTTCTTCTTTCCAAAATCTTTGGGCGCTAAGAAGGATACGACTTTTGTTCTCCCCAGCTACCATAATGGAAAAGCCTGTCTTGGACAGGCTTAACACGGTATGACAATCTTTGAGCGTATCGCGGTTTAAGCCTTGATCGACTTTGAGCGAAAGCTCGGCTATATTATCTCCAGTTACCACTTAATGTAGGTTCGTTCATATCGCCTACTTGCAAGGCATATTCCTCATCAATGTACTGGCTGTACTTATTTAAAACATCGTGGAAAATGGCGGTATTCGGAGCCTTGGCTTCAAATACGGGAACTACCACATCATTCACCTCCAGCTTACCGGCCTTTAATTCAAATTCCTTTTTATCGCTGAAAGGAATGTAGCGTAAGGTCTCTGGATCAAAATCTGCACTAAAGAGTTTCAGTTTTACAGATTCGTAGCCTAAAATTTTCTTTACAATGGTATCCTTTTCCATTTCTTGTTGGTAGGTCTCATTGTAATACATAAAGGTAGAGTCTTTACGCTCTACTCGGGCAATTTTACCGGTATCTACAAAAGCGATTACCGCGTTTAAGTCGGCAGCGAACTCGCTGTACTCAGTACGATAGGCTTTTTGAATATCTCGAATTTGCTCCAGTTTAGATTTCACCGCTGTATAGCGACGCTCTTTTAATTTTTCGAAGTTGATCGGGTCAAGGATGATCGAGTATAGGCGATAACCCAAGAAAACAATCAATAAGAAAAGACCAATCTTAATTAGCGTTGAAGTCGTGGAATTCATTCTATTTACGGACGTTTGGTGTTCGTGCTTGCGACAAAACTACAATTTTTTTTAGTTGGCAAACTTGTTTTTTCAACCCTACTTTTGAAGGATGAATAAGGAATGGAAAAGAGCTTTTTATACGCATCTGAAAAAGGCTTTTCCCTATCAGCCAACCCAGGGGCAGTTAGAAGCATTTAAACAATTAACGCTCTTTTTCGCGGAACCGCGTACCGACCTTGTTTTTTTATTGCGAGGTTATGCCGGAACCGGGAAAACCAGCCTTATTCAAGCTTTGGTTCCCAGCCTGGAGGCCTTTCAAAAGAAAGCAGTTTTATTAGCTCCCACTGGTAGAGCGGCCAAGGTGATGAGTCTGTATTCCGGTCGACCGGCATTTACCATTCATAAATATGTGTACCGCTTGCAAACGGATGGACGAGGTTTTTCCATTTTCCGTTTGCGACCCAATAAGGCCCGCGACACCGTTTTTATTATTGATGAGGCTTCAATGATCAATGATGATCGCAGTGATTGGTCGGGTTCAGTATTAGCCGACTTGCTCGAATTTGTAAATAGTGGTGTGCGTTGTCAACTCTTATTGGTAGGAGATACCGCTCAGCTACCCCCGGTGGGAAGCGATGAAAGTCCGGCCTTGAATGGTGATTATCTAGCCCGTTTGTATGGTTTGGAAAATTATGGAGTGGAACTGAAAGAAGTAATGCGGCAAGAACAGGAGTCACAGCTTTTAGCCAATGCCACCTTTTTACGGAATTTACAGATTCAGCCCCCCTATGATCAGCCGCAGTTTAAATTAGGTCCGGATGTATTGCGTTTGCAGGAGGGCTTTGAGGTGGAAGATGCCTTGAACCAAGCTATCTCTGAAGTAGGTAAGGAAGAGATGTGCATTATCGTTCGGTCGAATAAACGCGCCAATCTCTACAATCAGCAATTACGGCGTCGGGTACTTTGGCAGGAGGATGAGATTTCGACCGGTGACTATCTGATGGTAGTTAAAAATAATTACCACTGGTTACCGGATGGACATAAGGCCAGCTTTATTGCTAATGGGGATATTTTGGAATTGTTGGAGATCTACCAATTGATTGAGCTTTATGGAAAGCGTTTTGCCCGCGTGAAATTGCGCTTCACGGACTATGCTGATGCCGAGCCCTTTGAAAGTATCATCTTATTGGATGTATTGGATCATCCGGGCGCTTCATTAAGTTGGGAGGAACAAAGGGCTTTCGCCGATGAGGTGGCCTTGGATTATCAGGATTTACCTAGCAAAGCTGCAATTATGAAGGAGCTTAAAGAGAATCCCTATCTCAATGCCTTGCAGGTGAAATTTGCCTATGCTATTACGGGGCATAAAGCCCAGGGTGGACAGTGGAAAAGGGTTTTTGTAGAACATCCCTGGCGGCCGGAAGAAGAAATCACTTTGGACTATTTGCGTTGGCTGTATACGGCCATTACTCGAGCACGGGAGGAGGTTTATTTATTGGGCTTTCCAGATCATTATTTCGCTCAGGCTTCGGAGCCAGATTGGGAATAGAGCGCCAGAAGTTCAGTTAAAGAATCCGGACTTTCCTTTAAGCCTAAATACCTACTTAAATTTTGAAAGAGCTTTTTTTGCGCTTGAGGATTTTGGTAAATTTTAGCCGCAGGTGCAGATTGACTTTTCGATAGTTTTTCCCCCTCTCGGCGAATCAGGGGATGATGATGGAAGTGAATCGCCTCAAAACTCTTCAGCTTAAGTTCTTGGGCCAGGGCCATTTGGAAAAGACTGGAATCCCAAAGGTCTTCACCGCGTACAATATGGCTGATCTTAAAATGTACATCATCGATTAGGGAGGCCATTTGATAAGAAGGATGACCAGCTTTGCTTTTAAGTACAGTATAATGCATGGCTTGAGGAAAGTCTTCTGAATGAGAATTTCCTGACCAAGCTTTAATTTTAAAGTGACCTGAGTTTTTCTTCCAGCGCCAGGCGAAATCAGGATTATCCAAGCTCAAATTTCGATTCAAGCAGGTACCTGGATATATGCCTTCAGGGTTTAGCTCCAAAATGTCTTTGCGGGAACAATCACAGGCGAAAACTTGCTTTTGATATTTGAGCTGATGTAAGGCGCTGTGATATAGATCCAAACGCAGCTCTTGCGACCAGTTTTTTTCAAAATCCTCAATTCCGGAGGGCCCTTCATTATAGTCGATACCCAATATATCCAGGCTGCGGAATACATCTTCCAAATACTCCACTCGATAGCGTGCACGATCGAGATCATCAATGCGAAGCAGGATAGAGAGACCTTCCTTTCTTGCCATCAACCAAGTTAGGGCAAAGGCAAAGAGGTTCCCCTGATGTAAATATCCAGAGGGAGTAGGAGCGATGCGGGTTTTGGCTTTGAATTGCAAAATTCAACTAATTAAAGAAATGGTCTTTGTGTTCAACTAGGATGTTTCTATTTTCGGCCAAATTATGCATCATAAACCTTAATCCATCCATTTTGAAACAGTCACTATTTGTGCTGTCCTTTGTTCTGCTTATGGCATTTGGTCTTTCTGCTCAAAGGCCTGAATCAAAAATACAGAATGATAGCCGCTTGCTTTCTAAGGAATTCCTAAACCTGAATTGGGAAGATCGCTTGAATCATATATTATATTCGGATAGCATTTTTGATAGCGATCGATATCAGCAAGAGGGTAGAGTTCCATTTTTAGCTTTTAGTCATTTCGAATTTGAACAAAGCTTAGCCGAAGAGCTATTCTATTTAGAGGGTCCAGAGCTGGAATATATTAACAGAATCCATCAGCGACTCCTGCAATCGAATGAAGCCCTGGCGAAAGCAACACAAGTAGTAGTTATAAATGACTTTCAGGTAAATGCCTTTTGTCATCCCAATGGTGTAATTGCAATTACCACGGGTTTATTAGCTCGCATGGAAACCGAAGGTGAGTTAGCTTTTGTAATTGCGCATGAAGCTGCGCATTATGCTTTAGACCATTCATTTATTAGGCACTCCTCTGCTGAAATGGAGGGAGAAGGAGACTATTTTTCTTCGAGTAAAAAAATATATGCTCATCGGGAATATCTAAAAAGATCAAAAGAACATGAGCTGGCAGCAGATCGCGAAGCTGTAAAAACCATGCTAGCGGCAGGATACGGAATTGCGGAAGCTGAATCGCTGCTGGTAAAACTTTTCCGATCGGATTTACCGATGGAAATGAAGCCTTTAAGTCAAAGTCCTCTAATCGATGGGATTGACTTTCAACTTCCGGAGAAATTGGTATTAAAGGATACTTCCGGATTTCGGACCAATTATAATTATCGAGATGAAGGACATACGCATCCTAATATTGGAGAGCGGATTACAGCTTTGCAAGCATATACTACAGATGAAGCTGAGGAGATAAAGGCTTTAGTCAGTGAAATGGACTTCCAAAACTTAAAAGATTGGTCTAGAAAGAGGCTGATTTTAGAGGCCAGGATGGGAATGGATGTGGCCAAATTGAGTTATGAATTTGCTTCCTATAAGGGCCCGTATGAAGGAGAGAGTTTAGAAGTTGACTATCAATACTACAGCAGTTTATACCGTTTGATAGCTCTAATGGACATCAATAAAATAAGTCAAATTATTCCTGAAATTCAATACGTAGACGGTCCTGTGCAGGCCTATTACTACAGCTTAAAGAATATCAACATTGATGAATTGGCTCTTTTGAGTTTATCAAATTTAAATCACTATTATCATAAGGGGCTTGACCTTGAGCGGTTTGAAGAAATTGAATGGGCCATTTTGGCCATTATTCTGAAAGAGGAAAAACCAATGAGCAGTGCCGCATCTTTAATCATGAAGAATCCCTTTCCTACTGCTTTACAAACATCCTTTAAAGAGGGGCTGGGGAAGTGGTTAAGTGGTTTCAAAGGTGGTGAGTTCGAAGATTTGGCCCATACAATGGCGTCTATATATGAGATTAAGCAATTAGAGGCAGAGCGAATTTCATCCTACGTTGAATTAAGGCAAAGAATTGTTGAAAATGACCGAGAATCAAAGGATGATCTTATTAAACGCAGGGTCATTGAGGTAAATGCATTCAGTTTATTTGATTACAGTAGTAGTGCTTCACATGGAGATACAGAACTGTTTGAAACGGGTGAGAACATTGATTTCCTGATGCCAAAGGTGAATTTTGAGTTGGATCCGGTGGAACCTGAAAATATGGGTGTTTTCTATGGGCATAAAGGTTCATTAGTTAAAAACCTTAAGAATTACGGGCCGCCGGGGATTCAATTTTATATGCCGCTACAAATGGATTCGGTTAATCCGGTGGAAGCACATCAATATCAAATGAGAATGTCTCGTCTTTCTGAAGTAAGGATTTTCAATCATCTTAAGATTGCACCTTTAACTGATCCTAGATTTAAAGATTCACCTTTAATTGGAATAGTGGAAATCTATGACGACTATGATATGAAAGCAGTCATGCCTTTGGTAGACCCATATTCCGGAGAAATGATAGAGCTTACATCAAAAACCAGTGCCTTACTACCAGGAGGATCAAGCCTTGAGTATTTAGTGGAAAGTTTAATGGAAAATATTAAATGGGACGAATGAAAGAAAGGTTTGCAATACTACTAGGCTTTTGTCTTGGCACACTTTCTCTTAGTGCTCAAAATCTTGACTACAGAGGGAAGGGCTATTTGCAAATTTTAGGAGAGATTGAAGGCGATTTGGTTATTCAGGATCTTGATAGGATCGATCTTCATCAAAATTTAATCGATTTTGAAATCGTGAAGTTTTCGGAGGGAAACTCAGATTTTGAGAAATATGATGCTGATGACTTAATAGGGGATTTTGATTTCAATAAAGTTCTTGTCAACGCAGTTGTAGATGATACCTTGTCCGTATTAGCAACTGTATATAATGTTGATGATAGCGTGGACGTAATGCGTTATTATTTTAATGCAGAGATGAACTTGGTGAAGTCAGCGCTATTGTTGCGTTATGTAGATCATCATCGCAGTGCAGTTCAAGCTTATTTTAATCAGGATTTATCACATTTCATCGTACAGGCAAATGTGCTTAATAAAGGGAATACCTCGGTTTTGTTTTTAGCAGGCTTTAGGTCTTCAAATAATGAAATGCTCTTTATGGATTCTGAAGTAGGCTCTATCTATCAAAGTGGATTTTTATGGACCCATGTGATGGAAGAAGGCAGGTATGCTTTTTATGTTGATAGCTTGGAGAACTTTTATTTTAGCAGCTCCCAAAAGAGTTTACGCTGTTACAGAGCTGAGGATGGTTTTAAACCTTGGTTTTTGCCTTTGAGGCCTAGTAATTTATCATCGGTCCAATTCGTGGGAAATATAGCATTCCGAAAAGTGAAAGGAGATAAGCTCTTCCTAACGGGACGGATTTTGGAGATGGCTGGAAATAAAGTAAGCTATAACATTAATGGCTCTTTTTCAAAAAGGCCAAACATGATTGATATGGGCTTTATCTCGGCAAATATTAGGCCTTCTCTTCAAGAAATAGAACTGAGTGAGGTGAAGTTATTTGAAAATGCGGGGAAAGAAGAACCCGTATACTACAATCCTGAAAATGGAGGACACTATGGGTATGAAAGCTGGAATCAAGAATTAATAGAGCTTAATGATAGCCTTGTTTTGGTGATTCGTGAGAAATACCTTGACTTGCAGTACAACAGGTTTATGCTTGACTTACAGATGCTATTATTTTCGAAGGACGGGAAGCTTTTAGATACCTATGATCTTGGGAAACAACAAAATACTGTAGTTCAGTCTACCAAGGCAAATTTTGCTTCTTACTCTTATCAGATTAATGGTGGTAAAATTAGATTGGCTTACTATGAAGTGCCTGTGAAAGAACGGGGGGAAATTACCATGTTTAGTTATCGAGCGGACGATATGGCGGATAAGAAAACAATGAAAAATGTGGAGTGGGCAGTATGGGAGTTTTCTTTTGGGGATAAAAGGCTCGATGGAAGACGCCTTAATAATAGAGCCTTAGAATCATATTTTATTGTAGGAAACATTCCACAAGAGATAAAACCCGAAGAATGGACTCAAGTAGTATTTGATAATGAAAAAACGGGCTTTGTGAAAATGAGTCTTTTTTAAAAGCTTATACTTTTACTCGTCTTGGTAGCTAGGAATTAACTTTTGTTAGAACTGAAGTTTTGGAGCTTGATTTCAAGTTTTAGGCTATTGCTGCAATACCTGAAATGGTTTAAGTTGGAATTGAATTTCAAGTAGCAAGATTGAAGAACGCATTTTTAAAATGTTCTAATTTGCACTTATGAAACGCGCCCTCGGAAAATTCTTCTTTTACCTGGCCGGCTGGAAGTTGAAAGCCAATATTACCGATGAAATCAAACATTCTGTAATGGTAGCGGCTCCCCATACTTCCAATTGGGACTTTCCCTTTGCCCTGGCCGCTTTCTGGATGATGGGGATCGATCTGAAGTACTTCATAAAAAACGCTTATACCCGCGGTTTACACGGATGGTTTTTTCGTTGGACGGGTGCCATTGGTGTAAACCAGAAGAAGCACGGTAACCTCACGGATTATGCTATCCGTTTGTTGAAGGAGCGTAAAATGGTAGTCTTAGTGCCCGCGGAAGGAACCCGTAAAAAAGTAGATAAATGGCGGACCGGTTTTTACCGCATTGCCATCGAAGCTAAGGTGCCTATTAGTCTGGGTTATCTGGACTATGCCAAAAAAGAAGCTGGCATCAGAGGGGTGTTTTGGCCCAGTGGTGATTTTGATCAAGATATGGCCCATATCGAGGCACAATACCGCGATATAGGTCCAAAGTTTCCTGAGAATTATAATCCTAAGATTTACTAGGCGCCGGGAGGTCGGCTAGGTCGAACTTCTACCTTGCTGGGCAGAGTTCGGGGATTGATCTTTAATAAGTCTACCAGCAATTCGCCGATATCTTCAGGCTGAATTTTCCAGGCATCTTCCGCCGTTGGAGTGTGGCCATTAAAGTGACTGCTTACCGAGCCAGGCATAATGGTGCTTACTCGAATATCATATTTACGCAGGTCTAACATTATAGATTGCGTCATCCCGGTAAGGGCAAACTTACTCGCATTATAGGCGCTGGCCGTGGGGAAGAAATTTGTGCCCGCCAGACTGCTAATGGTAAAGATGTAACCCTTGGTTTTCTTAAGAGCATCTACACAAGCTTTGATACTGTAAAAAACACCGTTTACATTGGTGTCGATCAGCTCTTCCCATTTAGCCGGTTCCATCTCGTCAATAGGGGCAAAATGACCGATTCCGGCATTGGCAACCAAAACGTCTAAACGGCCAAATTTGGCAATGATATTTCCACAGGCACTTTCCAAATGATCGTATTCGCGCACATTAACGGCTAAAGGAAGCACCTTGCCTCCGGTGCTGTCTTCCAGTTCCTGAGCAGCCGATTGGGCAGTTTCGAGATTGCGGGAGCTGATGGCTACTTTCATGCCCTGCTCTAATAGGGCCTGGGCAATTCCAAAGCCAATGCCTTTGTTGCCGCCGGTAATAAAGGCTACTTTGCCTTCTAATGAATTCATATAGGGATTTTTTAAAATAACTCCATTTGACCAGTATCGTTCGCGTCATCCTCCACTAATTCAGGATAAGTCACTTCATCCAAAGTCTCGGCTACATTTCCCAGGGCTTTTTTGCCCCGCAGAGCTTGAACAGTATGCGCCTTTAGGTCATCATCCGGATAGGCTTTGCAGAGGTAGTGGATGCGTTCTTCTGGATTTTGTTCTTGCCAGTCTTCCAGCCATAATTGCTGTGCTTCGCGATCTAAGATGACAGGCATTCGTGATTGGTTGAGTTTAGGCTTATTCTGAATTTGACTCAAAAGCTTATTGGCGGTTGTGGTTACTATGGTGAAACTGCGCCAGATTTTCTGACTTTCAGGATCGGTCCATTCTTCTTTTAAACCGGCTAAAATCATGGGGCCTTCATCGCGATGACGGATGAGGTAAGGAATGCTTTTCCCAGCTTTGTGATGATGCTCAAAAAAGCCATCCGTAACCACCAGACAGCGTCCTTTTTTTACAGCGCCCCGAAAGGAGGGTTTTTCCAATAAGCTTTCGCTGCGGGCATTGATAGTATTATTCCAAATTCTGGTGGCTTGCTCTTTATCTTTTACCCAAGAGGGAATTAATCCCCAAAGATGAGGCTCCACTGCTAATTTTTGGGCATCGCTTACAATAGGGAAAGTCGGATGAGAATATCCACTGGCATGAAATACCGGCCCCTGAGTTTCGCGAATACGTAAAAAATGCTCCTCTAATTCCTGAATAGTTTCGTCGCTGTAACCAATCCGTTGGGCATAATCCAAGGCCCTTTTGGTTAGAGATAGGGAGTCGTAACACATGGAATAAAGCTAAGGATTTAGCTTCTTTAAACCTGGCCTTCCATGGGCTTTAAAATCTTGGCATCCACATAAAAGCAGCCAAAGGGAATAAAGCTCGCTATCAGAATTACCAGAGCGGTGGTTTTAAACTTCCATTTTTGACTGCTGGCTACCATCAGCGCCAGCAAAACAAAAAGGATGAAAAGGCCGCCGTGCACAGGGCCGATGCTTTTTACCCAAGTGGGATTATCAAAATAATATTTTAGGGGTACGCCTATAAGCACCAGCAGAATGAGTGATATTCCTTCAATAATGGAAACTAAACGCAGGCGGCCGATGGAGGTAGAAACTAGTTTTTTCAAAATGTGTTTTCAAGTGGAGCTGCGAAAATAGAGAAGAGGCTTTAGTAAAGCGATATTATTCATTTATGCTATGGATATCTTTCCCTATGCATGCTCAAAATTCACATAGGGCAGGCGCTCAATGTACTTGGCTTCTACACTTACAAAATCGTATTCTTCGATTACAATCCCACGAATCAGGTAAATGCCTTTCCCTTGAAAAGGATAGCGCTCGGCGACTGGCGGAAAGTGAACGGTATCAATAAAGTGCCCCGCCTGATCGAGGAAGGTGCCAAACATCATATGGCGAGCTTGCTGTCCGCGAGTGGTCACATTTTTTACGTGAATTAAATAGCCACAGAGTCGTATTTCCTCGCCAATATGTTGCGCAATATCCTGAGCGGCAATACAGCCTTCCGGTAATTCGGGGACCAGTTGAAAGGGGGAACTTAGCGGAAAGCCCAGGAGTTCAATCTCATCCACGGCCTGTTCATGCTCGCCACTTTCCAATTCGGGGAGCACCAATTTTTCGCGGGTATTCCGGAAGAGCTCATTTACGGGCGCCGATTTTTTAGCATTGCCCAAAATAAAATGCGCTTCCCAAAGCAGTTTCTTTTTATCAATTTCCATTGCCCGAAATGCATTGATGCGAATAAGAAGAATGCATTGCTCCAGCGAAATTTCTACCCGCTCTAAAAACTCATTCAGGTTTTCGAAAGGGCCATTTGTATGCCGTTCCCGCAGGATGTTCACGGCTGTTTTTTCTTCCAATTCCTTAAGCATTTGCAGGCCCAAGAAAATTTGAGGATGGATCAGCACCGCCTCCATTTCGGAGCGATTGATACAGGGCGCTTCTACAATACCTCCGGCGAGACGAGCTTCGTTGAGGTAGGTTTCTACCGAATAAAAGCCCCCGCCATTATTGATGGTGGCCAGCAGGTATTCGAGTGGATAATAAGCTTTCAGGTAAAGACTTTGATAGCTCTCCACGGCATAGCTGGCCGAATGGCCTTTGGCAAAGGCATAATTTCCAAAGCTTTCAATTTGCCGCCACACCTCGGTACTCACCGCTTCACTATAGCCTCTTTCTGCACAGTTTTGGAAAAACTTGTCCTTAATAGTGTCAAATTCATTGCGCTCTCGGAACTTCCAACTCATACCTCGTCGCAGTACATCGGCTTCTTCCAAACTGAGGCCGGCAAAGAAGTGGGCAACCTTTAATACATCTTCCTGGTAAACCATCACCCCATAAGTTTCTTCCAGTATCTCACCAATCTTAGGATGGATATACTGTCGTCTTTCGGGTTCCCGGTAGCGACGGATGTATTCGGCCATCATGCCACTGGCCGAAACCCCCGGGCGAATAATAGAGCTGGCAGCGACCAGGCCTAAATAGGTGTCGGCGCGTAATTTTCGCAATAAAGCCCGCATGGCTGGCGATTCTACATAAAAGCAGGCCATGGTCTGACCTTCGCGTAGCATGTCTTTAATCTTGGGATCCTTGTAAAAGTTTTGCACCTGATGGATGTCCAGCTCCTTAGCTTCGGGTCGATTTTGCTTTACTAATTGAACCGCCTCTTTGATTTTAGCCAATCCCCGCTGCCCTAGAATATCGAATTTATGCAGGCCAATATCCTCGGCGGTATACATATCGAAATGCGTGGTGGGGAAGCCCTTGGGCGGTAAAAAGGTGCTGCCATAATAGGAAATATCTTTTTCCGGGATGAGGATGCCACTGGCGTGTACGGTAAGATGGTTGGGGAAATCTTCGATGCGCTTACCGTAGCGGAGTACCAGCTTTTGCATATCGTCCCAGTCTTTGCCTCCCTGGCGTCGTGCGCGACTAAGTTCATCAATATCTCTGCCGGGCAGGCCTAATACCTTGCCCAGTTCTCGTGCTATGGCGCGGTACTTAAAGGTGGTATAGGAACCCAGGAGGCTGGCTTTGGGGAAGCGCTCAAAAATATAGCGGGTAACATCGGCTCGATCACGCCAGGAGAAATCTACATCGAAATCTGGGGGTTGACGCCGCGAAAGGTTGATGAAGCGCTCAAAGTAGAGATCGAGCTCAATAGGGTCTACATCAGTAATACGCAGGAGATAGGCTACCAGGCTGTTGGCGCCACTGCCCCGACCTACATAAAAGTAGTTTTTACGACGGGCATAGTTTACAATGTCCCAGTTAATGAGGAAGTAGCTGTAATAGCCTCGCTTTTCGATTACATCCAATTCTTTTTCCAGGCGTTGATGCACCTCAGGATCGGCATTGGGGTAGCGGTATTCGAGACCATTATAACATAGGGAGCGGATAATCTCGCGATCGCCGGTGAGGCTGTCGGTATAATGGATACGGTTAAGGCTTTTCGAATAGTTTTTAAACTCAAAATCCAAATTGCAATCGGCTAAAATTCGCTCGCTATTGCTGATGATTTCCGGGTACTCGCTAAAGAGGGCTTTTAACTTACGTGAGTTGAGTAAACCCCATTGTGCGGGGGCTTGCTTTTCGACGGGGAGCTTGCTAAGCAGGCAATTTTCGCCAATGGAACGCAAGAGGCGATGGGTATTGTAATCGCCTTTATGGCGGAAGCTATTCGGGTGTAGGATCACCATTTTGCTGCTTTGATTCTTTAGAGGGGAGAAGCGCAGTTTGTTGAGATCCTTAGGCTCCAGGCCGATGTATTCATTTTCGCGAAGATTGCGTTTGGGGGCCCGATCGAAGGGATAAATAACATAGGCCTTTTCGAGGGGCGCCTCTGCTTCGGCTTCCAAATCTTGATGCAGGCGAGAGGAGAGGTAGTGGTTCATCTCAGCGAAAGCTTCTTCATCTCGGGCCAGGGCGATAAACTGTCTTTCGCTAGCCTTACAAAAGTCGATTCCCGCTACCGCTTTAATACCGGCCTCGCGGGCCAGTCGACTAAACTCTATACAGGCCGCTGAGGTGTTGATGTCGGTTAAAGCCAGCACTTCTTCGCCTTCCTCGCGAGCCCATTCTACCCATTCGGCAGGAGAGAGCACGCCATATTTGAAACTGTAATAACTATGATGATTAAGCATGGGTAATAGATTTGAAGCTTATTGTCGGCGATGGGCCATAATTACAGGAGCCATGCCGTTAAAGGGATTGGCGCGATCCAGACTTTTAGATTCGAGGGTTTTGGCGCGTTTTACCGCATCGGAGCCAAAGCGTTGTCGCATGCGATCCATGGCCTGGTAGAGGCGGATTTTCTCGGCACTGTCTTCAAAGAGATTAATTTGATGACCACCTCCTACCAGATGACTAAACTTCAGGCCAATCAGGCGCACCAATAAACGTCTTTCGTAGAGTTTCTTGAAAAGCTCCTTACTGATGTCGATTAGCTTATCATCGTTGCTGGTATAGGGAATGCGCTTTTGCAGGGTATAGGTATTGAAATCTGAATAGCGAATTTTTACGGTTATACAGGCGGTAAGCTTATTACCCTGGCGTAATTGGAAGGCCAGGCTTTCGGCCATAGCCACAATAAGGGTGTCAAGCTTTAGTACGTCGGTGGTATCTTTTTGGAAGGTGCGTTCGAGGGAGATAGACTTGCGTTCCTGATAGGGGACAATGGGAGAGGGGTCTACCCCATTGGCTTTATGCCAGAGGCTGATGCCGTTTTTGCCCATGGCCTTTTCCATCACCGGAAGGGGCATTTGCTGTAAGGTGTGAATATGACGAATGCCCATGCGATTAAGCAAAAGCCCGGTTTTGTCGCCCACCATGGGGATTTTCCGAACCAGCAAGGGCGCTAAAAAAGGCTTCTCGGTGCCGCGGGGTACTTCGAGGCGATTATTAGGTTTGGCCTCTCCGGTAGCCACTTTTGCTACCGTTTTATTGGTAGAAAGACCAAAGGAAATGGGGAGGCCGGTTTCGCGAATGATTTTATCCCGCATCTCTGTAGCCAGTTTATAGCAACCAAAAAAGCGATCCATGCCACTGAGGTCGGCGTAAAACTCATCGATGCTGGTTTTCTCAAAAAGCGGAACCTCCTCTTTGATGATTTCGGTAATGATATTCGAATACTTACTGTAGCGACTGCTATCTCCTTTAATCACAATCGCTTCCGGGCAAAGCTGCATGGCCATGCGCATCGGCATACCGGAGTGAATACCAAAGCGTCGCGCTTCATAGCTGCAGGAAGCTACTACACCACGACTGCTGGTTCCGCCTACCAATACCGGTAAATTATTTAAGGCACTATTGTGCAGGCGCTCTACCGAAACGAAGAAACTATCCAGGTCGAGGTGAACTATGGTTTTGGAAGCACCGGAAATCATCTTGCTATTAATTTTAGAATGATAGCAAAATTAGAGAATTCTAAGTTTCGAAAATCAAATATTGAAAAGCAAAAAGATCAAATTATTGGTTTCGAGGACTTAAAATTTCTTGAGCTTGAAATAGTCGTATCAAAAAATGACTATTGCGAAGAGCTAATAGAATATTGCTAATCCTGAACCTCTTAAGGTTTTGAATAGAAGTGTTTTAGAGTAATGGTTTAGCGGCCAGCTTCGGAGAAACTTTGATTTTGAGTGAAGATGGGGTCGCTTAAAGCCAGTAGGAAGGCAATCAGGTCACTTTGCTCTTGATCGCTGAGGCTAAAGGGGCGAATCAGTTCGGATTGATTGGGATGTCCGGCTCCGCCTTTTTGATAATGCTGAATTACTTCCGCCAAGTTTTGGAAGCGTCCGTCGTGCATATAGGGAGCGCTAAAAGCCAGGTTTCGCAAGGAAGGTACTTTGGCCCGACCTTCATCGGCGGGGTCATTGGTGAGGCGCATGCGCAAGGGATCTTGATAGACCGAATCGAGGCCATTATTCTCGAAAGCATAATTGCTGAAATTGAAGCCTGAATGGCAGCTGGCACATTGGGTGCGGGAAGAAAAGAAAAGGGCCATTCCGCGAATTTCGGCTTTATTTAAAGCTTGGGATTCCCCTTGGTACTGATAACGATCGTAGGGGCTGTTGCCACTGATAAGGCTCCTTTGGAAAACGCCCAGGGCTCGGGTGATTACCCAGGGGTCCGGCTCTCTCTCATAGGCTTCTTCACTCATTTGTCGGTAGCGGGCATTGGCTTGTAATTTGGCCGCAATTTCCGGCATGGAATGGTCAAATTCATTATGCTCTTGAACGGGAACCAAGGCCTGCATTTCTAAGGTAGGAACACTGCCTTCTCGCAGGAAATAAGGATGATAGCCAATATTAGTAAGGGAGGTGGCATTGCGGGTTCCGGGTCGATTTTGAATGCCGGGGCTAAAAGCTCGATCATCGGCGAAAGCCAATTCCAATTTATGGCAAGAGGCGCAACTCAGGCTGCTATCACGCGAAAGCACCGGATCGTAAAAAAGCTTTTTGCCCAATTGCCAGCGGGCATAGCTGTATTGGTTGTCTTCGGGGAAGACCATATCCGGAAAACCCGGAGGGATCTGTAAAACAAAGCCCTCCGGTTCCGAATTTTGTTCTTGAGCTTTTCGGCAGGACCCCAAAAGAAGGAGGCTTCCTAGTAAAAAGACAAGACTGGTATTTAGCTTTAACTTAAGCACTAGAAAGGACTGCTGTAACGTGGGTCGCTAATCATATCCTGATCAGTAAGGGTTTTGAGGAAGGCGATAATATCAGCCTTATCCTGTGCCGATAATTGCAAGCCTCCCGAAACCCGGGTGTATTCCAGGGCTGGGTCCAAGGTAGCCGAGGCTTCCAGTCCATTGTTGTAATGATCGAGTACCTCTTCAAGGCTTTCAAAGCGCCCATCGTGCATATAGGGAGCGGTAAGCTCAATATTGCGCAGGGAGGTAACTTTAAACTTGCCTAAATCGGCCAGGTCCTGAGTGGCTTTATAACGACCACTGTCAATAAAGCTACCATCGCCATCCAAACCATTGTTCATGTACAGGTCATTCTCGAAAGTTCGTCCGGCATGGCAGTGTGCGCAATCCGCTCCTGAGGTAGCTGGGAAGCCAGGGTTAAACTCGGCAAAGAAAAGTTCCCGACCGCGTTCCTCGCTATCACTAAAGCTGACCTCACCTCGCAGGTATTGATCGTACTTGCTGTTATGCGAAACAATGGAATTCATAAACTGCTCCAGGGCCCAGGAAATACGCTCTTCAGTAATCTCATTAGAGCCAAATGCCCGGATAAACTGATTGCGATAGCCTTCGCTGGCGCTGAGTTTACTAATCACATTTTCGAGGCTTTCATTCATTTCCAAGGGATCCTGAATAGGAAGCAAGGATTGATCTCGTAATAAATGAGCACGTCCATCCCAGAAAAATTCATTTTGATGCCAGGCGGTATTAAACACGCTCATGGCCTGACGTTTCCCGGGAAGTCCTTCTACCCCGATTGAAAAACGGGCGGTGTCGGTAAAGGCATGTTCCTGGCGATGACAGCTGGCACAAGACATACTACCATCCTTTGATAGGCGGGTATCATAGAACAGCATTCGACCGAGTTGAACTCCTTGTTCGGTAAGAGGATTATCGGGATTTAAAGAGGTAGGAGCGTCTAAATCTCCATACTCCAAAATATAGGGGGTGTCATCGTAGGTGGCCGTAGTTCCGGGATTTGCCGAGTCGTCTTTACAGGAACCCAACAAGGTGGCCAGTACGATAATCGCAGGGCTTAGATAAGATTTAAATGTCATCTAATCCTATTGGATAATCAGCTTTTGGCTGGCTATCACTGCATTATCTTTAATCAAGCTGATCAGGTAAACCCCCGGAAGGTTTAGCTCTAAGTTCAGCTCATTTTGATAATTAAAGGCTTGAGTTTCGATAAGCTTACCGCTGAGGTCGCGAATTTCCACCTGATCGGCTTCATCCGCCTGGGACAGGCTTACCGCAAATTCGCTGCTACTGGGATTGGGATAAACGGCCCAATTTACCGACTCGGTTTCCTCCAGACTTACATTTGCCGCACCAGCGCTAAATACTTCATTCTTGAAATTATTGAGCAGGCTTACGGCATGGGATGAAGAACCATGATAGTTCAAGCTTCCATTTACAGTAATATCCTTGAGAGCCATTTCATAATCTCCATCGATGGCGATGATTAATTTCGATCCATCCCAGGTACCTGAAGTTACCACGGTGGCATAGCCGTAATTGGCATCACCCAACCCATGTAATTGCCAGCCTTGATTCATGGAAGCACCGCCCAAGCCTTCTATAGCTACAAAACGATAACCGGCGCTCCAGCCCCAGTGCATGGAAGGACTTTGGAAGGCTAGAGGGTGGTTGGAAGCGTAGGCTGATATGTCAGAGTGATTTTTACTGCCATCTACGCCAATTCCGAAACGTACACTATCCAATTGACTGATGGTGTAATTACCCAAAACATCGCTTGTTAGCATACCATCGCGAGCAGCTTTCACTAAAATGTAATGATCGGTAATATCCGTTACCTGTCCGCCATCGTGATAGAGGGTGATTTCGGAAATGTAATAGTCCAATCTTTGGATTTTAAAAGGATCTCCCAAATTGTTGGAAGCGCTTTGACTGGGACTGTAGGTAGTGCTACCTAATTTATGATTGATTTGAAAATGAACCTCCGATTGAGCCCAAGCTAAAGGACTCATCAAGCAGGTGAATAACAAAATGCTTAATTGTTTTTTCATAGTGTTTTGATTAAATGATAGATATAAAATGATCTGCAGGCACAGCAGCCTGATCTATTTATATCCCGGTCTAAATCAAAAACACTTGGTAATCAATGATATGTTGCACCCGTATGAGGGGAGGCTTATATTGATAGTAATGGGGGTCTTTTTGCTGATGGGAATGAAGCGGAATGGAGAGTTCGAAACTATCGCTGCTATGAATTGTTTGTTCAGATTGAAAAACGAAGTCCTGAGAACTTTGAATAACCTCTACTTCTAAAATCTCCAGGTCGATGAGCTCATCATCGCAGCATTTGCCTTTTTCTTCTTTTGATTCCGAGGGTTTTGCCTTTCGTTTGCAATGACCTTCTTCACTGCAGCAATCTTTAGGCTCTTCGATTTTGGGCTTTACATGCTCGCAG
The DNA here is from genome assembly GCF_965228705.1 of Croceimicrobium sp. GTDB lineage: Bacteria > Bacteroidota > Bacteroidia > Flavobacteriales > Schleiferiaceae > Croceimicrobium. The sequence goes on from NZ_OZ245832.1 coordinate 99,081, forward strand.
GCCTCAGCCTTTTGATAGAAAGCCAAAGAGTGAATTTCACCACCACAAGAATGCACGCCAATATCTATTCCTGTAATCGATAGGAATAGGCTAAAGAGCATCACTATGGCCAGCCATTTTTTCACGATCCCAATTTAGAAAATTCTGGCAATAAGCTCTGTAGCGATTTTACTCTGCTTATGCCATGAAAGTTCTACCTTGCTCAGCAAAGATTTGCTTCTATGAACAGAGCGGAAATTCTCGATAAACTTCGTACGCAGCATCAGGCTCTGATGGCCTTTTTAGGTGATTTGAATGAAAACCAAATTCACCAGCAAAAAGAAGGTAAATGGTCGGCTTTACAGAATATGGATCACCTATTAAAGTCTATTCAAGTAGTGAACCCCGCGGTTCGTAAGCCTGGTTTTTTATTGCGCCAGGCCTTTGGGAGACCCAATCGGGAAGCTCGAACTTATGATGGCTTAGTGCAACGCTATCAGGAGCGTTTGCAAGGGGCTGAAGCCAAGGCTCCCAAACAATATGAGGCCGCTGATTCCCGTCAATTGAATCGACAGGAAGTTCTCAAAGAATATGATCAAGAGGTACAGCGACTTTTACAGTATTTAGGGAAGGTGAAAGAAGCGAAATTAGACCGCACGCTTTTGCCCCATCCGCTCTTGGGGAAATTACTAATGCGCGAATTATTTTACTTCATGCATTATCATACTAGTCATCATTGGGAAGCCATTAAAAAAAGTGTGGCCTAAACCCAATCAATTTGGCCGCTATTTCGTTTTGTTAGTATGAAGAGCCCCCGCCCCGCAACTCCTAAAAGTACACCCAAAGAAGAGCTTTGGAACAGCATCACCCATGGCATAGGTATTCCCGTTGCCATTGCCGGAATTGTGCTTTTGGTTCTGAACGCTATCGATCGTGGAACTACCAGTTATTGGGTGGCTGCTTTGGTATATGGATTAAGTATGCTCTGGACCTATGTCGCCTCTACCATTTACCATGTGTCTCATCGAGCTAATGATCAAACACGTTATGTATTGCATCTGCTAGATCATACCTCCATTTATTTCTTCATTGCCGGGACCTATACTCCCATTGCCCTTTTTGCCTTGCCCGGTTGGTGGAGTAGCGTGATTCTCATCTCAGTATGGTCCCTGGCTATAATCGGACTGGTGTATAAGCTTTTCTTTTTGGGGCGCTTCAAAAAGCTGTCCTTGGCCATTTACCTGCTTATGGGCTGGTTAATCATTTTCGCCTTCAGGCCTTTGTATGAGTCGGCTCCAAGGGAATTGATCATTTGGATTTTAGCAGGCGGCGCTGCCTATACCTTGGGCACCGTTTTCTTTAGCCTCCGCAAATTAAAATACGCCCACAGTGTTTGGCACTTACTGGTGCTGGCGGGGAGTATTTGTCATTTTGTGGGGATATATCTTTATATATAGATCGCGGTGCTGTTAGAGGGTAGACCGCTTCGCTGTTAGATGTTAGATCGCTACGCTGTTAGATTTAGACCGCAGTACTAATTCTCTGTGTACCTCTGAGTTCTCGAAGCCTGAGTTTACGAAGGCGATCCTCCGTGTTGAAGCAAATGGGTTGCTGTGCTCCCAGAATTTAGATCGCTCCGCTGTTAGATTTCCCGCAGTACTAATTCTCTGTGCACCTCTGAGTTCTCGAAGCCTGAGTTTACGAAGGCGATCCTCTGTGTTGAAGCAAATGGGTTGCTGTGCTCCCAGAATTTAGATCGCTTCGTTGTTAGATATTAGAGTACTTTCTTGAGGTAGAGGTAGTTACCATCTTTATCCTTTTTTAGAACCTTGCCTTCCCAAAACCAGGGTTCATTAACCGAATGGAAGCCAAAATTCCATGGGTATACCTCTTTAATATGGGTAGTAACTGCTCTTCCAAATGCGCTAGCAATATCAGCATCATTTACTAATTCTATATCCGGGATAAGATGCCAGTGATAAAGTTCTCTTTCCAATCTTTGGTCCCAATAATAGAACCTTGCTACTACTCTTTCACCGGGTAAATGAACCATTACCGGTAAGATATTGTGTCGACGGTTTAAGTCGTGTAAAGCACCGATACTACCAAAGCTATAAGTGACCAGCAATATGGAGTCGTCTGATTTGATCAAACGCTTTAATACTTTGTCGTAATACAATTCCGTAAACTCACGATTTTCCAAGATGTTTCCCATCCGTTCCTTAAACTCGCGGCCCCGAGCTTCAAATAAAGGGAGCCCAATAAAGGGTAAATAATTGTTTTGATAGGAAAGTAAACTTGAGCTGTCTTTGTGCTTGGAAACTATGGTTTCAAAGAGGTAGGTGGAGTCAATAATTTGAAAAGGGCCGCTGGTCCAGAAGTCTTCCTTCCAGGTGCTGCTGCCATTTTCGAACATCTCCAGTTTTTGACTTTTCTTTAGAAACTGCTGTTTAGCGGCTTCAATGCTGTTGGCATGAATGGTTTCACCATAGGTATCCGTTACATACCAATCTCCATCTACTTCCATGGCAATGCTGGTCCAGCCGTAATAAGGGGCTTGTAAAGGATCGCTAAATTCATCAAGGTCAATTTCCGGATAAGGCCTTTCGAAGAAGTTTTTGGGAATACATTCTTCAATTTCCGGTTGATAGGCCCTCATTCCTAAAGCTATAAACCGACTTTGAGATTCGTCGGTCCACTGATGAAAATACAATTCGTCCTCCCGATCAGCTCGTTTCAAAACCTTCATTTGATCCTTGTTCAAAGCTTGAGGGAAATTGCTCTGTAGTGCATTGCTGCGCTGGGATTGTAAGCTCCAGATCTTTCGAGATTCAGCATTCTTCGACGCGAAGATCAAAATCTTAGCATGAGCTTGCTCTAAAAGCTTGTCTATGCATTGTGGGAGGCTTGCTCCGCTGGCGCTGATATTAGTTTGATAACAAAGGCTATCCTTGTGAGTGCTATCAGCAACAACCAAATCAGCAGTCGCCACATATTGCCCTACCTTAAGGGTATCCATTTTAATATTATCGAGGCAAAGAGCGTATTGCGTATAATGGCTGGCGGCGAGTTCTCCCAAACTATATTCCTTCAAATTGGGGATATATCGACTATAAACATAGGGGTTAATAAAGGCCTGTTTCATTTTTAGAGACAAGCCTTCTTTAAGTCGCGCGGCGATCATAAAATAATCTCCCGACTCTTTGTTATTAGCTTCAGTTTGCCGAACCATCGCATCGACCGGGTTGCTGGGGCTGTAAGAATCTGCATTATTACGGAGATAGCGGAATTTCCACAGCTCACGTTCTTTGGCCAGAAAGGCATAAAACTCTTCCTGTAAGTGGGGAGGGACAAAAATTTGATCAGGTTCTACAATTAACAGGCTAGGACTGATGTCTCCTCTTTTGCTAAGGGGCTTGTAAAATTGGGCATAGTCAATGTCCATACTGCCCTTTTGACCATTCATGTTATAAGTTTCAACACTTATTACGGTTTGGGCAAAACTAAATTGGCAAAACAGTAGCAATGCCAGTTGGAAGCTAAATTTCATCGGTTTGGTTGGTTGATTTAAAAATGGAAAAATATAAAGTGCTTAAGGAACAAGCAAATCTAGAATTAGTGGTAGGTGATCGCTAATGGCACGCATATCTTCTGGATTAAAAGGCTGCAGCACCTGGGCAGAATTAGGAATTACCTGATCGCTTAAATTTTGATTGTAGAGGATATAATCCAATCGGTGGCTGGGTGCATCGGCAGGATGGCTATTGATCTCTGGAGCCAGGGGATCGTAAAGTTTCACCGAAGGACGTTCATCCTCCAATAAGGTTTTAATCTCATTGCCATTGCGATAAGAGTTTAAGTCGCCTAAAAGGATAATATCCGCTTCCGGTTCGGCTTTTAGCAATTTCTCCATTTCCTTCTGCCAGTAGCGTAATTGACCCAACCGCATGGCTTCATTACGGTTACCGCCTCCGGCTTTGAGATGGGCGCCACTGAGGTACAGTCCGTAGGTGCTGTCTACCAACAGTTCGCAGGTCCACAAACGGGTATTGATGTAGTTCTGAGTTTGGTATTTGTTTTCACCATCCTCTTCAAATACGACCGGCGTATGCACATTTCCATAGCTAATCATTTTGCCTATGGGCAGTTTGCTGAGAATAACCACATTTTGATACCAGTTCCGACTGCGTGTATCGGCTATATATTGATAGCCTAAATCGGGGAAGAAGCTGTCGCGTAAAGCTTCTACTACATTGGCACTTTCTGCCTCTTCGAAGACAATCACATCGGCCCCAGCCATTTTTAAAGCCTGAGCCAGAAGTTTCATTTTTTCGGGCTTGATTTCGCCATTGTTCTCCCGACCATTATTTACATAGGGATCATCCAGTTCATCTACCAAATGCTCCACGTTCCAGGTCATGATACGTAAAGTGTCGCCGGTAGAATAAGTATGTCTGGCAGGAAATACGGCTTCAGAATTAAAAGGACTCTTTTGGGCACTTAGGAACAGGGGGAAGACCAATAATGGCCAAAGGAATTTTTTCATACCGGGTATTTGTTGCGAAATTAAGGAAGCTCTGCTTGAGCGCCTGCGAATTTGATACTTTTGAATAAGTAATCTTTTATGCTGCGCTACCTGCTTTCTTTTTTGCTTCTTTTTAGCCTTTCCTTGTCCGCCCAGGAACAACCGAAATTGGGCCTGGTGCTAAGTGGTGGCGGGGCAAAAGGACTGGCTCATGTAGGGGTCTTAAAGGCCATGGAAGAAGCGGGTTTACGCCCGGATTTTATTGCCGGTACCAGTATGGGATCTATCGTGGGTGGGCTTTATGCCATTGGATATTCGGCTACTGAAATTGATAGTATTCTGCGCAGTGTAGATTGGGATCGGGTGCTTTCCAATAAAATGCCTCTTAATTACATTGCCTTCGAAGAAAAGGAATATTACGATCGCTATTTAGTGGAATTTCCTGTGGTAGATCGAAAGCTTAAAGTGGGCACTGGCTTAATTCGCGGTCAAAGGTTAAGTGAATTGATGCATTTTTATTTTTGGCCCGCCCTTCAATATGATAACTTCGATCAATTCCCCATTCCTTTTCGCTGTGTTGCGACCAATGTAGGTACAGGGGAGTCTGAGATTTTTAAAGATGGTCCGCTGCCTACAGCTTTGCGCTCTAGTATGGCCATTCCAACCGCGTTTACCGCAGTAAGTCGCGATAGCTCACTTTTGGTAGATGGAGGGGTGCTCAATAATTTTCCGGTGGAGCTGGCCGAAGAGTGGGGTGCAGATTATATCATCGGTGTTAATGTGGGGGCTAAGCTCAATCCCGATTTGCCGGAAAGCATGCCTGAAATTTTGATGACCCTCTCCATGATTCCCGCTTCCAAGAAATTGGAGAAACAAGCTCAAACCTGTGATATTTACATTCAGCCTGAGCTAGATCAGTACGATGCGGCAAGTTTTGGAGATGCCAAAGGGATCATGGCAGTTGGAGATAGTACCGGCCAATCCTATTTGCCGCTCATGAAAAAATTAGCAGCTAAGATTGGGGCGCCGCGTAAACCTATGCAAATGGGGCAAATCGAAAAGGCCATAACGATCCAGCATATCCTAATTGAGGGCAATCGTATTTTTTCGGATGATTTGATTTTGAAGAAACTGGGAATTTCTCCTGGACAAACCATTTTACGACATGATCTGCAGCAGGGTCTGCGCAGGGTTTATGGGATTAATGGCTTTAAGAGCATCGATTATGAAATTACCAAGACAGCAGATGGCACTAATAATCTCCATTTACGCTTATTGGAAAAGGAGCAGAATTACTTCTATGCCGGGCTGCATGCCGATAATATTTTCTCTGCCGGATTGAGCCTAAATTTTACCAGTCGGAATTTATTGGGGGAAGAGTCGCGTAGTGTATTCGCTCTCGACCTATCCAGAAATCCGCGTTTTCGCTTCGATCATTATCAATATTTGCAGCAGTATAAGCGCTGGGCCTTCAATTTTAGATACGATTACGGGGCGCTGCAAATCCCTAGTTATTCTGATGGGGATTTGCGGAACATCTTGATTTCCTTTAGTCATAAAGTGCATGCCATTCTAATGAGCACCCAATCCTTGAAAGAGAGCTATGCCGGGGGAATCTTTTATGAGAATAGCCGCTCTCGTATTCGTATTGGTTCCGATATCCCGGAAGGATTGGAAAGCTCCATTCAACAGAATTATGGCTTTCGCCTGATGCATACCGCGAACGACCTTAATGATCGCAACTTCCCGGAATCGGGAGGGGAGTCGATCTTAATATTGAATACTTATCTGGGTACCACCCAAACGGTTCGCCTGGAAGACGGAGTAGATAGTATCGCTTTGGGTTCTCAGTCGATTGGTGGGGTAACGGAATATTTAAATGCTCAGGAATTGAAAGACCTGGCGGATCACTTGAACCCGGGAGTTTATATGGATGTTTTACTCAGTGCCCGGTATTATAAGAGCATTCGTCCTAAATTACAGTGGGTACCCTATTATGCTGTGGGGCTGAGCCTGGGGTCCGGAGAGGCGAACTCTGTTGTGAACGCCTTCCGCCTGGGAGGTTTACAACGCGTGGCGATTAATGATATTCGGGTTTTAGGGATACAGTTCGGGGAAATTGTAAGTCCTAATTTCGGATTAATTGGGATTCAGTTACAGGAGATCTTCTGGGAGGATTTCTATCTGCGCTATGGTATAAATGGATTAGTTTACCATCCTTATCGCTCTTTGGAACACTGGGGGGAGATTTTCACCAATGGTGATTATGGTGCCCTGGAACATACCTTGGGAATGGGGGCAGAGTTTAGCTGGCGAACCTTTTTCGGACCAATGTCCCTTGGATTTAGCACCAATAGCAGTGATTGGAAGGCGCGTTATTATCTAGGTTTGGGCTTCTCTTTTAATTATTCAGATTAGTCTCTTCCTCTAAGATTTGCTTTAGTCTTTCTTGTAAAAGCTGTTCCTGCTCTTCTTTAATTAGTCGGTGGGGCGGACAAACCCTTTGCTCACAATTTTGTACCGAACAAGTTTCGCAGCTGGTGCCTACAATTTGAGTGCTGATTTTAGGGTCTTTATGAAACTGAACCTGCTTTTTGAAATTTGCATTAAGCTCCAGGCCAATTACCACACTGCGTTGCGCATTGGGGCTTACCGGGTCATTTTCGCGAGCGCCCAGCATAAGGTACTCCTCACCGGTATCTTGATAAACACTAATCTGGCAACCCAAGGCCAAAGCTCCAGAGCGATAGTAATTTTTAGGCTTTAGCAATAAATCGGTACTTAACCATCTGCGACAGTAGTTTATGGTTCCTGTTAAAGCTTGGGGTTGGTGTTTGCGACTCAGGTGCAATTCCTTACTTAATACGGGGGCCGAATCACTATTCTGTTGCAGGCGTAAAAAGAAGAGTTGATTTAAGCCGAAGTGGGTTGGTAAGATATTCGTTAATCGCTGTAAAAAGGTTTCTGCCGAATCGGTGAATTCGCTCATCAGTTTATGAAAGCGAGCACTGTCCCATTGTTTTTCTTTGAAAAAGCTTTTCAAGGCGGTGCAGATACGATCTTCGGGTAATACCAGGGCACCAGCAAAATAGGAGGCCTGGAAATTATGGAGGACCTCTTCGAAACGATCAAATTTTATCCAACTAAAACTTAGGGGACGATCTTCGATTTGGAGATGACAATAGCCCAGTTCTTTAGCCAGGATAAAGACTTTCTGAGCCTCCGGGATGCCAGGGCTTAATAGGAGAGTCGTGGATTTTGGAATAAACAAGGAACGCAAAGTGCCAGGGAGATCCTCTTTGGCTAGGCGCTCTTCATCCAGCTTATAGCCAAATTCCTCTTTTAAAATTTCTGCCAGTTCAGCTGACTTCACTTTTTGTTGCAGGTCTAATTGATAGAGTCGGGCAAAATCGCGCACCGCTTGTTCTAAGTCGGGAAAGTAATTTTGATGACTTTCCTGATAACTCCGCAAAGCAGCGAGATAGAAGTTCTCTCGACTTACCTGATAGTGGCGCGTCATTTCAAAAAGAGTGCTTATAAAGGCGGATACTTTATCTGGTGCACCAGCGATAATATCGATGAGATTGCTTTCTTCAATTCCGAATAGTTCCAGAGGTATCTCTTTAAGAATGCCACTTAAGATAATATCACTTAAAGGAGCCATGCTGCCACTGAGCTTCATGCTCACCATTTCATCATATTCTACCTCTAAGGCTTTGGCTAGTGCCAGGATTTTATCAGGTTTAGGATACTTCTTTCCCTTCTCAATTTCATTGAGATAACTCTTACTGAGCTGGGTTTTTTTCGATAAACCGAAGAGTGATAAACCTCTTTCGGTACGAATTTGCTTCAATTTTAAGCCAAAAATTATTCGAAGTTGTTCTTCCTGAAGAACCATGCTAGCCTACTTTTCCAGCAAATCTACACATTTATCTTAAGGGTTCTCAATAAATGAAATTGCAAAATTTAGCGAACGTTCGCTAAAATGTATGAATTTGCTTTTTATATTTGATTCGTCAAACTAAGAATCATGAATAAAGAATTAGTCAATCTGGCCTACGGATTAAAATTTGATGGTTTCTGGAAACCCGAATTGGAAGATGTTTTTAGTACTGATGCCCTTAAGTTTATTCGGGTTTTAGATCAAAAATTCGGTGCGGAGCGCAAACAATTACTCATGGAGCGCAAACTTCGTAATGAAGAATGGTACAAACAGCCGCCCGAATTTCCCAAGTTAACGCAATCCATTCGGCAGGGCGATTGGAAGGTGGCAGCGCTTCCCGATGATTTACAAGACCGCCGAGTGGAAATTACCGGTCCGGTAGACCGCAAGATGATTATTAACGCTTTAAATTCTGGTGCCAAGGTTTTTATGGCCGATTTTGAAGATAGCAATGCGCCTTCCTGGGCCAACATTGTTTTTGGTCAGCTTAATTTATTCCAGGCCGTGCGCGGTACTCTGGAATTCATTGATGAAGCGCGCGGAAAGGAGTATCGCCTCAATTCTCAAACTGCCACCTTAATGGTAAGGCCACGAGGTTTACACCTGGAGGAGAAACATTTCATTTGCGATGATCAAGCCATTTCCGCTTCCTTATTCGACTTTGGACTGTACTTCTTTAACAATGCTCAAGCCTTAGTAGACAAAGGATCAGGCCCTTATTTTTATTTACCTAAAATCGAATATTATCAAGAGGCCGTCTGGTGGAATGAGGTATTCAACTTTAGCGAAGCTTATCTCAAGCTAAAACCAGGCAGTATTAAGGCCACAGTTTTAATTGAGACTATCAATGCCAGCTTTCAACTGGATGAAATTCTTTATGCTCTCCGAGAGCATTCGGCTGGATTAAATTGCGGGCGCTGGGATTACCTGTTCTCCTATATCAAGCGTTTTAAGGAACATCCGGATTATCTCTTTCCGGATCGGGATGCGCTAAGCATGGAAACGGACTTTATGCGGGCCTATTCCCGTCGACTTATCCAGGTATGCCATAAGCGTGGGGCGCAGGCTATGGGCGGAATGGCAGCTCAAATCCCGATTAAAAATAATCCCGCGGCTAATGAAGCGGCTTTCGCCAAAGTAAGGGCTGATAAACTCCGTGAGGTGCAAGACGGTCATGATGGAACCTGGGTAGCTCATCCAGCCTTGGTACCGATCGCCCTGGAGGTTTTTAATGAACACATGCCCGAAGCAAATCAAATCGCTAAGCAATTTCCACACTATCAAATTGCCGCCAAGGATTTGGTAGCCAGGCCCCAGGGAGAGGTGAGCGAGGCAGGCTTAAGGAAGAATATTTCGGTAGGCATTCAGTATCTCGCGGCCTGGCTTAGTGGTCAGGGTGCAGCGGCCATTCATCATCTTATGGAAGATGCTGCTACCGCTGAAATTAGCAGGACCCAAGTCTGGCATTGGCTGCATCGAAAGGTTCAATTATCCGATGGTCGCGATTTAAGTCGTGATTTATTTGAACGGATTTACCACGAGGAGCTTAGTTTGCTCGAAACGGAAATTAATCCGCAGTGGAAAGATCGATTGCGCACCGCTGCACGATTCTTTCATCAATTGGTAACCGCACCAGAACTGAAGGAGTTCCTCACCACTGAACTCTACCATACCCTCACTTAGTAATCTATTAAATATCAATTTTTTAAACCGAAATGAGCTTTCGGAGTGGGAGTTCCATTTCTAAAATTCACCTCTAAAATCGTCCAAGAATGGATAAGCAAACTCAAATTAATCAGATCAAAGAAGACTGGGCTGTAAATCCCAGGTGGAACGGAATTATCCGCCCCTATACAGCAGAGAAGGTAGTTGAGCTTCGCGGCAGCTACCGCATTGAATATACCCTGGCCCAATTGGGTGCTGAAAAGCTTTGGGATAAACTAAAATCGCAGGACTGGGTGGCGGGTTTGGGAGCCTTAACGGGCAATCAGGCCATTCAAGAAGTGATGGCGGGCCTGGAGGCTATTTACCTCAGTGGATGGCAAGTGGCGGCCGATGCCAATTTAGCCGGACAAATGTTTCCCGACCAAAGTTTATATCCTGCCAATTCGGTTCCGGCAGTAGTAGAGAAAATTAACAATGCCTTGCTTCGTGCGGATCAAATTCAAAGTGTAAAAGGAGAGGCCAAGTATGATTTTCTCGTACCCATCGTAGCCGATGCTGAAGCGGGATTTGGCGGTAATCTCAATGCCTTCGAATTAATGAAGGAGATGATTAAAGCCGGAGCGGCCGGAGTACATTTTGAAGATCAGCTTAGCAGCGCTAAAAAATGTGGCCACCTGGGCGGTAAAGTCTTGGTGCCAACGCAAGAGGCCATTCAGAAATTGGTGGCGGCTCGCTTAGCGGCAGATGTAATGGGTGTACCTACCTGTATTATTGCGCGCACGGATGCCGATGCGGCCAATTTAATTACCTCCGATGTAGATGAACGCGATCGTAAATTTATCCTCGGCGAGCGCAGTGCAGAAGGTTTTTACTATGTGAAGAATGGGGTAGAGCAGGCTATTGATCGCGGCTTGAGCTATGCTCCCTATGCGGACCTAATCTGGATGGAAACCTCTCATCCCAGTATCGAGGAAGCAAAAGCTTTTGCAACAGCTATTCATGCGCAATTCCCCGGGAAATTACTGGCTTATAATTGCTCGCCCAGCTTTAATTGGGCTTCCAAATTATCGGTAGCTGAAATGGAAAGCTTCCGTGAAGAATTAGCAGCGCTGGGCTTCAAATTCCAATTTATTACCCTGGCCGGTTTCCATGCCCTTAATACCAGCATGTTCGAATTAAGCAAAGCCTATAAGGAGCGCGGAATGGCTGGTTATTCTGAATTACAAGAAAGAGAATTCGCCTTGCAGAAGGACGGTTTTGTCGCCGTGAAGCATCAGACTTTTGTGGGCACTGGCTATTATGATGAAGTACAGAATACGGTGACAGCGGGAATGACGAGCACCACTGCTATGAAAGGCTCTACTGAAACGGCGCAGTTTTAATAAGATTCATTCATCCATAGCCCGCTCCGAAAATGGAAGGGAGGGGCGGGCTATTTTTTACCCTTCAAAACTAAGTCTGCTTTGCGGATCTCAAGGCTGGGATCTTTTTGTCCCATCAACAAGACTTTGAAATTGTAGTCTCCGGCCTTTTGAATCTCTATCGGACCATTTAAACCATAATAGCTTTCGCTGATGCGATCTCCATCCTGACTGCGAGATTCACGCTCTCGATTTTCGGTACTGGATGGATTGATATAGAATTCTCGCAAGTATTCACCATCCACGAAAATCACCACTCTAAAGAGTAAATTCTGATCACCACTATAGCTGTAATCCATATCCGACCATAGTTCCAAGGTCTGATTTGCCTCTAGTCTCAGGCTGTCCTCAGCAATAAAAAACTCCCCCTGGGGTGAGGTTAAATTGTGGGGAGAAAAGCGGCTTAATTCTGTCATGCCCTTTTCGTGGCAGGCAGAAAGCATTAAAACGATTAAAATGCCCAAAAGGCTTAAGCGCAATCCATTTTTCATTTCAGAATTAATCTATAAAATCTTCTTCCTCTTCTTCGGTTTCCGGCTTGGATGCAGGGCTAAAGATCAAGAGCAAGGCATTGGCAGCTTTGGCCATTAAACTCATGGTTAGCACTGATACCAGGGCAATGATAAGCCATAGCGAAACACTTTCCAACTTCATGATATCCGAAACACTCTGATTAATGAAATCCGGAATGGGATTAATGAAAAGGGCAACTACGAAGGCTAAAACCGAAAGCAGGAGGTAATAAAAGAAATTGATGCGCATCCGGGGAACCCAACCCACCAAAAATGAAAGGCCTAAGAACACCCATAAATCCGAGAGAATTAGGGCACCAATAAATAAGCTCAGGTGCAAAAAGCTAAAGCGTAATAAACCTTTCATTAGTCAAATTTATAGGTTACCGACCAGGGACTCTGTTCCGGGCTTTCTACCCAGTTGATCTTATGATAGCGGATATTATACCAATCCGAAATTTGATCGGTATAATGCTGATGTCCGGGAATTCCGGATTGACCACCTGCCAATACTGTTTCGGCTATAGGATTGCCGGAAGTTAATTCTACCAAAGTACGCATAGAGGGACCATGAGTACCGGGCAAATGTGAGGAAACATTTACAGTACGCGGACTGCCTTTGGCAGGGAATGGAGTATGGTTAAAGGGCATTAATCGCAGCAGGTGGCGGAAATAAATTTTATGGTATTTACCGTATTGCCAAAGCTTAGGATTGTAACCATAGTAGTCGCCTAAATATTTAACTGTTCCGGCCCAAGCGGCATCTATCAATTCTTCACGGGATAGATACTGTCCGGATCCGATAGGAATGGGTTTATTCTGATAAAGCAGATACAGCATGCGATCGGCGGGAGGTGGAAAATCAAAGTCTCCCAGGAGTTGCGCATTGATGGTATCTAATATGGCGGTTTTAAATACACTGTAAATGGTGGCCGCTTCTGAATCTTCATCGCAATTACCCGCCCAGTTTTCAAGGTAAGGGAGAAAGATTTCCGGGCTGCTGTTAATCATGATATCCTTCAATAAAGGCCATTCACCATCGATGATATCGCCATGCATTTTCTTTAAATGATCGCGATCAATTTTGGGCTTTTCCATTAGCATTTCACTAATGCGACGACCCCGAGCACTGGGGCTAAAAAGGGTGTTGAGGTAAGGGCTAATTTCTCCCACCACCTGGTGTTGGTTCGCGGAGTGGTTCCAGCCCTTTTCAGGATTTAAGACATAGAGTTTTCGTCCCATATGCTTAAAGCGGGCTTTATCCTCACTGCGACGGGCATTTACAATTCCACGTTGAGGTTGATCATGCATTAAGGCAAAGCCAGAGGTTACCATGCCTATATTCCCTTGATTGTCAGCCAGCACAAAGTTCTGTGGCGGATGACCAAAGTTTTGCAAGGCCTGATAAGCCTCTTCCAGATTGTTTGAGCGCCGTATATCCAGGAAGGCCCGTAATTCGCTGCTTTCAAAGTTTTGAGCAACCCACTGTGTGGCCAGAAAATCACCCTCAACACTATCCAAAGGACCGAAATAAGTATCGTAATACACGAAGGAAGCATTTTCGCGTCCCTTTACCGGGAATTCTACTTTATGAGGTACCAGGTCTTCCCACTGTCCATCCAGTTTATATTGCCGGTCATCATTCAATTCTAACTTGTAAAACTCCGTGAGATCCCAGGTGGCATTGGTCATGCCCCAGGCCACTTTATTGGTGAAGCCCGAAATAATAAAGGGAGCTCCGGGTATGCTAAAGCCATGTGCTACTTTGCCTGCCACCACTTGATGCACCTCATACCAGGTTCCAGGTAAATCTAATGAGAGATGGGTATCATTGCATAAAAAGGCGTTGCCGGTGCTGGATTTAGAAGCCGCTACCGACCAGTTATTGGATCCTACTTCATTGTCTGCCGCTCTACGCACTTGAGCGGAATCAAAGTCCATCTCAGGAATATAGCTTCTTAAACCCTGGCGAGGATTGATTGTGTCTACCTGACTGATTTCCGGGTAAATGGGAAATATGTAGTCCCGTTTCCAGGGATAATAATATTCGATGAGGTTTTGGGGAAGGTATTTTTGAAGGGCTGAGAATTTAAGGTCATTCTCGCTGTAGTTCAGCACCTTATCCATGTAGCGAATCAGGATGATCGGATCATGCGCTTCCATAGGAGTGGGCTCAAATCCCAAGAGGTGAAATTCTGGGGGACGTTCGCCACTTTTCTGTTGTTGGAGGTAAAAGTTAAAACCTTTGGCATAAGCCTCAAAGATAGAAGCCAATTCGGGATCTTCATTTTTTAGCTTTTCGAAAGCCTCCTTACTCTTTTGATCGAAATCAAATTTTAACCAAAAGCGATCGGATTTTACCGCTCTCCAACCCGCTACTTCGCATAAACGACCTTTAACCGTACGGCGCAGCATTTCCAATTGAAACTGACGGTCTTTGGCATGGGTAAATCCCATTCCATAGGCTAATTCGGCTTCATTATCCGCAAAAACATGCGGTACTCCACGCTCATCATAGCTAATGCGTAATCCGGGATATTCACTGCCGCTAAAATTGCGATCCTCATCTTCCAGACTTACTTGGAGGACGGAGGTGGGGTAGATGAAAAATTCCAATAGCTTAGGAACACCAGGCCAGGGAATACTTAAAAGGGCAATCCAAAGTCCAGCAACAATTAACCAGATCCAATTTCGCATGCTGTTAAAATTTCGGTTGAAATTAAGCAAAAGCCTTCAGATCAGGGGAGCAGCCTTTAATTTTTCGGTAAAGGATCGCTGGGAAGGAATTCAGGGGCTTTAATTGCTTTGCGCTCAGCTTCGTAAATCGCAGCAATTTGTAATAGCAATAATTCTGAGCCTTGCCGGCCGAAAAGACTAAGACCTACTGGCAAACCTTTGATCATACCCATTGGTAGGCTAAGGTTGGGATATCCGGATATCGCAGCAGGGGAGGAGCTTCCTAAAATATAATGATCTCCATTAACCGGATCTATAATCCAGGCGGGAGCTCCGCTGGGGGCCATAATTGCATCCAGCTTTAAGCTGTCCATGATCCGATCAATACCTAATGCCCGACTATTGGCTTGCATTTTATCGAGATTACGCAGGTAATTGTCGTATTGACTGCTGTCTTTTTCCAGGGCCATTTCCAGGTATTCCTGACCGAACCATTGCAACTCCACGCTATCTGTATTGTTAAAAGCAATCAGTTCCTCCAGATTGTGCACAGGCAGAGTGGAATCCAAGCTGCTTAAATAGGCATTGAGTCCCAAATGAAATTCATAGAGCATCACCTCGAAAGAAGCATAATTGGTTTCAGGAGCAAGAATGTCGGGTACTTCCACAAATTCAACTCCCTTTTTTTGGAGTAAGGCTTTCGCCTGATGGAACAGCGCGTCAACTCTTTGATCTTCGCCTAAAGCCTGGCTGTAAATACCAATACGCAAAGTGGAAAGGTCCAGGCTGTCCGGATTAAGATTTTGGAATTCCAGCCGCTCTGCTGTAGTTAAATCCGGGTCCCAAGATGTAAATCGACCGGGATTCGCAGTATCGGGATCGGCAATAATACTGAGGACCAGGGCAGCATCTCGAATGGTTTTAGCGATAGGACCAGCGGCATCCTGACTATGGGCAATGGGAATAATGCCTTTAGCCGAAACCAAGCCTACCGTAGGTTTCAGGCCTACCAGGCCATTGCTTTGACTGGGGCAAATAATGGAACCATTGGTTTCGGTGCCAATTGCTATCGGGGCAAATCCGGCTGCCACCGCGACCGCTGAGCCTGAGCTGCTGCCACATGGATTTCGAGTCAGGATATAGGGATTTCGAGTAAATCCCCCCAAAGCACTCCAGCCACTGATGCTGCGCACTCCTCTGAAATTAGCCCATTCACTAAGATTAGCTTTGGCGAGAATAATGGCCCCCGCAGCTCGTAAACGCGCCGTTAATTGTGCATCCACGGGGCGGTAATTCATGGCCAGGGCTCGGGATCCTGCGGTGGTGGGCATAGAGTCCCGACTTTCAATATTGTCTTTCAGAATTATCGGAATTCCATGCAGGGGGCCTAGTATTTGTCCGGCCCGGTACAGGGCATCGAGGCTATCGGCAATCGTTAGGGCATGGGGATTTACGCTAATAATAGCTCCTAAATTCGGGCCCTTTCGATTCATTTGCTCAATCCTCTGCAAATAGATGGCAGTAATCTCATGAATACTCCAGGTACCACTGGCATAGCCCTTTTGAATTGCGGCGATATCGGCCTGCAAAGGATCAAAGTCTAAGCTATCTTTCTGAGCTCTGGATGTGGTCGTCAGCAAGATTAGAAACAGACAAATAAAAGAGCTCTTGAGCATAGGCTTATTGGGCTTTTAAAGCTTCGGTAGGGGATGGGCTTTGCCATAAAAACTCAGGAGCGGCTTTTTCTTCCGGGGCCACTTGATTGAGATTGTTGGCATCGTAAACCCGACCATTTCTCACCACCCATATAAGACTATTGGTTGCCCGAATGTTCTCCAGCGGGTTCTCATTCAATATTAGAATATCAGCCAATTTCCCCGCTTCCAGGCTACCCAAATCTTTGTCTAGTCCAAGAGATTCGGCCCCAATAATGGTCGCTACTCTTAAGATATCCAAATTCGGGATTCCGCCACTGGCCATGGCCCAAAGTTCCCAATGGTAGCCCAAGCCTTGTAACTGTCCGTGGGAGCCAACCCCAGCCATTCCATCCGCTGCTACCAAATCGCGAATAAATTCAGCGTGGCGCTTAAAAATATGTTCTTCTTCCATAAACCAGCCCGCTTTTACGCGACGACTTTTAGAGGCCAATTCCTCATAAGGAGTAAAGAATTGCATTTTAGGATCATGGTACACTTCTTCGGTGGCATAGAAATAGTTTTCAGCAAAAGGTCCGCCATAAGCTACCAATAGGGTAGGAGTTACAGTGGTTTTAGATTGGGCAACAAATTGCACCACATCTTCCTGTAAAGGATAAATAGGCAAAGCATGCTCATGGCCGGGATAGCCGTCCATAATTTGAGTCATATTCAGTTTATAGTCCAAGCCTCCTTCGGTAGTAGGTTTTAAGCCTAATTCTTTACAGGCCATTATAATCCATTGACGCTGCTGGCGATTACCAGTGAGATACATCTTGATGGTCTTGGTTTGATAATAGTCTGAATATTGCTTTAAAACCTTGCGGGCATGCTCCAGCGATTGAATTTTATAGGACCAGAATCCAACTCCGGGACCAGTACTGTAAATACGCGGCCCCAGCATCATCCCCGCTTCTACCATATCCGAATAGGTGAGCACATCGGTAGTGGCAGTTTGAGGGTCGCGGGTAGTAGTTACACCATAGGCCAGGTTGGCAGCATAGATCCAAATTTGGTTTTTATGGATACCCCAATTGGGCCACATATGAGCATGGGTATCCACAAATCCGGGAGTAATGGTTTTTCCGCTGCAGTCGAGCACCTTGGCCACATCGGGTACATTTAAAGTGCCGGTAGGGCCCACTGCTTCAATGCGATTATTGTGGATGAGCAAATCTCCATTTTCAATGACCTCTTGACCGTTCATGGTAATGATGCGGGCATTTTGCAAGAGAGTATAAGCTTGGGGAATATCCTTTTTATAGGAAAGCGGAATGCGAATTTCCTTCGCTTCATAAACGGGCTTTTCTTTATCCTTTTCCTTCTCCTTGCTTTTGGATTTGTCTACTGGGCTTTTAGCCTCAGTGCTATCATTTTTCTCAGCGGCTTTTTCCGCTTTCTTGGCTTCTTTTTCTGCTTCTTTGGCCGCTTTTAGGCTGTCGGCAAAAGCTTCTGCTTCTGCAATATTGTAAATAAAATGAGCCGGTCCTAAGGACCAGTGGATATCTTTTCCATCGGCAGACCAGGCAGGGAACTCGCCGCCCATAGTAGTGAGCTTACTGGCCGGAAAGGCCGCAGATTCTGGAGAGGCAACGGAAATTTCGGCTTTCTGTCCGTAACGAGGTAAATGCACTAAATACAGATCATTATTGATTTGTGCCAGTACGGAATTACCATCGGGAGAAATAAACATTTCGGAAGGAGTAGAAGGCTTCGATTTTTCGCGCCAGGCATCGTAAGCTTGTGGTAATAAGGAGGCTGTATGGTCTTCCTCAAAACCATGGTCATGAAAGTCTTTCAGGTTGGAGCCATAAGTAGTAATTCCACTTAGTTTTAAATGCTCCTTCTCGTCACTGCCATCCCATCGGATGGAGATTAAACCCTTGGAATTATAATTCAGGTAAATACGCTCTCCCTTATTAGCGAAATGAGGATTGCTGCGACCTTTAGTGGGGGCAATAGTATGTTCTTGCTTGGATTTTAAATCGAGGTAAGCAAGCTGTGCCTGGCCATCGGAAACAAATGGACTGTAGGCATCGCGGTAAGATTGGGCGCTTTGGCGGATATAAACCAATCTGGAGCCATCCGGATTATAGCAAAGACTGTGGTAGAGGCCACTGGATTTACTGATTTTTTGGTGGGACTTACGGCTAATTTGATATTCATATATCGCACCCTCTTGGCCTTCCCAGGCGCAATAGGCAATCTTTCTTCCATCGGGCGACCAAGTGGGCATGGCCTCTGTAAAGGCATGATTGCTCAAGGCCTGAGTTTTGCCACTTTCAAAATTGTAGAGGTATAAGCGATTAAGAGCGGTAAAGGCTAACCATTTGCCATCCGGAGAAGGGGCACCATCACGAATTTGGGTGATAGCCTGCTCGGGATCATCACTAATAGGGAATTTAAAATCCAGTCTTGGGCCCAAATCCAGATTGATCTCAATCTCCATAGGGATTTCGCTTTGCGCTTTGTTGGCGATTTCAATACGGTGAATTTTCCCCAGGTAACTGCAATAGAGGTAGCGACTGTCGGGGCTAAAGGCCATACCTGGCAATACTCCTAGGGTGGCGATAGATTCTTGCTCATCACGTTGTACAGGATAGGCCAACCATTCTTCATCACCGGTTTCAAGATTGCGTAGAACCAGACCGGTCTCGGTTTCATAGCGACTGCCATACACCAGGTACTTACCATCCGGAGAAAGGGTAGGGGTAAAACCCGATCCATAGCGAGCAGTAATGCTTTCTAATTCACCTTCTTCCATATCATAGCGCCGTACCTGATACTGCGGTAATCCGGCATTATAGTTCCAGGCACTGCTGCGGGAAGAAAAATAGATATAGCGCCCATCCGGACTAAAATAAGGGTCGCTGCACTTTAAGCTTTCGGGCTTTTTTATCAATTGAGCACCACCACCTTTTTCCGTGTGGTAGAGGTGTAGCTTTAAGTTTCTACGCCCTTTGGCAGCCACCAGATATTGCCCATCCGGACTCCAGCTTGCTGAAAAATAGTTCTGGTTTTTATCCTCCGTAATCTGGCGTTCTTTCTTAGTGCTGAGGTCCATTACCCACAGGTTTTGGGAGCCGCTTTTATCAGATATATAGGTCAAGCTTTTTCCATCGGGCGAAAAGCGGGGATGCACTTCATAGGCCATTCCCTGAGTTAGGGCTTCGGCTTTGCCGCCTTCAATAGGCATGAGATAGAGGTCGCCCATGGCATCAAAAACGATTTGCTTGCCATCCGGGCTTATATCCAATGATAACCAGGTTATGCCTGGATTTTTCAATTGAATTTGACGCTCTGGTTCCAGGGGTAGTTCCTTAGTGGCTTTTTTGCTAGAGTCCTTGGCTTCAGCAGATTGGTCTTGGGCCGACACGGAATGGCTGAAAACAGAGAGAACAGCCAATAGATAAAAAGATTTAAAAGATCGCATGCTTGGTATTTTGGCGGCCTGAATTTATTTAAAATCCATGGATATTCGTTTGAGGAATAGATGGTCTCAGGGAATAGGCACGGCCAATTCATCAATTTTTTGCAGATAGTATTCTTGTAATTGCTGGCAGAATGGACCCTTTTCTGCATTACCGATTTGACGACCATCTACATTTTTCACCCAACTTAGGGCGCCCATAGTGCCAGTGGTAAACATCTCATCGGCGGTATACATTTCCGTCATACTCAGATTTTTCTCCCGAGCTTTTAGGCCTAATTCGGCCGCTATTTCCAGCACTCTTTGGCGGGTTAATCCCGGTAAGCAAGCATCGGCAAATGGAGTTAATAACTCCCCTTTACGCACCAGAAAGATATTGGTAGCATTGGTCTCGGCGATAAAGCCATTTTGATCGAGCATTACGGCATCATCGGCCCCAGCATGATTGGCTTCGATTTTGGCTAAAATATTATTGATCAAATTGTTGTGGTGAATCTTGGAGTCGAGGCTGTAGGGTGCATTGCGGCGTACCGAGCTGGTGATGAGATGGAGTCCATCCTCACCGTAAACCAAGCCCTTGTATTCCGGTAGGACAATGAGGGTACAACCATAAATATTCAATTGGGGATTCATACCGGAGGTGCTTTTTAAGCCACGACTCAGAGTGAGGCGAATGTGCACCCCATCGTTCATATTATTTGCTTTTAGGGTACCGAAAATGGCATTGCGAATTTCAGATCGACTGGGAATATTCTCAAATTGAAGGACATGGGCCGAGTCGAGTAGGCGATCCAAATGTTCTTCCAATTGATAGATCTTCGAATTATAAACGCGTAGCCCTTCCCAAACGGCGTCACCTCCTTGCACAACAGAGTCGAGCACCGAGACCTTTGCTTCGCGACGCGGCACCAGACCATTTACATAAACCAGGGTATTTTCATTACGCGGGTCAGGGAGATTGAATTTGCTCATGAGCGGCTTTTTTTAAAAGTTCATAATAGTAAATACATGCTTGGTAAAGCTCTTCGTCTGCTGCTGATAGGGCCGGTATTTCTACTTTTTCCTGCGCTTCGAAGCCGGTACTTTGATGTACGCGTTGGTACCAGAATTGGGCCCAAAGTCCATCTTCCTTGAGTGCACCGGCTGGCCATTGCAGCATGGATTGAGAAAAGGGAATTTGCAAGTGTTCACAAAGCTTTTGAAGCTCGCGTTCAGGATTTTGCGCTAGGGCATCCGAATCGAGCAGATAATAGCTTTTACCGGCTTTCTGCAATTCTTGAAGCCATTGCCATTGCTCGCGATAAGCTAGGTCAAATAGGCTGATTTCGGCCATGTTTTTTCGATAGCTGGCAATTACTGCTGCCGGATGCCGAAAGAGCAAAATGGACTTCCAGTTGAGGGCGGCATGATTGGGAACCAAGTCTATATGATTAGCCATATTCTTCAAGAATAAAGGGCCTTTTTGGGCTTTCGCCTGAAGCGACTCTAATACTTTTAGGGGCTCCAGTTCTATGTTTTGCAGCACGAGCTCCCGGGAGGGGCGGTACACTGAATAACGCTTTAAAAAGGCTCCGAAGAAGGGTTCATCCAATACCTGAAAATCACCTCGATGGGCAAAGAAATACATCAAGGCGGTAGATAAATTTCGTGGTCCAGACCAAAGGGCGACAATCATAGCGGATGGTAAAAGCCATTAAATGTCTTAATTTCCCGGCAAATCCTGCTATGTATTGTTTAGTCTATCGCTTCGAAATTGAACCGAATTCTGAAGCCCAATTTTTAGAAGCCTGGGAGGCCTTAACCCTACTTTTTCGCGAGCATTGCGGAGGCTTGGGTTCTCGTATTCATCGGGATGCTCGGGATCATTTTTTCGCTTATGCCCAATGGACCGATCAAGAAACCAGAGAAAGAGCCTCGGAGCTATTACCATCTTCGGCCCAAGCCTGGAGGGAACAAATGGCGGAATCTTGTACTAAAATTGAAACGGTTTTTGAGGGAGAGCTTGAGATAGACTTGTTGGTTTAACCGCGCACATTGATATTTTGTGCAGCTCCTTCTACAATTTGGTTAATACGCTTAGCGCGCGTTTCCGCTTTTTTAGCTCGTAGAATCCAATCCAAGAGTAGACGTTTACCCGAATCTGAAAAGGCCTGGTAATTTTCCCAGGCTCGGCCACTTTGTTTTAGGGCATCTTCCAGATCAAGGGGAACCTCGAGATTCTCCACACTTTCAAGTGCTAACCAGGTTCCTGTTGCTTTGGCGATTTTTACCAACTTCCGACCGGCCTCACGCATTTTTCCCGCAGCTTCCAGTTTTTCAATGCGAATACGATTGCTTTTACTCCAAAAGCTTTGTGGATTACGCGGAGCGAAATACTGGTAGTAGCTGTGCGCATCTCTACTGTTTTTACGCCCATCTATCCAGCCATAACACAAAGCTTCTTCTACCGATTGGGCGTAGCTTAAGGTAAGCTGAGGATGAGACTGCTTATGCAGGATGAGCCAGAGCCCTTTGCTTAGATCCGCACTTTCGGATAACCATAGCCTCCAGTCTTCAGCAGATTGCGGCTCAAAGCAAGGCTTTTCTTGAAAGTACTCGGTAATGCGCATGGCTTTAATGGGCTTTATAGAGGGAGTCTAGATCGATTTTCAACATTTTGGGCTTTTCCAGCTTAAAGCTGCCCGGACTAAGAATTACTTCCGGTGCTTTTCTGCGCAATTCATGAAATTGGGAGGTATCACCTTGCCATACCATACTGTATAGCCATTGGTCATCGCGAGGATCCTGAATTTGATTCCGATTAAAAAAGGAGAGCTCTAAACTGAGGTCATTGCCGCTTAGTACCGGATGATGAATAACAATTCCAATTTGACTAATCGGACATTGAAACTTTGATGAGGAAATTTTAATGCTATCAATTATTTGATCGTCTTGAGGAATTTCTGGGCTGCCCATTTCATCCAATACATAACAAACTAAAGAATCACGATTTGATCCTTCAGAAAGCAGACCATAGGGCTGTGCTTGGGCCCGATTAAAGGTTGAAATTCCAATAAAGAATATTAATAGTGCCAAAAAGGGCTTGTGTATAGGCTTAAACTCTGTGTTAATCACGCTATTAGGAGCTATTTTTAAATTTATTTAGTCTTTATAAAACTATTTAGTAATTATGTGCTTGCCTGATTTTTATATTTAAACAATCAAAACAGGGGGATGAGTTTATTGACTTTCAAGGTTTCAGATTTCGTAAACCGGGGGGAGGAAGTTAAAAAAAGTGGCAGGCATTTCACTGCATTTTTGTGGGCTTTGCTTTTATTGGTTTCGCAATTCCAATTAAAGGCTCAAGAGTTTCCGGCTACTTTTAGGGGGACTTTTAAAGCGATGCCGGATTCGGCTCTCAATACCGATCGACTCATTCGTCTGGAGTCTCACATCTTTAGTATTGCTCAAAAGGATGCGGATAGTTTAGAAAATTGGTTCTTGCCTAATTATCAGGATTACATTGATAGTCTGGATCCTAAATTGCAGGCCGAGGCTTTAGAGTCTATGCTAATTATCTGCTATCAGCAAATTGGCAATTTGGACATGGCCGAGGCTTTTCTGGAAAAACGGATACAGATTCTGGAAGAAATCGGTCAGGAAGAAATGCTGGCCGTAGCCCTTTCCCAATTAATGTTTTTGCAGGCCGATCAGGAAGAAAAAGAAAAAGCCATTGAGACCAGTATTCGTTTAAGAGAAATGATTCGCTTAAATGGAGCTATGTTGCCGGATAGAAAATCCTTTCTCTACCGGCAATTATGTGGTTTTTATCATAAAGTGCGTGAGACTCAGTTGGGTATCGAAATATGTAATATCGGAGTAGAATATGCTGAAGAAGCCGAGGATGATCGAAACCTGGCCGGAATTTATGAGTCCCTCGCTCTTTTACATGAAAATAGAGGAAGTGCGGTAGACAGTATTATCGATTATCGCAAAATGGCGATTCGCAAAGCTGAGGCGGCTGGTGATAGCTTTATTCTACGAACCCTCTATCGCAATATGGCCCGCACTTATGCCAAGTTAGACCGGAGGGTAGAGGCCCGTGATTATTATGAAAAGACCTTCAAAATTTATGAGAATTATCCCTATTTATTTGGGATGATCACCGATCTGACCTCCTATGGGAATTTCTTATTGGATGTTCAGGATGTAAGTGGGGCGGAGGACTTGTATCAAAATTTACGGTCTTTATATCCGGGATATGCTCATCATGAAGAAAGTGTAAAGCATCTCGCCAATTTCGGGATGAAGATTATGGTTACTCGAGCGGATGTGGATTCCTTTAACTACTATAAGGCGGTCTATGATTCGCTTTGGATAGATGCCCTGGAAAAAGATAAGTTAGGTGTTCGTGAAGAGCTTTTAGTGGAATATGAAACCAAGGAGAAGGAAGCGCAAAACAAAATTTTGGAAGCTCGAAATCGTGGTACCATGATCGCTTTAATTGCGGTGGGGCTGGTAGCAATCCTCCTTATTTTCCTGGTTAATACCATTGTGAAAAGACGCAAAGCTGAAAGGGTTTTACATGAGCAGAAAGAGGCTTTAATGGCTTCGGATTTGGAACGCACGGCTTTAGAGAAGGAACAAAGCGAGCAAAGGAATAATCAGCTTAAAGCCGAATTGCAAGAAAGAGTAAAACAGATTACCGAGCATCAGATGCTCAATGCTGAACTCAAACAATTGTTGAACGACCTTAACAATAATTTGGAGCAACCGGAAAATCGGAAATTAACACGCCAAATGAAAAATTTAGTAGGCCGTAAAGCAACGGAAGCTGCCTTGGAAGAAATCGCTCAAAAGATCAATGACTTTTATCCCGGTTTGCAAGATCAATTGGAAGATAAATTAGGTGAGAAAAAGGAAGCGGAAGTATATACCACTATGCTCTATTTAATGGATTACCGCACCGAAGATATTGCCAAACTTTTACAGAAAACCGAAAAGGCCGTTCGCAATATCCGCTACCGGGTTCGCAAGAAATTAGACATGGCCGAGGAGCTGGATTTCCAGGATGGAGTGAAGGAAATCCTACATTTAGTCTCTTAAGTAAGAGTTTCTTTAATTGCCTGTTATTTAATGCCTTGTGATATTTGAGGCCCTTTTGAGGTCTCTCTTGAGGCCTATTTGAGGCCTAAAATTTAAGAGTGGGAGCAGGAGTCCCGATTAGTTTTATAACCGCTAATTAAACTCCCCCCCCCTCTATGAATCTACGCTTACTCTACCGATTGTTTTTGAGTTTGCTATTTGCCATTTGGGCAAGTGCAGCATTTGGACAATTAAAGTCAGGATTAAATGGAACTCCTCATGTTCTTTTTAATGGATCTCTTGAAATTGGTGATACCTTGTTTTATGCTTCCAGGCTGGCCAGCTTTCAAGCATCAAATTCCAATTTTCAATGGTACCATTCCAGTGATGATACTGGTACCGTAAAAACAGCTATCGCTGGTGCTATTGATAGTTTTTATGTCTTGAAGCCTTCAGATTTCGGGAAGTACTTCTTTTTAGGCTTAAGTCCACAATCCGGTCCTTTTTCGGGCCAGGAAATTCGATCAGAGATCTACGGACCGGTGCGCGACCCCAAAGTATTTGCGGCTGGAACCGGAATTACGGGTCCTCGTGTATATCAAGTTATAAATACCGATTTATCAAGTGCCCCTTGGCCCTTCAAATTAAATACGGGCTCTTTGGGATTGCTCTTTCCCGGTTTGGTTTCTCGATTCGGGAATAACCAAAATGTAATTTTAAGTGGCTATTTAATTCCTAATTCAGGCGAAACTTTCAATTTCGAAAGAGATGGTGAGGGCTTCAACTATGATTTTGATTATCGCTATACCCTCTATGTTTTAGATACTAATGGTTTTTACCAAAGAGGAGTAACCGCAGAAGGCGTAATTAAGCTGCAAGGTGATAATGAATATCAAGGAACCGCAACAGAGGGAAAGCTGACTTCACTGCGCTTTTTAAATATGAAAATCTTGGAAAGCCATATTGGAGCAATCAGTACTTCTTCCATCATTTTTAAATTGAATCTTACCGCACAGGGCTTTATTGCAGCGTCCAATGTGGTACTTGACGATATATTTTATCAAACCCCAATTGCAAACCGAGATACCAGCAATTCTTACAATGTTTTTGAACTGAATTCAATAGAAGGAGTTCAGTTTATGGATTTTTTCCAGGATGGTCATTTTAAGTTAATCTCCGATATCAATGCTTCCAAAACTCGCAATTGGAATCAGGGTAAAGGTTTCGAACCCATTGAGTACGTCTTGTACAATAGTCGGCAAGCCCTGTTTTTAGATGGCCAGAACTATTTTATCGATAGTCTGTATATCAACCGACCTAATGAAGATCGAGTGGGGCTATTTGGTGCTTTACCAGCGGGTTCTCAGATCAATAATTTAGGCCTATTCAATATTGTTATTACCGGGAATAATGCTGTTGGCGCTCTGGATGGAAGTCATGAGAGCAGCGATATTATTGAAGTTTTTGCGCAGGGAAAACTAATTGGTAATCAAAAGGTAGGCGGTCTGATTGGAGAAGATATTTCGGCAGGCGGCAAGCTCGAAAAGGTATATACCGATGTGAATATTCAATCTCAAAGCGCCGCCGGTCAGGTTATCGGTGAAAAGCAGTCCAACTCGGCTTTAGAATTTAATCAGGTTTATGGTATTGCTGGTGGTAACAATGTTCAGGGCTTAATAGGGAACAATTTTGCTCTTACGGCGGTAGATGCCTATTTCAACCAGGATAGTACTGCCAATGGAACGCTTGGGAATGCCAGAACAACAGCTCAACTTCAAGATCGTAACACCTTTGTAAACTGGGACTTTCAGTCGGATTGGTTCACGGGAAATATCAATCATGGAATGCCGGTTTTAAGGAGCCTATATAGTCATCGGAAACCCGTAATTGGAATAGCCGTTAACCAATACCCTGAAGCTTGTCAAGCTAATAGCAAGGGTAGCTTAAGTGCTGATATTTTAGGTGGGATTGCTCCCTATCAAATCCTTTGGTCAACCGGAGATACCAGCACATCAATCACGAATGTGGATACGGGAAGCTATTCCATTCGAGTAATTGATGCGAAAAATGATACGGCCACTTTTAGTATTCATTTGGAGCAGAAGGATACTCAAGCTCCGGTAATAGATAGTTTGCCCTTGCAAATTCAATACCTCGATGCTAATGCTAATGCTAGTTTGAATACTTCTGATATCCAATCACGTATCAGCGATGCATGTGGCCTGGATTCAGTTTCCATCAATGGTAATACCAGTTTTAGCTGTGCAGATATTGGAAAAAGACCCCTGCCTTCCAGTGTTTACTTTAATGGGTCTAATAGTCTTATAATACCGGCAAATGCAGCCCTCGATTTAGGACAGGCCACTTATTCGATGTGGATAAAGCCTGATAATTATAGTTTCAATGCAGGTTTCCTGGCCATGCGCAGCGGTGTAGCACGCTTTAGTTTCCATATGAACCCTGGCAATAATACCATCGGTCTTTGGAATGGATTTAATTATTGGGCCCTCGAAGTGGGGGGTGGAATTAAGCCTGGCGAGTGGCATCATATTGTAATTCTTATCGATTCAACCGCTAGCGGCCCCGCGCTTTATGTTAATGGAGAGTTCAATGGCAATTTTGGTATTAACCCAACTTTTACAGCAGATCTTAATGATTTAAGCATTGGCTCTTCGAATGCGGGGCATGAATTTTTCCGTGGCGAAATTGGCAATGTGCAAATTTGGGATAGCCTCTTTAGCATTGACCAAATAGAAGCGTATCAATACAATCTGGATACCAATGCCCGGGCTTTACTTGCACATTATCCTTTATATAAGGAGCAAAACTTGCTTCAGGCATTTGATTACAGTGGAAATGGATTTCACGGGACTTTTAATTCCATTATTGGTCAGGATAAGTTCTTAGATGACACTTACTTGATTACAGTCTATGCCGCCGATGCAGCGGGAAATAGTGCTACTTCGAATCTAAGACTTTGGATACGTGATACCATTGCACCTAGTATTCAAAGCTGTCCATCTGATATTTCAGTAATGGCAGATAGCAATTCTTGTGGAGCCATTGTAAATTATAGTCTGCCTCAAGCTTCTGATAATTGCGGAATAGCCACTACAGAATTGATTTCTGGATATGCCAGTGGTAGTTTATTCCCTGAAGGTTCAAGCCTGGTTTCCTATGTTTTTACCGATAGTACTGGAAATGCGGATACTTGCAGTTTTACAGTTCAAGTTGCCGATACTTCCGCTATCCAATTTCTTTCTTGCTCTCGAGATCTGGTATTTGATGACTACAGTCATACCTGTGATTTCGCATACAATTTTACCGTACCAAGGTTTGATACTGCTTGCGTAACTAAAAGAGATCTGCAGATTAGTCAAAGTAGTTTAACAACTGTCTTTCCTTTTAATGCCGCCAATAATATCGGACCTGAACCTACAGGTATCGTTCGCTTTTTTGATCTGGATCAAGAGGGCCTTCAAAACAATTACCATTTAAAGGGAATCACCTTTGGAATAGGGAATGTACCGGATGGCAGTAAATATGAAGTGCGCATCTATCGCTTCAATGAAATTACCCATGGAGATAGTGTGTTTGATTTTCTTTCCAATGAGAATCGCATCGATTTAAATCGTTATCATCAAAGCATTGAAGCGGTAAATCATTATACGCAAAATCAAAGCTTTGGACTGCTTACGGTTCCGGTAGATCTGCAATTAATCCCAAGTGATAAAATAATCGTGGAGATTTTGGGCCCTGGAGTGGCAGGCGCTTTTGCCGGTAATGCCGAATTGCATCTTCAAACAGTGCCGGGTTATTGGTGCCGAAATGATGGGTATGCCAGTATCAGTCCGGCTAATCGCCTAGGAATTGTTCCCATTATAGCCTTGGAAGGGGAAGAGTATGTAAACCTTAAAACGGTGCAATATTCGGGACCTGAATCAGGGGACTATTTCCCCTTTGGTCAATCTGAAATTGGCTATTATATCCAGGATGGTAGCGGCAATCGTGATAGCTGCACTTATACCATCACCCTCAATGACTCGTCTGCGGCCACCGATTTTGATATTTCAAGGGAGATAGCCAGCAGCGATTCAACTTGTGGTGCGCATTACGATTGGGGCCAAATTGAGAATTACTTTACCGAGTGTAATCTGGATACGGTTATTCAATTAAGTGGATTGCCCCTGGATACCATTTACCCATTAGGCACTACGGTTAATAGCTTCCTTATCTATGATACCTATGGTAATGTTTCCGATACCTCTTATTTACGACTTACCGTTAGAGACTTAACAATTCCGAACCCTTCCTTGCTGTCTGATGTGCAGGTTTATCTCGATTCCAATGGTATTGGGTCAATAGATTCCTGGAGCCTCGATAGTGGTTCAACGGATAATTGTGGTATGATCGATAGTATTGTCCTTACCGACAATGTTTTTACCTGTCGTGATATAGGATCCTATTTCTCAGAAGGAGCCACAGCTTCTTATCTCAGTTTTGATGGGATAAATGACAGTGTTACCATTGATCTGGATGGAGTGATAGATCAACTCGACACCTTCTCCATTCAATATTACCACCGTCAGGATATCTTAAATAGACCTTATCCCCAACTTATTGGCGGGGTGTTTAGTTTACGCAGTGGTAGTGAGGAGATTTTGGGTTATAGCTTCTCCAGTTTTATTAATGTGCTGAGCTCAGGTTCCACGGTAAGAGGTCTTGCCTTCGTCAATAATTACATGCCGATAAATGTTTGGCATAAGTTCACCATTAGCTATGAAAAGCCTTTTGTAAAGGTTTACCTCGATGATAATTTGATTATCAATTCCAATTACATTATCGACTCTTCTAAAGTTTCAAACCTAAACCTGGTATTAGGTAAAGCGGGGACAAACCACGCCAGCTTTAACCCAATGAGTAATGTAGATCTGGATGATTTTATCCTATACGATAGCCCGGCGGTAGGGCCAATCAGCCCTGACCCCAGCCATATTCTTGCCTCCTACCGTTTTAATCAAGGTGCAGGAGACTCCTTATTGTTTGATCAAGGTCCGGATGCCTACCACGGGCAACTACACAACTTCGATCTGGATTCAGCCTGGCATAATGTGAGTGATACCTTATTGGTTTATGTTCAGGATGAAGCAGGAAATCGCGCTCCGGTAAATTTGCCTATTCAGATTGTTGATACCATTGCTCCAAGTATCCAAGTCCTTAACGCTAGCTATTATTTAGATAGCAGTGCTCAATTTATCGTCGATTATAATTCGATAATTTCCAGTGTTTGGGAAGCTTGTGAACTGGATACGGTATTCTGGAATGCGGATACTTTAACTTGTGCTAATCTCGGCTTAAACGAGATTCAGATCACGGCGAGCGATATTTATGGAAACAGTCGTACCAGCATCGCCCAATTAACTTTACTGGATAGCATTGCACCAGCCGTTTATGCCAAGAGCATAGACCTTTATTTGGATGCAAGCGGTCAAGCTTCGGTTTCCGCCTCGGAAGTGGATTCCAATTCCTATGATCCTAATTGTAGCCTGGATACTTTATATCTGAGCCAAACGGAATTTACGTGCTCTGATCTAGGCACTCCTACGGTATACCTTATCGGGATGGATAATTCGGGCAATAAAGACAGTAGCCTGGTGACCATTTCGGTTTTGGATACGGTGAAGCCGGATGTACGGACACGAGATATTCAGATTTATCTGGATGCCAATGGACAAGCTTCTATAGTACCCGCTGATATTGATTCTGGTAGCACTAAGATTTGTGCTAACCTCAATCTGGATATTTCCCAAAATAACTTTAGTTGCGTGGATTTAGGATTTAAGACCGTTTGGCTTATCGCTGATGATGGTCTTGGAAATCGCGATAGTGCCAGTGCTCAAGTGGAAATCCTGGATAGCCTTGCCCCTCAATTACAAGCGCTGAATCAGATCCTCTACCTGGATAATTCGGGGCAGGCCAATCTGACTGTAAACGAAGTGAATGATGCCAGTACCGATAACTGCGCCATTCAGCAGCTAAGCCTATCTAAAACCCAGTTCAATTGTGATGATTTGGGTATTCAGGACTATTACCTCATTGGCAGTGATGCCTCTGGTAATATAGATAGCTTGGCCTTTAGCGTGGAAGTGCGTGATACCATTAAGCCGATTGCCGACGCTCGCAATCGATTAGTATATCTGGGAGCAGATGGAATGGTAAACCTCGATCCTCAATCTGTGGACCGTGCTTCTGTTTCCAATTGTAATGTAAGCTACGCGCTCAGTCAATCGACTTTTACTTGTGCTGATGAAGGACTAAACTTAGAGACCTTCTATATCACAGACCTGGCCGGAAACCAAGATTCTGCCACCTTCCTGGTAGAAGTGCGTGATACTATTAGTCCGGTGGTTATTCCACGCAATATCACCGTTCAATTGGGAGCAACGGGTCAGGTTAGTGTGGCCGCCTCTCAGGTAGATAGCGCCAGTTATGATAACTGTTCCAATCAATTGTTCTACTCCATTAGCAAGAGTAGTTTCAATTGTAATAATCTGGGCCTAAATACGGTAAGCCTAACCGCTACCGATGGACAGGGTAATAGCACTAGCGCCCAAGCTCAGGTTTTGGTGGAAGACAATATCTTACCTCTAGTGCGCTCCCGTAATCTGAGCCTTTATTTAGATGCCAATGGAATGGCTAGCATCACTACCAGCATGGTCGATAATGGCAGCACTGATAATTGCAGTATCGATTCAATGGCTCTTTCTAAGAGTAATTTTGATTGCTCAGATCTTGGCCAAAACACCATTAGTTTCCAGGCTTTCGATCAAAGTGGAAATTCCAATAGCACCAATGCCATCATTACAGTTATAGATACTGTGGCTCCGGTATTGAATACCCAATCCATAAATGTGTATCTCGATGCCCATGGTCAGGCTAGTATTTCGGCCAATGATTTGGATAATGGCACTAGCGATAACTGCGCCATCCAAACTTTACAGATCAGTCAAACTAGTTTTGATTGTGGCGATTTAGGTCAGCTAGCGATTCAGTTTACTGCTAGTGACGCATCCGGCAACAGCCGTAGCCAAATGCTTAATGTAACGGTACTGGATACCCTGTCGCCTCAGGTTGTTGGAGGAACTATGACCTTAAACCTCGATGCCAATGGTCAGGCAAGTATTAGCGCTGGCGATATCAATTCAAGTAGTTCCGATAATTGCGGAATCAGCCAGTGGAGCTTGAGCCAAAGCCATTTCGATTGTACAGATCTTGGTACCAATACCATTAGTTTAATGGGGACAGATGCATCTGGCAATAGCCATTCCGCGAATTGGACTATTCAAATTGTAGACAATTCTGCCCCAACGGTATTAGCTCAAAACCAAATACTTTATTTAGACGCTTATGGTAGTGCTAGCTTAAGTGTTGCACAGGTAGATGCAGGCTCCTCTGACAATTGTGCCATTCAAAATTTAAGCTTAAGTCAAAGTAGTTTTACTTGCAGCGATATTGGTACTAATACTTTAAGCCTTACGGCGGATGACGCCAGTGGTAATGTTTCCAGCACCAGCTTTGTAGCTACCGTTCTGGATACCATGGCGCCGGTTTTGAGTACGCAATCGATTAATGTGTACCTCGATGCTAATGGTCAGGCTACGATTTTAGCCAGTGATCTAGACAATGGAACCACTGATAATTGTGGAATCCAAGATTTACAAATCAGCCAGAGTAGCTTCGATTGCAGCGATTTGGGAAGTCAGACTCTTACGTTCACGGCAGTAGATGTAAATGGCAATCAGCGTAGTACATTGCTAGGACTTACAGTATTGGATACGGTTTCGCCTACTGTGCCCGGTGGAAACTTCACCCTCAATCTTGATGTCAATGGAACCGCGAGTTTAGCGCCGGCTGACCTTAATGGAAATGCCAGCGATAATTGCGGAGTAACATCCTGGAGCCTTAGTCAGACTAGTTTCTCTTGTGCGGATGTAGGTTCTAATTCAGTGAGTCTCACTGCTATTGACGCATCCGGCAACAGCCAGACTACTAACTATACTATTTTGATTCAGGATGTTTTAGCTCCGGTATTAAACCTTCAGAATATCACCGTTTACCTCAATGCCAATGGTATGCGAGCGGTGGCGGCTAGCGAAGTAGATAATGGCAGCAGCGATAATTGTGCGATTGCCACGCGGATTCTGGATATTGATACCTTCGACTGTGCCGATTTAGGCCAAAACCTGGTGACTTTTACCGCTACAGATGTGAATGGCAATGCCACTTCGCAAAATGTGATAATTACGGTTAAGGATAGCATCAGTCCCAGCATCGTAAACCTACCGGCTAATATCACGGCCTATACCGATGCCAATCAATGTGGAACCATAGTACAATGGCCTGCTATTTTGGGTAGCGATAATTGTGGTAGTACCACGGTAAGCACTTCGCAAACCAATGGTGGCCTATTTGCTAAAGGCCTAACTACAGTGAATGTTCTGGTACAGGATGCTAATGGCAATAGCCAAAGTGGCAGCTTTAGTATTAATGTTTTAGATACCATTGCTCCGGTAATAAGCAATGTACCTCAGGTATATACGGTATTCCCTAATGCCGGTTCTTGTGATGCCGGTGTAAACTGGAATCCTCCCGTAGCGACGGATAACTGCGGTACGGCAAATCTCACCAGCAATTATGCACCGGGTGCCACCTTGCCCGTGGGTACCACCACTATTGTTTATACTGCAAGCGATGCCGATGGTAACAGTCGTAGTGTAAGCTTTGATGTTACCGTTACGGATGCAATCGCTCCCCAGTTTAGCAATGTACCGGCCGATATTGTACAAGCGAATGATGCGGGTCAATGTGGTGCCAATGTAAATTGGACCGCTCCTAATGCTACGGATAACTGTACGGTAAGCACCTTTAGCAGTAGTCATAATTCGGGCGATTTCTTCGCTATTGGAACTACTACCGTTACGTATACCGCTAGCGATGCGGCGGGTAATCAAACTAGCATAAGCTTCGATATCACTGTAGAGGATCAGGAGAAACCTATGGTGAGTTCAGTGCCTGCAAACGATACAGTGGGCCAATGTGGTGCCGCTTATGTATACAGCTTACCGGTAGCGACCGATAATTGTAGCACGGTAAATGTGCAGCAAATTGCTGGCTTGCCTTCTGGAAACGTATTCCCCATCGGGGTAACCCAAAACAGCTTCCGCATTAGTGATGCCGCCGGAAATGATACGGTGGTTGGCTTTACCGTAGTGGTGATTCCTCAAGGTCAGGCGAATTTGCCCGATTTATTGGAGATCTGTGCTAATGCTCCGGCGGTGGATATTACCGAAGGACAAGCCAGTATTAATTGGTCGGGTCCG
The DNA here is from genome assembly GCF_965228705.1 of Croceimicrobium sp. Lineage (GTDB taxonomy): Bacteria > Bacteroidota > Bacteroidia > Flavobacteriales > Schleiferiaceae > Croceimicrobium. Next base: position 133,370 of record NZ_OZ245832.1, read on the forward strand.
GGGATTATCAATAGCGGAACCACCTTCGATCCGGCTCGCGCAGGAACGGGTAGAAAAACCCTCACTTACACCTTTGTAGATGACTATGGTTGTTCGGTAAGTGGTTCGATTATCGTAACCGTATTACCGGTTCCGAGTACTCCGCAAATTGTGCAGGTGGCTTCGAATACCTTGTCTACCACGCAGACATATTCCACTTATCAGTGGTATCGAGATGGAGTGGCGATTCCGGGGGCAGTCAATCAGAATTACTCCTACACCCAGAGCGGGCATTATCAAGTGATTGTAGGAAATATTTCCGGTTGTGAGGTATTTGGGACAGGCTACGCCATTGGACCGATTAATGGGGGCATTGGTGTAGAGGAGTTCCATTGGTCGGATATGCAAGTGTATCCCAATCCGAATGATGGATTATTCACCATCGATTTTGCCGGCCTCACTAAAGAGAAAATGAAGGTTCAAGTGCTTTCTACCGATGGGAAATTGGTTTATGAAAGTCAACAGAAGCTAAATGCTGAAAGCCAGATCCGCATTGATCTGCGGGGCTTACCGGCAGCAGTTTACTATCTCCGTGTCTCCAATGGCGCGACCCGAGAAACACGCAAGTTGATCATTTACTAATCCCACAAAGCATTTGACCATGAAAACCATAAAATTCATCAGCCTAAGCCTGCTCAGCTTAAGCTTACAAAGCACTGTAGCACAATCCACAAATGAGGCTTCGCGCTGGAGCCTGGGAGCTCGTATTAATCACCTGTATGATATCGGCGCTTATCGATTCGATACCGAATTGTCCAGAGATATGCGCGGGCTCAATGGCTCCTTTACCACCTTCGATATTGGCTATGGCTTGTATGCCGAGCGCATGTTTAATCCTCTCTTTGGTTTGCAATTGGGTTATCAGGGGGGGAGCATGACCGGCGCCAATCAAGTGGAGTACTATGAGAATAGTTTTAATGAAGCGCAATTAAACCTGATCCTGATGCTGAGCAATTTCAGCTCAATTTTCGCTCAATCACCTTGGAATGTGTACGGAAAATTCGGATTGGCCAATGGTCAGTTCGAGTCGACCCAGTACTTGCAGAGTGACCAGGTGGAGGACAATAGCTCCGCAGATAATTATTGGAAATACCAGGGGGGACTGGGTTTGCAATATGAGCTAAACCGAGCCTGGCGATTGGAGCTCGACTTTAGCTTAAATAGCGTGTTGAACGATGGTTTCGACGGCTATAACAGTGCTTCGGGTTCGGATGTCTATTGGGCCACTGCTTTGGGCGTGGCTTATAGCTTCGGATCTAAGGCACAAAAGGCAGAGTTTCAAAAGCCCATTTTTAGTGCTTTGGCTTGTGATGGCCCTCCTCAAACTGCTGCAATTGTTGCCAATGACAGTTTGAAATGGGTAGAGCAAGCGGCGCAAATGGCGGCTCTGCAAACTGAGCTCGAGCGTACTCAGGCCGAATTGGAAAGCCTGAAACAAGCTCAAGCTCAGCCTAAACCCAGTAGCACAAAGCCAGAGACAGAATCCTTGTCCGTTTTCTTTGGCTTTGATCAATCGTATCTCAGTAGCACGGCCAAGAAGGCGCTCTTCGAGCAAGTGCGGGATCTGAGGAATATAGAGGGGACAAGGTTTGTTTTAACTGCTTATGCTGACGCCACAGGCCCCGAATCCTACAACGTTAGCTTAAAGCAGGCGCGTGCCCATGCGGTACGTGACTTCCTTCTGTCTTTGGGCTTTAGCGCTGCTCAAATTCAGATTGGACTTGCTGAAAATCAATCTCCCGAAGAATTGGGTAATTCATTTCTAAACCGGCGAGTAGATGTAGAGTGGGAGTAAGTCCTGGAATTAATTTCAGACCTTGTTCAAAGGGCTCCTTCGGGGGCCCTTTTTTATTTTTCGATTTTAAGTCGATGCTCAATGAGTAATCCTGGTAATTGATCCAGATTAAATTGAGCGCCTTTAATGCGGTTTTCCTGGGGATCGATTTGGAGATTGCTGCTGCCCCTAAAATCGCAGGCCATTAGATTACTGTTTTCGAAATGGGCATTGCGCAAATCACAATCCCGTAAAATGGAGTTTTGCATTTGGGCCGAGCTGAAGTCTACTTCCCATAATTGGCAATGATCAAAGGAGCAACGGCTGAGGTCCAGTCCGAAAAAATTAGAGCTGTCGAGGCGGCAATTTTGCATTTTAAAGCTCAGGCCAAAGCTGCTCAGTTCATCAAAGCGAATACCTAATAATTTGCAGTTTTCGAACCAGGCATCTTGCAAGCGACTTTCTTTCCAGCGGAGATTGCTGAGGTCGCAATCGATAAACTCACATTCACTAAAGTTAAAGTCACTGAGGTGTAATTCTTGAAACTGGCAATTGATAAAGCGGCAAGCTTCGTATTCGCCCTTCGCCAAGCTTTCTTGCTTGAAATCAATGTTTTCATACTCTTCTTCGCAGTGGTAGCTCATGGTATTGCTTTGGCGTAAAATTAGAAAAGCGAGAGGCTTATCCTTAATTCTTTAGGTATGCATTTTAAGCTTTTATAAATTGCGGAGCCAAAAACCAAACATGCCTTCGCTCATCTTCAATTTTAATTATGCCAAAGGATGGTTACTGCCTTGCATACTTTGGCCAGTCCTGATTCTTAGTAGCTTAAATACCTTGGGACAGGTGGATTCCCTGGAACTTAAAGTTCGCTCCATCTTAAATATGGCGCGGGATTTCCATTTTCTGCCTCCTCATAATGATTCAGTTTTTTCGCAGCGGCTTTATGATGAATTAATGCAATCCCTAGATCAGGATGGGCAATTTTTTACGCAGAAGGACCTCAAACAAGTGCTGCCTTATCAGGCTATAGCCGCTCGCAATGCCCAAGCGCGACAATCGCTGGTACAAACTTTAAGTGAGGTATATCGATTGAGGTTACAGGCCTTGGAATCTCTTTTAGAAGCGGAAAGCCAAAAGCCTTTGGATTTTTCGATTCGGGAACAATACCGTATTGAAACTGATGGCATTTTGGAAGAAACAGAATGGAAAGAGCATTGGCGGAAATACTATAAAATGCGGGTGCTCTGGGCTCTTTACAATCATCAGGATACGGCTGCTCAAAGCTTTAATCCTGATCCCGAAACTAAATTACATTGGCAAAAGTATATCGGCGAAAGCATGGTTTGCCGCTTGCGGAATGATTTGGATCATTATGAGGCTTTGGAGCGCTATATACAAGAACAGTATTTAAAGGCTTTAGCTAAGGCCTTGGACCCGCATAGCGCCTATTTTTCCAGTTCCGCCCGACAGGGTTTTCAAAACTCCCTTTCTCAGAATGAACTGTCTTATGGTATTGAGCTCTTTCGCAATGCAGATGGAGAGATTGAAGTGGCCTATGTTGTACCAGGGAGTCCGGCCTGGCAAAGCGGCAAGGTGAACGAAGGGGATATCATTCTGGGGCTGAGTTCCGAAGCTAGCGATGAAGATGCCTTGGCTTGTTTAGGAACGGCCGAAGTGCGGGCCTTAATTGAGTCGGCAGATGAGGATGAAACCAAATTCCAATTGCGAAAGCAAAGTGGGGAGAAGCTGGAAGTGGAACTCACTAAAGACTATATCGCGGTAGAGGAAAACCATGTGGAGTCTTTTGTGCTAGAAGGGGAGCGTAAAATTGGCTATATCTATTTGCCTTCATTTTATGTGGGGGATGAATTTGCAGAATCGGTGCAAGGTTGTGCTGTGGATGTAAGCAATGCCTTGATTCGCTTGAAGCGACAAGGAGTGGAAGCTTTAATCATGGACTTGCGTGACAATGGCGGCGGGGCGATGTACGAGGCCCTGCGATTAGCCGGCATTTTTGTGGATTATGGGGCACTATCCATTTATTCGGATGGGGAGGAACATCAAACCTTAAAGGATATGGACCGGGGGGTGATTTATGATCAGCCTTTAGTGATTCTACAAAATGCTTTTAGCGCATCGGCCTCCGAGCTTTTTGCGGCGGCTTTGCAAGATCGAAATCGCGCTATCATTGTGGGGCAGCCCAGTTATGGGAAATCTACGGTGCAGGAAATTGTGCCCTTATTTCAATACCATGAAAATTCAGATACCACTGTGATTCCCGGTTCATTTATCAAGCTTAGCACGGCAGCTTTTTATCGGGTAACAGGGGCTAGCCATCAGGCCCAGGGTGTACAGCCGGATATAGAATTGCCCAGTTTGTATAATTACGATGCCTATCGGGAAATGGCCTATCCCAATTATATTAGAGTCGATTCAATTAAGAAGAAAACCTATTATTTTCCGGAAGCCGCATTACCACTGGACGAATTGCGTGAGAGCAGTGCCAGGCGAATTCAGGCCGATAGCCTTTGGCAATGGGACAGTAGCGAAGAGCTGGACGAGGCAGGAAATCAAATTCCCCTCGACTTAAAGGGATTTTCTGCCTATATGGAAGAAGATGAAAATTGGGAGGAAACAAGTGAGCAAAATTGGGAACCGGCCTATGAAGTGCATTCCTTGAAATATTTACTCAATTACCGCTTGGCGAAAGAGGAAGAGGGCCTGAGCATTAAAGCCACTATTGCGGAGGATTTATACATCCGCGAAAGCTTTTTCATACTTAATGACTATTTAAAAATCAAATCGAAACAATGAAGCAAACATTAGCCATCTGTTTATTGCTATTAGGCGGTATAAGTCTGCAGGCCCAATCAGCTGGGGAAGCGGCAGCTTATATGGCAGAAATTGGGGAGAGTATTGAAGAAATGAAGGGGGAGACCTGGAGTTATTTAAAAGCGGCTACCCGTGGGCGTAGTGCCAAAACTTTGGAGCGTAAACGTCAGTCTATTATTGAGGAGCTTAAGAATGTAAAATCTGAGGTGCGCAAGATCGGTGCATTTAAGGGAGACCGCAGCTACCAGCAAGAAGTGATTAATTATCTGGATATGACCGATATCGTGCTTCGTGAAGACTACGCGAAGATTATGGATATGGAGGACATTGCGGAGCGTTCCTATGACGGGATGGAAGCCTATCTTTTAGCTAAGGATATTGCCAGTGAAAAGATGGATAGCGCCTTTAAGATCTACCAATCTGCCCAGGAGGCTTTTGCCGATAAATACGGAGTGAACCTGGTGGAAGGAGAGAAGAGTCGGAAGGACGAGAAAATCGCTAAGGCCAACAAGGCTCTGAAGTATTACAATCGTATTTTCTTGGAGGTTTTCCGCGCTCAGGTGCAGGAAGGCTATGTGATTGAAGCCTTGAATAATGCGGATCTCGTGAGTTTGGAGCAAAATGTCAATGCCTTGAAAAGTGCCGTGGCTCAAGCCCAGGCCAATTTGGATACCTTCTCAACTTATGGAGGGGATAAGAAATTACTCTATTCGGCCCAGCGCTTATTGAAGTACTATGAAAGTTCATGTGCAAATCATCTGCCTAAGATGGTCGATTTTTATGTGAAGAAGGACAATTTTGATCGCTTGCAAAAGAAAATGGAAGCCACTAAAAAACGGGATTTAACCGAAGAAGATGTGAATGCTTTCAATGCAGCAGTGGAAGATTACAATAAAATGGTGCCGGAATTTAATGCGGTGAATCAACGCAATAATGAAGGACGAGAGAATGCCATTAAGGCTTGGGAAGAGGGTGTTGAGGACTTTTTTGATCAGCATGCCTAAGCTATCGCGAGGCTAATTGTCGGCTTTGAGAAACCATAGACAAAGTTTATGCATTATGCCGTACTTTTATGGTCTGTTAGGTTTCACCGAAACAGAAATTTGAAACTCGTATAGTTCAAATTTTCACTTGCTTTTTGGGGTAATAGAAGGCAAGATTTAAATCCCGAGTTCTTTATGGATTCGGGATTTTTTGTTTCAGGATTTAGGAATTCATTTCCTCCAAAATCGCCTTAATCCCCTCTAAGCTCACTTCTTCAAATTGCAGTTCGCCCAATTTCTCACCAATGATATAGTCCTGGGTGGCGATATAGCTCTTTCCGTTTACATACTTAGTCGCAATAATGTTTACGGGCTCTCCTTTGGGTATGTCCTTATAGAAGAAATTACCTCTTCGGTAGGTGTTGGGAGGTAAAATGGAATTTCGATTCTTAAAGACCATTTTCACATCTACGTGATTGGCCGGTCTAAGAGGGATGTTTAAGGTGGTAAGTTTAGAAGCATCCCAATTGGAAAAAGCATCAATATTGATCCACCCTAATTGCGCATTGTTGAAGATGTAATAGTTTAAGTCTGATGCATCGATGCTGCCATTAGCAATCTTCGCTTCCGTTTCCTTGCGTTCCTCATTGCGTAGGTAAACGTAAAGTTCTTTATAGGTCTCGATTGGGGTCTCTCCCTCGCGATTGGAGTTAATGGCCAGCATGAGTTCTTCTACATTATCGACTTTGTATTTTTTCATGAAGTTCTCAAATGCTCCACATGAAATGTCCTCAGCTCCTGTCCTTCTTGAGCTTCTGATTCGTCCCGGTTGCTGGTTAAAGCCTAAAGAGCCCCACATCCGGCACCAGAAATTACAAGGCAGTGGATTTCGACCTAGCGAACAACACCAAAGAAAATCATTCATGCTTGTACTTTGCAGGGTGCTGCCATTGGTACGAGTCCAATTGATATTAGCCAAACTATCATGCTGGTTGCCATTGAATATTTGAGCATTTGGCAAGCTTTTTTCGCTAGGAATGTAAAAGGTCAGTTCTTTTCGTTTACGCAATTTTAATTTGCGCTGGCCTTGAAGGGCCTCCACTTTAAACATGCCTCCGCTTTCCAGCATGCGCCCATTGGAGCTGGTGCTGAGATTATTTAAAAGCATGTCACTTTTCGTGATAACTTCGGTAAATTCTATGCGTACCTTTTCTTTGGGACTTACATTACTAAAGGCCTTGGCCGGAATGTGAATGATACTGCCGCCTTTGCCTTTTAAGATGGTGTCTTTAAAGGGATTGATGTCAAAAACTTGTGGGGGAGGACAAAGCTGTTGGAGTAATTCGGCTATGTCGGGTCCAAAATCGGGTTCCGGGGCTAATTGAATAATGAGGTCCACCCTGCGTTGGGAGTTTTCATAGAGGCTATCTGGCTGACCTTCATCTGCGAAATTCTGATGGTTAATTAAGCTATCCGCAAATTGTTTTTGAATTTCATTTTGCAAGCTGAGGATTCGGCCCTGGCCCAAGGCTTCATTATGGGCTTTCGACCCTGGTCCATCGCAATAAGCATTGACTTGAAAGCCCAAAATCCGCTCACTCGGTAATGTGTCGAGCAGCTGTTGTAAGCTTTTGATTTGCTCGGCTTGGAGTTCCGTTTCATTGACTTCGAAGTAAAAGCTTTTGCGGATTTCAGGGTTTTGGGCAAGGGCCGAGAGGCCTACACAGAGAAAGAGGCAGAGGTAGAAATAGGCTCGCATACAGGGTTCTTTAGAAAGTTTTAACGGCAGTTTTTGCCCAATTCTTATTCGCTGGGCGAATTTTTGAAGCTACCTAACCAGGCTATGGCCTGATCTTCATCTTCGATGGGCTTCATTTGCAAGCCGCCATATTGCAAGAAAATGCTTTGTCCGGCTTGAGTGCCTTTAAACTGATGAGAGATCCAAAAATAATTATCACCCGCATGGATCGGTAGATAGCCCTTTTCTCCTTTTACCGAAAAGGGAATGGAGTCATGGGCAGAATCCAGATATAGATATAAAACCTCCTGATCTTTTAGCTCCCGCTCTTGCCCTTGTATCTCGATCCAAAAATCATAATTCTTGGAGGGAATTCCGCCCAATTCATCCCTGAAGAGAATCAGTCGGGGAGCTGGCGATTGGGGTTTTAAGACCTCTTCGGACACTTGATAGAGGCTGCCTTCGAGGTATTGACCTTCTTGTACAAATTTGTGGAAGTGCACTAAATTACCATGATGGGCCTTGGCTTTAGCGCGGATATCTGCTTCAATCTCCGGCCAGCTCTGATGAGGGTAAGCCAGTTTAAGATCACCCACTTTTATTTTGTTAGGGTACAGATCGGGCTCGGCTGTAAAATAAACCCTGTCTATTGAAATCGCTTCTACATCTGGGTTGAGGTTTAGAACCTTATTGTTTACACAGCCCAGGCAGAGCAGCAGGAGGAAAATTGAGGCAAAGCGCATAGTCCGATTTTGTACTAAGATAAATGCAATCTTTAAGCCAGGCCTAATGCTTGGATACGGTATTTCACCATGGCAATGATCAGGTCCTTGGGTAGCTCTTTATTTAAGGGAAATTGAACGGTTCCTTTCTTTACAATGGCCTCTTGCAATTGATCTTTAAAGGCTTCAATGGTATCGGGATGGGGGTAGAGGCTTACATGCTTTTTATAGCCGGCCATCATAATTTGCTTATCCATTTTAGCACCTTCTTCCAGCGCAAAAACGGGAATATTGTAATTGATTTTCTCTACCGCTTGGGGTGCGGCTTCTAAAATACAGGCCCTTAATTCCAAAAGCTTGGCTCTACATTCTTCGCTTTGATCCGCGAGGTAGTCGGCTACCTGATTGTATTGCTTCATTTTTGCCATGGAAGGAAGGTAAGGAATATTGTACAGGAATTAAGAATTCAGACCTTCTTCGGAGGGGATCCGCCAATTCCTTTTATCTACTAATCTTAGATTTTCGACCGCCTTTATTTTTTGCAGATAATTCATTAATAGCAGTAATTCCCTATCCTCTTGATCACCAAGATATTCCTTGATGATTAGGGCATTACCATAATTATCCATCACTTTATGTGGACTGTCGTCTATCATCAAGATTTTTCCCAAGCGATAGCCAAGTTTCTTGACCTTTTTGAGGCGTTTCACATAATAGAATTCCTTGTGGGCGATCAGGCTTTGCTCCATTCGATTGGAATGGGTATTTCTTCTTAAAGTGGTTCGAGAGCGGGCCCAAATAAACTGCGCTAAAGCTTCCAGGCCAATCAGTTTAGTGATAGCTTCAACATAGGCGTCTGAAGCTGAGGACCAGATCGCAAATTCGAAATGTGTACTCAGGAATTCAATAAAGCGATGGAAATGGGGGCGCAGGTAAATATGGTAGTCGCCAAAGATGAAGTCAGCCGGATACTCTAAGGGCTGGCTTCGGGCATGAATGAGGGTTTCATCCAGGTCGAGGATAATCAGCAAATCGGAGGGTGCTTTTCCATTTTAATAGCAGAAGGAAGCAGCAAGATAAGGTTTCATTTAAGAGAATCGAATACCACAGTCAGGGCTATTTTGCTTGCTACAATGGGGCCTCCCCAAAATTTGACTGATACAATTGGGTATATCTAAGCTATTGGACTAAGAGACAGAATCCATAAAGAAAAAGGAATAGCTGGACTGGCTACTCCAAATGGAAACCTCTTTCAGCTCTGGATCATTAGGATAGAGTTCATAGGGTTTCCATTTCTGGGCACAGAGTGATTGGGCTTTTAATAGGAAGAGTAGAAATGGACGCATGATGGCTGATTGGTACTATTAATAACCTTGGAGTGGCTGGAATAGTATGGGGATGGGAAATGGGATGAGTCTTGCTGCAGGTTTGTAATTTTTATCCACAAAGCAAAAGCCCCGGACAAAATACTTTGCGGCGGTTTTTATGAGATCGGTGAAATTGGTGGTTGATCCTGAACTTCCCAAAGTCAGCAGCGATTTGAACTTTAACAATGTGGAAGGCTATACCCAGACTTTGCTTTGGAAAGGGGAGGGCGGATTGTACCAGGTATATTGGCAGAAATTTCTTTACACCCTAGTCTGGCTAGGGTCTTACGCGTTTACTTTCTTTTGGATGGGGTGAACTGAAATAGATCACAGCTTTTAAATCGGCAAAGTTTAAGGTAATGGGTTTGCCTTTTGGAGACGGTGAAACTGGATGTCAAATACCATGATTCTGCTGTGGTTGCGAAGGCGCAGGTTTTGAAGTTCTAAGGTTTACTGAAAGAAAGGATTCATTAATTTTCGATCATAGATAGCACCAAATTGTTTATATGGATATCACCTTTTTTAAACTGATTATTGAGAAAGGGTACCAAGATGTAAACAAGTTAGGCTTGATGTAATCGAAATAGTAAATCAAACATTCATGGATACTCTAAAGGTTAAAATTGAGAAAATAAAAAATATTGAAACTGCAGATTTTGAACTACCATTAGAAAGCGGAGTATATGCTCTAGTTGGGACTAATGGTTGTGGTAAAAGCTCTATATTACTATCAGTTGCTCAACTAATCTCAAAGCATTACTTAGGAACATTAAAACGAGAAGACTATGAATCTGAGTCGAATGTCACCTACGAGATAGATGGTATTTCAGATAAATGGTCCGCGGATATGAGAACCGGATTTTGGAAATCAAATATATATCCAAAAACCTTGAAGGTAAATGGGCTTTATGAAGGATCCCTTTTTTACGGAACTCGATTTAATGATTCAAGAAAAATTGATGAGTATCTTGAAAGAGGGAAGTTAAGTGAAGATGAAATCGTTCCTTCCGATGATTATGTGATAGAAAGGTTGAGTTACATACTTCACGGTGATTACGAACATTACCAATCGCTTCATAGAGTACGAAACAAATACATAACTCAGGAAATAAACGTTAGTAATACGCCCTATTTTATCAAAGTAAAGGGCAAGCTAATCAGTCAGTACAGAATGAGCTCTGGAGAATGTCTTCTAGTTTCATTATTACATTTTATTTACAATTCAATTGTAAGAAAATCGCTTCCTGTTGACAAAAGGGTATTAGTCCTGATAGATGAAATAGAGTTGGCACTACACCCTATTGCTGTCAGCAGACTAATCGATCTGCTCAATGAATTAACGACTGAACATAATAACCTTACTGTAATACTTACAAGTCACTCACCTGAGGTGATTCGAAAAATAAAACCCGCTAACTTATACAAGGTATCTAATAACAAAGGAAATGTGACCCTGGAATCCAATTGTTATCCGAGCTACTTAATTAGGGATGTCTACAGTCATGATGGATTTGATTTCTTAGTGTTAGTTGAAGACAACCTAACTAAGAATGTTATTGAAAAAATTCTATTCAAAGACAATCTGAAAAGTGGGAAGTTGGTACATATTGTCCCAGTTGGAGGCTGGCAAAATGTTTTGGAGCTTCATAAAGAGCTTCTAAGATGGAACGTGCTTGGATTAGGAAGGCAGATAGTGAGCGTGCTAGACGGAGATATAAAAGAAAATGTCAGCAATGAATATAAAGACGTGCGAAAGTTGTTTCTGCCTATCAAGAGTGTGGAAAAATACTTATACAAAGTCATCATTGATGAGCCAAATGGAAAAATAGTGAGAATTTTAAATGATAAGTACTTTACATTAAAATCCATAGAAACTCTTGTAAAGGAGTTCAAGGAGAAATTTCCAACTACTCCACCAAACCCAGATAAGAAGTTCTACTTTAAGCTCAAGAAAGATCTTGAAGGGAGAATGGTTTCCGAGGAGTACTTTATTAATAACTTTTGCGATGATTTAATGAACAATGTTGACTTTTCAACATTCACTAGGAATATTAAGAAAGTATTAAACTAATACTAAGCCAGACAGAAACTATTCGCAATACCCTTCGGGATAATGTGCCGCACCAAACCGTATAGCGTAAAAAATCTTGTTTTAATGAAAATAATGTGATTAAAAGTCTTGTCCATTAATGCCTTTGGCCAGCTTGCTTATTTCAGCCTTCAACTTTATATATGGTTGACGGGCATCCTATTTACAATTTATTTCAAAAGACTAGAGAAACTGAAAGGTCAAGCTTTTATAAGCTTGACAATATAAAAGTTCATCTTTTTGAGTTAGAAACCGTTAAAAGCCTTTCGTTGTATGTTTGGTCTAGTGACGAAAAGGAAGTCATGGTGGAAAGAATGCGTTATAAAAACTATGAAGAATTCATTTTTCTTCTTGATCGAATTCTTGAAGTCCGTCTTGCATGCCAGAAATGTATTTCTTTACCGCAGATAGTAGAGACCTTTGGACAGTCTTGTAAGCCGTAGAAAATTGACTTTTAGAATAATTGTCTTCGATTTCCTGTATTTTGCTATAGGCTGTATGGTATGGATCGAAGAATCTGTCTCGTTCACCGTGGTTAAAAAATAGCAAGGAATTCCGAAACTCATCAAGAAGGCTTTTTAAGTCTCCTCCGAGGAGGTCGTTTCTTCGTGCAGATTCTATTCGATTTTTTAAATTCTCAACTGATCTGATCTGGTTTAAAATTTCTGGTCGTTTCATATTATTCAAATTAGCTGCTACTAGTTGTTTTAATTATTTGCTTCCTTTCGCATTAATCATATTCATTTTCTAATTAAATATAATTGCTTTATTCTGGAAAAAAAATTATTGAAGTTCTCCATTTAATTCTCCCTTCGCTTATTCACCATATGCACATATTTGCTTCTCTAATAAATGGCGTCCATACTATCGGTTTTATGGAATCCTCTGAATAGCGGAAGCCATCTCTATTGTAGTAAACTTCGAATTAGAGCCTTTCTGGACAATTTCCAGAAGCAATGGACTGATTGATCAAAAGGTTTCCAATCCATGACTTTTTTGATCTTGCCCCATCTTATACATATCCAAATACGGAGGAAGCTAATTTGAAATACCCCCCAAAAGCAAAAGCCCCACACAAATCGCTTTGCGGGGGCTTTTAAGGGTTTGGCAGTGACCTTGGAAGGAGTCGAACCCTCAACCTTCTGATCCGTAGTCAGACGCTCTATCCAATTGAGCTACAAGGCCGGCACTGTTTCCGTTTCTGTAACGGGGCTGCAAATATAAAGACAATTTCAATCCTCGCAAGTGCTTTTGTGATTTTAATTCAATTTTCAGGAGGAGGGGGAGGCTAGTCCCTTGAAAGGCAGTGCGGATCAAGGCTGGATAAATTTTCTAAGCCTGGGCCGGTGCCACAATTCTGCGCATCTGCCGAATTAAAATCACATAGAATAAGGGGATCAAGATGATGCCAATAAGCAGACTGCTGATCAGGATGGAGTTCCCATCTAATTCTTTGGGCAAAATCAGACTTAGGTATTCCTGATAATAAGAGCGGAGGGCCAGGCTAAGCAAAGTGGCGATAAGCAATCCCAGCAGGCTAATGCCAATGCTTAGGTATTGATAGAATTGGGCAATCTTCTTTACCGAATAACCCAATAAATGCAGACTTCGTAATAAATCGCGGTTCTTCTGCAGGATAAGATGAGTGCTCAGCAAAACAAAGAAGAGTGCTAAAACCATGATCAGAATTCCCATAGCCGCTAAAAAGTACAAACCGCCTTCCATTATAAAGGATAGCTTATTGTACTCCATCTTTTCCTGATTGAGCTGATAATTATGCTCTTCCGCAAAACGCAATAGTTCTTCCGCTTTGGGCGAGTTTAAATCGAGGATCAAACGACTGCTTCTTCGGGCTTCTCCGCTGCCGTATTTTCGATTGGCAGCGCTTAGAAATTCATCCGGAACCAAAATCGAATTGATCTTTGTGCTGAAGCCTACAATCCTACTGCGGAACTGCGCTTTTTGGCCATGCCCTTCCAGCTTGAGCTGAAAAGCAATGCGATTGATGGTGCTTTTAGAAACTACCGGTAATCCCTGACTTTCGGCAAAGCCCAAATTGTAAAGGGTGAGGTAGGATTCCGGTATAATGATGGGAACAAAGTTTTGCCCTTCTTCCCAATGCCAGTCTTTGGGTTTAAGGTCGAGGTAAGCATCCGGGATACTCTCTAAAAACAATTCGCTGTAAAAGCCCGGCATTTGATTAGTGCCTTCTAAGAAGGCGCCCACCTTAAATTGGGCCGCCTGAAATTGAGCTACTTCCTTAACATAAGGCAGTGCTTGGAGCGATTCCAATTCCTCCTCACTAAAGTAAATTCCGCTTTTATCCAGGCTTTTAAAGAGGCTTACATTTTTACTGAGGATTAGATGCCTTTGATTGATCACCCCTTCCATTTCCGCAAATAGGGGCCCGAGGTCAGTTCTTAATTGGTAAATACTGATGAAGAGGGTACAACCGATAACAAAGCTCAGCAGATAGCCAAGCAATTGAAATTTATGCAGGGTTTTACGCAGGAGCTTGATCATCATTACAATTTTAAATGTTGATCAATGTGCAAACTGGAATGAGGTTCCAGAGAGCTGATGATTAAGCCTGCTTCACGCTCACTAAGTTCCGCTTCAATAAGGCGGGAAATCTTTTCGATATTGACCTGGTCCAAATGACTAAAGGGCTCATCTAAGAATAGGAAGTCAAAGGGCTGGCAAAGGGCTCTAATTAGAGCCAGTCTTTGTTTTTGGCCCAGGGATAGCTTTTTGCAAATTTGGTGCTTGTAGGCACTTAAGCCCAGACTTTCCAGATAGAAATCCAGTTTACTTTCTGAACAGTACTGCGTGAGCTGGTTTTTAACTTGAAGATTCTCCCAGGCACTAAGCTCATCGAAGAGTTTTAAATCCTGGAAAAGGTAGCTTAGGTGCTGCTGGCGGATTTGGTCCCAATCTTTAGCTTCGAGCCCTTCCCAAATAATCTCGCCACTGTACTGATTACTGCTACCATAGATAAAGTGGAAGAGGGAGCTCTTGCCTTTGCCAGAGCCAGCTGAAATTAAATAGCGTTTGCCTTTCTCAAATTGCACTAAAGGTTCCAAATACACAGCAGAGGCCAAAACATCGGCCTCTGCTACGTAATTGGGTTTAGTATTTTTAAGAATGATCTTCAAAGGGCTAATTTAGAAGATGAAGTCTTCAGACATCTTTAAGATCTCATGCAAGCTATTGTGTTCTGTTTTCTCCGTTTTCAATTGAATGCTGGCTTTATTAGTTCCTTCGCTGCTCACGTCTAAGCTACGTAAACTAGAAATCCAATTCATAGCCGTTTCAGGAGCACGCATTAAGCCATCCCCAATAAGGCTTTGTACAATTTCAGGATAATCTGCCTTGTTTAGGTTTAGGTACATGGTGAAATGAGAATTCTTCATATTGGCAGCCATGGGGTTTTTCGAAAGGCTGTTTTCTCCAAGTCCATCCTTTTGGAAGGCTTTTACCAATTCAGGATCATTGCAGAATAAGGCCATGTCATCCTTAAACTCGAAGAAGAATACGGTTTGTCCAAGGTCCATTACATAAGAACCTTTTTCCGTTTTAAGGATATTGTTCTTCACCTTTTCGTTCTCCAAAAGCTTTTGGAAAGTGCTTTGGTCCTTAAGGTCAAATACAGTGGCTAGACGGGGAATGGTATTTTCCTTAACCTCTTCGGTGGGAACGAAGTCAAAACCACCTTCGTAAACAGAATCGCCAATACTATTGTCGTAATAGGCGAATTTCTTGGGATTGTATTCTTGCTTATAGGTGGAAATAGTGTCGGTGTGCGCTTCGAAATTATAAATGCTAAATGCTCCGGAACCGCCAAAACTGCTCAGGATTTTATCCATGCTCATGCCAGTGGCTTGTTGGATTTGACTCAGCATCATATCGGTTTCGGGACCTTCGCCTCCAGCGCTCATGAATTTATACATGCCCTCAGGGTTAATGGCAAAGCTGGCATTCATATAGCTTTCCTTGGGAAGGTAGTTGAGGAGCTTTTCATTAAAGCTCTGATCGTATAGACCGTATTCCTTCTGTAATTTGGCTAATTCATCACTATAATCATAAATAGATTCTAGTTTGATTCCTTCATTTGTGAAGTCCATATGCAGGGATAAATAGTTATCATCCAAGCTGTATGGCATGTTTGAAAGATTCTGATAGGCGGGAACAATATCCTTTAAATAAGCGAAAGAAAGCCAGAGGTTTAGGTCTGTACTGCGCTCGTAAAAACGATTAAAGGAAGCAACATCCTTGATGGTGGCTTTGCCATTTAAGGCAAATAGCGATTCGGTTTGCGCCAGGAGGGCTTTGCCATCTTCATAATTTTGGCCTGCCATGAAGAGCATTTTGGAATTATCCCAAGCGAGAATAGCGTCATCAAAAACTACGGTTTTAAAAGTGCCGGCTTCTTCAATCTGAAATTGAGATGGGAGGTTCAGCTCTTTTTGTGATTCAGCCAACATTTGCGAAACAAAGGCTTCGAATTTTTTCCCATCCGATAAATCGGTACTGAGGGCGATATAGCGACCTTCGCCAGCATCGCGAGTGGAAAATAGAAAGAAATCTGAAAGTACATTAATGCCCGTTTCGCTGGGATTAGAGCGGTACTTTTTATAAAGTTTACCCAGTTCTTTGGATTCGTTACTCACTTCATCTTCCAAAAATTGAAGACTCTTAAAATCGCCAGCATTCAATTCGGCCTTCAAGGCTAAACTTTTTACATCCAAAACGGATACGAAGGGGCTTTCTTTAGGAATGAGGTCTAAGGCAGCCGGGTTTTGACTGCAAGAGCTTAGGAATAGTCCCAAGGCCAGGACTACAATTAAATTGCGAAACATGGTTCTTTGATTTTTCATTGATGATTATTTGGATTGGCGTGATTTACATAGCAAGGCTTCCTTCGAGGACCCATGGTCTTGAAAGTTGAATGCTTGAGATTCTGATGGATTTTAAAGAAAGCGAAACAGGAAAGACTTAGAGATTAAAGGTTTAAGGGGGCCTAAAAATAGAAAATATTATAGAAGGCCAGATGAATCTCTAAGCTTAAATGAAGGGACTAAAACGGAAGGGAAAGCTTTAGTTGATTTCCGCGCTTAAACCTCTTTCTAAAAGACTAGTGCAACGAGGTTCCAACTCAGAATAGGAGCCGGATTTAACCGAACATTTTCCTTTGTAATGGGTAATCACTGCACATTGTTCGGCTTGCTCCGGACTGTGCTCACAGATTTCCATTAAACAGTGGATTACCCAATCGAAGGTATTTACTTCATCATTAAAAAGAACGATCTCATGCCAGGCGTCTTTTTGCTCCAGCACTGCCGTATCTTCCTGCGATTTCCATTGTTCTTCAAACTTCATCGATCCTCCGCACTTTTACGCTTTAATTTCACTTTGTTTTCTTCACCTCGAAGCAAACGCACGATGTTTTTTCGGTGGGTGATTAAAACTAATAAAGCAATGGCAAAACTGAAAATGATTAAAACTTCCGATGGTTCTTTAAAACGGTAGATCAGCCAAAGTGGTAAGCTCAAGGCAGCAGCCATGCTGGAAACGGAGACGATACGAGTGGCCAGTAAGAAGGCTACAAATACACCCATGGCCAGAAGGGCGGCACCGCTATGCAGGGCAATTACAACGCCTAGTAGGGTGGCAATTCCTTTTCCACCTCTAAAGCCAACATAAATGGGGAAGAGGTGACCAAATACGGCTAAGAAGCCTAAACCTAACATGGCTATTACCGATTGCTGATCGGCAGGTAAGAGATGAATCAATTTTACCGCTGCAAAACCTTTTAAAACATCTAAAACCAAAACCAGCGTGCCCGCCTGTTTGCCTAATACTCTAAAGGCATTGGTGGCACCGGCATTTCCACTGCCATGCTCGCGCAAATCGATTCCGAACATCCAGCGACCGATCCAAACAGACCAAGCCAGTGAACCCAGGAAATAGGCAATAAGCAATAAGGCAATTATCATTTTGCAAAGGTATTAATTTGCCTGAGGCTAAATTAATCAGGGGCAAGGCTTTGAAGCCCAGTATTTAGGCTGAGCTTCAAATGCAAAGATGTTTTGGACCTTAGCTGGTCATGATATCACCCAGGGAATTATCGTAGATCTTACGGTAATCCTCCATGTGACCCCAATCGGTATCGTCGATGCGGATGCTGCCTTTGGTAACGTGGCCCATCAAATCGAATTCCACTCCATTCAACATCATTAAGTCGATGAAGGCATCTTCATTATCAGGATTTACGCTCACAATTACGCGGCTCTGGCTTTCGCCGAAGAGATAAGCGTCACGACGAATGGCAGAATCGGAAGTGATATCAAATCCTAAATTACCGGCCATAGCGCTTTCCATTAAGGCAACGAATAATCCGCCTTCGGAAACATCATGAGCAGATGCCAATACGCCTTTGCGGATCAACATCTTGATTTGCTCCTGAGTGGCGAATTCTTCCTCCAAACTAAAGAAGGGAGTAGAGCTTTCTTGCACTCCGTGGATTTCAACCAAATACTGACTGGAGGAAATATCATTACGATTTTCCCCAATCATATAGATCAGGTCACCTTTTTGAGCAAAGCCCATTGGGGTGATGTGTTTCTTATCTTCGATAATCCCGATCATCCCGATTGTAGGAGTTGGGAATACCGGTTCGGTTTTTTCCTTGGTTACTGTTTGGTTGTAGAAACTCACATTACCACCGGTTACCGGAGTTTGGAATTTCTCACAAGCCTTACCCATCCCTTTAATGGCATTTACAAATTGCCAGTATACTTCAGGATTGTAAGGGTTACCAAAGTTCAAGCAGTTGGTAATGGCTGATGGAATACCACCGCTCACCACAATATTACGTGCTGCTTCGGCCACGGCGATCATCGCACCGGCCTCTGGATTGGCATGCACATAACGAGCATTGCAATCCACAGTCATGGCCAGGGCACGATTGGTATCTTTCAAGTTTACCACCGCCGCATCGCTGGGGCGATTGGTACTCATATTTACGGTTCCCACCATAGAGTCGTACTGCTCATAAACATAGCGCTTAGAAGCAATATTGGGGTGGCCGATTAATTTCTTAGCTACGGCTTGCAAGTCTTCCGGAACCTTAACATCATTCATGTCAAATTCCTGAAAGGCCTTAAAATAAGCAGGCTCTTTATGCTCGCGATAATATACCGGTGCACCTCCACCTAATACCAGTGGATCGGCAGGGGTTTCGGCGATCAATTCACCATGCCAGTAATAGGAGAGACGGTCTTCATTGATAACCTCACCAATTTGGGCGCAGGGTAAATCCCATTTATCGAAGATGGCTAGCACTTCGGCTTCACGACCTTTTTCGATCACGGCCAACATACGCTCCTGACTTTCAGAAAGCAGGATTTCCCAAGGCTTCATATCATCCTGGCGGGTTGGTACTTTATCCAAATGGATTACCATACCCAAGCCACCGGCGGCACTCATCTCAGAAGTAGAGCAGGTAATACCCGCGGCACCCATATCTTGCATGCCTACAATGGCACCGGTTTGCGCCAGTTCCATAGTGGCTTCCAAAAGTTTCTTTTCCTGGAAGGGGTCTCCAACCTGAACGGATGGAATATCATCAGCCGAAGCTTCAGTTAAATCTTTAGAGGCAAAAGCAGCACCCGCAATTCCGTCTTTACCGGTATAAGAACCGATGATGAAAACCGGGTTTCCGGGACCACCACTTTTAGCGCTGATCATTTTATCTTTCTCGGTATGCAAGATACCGGCAGAGAAGGCATTTACTAAGGGGTTTTGCTCGTAGCAAGGGTCGAAATAAACTTCGCCGCCCACGGTAGGAATACCAAATGAGTTTCCATAATTGCCAATACCCTTGGTTACACCTTTTAATAACCATTTGGTACGCTCACTGTCCGCCTTTCCAAAACGGAGAGAATTTAATTGAGCAATGGGGCGGGCACCCATGGTGAAGATATCGCGGTTAATACCACCAACACCGGTTGCAGCACCTTGATAGGGCTCCAAGGCCGAAGGGTGATTATGCGATTCGATCTTAAAAGCACAGGCTAAACCTTCGCCAATATCTACTAAACCGGCATTTTCTTCTCCGGCTTTAACCAGCATATGCGGGCCATCCTTAGGAAGGGTTTTAAGCCAAACAATGGAGTTTTTATAGGAGCAGTGCTCACTCCACATTACAGAATAAATGCTGAGTTCGTTGAAGTTAGGTGTACGACCCAGGATTTCTTTGATCTTATCAAATTCTTCGGGTAAAAGACCTAATTCTTTTGCGGTTTCTACGGTGGTTGCTTCTAAGCTTTGATCCATGAGGTGATTCGCTATCAAAAATGAAGCGCAAAGATACGCTTATATCTCAGCTCTATAGTTCAAGATATCCACAAATGGACCCTTTTTACTTACTTCGCAGCATGTTATTCCGCAAGGCAAAAGGTCTGGAGATCGTAGTGATGGGAGCTGGCAGAGGAGGAACTTCCTTGCTGACTACCTTATTAGATGCCCATCCGCAATTGGAGGTGGCCAGTGAAGATCATGTTGCGGAATATCTGGTGGAAAAGAATCCGCGCTATCCCGATGTAGGTTCTAAATTATCGGCTTTTGTAAAGGCCTGTACTAAGGATGCGAAGCGCAGCAAATTGCGCTACGGCAATAAGATCACCACGGAGCAATTGGGTTTTTTGGAAGACTTCAAGGAAAATCTGGAGGTTCGAGACCTGATTCGCAGGGAACTTTGGGAAGGTAGAAAATTGGTTTTCATAGTTCGGGATGGTCGCACCTGCATCAGCTCTAAGCTGGAAAGAACGGGAGTTGATTATGATACTGCCCTGGGCTATTGGAAGCATTCTGTTTCCCTACTTCGCTATCTAAAGTCTCAGGATCTGGATTTACATCTTTTAAAGTTTGAAGA
The DNA here is from genome assembly GCF_965228705.1 of Croceimicrobium sp. Lineage (GTDB taxonomy): Bacteria > Bacteroidota > Bacteroidia > Flavobacteriales > Schleiferiaceae > Croceimicrobium. The sequence goes on from NZ_OZ245832.1 coordinate 153,852, forward strand.
TCTGTTGCAAAATCCGCGCAAGGAATTAGAGCAGCTTTGTGCCTTTTTAGGACTTTCCTATTCTGAAAGTATGTTGAGTGGTACTTCCTCCGATCGGATTCTGGTGGATTACCGCCAACAAGATCTCGATGCCAACCGCGTTCAACGCACAGTCGATTCCCGAATAAAGCTAGCCGATATCCAAGAGGAGCTCGACTTTCTGGCCTATTAATCAGTTACTTATTTTAACATAAGGAAATATTCTGGTATGGATTATGTAGTATTTTTGTCAGCGAAGAACCATTCATCCTATGAGAAAAATTACTCTGCTCTTACTGAGCATTTTCACTTTAAGTACTCAGGCCCAGAGCTATAATATGATTCGTAATAGTAGTGATACGGCAAGTGATTGCAGTGGCACTCTATATGATCATGGTGGTCCAAGCGGCAGTTATTACAACTCTTCCAGCGATAATTTCTACATCTTACCTCAAGGTGGGAGCTCAATCGACATCACTTTTACTTCCTTCGGAACTGAGTCTTGTTGTGATCGGGTGCGCATTTACGATAATGTAAATGGTACTTTGATTGGTACCTATGGTGGTTATAGCTTACCCAATGGCGGTGCCCCCATAAATGTACCCAGTGGAGAAGCGCGCATTCTTTTTACTTCGGATTATTCGGTTACCGGTGCGGGTTTTGCCCTAACCTGGACTGCCGGGGGTACAGCCAATCCTACCGCTTCATATAGCCCTTCTGTTAGCAATGCCGCTTTATTGCAGCCGGTAACTTTTACGAATACTTCCACGGGTGGTGGTACTAGTACCTGGTATTTTGGAGATGGCGATTCGGCCTCTACCAATAATCCAGTGCATGCTTACAGCAGTCCGGGTAATTATACCATTACCTTAATCCAAAGCAATTGCTATGGTGCGGATACAACCACCGGAAGCATTAGCGTGCAAGCTGCAGCTACGGTATCTGTAAGTCCGGACACCCTTTCGGGAGCCGCACCATGTGGTGGAGTTTACCGCGATACCTTGCAGTTCAACTACCTCAGTGGAGGCGCAGCTTTATATGATATAAGTGTTCGGTCTTTAACGGATCAAAACTACCTCACAGCAAATTTCGAAAGTTCTCTAAGTCCTTTTGTTCGTTCAACCACGGCACCTACTACCTTTAATTCCAATGTAGTATTAGGAGGTGCAGGCCAGGGAAGTGCTTATCTGCAATTGAGTGGTTATGCAGCCATGCAAGATGGGGTTTACGCCAATGTGAATGCCAGTGATGCCAACTACTTCAGCTTTATGATTTCGGTAAATTCATCTTCACGCTCCTATGTGCAATTGGGAGATGAAATTGGTGGATACTACTACTCGCTCTTAGGCTTAGAAGCCTATTACGGTAACCTCCGCATTCATGGTGATTATACCTACACAGTAGCCTTAAGTCCAAGTGTGTGGCATCAGGTAGAAGTGAAGAATATCGATTATACCGCACGTACCTGTGATGTTTATCTGGATGGTGTTTTGGCGGCGGGAGGCCTGAGCTTCAATTATTATTTGGCCAATGAGATTGATCGCATTGATATTGCGAATTACAATAGCAGCGCCAATGTGGCTTACGATGCCTTTAACTTAAAGAAGATTGGCGATGTTTCCCTGGTGAGCCTGAGCGATACCTTAGGTGTTACTAGCAGTACTCAAGACATTGCCGTGGAAGTTGATTTAGCGGGAGCGATTGCCGGCCTTCAACAATACATTTTAGAAATAGCAACTAATGCTAGCGGTGCAGATAGTTTAATAGAGGTACCTCTCAATGTTACCGTAACCGGAACTCCGGTTTACAGCGCAAGCACCGCCTGTTTCAATTTTGATACCGCTTATATCGGCATTGCTCAAAATGACTCTCTGCTGATCTTCAACCAGGGTTGTGATACCATGGACTTGAATAGCTTGAGTACTTCCAATAGCGAATTCAGTTTAAGTCAAAGTGCTTTAAATATTGCTCCCGGCGATTCAGCTTGGCTCTATATCAATTATTTACCTGCTAACACTGGTTTAGTTGATGATACTTTATTCCTCAATGGAAACCTGGATACTGCTATTTGCCTTTCGGCGGAAGCCTTTACTGCACCGGCTATTGCCTTCGATAGTGCTACTTATACCCTGAACTCCTTTGGCTGTAATGATAGTATACCCTTCCAGTTTTACCTTTATAATCAAGGCTCAGGGGCAAATTTAAACTGGACTTTGATTGGCGGAAACAGCTTGTTCGATGATTTTGAAAATGGCTTAGATCCGAGTATTTGGACCACGCATGGTTCTAACCAAATCTTTAATGGTTGTTATGAGCATTCGGGAATTAATGCTCTTTCCATGATGGGAACTAACCGGACTTCAGAAACTGTAATGCTCAATCTTTTTCAAGGGGATTCAGTTGGCTTTTGGGCCTTCCCCGGAAACGGTGGTGGAAGTGGATGTGAAAACCCTGATGGCGGGGAAGACATGCATGTGCAATACCGCTTGAATGGTGCTTCTTTCTGGACAACCATCGGAACGATTTACAATTATAATACAGCGGCCGCCTATTATTCTTTCGCTATTCCGGTGAGCGGTCAAATGCAGGTGCGCTTATACCAAAGCTCTTATACTAGTGCAAGCTATGATCATTACCGGATTGATGATTTCCGCATTGTAAGCAGCTCCGCTTCTTCAGACTTTAGTCCGAATACGGGTTCTACAGTGGCAGGCGATTCGATTTTGATTTCGGGATATCTGCAAGTAGCTAACCTTTATACTGGCAGCTACCCACGTAGTATCCGTGTTCAAAGTGATGATCCAGCCCATCCCGATACTTTGATTACCGTAAATATCAATGTATACGGTGAACCGGATTTATGGGCTTCAGCAGCTTGCATGACCTATGATACCCTTTACACTGGTGCAACAAACATGGATTCGGTGATGATAGTTAATCAGGGTTGTGATGATCTTAATCTTACGGCTTACAGTTTAGGTGGTACTCAATTCGGACATAGCTTATCTCCCTTAACTATTGTTCCTGAAGATACCGCCTGGTTAGCCGTAAGCTTTAATCCTGACGGAACCGTACTCGGTTTAATTCGCGATACCCTCACCGTTAGCAATAATGATAGTATTTGGAAGCTTTGCCTGGAAGGCTTCGCTCAAGGTGCACCAGTGGCATCCTTAAATCCGGATTCACTTTCAGTAACCGTAACCAATTGCGGTGATTCAATTAGCATTCCGGTATACCTCCGCAACAGTGGTTTAAGTGGCCTCGACTTCGATTATATTCAAGGGAATGGCAGCAATGGCAAGATTAGCGTTGGGGTGGTAGGAAGCTTTGTGTACTCTACCGAAAGAACCAATATCTATAATATCGCTCTGTCTATGCCTGAGGTGAATTTGGTATATGTAAATGCCAGTTCAGAGGCTCAGATGACACAGGAATTGGATACTATCGATGTGTTAATCGTGCCGGAAAGTAGCTCCATTTCCATGAGTACCACCTTTGGTCCGGCCTACCGAAACTTTGTAAATAATGGTGGAGTAATCATTTTTGGATATCAGGCCGTAGGTTATTCTACTGCTTATAATATTATGCCTATCAGCAACAGCTGGAATCCCGGTTCACCTATTCCGATTTCCATGCCTTCGCATCCTATTGCCGCAGGCTTACCTGGTACGGGAATGTCTTATTTAAGTGCCACCCAAAGAGCCGCTTTTGTGAATACAGCTGGTCTGGAGCGGATAATCGGTGCCGTAGGAACGGATGAGGCAGTGGTAGCAGCCCAGCCTTATGGCGATGGATTGGCGATTCATATTGGCTACGACTTTTTCCAAACCAATAGCGATTTGGAGAATGTATTGAAGAACTCCATTATTTGGGGAGCCAGCAGAACCGGTGCTCCGGGTTTCATTAGCGCCAGTCCTGATTCAGGATTAGTAGCGGTGGGTGATTCTGTATTGATTAATATCAATATTAATACCGCCGGTATTAGCAATGGTACCTACGATTACGATCTATTCTTCCAAACTAATGATCCGGCAAATAATCCACTTCGTTTACCCTTGCATTTAGTAGTAAATGGTTTAGCCAAGGCTCAGGTGGTAGATAGTACTTGCATCAGCTTCGGTTCATCTTTACAAGGTGCTGCGGTTAAGGATACATTTGAAATTTACAATGAGGGTTGCGATACCCTGGATATTACATCCTATCTGGCTAATAACAGTGATTTTACCATCAGCAATATTCCTATGAATGTAGCTCCTGGTGATACCGCCAAATTAGAAGTGATATTCTCACCTTTCTCCGTAGGTTTGAGTACAGATACCTTGGAAGTAAGCACCAATGATACCACCGTATATATCTGCGTAAGTGGTATCGGAGTAGGAGCGGCCTTACCAAGGGTAGAAGAAGATACTATTTATTATCGCTTACAGAAATGTAAGGTGATTGGCAATAAGCAAATCAAGGTGAAGAACTTAGGTCAAGGTCAAATGAACTTTGATATTCAGTTTGGTCGCTTCTCTGATAGCTCTCAAATTGCTTACAATGTTCCAGGGGCGAGTACCCTGCATAGCTTCAGCGGATTACCAAATACAGCAGATAGTATCAAATTACGCATCATTCTAAATGGGGATTACGATGCCTTATCAGAGCGTGCCACCCTTTATTTAGATGGTAATTACTGGCAAACCCTTTATGATAATAACCGCTTTTATCAATTAGATACCATTGAGATTTTCGTGGTGGGTACCCAGGTTGCGACTTTATTAGCAGATGGCATGTTGGATGTGGGGCTCTATAATCCATCCAGTGTAGATGGTGGAGCTGGATCCTTCCATCGTGTGGAATTGGAAGTAGTACAAACCGTTAACTGGGTTTCAGTAGTGGGAGCCAATGCCGGTACTATTCCGGCCAATGATTCAGTGAACCGGAACTTACTCTTTAATGCAGCCCTACTGCCTTTGGGTACGCATTATACTACGATGATTGTAAACAATAACAGTCCTAGTCAGCCGAAATACCGCAAGCCGGTGAAGTTTGATGTAGTAGCGGAGCCAGAAATGGTCTTGAGTGATACCTGTGCTTATTTCACCTTAACTCGATTGGGAGATACCACTTCTCGTACTGTAACCATTTACAATGATGGATGTATGCCACTGGTGATTAGTAGTATGACCTCTACTTCCAATCAGTTTAAGATTTATCAGAGTTCAGCTACAATTCCAGTTGGAGATAGCTTGGTATTGGATATCGACTTTATTCCGACCTCGGTGAGTAGCTTCTCCGCTTCGATCTTTATTATTAGCAATGACACGAACCGCACTATTTGCTTAAATGGCCAGTCGGGTTCTATGCCAGTGGCTGATTTCAGCTTTAATGATGAGAATATCTGTATTGGGGAAGTTTCCTTTAATAATAGCAATTCGCAGTACTTCAATACCTTGTATTGGGACTTTGGCGATGGAACTTTCTCCAGCCAGAATAATCCTACCCATGTGTTCCCGAACCCCGGAACTTACCGCGTAATCTTACGTACTACCAATACCTTAGGTTTTGACACCATTTCTAAACTGGTAACGGTAAATCCATTGGTGGTGAACTTCGGGATAAGCAATGATACCATTCAGTTGAGTGATACCGCTTTCTTTAGTGATAGCACCCCTAATGCAGTGACCTGGATTTGGGACTTTGGTGATGGATCCAGTTCTACCCAACAGAATCCTAGTCACCAGTATACAGTTCAAGGCTTGTACAATGTGAAATTAACGGTGATCGATAATCGCTCCTGCAGCAATACCCTAACTAAGCAAATCCGAGTAGAAAATAAGATCGGTTTAGTTGAATGGCAATTGGAGAATCAGTGGAGCTTGTATCCAAACCCGAATGAGGGTCGCTTTAAACTGCGCATGGAGCAGGGAGATTGGTCAGGCTTAGAAATCCAGATTCTGGATGCTCAGGGTCGTGTATTAGCGGCTCAGAAAGGCGGTCAGGAATCTGAACTTGACTTTGATCTAAAATTAGCCAGTGGGGTTTATCACTTGCAAATTTTGAAGCAGGGTAGCCTGATGGATCAGACTCGAGTAGTGATTCAACACTAAGAATAATTAAAATAGGCTAAAGCCCCTTTAGAAATGGAGGGGCTTTTTTAATGGGATTCTTCTGAATTCCAAGCAAGGCTATTATGATTGAGCCCAGACTTTTGTTATATCATTTAGGCTTGCCTTGCTATCCAAGTCTTTTGACTTAGCATTGAAAGACTTATCAGACCTCCTGCCACCAAAATTGTCCCTCCCACAAAAGGTAATCCGGCTCCTATTAAATTGGCAAGATTAGCCGAGAATAGGAAGGGCAAGCAGGCAAGCATACCAAATAGCCCCACCAAAATGGTGGCATAGGCCGCAAATCTACTTTTAAGGTTTAGGTCCCTCGCCATGACCAGCTGATTGGGATTCTTAATTTCTGATTGCAGGCTAGCTAAAGGCCGTTCTGCAAAATCTTCTAATCGCCAAGAAGCAATGGCGATGCATTCCTTTCCTTTTTGATAATCTTGATAAAAAGTGAACCAGGAGCTTGGAAGTAGCAGGGCTCCGTAGAGTAAAATTGCTAAGCTTGGCAAGCTAAGGTTGCCATTACCAATCATAAATGCTTGTAAGCGAATTTCTCCTTCAGGACTCATGGGGTAATTGAGTAGGACATGTTTTAAATCATGACTTTCATAACCAGGGATGAGGCTCAATTGATGTTCATCCAGACATTTTGCTACTTCTTTTCCCAAGCTGCCATCTGGCATAAGCCTTAATTGAACGGCTTGATCATAGTACTCCTGCATATTGTGAACATGAGCTATGAATGCTACACTGGTTTTAAAACTCTTTTCAATAATGCTTTCGGCGAGTCTTCTGCGAATATTCATGCTGTTGAGGTTTAAAATAAGAACGAAAAGCTTAAAATTTAGTCTGCCACTTTTCAGACTTTAGGAAACTGTTAACAGCATTCAGGTCGCATTGGAAATCTTACCTTGCTGAAGAAGAAAAGGACCTATGAATCTTAAACCACGCTTCGAGAATTTTAAAGGAATGGTATTGATTGGTTTGCATCGCAAGATGTCCATGGCCCAGAATCAAACCTATGAACTTTGGAAGGAATTTGGACCTCTGCGCAAGGCTCTGGCTTCAGACGCTAATTTGTATGCTATAGAGATTTATCCGGATACTGATTTTTTCCAGAAATTTTCTCCCTTGCGGGAATTCGAAAAGTGGGCGGCCATATCCAAATCGGATGTGGCTGAGGTTCCGGAAGCCCTCTCCGAAATCGAAATTCCTTCCGGGGAATATGCCGTTTTTTCCTATCGAGGTAAACCCAGTGAAGCGCAAGCTACCTTTCAATATATTTATGGGGAATGGCTCCCCAAGTCTGACTATGAAATGGATGCCAGACCTTATTTTGCCTTGATGGATGAAAGCTATAAGGGTGAACATCCCGATTCAAAGGAGGAGTTTTGGATACCCATTAAAAAGAAATAGAAATGCAAGAGGATATTGCTAAATACCACGCTGCCCTGGAAGGGGAAGACCTTCGAATTGCTGAACAATTGTATCAATTAATAGAATCCGAATTAAAGGAGACAGAGGCCAAGGTATGGCATGCGCATCCGGTTTGGTTCATGGATGGAAATCCTTTAGCGGGCTATAGCAGGTTAAAGTCATGCATGCGCCTGCTCTTTTGGAGCGGACAAAGCTTTGAAGAGGATTGCCTCAGTCCGGAAGGCAAGTTTAAAGCCGCCGAAATCCGCTTTACATCTGCAGATGATATTGATGAAGCGGCCCTGCGAAGATGCCTACAAAAGTCTATGGAGATCCAATGGGACTACAAGAACATTGTGAAGCGCAAGGGACGTTTGGAGCGCTTGAAGTAATAGGCCTTAAAGTGCTTGAGGAAGCTCCAAAAGAAGTTCCTCTCCAGGACTTGGCTTTTCATCGTGCTTAATAGCCATTAGGGTATATTGAAAAATGAAGTTAGCTTCCTGATCCATTAGCAATTTCTGAGATCGCTCTAGATCGCTGGAATTCGAAAATACCGGCATTTGCAGTTTTTCGGTCTCACATGGGAATTGTTTATGCTGACTCATATGACTAAATAGAATTCGCGCCTTTACCCGCCAAAGATTATTGCTTTCCAAAGACTTGAGCAGACTGTTTTGCGGTAAACCTTCAATTGGGATTTTTAGATTGGCAATAATGCCCCAAGATTTGGAGAGATTCCAGGAGTCGATAACTTTTACCTTCATCATGGAGAGGGAAATTGCAAGTGGGCGGAACTAGGCATTTCACTACATCTGGTCGATTGTAAATGGCACTTCAGATTTTCTGGCCATAAATAATTAAGGTTTTTCTGATTCCTTGTTCAATTATCCCTGCATCCGGGAAAGGCTGTCTCTCTTAAACGATTTAGGTTTTGATTCCATTGTAGTTTTGGCTGAGCATTGCGATTTTGTCGCAAGGCGCTGAGTAATTCAAAGTCACTATTACTTTCCCAAGTATAGTAGTTCAGGTCCCTGATTTTGATAGCCAAGTTATTTGGGCTGATAGGCTTGGGCTCCATTTTTATAGATCGGGAATGCCCGGTTAAGACATAATTAAGGCCGAAAAAGTATTGTTTGTTTTTTACCGCTAAGCAAAGCATTATCGCCGAATTTTCAGGAGCTATGAGCAATTCTTGATTTTCAGGACTTCCCAAATTAAAGCTTTTGGAATCGGAGCTTTTCATTGGGTAAATACTTCGTTTGCTGGTGTTGATGAAGTAACAGTCTATTCGATCAAAGCTGTTTCCATTTTCAACTAGCAATTCCATTTTTTGGGAAACACATGAGTCTATTGGACAGGATCGAGCTACATTAAGCCAACCTTGATCAGTCCAAGTGAAGCCATAACGTTCTGAGAGGGATACTTTCTTTTTCTTCTGGAAAATTAAAAACCTGGAATAGGAGCTATCGTCTGCGGCTTGACCATTAGAATCTTTTCCGTAGACAACAACATCCCGGGCTTCTCTGAATTGTTTTAATACGCTTTGGAGCTTTTTCCTGTAATAGTCTTTTAAGATGGAAACGTAGATATTGTCTCCTTGCACAGAGCCCAATTTTTCATTTTGATAGCCTCTGAAAACCTGAGACAGCGAATCATTTTTAATCGCATCAGCCGCAAGGCTATCTAATTCCCAAAGGTTTTTATCCAAATTATTTGTGTAGATATCCAGTATTTCACTGGATCGGCAGAAGTATAAGCTTTGCAGTCTTTTTTGAAACTCCCTACTGCATATAAAGCTGTCTTGGTAGTCCTCGGAGCGAATGGCTTTGATTTTTTGGGGATCAATGCCACAAAAATTAGCCCCGCTTTTTGCCTGTGCTTGTTTGAAATTAATATTAGAGCTGTCATGATTATGGGAGCCTACTTCAAATTTTCCTTTCAACTCCGGGTCGACCGTCATTGTACTAGATTTTCCGTTCCAGTTTGATAAACTATAATAAAGGCTGTCCAATAGAGCATCAGAAATTTGTTGATTTTCGCCTATCGGAAGGCTCCTGGCTACTTCTAATTTAAAATTGGGAGGGTAGAAATTGAATAGTTCGAGCTTAAGTGGAATTATATAGGATTCTAAGTTCTTTGGATCGTACCAATCCATATTGCCATTTTCATCCCTGGTTCCTTTATAAGCCATCATCCTGGTTTTACGCTTCGAACTAGGGATTTCGATATAAATCGGAATTTCAGGATTTATATCTAAGTCTTGTCCCTCAGCTGTAGCATTAAGAAAAAGGATGCCTGCTGTTTCTTTTAGCTCCCCTTGATAGGCGGAACTAAGATTGGAAAGGACCATCTGGCTGCTTTGTAAAGCTTCGGCTAATTCCAGCTTAACTGTTTCCATAACGGCTTTGCCATCGGGATAAAGAAAGCAAGCCTTTGGCATCACAATCACAGTACCTTCTTTCCCTTCAATTACCTGGTCTAGCTTAGTGTCCACCTCAAAGAATTGACTCTCGACCATATTGATTCGATAGGGGTCTTTGGGATGATGTTTAAAGAGGGTGTGAGTGGAAGGCACTTTGGACTGGCATTGCCAAAGGGATAAGCTAAACAAGCCTATGCAAAGGAATCGTAAAAAGCGAAGATTCATGACTAAGGTCTTCAGGAGTATTAAGCCGATTAAGGGGACAAATTATTCCGGTCAAGATCGGAAATTATAGGTTTTTATTTAGCTATCCGAGAACTATTGCTTGGAGAATCGCGCATTGATACTACTTGACCTGAATCATGCGAGTAATTTTTCGGCAGAATCCTCTATGTGTTCTTTAAATGAAACCTACTCAGGTTGGGTATAAGTCACAATATCAATTCCAATTCCATTGGGGTCCACAATGGCAAAATGACGATCACCCCAAACTTCATCGCGGATTTCAATGGCAATGGGTACTTCGGCTTCTTTTAATTTCAGATACATTTGATCAACATCATCCACCTCGATCGTAATATATACTCCATTCCCTTGAAAGGGTGCTTGGAATAAGGCCTGCTGACTGGGATGATTAGGCTTTAAAAAACTGATCTGAGAATGACCTCCGGGACTATGCAATAAAAGGTAGAAATCATTTTCAAAACTGATTCCGAAGCCTAAGACCTTAGTATAAAAGCTTTTTACTTCCGATAAGTTTTCAGTGATGATTCCAGCGTTCATTTTCATAGTAGGTGATTTTTGAGCTATACCTAAACCAAAGCTTAGGCAGAAGCTAATTAGTGCTAAAAATTTCATTTTCAATTTATTGATAGCACAAAACTAGAAGGGTCGGATATGCCTTCTTTGTAAAAATCAGACATTTTAATCGAAGGCTTCGGAAGGAGTAACGCCGTAAAAGGTTTTAAAGCTTTTGATGAAATGGGCCTGATCATAAAAGCCCAGGTCGAAATAGAGTTTATCTCTTTTAAGTCTTTGTCGACTGGGATTGGTCTTCAAAATTTGTTGAAAGCGAACCACATTACTGAATGATTTAGCCGTAGTGCCTAAATAGAAATTGAAAACTCGCTGCAATTGGCGTGGACTTAGTCCAGTATCCAAGTCAGTCTCGGTATTCAGATATCCTTTTCTTTCCAGGATTATGGCCAGTGATTTTAGAAAGCGTTCATCGTAGCTTTTAGAGCCAAGATTGAATTCGGGCTTCAATTTAGTGTTGAGGATACCAACAATGGTCTGGAAACTTTGATCTGCCTTGATTTCGGATTGAATCCATTGGGCCAAGGCCGGTAAGTGTAGTTTTAGTTCCGAATCGCGCTCACTCAGACTTTTTGCATTAATTCCAAAAAGCATGGAGAACATAGCCGGGCGAAAGCGAATGCCGATATAATCGAAAGAAGTACCAATGGAGAATTCGGTGTACTTCCGGCAAAAGCCCATCAGAAAACTTTCTGCTGGCTTATGGTGATTGAAGAATAGGTCGATACAGCCATCGGATACCACTCGATATTTAAAGTCCTCTGAGAGATCATTTTCTGTTTTTAATTGCCAATAGCAATAAATAAAATCAGATAATTCATCACTCGATTCGTATTCCTGATAGATTAAGTCACCCTGAGTAGTTTTAACCGCAGGTTGAATGGGGCTGTATAAGTTCTTTAAGTGCTGTAGATTTTTCACTTATGTAATGCTCAATAGAAGCTTATTTTCATCCCCCAATCTTCAAATTTGCATTCGCTAATAGGGCATAAGTCAGAATGGGGAGTACTAATACCAGACTAATAATCATGCTGGCGATTATTTTGGTGTCTCTTAGGATCTCGGGTTTTGCTTTCCAAATGATAACTAAGCCAATCAACCAAAAGAGCACACTAAAGAGGCTGAGCAATATCAAATGTGTAATGCCTTCTAAATACTCATTATCCAGCATTAAGGAGAAAGCAAAACTAAAAAGCGAGCCTCCCATAAAGCTAAAACTAATACTGATCATTTGTCCTGGAGTCTTTTGACTGCCGTGCAGCCAGCGCAGGCAAAGGAAGAGTAGTACCAAATAGAGTAGTATCGACATGCAATTTTAATAGGGTTCACTAAAGATCATAAAAAAAGCCCAAAGCAATTTCTTGCTCTGGGCTTTATCTTTTATAGGTATAGGCTAAGCTTGATCAGCTTATTGCTTTACAAAACGTAAGCTGCTGCTTTCACCATTCGTCATTTCGACATTCATCACATAGATACCGGCTGGAAGATTCTCAATGGCAATAGCATTTCCGCGGATATATTCACCTTCCTGGAAGAGGGTGCCGCTTAAATGGTAAATACTATACTTAGCATTTTGATCTAAGTCAATACGGATTTCCTTCTGTGCAGGATTAGGATAAAGCTCAAAGTCGAAAGCTTTGGCACCTTCCACTAAGCTGAAGAATGTTTCGGTGCTTAAAATATAGGTATCGTAAATACTCCACTCATCGTTCATGTCCTTTTCATAGAAACTGAACTCATAAACCAAACCATTGGCATCTACCTTGGTGCGAACCTGCTCTTCAATTTCGCCACTTAGGTTGTTCATTAAGTTAATGCTATCCAAAGATCCATTTACATTCTCATAATAGATAAGGGTTTGGATGGGATAGGGAGTGCCCGCGAAGGTAATTCCAATAACCAGTGAGTCCAATTTACCTACTGAATTACGACGGAACATGTATACCACTTCATTTCCAACACCACCACCAGGCACGGTTACTGCGGCGCTGTCAATTCCAAAATTATTATAGAACAAGCGTAAATCCTGAACCTTTACCAAATTGCCGCTGCCGGCAGTATCCATGTAAATCTCGGTTAAGGTATCCTTGCGACTGGCATCGAAATAAAGCTTTTCATACTGCAAAGAATCGCCATTCTGAGCGTCTACGATGTAAACTTCATTCACATTGCCGCTGTGTGAGCAGTTCCAATTGGTAGTGATGTTTCCTTCAAAAGTCTCACGACCATTTAGGAAATTTCCATTGGCATCCCGGTACACTTCTATTAAGCCAAAGGTGTCGACAGGACTGGAATTCGGGTCAATATTGATGATCTTATTGTAGGGGATTAAATAGCCATCAAAGAGCATTTCTAAATTGCGATTAATCGCTGGGGAATAATCATAATCTTGAGCCCAAAGAGCAGCAGGGATCAAGAATAGAGCTAGGAACGTTTTTTTCATGTTTTTCATCTTTATAACACTTGCAAGACGTAGTCTGCGCCCCGAAGGTTGGAATACTGAAAATAAAAAACCGCCTCCTTTTTCAAGGAGACGGTTCAAAGCTAATGATTTGAAAATTAGGCTTTATTCTCAGCCTTAATCTTATTCAAAGCGCTACCGGCACGGAACCAGGCGATCTGACTATCATTGTAAGTATGCTCACAAGTGATGGTATCTTCTGATCCATCAGCATGTTTCAATTTCAAATGGATAGGCTTGCCTTCCTGGAATTCGTTCAAATCCAAAGTGTCGATGGTATCATCTTCCTGGAATTTGTCGTAATCTGCCTCATTGGCGAAGGTTAATCCTAACATACCTTGTTTCTTAAGGTTGGTTTCGTGAATACGGGCGAAAGATTTCACCAACACGATACGCATTCCTAAGTGACGAGGTTGCATGGCCGCATGCTCACGAGAAGATCCTTCTCCGTAGTTATGGTCGCCCACAACAATGGTTGGAATGCCTTCTGCTTTGTAGGCACGTTGCACATCAGGCACTGAGCCATATTCTCCAGTCAACTGATTTTTCACTAAACCAGCTTCACCATTAAAGTAGTTAATAGCACCCGTTAAGGTATTATTGGAGATATTGTCTAAGTGACCACGGAAACGCAACCAAGGACCTGCCATAGAGATGTGGTCAGTGGTACATTTTCCTTTAGCCTTAATAATCAATTTCATGCCTTCGATGTTTTTGCCATCCCAAGGCTGGAAAGGATCTAATAATTGTAAACGCTCAGATCCCTGGGCAACTACCACTTCTACATTGCTACCGTCTGAGGCAGGCTCATGGTAACCATTGTTCTCCACGGCATATCCTGCCGGTGGCATTTCAATACCTAAAGGCTCTTCCAAGCGAACTTCTTCACCAGACTCATTCACCAAAGTGTCGGTCATGGGGTTAAAGGTCAGGTCACCGGCAATAGCCAAAGCAGTTACCAATTCAGGACTGGCTACAAAGCTGTGGGTATTGGGGTTACCATCATTACGCTTGGCGAAATTTCGGTTGAAGGAAGTAATGATTGAGTTTTTACGATCAGGATCATCGGTATGACGAGCCCACTGACCGATACAAGGTCCACAAGCATTAGCCAGTACTACACCACCCATGGCATCAAAACGATCTAACAGACCGTCGCGCTCAGCGGTAAAGCGTACTTGCTCAGAACCTGGAGTTACGGTAAACTCAGATTTTACTTTCAATTTTTTATCAATCGCCTGCTGCGCGATAGAAGCGGAGCGGGTTAAATCTTCATATGAGGAGTTGGTACAAGAACCAATCAAGCCTACTTCCAGTTTTTCGGGCCATCCGTTTTCTTTAACGGCTTTGGCAAACTCGCTTAATGGAGTAGCGCGGTCTGGTGTATAAGGTCCGTTGATATGAGGCTCCAAAGTGCTCAGGTCGATTTCAATTACCTGATCAAAATATTGCTCTGGATTAGCATATACTTCGGCATCACCGCTAAGGTGCTCGGCAATTTGATCGGCTGCATCTGCTACTTCAGCACGACCAGTACCACGTAGATACTCTCCCATTTTGGCATCGTAACCAAAGGTAGAAGTAGTAGCGCCAATCTCAGCACCCATATTACAGATGGTACCTTTACCAGTACAACTTAATGATTCAGCTCCAGGGCCGAAATATTCTACAATGGCTCCGGTTCCACCTTTTACAGTAAGGATACCTGCAACCTTAAGGATCACATCCTTAGAGGCAGTCCAGCCACTTAATTTACCGGTTAATTTAACGCCGATTAATTTGGGGAATTTTAGTTCCCAGGGCATTCCAGCCATTACGTCAACCGCATCGGCTCCACCAACACCAATTGCTACCATACCCAAACCACCGGCATTTACGGTGTGCGAGTCGGTACCAATCATCATTCCACCTGGGAAGGCGTAGTTTTCTAAAACAACCTGGTGGATGATACCTGCTCCTGGTTCCCAGAAACCGATACCATATTTATTGGATACAGATTGTAAAAAGTCGAATACTTCGGAACTTTTTTCTTTCGCATTAGCCAAATCTTTCTCGGCACCTACCTGAGCCTGGATCAAGTGATCACAGTGCACGGTTGAAGGAACAGCAGCAGTTTTTCTACCACTTTGCATAAACTGCAAAAGCGCCATTTGAGCGGTCGCATCTTGCATAGCTACCCGGTCGGGAGCAAAGTTTACATAGCTTTTACCACGGGTATAGGGGCTATCGGGACTACCTTCCCAAAGGTGTGCGTAAAGAATTTTTTCCGCGAGGGTAAGAGGTTTGCCGGTGAGTTCACGGGCCGCGTTTACGCGCTCCGGAAATTTGGCGTAAACCTCTTTGATCATTTCAATGTCAAAAATCATGTGTTTGGATTTTACGGAAGGGACACAAAAATATAAAAGAGCGAATGGATATGCCCCGCTCATAAAGGGCATTTATATCTATACTGAATCTAAATATCAAAGACCGGTATAATTCTGAGGGCTAATCGCCCGCATTTCGGCTTTTATTGCTTCACTTACCTCTAGGCTTTCAATAAAGCTGGCGATGGTTTTTGCATTAATTCCTTCATTGGTTCGGGTTAATGCTTTTAAAGCTTCATAAGGTTTAGGATAGCCTTCACGACGAAGGATATTCTGGATACCTTCTGCTACTACCGCCCAATTAGCTTCGAGATCGGCTTCCAATGCAGATTGGTTTAAGAGCAATTTGCCCAAACCTTTCATTGTAGCATTAAAGGCAATTACGGTATGGGCCAAAGGCACGCCAATATTGCGTAGTACCGTACTGTCTGTTAAATCACGCTGCAAACGTGAAACCGGTAATTTGGCCGATAGGTGTTCAAACAAGGCATTGGCAATCCCCAGGTTCCCTTCACTATTTTCAAAATCAATGGGGTTTACCTTATGCGGCATGGCGGATGAGCCCACCTCACCTTCTTTAATGCGTTGTTTGAAATAGTCCATCGAGATATAGGTCCACATATCGCGGTCTAAATCCAATACGATGGTATTAATGCGTTTCAGGCAGTCAAATAGCGCTGCTAAATGATCGTAATGTTCAATTTGAGTGGTGGGCCAGGAGTGTTGCAAGCCTAAAATTTCGCCTACAAACTGATCACCAAAGGCTTTCCAATCTTGCTCCGGATAGCATAAATGATGGGCATTAAAATTACCGGTAGCCCCCCCAAATTTAGCGGCGAAGGGAATATGGCGTAATAAGCGCATTTGCTGATCCAAGCGTTCCACAAAAACTTCAATTTCTTTACCTAAGCGGGTAGGAGAAGCAGGCTGACCGTGAGTACGGGCTAACATTGGGATATCGGCCCATTGATCTGCCAATTCAGAGAGGCTAACTACCAAGTCCCCTAAAAGGGCCAGATAGTCTTGCTCAATATATTCTTTCAGCGAAAGTGGAACTGAAGTATTGTTGATATCCTGAGAGGTTAAACCAAAGTGGATAAACTCCTGATATTTTTCAAGATCCAGCTTTTCGAAATGTTCTTTGATGAAGTACTCAACCGCTTTTACATCGTGATTAGTGGTTTTCTCAATTTCCTTGATACGCAGGGCATCTTTAATATCGAAATCCAAATAAATATCTCGCAGTTCAATAAAGCGAGCACGGTCGAAATTTTGCAGCTGTGGTAAGGGCAATTCGCAAAGTGCGATGAAATATTCAATCTCTACTCTCACCCGATATTGGATCAGGGCGAATTCAGAGAAATAGTTCCCCAGCTTTTTACTTACTTTGTGATAGCGGCCGTCTACCGGCGAAATCGCGCGTAATTGCTCTTCCATTTCCGATTTTAAATAAGCTGCAAAAGTAAGGATTCTCTATGTGGAAATTCTTCCAAAGTCTAGGAATAAGTCTCAAGGCCTACGGACAGGCTCTGCCTCAGATGTTTCGCAAGGGTTATCGTAGGTATTTAGCCTTGCCAATTTTGGTCTATTTGGCCTTATTAGCTGGTCTTATTTGGTTGATGATGAACAATATTAACCGCTGGCTCAATCTAATTTTGGGTTGGTTTGGATACAACCTGGGGGAATTAGAGGCCTACAGTTTTGTGATTGTCATTATCCTTCAGATTCTCATGCTCTTCTTTATGAGCAGTTTGTTTAAATATGCGGTCCTTATTTTATTGGCTCCATTTATGAGCTTTTTATCGGAAAAGGTGGAAGAGGAGCAAACCGGCCAGTCAAATCCCTTTTCTTTGGCGCAAATGCTAAAGGATGTATTGCGAGCGATTCGTATAAACCTCCTTAATTTTCTGAGGGAGATGGGCCTCACTATTGTACTCTGGTTATTGGCCTTTATACCCATAATAGGCTTATTGAGTCCCATTCTCATCTTTGTTTTACAATCCTATTTCTTAGGCTATGGCCTGATGGATTACAATGCCGAACGTTGGCGTTGGCGCTATGGTAAAACCGAAAGTTGGATGCGCTCAAATAAAGTAGCAGTAACTTCGGTAGGGATGGTATTTCATGCTTTGTTCCTGATCCCTTTCCTGGGATGGATTTTTGCTCCGGCCTGGTCCGTTATTGCCGGAACCCGGGTAGCCCTGGATTTAGAATCCGCTAATCAGACTTTCAAAGCTTAAGGCTTCAGGAATGAAACTCAGTTTGTTTTCTTCCTTATTAACCTTGGCCCAATAGGTTTCAAGGCCATTGCTAATTAATAGGTAGGGAACCTGATAATGGAGATTATAGCGGCAAGCCTGATCAAAGGTTTCCTGGGTGATTTTTACCTGTGGGGCCTTACATTCACCAATCATCAGGGCTTTACCCTTATTGTAAATCAAGAGATCGGTTCGCTGGGTTTTACCGTAAAGCTTAAATCCGCCTTCTAAGGCAAAGGCCGTGGCCGGATAAGCCAATTCCGTGCGCAGATAATGCACCAAATGCTGGCGTACCCATTCTTCTGGTGTAAGCACTAAATTCTTTTTTCGGAGCTCGTCCCAAACCCAAATTTGTCCATTCTTCTTCCCCAGCTTTAAGGGGGCAGGAGGAAGTGCTAAAGGAACCAATTTTTCCATTTGCCAAATATAGAGGCAACCTCCTAGTGAAGGCTTCGTCTAAGCCCAAAGATATGTTATATCTTGCGTCGCCTTATTTTTCAAGTCTTGGCATGGACTATAGTGCTCTGGTAGCAGAAATTAAGAAAAAGCAATTCCGCCCGATCTATTTTTTGATGGGGGAGGAACCTTTTTTCATTGATCAGATTAGCAAGCTCATCGAAGATACTGCATTGAGTGAAGAGGAGCGTAGCTTTAATCAAACCGTACTGTATGGATCGGATGTCAATACCTCACAGGTAATATCCGAAGCCAAACGATTCCCCATGATGGCGGAGCGGGTGGTGATTATTGTGAAGGAAGCCCAGCATATTCGCGATTTAGACAAACTCGAATCTTATGCGATGCAGCCTCAATCCAGTACGGTTTTGGTCTTTGCATATAAGCATAAGAAGCTCGATAAGCGCAAGAAAATTGCCAAGATCTTAGATAAGGAACATGTCCTTTTTGAGTCCAAGCGCATCTATGATAATCAGGTACCTGGCTGGGTAGAAAAGCTGTTAAAATCCAAAGGCTTTGAGGCCAATCCTAAAGCTATTCAGATGATTGCGGAAAGCTTGGGAACGGATATAGGTCGGATTTACAGTGAGATCAACAAATTAGCTTTAATCGTTCCCAAGGGAGAAAGTATTGATGAGAATACAGTAGAAACTAATATTGGGATCAGCAAGGACTTCAACAATTTTGAGCTTTGCAATGCCATTAATAGTGGAAACTTTGCCAAGGCGATTCGCATCCAGAAGTACTTTGAAGCCAACCCCAAGGATAATCCGCTCGTTGTCACCACAGGTATTCTTTTTCGGAATTTCCGCATATTAATGTTAATGGCGCAAGCAAAGGCTTCTGGCCTGCCCGAGAATCACTTAGCTAAAGAAGCCGGTGTATCTCCCTGGCAAGCAAAGGACTATCTTCCCGCTTTGCGCTTTTTTGATGTGCGTAGAATTGCCCGAATAATGGGATATTTGCGCGAAACCGATATGAAGTCTAAAGGAGTAAATAATCAGGGTGCCACGGATGGCGACCTGCTTAAGGAACTCCTTTTTAAGATTATTTACCAATAGACCCTAAACATTCTCGATGAAGAATTTCTCTGCCCTTTTAAGCTTTACCTTATTGATTTGCTCCTTTAGCTTAAAGGCCCAAAATTTGGGCACAGTTCGAGGATTTGTATATGATAAAGCTACCGAAGAGGCTATTCCCTTTGCCAATGTGGTGATTGAAGGAACCACCAAAGGGTCAACTGCATCCGACAACGGTTTTTATCAAATCAATGAAGTGAAGCCCGGCAAAGTAAAAGTGGTAGCCAGTTTCTTGGGATATCAAACCGTTACAAAAGAGATCACGATCAAAGCAGGTTCCCTCGAAAACCTGAATTTTTATCTGGCAGAGTCCAGTGAGATTTTGGATGAGGTTGAAGTATCTGCCGAACGCAAAGAACGCGATACCAAAGTACTTACCTCCGTTGTAACCTTAGATCCTAAAGAGATTACCCGCTTTTCGGTGGGAGGTGATGCCGACATCGTAAAAGCCGTGCAAGTTTTACCAGGTGTAGTAACTACCGGAGATCAAGGAGGGCAGCTATACATTCGCGGAGGTGCACCTATTCAAAACCTGATTCTTTTGGATGGAATGATCATCTACAATCCTTTTCACAGTATTGGTTTTTTCTCCGTTTTCGACAATGATATTATTCGTTCCGCAGATGTTTATACCGGTGGCTTTAGTGCGGAATACGGTTCAAGAAACTCTGCCGTAATGGATATTCGCACGCGCTCCGGAAATCGTAAAAAGCTTTCCGGTAAGGTAAGTGCCAGTACCTATACTTCGAAAATCTTATTAGAAACACCTCTGGGACCAAAAAACGAAAGAGGCTTTGCGAGTTCTTCCTTCCTCTTGTCAGCTAAAACTTCATAC
This sequence comes from Croceimicrobium sp., assembly GCF_965228705.1. Taxonomy (GTDB): domain Bacteria; phylum Bacteroidota; class Bacteroidia; order Flavobacteriales; family Schleiferiaceae; genus Croceimicrobium. Next base: position 174,080 of record NZ_OZ245832.1, read on the forward strand.
CTCGATCAAAGCTCTCAGCTATTTTATCCCTATGTAGAAACGGAGTTCGACGGATTACCTTTCACCTTTACCGATATCTACGCCAAATTTACCAGTCAGGCTGATAATGGTTCTCAGATCAATGCCTTCGGATTTAGCTTCGATGATGGAGTGCGCTATGGTTTGCAAAACAGCATCGATTGGCAATCTCAAGGTGCCGGCTTTAACTTCCTGGTTATTCCCGCAACCTCTAAGGTTTTACTCTCTGGTGATGTGAGTTATTCCTATTATGATATCAACTCGATCGAAGGCGATTTACTGCGTTCTTCAGCTATTACCGGTTTTAATGGCGGCCTGGACTTCACCTATTTCTTCCGTAAGGCAGATGAATTAAAAGTAGGAATTGAAGCCATTACTTACTCTACCGTTTTTGATGTGGATGCACCTTTAGGGATTTCAGTAGCCCAGGAAGAGAACACGACCGAATTAGGCACCTACGCCCGTTATCGCTACAGCTCCAATCGTTTAATTGCCGAGCCCAGTTTACGTTTACATTACTACGGTAGCCAAGCAGAATTGAGCTTCGAACCTCGCTTGGGAATTAAATACAATATTAGCGATTGGTTACGCTTGAAAGCCAGCGGTGGGTTTTACTCCCAAAACCTGGTAGCCGGTAGTTCCGACCGCGACGTGGTAAACTTGTTCTATGGCTTTTTAAGTGCTATTCCTCAAAGTGATATCCCATCGACTTTCCGGGGTGAAAAGCTGACCAGTACCTTGCAAAAAGCACAGCATTTGGTTTTGGGTTTTGAAACGGAGATAACTTCCAAATTGACTTTAAATATAGAAGGCTATATCAAAGACTTTAACCAAATCACCAACCTGAATCGTAATCAGATTTATGATGAAGGAAGTTATTCAGCTCAGGGAAAACCCGAAATTTTAATCAAGGACTTTATCGTAGAAAAAGGAGTGGCCCGTGGATTAGACTTCTTATTAAAGTATACGGATAAGAACCTGTACTTATGGATGGCTTATTCCTTGGGTAAAGTAACTCGTGATGATGGAATTCGTGTATATCATCCCAGCTTTGACCGTCGTCATAACCTGAACTTTGTTGGTAACTACAACTTCGGAAAAGATCGCAATTGGCTCTTTAGCTTGCGCTACAACTTCGGAACCGGGTTTCCATTTACTCCTACCCAATTGTTCTACAGTGAGCAGCCATTTGTGGATAGCCGCGGACAAGCTTCATTGGATTATAATTACACGACTGCAAATGGTCAGGATGGAGTTTTATACGGCGAGTTAAATGCCCGTCGCTTACCTAATTACCATCGGGTTGATATCAGTTTATCCAAGACCTTTAAATTCGGAGATAGCCAGGAGTTGGAGCTCAGTACAGGCGCCACAAATATCCTGAACTACGAAAACATCTTTTACTACGATCGTACCGCTAATAAGCGTGTAAATCAGTTGCCTTTCATGCCAACTGTTTCGGTAAGCTATACTTTCTAAGAGAAGAGATTGTATTTAAGGATGCAGTAGATCGCGCGGAAGCCATCCTTCCAATTGATCTTTTTTCCTTCGTCGAAAGTTCGACCGTAATAACTGATTCCTACTTCGTAAATACGAATACCTGGAACCCTAGCTACTTTAGCCGTTACTTCAGGCTCAAAGCCGAAACGGTTTTCACGCAGTTTTAGATCCTGAATAATATCGGTACGGAAAAGCTTATAGCAGGTTTCCATATCGGTTAAATTCAGATTGGTGAACATATTCGATAAAAAGGTGAGGAACTTGTTTCCGATACTGTGCCAGAAGAAGAGAATGCGATGGGCATTTCCACCCATAAAACGAGAGCCATAAACAACATCTGCCACACCTTTTACGGCCGGAGCAAGGAGAATATTAAACTCCCGGGGATCATATTCCAAATCGGCATCCTGAATAATAGTAAAATCGCCAGTCGCCATTTTAATACCTGTATGTAAGGCCGCACCTTTTCCTTTGTTTACGGAATGAGATTCATAAACTATAGGGAAGTCATGATGGGATCTTTGATAGCGAAAAATGGCCTCTTCGGTATTATCAGTAGAGCAATCATTCACAACAATTACTTCCTTTTCGATACCATTAATCAATTCTACTTCTCGAAGTTGATCTAAAATATGATGAATGGTAGCCCCTTCATTATAGGCAGGCACTACGATAGAAAGTTTGCGAATCTCCATTTAGCTCTCAATTGAAGCGGCTAAAATAGAAATAAAAAAAACCGTCGATGCCAGAGACAAGGACGGTTTTAATTAAAGTTATAGCCTTATTATATTTTGCGGTATTTCAGGTTTTTCGTTCCTACTCGAACTACATAAACCCCTTTGGGAAGAGAACGCAAATCAATTTGAGGGTCATTTTTTGCCAGCGGATCAATTTCAGACTCTAAATAAACACGACCGGCAATATCGTATACGGCAATGCTGTTCGCTTTGTTTTGATCACCTAACTTTACACGAAGCAATCCATCTCCGGGATTAGGATATAAACTGGCTTCTTCGAGTTTTACTTCTCCACCATTGCCAAGCAACCCAACTGGGGGTGGTGAGTCTAAGTCGGTAGGATCGGGTTTAGGCGTAGCCTGATACTCCGTTTCCGGTTTTACATTAGGTGTAGATTGCGCCTGGGCCGTGGAGAATAGGCCTAAAGCGAATATGGATGCGAGTAAATAGGGAAGCTTTTTCATAATGTTAGTTTTTAGTGTTTTCGTTTTCAATAACAAAGTTCACTTGTATGACAGTTTAAGCCTTGTGGATAGTTGCCTGTCTTCTGTTAAAGAAGCGTTAAAGGCTAATTTTCAAGGACTAAGCATTATATTTTTGAGGCATGTCGAGATTTAAACAGAGGGCAGCCAAGCGATTAAATTGGCTGATCTTGCTCATGACCTTATCCCTTTTAGGGGTCACCGGAATACAAGCTTACTGGCTTAAAAATGCCTATGATTTAAGAGAGGAGAAATTCGAAAGTGAAGTCGGTCAGGCACTTGCCGATGTTACGGAGCGATTGGATAATCTTTCTTCCATGCGATTTTTGTTCAACAGCTTTAGTGTTCAACCCTTTTTTAGCGAGAAACTTGCTCCCCATTTGGGCTTTCCGGGCAATGATAGCCTTATGGGTGATTTGAAGTTAACCATGCGTCTGGGACCAGATACGGTGATTCTCTACAATACGGATCCCGATGATTCTCTGTTCCGGGCCATAGAAGATCGCAAGGGATTAATCCTCAAAACCCGACCGGATCAAATGATGCGCAAAGGGGCCCAATTGGATATGCTGCTTCGCAAAATGGTGCGCTTCGAATTAAGCCGCCGCCAAAGTGATAGCAGTTGGATGGATCGAAAAATGCTGGATTCTTTAATCACCTTCGAGCTTAAATCCCGGGGCATTGATATTCCCTACGAATTTGCCGTCGCTAATGATAAGGAGATCATTCTTAGTTCCCGTCGTTGGGATCCCAATGATCATCAGCACACCGCTATGCTCTTTCCGAATGATGTCCTAACTAATGAGATTCTCTCTCTTTCCTTCCCCTCTAAGGCCAATTATATTTTTCAGTCGCTTTGGGTAATGTTATTGGTGTCATTACTCTTTACCGTATCCATCGTTTACACTTTTTATCGCACCCTTAATTTCTCCCTTAAGCAAAAGCGGATTAGCGACATCAAAACCGACTTTATCAATAATATGACCCATGAGTTTAAAACGCCCATTGCCACTATTAACCTGGCGATCGACGCCCTTCGCAATCCAAAGGTAAGAGGTGATAGTCAGCGTATTGAACACTATAGCAATATGATTAAGCAGGAGAACCAAAGGATGAACCTGCAGGTAGAAAGTGTATTGCGAATGGCTCTTTTGGATAAGCAGGAATTGGATCTTGATTTTAAGAAAGAAGATGTGATAGAGGTGATTCAGGGTTGCCTGGATCATATTAGCCTGCAATTAGAAAGTAAGGGTGGACGTTTACAGAAATTCTTTAACGAACAACATCGCGAATTGCGAATTGATGCCAACCACCTATCCAATACCATTATTAATATCCTGGATAATGCCATGAAATATTCTGTGGGAGCCCCGGAAATTAAGGTGGTCACTGAAAGCACTCAGAATCACTTTATTCTGATAATCAGTGATAAAGGGATGGGGATGACTAAAGAAGAACAGAAACATATTTTCGACCGTTTTTATCGAGTAAGCGCCGGAGACCTCCATAATATTAAAGGGCATGGTCTTGGATTAAGCTACGCGAAAGGAATTGTAGAATCCCATGGCGGACGAATAGAAGTAGAAAGCGAAAAAGGAAAAGGCAGTAAGTTTTATATCTACCTACCAATTAATGCATAAAAATGAAACAAACAACGAAAGTACTCCTGGCAGAAGATGATCCTAATTTTGGCGCGGTGCTCCGCGACTATCTCGAACTCAATGATTTTGAGGTTCATCTGGCCACCGACGGACAAGAAGCCTTGCGCTTGTTTAAATCTACCGACGAATTAGATCTCTGCATCTTAGATGTAATGATGCCTTTAAAAGATGGCTTTACCCTTGCGGGTGATATTCGAAAAATTGATGGCGAGATTCCGCTGATTTTCCTTACCGCCAAATCCATGAAGGAAGATATGCTGAAAGGTTTCCAATTAGGAGCAGACGATTACCTCACTAAACCTTTCGACTCCGAAGTATTACTCTATAAAATCAAGGCTTTACTCAATCGCAAATTTGGAGAGGAGGAAGAAGAGATCCACTTTAAAATCGGTCGTTATGAATACGATTCAGAAATGCGAGTTTTAAAGATCGGTCGTGAAGAAAGAAAATTGAGTCCCAAAGAAGGAGCCCTCCTAAAACTCCTGGCACAGAACAAAAACAATCTCGTAAAACGCAGTACCGCGCTTAATAAGATTTGGAAAGATGATAACTACTTTACCGGTCGTAGTATGGACGTTTACCTGGCCAAGGTGCGGAAATACTTAAAAGACGATCCTAAAGTGGCCATAATCAATGTGCACAGCGAAGGCTTCCGTTTGGTAGACGACCTTTAGTCTTCCGAATCTCCGCTGGCCAAAACCTCCCAGGTATGATCGGCCAGCAGTTTTACCGTGTACAAAAAGTGCTTAAACTTGGGTTTCGCCCATTCATCCGGACCAATCATTGATAATACGTGTTGCTCTTCATGGTTCAGATACAGGTGGTAGATATGGTTGATCTCAGGTTTAAAGCCCATCTTAGCCTCATAAATCCGGGCGGCTAAATCTTTGCGCTCTTGAATGGCATGGGCCTGACGAGCCAATAAATCAATTTGCTCCTTAATTTGAGCCAATTGCATATCGGTTTGCTCTTCCATGGCAGTAAGTGCTCTGCTGCGAATCACCCCCTGCTTGGTCGGCTTAATCACCGCTCCGCCTACCGTATGCGCATAGGGCAGGGTAGAAGGGGTTTCTGTGATTTTATCCGGGTCAATCGGATTGACAAAGTCTTTTTGTTTATCGGCGTCTTTTTTAGCCATGCTCATTCATTTGCTTTAAAACCTTTCTACTGCGATGTTCTACCGATCGATTGGCCAGTGTATGCTTCCGCAAAATTCTTTGATTTTCCTGGAGTACCAAGGGATCCTTTTTCATTTTCCACAATTGTTCACGGGCGAAGTTCCCAGCGGCATTTAAATCGATTAACCTTTCGGGATAGTCTCTTCCCAATTTAAAATTATAAAAACCTTGTTCCAGAGGGCTTAACTTCCAGGGTTCATGCTGGAAGGCCAGGGGCAGATCAGCCAATTCCGGTAGCCATTCGCGGATAAAATTGGCCTCTGCATCCTTTTCCAAAGATTGTTTTACCGGATTGTAAATACGAATGGTATTAATCCCCGTAACCGAACTCTGCATTTGAAACTGAGGATAATGAATCCCCGGAATATAATCTTCAAAACAAGCGGCTAAATGATGCACTGCTGCTTGCCAGGGTTGCCAAAGGATATGGCTCCAGAAACTTACTACCATAGCCCGCATACGAAAATTGAGGTAGCCAGTTTCTGCAACGGCTCGCATACAAGCATCTACCAGCGGAAAGCCGGTTTCTCCTTTTTTCCAGGTTTCTAAATATTCTGGATTGCACTCTGTGCGCAAAGCATTGTAGCCTCGGTTGAGGTTTTCGCTTTCCATACGCATTTCCATTTCAAATTTCTGGATGAAATGCGAATGCCAATGCAAGCGGGAAATAAAAGCTTTGAGGTCTTTTTTGTAGGCTTTCGCCTGATACGTCTCCAGCGATTTTTGATAGACCTCACGCAAACTTAGAGCGCCCCAAGCGAGGGCAGTTGAAAGACGCGAGCAAGATTTTCGACTAAAATCCGGTGATCCGATATGCGCTTGATAATTCTGGGCTCCCGTAGCCAAAAAAGAATCTAATCGTTTCAGACTTTTTTCTCTGCTCAATTGAGGTTTCCGCTCTTTTAGTTTCGCTGTACTTGATTGAATGCCGGCCTTTTTTAAAGCTAGTTCAATAGCTTCCAGGTTTTCAGTTTCAAGGTAATGGCTATGGGGGACTTTCGTTTTTTGCAAAGGCCCTTGCATATAGCTGCGCCAGTTTTCATCCCAATGATCGCGGTTTTGCAATGCTCTTTGTACGCCATTATGATCGTATTCACACCACCGTACATTTGCCTTACGACAGATTTCCGAGATTCTTTTATCTCGCTCATAGGACAGTTTTAAACCATGTTCGCGATGGGAATGCAAGAGGCTAAGCCCGGTTGGAATAAGAGTCTTTAAGACCCGATCAGCATCGGCCTCCAAAATCAAGAACTGCCTTTGAAAGTGAGGGGCTTGGGCCAACATTTCGGCCAGTAAATCCTCTTGGTTGGCTCTATGGCGAGGCGAAGAATCCTGATGCGCCATTTGCAAAGGCTCAAAGCAAAAGAGCACGATCAGGGGCAGTTCTTCAGCTAAGGCCGCTTGCAATGCATCCTGATCCTGCCAACGCAAATCGCGTTTTAGCCAAAGTACCTGGAAGGATTGCATCAGATATAAATCAAACCTTCTCTTTCGTCTCCAAAGCAGCGGTAATCCCCACAATGATAGGAGAGGGCACTCATTAAAGCTAAAAGAGCATCCAAATGATGCCAGCTTTTAATGTCTGTCGACTTTACTTGTATAGAAGGTCGCATGCAAGAGCGTACCTTAGCAATACAATCTTTTAAAGCCGTTTTACTGCCCTTATATCCCAGGGTCTTAAGGTCAAACCTTTGCGCCATCAACTTGGGGTAGGTTTCCAATACTTTGACTTTCGACGATTCCAATTCCGATTTCAACTCGATGGCACGTGCTGCTAATCCCCCCAGAAACATGGGCGACATAGCCTGAGTATCGCGATCTGCCTTTCTGAAATGATAATCCTGAAATCCTGAGAGATGGCGATATACACCGGGGAGGCTTAATGGCGCATCAATAAACACCAATTCGGGTTCGAAATGAGCCACGGCATTGCGAATGAACTGATCCGCATCCACCTTGGCTTCCACTTCCATGAAAAATATATTGGGCTCCTGATAAATGGCTATCACAGTATTTCCCGAAAGCTTACTTCCGTAGTCAATTCCGAAAATCGTTCCCATGCCTGATTAAAATATTTCTTGAATCACTTTTTCGCGATGTTCAAACATCTCTTTCAATTGCTTCTGTACCAACCAGGGGTGTGCCCAGCGCGAAAGTGCTTCGATCGGTAATCGATAATGCAGCTCATCACTGATTAGAGTTCCACCATCCTTGGCTTGGAAACGGTGTAAATGATGCCACATTTTAAAGGGACCAGAGCGCATTTCATCCACAAAAAAGTTCTCCTTACTTACAGCGCTGATTTCGGAAGTCCAGTTTAAAGGAATTCCTAAAATCGGAGCCACCTTATAGCGCAGAATCATACCCGGAAACATTGTAGAACTGGGCTTTTCGACAATCCGCATTTTCATTTTAGCAGGAGTAATCCGCAATAGGTTTTCCGGATTGGAAAAGAAATCCCAAACCTCCTTAAGTGGCGCATTTACCCACTGTTCTTGCTTTAGTTGATACATATCAGTCTAACGCCAAACTGCAGTTCTGGTTCATTGTATATACCGGTCTCCGCTTAAATTTTTGAATTGGAGAATGGAGGATAAAAAAAAGGCGCCCCCATTTCTGGAGGCGCCAATATCTATAAGTGTTTGACTCTTAGAAAGAATCCCACATTTTATCGTATTTAACGGCCTTAGGCGTAATGCACATAACCGGAATTTCGCTGTGGTAAATAACGGCTTGCATTTCATTACCTAAGAAATAATCGGTAATGTCGGTTGGGCCGGCTTCTTCGGTAATAATTACCAAATCACCTTCAGCATCATAAGCATGATTTAAAATATTGCGCACCACTCCACGACGGGAAGGATTCTCAATAATTTGATGCTCACATTCTACACCATGACTGCGAATAAAGCTTTCCACCTGGTTCACATGGCCCCGTAAAATATTCAGCTGACTATCATTTTCTTTCACAGCCACTACCAATACTTTGGCACCAAAAAGGCGGGCGTATTCCAAGGTAGGACCTACTTTCTCCTTACTATGACGATCCATTAATAAGGGGAAAATGATGGTTTCAATTTTATCAATTTCACGCACCCCTTTAATCGTAACTACTGGAGGTTTTACTAAAGCGGCAGTGCGATAAGCATTCGAGCCGATAAATCGTTTGCGAAGGTTTTGGGGTTTACCATTGGTTCCCATTACCACCAGGTTGGCGTCGATAAGACTGCTTACCCGAGCAATTTCTTCATACACTACACCTTCGGCAACCATAGTATTGGTTGGGATGTTGTGATCTTGCTGGAAGTTTTCGGCAACTTCCTTCAGTTTTTTGCTTACCTCGCTATGAATTTGCTCAGTATTACTTGAGCTGGAGAACATCTTCGAAAAGAAACCTCCTTCTTCAATTACAGAGAGTAAGGTAATGCTGGCGTTTTCGGTAGCTTTGGCAAAAATTGAGGCTTGGTTTAAAGCGGTCAAGGATTGCTCAGAAAATCCGATCGGTACCAGGATCTTGAATGAATCAGACATAAGAGGAACGAATTAGTGCCTCAAAGTTAAGTTAATCCCCGAATACGAACAGTATGCCTTCTTCTGAAATCATCCTCAATCCGGATTTAAGCGTTTATCACTTGCATTTGAAAAACGGTGAAGTGCCCCGAAAGGTAGTCACAGTAGGTGATCCCGATCGACTGGATTGGTTAATCCCTCATTTTGATCAGGTATATTCCGATCAACAATTCAGGGAATTTCGGAGCCTTCGCGGCCGAATTGGACAGGAAGATATGCTCTGTATTTCAACGGGTATTGGCACTGATAATATAGATATCGTGCTTAATGAATTGCATTTGGCTTATGCCTGGGATTTAAGCAAGCGCGAACCTCGATCCGAAGCTTTACCACCATTGCAAGTCCTGCGTTTGGGAACCAGCGGTACCTTAAGAGAAGATATACCAATAGAAAGCATTTTAATGTCGGAAGCAGCTTTGGGTTTTGATTACCTGATGCACTTTTACAATTGGAGCGACTTTCGAAAACTGGAAGGTCTTGATGCTTTTCCCCAGCCTTATTTTACCTGGGGTTCGGAAGCATTGCGAAGTCAATTCCGACCTATGGCTCAGCATAGTGGCATTACAGTTACCGCTAATGGATTTTATGGACCTCAAGGCCGAAATGTCCCCTTAAAGGCCAAGAAGGATAAGTGGTTGGAAATCCTGGCGGTTCAAGATTTAGAAGCCTTAGCAATTACCAATTTAGAAATGGAAACCGCCGGTATTTATGCCTTGGGTAGTCTTCTTAATATGGAATGCCTTTCCCTTTCGGCGATTCTGGCCAATCGTAGGACGCAGGTATTTAGCAAAAAGCCTGAGACTATCGTAAAAGGTATGATAGCTCAGGCTTTGGAAATTTATAGTGCAGAATAGCCGCTTAGCGCGCTACGTTTACGGCACGAGTTTCCCGGATTACCGTAATCTTTACCTGTCCGGGATAGGTCATTTCATTTTGAATTTTTTGGCTAATGTCGAAGCTGATCTTCGCTGCATCGGCATCGCTCACTTTTTCGCAATCTACAATTACGCGCAATTCACGACCAGCTTGCACTGCATAAGCTTGGGTAACGCCATTTTGAGAAATCGCTAATTGCTCCAGGTCTTTCAAACGTTGCATATAGCTTTCTGCAATTTGGCGGCGAGCACCAGGACGAGCACCGGAAATACCATCGCAAACCTGAATAATAGGAGAAATAAGACCGGTCATTTCGATCTCATCGTGGTGGGCACCAATTGCATTGCATACCTCGGGTTTTTCGCCGTATTTCTCTGCCATCTTCATGCCTAAAATAGCATGTGGCAATTCACTTTCTTCCGAAGGTACTTTACCGATATCATGCAGCAGACCTGCGCGTTTGGCAATTTTAGGATTAAGCCCCAATTCAGCGGCCATAATACCACAGAGATTAGCTACTTCACGAGAGTGCTGTAAGAGGTTTTGTCCATAAGATGACCGGTATTTCATACGACCAACCATCCGCACTAATTCGGGATGTAAACCGTGGATACCTAAATCAATAGTGGTACGCTTACCTACTTCGAAGATTTCCTCCTCAATCTGCTTGCGGGTTTTATTGCAAACTTCTTCAATGCGGGCTGGGTGTATACGTCCGTCTGAAACTAATTTGTGTAAGGATAAGCGGGCAATCTCACGACGCACCGGATCAAAGCAGCTTAGGATGATTGCTTCTGGAGTATCATCCACAATAATTTCTACTCCCGTCGCTGCTTCCAGGGCACGGATATTTCGTCCTTCACGACCAATGATACGACCTTTAACGTCGTCGTTTTCGATATTAAACACCGAAACTGAGTTTTCTACCGCTTGTTCAGTGGCCACTCTTTGAATGGTTTGGATGACCACTTTACGAGCTTCACGAGCGGCACTTAATTGCGCTTCTTCCATGGTCGTTTGGATGAAAGCTGCTGCATCGGTTTTAGCTTCTTCTTTAAGGGCTTCCAACAATTGGTTTTTGGCTTCCTCGGGGCTTAAGCCAGAGATTACCTCCAATTGCTCTACCTGCTTGCGGTGCATTTTTTCGAGCTCCTTGCTGCGGGCATCATTTACTTCTACCTTTTTGCTGAGTTCTTCACGCAAGCGTTGGTTTTCCTTGTACTCTTTCTTGTTGTTTTCGGCATGTTCGCGTACTCGCTGTTCTTTTTCCTTCAGGTTATTAAAACGGTCATTTAGCTTTTGCTCCCGCTTATTAATCACCTTTTCATGTTCAGCTTTAAGCTCCAGGAATTTCTCCTTGGCTTGTAAGATTTTTTCCTTTTTAATGCCTTCGGCTTCCTTTTGAGCTTCGGCCAGGATATTTTGATTTTTCTTTTTTAAGATCAGCATATTAAATACGAAGGCGGTTCCAAAGCCCACGATTAATGCTGCCAGAATAAGAATTAAAGTTGTTGTTTCCATCTTTCTAATTGGTTCATAAAAAACCCGCACCCTTTACGTGTTTCGTCTAAACTCCGTTTAGACAGGTTCGGAGCTTACCGGATAATTTCGACCTTCCACTCGAAGGAGGCATGATCTAGAAAACCCGAGCTAAACTCCTATTATTGATAATGTTGAGTTTAGCAAATACAGGAAAGGATGCGGGAAAAAATTTGTAAAAGAACGTTGCTATTGCGTCGCTTGCTTTAGTTTTTCCGAAAGACGGTCTAAATGTGCTCCAATATCATCTCCGTTTACCAAATTATCGGTTTGTATCTTCTCCAGGCGCGAAGCCAATTGCAGAGCACACATGGCCAGCAAGTCTTGTTTGTCGCGCACCGCATAGCCATCTTCATACTTCTTGAGAATGGCCTCGATACTTTTGGCGGCTTTACGGATGTTTTCCTCTTCATCACGACGGATGGTTAAGGGGTAGACCCGATCGGCCAGGGAAACTTTTATTTTCAGCAAATCTGACATTTCACTATCTCTCAGGAAAATCACTCATTCAACAAAGCTATACAGCGATCTATTTCCCGCATTAAAGAACCCAATTTTGCTTTTGCGGCTTTTGCTTCTTCCGGATCTCCGGCCAAACCACGCGCCAAGCGTAAGCGTTCTAATTGGATTCCTAAATTTTGGACTTCATCCGACTGCGAATGCAATTGAGCTTCCAACTCCACGACCCTTTCCTTCAGTTGTACATTTTCCTTTTGTACTACTAAATGATCACTGATAATGTGGTTAATCAGTTGTTCCAGATCTTTGATCTTTGCTTCAATTGCCTTCATGCATCGCAAAAAACTCCAATGGCCAAAGTTAGCAAGCCATATCGGGATAACAAACCCCTTTTTAAAGGGAAGAAAAAATCCTTTCGGCTTCGATTTTGGCCCTTAATTTTGAATAAATTCGAGCATGTCTAAGATACTATCATTCACCTTATTTTTAATCTTCAGCCTGCCGATGGCCGGGCAATCGTCTTACCCGCAAGACTACTTTATAAGTCCATTGCCCATTAAACTTTATTCTTCCGGCACCTTTGGTGAATTGCGTAGCAATCATTTTCATTCAGGGCTCGACCTTAAAACTTTGGGTAAGGTAGGCATTCCGGTTTTGGCTGCCGCCGAAGGAGATATTGTTCGCATCAAAGTCTCACCTTATGGCTTTGGCAAGGCTATTTACTTAAGACATCCCAATGGGTATACTACCGTTTATGCGCATTTATTGTCTTTTAGTCCCGAATTGGAAAACTATGTAATCTCCGAAATGCGCAGGCTCCAGAAAAATGAAATCGAATTGTATCCGGCCGCCGCGCAGTTTCATTTTGAACAAGGGGATACTTTAGCCCTTAGCGGGAACAGTGGGGGCAGTGGAGGACCACATTTACATTTTGAAGTTCGGGACAGTCGCACTGAAAAGATTATTAATCCTTTGCTATTTGGCTTTGAGGTAGAGGATCATCGGCAACCAGAATTGGGACCTTTGCAGGTCTATTATTTTCAGAATAAGCAACCGGCCGGACAAAAAGAATACAGCTTATTGCAAAAACAAGCTGGCGATTATGTACTAACAGGGGATGGTATTGTAGACGCTAATGGACCGGTTTCCTTCGGGATTTATGCCATTGATCGACAAGATGGCTACAATAACCGCAATGGGGTTTATGACCTTAAGCTTTTTGTGGCTGATGAATTAAGGCATGAGTTTAAAATGGAAACCTTCGCCTTTGCCGAGAGCCGTTTTATTAATGCACATATCGATTATGGCTTGAAGGCCTGTTGTAAAAGGACCTCGCATCGTTTGTATCGGGAGCCGGGTAATAAGTTAAGTACTTATCCGGCGAAAGCCGAAGCAGGTCATTTGAGCTTTGATAAAGACACGGTAGTGCCTATTCGTATTGAAGCCCGCGATGTGTCTGGGAATTTAAGTGTTCTCAATTTTGATCTGCAATATTCGGTGCTCACAGAGAATCCAGAGGTAGAGCCGATTAGTGAGGAGGAGCTAGGGAATTCCGAATTTTTGATTGCTAAGGTTGAGCCTGATCAGGCAGAGCTGATTAAAGGAGAGAACTATGAGCTCAATATTCGAGCGGGTAGTTTTTACCGCGATTATGTTTTAGAGATTGCTCAGGAAGAATTACCGGAGGCCTATAGTGACCTCTTTACTTTTGGCTCTCGCGAAATTCCGGTGCATCTGTATTACGATCTAAAATTACGCTTAAATCATTTGCCAAAAGGGGTAGATCCAAGTAAGCTTTTCATTGCCAGTTATCTGGATGGACAGTACGACGAATATGAAGGGGGAGACTTTAAAGATGGATGGATAAGTGCTCGTACCCGACAATTAGGGCAATTTGCCATTGCTTTGGATACGCTGGCACCGCAGATTTCAGCTATAGATTTTAAGGAAGGAATGCCCCTGAAGCAAAGTCAATTGCAAATTCGAGTGCGCGATGATTTAAGTGGACTTAAGGAATACAATGCCTGGGTAAACGGCGAATGGGTCCCTGTTTATTATGATGCTAAAACCGATCGCCTGCTCTTGAAAACGAAATATTGGCCTCTTTCTCAAGACACTAAACAAGTGTTAAAATTGCGTGTTGTTGATGATAAAAAGAATGTAAGCGAGCAAACATGGACACTTTTTGCCCCTTAGATGCTATTTTCGCCAATTCATCGTTTCCTTTATGATGCGCACAATTTTTATACTACTCTTTTCAGGATTTTTAAGCTTGGGTCTTTCTGCTCAAGAAGAGAAACCGGTGCAAATGAGTGGCTTGGTTTTGAGTCAGGATAGTATTCCCCGGCCCATACCTTTTGCGCATGTATATGTTGGTCAAGGCACCCGTGGTACCATGACCGATGCGGATGGTTTTTTCTCCTTTGCTGCCCTGGCGGGAGACAGTATCCGATTTAGCTGTATTGGCTTCACACAGGAGGTTTTGGTGGTGCCGGATACGCTTTCTAAAACCGCTTATTTGGCGCGAGTTATGATGAAGCGCGATACCACCTTATTAGAAGAAGTAACCCTTTATCCCTGGCCTACACCAGATCGCTTTAAGGAAGCATTTCTGGCAACCAATATTCCAACTACCCAAAATGATATTGCCATGCGGAATCTGGCGATTCAGGCTTTGCAAGATCGGGCGGCCGCTATGAACCTCGATCCTGAGGAAGCTAAGGACCTGGCCATTATGATGCAAAATCAAAGCATATACGATTATGGGCGATATCAAGGTTATGATAATGGAGCAACCGCCATTTTGGGTGCTTTAAGTAATCCCTTTGCCTGGCAAAGACTCTTTCAATCCTTTAAGAAAAATTAGGCCTCAATGCGCTTAGTCCTCTCGGCTTTAAGCCTCCTCCTCTTCTCACAATATGCCTGGGCTCAAACCCAAATTTACGGTCGGGTTAGCGACCTGGACAATATTCCAATCGACGGGGCTCGCGTGGGTATCGGCGACTATTATACCCTTACCGATGCGGAAGGGAAATACGAACTGGATGTACTACCCGGTAAAAAATTGATGGTCTATTTTGCCAATTACAATTACGAACCCGATACCCTTTATATCAATCTGTCTAAAGGGGAGAAAAAGGAAATCAATCGCCAGCTCAAATTGCTAAAGAATGTTTTGGGCGAGGTGGATATTGTTGATCGCAAAGGCCGTTTCGACAATCAGGTGGATGTAAGTGTAAAGTCCATTGAGTCTTTTATAGGCCCGAATTCGGGCGTGGAAGGCATTATAA
This sequence comes from Croceimicrobium sp., assembly GCF_965228705.1. GTDB lineage: Bacteria > Bacteroidota > Bacteroidia > Flavobacteriales > Schleiferiaceae > Croceimicrobium. The sequence goes on from NZ_OZ245832.1 coordinate 189,393, forward strand.
AAACCCTTCCGGGTGTAAGCTCTTACAGTGAACTCTCCTCTCAATATTCTGTGCGGGGAGGAAACTTCGATGAAAACCTGGTTTATGTGAATGGTATTGAGGTTTACCGTCCCTTTTTAGTGCGCAATGGACAGCAAGAAGGAATGAGCTTCGTTAATTCTTCTATGGTGTCGAATGTGCGCTTTTCAGCGGGTGGTTTCGAAGCCCGATATGGCGATAAAATGGCATCGGTGCTGGATATTACGTATCGCAAACCCAAAGAATTTGGCCTGAGTGTAGAGGGCAGCCTTTTAGGCGGAAATCTCGTTTACGAAGATCGTTTTGCCAAAGATCGGGTCTCTGCCTTAATTGGCGCCCGCTACCGCACCAATCAATTACTTTTAGGTTCATTGGATACGGAAGCCGATTTCAAACCTCAGTTTACCGATATTCAGGCCTATATCACTTACGATATGACTGATGAGTGGGAACTTAGCTTTTTAGGAAACTACTCTCGCAATCTCTATCAGGTGGTGCCCCAAAGCAGAACTACGGATTTTGGAACTATTCAGGAAAGCTTGCGCTTGAATGTGTTTTTTGATGGCCGCGAGGATTATGATTTTACCACGCGGTTTGCGGCCTTAGGTTTGACCAATAGGCCGAGTAAAAACATGAGATTAACCTATCAGGCCTCTGTTTTTCAGACTACGGAACAAGAGTATTTTGATGTGTTGGGCGCTTATCGCTTAGGGGAGTTGAATACTAATTTAGGGAGTGATCAATTTGGAGAAATCAGTTTTACCCGCAGTATTGGTGGCTTCCAAAACTACGCTCGAAATTATCTGGATGCCATTGTGGCGAATCTTTCCCATTCTGGAATTATCGATCAAGGAGATGTAACCTGGCGCTGGGGCGCGAAGGTGCAAATGGAAGATATTATTGACCGTTATAAAGAATGGGAACGAATCGACTCCGCAGGTTATAATGTTCCGGATGGTAGTGGCTTTAATTACGATTCCTTAATTGTGGATACCTGGGATTCATTAGGGAATCCGGTTGCTGGCAATGTGTATACTTCCATTTTACAGGAAGATGAATTGAATCTCTTCGAAAGCTTTGCCAGTAAAATTTCGGTAAACTCAATGCGTGCAACAGCTTATGTAGAACGCAGTCAGATAATTCCGCTGGATTCACTAGGTGATTTGTTTTACAATATTGGAATTCGCAATCAATACTGGACTTTCAATAATCAGAATGTAATCAGTCCCCGAGCGAGTATCAGCTTTAAGCCTAATTGGGAATCAGATATGGTATTCCGTTTTGCTACGGGCTTTTACTATCAGCCTCCATTTTATCGGGAAATGCGGAATTTGGAAGGAGGCTTAAATGAAAACATACGGGCTCAGCGCTCCATTCATTTTGTTTTAGGGCATGATTACAACCTCCGCATCTGGAATCGCCCATTTAAAATGGTGACTGAAGTATATTATAAAGACTTCGGTCAATTGATTCCTTACGATATGGATAATGTGCGGATTCGCTATCGGGCCGTAAACAATGCCAAAGGTTATGCTACCGGTATTGATTACCGTATTAATGGAGAGTTTGTACCGGGTATAGATTCTTGGGCCTCTTTATCTATTATGACGATTCGTGAAGATATCGAAGGCGATGGAGCAGGCTATCTACCGCGTCCTACCGACCAACGATTGAATTTCAAAATCTTCTTCCAGGATTATTTACCTAATGATCCCACTTTTAGGGTAAGCATGACTTTAGCTTATGGTACAGGTCTTCCTTTTGGACCGCCTCAAGCTACCGCCGCAGAAAGAGTATTCCGTTTACCGGATTACCGTCGGGTGGATATTGGCTTTTCAAAAGTATTAAAGAGTGAAGGTCGGGAGCATAAGTGGAAGGTGCTTAATAACTTCCGTAGTCTTTGGGTAGGGGTAGAGGTCTTCAATCTTTTGGATATTACCAATACCATTAGCTACCTCTGGGTGAAAGATATTAGTACAGCACGTGAATATGCCGTACCCAATTACCTAACACCCCGACTGCTGAATGTGAAATTGGTGGCCAAAATCTAGGCGGCCTTTTCCCGAATTAGCCCTACTTTTGCGGCCCAAAATCGAAATAAATGTTCAGTAAATATTTACGCTTAGGATTAACTGCAGTTTTGATGGGATTGTCGATTTGGCAATTTATCGAAGTGGAGATCGGCAACGGAATCATGTGGTTATTACTGGCGGGTATTGTACTCTTTACCTATTTCCGTAACGAACGCATCTTACAAGCTTTTTGGTTCTTGCGTAAAAACGATATGGGAAAGGCCCAGAAAGCCTTAGACCATATTAAAAATCCTGAAGGCTCTTTAATTAAAGGTCAGCTGGCTTACTATTATATGTTGCAGGGAATGATTGTTTCCAATACGAATTTGGGTAAGGCAGAGTCTTTTTTACGTAAAGCTCTTAAAACCGGATTACGTCAGAAACACGATCAAGCGATGGCCAAACTGCAATTAGCTGGTTGTGCTTTGGCAAAACGTCGTAAACGTGAAGCACAAATCTTGCTTACGGACGTTAAGAAATTGGACACCCGTGGAATGCTTAGCGATCAAGTTAAAATGCTGAAGCAGCAAATGAAGCGGATCTAAAAGAATAGATGCCCTCAAAATCTAAGTCGAAAAAAAGGAAAAGCCCAAGCCGGAAATCCACCGCAGTTAAATTGCGGAAATGGTTTCTGCGCCTGAGCTTTTTGTTTTTAAGCTTAATACTTCTCTTTGTTGGATCGGTTTATATAGGCTTTTGGGGACCCATTCCCGATAGTGCCGAATTAAAGGCTATTCAACAGTCTAAGTCTACCCTCGTTTTTTCGCAGGATAAGGCATTAATTGGTAGCTTCTATGCCGTTAATCGCGATCCAATAAGCTTTGATCAATTGCCGGAGCATTTGGTACAAGCCCTGGTCGCCACCGAAGATGAGCGTTTTTATGAGCATGCCGGTATCGACTGGATGAGCTTGCTGAGAGTGCTGGTAAAAACCCTTCTTATGGGGGATAGTAGCTCGGGTGGTGGCAGTACCCTTACCCAGCAATTAGCGAAGAATTTATTTGGTCGTCCGGATTTTGGGGCCTTAAGCATGCCGGTAAATAAATGCCGGGAGATGATTATCAGTAAGCGACTGGAATCCATTTACAGCAAGGATGAAATCCTGGCCCTTTACCTAAATACTGTAAGCTTTTCTGAAAACACCTATGGCATAGCCGCAGGGAGTCAGCGATTTTTTAATTGCCCACCCAAGGATCTAAGAATAGAAGAAGCGGCGGTATTAATTGGTTTATTGAAGGCGAATACCACCTTTAATCCCCGCTTGCATCCAGAGAAATCCAGGCTCAGAAGAAATGTGGTTTTGAACCAAATGCTTCGTAATGAGCATTTGAAATCGGAGCAATGTGATTCGCTTCAAGCCTTGCCTTTGGATTTAGACTATTCCAATCTGGACCTTGAAGGACCCGCTCCTTATTATTTGAAACAAGTGGAACTGGAGCTTAAGCAGATACTCGCTGGCAAAGTCAAAGAAAATGGGGAAGCTTGGGATGCCCAAAAAGATGGACTTCGCGTGTATACCAGTTTAAATGCTGAGCAGCAGTTGGGCCTGAGAGATGCCTTTAGAGCGCATTTGGCCAATTGGCAAAAGAAGTTTGATCAGCATTGGTCTTCTACAAATCCCTGGTCGCAAAAACCTGCCTTTTTCGAGAAGAAGCTCATGGCCAGTCCAGCCTGGAAGAGCTACGCAGCCAAAGGATTGTCAGATGATGAGATTCGTGAAAAGCTGAGTCAAAAGCACAAGATGGAACTGTTTCATCCGGCGGGGAATATAGAGAAGGAAGGTTCTGCTATTGATTCTTTAAAGCACTATTTACGCTTATTACGAGGGGCTTCAGTTTTAGTAGATCCCCAAAGTGGAGCGGTACAGGCCTGGGTGGCAGGACCGGATTATCGCTATTTACCCTATGATAATGTACAGGCAGCGCATACAATGGCCTCTACCGTAAAACCTTTTGTAATGGCCGCTGCACTTGAGGCAGGAGAGGATCCTTGTGAGTACCAATCCGCCGAAAGGCGAGAATACCCGGGCTATGATGATTGGAGTCCGCGGAATTACGATGGCGAATACGAAGGGATGTACAGCATGCAGGGCGCATTAAAGAAGTCGATAAATACCGTTACCGTAGCTTGGTATTTTAAGACTGGGGCCGATAAGGTGAGAGCATTGGCACATAAAATGGGGATTGCTGATCATTGGGCAGATGGACCTTCCGTTTCATTGGGTGCCTCTGCCGTGAGTCCAATTGACCTGGCCAGGGCTTATGCCATATTCGCAAATGGGGGAATGGATGTTCAGCCTTATTTTATAGAAAAGGTTGAAACAGCTTCTGGTGAATTACTTTACCATCATGAAAAAAAGCCCGCTAAACGCATTTTAAAAGAGGAAACAGCCCAGCTTATGAATGCCATGTTGCAAGGGGTGAGCAAGTCGGGAACTGCGCGCAGTTTGCACAGTATATATGGTGCTCGTAAATCCTGGGCGGCCAAAACCGGTACCTCTCAGAATTATTCGGATGCCTGGTTTGTGGCCTATCGTCCGGATTTAGTTTCAGTGACCTGGATGGGCGGGATAAACCCCTTGATTCGATTTCGTAGTGGTGCTTTAGGGTCGGGCTCAACGATGGCCTTGCCTGTTTTCGCTAAGCTGCTATCTAAAATGGAATCGCATTTAAGCGCGGTAAATTGGTCGGAATTAGCTGAATCCCAAAAACAAATACTGGATTGCCCCGATTATAAGGAAGAAACACTCTTGGATGATCTGCGTTCCCTTTTTAAGAAAAAGGAAGGTAAGGCCGTGAAAGAGGAGGAACCCGAAGAGCCGATTAAAGAAGAAAAGGAGGGCTCCTGGTGGGGTAAAATATTCAAAAAGAAGGATTAAGATTTCCAGCCAAAAACCCTTTGTAAAATGGCGCTTACTCTCGCGGCAGGATCCTGTCGAATTTTAGCTTCCTCTTCGGCTAAGAGCACAAAAAGGCCATTTAAAGTTTCCTGCATTACATAATCACTGAGGTCGGGATTAACCGGAGTTACAAAAGGAATTCGATTGTAATTGCTGGCTATCGGTTGCCAGTATTTCGTGAGCTCTACCTTTTGGATAGCTTGATCAATAACCGGTTTAAAGGCCAATTTCAATTGAGCTTCTGTTTTGGAACGCAGGTAAACCGTTGCGGCATTAGCATCACCACGCCAAATACCATATACATCTTGCAGAGTCATGCCGCGGATAGCATCCACAAAAATAGGACTGGCTTTCGCCGAAGCTTGTTCTGCACCGTGATTTAAGGTTTCAACAAACTGATCTACTAAATTACCCATGCCCAGGTCACGCAGAGTTTTGGCTGCGCGTTCTGCTTCAGGTGGGAATGGGATTTTAATGCTGGGATTATGGTAAAAGCCGTTTTCCTGAGAGGATCGACTTACCGCATTGCGAATACCCACTTCGAGAGCTTCTTTAATGCCGCGATTGATTTCCGGCTCGCTGGGTTCCATTTGAGCGCTTGATTCCTGGGCAATTTGCAAAAGTGCATCGCAGGAGCTGGTCATAAAAAGAAGGGCGAAGATCAGCATGAAATTACGCATGGTAGAGGCTATTGGTGCTAGGGGTGAATTTAGTATTTGCCCATATTTTAGGCAAGTAGGCGCAATTAAAAATGCTAAATTTGCGAACCCTTTTGAATTCCCACAATGCAAGCAGAAATCATAGCCATTGGCGATGAACTATTAATTGGTCAAACGATTGATACCAATTCGGCCTTTATTGCGGCTCAGCTCAATTTGCAAGGAATTAAAGTATGGCAGAAAAAGGTGGTAGCCGATACTACCGAGGCCATTCGTACTGCTTTGGATGAGGTCCATCCGGATACCCGCTATGTATTTATGACCGGTGGATTGGGGCCAACTAAGGATGATATTACCAAGAAAACGCTGCTGGATTATTTCGGTGGCGAAATGGTGTTCAAGGATGAGGTATTTGAGCATATTCGAAATCTTTTCCGGGGTTTTAATCGCGAGCCGAAAGAAGTACATCGTCAGCAGGCTTATGTGCCGAGTACCTGTGAGGCCATAGTAAATGAAACGGGCACTGCACCCGGAATGCGTTTCGAAAGAGCCGGTCGTTATTACTTTTCAACTCCGGGGGTACCTTATGAAACGGAACATTTGGTAGGAGATAAAATTGTTCCCTGGATTGTTAACACCCAGATGGAAGGGAGGCTCTACCATAAAACTTTGATCACACAAGGTATTGGAGAAAGCGATTTGGCGGAGATGCTTACCGAATGGGAAGAAGAATTACCAGCCGAGTTAAAATTGGCTTATTTGCCATCTCCAGGTTTGGTGCGCTTGCGTTTAACCGGACAGGCGGAGACTAAAGAAAAAAGCAAAGCCCTGGTAGAAGAGGGCATCGCAATAATGCGGTCCAAATTAGGTGACCTAATTTTTGGGGAAGATGTGAGCTCCCTGGAAGAGATAGTTGGGAAATCACTCTTGGCCCGAAAAATGACCTTGGCTACAGCCGAAAGCTGCACCGGCGGGTATATAGGTCATCTGATAACAAGTATTCCGGGTAGTTCGGAGTATTATTTAGGCGGGGTAGTATCCTACAGCAATGCCTTAAAACAAGACATGCTGGGGGTGAAGGCAGAAAGTTTGGAAGCCCATGGCGCCGTGAGTGAGCAGGTAGCTTTGGAAATGGCTGAAGGACTGCGTAAGCGCACGGGAGCGGATTTTGCTTTAGCGACTACCGGTATTGCCGGCCCAGGTGGAGGAAGTGTGGAAAAGCCCGTTGGATTGGTATGGATAGCCGTTGCCGGACCGCGAGGAAGCCGCGCTAAAAGCTATCACTTTGGTAATCATCGGCAAAGAAATATCCGACGTAGCGCCTTAATGGCATTAGACCGTCTAAGAAAAGAAGTGCAGAAAATTGAAATCTAGGTTTGTACGACTGTAATATTTACTTACTTTTGCAGACCCAAAATTTAAGAAGCGAGATCCATGTCAAGAGTATGTGAGCTTACCGGTAAGAAAGCAATGAGTGGAAACAATGTTTCCTTCTCCAATAAAAAGAACAAGCGCAAGTTCAATGTGAACTTGATGAAGAAGCGTTTTTATTTAGCAGAGGAAGATCGTTGGATCACCCTGCGTGTATCTGCTTCTGCCTTGAAGAACATCAATAAGAAAGGTTTGGCTGCGGTGATTAAAGATGCCCGTGCCAATGGATATCTCACCAAATAAGAAATTAGGCAATGGCTAAAAAAGGGAACCGAGTACAAGTTATTCTGGAATGCACTGAGCATAAAGACAGCGGCATGCCTGGTACATCACGTTATGTGACCACCAAGAACAAGAAGAATACTCCCGACCGTATGGAGCTTAAGAAATACAATCCTATTTTGAAGCGCCACACCGTTCATAAAGAAATCAAGTAAAAACTATTAGCGATGGCAAAGAAAGTAGTAGCAACCCTTAAGTCCGGAGATTCAGCCCAGTTTACCAAAGTGGTAAGAATGGTGAAGTCTGATAAATCCGGCGCTTATACCTTCGAGGAGAAAGTGGTAAACAAGGAGCACATCAAGGATTTCTTGAACAGCTAAGCATCGCTTTCCCAAAAATATGTACCCGCTATCCTTGGATGGCGGGTTTTTTATTTTGTATCAAGGCCAGACTACAGCCGCTAAGAAGGGCATTTTTAGGATATTTGCCGATATTTTATACAAATGGGTCTATTTGGTAAATTATTTTCCCGTGAAGAGAACCGGGAGGAAATAGAACAAGGCCTGGAAAAAACCCGTCAAAGTGTTTTTGCCAAGCTCAGCAAGGCGGTAGCCGGAAAAAGTAAGGTCGATGCCGAGGTGCTCGACGATCTGGAAGAAGTACTCATCAGTTCTGATGTAGGCATTGATACCACTCTTAAAATTATTGAAGCCATCGAAGAAAGGGTGGCTCGCGATAAATACCTCGGTACCTCCGAGCTCAATCAAATTTTGCGAGAGGAGATTGCCGGACTCCTAAATGGTAAGAATGATGCTGATGGCGGATTTAGCTTGCCGGAAAAGCGTCCTTATGTTTTAATGGTGGTAGGGGTAAATGGTGTGGGTAAAACCACCACCATTGGTAAACTGGCTCATCAGTTTAAGAAAGCTGGCCTGAGCGTAGTATTGGGTGCCGCAGATACTTTTAGAGCAGCCGCGGTAGATCAGTTGGAAATTTGGAGCAAAAGAGTCGATGTGCCGATCGTAAAACAGGCTATGGGTTCGGATCCGGCTTCGGTCGCTTTTGATGCGGTGCAATCTGCTATTTCTCGAAATGCCGATGTGGTGATTATTGATACTGCCGGTCGCTTGCACAATAAGGTGAACCTGATGAATGAGCTCTCCAAGATTAAGAGAGTAATGCAAAAACTGGTTCCCGATGCGCCTCATGAGGTACTCCTGGTTTTGGATGCTTCCACTGGGCAAAATGCATTGGAGCAAGCCAAGCAGTTTAGTAAGGCTACTCAGATCACCGCTTTGGCCCTAACTAAATTAGATGGCACCGCTAAAGGCGGGGTAGCCATCGGAATATCGGATCAATTGCAGATTCCCGTAAAATACATTGGTGTAGGAGAGGGAATCGACGATTTGAGGGTCTTCGATAAAGAAGCCTTCGTAAATAGCTTATTTGAAAACTAATGCGCACTAAACACCGCAAGAAGAATAAAATCAATATCGTAACTCTGGGTTGTTCAAAGAACCTATATGATAGTGAGGTATTGATGGGGCAGTTGAAGGCCAACCAGAAAGAGGTGGTCCATGAAGAGGAAGGAAATATTGTGGTGATTAATACCTGTGGCTTTATTGAAAATGCCAAGGAAGAATCCATCAATACCATCCTTGACTTTGTAGAACGCAAAGAAGAAGGCGAGGTAGACAAGGTTTTTGTAACGGGGTGTTTATCCGAACGCTATAAACCGGATTTGGAGAAGGAAATTCCCAATGTGGATCAGTACTTCGGAACTCGCGAATTACCCTTAGTGTTGAAAGCCTTAGGTGCTGATTATAAGAAGGAGTTGGTAGGTGAGCGTTTGAGTACTACACCCCAGCATTTTGCTTATTTGAAGATTGCCGAGGGTTGTGATCGCCCTTGTTCATTCTGTGCCATTCCTTTGATGCGTGGTGGACATAAATCTACCCCGATTGAGGATCTGGTTACGGAGGCTCAAAAATTAGCAGCTAAAGGAGTTAAGGAGCTATTATTGATTGCGCAGGATCTAACCTATTATGGTTTGGATTTGTATAAAAAGCGTGCCCTGGCCGATTTATTAAAGGAATTGGTGAAAGTGGAAGGAATCCAATGGATTCGTTTACACTATTTATTCCCTACCGGTTTCCCGGAAGATGTACTCGACTTGATTCGGGAAGAACCAAAAATCTGTAACTATATCGATATTCCTCTCCAGCATATTGCGGATCCGGTTTTGAAGTCCATGCGACGTGGAACCACGAAGGAACGTACGGATAAGCTTTTGCGATTGATGCGGGAGAAGGTGCCAGGCATTGCTATACGTACCACCCTTATTGTGGGCTATCCCGGCGAAACAGAAGAAGACTTTGAGGTGTTGAAGGAATGGGTGAAAGAAATGCGTTTCGAGCGCTTAGGTGTCTTTACTTATTCTCATGAGGAAAATACCCATGCCTATAATTTAGAAGACGATGTGCCCGCTGAAATCAAGCAGGAGCGTGCGAATGAAGTGATGGCTATCCAGCAAAAGATATCCGCCGCGCATAATCAGGCGATGGTAGGACAGAAATACCGGACTTTAATCGATCGTAAGGAAGGAGATTTCTTTATTGGGCGTACCGAATTTGACTCTCCCGATGTAGATAATGAGGTGCTGGTAGAAGCAGACTATTTACCAATCGGCGAATTCGTGGAAGTGGAAATCACCGGCGCTGAAGATTACGACCTCTTTGCCGTTGTTGTGGAGTAAAAAGCAAAATCCCCTTGCAATTCCCACTTTATTGGAGTGAATAGTCAAAGACATTTAGGTTCCTAAACTCTAAACTCTAAACTCTTTGCTCTAGATTCTATCCTAGCCCAAAATCTTGCGTAGCCCCGCCATTTTAAGGGCAGCAACACCGGCTTCGGTGCCTTTATTACCATGAATACCACCAGCGCGCGCGCGACTTTGTTCGATGGTATTATCAGTTAAAACGCAAAAAATTACGGGTGTGTCGAATTGAAGATTGAGTTCCGTTACCCCATGGGTAACACTCTGACAAACGAAATCGAAATGCTTGGTTTCTCCTTGAATTACGGTGCCAATAGCAATAATAGCATCGTACTTTTCGGATTCACATAGCTTTTTGGCAGCATAGGTGATTTCAACGGCACCCGGAACTTTAACCTGGGTTACATCATGCCCGGCTGCTCCGCAAGCCATTAGGATATCGCGAGCACCTTGATAAAGGGCATTAGTAATTTCTGAATTCCACTCCGATACTACGCAGGCAATACGCATTCCGGTAGCTTTAGGAAGTTCTTCTGGATTGAAATCCGATAGATTGTGTCCTGCTGTGGCCATTAAATTTTCGCTTCGATACGACCAATATAACGATCGATATCGAGACCCTGACGAGAGTCGGCGAAATCAGCTTTAATGCGCTTGAAGTATTCCAAAGCTTTGGCATTCTCTCCGGCTTGCTCTGCAGCTAAACCAGCTTTCAATAGATAGAAAGGTACAATGTAGTCGTTGCTGTTGGTGCTAACGGCTTTATTGTAGTATTCCAAAGCTTCTTTGGTTTGATTTAATTCCATGAAGGCATCGCCAATGGCACCCTTAGAGATTACCTGAAGAATCGGATCATCTGTATGGAATTCATCTAAAATTCGGATGGCATTTTCGAACTCACCTAAACGGAGGTAGCTAATTCCAGCGTAGTAGTTGGCTAAGTTTCCAGCATTGGTGCCACTGTAGTCGGCAGCGATATCCAGAAAACCTACTTTATTGCCCATACCATTAATGGCCTGCTCCAAAGAGTCAACCTCAAACCAATGTTGAGCATGGTAAATTTCAGATTGCGCTTCCGCCTCACGAGGCTCTTGATAAAACTTAATGTAGCTGATATAACCACCTACAATCGCGAAGATGGCGATAATAGCAATGCTTATGCTTTGACGATTTTCCTCAAAAAACTTCTCCAATCTGCTGATGGATTGGGTAACGTCTACTAATACTTCCTCTTCGTTGTTCTTCTTTTTAGCCATGCTTGCCAAATTCTAATAGTCGGCAAAAGTAAAAAAATTCCTTTCTGTGCCGTGGTGCAATTTGCCAGTATCCTTGCATTAATTTAGCAAAATGCATTTACGGGACCTACATCTATTAAATTTCAAGAGTTGGACAGAAGGGCAATTTGAATTTAGTCCTAAGCTCAATTGCTTTGTAGGCCTTAATGGAGGCGGAAAAACCAATTTGTTAGATGCCATTCATTACCTCTGTTTAAGTAAAAGTTACTTCGGGAATCGCGATCAAAAAAATATTAAGCACGAGGAAGATTTTTTCATGATTGAAGGAAATTTCCTTCGTCAGGATGAAAATGAGCACCTGCATATCTCCTTGAAAAAGGGAGCCAAGAAAATCTTGAAGCGCAATAAAAAGGAGTACGAGAAACTGGCAGAACATATTGGTGCTTTTCCCGCAGTGGTAATTTCGCCTTATGATCGTGATTTAATCACGGATAGCTCAGATACCCGGCGACGCTTTCTGGATAATGTGATTAGTCAGGGCAATAATGAGTACCTCTTTCATTTGATGCGCTATCATAAGGCCTTACAGCAACGTAATCGCTTGTTAAAGTTCTTTGCGGCTAACCATCAGTTCGATGCCGAGTCTCTGGATTTGTACGATCAACAAATGGTGGAGCATGGCATGTACATATCCAAGGCGCGCCAGCAGTTTTGTGAGGAGCTTGGCCCCCGTATTCAACATTATTACCATTGGTTAAGTGAAGGCAGAGAAGCTGCCACTTTAGATTACCGTAGCCACTTTGGTGATGAGCCTTTGGTAGAATTACGCAGCCGCCATGAAAAGGATCGGGTGCTGCAATACAGTTCCTGGGGCGTTCATCGCGATGATTTAAAGTTTAGTTTGGATGATGACTCCGTGCGTGACTATGCCTCACAGGGACAGCAGAAGTCGTATTTGATTGCTTTGAAATTAGCTCAGTATGAGTTTATTCGCGATCATCAGAAAATGGTGCCTATTCTTTTGTTGGATGATATTTTTGATAAATTGGATGAAGCTCGGGTAGCCCGCTTGGTAAAATTGGTACATGATTCCAATTTCGGGCAAATCTTTATTACCGACACCCATGAAGATCGGACCACAGCATTGGTGAAACAGATCGACCCCGAAGCCCGAATTATTAATGTGACCTCAATTATCGAAGATGGATCGGAATAATACTTTCAAATTAGGAGATGCCATAGGTGCTTTTTTAAAGGGGCATCATTTGGAAGAGCGCTTTTTTGAAGCGATCCTAAAAGCCGATTGGCGCGAATTGATGGGAGATAAGGTAGCGGATAAGACTAATGATATTAGCCTGGAAAAAGGCTGTTTAATCTTGTATATGTCGAGCGCCCCCTTGCGACAACAATTGCGTTTAAAGCAAAGTCGCATGATAGATTACCTAAATCAGAAGATAGGCCGGGGTCGAGAACCGATTCGCAAGGTGCTTATCCGCTAAAAAAAAATCCCGACTCTGAGGTCGGGATTTTCATTTGAAATATTCTAGTGGCGATTGCGCTGGGAGAAGAAGAAGTTTCCTTCGATAGCAGCATTATCGTCAGAATCACTACCGTGAACCGCATTTGCAGCGATAGAAGTAGCGTATAATTTGCGGATGGTACCTTCAGCAGCTTCGGCTGGATTGGTAGCACCGATTAAAGTACGGAAGTCAGCAACGGCATTATCTTTTTCGAGGATAGCAGCTACAATCGGACCAGAAGTCATGTATTCTACTAATTCGCCAAAGAAAGGACGCTCAGCGTGAACTGCGTAAAAAGCTTCTGCGTCTTTGCGAGAAAGAGCAGTCATTTCCATTGCTACAATACGAAATCCAGCTTCGTTGATCTTGGCTAAAATTGCACCGATATGACCGTTTTCAACGGCATCGGGCTTAATCATGGTGAAAGTTCTGTTACCAGCCATTTGGAGTATATTATTATGGGCGGCAAAATTATTTTAATTGTATTGGGTGAACAAGTCTTTTTCTAAAATCATTCACAGAATCATTAATTGACTAATTTTGTTAGCCGAAAATGAAAATAATCTCAAATCAGATTACTATGAAAATCCGCAATTTACTGCGCTTTGCCGCAGCAGGTATCTTGGCTTTAAGCTTTACCGCTTGTGAAGATGACAACGACAGCAGCCTGGGTGCCTCTTTAATCGTAACCGAAAGTACTTCCGGATCTACCGGTGGAGCATTAACCATCAGCCAGGGCAGCAGCCTTGTATTTGTTTGGGATGCTCGCAAAGGTGATACTGACATGGATCTTTTCTCTGTAAGTGTAACCGGATCTAATTCTCCTTCTCCAATACCAACTAGTTTAGGAGGTCGTAATTTCCCTTACGATATTGCTAATGCGGACGATGAGACTTATATCGATACCTTGATTTTCCCAAATGCCGGAATTAATCTAGGGGTGACTTCTTACTCTTTCACTGTAACCGATAAAGATGGAAACACCGACAATGTAACTTTCACAGTTACAGTTGAGGCGAATGCTACACCAATGACCAATGAAACTAATGGTGCGTTTTTCCACATTGCAGGTTCTTTAGAAGGAGCTTATGATTTGGTTAATGGTACTGTAGTTGGTGCTAGTCAGCCTGATGCCAGCAAAGACATGGAGAACACGGATGCTGCTGGTGATGCCTTTACCGGTAGCTGGATGGCCGCTAACTCTACCATGTTCGTAAAAGACAACTCTTACGATTATGCTAATGCTACGGTTGAAGCTGCTACTTCTTCTTTTGCTGCGGGTACCGCTTCTGCTTCTGTAAGCAATCCTGCTGTAGGTGATATCTACATCGCGAAATTGCGTGGTGGTAGCACTTATGCCGTTATTAAAATTGTAAATGTTGATCCTAGCGATAACACTTGCAACTGCGGAAACACTGGGAAAATTACTTTCGATTTCAAAAAGTAATCACATCTAATATTTAAGAATAGCTTGTTTCGAAACCTTTTCGGAGCAAGCTATTTTTTATTTTCATAGCTATGAAACTGGATATTTTGGCCTTTGGAGCCCACCCTGATGACGTTGAACTGAGTTGTTCCGGAACCCTGGCAAAACAAACTCAGCTTGGCTATTCTTGCGGAGTTGTAGATTTAACCATGGGGGAGCTGGGAACGCGTGGTACTCCTGAAATCCGTTTGGCTGAAGCCGCGGAGGCGGGTCGCATCATGGGGCTTAAAGTGCGCGAGAACCTGGGCTTTCGCGACGGCTTTTTTGTGAATGATGAAGAGCATCGTCTGGCGGTAATCCAACAAATTCGCCGGTTTCGCCCGGAAATAGTTATCGCTAATGCTCCCACAGATCGACACCCAGATCATGGGCGAGGCTCCTTTTTACTGAAGGAGGCAAGCTTTCTTTCCGGACTGCTTAAGATTGAAACGGAATGGGAGGGAGAAGCGCAAGAGCCTTGGCGCCCGCAACTATTGCTTTATTATATCCAGTTCCAAAATTTAGAGCCTGATTTCATTATTGATATCGGTGAACATATTCATAGCAAGGTGGAGTCTATTAAGGCTTATAAATCTCAGTTTTACGATCCGGGTAGTGCCGAGCCTAAAACGGTAATTAGTTCCAAAAACTTTATGGATTCCGTTACCTATCGTGCACAGGATTTGGGCCGTTTAATAGGTGTAGAGTACGGAGAAGGGTTTATTGCCGCACAGGATTTGGGTCTGGATGACCTGATGCAATTGAAGGGCGTACGCTAAGGTATAGCTGCCTAAATTCCTCCGCTATGGCTTGATGCGAATAATGCGCATGGGCCTCTTCAGATATACCGGCTAGATCATAGTCGGCATAATCCATTTTAAGCTTTAAGATGGCTTCGGCCACAGCCAACTCATCTTCAGATTCAACCAGGATACCCTGATTTGGGCCAATAAATTCTGAAATGCCTCCCACCTTGCTGGCAATAATTGGTCGACCTATACAGAGCGATTCCAATAGAACTACGGGTTGATTCTCGATAAAGCTGAAGAGCAGAAAGGCATTACTTTGACTCATTTCTTGGGCAACTTCTTCCCGCGAAAGCGCGGAGAGCATCCGAATCTTAGTGGAGGGAATTTCATTTAGATCAATTTGTTCCTGGAGCCATTTGAGGTCCCCATCGCCTCCAATGCTTAAATGAAGCATGGGATCTCGGCTTAAGGCTTGTTTAAAAGCCCTTAAAATCCCCTTGATGTTTTTAGTTTCCTGTTGGAGGGAACTGATGTGTACCAAACGGAATTCAGGTCCTTGCTTCTTCCACTCCTGATATTTGAATAGCTCCGTATTTACCACGTTTCCAATAATCTCACAAGGAGAATTAACCCTAAATTCTTGTAGGGAATTGGCCAGTTGTTTCGATACCGGGCAAATTACCTGGGCCTTATTCATAATTCGACGGGCCATATGTTGAGCCAATCGACTCCATTCGTGGCGTCGGTTTTTCTGGTATCCCGAATAATGTTCGGTAATTACATAGGGCAGATTCTTTAAAAAACCCTGAAAAGCAATACCCGAGGGCCAGCTTACATGCAGATGGGCCAATTTAAATTGGTAACCCATTTTTTGGAGATGGCGATAACCCTTTTCTAAAGCTTTATAATGACTTTGTACGGGCCATTTCTTTTTGTAGAGGACCTGCACTTGTAAAAAGGGACTCTCCTGTATCACTATCTCATCATGAGGGTGCTCAAAGGCGCTAAGCACCACAACGGGCATAAATGTGTTTATAGCTCGAAGGTGTTCTTCAACGAAATTGCCCAAGCGAGGATCGCGAGGATTGGGGTACCAACTGGCAATATGTAAGACGGGCCGATCGATAATCGAAGCAATGATTTACAAAGGAATAAAAAAAGGTCACCTGAATAACAGATGACCTTCTAATCTATGGGTGGCTAATGGGGTTCGAACCCACGACCTCTTTACGCCTGACGGCGTACCCGATACGGCGATATTACGACCGAATAAAGGTTCAAAGTGTCCCTTTGAATGTCCCTTTTTATTCATACGACCGTAAATTGAATTTCACCGAATAGACTTCTAGGATATCTTCAAGTCGAACTTCCACGTCTGAAGTTTTTGGATCATAAGCGTAAAGAAGGTATTTACCCTCTCTAATGTCGCGCACTTGTCTGAAAATACGATATCTTTCAGTTACTATGTAGTAAAGACCCCCTTTACTAATTCCCTTTTCAGGGCTTTTCAGACGCGCACAAAGCACTAAATCACCTTTCCTGAACTCTGGTTCCATTGAGTCACTATAAACCTCAAAAGATTGGTTTATGTCCTTAAAACTGGGAAGGATTGCACCTTCAATTTTTGAAGGCGTAAACTGTTCTTCTATACTTCCCGTTAATGAGCCTTTACCCTCAAGTAAATAATAAGCGGATACATTAAACTTCTCTTCGATCCGCTTGGCTTGGGCAAAGGAAATAGAATTAAGTCCAGCTTCAATTCTTGATATATGTGCCTGCTTTACGTTGAGCGCTTCGGCTACTTCAGTTTGAGTGAGTTTTAAAGCTCGTCGAGCTTCGCGAAGTCGAACCCCCTGTTTATTAATAGAGGAATCATTCATTAATTTGGTTCATTAGTTTGTGAAATATACGTAAAACTTATAACTTTCGAGGATAAAATTATAAAAATGACGAGTATAAAAGAAATCGAATCGAATGAAAGGGGTTTTTCCTGGTTAGATGTACAGGAAATCCGCGAAAGGCTCCCTAAGAATGCGTTTAATGAAATATCAAATATGACGAGAACGCCTAAGCATTCAGTAGCTCAGGAATTTAGCTATAAAAAAGTAAGGGCGCCTTACCGATCAGACATTATCGAAGCGGCCTTGTATTTAATCGAAAGAGAGGCCGAAAAGAGTAGGGTATTATTGAAGCGGTTAAATTTTTCCAGTAAAAAAATATCCTAATATTTGGATAGAATTATATTTATGACTTATATTTGACCTCAGTTAAGAACCACAACCCTAATGAAAATGAACGAAGCCACTTTATCCAGAGCATCAAGCCAGTTAATAAACCATTTATCTAAAGGTTGCCTTACGATTAGTGATGATTTAGAAGGAACTAAAAAGGAGCGTTTCGGTATAAATAAAGTTTTGTTCATAAAGGTAAACAAAGGGAAGATTACTGATTTCGATATCTGGTTTCGAGACAAGGAAGGGGACCTTGATATTATTTACTTACACAGGGAGGAGAGAGAACACTTAATGAAGGCTTTAATTCGGAAAACTTATTTCTATAAAAAAGAAAAAGGCGGGGAAAGAACCACCGATCCCCGCCTTAGAATCTTAGAGATCTAAAATTCGAAATGCCCTACAAAAATAGAGATTATAAATCAATTCGAAATGCAACAAAAAGAAGCTACTTGTCTAAGATGTGAATTTAAGAAGAGCTTTACCGCTCGCGGGGGTTCGGAAATGTTCGTGTTTATCGTTCAGTTTGACAATGGGGACACGGGCGAATTCGTAACCACTAAAAACCCTCAAGACTACTTCACAGTAAACCAGAGGTCTAAATACTTATTGAAAGACCGCAGCAATGACGGATACCCGCCAGACATTAAGGCGATACGAGAGAATAATTCAATCGGTGGACGTGGTGGCGCCCGTGAGACTCCACAAGAAAGGGAAGATAAGAACCGCCAGATAGTTGCTCAATCTTCTGTAAAAGCAGCTATTGAGTTGATTTCAAGCGGAAAGGTACGCGTTGAACAAATGGCCGAAACAGCTAAAAAGATATTCGACATTACTTACTCCATATCTAACGGAGATACACCCGAACAGATAGTCGAAAAGTACAGAAAAAAAGAAGGCCTAAAAACTGTAAGCTAAAGATCTGGGGGATTTCTGGCCCATTTCTTAAGCTTTAAATTATCCAGAAATATAGATTAATTTATTCTTAAAAATTATCGAAATGCAAAACGAATCAATCGAAATTCTTCAAACCGAAGAAGAATTCAATCACGCCGAACAAAACGGATTTATTCCAGGTGAAGAAGAACTTGCGAAGGATCATGCGGAACTTTTGGTTAACCCTAAAACCATTAATCACCACGTAAACGAAATTATAGACGCTTTGAATAATGGCTGGTTAGATCCTACCGAAGCCTTTGTCGGTCTTAAGCGTTTGTCTGAGGTAGCGAATCAAGCTACTAAGGTTATTCAGGATAGAGTTGAAGAGATCCTAGAAGGACACAAGGGGCCATTAAAAATAATGAATGCGGAAATATCCATTCGTAAGGGAGCGACTCGGTACAAGTTTGACCATATTCCCGAAATCGTTGCTTATAAAGAGAAAATTAAAATTCTTGAAGATAAGTCAAAAGCTGCCCGTGACGCAATCGAGAGAGGCGACGAACTCTATTCGGGAAAATCGGGAGAGCAAATACCACCAGCCGAAAAAGTGGTTTCAAAGTCTTCCATCGCCGTTAAGTTGCTGGATAAGTAATTTCCTGGGCTATGGATAAGAAGTTCAGTGAATTAAAAATTATACCCACTAAAGCCGAACGGGGCCGCTGCATTGTCGGCGGTTGCCGCGGCCGAAGTGAAAAGGGAAAAGGCGGTCTTTGCTTTCGTCACGCGATGCAAAAATTTAAGGAGAGTAGGCCAGAAACTTACTATTTCAACAATTTGAAACAGAACGCTAAAAGGAGAGGACACGAATTTAACTTAACGCTTGAGGAGTTTAAAATTTTCTGCCATGAAACTGGGTATCTAAAAGGAAAGGGAAGAAGTTCTTCTTCGTTGAGTATTGATAGAATAGACCCTTCAAAAGGTTATCAATTGGATAATATCCAAGTTTTAACTAATTCGGATAATCTTCGGAAAAGGTACGGTTTAGAATCCAGAGGGATAGCTTTTGAAAGATCGGAAAACGGACCTGGGCCCAATATTGAAGACCTTAACCATTCAACTGGTTTCTAATGGATTTACACGCGATAGAAACCAGGAAGGACGCCGAACAATTCATTAAGGACGTCTTAATCATTTATAAGCAAAACGGAGATTCTGAAGCGGCTTTTTATAGTCTTATTGATCTTATGACTTTAATCACTAATAAAATGTCGGGGAAGAGGCCAGAACAAAGCTTAAATGAAGAAATAACGGAGCTGACCCGCGAACTTCACCTAAGGGGGAAGGTGTATCCCGAATTGATTATGTCGGGTAAACTCAGGAAGAAAAACGCTGAGGAGCAAAATCGAAGATTGATATCTGCAATTGACCGACTTAAGCAAATAAGAACAAAAAGAGTAGGGGAGCAATCCGCCCTTTTTTTGTCCTGAGATATAAGTAAAACGTATAAAATTAGCTTGATTTATGGCTGTTAAAATTATTACTGATAGAGTTCGCCGAATTCTTGAAAAGAACATTAGCGCAAGGGAATCGGATCAGTTTCTTTCTGCTACAATTTGGTATAACGAACTAATTGATTTAGGTATAGATAAGGAAACCGCCTTGAAGTTATGCAGATTGATAAAAGATAACAAGCTAACAAGCTTCGAAAGTATTAGTCGAAGTCGACGAAAAGTTCAGGAAGAAGTACCAAGTCTTAGAGGTAGAAACTATTTCGAAAGGCATAGGAATAAAACCAAGATCAGAAAAGAATTAGGATATCCAGGTTAATGAGTGAGGTTAAAAAGTACTCGGCAGAATGGTTTCAAAAGAATGCCAGGGAAGCAAGGATTGAAGCCGAAATCCGCGAAGCTTCCAGGAGGGAAAAAAGGATAAAAAGAACGAACAGAGGCGACCCAGAACACCAGCTTCAAAAGTCTTGTGTAATGTGGTTCGACCTTCAGTTTCCTAAGTATAAATTCGACCTTTTCGCTGTCCCAAACGGTGGGCATCGAAATAAAGCTACGGCGGGTAAATTAAAGTCCGAAGGTGTTAGGGCTGGTGTTTCTGACTTAATACTGGAAAGGGACGGTTTTTTCGGGCCTATTGTTTACTTAGAGTTGAAAACTGATAAGGGAAGGCAGTCGGATAGTCAAAAAGATTTCCAGAATCACGTTGAGGAAAAAGGGCGGGTTTATAAAGTGATTCGGTCTATAGAGGATTTTATAGAGGTCGTCACAAAGCACTTATCGGATACTTAAGGCTTTGAAATATCCTAAAATAAGGATATAATAATAAGTAAAGCGTATATTTGTTTCAAGAACCACAATTCAACACTAATGAATCAGAAACTTAAATCAAAAATTCGAAAGCGCATAACGTCTGAATATCAGGAGAGCAAAGTAGGAAGAATCCATTACAATGAAATCCATATTCAAGAGAATGGACCGATTGAAAATTCGGGAAAATATCAAGCGGTTGTAATTCCATTTGATTTTCACCATATCCAAGAGCGTGACAACGGAGGGGAATTTTTTCAAAAAGGCGCAAGGATGGAATTAAGGATAACTCTATCAATACCGCAAACAATAGCCCAGTTTAATGACCCTGATTTGTTCCAGGAAATAGAACGAGAACTAACTAAAACGACAACGCTAAACTAATGCCAATAGATCAGCAGATAAAGACTTTACGTAAGTCTTTGGGACTTAATCAAACGGAACTAGCTAAGAAATCTAACATTTCTCAATCCGATGTATCCGAATTTGAAAACGGCGTCCGACTTCCTTCTTATCCAGTTTTGGAGAGAATAGCCAAAGCCCTGGGGGCCGACGTTGTTTTAAAGACTAAAAGGCCAAGAAAATGAGCGAATCTATAATCCGAGTAAAGAAACGCCAGAACCCATTCGCGCAAATTGATCGGTCAATTCTTGAAAATGGCGATTTAAGTTATCGGGCCAAAGGCGTTTTATGCTATTTATTGAGTAAGCCAGATAACTGGGAAACCAGATTAAAGGACGTTATTAATCACGGAACGGAAGGCCGCGACGCGGTTAGATCAGCATTTAAAGAGCTTCGGGAAGCGGGTCATTTAATTTTAGTTCCCATAAAATCCGAAAGCGGTCGATTGATGGGGCGGGGTTATGAAGTTCACGAATATCCTATTAGCACCGAAGAACTGGAAATCCGTCTTTCGGGAGATTCCGAAGAACTGGATTCCCGAACGCCTGAAAAACCGACCGTCGGGGAATCCGTAGATATAGTAATACAGAACTTAAGTAATAGTAATTTAAGTAATAAGGAAGAAGATAAAGATCAATTCGAAAAAAAAGAAGATTCAAAAGAATTCGGATTTTCTGAATTCTGGGACCTGTACGGGAAAAAAACAGGTCGCGCAAAATGTCTTCAAAAATGGCGTCGATTGAAAAAGTCTGAAAAAGACGAAATCCTGGCGCATCTTCCAAACTTTGTAAACTCAACCCCAGACGTTCAGTATCGGCCAAATCCGTTAACTTACTTAAACGGTAGGCGATGGGAAGATGAATATCTTCCAAGCTCCAATATAAGACAAGGACAACAAAGTTTTGAACCACACCGCAAGCGCGGGGCTGCGTCGATCCTTAGAAACTTGCACGAATCAGCTTAGAATTAAAATCATTCGAAATGCAGAACGAAGTCCAAAAATCCGAAAAGTCCTTAAGCTTGCCGTCGGGAAGTGAAGGGTCATTAGAAATATTCGCGGGAAGTCCCATAAAAGACGCCGATCCTCGTCAGGCTAAGAATGAAATTTATAGAATGATATCTTATATCAAGGCCATGAATAACGAGGACGTTACAACAGAAGACGTTCAAGCCGAAACCATTCTATTTGTTCAGGAGTTAAGGGTAGCTTATCCGTTTTTGAAATTAGGGGAAATTGGTCAGGCTTTGCGGCGCGGTGTGCGCGGGGAGTATGGAAAGTACTACGGTCTGAAAGTGATTACCTATTTAGAGTTTATTCGTGGCTGGCTTGATTCGAACGACAGAAAAAGGCTAAGAAAGGAATTCAAGAATTCGGAAAGCCGAAAATCTTTAGAGGCTCCGAAAGAGCTTACAAAAGACCAGGAAAACCAAATAATTAAAGAAAACTATTCCCAGTTTAAAAAGACTGGCGATTTCGACGATCGCGGCGGGCTTTGTTATAGGATTCTTAAGCGGCGAAATCTTTTAGAGGACCAGCCCGAACCTTCGGATCTGTACGAAGAAGCACAGAAAGTCAAGTTAGAACAGATTTCCAGCTTAATGTCTGGCAATTCGCCTATTCCTTTTAGAGCCGCTAAGGCTCAGAAAGAAAAAATTCAATCTAAGGATTCTTTCCTAGTTCTTAAAGAGGCCGAAAAGATGATCGTTAGGTCCTGGTTTCAGCAGTTGTTATTCGAGGAAGAAGAAAATCGGGAATAAAATATCCTAATAATTAGATATTATTATTCTGATTACTTATATTTGAATTCATAATTCAACGGTTTGGTTTAGGTCTCCCCGTGGGGCTAGTCTTCACGGGGTTTCTTTTCTAAAGAAAACCTTCCAAGCCGTAAACCCCTAAACCAAAAATTCGAAATGTCAAGCGTCAACAAAGTAATTTTAATCGGAAACGCGGGGTCCGACCCCGAAATCAAGAGTTTTGATAATGGCGGGAAAATTGCCCGCTTGCCTTTGGCCACGTCGGAGAAGTACACCAACCGAAATGGCGAAAAAGTGACTTCAACCGAATGGCATAACCTTATTTTCAGAGGTGGAATCGTTGGAGTAGTCGAAAAATTCGTTTCAAAAGGCGATAAGCTCTTTATTGAAGGAAGTATAAAGACTCGTTCCTGGACCGATCGTTCAACGAATACAGAGCGTTACACGACTGAAATCGTCGTTCTAAATATGCAAATGCTTTCCAGCAGACAATCGGGGCAGGCTCAAAACGGTGGTTATGCTTCGCCTCAAGCAAATCAGCAACGGCAGCAACCAGCCGCACAACAACAGGCTCAAAATCAAGGTTCACCAGTTACACAGGGTCAGAACAGATCTTTACCGTCTTACGATTCCAGCGTCCCGAACCCATTTGATGAAGACGACGACGATTTACCCTTCTAGTTATGTCAGTTCCTAAATCAAATATTAAGCGCGGATCAAGTGTTTCCAGAAAGGCCAGGCGAGTAAACAAGCGTTTAGAGGCCAAGGACGAAGAAATCTATATTTCTGAAGTTCACGGAAAGCTTAAGGATATTGAAGTTCGATTCGAAAATGCTCTTTTTGAACTTGACGAATCCGAAGAGATAGTCGAGACTTACAAAGAATTATTCGACCGTCACGACAAAGAGTTTAGATCGGTTTGCGAAAAGTATCAAAAGCGAATGAGTGTTTTAATCTTAGATCAAGACCGTTTCGCTAATTACTATAAACCGATAGAACGTTCTAAAGATTCCGACCAATGAAAGCGACGGTTTCTTCATTAGTTCAAGACGGCCGTCTTAAGAATGGACAGGCCTCAAGGTCTTTGCGTAAGATCCTTGCGCAGTTTGAAGGTAAGGAAGTAGACATCACGGTTCAAAGGCATAGAAAACCGAGGAGCAAAGAGCAAAACCGATATTACTGGGCCGTCGTTTCAGTAGCTAGGAACGCGATAAATGAAGCGGGGAACACTATGTCCGCTCAGGAAGTACACGATTATTTCAGAGGCGAATACCTAAGGGAAGAGATCCACGTAGGAGAGGGGAATTTAATCAATAGGATTAAATCGACTACAGAGCTTTCGACTTTTGAAATGACTGAATATGTAGAGAGAATCCGACAATTCTGCGCTGAAATGTTCGGCGTCTACATTCCAGACCCATCGGAACAAATCGAATTAGCGGTATGAGTACGGAAATTAAAAAGGTTTGGACACCAACCCGACAGAATACCCGCGACTTTTATTCTATCGGTTTGCCCGCCGTCACTACAGTACTGAAAGAAACGGAGAGCCAGGAAAAGCGCGAATCATTAGCTAAGTGGCGCGCTAAGGTTGGGGAAGCGGAAGCCGAACGGATACGACAAGAGGCCTTTTCAAACGGGTCTTATTTTCACCAGCAAATCGAAAATTTCGCCAGATCTGGGAAGTGTAGCGAAGTTTCTGTCGCTAATTACATAGAATCTAATTTCCAGCTTATCGACGTGGAAAAGCCTCTTCATTCTTTCAAGTGGGGATATAAGGGGATTCGTGACGCTAAGGCCATTCATAAGAAAACAGGTTTAGTTTATGCTATTGACTGGAAAACTGCCCGAAAGCCGAAAGATGAATCGTACCTGGAAGACGAGTTTCAGCAGCTTGCGGCTCTTAATGGATTAGACCCCTGTCAAGGCGGGTTAATAGTTCGATTTATTCCTGGTCTTGATGTTCCTCAGGAGTTTTTTAGATCGGTTGACGATATGCGAAAGGACTGGGTTCTTTTTAATCAGAGACTAAAAATGTACAGGGAAATGAAAAAAGAAAGCGCATGACGTTCGAAGTAGTACACCCAGAAGGAGCCCACAACGCTAAGCCCTGGTTTGTTTGGCTGTTAATCGGATTGGTATCGCTTATTTCCAGGAAGGTGACTTTAGAATTTTCCGTTCTATCTCGTTACTATCTGGATAAAGAGGATCAGGGCGATTTAAATAAAATTATCGGCCGCGGTGGATTCCGTGGTAAAATGATAAATGAGGTTTATACTCGGAAGGACGAAAAGTTCCTAGCCTGGAGATTTAACCCTTCCCGTTTCAGGTTTGAGATTTTCCACTATTGGCGGGATAATTACAAAATGAGATTCGAAAAGGTCGGGGAACTTTCACCAGGGCAAAGAATGATTTTCGATATTGGGTTTATGAAATCTTGGCGAAGTGCTCGTCTTTTACCGATCCCGCCGTATTTCGGCGGAAACCGACCCGCCCCCGATTACCTTGTCTACAAGCTTAAGTTTCATTTATGGTAACTAAAAAAGACACTACGAAACCAACTCAAAGGAAGGCGCCTAAAAAAAGGGCGTCTTCTGCCGTTTCTACCACTAAGCGAAAAACAACGCGTAGAACCACCAGGAAGAAACCAGAGGCCGAAATAGATCCTAATGGGCTTAAGCCTTCAGAGGTAGCGACCCAGAAGAAGAAGGAAGCCATTCTTGAAGCGTTGGTGTCTAATGATTTTCATATCACGAACGCCTGTAAAAATGTAGGGATAGACCGAAAAACCTTTTACAACTGGTTAAACCGCGATCAGGAATTCGCGGACCTCTACCTAATGATTCAAGAGCAGGACTTAGATAATTCGGAATTAACCCTTCGTCGTCTTCGTGACGGCGTTCCTAAGTTGGATCAAGACGGTAAATTCATAGGGTGGAAAATCCGACCCGATACTCTGGCCGTAATGTTTCACCTAAAGACTAAAGGAAAGAAACGCGGATATGTCGAGCGCCAGGAAATAACAGGAAAGGACGGTTCAAGCCTCAACGTTACAGTTCAGGTAGTAGGGGCCAATGAAGAGGATATAAACCTGTAGCGTGATAAATCCAACCGTTAGCGTAAAGCCAAAGGCGAATAAGGTGTACGCTCATTGCGCGGCGGTTTACCGTGCTTTCCAGGAAGACGAACGGTATAAAATTTTAGTCGAGCAGGGCGGGACTCGGTCGGGTAAAACCTACAATATTCTAATTTGGATAATCTTCGGGTATTGCCTTCAGAATACAGGGAAGCGCGTTTCTATCGTTCGAAAAACCCTTCCAGCCCTGAAGGGTTCCGCGATGCAAGATTTCTTTGAAATCCTCGAAAATTACAAGCTTTACGATTCAAGGTTTCACAACAAGACCGAGAAGACCTACGAACTTAACGGGAATACTGTAGAGTTTTTCTCAATAGACGACCAGCAGAAAGTAAGGGGTAAAAAGCGAGACCTCTTATTTTGCAATGAGGTAAACGAGTTACTTTATCAGGATTTCTTTCAGTTGTCGATCAGGACAAATGAAATAATGATAATGGACTTCAATCCCGACGAAGAATATCATTGGTTATTCGACAAGGTTATCCCACGTAAGGACGCCGCGTTCTTCCAAACAAGTTACAAAGACAATCCTTTCCTTCCTTCTTCCTTGATTAAGGAAATCGAACTTCTTAAAGACACAGACGAAACCCTTTGGCAGGTGTTCGGATTAGGAAACAAGGCCCAAAATAAAGCTTTAATCTTCCCTAACGTACAAGATATTGACAGCGTCCCAGAAGACGCGAAGCTAATAGGCCGAGGTCTTGACTTTGGTTACTCACCAGACCCCACGGCTTTAATCGCAGTTTATCGTCGCGGAAACGATTTGATTCTGGACGAAGAAATCTATCAGCATGAGCTTACACCGAAGGCTCTCGACGATCTCCTTAAAGAAGCGGGAATTAGTCGCGGCGATGATATACGGCACGATCGAGGGCAGGAAATGACCGTCGCCGATCTTAAGAAAAAGGGGTGGAAATTTGTAAAGGCCAAGAAAGGCCCGAACTCAATTAAGCACGGTATTACTAAGCTGAAAGAGTTTAGAATCTTTGTAACGTCCAGGTCTAAAAACCTCAGAAAGGAGTTTAAGCTTTACAAGTACAAGGAAGACAACGGCGGAAACATTCTTGCGGAACCAATAGACGCTTGGAACCATGGAATTGACGCGGTTCGCTACGCTATTGAGCCCCTTGCGTCAAAGAGGTCGAAGGCCCGCGCGTCTGTACTCTGATAGGTCCGCGATTTCCACGAAAAACGACAAAAAAGGGCGCGTGACGTCACAACGGACCGCTAGACAACTGAATCACCGTTCAAGCGATTTAAACGCGACAGCGGCCGCGATACGAATCGAAGCGGCGCGAATTAGCCCCGATTGGCTCCTGTTATTTTACTGAAATGAAAATTTTATTGAAATAATTATCCTAATATTTGGATAAATAGATAATTCTTACTTATATTTGACCCAGTTAAGAACCACAAATCAAATCGAAATGCGAGCTTCAGTATCTTATTCAGAACCAGGAAAAATTCAAGTTTTCACAAAATATGAGTTGAAAGGTGTAGGTGTGAAGAGAATGGGACTAAAGTCAAATGGTGAAACGAGATATCTTCTTACACAAAGAGCTTACGAAAAGGTTAGTCATAAATGCGAGTGGATTGGGTGAAATTAAAGCGGGGGCGTCGCAATGCTGAGGCGACAGGCCCCCGCGCCTATTGAAATATTAGGGTTCCTGCCAAAGTATGGGTCCCAACGGGAGCGGACGAGGACTAAAGTGTTATTCCTGTTTCCTAACGATCAGCCCCTAATTTCTGAATGTATGATCGGAACGAAATAAAGACGCGGCAGGCTAAGCGCATGAGTGTTAAAGGAATGAAACAGCGGAGTTTCGCAATTCTTGCAGATAAAAATTGTAACGCGGGGGGCGTAGCTCCCCGATTTGCGGGGGTCGCTCAATTGGAAGAGCGAACGGGTGCACCCCTTTTTTAAACTGGAATGCATAACAGTTTCTAAAAGGACAGGGCGTTAGATTTGGGTTCGAGTCCCGACCACCGCGCAACTACATAGAGATAAAAACCCTTTGCCCGACTGGTTTCCTAGAATAGAGGTTTGAATCGGGCTTTGTTAAATCTAAATCGTTCGAAATGCAAAAAATGAACATTCGAATATTTGACCCTAACCAAGTCAAATCTTACCAATCACTTCAGAAGATCGCGGAAGTCTACCGCCTTTCTTTTCGTCGACTTGCTCAAGTCGAAACTTGGTTCCTATTGAACTTTGGTTCACACATGAAATTTGAAGCCGCTACAGATTTCGACGTCGAGGCCGCGAAGCGCGCGGGGAAATACTACGAAGAGAATATCGAAATCGAAACCGAAAACGCTGCGTAGTTATGGAAATAGTTGTTGTAAAAGAGTGCGCGAATGGAAACGCCTCTGTTGGTACTGAATGGTTAGAAACAAAGGTGTTTGAAGAGTCTAGCACGATTAAAGAGGTCTTAGACTGGGCTAATCCGATTAGACCTTTTGAGAAGAAAAGATCTAACTACCAAGGTAGGATAATGATAACAGTAGCGAGTACAGGCGATGGAATTTGAAGTGTTTATAGTGAGCGACCCAGGCGACGAGGTCGCCCACGCTTACGAGGATTACGAGTGTATCGAAGCTAATATATCTAGCCGTGAAAAACTTATCGACGCTTTATACTGGGCAAAAGCCGCGGGCCGTAATGGCCCCGTTTTCGACGCGATGATCCGAGATAAGGCGGACGACGCGATCAGCGTTCTAGGCGTCGGTTGCCCGCATTCCTGCGGACCCTCGGATTATAGCCACGGCGGAAAATGCGAAAGAATGGGGTGTCGGAAGCCAGACGAAAGCGACGCGACGCCGTCGAATCAGGCGCTTAATCTATTGATGAACCTAGCTAACTTCTGCGGGGCGGAATTCGAAAACGAATCTTTAGCGGTGGACTTTATTAAGGAATACGGTCGGCAGTTCGCTAAGGCAGCGTTCGAGGACGCTAAAAAGCTGGCGCCGCCGAAAGACAGGGGGGAATTATTTTCTAATCGTTTCGAAACCTTCGAAGATTGGTTTCAACAATCAGATTTTATATAACGACAAATCGAAAGCCATGAGTAAGAAGAAGATTAGTCGTTTTGAATATGCCATAACGGAAATTTGTGATCCTGACAATATCCATAATTATGAAGCTTACACTGAAGCTGAGGAGCGTCAACAAAGAATTAAAAACTTAAATAGTCAATTGGGTAAGATTCGGACTAAGGATGGCAGAAAGCTGACAATAAAGGATATAAGCCATGATTAGACTACTAAAAAAGCTGACTACCGCCCAGGAAAGATATGATTCTGCCATCGAACAGGCTGAAGCAGGTCTAAAGGGCAAGATAGAGTTTGATTTCTTCATTGTGTACCAGGATTCTGATTTGTGTTGGGTAGTAGTGGATAGTGAAAATTCAG
This sequence comes from Croceimicrobium sp., assembly GCF_965228705.1. Classification (GTDB taxonomy): domain Bacteria; phylum Bacteroidota; class Bacteroidia; order Flavobacteriales; family Schleiferiaceae; genus Croceimicrobium. The sequence goes on from NZ_OZ245832.1 coordinate 218,574, forward strand.
ACAATGCCCCGCTTTCAGATTGCTTGGCGATCATAGACGAAAAAGGCAAACTCACTTTAGAAGATTACAAACGAAAAAGAATTTAAGCCATGAGTAAAGAACTAAGCGCAGAGGAAATAGCCAAAAAGGCTTTTCTTGAACAAGAAAGCGGGTTTTCATTTGAAGGTTTAGACAAAGTAACAAAGAAACTGGTTGTTAAATCGATGGAAGAGTTCGCCACCGCCCGTCTCGAAGCGTATAGGGAGGAGTTTGAAAAAGCAATAGACCTACTCGAACGTCAAAAGAACGGATTTGAAAGTGATAGAGATAATGAACCGAGCAAATTAGATCGCGCTGATTATGAACAGTACGATATGATTTGCGAGTTTCTAAATTCACTTAACGCCCACGAATACACCGAAGCAGAACAGAACTGCAAAGGGTGCTTTGGGCCGTGTGGATATTGTAGAACTAAAGAAGATTAGTGATGGATCATATACCTACAAGACATTTCAACAGCACGATTTCATTCGGTGAAAGATTCGAAATATTGAAGAAATATTCAGGAAGCGACTGGGATTATGTCAGGCAATTCTTAAGTGAAACACAACAGGTTACTAGATCTGCTGTAACAATATCAAACGTTATTAAAAAACATTTTGATGTTGATTTATTTCCGTCGGTTTTTAAAGTAGCGTGTAAAGGTTGGGGCGCAGGTGGCGGTACGGCCTACTTTAGTATGTTCGGCAGAAACGGGTCGGTTTATCTGTTTTGGTCTCCTGCAAAGGATTTCAAGGCCATGAACGGGGCTTATTCTGAATATAGCGACGGATATTCGGACGGTTTTGAACGGGATTATGTAAAATAGACAGATTAGCGATGATTGAATTAGGTAACACCCCATTTGAAGCTGAAGAATACAAAGACAGTGGTGACTATCAAGTATTTGATAGTATTGGAAATCTTATTACAATGCCTCTTCCTGAAGGAATGGCCCGTGCAATCGCGGCGCTTCCCGATACTTTACGCGAGATCGAAAACGCGAAACTGAAAATTCAGCGAATTGAGTTAGCAGTAAAGCATTATAAGGAAGAGAACAATCAGTTAAAGCAACGTGTCAAAAAGTGCGAGGTAGGAACTTTACGCAAAACTGAAATGATCGGTGAACTTCGGGAGTCTATTATTACAGCCGAGAATAAAGAAGCGGCCGTCCGTAAACGGCTTAATATGTTGGAAGAGGCTTTTGAACTAAAGGATGTCGAAGAGTACCTGCAAAAGAATTTCAGTCCATTAGATGGAATTCATCAGAATAATGTCTCAAACTTTTACCCTTTATCGGCGTACCACATAAGGTCGTTAATCGAAAACCTTAAAACCTAGATTAAAGATGAAGTTTGAGGACATTAAAAAAGGACAACGTTTAAAGGTAAGTGTAAGGTTATCAAGTGGTATTTACAAATTCATGCCTGCTACAGTTCAATATAAATTAGAAAATTGGTGGTGGGCTAGAATGGATCATAATAATGAATTAGAATCTATTATGCCCCATCGAATGCAAAATGTTTGTGAACTTGATAAATAAAATGAAATCGAAATAGAAGATGTGTGAAAAGAAAATACATGGTTGGGAACTTACCACCAACGAAAAAGGCGTTGAATTAGCCGTAGTAAATGCAGAGGCGTTAAGAGCGACCATTGCGGAACTTGAATCCGTAAAGTCCGAACGCGACCAGCTCAAGGCCGCCGTCGCCGATATGGTCCGACTCCTGGAAAAGGCAAACGCGGGCCTTTCCTGGTGGCGCGAAAACTTCCCGTCTGGTACGGGTCCCGCTGACGCCGAATTCCTGTCCAAGAGTAAAGCGGCGGTAGAGAAGTATTCGGAAGGCCCCGTCGATTGCGCCGAGTGCGAAGGGGACGGTTTCGTTTTGCGTTTCGAAGGTGTCGACGAAGGAGTTATTCCGCCGCCTGAAGACTGCCCCGTTTGCGCGGGGGAAGGAAAGGTTCCGAAGGTAGCTTAGTTAGAATCTAGGTTTTGTAATAATTTATTTGCATGAGCGATTTTGATGTTATGAAGGTAGTAATATCTGTAATGATTGGAGAGTTTTTAGGAAGGGCCACTTATTCGATTACTATGCCGATTTTTAAAAAGCTTTATCGTTGGTTTGTTCCTGAGAGGATTAGCGTTCTTGATTTGAGGATGAAGAACCCACCGCCGCCACCGCCGAAGAAGTCGGAAGACGACCTTAAGGCCGATGTATTGGACTCCGTCGGCCTCGATTTCAATAACGGCGGCTTTGTTTAAACCCTATACCTTATTTTTGTTTTTATGAACGAACAGAAAGAGAATCTTCGCGCCGTATTAGAAGACTTGAAGGGGGTTATATCAATTTCAAAACTAGAAAAGCAGGCGGGCGTCCCTTCGGGCCTCGTCTCTAAGTGGCTTCGTAATGCTCAGGATCTACCCGAAAAATACGTCCCTTTTGTAGTTACCGCCCTAAAAAGTATCGCGACAAAGATCGCCTTCCTTTAATCGTTTCGCCTCACTAACAAAGTCAAAATGAAAAACGTTATCGCCCTTTTGTTTTCCTTCGTTGCTTTTTCCGCGATGGCCCAGAGCAACCCGACCGAGATCCCGCCGACAGTTGTCGAGGTCGATTCGGTCTTCACTAAAGAGGACGTTTACAAGAGTCTGAAGGTTTATATCGCCGAAAGCTTCAAGAACGCAAACGCGGCTATCCAGATGGATGATTTAGACCTGGGGGTAATAATTGTAAAAGGCACTTACGAAAACTACATGAAAGGAATCTTCGGGGAACGAAATCCCGCGGGTTTCTGGCACTTCACCGCTAAATTTGAGGTAAAAGACGGGCGTTATCGTTATTCGGTTTACGATATCTACCTGGAACAGGCCCAAGCGACAACGTACCCCGATAAAATTTACAGGTGGGACGACTATCGCGCGAACCGACTGCGGGAAATGATCGCGGAACTTCAGGCGACGTTCGGTTCGATACCCGTTGAGGCGACCGAGTCCGAAGACTGGTAGCGGTTCAAACCCTATAATATCAAGGCTGGCCAGTTGGTTGGCCTTTTTTTAGCAGGAAATTATCCTAATATTTGGATAAAAGAATAATTAAAGCGTATATTTGACTAATCAAGAACCACAAAAGTAAATTCGAAATGTACACCAAGACAGGAAAAGAAGTAATTGAGGCAGCGAAAAAGGGATTGCCAGATATCAATCTTAGCAGAAGGTTTGAGTTTCGTTTAGCGGAACAGATTAACAGAATAATCAACGAGAGAAACGGTCTTGAAAATAAGATCTCTAAGGTTTTGCAGGGGTTTGAAGTCTTTAACCCTGAAACTAGCAAAGTAATTGCAAAAAGCAAACGGGACTTATGATTAAGAAAGCCGTGTCAGACCGCATGAAGCGGGAAATCTACAGAGACCTTTCGAAGTATCACAAAGTAGACTTTGAAAACAAGTCGTTCGACGATTTGAATGAGGGGCAAAAGGCCCTTTTACATAACCGCGCGCGGGTCGTGCAGTTTAAGAAGCGTAAAAGCCAGGGCACCACTTTAGCCGAACAGTTTTTCAATCACTTAGCGACCGCCGCCGATCGCGCTGGCTGGTCTATTAAATAGAATAAAATGAGCTATACAGTAATTACGGCAGCGGGAAATATCTCTGTAGATTCAGCAGAAGAGGCGCGGGAGTACAGACGCCTATACGGTTTTGCTGTTGTCAGAAATCAAAGTTCAAGTGAATGCGATTGCGATTGCCACGACGAAGAGGATTAAAGATAAGAGCGAACGGGAAGAAATTCTTTCTTTCCTTCTCATGGGCGCGAATTCGGGTTTCCGAAATCGACGCCCTTTTCCGTTCTGGGTCGGATCTTGACGCCCTTAGGCTTCTAAGCAATATTTCAGAAAGTATTCTTAAGGGTTTAAACTCGAATCAGGTCGAAGCGTTGATTCAGGCGGTAGACTGGGAGGTCCCCCAGGAATCGAGCGGGGTTAATGTAGGCCGTTTGGAGTGGTGGAAGTTAGAACAGGCTATCGAGGTTATACAGAAGGCGCGGCGGCCGTTATACGCCTTACCTCGGCTTTACTGGCTTTACCACTATGAGACAAGCCCCGAAAACGCTAGTTCTGAGGATTTACCGAAGTCGGTTTCTAAAAAGCGCTTTGGGGAAATAATGCGACAGGGCGCGACGGTTTTAGCCTCTATCCTTGAGTTTCTTTCGAATTTCGAGGCCTTGAACGAAGGGTCGGGGCCTAGCGGGGAAGAGATCGAAGCGGGAATCGAAGGTCTTCAGAGTTTCGGGACACTTTCAACCCTTTACAGTTTGTCGAAAGGTGATGTTTTGAAGTTCGAAGAAGTGCAGAATCAGCCAGCCGAGACGATCTACTTCGTATTGCTTTATGAAAAATCCCTTAACGGATACAGGGAGCGACTACACGAGATTCACAAACGAAATTTAAATACAGAAAATGTTTGAAGTAATAGTCGGGATAATTGAGAGGGTCGCCCTGGCGACGGCCGACAACGTCGATTTCTTCGAGGGGCGTTTAGCGGACACTTACAAGACGGGCGAGGAGGGTCGCGACGCAATTCACCTATATCCGTTTATTACTGAGAAAACGAATTTCGGGGTCTCTACGGATCTTTCGATTGGATTCTGGCGTATTGACAGCCCGAGAAACGGAAACGATGATAGGCGTAAAATAGTGGCGTCTATGGACGTCCTTAGCGATTTGTTTCTGGATGCTCTTGAAGATGAAGCGGACGTCGAGTTTGTTTCTGTACCCAAGAAGGAGCCGCAATACCAGAGTTTAAGCCCTAGTTATTCAGGGTATTTTGTTACGATTCAGTTAAACGTTCTGAAGCCTTGCGTTTAATTAAGCCCATATTAACCCAAGTTGCGGAAGAGTTCGCACAGTCAGTTATTGACGGTATCGCTAAGAATATTCGGGAGAAAGATATCTTAGGGTATGGTCCAATGAACAACACAGGGCGCGCCGCCGATTCAATGGGTTACACCTACGACGGGCGCAAGTTGGTTATTTATTCGAACTGGTCTTTCTTCTGGACTCTGGAAACGGGCCGCGGTCCTGGCAAGATGCCGCCGATAGATCCGATTCTGGACTGGGTGCAACAAAGGGGAATCTATTCACCCGATGTAAGTCCCGCTTCAATGGCGTTTTTAATAGCTCGTAAGATCGGAAGAGAAGGATCGCTTCTATATCGTAGCGGCGGAAACTCTGGTATTATAACCGAGTACACAAGCGCGGATTTTATTCAAAGAAATTTAACTGATAGAGCTAGGGACGAGTTAATCCGAAGGACTATCGAAACCCTTCAAAGCGAAATTGCTGCCTAATGAACACAATCTTAACACTTCAGGACCAGCCGCAGGAATACGGGCCGATTTTTAACGGACTAAAATATCGGTTCGAGCAATTCGGAACGACTGCTTTGTCTTTTTCAAACGATTCGGGGTATCTTAAATTCGAGACTAGCCAATCGGATCAAACCGAAATACAAAATTCTGGCGGGAAGGTTTTTTTATCGTCGGGAACTTATAGGAAAGCTGTTTACGTGACAGAGTACAGCGAAAGCGGCGGTTCATACTACCTTAAAACCGATTTGCTTTATTCTCTTTTTAACGGATCTGTTTCGCTTCGTTGGGCGATCCCTACGGCTATAAAGTTCACTGTTACGGCTGGTTATTCAAACGCATGGATCGCGAATTCGGAATCGCAGTTTCCCGAAAAACCAGCGAAGGTTTTAGCGACGTTTGATGTTTCCCCAAACCCGATAACGGGGGAATATTTCTTCGACGTTGGACCTCTCATTCGTTCCTATAATTCACCAAGCAGCAATATTTCGCAGGGCTTAACGTCTTCCTTATCTCTAGCCTATCGAATTGGGTACACGAAAACCGAAGGCGGAGTTAACACCTTTACGCAGTTTTCGACCAGATACGGATTTTATTCGGCGGTTAGTTCATTGACCGCTTTTAATTCTGGCCTTAGAATACCTTTTAACAGACTTGGAGCGATAACTTTTAGAGATCACTTAGGGTTTGCTCTTCCTTGTCAGGTGTCGTTTTTGAACAATACCTATAAGGCCGTCGAAAACTTGCGGATTGACCCAGGTATTAGACGTGTGGGGAACTCTGGTTCGTTTGATATTTTGACGGGCGCGAAGTATTATTTCACTTTCGAGCTACCCGCCTCACTTGCGGGAACGGTGACTTTTAACTTACCTGCTTTCGTGTCTTACGACCCTGCTATCGGTGGCGCCGCGAACGAGTATCGGTTCCTTATAAATCCGCCTTTTGGATCCCCAGACGGTTCGTTTAGTCCCCTTGAATTTAGCGCGGACGATTTCGACGTATCAGACACCGCGGCGGGTAGTTATGAAATTGAGATTCTGGAAAACGGAGCAACGGCCGCGACTGCTACTTTCAATGTAATAGAGTCTTCGAGGGTTCGGAACGTGGATTCCTGCGAAACACCTTTAATCTTAAGCTGGTTAAACCGTGAAGGCGGTTTTTCTTCCTACGTATTCAAAACCAATAAAGAATACTTCCTGGACTTCGAGAGCGAAACGAATTTTATTGATTCTGAAAGAGTGAAAAGGAAGTCAGAGACCAAAGGCTTCAGGGATGGTCTAAACGTTCGTTCTGGTGTTATAGGAGCCTTTGACCGCGAGTTTATTCGCGATTTAATGTTTGCCCCTGTTGTATTTGCTTTTGATGAAAATACAGGGGCTTTTGATATTCCAGTTTTCATTCCTTCCAATCGTTTCACATGGAAGAAGGACCGATTAGTCCCTTCAAGAAACCAGTTTGAATTCGTGGCCTACTTCGCTAAGGAAAAGAACCTTCAAACCCTTTAATTGTGGAGATCTATATAAACGGCCATCAATTAGACGGATACACAGGGGACCCTGTCGCGGTTACTTTTGAGCTTGCGGACTTTGGGCAGTTCGTGAAGCCGAAGGGCGGATATTCAAATCAATTCCGAGTATTAGCAACTAATGTAAATCGCGGGATATTCGATTTTGCCGACACCGTGGCCGTTAATAGTTCGAACGCTTACAAGTTAGCTGAAGCGGAAGTTCGCGAAGACGGGCTTCCTTTGTTTTATGGTAAGGCAATATTAGAGGAGGCGGGCGAAAACTTCGTTATAACCATTTTGCAAGGCAATAGCGAGTATTTTTCATTGATTAACAACCTGAACCTTCACGACCTGGAGATTTCGAGTATATGGGCGGGGGATTTCACACAGGCGCACGTCGCGGGAAGAAGACTTCAAAATACGGGCCTTTTTTATCCTTCTGCTGAGATTGGTCAGACACTTACTAAGGCGCTTCAGGACTTACCAAGCGAAGGACTTACAGACGTTGCCCTTCAAGAGACTGAAGACTGGCGTCCTGCGATTCAGATCAAACCTATTATTCAAGCTATTGAAAATTCAATCGGATGGAACTTTTCGGGGCTTGAAGATTTCGACGACTACGAAGAACTTTGTTTTCCGTTTACCAAAGGAGAATTTACCAGGAATGATTCGTATATCAAGAACCGACGGATCAGAGTCCGTTTTAGCAACAATTTCGCGGCGGGTTCTTCAGAACCTTGGGAAGTTGGAAATTCTGGGACTATTGGTTCGGCTTTTAGTTATTCGGCTGGTGATGCTTTTGCTTCATTCCTGAATTCAGGAGAAGGAAATAGAAATGTTCGTTGGAAAATCACCGCCCGCGTTCGTGTAGATGGCGCGGTGGGAATTAACCCTTCATTCCCGATTCGGTTTACCTGTCATACTTCGGATTCGTCCAGGGATATAGGAAAAATAAAAGGCGACGGGATATTTGAGTTTGAGACTGATTCAAACCAATGGAGAACCGACGCTGATAAAATTTACTTTCCCGAATTCCTGGTTCCTTCTGGTTCTGCAAATATCATTGCAGCAGATTCCTATTTCGAAATTTCGCCTTGGCCAGTTGTTGAAACAGATATTTCAACAGCTAATAATTACTTTGAAGCTGCCGATTGTATCAAGAACTTAAAGGCCTCGGAATTATTAAATTTCCTAGCATTTAGATACGCCCTATTATTTAGCCCCGATTCAGTTGGCAAAACGATTAACTGTATTTCGATTAAAGAAGTAATTAATCGGAAAAACGACCCTTTGGACTGGTCGGGTAAAATAGATCTGTCACAAACTCCGCCCGTTTCACTAACTCTGAAAAACTACGGGCAAGTAAATACAATCACTAGGCCAGAGGGCAGCGAAGCGGAAACGGAAAACAACCGAAGAGGAGTATTTGAGATTGATTCGGAACTACTTCCTAAAGAAGAAGAAATATATTCCTGTCCCTTTCAGTTGTTTGGGGTTGTGGACTCGTTTAACGGCGAAAGGGTTCTTCCAAAGATACTTTTATATCCAGATCCAAACGAAGAGCCTGAAGAAATTCCGCCTATAATTTGCCGAGCAAGGTTAAGCGACGAAAACCTGGTTTTAGCTCCTTTTCAATATCCGAGCTTATACGCTAACTACGATCAAGCGGCTGTTTTGTCTGTTTCAGGATTAACGTTTGACGAGATCTTAGCCGAATACTGGGACGAATTTATCGACGTGATTCAGGAGATTAAGGTCGTTCAGGCTGATTTTGTACTTACAACCGAAGATATTTTAAACCTCGATTTAACCCGACCGATTTACGTTTCGCATTTCGGGGCGGTTTTCATTATTCAAAAGGTGAACCAGTACAAATTCGGTAGCCGTGAAAGTACCCGATTAACATTATTAAAAATTTGATATGTCGCAAGCGGTTGTTTTAGAAGTTGACTTTAATTCGGATCAAGCGATTCAGGAAGTTAGCAAGCTTAGGGCCAGGTTAGCTGAACTGAAGGAGGAACAAAAGGCCCTTAAAAAAGAAGGGAAGGAGGGTTCCGACCAGTTTAGCGATAACGCTATTCAAATAAAGCTTCTTAATACTGAGGTAAGGAAATACGAGAAGTCAATTATTGACCAGAATCGAATACTTCAATCGAATACTGGTTCTATTGAACAGCAACGCGCAACGCTTTCGGTACTTACGGCGCAATATAACGCACTTTCTGAGGAGGAGAGGGAAAACACACAGACAGGAAAAGACCTTCAGGCTTCAATAAAAGCCACAAGCGACGAGCTCAAGGGATTGGAAGGGTCTGTCGGGAATACGAGCCGAAACGTCGGGAATTACCAGGAAGATATTGAAGCCGCGGCGGCGGGGACTTCCATTTTCGGAAACGCCGTTCCTGGCGCTGTCTCAGGATTGAAAAGCTTGATAGTTTCCGCGAAGGCTTTTATCGCTACCCCCTTGGGGCTTACGCTTGCTGCCATCGCTGGAATACTTCAAACTGTTAAGGCAGCTTTTTCAGATAGTGAGGAGGGCCAAAACAAGTGGAATAAAATCGTTGGGGTATCAAACGCCATTTTAGGAAATTTCAGGGACCTAATCGCCGACGCTGGCGAGTTTATTATCTCAATTTTCGAAGACCCTCAAGAGGCGATTAAGAGTTTCGGGAACCTCATAAAGGATAATATTAACACTAGGATCGAGGGCCTTTTAGGCCTCTTCCCGTCGTTGGGTGAAGCGATCGAACTTGTATTTCAAGGTGAATTTTCCAAAGCTGGAAAAGTAGCCTTAGACGCAGTCGGAAAGATTGCCTTAGGTGTCGATTCGGTTACTGAGTCAACGGAAAAAGCTGTTCAAGCGGTTTCAGATTTTGTAGATCAAAACATAAAGGAAGCGGCCGCCGCTGCTGATGTGGCCGACGCAAGGGCTAAGGCTGATAAAATCGAGAGGGAACTATTAGTCGATAGGGCTAAGCTGGAAGCGGATATAGCTGAATTAAGACTTAAGTCCAGGGAAGAGGATAGATACACAGCAGAAGAACGACGCGGCTTTTTAATAGAAGCTAGGGATCTTCAGGACACTTTGATCGACCGCGAAAAAGAGGTTGCCACATTAAGAGCGGATGCCATCGCGATGGAAAACACTTTCGCGAGGAGCAACAAGGAAAACTTAGACGCGGAAGCGGCGGCGAAAGCTGAGATTTCAAGGTTAGAGGCCGCGAGACTTAATCAAGCGAGACAAGTTCAAAGAGAGCTAACCAGGATAGACAAGGAAATCGAGCGAAACGCCAAGCAGGCAGCGGCGGAAGCTAAGAAAAGAGCTGAAGAGGAACTTAAGGCGCAAGAAACAGCGGCTAAGGTTGCGGCGGAAGGGATTCAGGCAGAATTTGATAGGCAAGCCCTATCTGTACAGGAGCGATACGCGAACGGAATTTTAAGTCGTGAGGAATACGAAGAGGAATTGCAGGATTTAAACCTAGCTTCTTTAATGGCTCAATCTGAAGCTTTGAGGTTTTACGGTCAGGATACTTTGAAGCTTGAGTCAAGTATTGCCAGCGAGCGAATTAAAATTAGAGAAGCGGAGGCAAAGCAAAAGGAACAGATTCAAAAAGGCGAAGCGGCTGGGTTCCGCCAAAGCTTAAACCAGATACAAGGGTTATTCGAAGAACACACAGCCGCTTATCAGGCTATTAGAGCTACCCAGGCCATTATCGACACATATAGCGCCGCGAATATGGCCCTTTCAACATACCCGCCGCCATTGGGGGCGATAGCGGCTTCGCTTGCGGTTGTTCAGGGTTTGATTAATGTGGATAAGATCCGAGAGCAAGCGACTAAATTCGAAGACGGCGGGCTAATTGAAATAGGTGGCCGACCACATAGTCAAGGCGGAACTAAGTTTTTTGGAGAAGACGGAACCACCTTTGAAGCTGAGCGAGGGGAAGTTCTGGCCGTCGTAAACAAACGATCTGCGCCAATGCTTAAGGGTCTGTCTTCTGTTAATGAGTTGGGCGGCGGTGTGTCATTCTTTAAAGGCAGTCGGTCCGTACTAAGGGACGGCGGACTGGTTACGCGGGCCGCGTCTTCTCAAGTTCAGGAAAGAATTGAAAGTCGTAAATTGCAAACCGAATTAGCTGATTCTATCGAACGGATTCAAATCGTTACGAAATTAACCGACTTGGAGAAGTATAGCGATAGGAGGGCAGTTCTTACAAAGTTTTCTGAATTGGGTTAAAGTGTTTGTTTTCGCGTGGTTCTTAATTGCTATTATCTGGTATCGGGTTCGACTTGAGCGATCCGCGAAAAGAAAGTCGATGAAAGCCAGGAAGGAATACAGTCTTAAAATAAAAAATGCGCCTTTAAAGGGCGCAGGTTCAACAATTAGAGAGACACAAGACAAGTCGAAAGTTTTCCTTAGGAAGGTTTAGTTCTAGTAATTGAATCGCTTGAAACTGGTGTTAGAAAATCGTCGTTATCGAACTGTATCCAAGTGATTTTTCCTTTTGATTTTACGATTCTAAATTTTCGGTTTGCGCTTGCGGAAACGTTAGGTCTCTGGTTCTTCATGATGCAGATAAAAGTTAAGTATCACTAAAATATTCTTTTTGCTTATATTAAGCAAACGTTAAGTGTCGAACGGCGAAGAATTGTGTTTATTTCGAATATGACCTTTAGACCAGTCTCTTATAAGCATTCTTAAGACGGTGGATTTATTAACTCCGTAGTCGTTCAAGGCTTTTTCAAATTCCTTGTTAGTCTCTTCAGGTATTTGAACGTGAATGTTCGCAAAGTTGCCCATTAGCCGAATATTTATTTCCGTCGTAACGCCAACAAATATACGTTAAACTTATAAATCAAGTCCATATTTGCGATATGGACAGACCAAAACTTTCACTTTCTGGATATATAGCGCCGAAAGATCCCTGGTTAGAGGCTTGGGGTATCGAGGACGTTAATGTTTCCGCGGAAATGGTTCGGGAATTCTTGGACGACAATAAAGAAGCCGACGAGATAGAGATATATCTCGATTCTTACGGCGGGTCTGTGTCTGAGGGGTTTAAGATTTACGATTTGCTTACCACCTCTGGGAAGAAGGTCATTTTCGAATGTACGGCCGCCTGTTCCATTGCGACAGTAGTTTTTCTAGCTGGCGACGAACGCTATCTAACCGCGAACGCGGACTTTATGATCCACAACGCCAGATTTGACGAGTCAGCTTTTTGGGGTAAACAATGGACCGCCGACGAACTGGAAGAAATGCTTCAAAGCGTGAAAGAAGCGGACGGCAAAATCTTAGACTTTTTCGTTGAAAAGTTAGGCGACGACAAGCGTCAAGAACTAACTGATGAAATGGCTAACGAAAAATTCATGTCTATAGATCGCGCTATCGAATTGGGTTTTGCGACTGGTCGCTTGGAAGAGCGAGAAGGTAAGTCGAAATCTACTAAGGCGCTTCTATTTACCGATTTGATTATCAATAAACTAGAAATGAGCAAACCAGGAGAGAAAACAGGTTTCAAGAACTTCTTAGACGAAATGCGTCAAGGGTTCCAAGACATTACGAACCTGATTAAGCCGAAGCCAACCGTTAAAAACGTTGTTCTTCAGGTTGTCGAGGGTCCTTCTATTTATGTGGAAGAGACTGAAGACGGAGGTATTGAGGGCCAAACGGCCTACATCGCAAACGAGGACGGAACGGCTTCCGAAGAAATGGCGCCAGAAGGCGATCACGTTCTGGAAGACGGTAGGACTATTTCGGTTTCTGCTGATGGGGTTATCACCGCCGTATCGGAAGCAAGCGAAGAAAACGAACTCGAACAGGCCCGACAGGAAATTCAACGACTGAAGGATCAATTAGCCGAGAAGGAAGGAACTGTTAAAGACCAGAAGACTAAAATCGGGAACCTAGAAGCCGCTGTTTCAAAGTTCAAGGAACTTCAAAACAAGTTTACTGAAATGGAGAATAAGATCGCTTTTGAAGACGAAGAAGAGGAGGAAGAGGTCGAAAGCCGAAAAGATCCTAAGGCTAAAAAATTGGGAATCGCTGGCGCTATCGCTGCCCATATTCGCCAAAAATCAGAAGTAAAATAATAAACCCCGCTTAAATATTTAAAAATGAGCAAACCAACTTTTACCGATAACACCTACGCGGGGAATGTGGACCCCGAAATCTATCTTCCTTTGCTTTTACCAAAGGGGGGAATTGCCGATCGTGGTCTAGTTACTGTAAAGTACGGGATCAAAAAGCGCGAAGTTATCCGAGATCTGGACGTTAATATTAAGTTCCAGAATCGAAGCGCGAAGTTTGTTGACGACGCTTTGAACGTAGAGTTCGCCGAAACATACCTGGACCCTGTAGGGTATGAAGTAATGAAAGAAATCGACTTCTTAGACTTAGTTAAGTCTTGGGATGCCGCTCAAATTAAGCCAGGGGCCGCGGAAGATTACGTTCCGCCCGCAAACTTAAACGAGGTCCTTTTAAACCGAATGGCTGAGCGAATCGGGAACGCGAACGAAGAGCTTTATATTAACGGTAAAGCTGGCGTTACTCAAGCCGTGGTTGCGTTCGACGCTGATTATAACGGAATCGTCTACAAGATGGAGAATTCCGCCGACACTCGAAAAGCAAGCCTTAACAGTTTGGCGGGTGTAGCTGTTGCGGGAATCAGTACCGCGGACGATGAAGTTACCACGTCCACCGCTCACGGTTTTAATACTGGTGATATGGTTACGCTTGTTGGCCTTGATGGAAACCAACAATATAACGGCGTTTCTTTAAATGGGCAGTCGTTTGTAGTTATTAAAACAGCAGACACGAAGTTCAAGCTTGAAACCGAAGAAGGGGTTAGCGTGGATATAACGGGAGTTACCGCCGCGACAACTGGAACCGCGGTTTCTATTAATGAAACTAACGTCGTTCAGGTTTTAAGCCACATTTACCGACGTACTCCAAGAGCAGTTCGAAACCAATCCGATTTTAAACTTATTGTTCCCGATCATGTAGCGGATAGTTACAAATTAGCCTTAGCAATGAAGGCGGACGGGGCAGGAATGTTTACTGTAGGAGATCGCGAACTGGACTTCTTAAGCTTTGGACTTGAAAAGCTTCCTTATTTCCCCGCTAACAGTATTGCGGCCTGGAATGCTGGAAACGTATTCTTAGGGCTTGATGGTACGGACGACGCGGAGAAAATCCGAATGAAACATTTGGGTGAAGCAACGATCGACGATGTGGTTCGATATAAGGCTTCTATGAAGTCCGATATTAACGCCAAGTTCTTCAACGAAATTTATTGGGCACGGCCCGTATAATTCGCGCCGCGACTAAAGAAGGGGGAATTACCCCCTTTCTTTCTTTTCACCGAATTACGCATTAAATCTTTATTCTATGTGCATTAAAATAACTGGCGACCTTAACCCATCGTGCGACGCGCTTTCAAAGCGTGGAGGCTTCGGTAAAAAGGTTTATATCGGTTTCATCGACGAAATTGAAAGTATCACTTTTGGTACTGGTAATGAGATCACCGCCTTAACCATGAAAAATGGTAAAAAGCTCTTCAAGTATTCAGGATATAAGGGCAGAAATAGCGCGGGCCTCGATGGTAACTTTAGTGATATTTTAAACCTTAGAAATCACGTAGTTAATTTAGCCCTTTTCGCTAAAAGTGCCGCCGAATTAAACTCTATTGACGAACTAGTCGATTCTAAAGATATGTTCGTTATAGTGGAATCGAATAACAAAACATTTGAGGTCTACGGCATTTCTAAAGACGGAGAACTGGACAATTACGGATTGAACCCGACCGCGTTCAACCGTCCACAGGCCGCAGGAATGACCGACGATAATGCTTATCAAATCACCTTGTCGGGAGAGGTTCCAAATATTGAGATCCTTTTAAATCTAACCGACTTCGACACAACTAAGACCACCTTAGAAACGACCCTTACAACAGAAGCGGCGTAAATTTTTTCGGGTCCGTAGGTTTTTCCTATGGGCCCTTATTCAGTTAAATCTATCCACAATAAAAGACTTTTAAAATGGCTAAGAAAAACAAGTATCGTTTTGCAAAAGGGTTTGAAGATACCCGAATCGTAATTCCTGCTTTAAGGATTAACCTTTCAAAGGAAAACTTCAAAGACGAAACCGTCGAACAGCTACTTAAAAGCTTCGGAAAGCGATACGCACATAATTTCGAGTTAAACGAAGATCCTATCGACTCCAAGGATCAGGAGAAAGGGCCAAACGCAAAGGAACGCGCTAAAATTGCCAAAGAGGCCGAATCTACCGAAGAACTGGACCATTTAGAGGAGAACGAAACCGCTTCGACCGTTCTTAAGGCTATTAAGAAACGTCGTGAAGAGTTGGCGGAATTAGAAAAGGCCAACCCTGGCGACGCGGGAGCCGATGAAGGCGACGAAGAGGAAGAAGAATAATTTCTATTCCCGAACAATATGTCTAAAAGTAGAAGAAGAGTTCGTTCCACTTTAGGCAAAGCTTATAAGGTCCTGGTAAACCTCGTCCCTGTGATTGAGGAGCGCCAGGACACTTTAAGTTTCGGCCAAAAAGACGACCTTCCTAATAAGGTGGTTGAAACCGTTTATTCATCTGGAACGGCTTCTTCCTGTATTGGGCGTATAAATTCATTTATTCAGGCCAAAGGTTTTGTCGACGACAAGACGAACAACGAAAAGGCCAATAAGAAGCAAACTTTCGAAGATCTTTTAGTCGATTTAGCTAATACGGCTTCTTTTTTCCCAGGGGTTCCGATACTTGTAAAGTACAACGAATTCGGCGAAACTGTTAGTATCGAAAGTGTTCCCGTAGGGCATATTCGACCCATTTCAAACGGAAAGTTCATAATTAACAAGGATTTCGGTACAAATAAGAGACGTAAGAAAGACGATATTATAGTTTCTGAGTTTGACCCTAACGACAGGCCCACGGACCGAATTAAATCAATCACAAGGCAAAAAGAGGCGTATCGAAAACAAGTAGGCGAATTATATTATCCGATTCAAAAGTGTTTGTTACCTAACGGGGATAAACTTCCAATCCCTGAATTCATTGGAGGATTAGAAGATATTGAGAGCGACGCGGCTCTTTCTGTCTTAGAAAACAGAAATATCCGCCGAGGCTGGCGCCCGCAGGTCGTTATTGTAACGGGTGAGATTGACGACGAGACAGAGGACGAAGACGAAAAAACCGACAAAGATTATTTCAACGAAACCCTGAAGAGATTCCAAGGCGAAGACGGCGCGCAAATAATGCACCTGGAAACCGTGGAAGGGGAAGTCGAACCAAAGGTTCATTTGTTAGACGGTAAATCAATATTGAATGCTACCGACAAGGCAACAGAGAGGGTTTCGCTTAAGGTCTGTCGAGTTATGAACGTTCCGCCTGTAATTGTTGGCTTTTCAAGCGCTGGTAAACTTGGGGATCTTCAAGAATTAGAAAATCAAATAGAATTATTCCTTTTGACAATTAACAAGCGACAGCGAATGATTACGCGGGCGCTTGAAGCTGTTACGAAGGACTCAAAATTCAAGAACTTAAAGTTCGATATATCTTCTCTAAACCTGTTCAAATTTATTCCTGCGGAGCTTTTGAGCCTTCTTTCTAAAGAGGAGATCGCAAAGCTTTATGAAATAACGCTTCCAACCACCGAACAAAGTAATTCAGTAGAATAATGGGCAGCATAATAGGAATTCAGGAGGTTCAAAAGTTCGCCAATGTTCCGAAGTCGATCGACGGCCAAACAATTGAACCGTTGATAAAATCGGCGCAAACCTTTGATTTAGAACCTAAGATAGATCCGATCATGTTTTCGGATTTATTGGGTCCTATAGATAACGAAGCGCGACCAGAGCTAGCAGAATTTAAAGCCGAAAAGGTGGCGCCCTTCTTGGCGTATCATGTATTCATTAGGATGCTTACTTCCTTCGGGAGGGATTTAAGTCCTTCGGGACTAATTAAACCTAGCGATCCGCGCGGAACATTCCAGCCAGCAGACGAAAGAGATCGGTCCGCGATGATCCGACAAGCTCAAAGCGATTTAAACGTTTATGAAACCCGTCTTTTCCTGGCTTTAGATGCGGCAGGTTATAAGTTTGACGGTGTTCAATACGTGGAGCTAACTAAGAAGCCTAAATCGGGCCGAAAGTTTAAAATTTCAGCGATATGACAAAGGGGGCGATTGAAAACTTAATTGCGACGAATGTAGCGAATGAATCTAATGTAACAGCCTCAGAGTTAAGGGAGGTTTTGAGTGCTTTATTATCGAACGACTACTACGAAACTACTCTTTCGGATACTGACCAAGCCCCTGAAGGTTTGGGAGGGTGGACCAAAGGTTTCACCGTCGCTGATATAAAGAATAAAGGCATAGTCGAAATATTCGACAAGCTATTCTTTCAGGGACTTCAAAGGGTAGTAATTGAAGACGTCGCGGTCGTTGAAGGTCCAGAGCTTACCGTGTTGACTGATATTTCAGACGTGGCAATTTTAAGGTGTCAAGTAATTGGACCAGACGGAACGGATTACGCTGTTCGATATCGGGCCACCATGTCAAAAAGCGAATCGACGTTTAACCTTCCTTCGAACTTTCCTTCGGGAACTTATAGAGTAATAGCTTACCGATGAATCCAGCAACAGTAAACGTTCAGATTGAAAAGGGTGATTCGCGCGCATTTACCTATTTACTTAGAGATGTAAACGAAGTCCCTCTTGATATTTCTAGTCTTTTGTCTGATTTACAGGTGAAGATTAAAGCTTCAAAGAACGATTCAAGTTCTGAGATTGTTCGGAAGTCATTAGACCAGGGAAATATCTCAGTTCCTGAGTTAGGTAGAATTTCCTTTCAAATCCTTTCCCAGGATCTCAAATATTTTTCTGAAGGCCTGTATTTCTGGGAATTAAAACTGGTGTTTTTGGACGGAACCGTAGAAACTTGGTTTAAAGGCGAATTCAAAATCGTTTAAGATGATAATCGAGAAGAAAATAATTGACGGCGAAGTAGTCCTTGAGGCTAAAGACGAGGTAAACGCAATGGCTGAAGCGATCGCGGCTAAGGTTGCGGCTCAGACGGCAAAATTAGAAGCTGAAACCGCTAAAAATATCGCGGTAGATGCTCAGGAGGATTCGGAGGCGGCCCAAGTATTGTCTGAAGATGCAAGGGATCAGGCTTTGATCTATAAGAATGAGTCTGAAACTGCTAAAACTGGCTCTGAAACTGCACAGGGTTTAGCTGAAGAAGCAAGGGATCAGGCTTTGATCTATAAGAATGAGTCTGAAACTGCTAAAACTGGCTCTGAAACTGCACAGGGTTTAACCGAAGAAGCAAGGGATCAGGCTTTGATCTATAAGAATGAGTCTGAAACTGCTAAAACTGGCTCTGAAACTGCACAGGGTTTAGCTGAAGAAGCAAGGGATCAGGCTTTGATCTATAAGAATGAGTCTGAAACTGCTAAAACTGGCTCTGAAACTGCACAGGGTTTAACCGAAGATGCCAGAGATCAGGCTTTGATCTATAAGAATGATGCTGAAGGAGCCAGAGATCAGGCGTTGATTTATAAGGGTGAAGCTGAAACCAGCGCTACAAACGCGGCTACCAGTGAGGCCAACGCGGCCACAAGCGAAGCAAACGCGGCTGATACCTTTATTAACGGGTTTCAGGACGTTCACAAAATGCGAAACTCGCCATATCGAGGACCTTTGGGCCTTCTTACTCTATGGGATAATTTCCAGCGCGAACCGACAACAAATATTGATGTAGTTAGCGGTGTAACTTTAACGCCTAATAATGTACCCTATTACCTAATCGACGGGGCGACAGCTACTATACAGCCGTCTGCCAATCGAAACTGGTTGACTACGTCAGGCGGCCACGGTGTAGGTTTTAGCGCTGCTGATATTTTACAAACTTCCTCGCCTGCCTTACGTCAGTCATTTTACTGTGAGTTTGTTACCTCTCCAAATAGTTCGAGCAACCGCTATGGGATTACATTGTATAAGGATACTAACAACTGGTATCGTGTCGCTTTCTCATCGTCTACCATTTATGTTGACCAATCCGTTGCGGGGGTTGTAACGAACCTTTTGGAGGCATCTTTAGGGGCCACCTTTTTACGGGCCTTATTTAGGATTCAAGTGACCTACAGCGCGCAAAGTAATGCGGTAGGTGTGGCTTTCCTGAATTTGCTGACAAACTTTATCCCACCGAATCCAACGGCCTTTTTACCTGGGGAAATCACTTACATCTGTTTTGAGGGTGTTCTACAAAGTATTAATCTATCAAAATACCCGCTCCAATGATCGTACAAAGCAAAATTGACAACGGGCTGAAACAGGCCGATATACCACAAGGTTTGGAGTATGAAAGTGCAACCTATCGCCCTTCAACCGATGATTATGTAATCAAATTCACACCTGAACAGGAAGAGGCCAACCGTATAACGCCCGCCCAGGGTCGCGCGCAACTTGACCGCGACGGATTGCTTTCTGATATATCCAATCACATTGAGCAAAGTTCTAATACTGAGCTTCGAATATTCTGGGAATATTCAACGTACTGGGACCGAACTACGCCGACGATTCAGGCTTTGGCTTCTGGTTTCGGTATAGATCTAAGCCAATTCTGGAAAAAAGCTAAAAAAATCCAACTATGAAACGCAAAGTCGACCTTATTGTAGTGCATTGTAGCGCCACAAAACCCGAATTAAGCCGCACCTTGGACGCCGAAGAAGTTCGCCGATGGCACACACTACCCAAGAGCCAAAACGGCCGCGGGTGGTCCGATATCGGCTATCATTATTTTATTAAACATGACGGAACTATAGAAGAGGGAAGGCCGATTCGTCGTTCTGGCGCCCACGTAAAAGGGTTTAACCGTCGATCAATTGGTATTTGCTATTCGGGTGGGCTGGATGAAAACGGGGTTCCTAAGGATACGCGAACCCAAGCCCAAAAGACGGCGCTTAAAATCATTCTTAAGAAGTTGATAGGATTAAAGGATCACCCCGAAATTGAAATTTCGCCAGTGGTCCAAGTGGTAGGACACAGGGATTTAAGTCCCGATAAAAATGGGGACGGTAAAATCTCAAAAAATGAGTGGTTAAAGGACTGCCCAAGCTTTGACGCGAAGACGGAGTATTTCAATTTAATCGACTAATGATGAAGGAAATTTTCCCTTGGGAACAGCCTGAAAGCCTTAGCGCCTTCGGTGTTAAAGTTTTGGTTTGGTTCCTTGCTATTTTATCACCGATTTACGACGTTATGGGCGCCGTTATCGTTTTGGTATTGATAGACTTCGCGACAGGTGTAGGAGCCGCGATGAAGAGCAAGGAGGCTGTTAGTTCGCGTAAGATGCGTAACACCGTCAATAAGTTTCTGTTTTATACACTTACAATTATAGCCGCTCACATAGTTGAGACGAAAATAACGTCGTCACTTCCTTGGCTTAAGCTTGTATCGGGATTTATAGCGATTACAGAGCTAAGAAGCATTTTCGAGAATTTCAACAGGATTTTTTCGATAAATATCTGGGATTTCATAAAGGAGATTTTAAAGCAAACTAAGGCGGGTGAAACTTTCTTCGACGCAATTAACAAGAGTAAAAAGCCAAAAGATGAAAATTAGATTTTTAGCCGTTTTAAGCGCGCTTCTTTTTATTTCGGCCTGTTCGGTAACGAAAACCAATAAGTCGACAGAAATCGAGTCTAACAACTACAAGGAACTAAGTTCTTCCGAGTCTTTCCGTTCGGCTCAAAGTTCCATTAGTGACACGGTTGTAATTCACGACACTATAATTATAAGGCCCGAAACGCTTACCGAATTGGAAGTTTCAAACCTTTGTGATTCTCTTGGGAATATTCGTTCGGGAATACGAATTTCGACAGCAAACGCGAATATTGAAACCGATACGGCTGGAATTCTCCGTGTAAAGTGCAGGTGCGAAGAGCAAGTAAATAGAATCACTTCAGAAAAGAAGGTGTTACGAATCCAGAATGATAGCTTAATTTCAAAATCCGATAGTCTACAAATAGAGATTGAATCGCTGAAAATTCAGAAAGAGAAATCGGAAAAGGTTAAGACTAGCTTTAAGTCTATCCTAGTTTCCTTTTCGGGTTGGATTCTGTTTGCGGTATTTTTTATTCTATGGATCAAATCAAAGCTGTTCTAAAAGTCGGATAGTGGATAAATGAAAGGGGGCATTAATGTATGCCCCCTTTTTTATTAGAACTCTTCAGTCCTGTTTTGAAACTTCGAAAGACTGTATCCCGTTAGGTCTGACAAGTAAACTTCTGTTTGATCTAGCGACGAGTGTCTAAGTTGCCTTTGTAGTGCTCTAATATCCAGGCCGTCGTTTAAAGCGTCAACCGCGCCGCGATGCTTAACGCTATACAGATCGGAAGGAATAGAAAGCTGTTCTTTTACTAACGATTTCCAAAGTCTTGAAGGGTTGTTCTTTCCCTGTCGATTCTGGGCAGGAGCAAAACCAAGACCAAAAACGAAATATTCAGAAGGGTAGTTTTTGAGATATTGGAACCTGTCTACTAAAAAGTTAGGTATTGAAACCGATTGAGTTCTCTTATTTTTCGACTCTTCAGAACGAACCGTTATCACTTGGTTTTGAAGATCAAAGTCAGATATTTTTAAAGATAGTATTTCCTTTGGCCTTATGAAGCAATAATAAATCACAAGGATAAAATTCCAGAATCTCGGGTTTTCGGATATTGCTATGTTTTTAACTTTCTTTAATTCAGACTTCGAAATTATCCGTCCCCTGGTGGATGAAACAACGCGTCGGCAGTATAGACCATCGCACGGGTTAAATTGAGCGAGGTTCTTTTTTATAGCCCAGGTAAACAGGCCTTTTATAGCAATTAACTTAGTATTATAGGTAACGTCTGAACACCCTTTCGAAAGTTCTTCGTCCAGGTACTCAACAATTATTGAATTAGAAACTTTGTCAATTGTAATATTCCCCCTAGAAGTTCGGTCTAGGAATCTACAGAAAATTGAAAGGATTGAACTCTTTGAAAGAATGGTTCCTTTTCGCCAACTATTACGATGAAGTCTAATATATTGGTCCACGTTGTCCCGAACGGTTAAGCCTATTGTCTCACACTTTCCTTTGAATGGATCAAAACCAGAGTGTAAAAGCCTGTTTGTCTCCTCGACCATTTCGCGACCGATTCGGCGGCGCTTTTTTTTATCCTTTTCGTAATTGAGCCCCCCGTAAATCTTAAATCTCTTCATTCTACCCGTGTCAGGGTGCAAGAAGGAGTAATAAACAAACCATTTTTTAGAGGGATCGCCGTCGGCGTCGTAGAGTTTCGCGGCGGAGAATGTCCGTTTTACTGTCCCTGCCATTAGAAAGGAATTGTAAAACAGACACTTGCCGCGGTATGGGTGGCTAATGGGGTTCGAACCCACGACCTCTGGAACCACAATCCAGCGCTCTAACCAACTGAGCTATAGCCACCGTTTATAGCCCTTTGCTAAGGGTCGGCAAATGTAAGCAATGTCGTGAAATCGAAAGTAAAAAATGTGAAAAAAATCAAGGTCGCCCGCGTCTCCGTCCTAAAGTCTCCATAAGGTGTCGGTGGAATTCAATTTCGATGCGATAAAAGGTGGCAGCTTTACGAGTGCCCAAAGCGGCTTTAAACTTATCGTAGTATTCCAATTTAAGCTCTGCTATTTTCTTCTGGTTTTGAAGCTCTTCCAAAGCAATTTTCTCCAGAGTAGCATCGTCCAGGTCATCCCATTTATCACGTACTTCCCTGCGACTCATGCCTTCCATACGCTTTTGATGAAGTTCATGGAGCTTTTTATTGTACTCATTGTAAACCGGCCAAAATTTTTGTGCCTCTTCAGGACTAAGATCCAGTTCTTCAGTTATAAATTTCGTCTTGTAGGCTTCTACCTTTTTAAAGTCTTCGGGTTGGGCCTGAGCCAGAAAACCGAAGAGGAGAAGGCTGCTGAGAAAGATTATATTTTTCATGATTAAAGGTATTCAGTGCTGTGTTCATTAAGGTAGGATTCGATGAGATCGGTATCCAGATTATCTAATCCTTCCGCGGCTTCATCATCGGGTAGCTCAATAAAGCTTTCAGGGTATACTCCGTATGGATCCTGGTTTAGGAAGTCAATAACTTCTTGTTCTTGCAAATCACTAAAGTTAAGCTCTGAATTTTGATTCACTTGCAAGGGGATGAAAAACAGCGCCGCAATGAGGACTGCCGCTGCCGCTGCTAAGCTGGGCCAGAGAATCCTGCTTTTCGGGTTTTTAGCCACCGGGCTACTGTCTTGAGCAAGGGCCTTTAATTGGTCCTTCTTGGCATCGAAGTAGCCTTCCGGTATTTTAAATCCTTGATCTTTCATGACATACTATTTGACGCTTAAAACTCATTAAGGTTTAATTGAACTTTTACTTTTTCCTTGGCATGATGGAATGAAGCCTTAAGGGCGCCTACCGAAGTATTAAGCATCTCGCTCATTTCTTTAAAACTCAAGTTTTGAAAATACTTCAGTTTAAACACAGTCTGTTGTTTATCCGGTAGCTCTGCTACAGCATCAAGCAAGCTTTTTAAGGCCTCATCGCCATCAAAATAGGGATCAGCACTCAAGTGGTAGTTTAATGCGCCTTCCTGCCATTGAAAGCGTCTTTCCTTTTTAAGATGAGCCAAAGCTTCATTGGTTGCGATGCGATAGAGCCAGGTGTAAAATGCGGCATCACCACGAAAGGAGGGCAGGGCTTTCCAGGCTTTAATGAAGCATTCTTGTAAAACATCATCGGACCAGTCATGACGCAAAAGAATGCTGCGTATATGCCAATACAAGCGCTCAGTATAAGCCTCTACTATATTCCCAAAGAGAGTTTGGTACTGCTGCTTCTGTAATTGCTCTTTCCAGATTCCTGGCTCCTGCATAATTCAAAGTTCGATAATTAGAGTCTGCAAAAGCTCAAAAGGTTTAACGGTGTAAAAAGTGGGAATTCTAAAAACAGCTAGTTAAAGCAAGTTAAATCCTGAAAAAATTAGATTTAAACACCTGAAAATTAGTGTTGAAAAAATAATTGACCATTTTAAGTGATATGAAAATTATACTATATTTGAGCCTAAATTTCTATTACCCAAATACGTAAGTGATGAAAAAAGTTACACTATTTCTTGCCGCTGCAGCTGTGCTTTCAAGCTGTAATCGGGAAATAGGAGACGATTTAACCAATGGTCCGGATCAAAAGAGTACCAATACTGTACACTTTAGTCAATCGGATCTTGATGGTCAATTGATTCCTATGAGCCAGTCTTTCAATATTTCCTCGAAGGCTGCTGTTCAATTAAATTATACCTATCGTGCCTATGCAGAGCCTGTAAGCTTTGGTACCTGGGATCATGATGGCGACAATGGTGCTGTAACTCCAGAAGTTCCTTTGAATTTGGCGGCTTCCGCTATTTTCTCTGTGAATGACATGGTATTCGTTACCTGGCATATGACGGATGGTCCTTTGGCGGCAGGTGCGAGTTCACCTCTTGGGGGTTCTATCACTGCTTACAAGCAAACCGGAATTGGTCAGTATACCTTTATGGATCGTGTGGACTTTACCGATGCTGACTACCATGAGCTTTATGTATATCAAAATACTAGCTCTGGTCATTACGAAGTGTTTGCAGTAGGTCAACGTAATGTGCAGTCTTCCGGCTATTTATTAGCAGGTCACAATGGTGCTGTGGTTACACGTATAGATTATGATTATCTGAACGACGAATTCTGGGAGCCAGGTGTTACCGAATTGCCTTTACCAGGTGTATCAGCTAATGATATCGTTGCTGGTGCTTCTAACTACTACGTAATTACCGGTAATGGTAATGGTGGTTCAGGTGGTGGTATCTACGAAATGGACCGCAACCTGGCGCAGGTTAAGAAATTCAATTCTACCATTAATGATGGTATTGCTTTGGAAATTGATAGAACCTGGTCAAACTCCAGCCACTCATACATCTACGCTTTAGATCGTCAGGGTACTTCAAAATTCCGTATTCATTACTTACATACTGATAATACGGGTCCTAGTGGAATTACTACCTGGGCCTCTGATTTGAATTTCGTAAGTGATTACAATACCGGAGCATTAGGAGGTATCAATTACGAAAGAGGTGATCTTACCTGGGCTCAGCGCTCCGGATGGGGTAGCAGTAACCCTGCAGATTCTCTGATTGCTTCCTTTGGATACTATGGTATTTACAGCGCTGGATCCGGAGTTGGAGGTATGAATCACTTGAAGGATTTAGGTCCTTGCTTGTCTACCGAATTTGACGAAGGTTTAAATGTACTTTACTATGCCGATGGTGATGATGGTGTAAGTGTATTGGCAATGGCCGGATTTAATGGTGGCGCCCTGATTAACACTTACGATGTTATTGGTCAGTTTGTTCCTCCTACCGGTGGTGCATTCCCCAGTACCTTCCTAGTTAAAGAATTAACTGTATATCAGTCACGTAATATAGCCATGGCCACTGGCGATGCCGGTGTGTACTTCATGCAGCGCAATAAATTCTAAGGCTTTAAAAGCTTATTAGATACTATTTAGAAGCCCCTCATTGAGGGGCTTTTTTTGTTTAAAAAGTGATACAGTTTTAATTCAGATTTAAAAAATGATAACTCATCATTAAATTATACTCTATTAGTCTGATAGTGTGTGTTTTTAGAAAATTGTTGATTTTTATGTTGTATTAATTTCTACATTTGTAGAACTATTACCCAATTCAATCACAATGAAAAAAATTGCCACTATTTTAAGTCTGGCTGCCCTGGTGGTAGCTTGCAACCGTGGAGAGGACTTAAGTTCCAGTGCCCCGGTTGACAGCACTTCGGCAGGTGTAGTACATTACAAGCGTAGTGAACTGCCTGGAAGTGTAACCGACATGAACGAAACTTTTAGCATTTCCGCTAAAGCTTCCGGTACTCAATTGAACTATACTTACCGCGGTTATGCGAAGCCGGTAGATGCGGATAACACTCCTTTTAATAGCGATGACTTAGCAGCAGCAGCCATCTTCGCTGTGGATGACGTGGTTTTTGTTTGCTGGCATACCAATGGAAATGCAGGTAGCCCCTTAAACAATACCAATCCTTATGGAGGTTCTGTAGCGGCTTATAAGCTTTCCGGAATTGGGCAGTACACCTTTATGGATCGTGTAGATTTCCCAAATCACGATTTCTTTAAAATGTCGGCCCACAAGAATACCAGTACTGGTAATATCGAAGTGTTTATTGCTGGTCAACGCGATCCAGACAATTCTAAATATTTACTGGCAGGTCACTTTGGTGCAACTGTATCTCGTGTGGATTACGATTATATCAATGATGAATTCTTTGAGCCCTCTTTCTTAGAATTGCCATTACCAGGATATGCTGCTACGGATATCATTGCAGCTAGCAGTAACTATTATGTATTAACCGGAAACGGCGTTGGCGCTAACAATGGCGGTGGTTTATACGAAGTAGATCGTACCCTTAACAATGTGAAGAAAGCCGACATTAACAATATCCACGATGGTGTTGCCTTGGCGATTAATCCAGCTACAGCAGTGAAACCAGGTCCAGGAAACGCAGTATCAGACCTTTGGGTATTAGATCGTCGTGCCAACAATTATCACATCCACAAGTTTTTAGGTCTTAGTGCTGATATCAATACTGGTCTTTCGAACTTCTCATCTCTTTCCGCTAGTCACAGTACTTCTGTTGGAACCATTTTCCCAATTAACTACGAACGTGGTGATTTAGTTTGGGCATTAGGTCCTAACAGTGTAAGTTCAGATATGGACTCCTTGATTATCGCTGTAGGTAGCAATGGTATTTGGGAAGCCGGAACCGGAGCGGCCGGAATTCACAGTGCCGTAGATTTAGGCGCTTGTACAGGTTTAGCTTATGATTCGGGCTTAGGAGTAATGTACTACTCTGCGGGCGAATCAGGTATGTGGGTATTAGCAATGGGCGAATATGCTAATAGCGCAGGTCCATTAGTAAACCTTTACGATATCGTAGGTCGTTTCGTACCGCCTAGCACAGTGGGTGGTATCGGCGGAACCATTCCTTTTAATATTAAAGATATTACCGTATATCATTCTCGTAACCTGGCTTTGGCCTCGGGGGATGGCGGTGTGTTCTTCGTGCAACGCGACAAGAACTAATTCGTTTAATAGATAGAGAAAAGCCTCCTAAACAGGGGGCTTTTTTTTGATATAGCAAAAGTATATATCGATAGTTTAATTTGATATTCATTACTTTGTAATCCTATTGCTACCAAGATGTTAGATGTTAAAAAAATCTCTGTTTTACTGCTCTTTGGCTTAGCGTTTACGGCCTGTACTCGCGACCTTCCTGAAGACTCAAGTCAAGGTGGCTCAGAACCCGATCCCAATGATGTAGTAATGAATGGCTACGGCTTTGGTGATTTGCAAGGGCAATTGGTGGCCTTGAATGATACTTTCATCTTGAATAATAAAACCGGATCCGGTCAATTGGAATATTCTTATCGCGCTTATGCAGAGCCGGTAACTTTCCAATCCGGGGCGAGTACCACTACCTTATCTGCCACCGCCATTTTCGCGATTCGTGATATGGTTTTTGTGACCTGGCATATTCCTTCCGCGGCTTATGGTGGGGCAATTTGTGCTTACAAACAGAGTGGTATAGGGCGTTATACTTTTACTGATCGCGTAGATTTCCCAGAAGCGGATTACATCGAACTTAGTGCCAGTGAGAATAGCGCAAGTGGGTATTATGAAGTGTTTATGGTGGGGCAAAGAGACCCCGACCTTTCTAACTATTTGCTGGCAGGGCATCGAGGGGCAGTCGTTACCCGAATTGATTATGACTTTATAAACGATGAATTCTGGGAACCCTCTGCAAAGGAATTGCCCTTACCCGGAACTTCGGCTAATGATATTGTAGCCGCTGCTGCGCATTATTATATCCTTACCGGTGATGGTGCCGGAGGTTCGGATGGCGGATTGTATCAGATTGATCGTAGTATGTCTCTAGTGGAAAAGGCAGATCAATTAAGTATTGGCGATGGAATTGCGCTGATCACAGATCCATTAAGTCAATCAGTAAACCCGGGAATTAGTTCCAGTGCACACATTTATACTTTGGATCGCAATGGTTCGGATTACCGAATAAAGCGGGCCTCAATAAGCTACGATTACAACAGTGATCAAACCAATTTTAGTAATCTAAGTGATTATTCTGATAATTCGGTAGGCCCTACAATTACACCTATAGACGGAGAACGCGGTGACTTAACCTGGGCTCAGGGATTTGGGGCAGGAGCCACTAATACGGATTCATTGATGATCGCTGTGGGTTATGAGGGAGTATTTAGTGCAGGCACATCCATAGGTTCCAGCTTTGGAACGGCTGTGAATTTTGGCCCCTGTTTAGCTACTGAGTTTGATGCCGACCTCGGTGTGCTTTACTATGCTGATGCGAATGATGGAGTACGGGTAGTGGCCATGGGAGCATATGCGGCCAATGATGGCAATCTTTCAGTATATGATCTCATTGGCAATTTTGTGCCCCCCACCGATACCTTATCAGGAACTGTTTTACCCAGTACTTTTTACATCAAAGAAATCTCCTTATATCGTTCAAGAAATATCGCCCTGGCAACGGGGGATGCGGGTGTTTACTTTTTGCAGCGAAATAAATAGATAATGTTAGCGGTTCGAACAAACCAGAAAAAGGGACGCCATGCGATCCCTTTTTTTTATACCCTTTATCGAAGAAAATCGACCGTTTATCTATACATCGAATTTATAGTTCAGCTTATCTAAGCTTTAGGCTTTAGGTCTTGATTTATATGGAATTTCGTTGGACAGCTTAAAATGGGTATTGTGTAGGGAAAACATACCGTTAACAAGATTTGTGCAATGAAAAAATTAGTCTATTTATTTGCAGCGGGAGCCTTTCTGGCCAGCTGTAATCGCGATGTAAGCTCCTTGCAGGACCCAACAGCCGAAAGTCGGATTGATGTGCTTTCTGGCTCTGCGCTTAGCAATCAATTACGCTCTATGAACGAGTCTTTTACCATTAGTGGTAAGGCCGCTCAAAACTTATCCTACCTCTATACCAATTTCGCTGAAGCGCCGGCAAACCTGGCCTACACCGAAGAATTAGCAGGAGGGATTGTAACTGGTACTTCAGATTTGGCCCAGGCTACTTCTGTAACCGCCAATGGTGAAATGGTATTCGTTACCTGGCACCTTGAAGATGCTCGCTACGGCGGCTCTATTTCTGCTTACAAATTGGTTAATGGTACCTATCAGTACACTTCTCGTATTGATTTTGATGATACGGATTGGCATGAAGCGGAAGTACATCGTAATACCGGAACCGGGAACTATGAGATTTTTGCCGTAGGTCAGCGTAGCCCTTCAACCAGTGGCTATTTGTTGAACGGTCACCGTGGTGCCGTGGTAGGTAAAATCCTTTACAATTATATTACCGACGAATTCCAGGGACACGGTACTTATAAGGAATTGCCATTACCAGGATACGGGGCTAATGCCATTATTACCTCTGCTGGAAAATACTATATCCTTACAGGTAATGGTCAAGGTACAGTAACTAATGATGCCCGCAGCGGTTTATATGTTACGGATTACAATTTGACCAACGTTTCAGAGTCTATGACTATTACCGATGGTATTTTCGTAGAAGCCGATCCCTTTAATAGCAGTCCCAGCAATGTGGATTACGCTTTATTAGATCGCACGGCGAACGATAAAGTACAGGTACGTCGTGGTATGAATACCACACAAACTGTATCCAATGCCATGAGCTATACCATCGACTATATCACTGGAGGTGGAATTCCATCTTTGGCCTTGGAGCGTGGTGGAATGGCATTTATCCCTTATACCTATTCGGGTAGCAATGTTAGCAGTACCGAATATCTTTTGGCCTTAGGTCAGGAGGGTTTATACGGACAGTTTACCGGACACATTAACAATGCTGTTAATTATTGCTTGGCAGTAACTCATGATCCTTCTGCTCGTGTTATTTATGCCGCAGCTGGTGATGCCGGTTTAAAAGTTGTTGCTGGCCATGGTTTTAATGGCGGTGTATTAATTAATCCATTTGATTTAGTGGGACAATTCGTACCTCCTACCAATGCCTTTATCGCTGGCTTTAATGTAAAAGACGTATCTGTATACTTCTCAGATTATTTAGCCGTAGCAGTGGGGGGTACCGACGGATCAGGAGTTAATCCTCGAAAAGGTGGTGTATACTTTGTACGCAAACTGAACTAAGAAAGCACAAAAGCATATTCTATAATTAGATTTGGTTGTTTAGGCCCGCAGTTTTACTGCGGGCTTTTTTTGTGCCATTCTATGAAAAAAGGAGGAAGGGTAAATCAATCTTAAATACTGCAGTGAGTTTTTGAATACTTAAAATGTCAGGATAAGTACTATCTTAAATAAGCATTTACCCCCAGATTACTGATCTCTCACTCATATTGTTTTTTTGTTGCAGAGGTCATGAAGTTAAAAAGCTCTTTTTCGTGAGCAGTGAGATTTGTCTTCATATTTAGATAATTAACTCTTTGTTTAGTTGTTAATTGACGCTCATGCTTGTGAACTTTTCTGATAAAATTCAAATTCAAATCTCGAAATAACTTGTCTTCTGGAAAGGCATATTTATGACTTTGAAACATGGAAAGTACATACCGATTATAAACTCTTGCTCTTTGAGCCGTTCTGACATCGACTTTTGAACGATCATCATAATTGTCTGGTTGTCCAACATATCCAATTATTGAGTCCGGATTATCGTCAAGATATATCTTAATTAATGAAGCACTTTGTTTTAATATGCAACGAAGACTAATGTAACTTAACTGATAGCCAAGCTCTTTTGACCTTAACTGATACTTCTTAGGATCATTTTTACACATTCTCGGATAGTATTTGATCATTGCAAATCCAGGGTAATGGTGCAATTCAATTACATAACCTTTAATAACCTTTCGAGGAGCATGGCTTAGCGTGGTGCCAATTAAATTGATGGAAAAGCGCTCAACTTGAACCAAACCATATGGAAAGTGAATATCAGAGAGATTGTCATTGTCTCGCTTCTTTTGCTTTCCAATTGGTTTTAAAATGAAAATATCAGGCATAAAAAAAGGGAAGATTTTAGTCTTCCCTTCAAAAATATCATTTAGCAATGATTAATATGATAGATTCTTATAGGCCCCAATGGCTAAGTCCTTTTTTGCACTTTTATTTAAATCTCGCCACTCCAGATTTTCAATAAGCTTTTTAAGTGGAGATTTTTCTACACTCTCAATTGGTGTTGAGCTTAAATCATGGTGTGTTAAATTGCTAGACTTGAATCCCATGGCATTTTCTACTTTATAATAGAGTATGATTAGAGAACGCAAAAGTATTTCTTTTGTTTTTATTTACAATGAATATTGAAAATTGAGCCAAATACATTAAAGGCTGATATAGTCTTTAGGTTATTTTAAATTCTATATCCCAAGGTTAATCCCAATGTGATAATCCCCATATAATCACCCTGAACGCTAAAGCTTTCCTGGCGGGTTAGGATTAGATCAAAACGAGTATACAGTTTAGGATTGGCCAGCTTTTGATAGCTGATTCCAAAGTATTGGTTGTCCAGGCGTACATTGCCTTCCTCGGTAAGGCTGTTGGCTACAGATAAGATTCTTTGATCCGGAACTAAACCGTAACCGGCGGTAAGCTGCAGAAAATCGCCTTTACCACTAAAGAATTTTCGATACAAGAAATTATAGGTAGTACCAATGCCATTTTGATCCGCAATAATAAATGGTCGGAAGGCGGCATATTCGCTGCCCCAGTAATAACCTATAGAACCGGTATACATTACCACCTGATTTAATAGAAAGTCGAGGTAGCGAAAACCTAAGGATCCTTCAAAATCACTTTTCCCAATCTTACTGTAGTATTCCATTCCAAAGCGGAAGCTGGGGAAAATCTGAGAAGGGGAGTAGCCAATATTGATGTAACCGTATGAATTTCGGCTGATACGAGGGTAAATATCTACTTCCCCTTGTACACCAAAGGAGGTAAAGCTCTGGTTTCGATCCCCATAATTTAGTCGACCGATAATGGCTCCAATTTTAGTCTGACGACCGTACTGGACAAAACCAAAATACCAGGGTCTATAGGTTTTGGTGAAATAGTCTATGGTGCCGCCAATTGCGAGGCCATCTACAATTAATTGATTAAGTAAATAGGTCTTGAGCTGTTTGAGCTCATTATTATCCGGATATTTCTCCAAGGCTTCTTCTACTGCCTCAAAGGCATCACGCAAATCATTGCTGGTAGTGAGGGATTGTACTTTACTTACGTAAAAGAATTCGTTGTTCTTGGGAAAGCGCCGAATTCCATCATCGCAGTACAAAATGCACAGGGCATGCTGTTTAGCAAAACGTTCGTTCTGTACCCGCAATTCATAAATCGCATAGGCATTGGTGTCCTCAACAATTAAATTGCGGATCAGATTCCGGGCGTTTTGATGGCGTCCGTCCCAAACAAAGGTGCGGGCCTTAAACAGGCGATATTGGTAATTTCCGGGATCATCCAGTAAGAGGAGGTCCAAAACTTTACGTGAAGTTTGGTAGTCTCCTTTAAAGGCCAAATCCCGCGCTTGAGCAAAGGCAGAGTCCGGATCGGCCGAGATCATTACTACTGGCGCATTGCTAGTGTCCTCCTGGGCAAAAAGCCCGGAGCTGAATAGCATTAAGCACGCAAAAAGCAATGTCTTTTTCATGGCAATCGTTTTGGACCTTAAATATAGATTGCGCTCCGATCGCAGACTCAGAGCTTTCGCTCAAAGGCCTAAATACTTCGTTCAGAGGCCTATTTACGGCTAATAGCGCGCTTAGCGGCTTCGTAAATGGCTTGTGTGCTTAAACCGTATTTCTCGAGTAATTGCTCGGGAGTACCACTTTCCCCAAAGCTATCGTTTACGGCAACAAACTCTTGAGGACATGGACTATTGCGAACCAATACTGCTGAAAGGCTTTCGCCTAATCCGCCAGCCATTTGATGCTCTTCGGCTGATACCAAAGCACCGGTTTTAGCCGTAGAACGCAAAAGTGCTTCTTCGTCCAAAGGCTTAATTGTATGGAAGTTGATTACTTCTGCACTAATACCTTCAGCTTCCAAGATTTCAGCTGCTTCCAGGGCCTTCCAAACCAAATGTCCGGTGGCGGCAATAGTTACATCACTTCCCTCTTGTAAGAATAAGGCTTTGCCTATCTCAAACTTTTGATCAGCCGGGGTAAAATTGGCCACTTTGGGGCGACCAAAACGTAGGTATACCGGGCCATCATGCTCCGCAATTGCGATGGTGGCAGCTTTGGTTTGGTTATAATCACAAGGGTTGATTACGGTCATGCCGGGAAGCATTTTCATCAAACCAATATCTTCTAGAATCTGGTGGGTCGCTCCATCCTCACCTAGGGTAAGCCCGGCATGGCTGGCGCAAATTTTTACGTTTTTACCAGAATATGCAATGGACTGTCGAATTTGATCGTAAACCCGTCCGGTTGAAAAGTTGGCGAAAGTTCCGGTAAAAGGAATCTTTCCTCCAATGGTCATACCAGCAGCAATCCCCATCATATTGGCCTCGGCAATTCCTACCTGAAAGAAGCGTTCGGGGTGGTCTTTGGCAAAGGCG
This sequence comes from Croceimicrobium sp., assembly GCF_965228705.1. Classification (GTDB taxonomy): domain Bacteria; phylum Bacteroidota; class Bacteroidia; order Flavobacteriales; family Schleiferiaceae; genus Croceimicrobium. The sequence continues at coordinate 252,198 of NZ_OZ245832.1, forward strand.
TCCATTTTTAGAGAGCCGGTAAGGTCGGCACAAAGAGCAACTACATTGGGATTAGTTTTACCCAATTCGCTTAAGCCGGCTCCAAATCCTGAGCGGGTATCTTTAGCTCCCTGGTCAGTGTACTTTTTCATCTTAGTTGAGTTTTACAATGGTAGTGGTCCCGGAGTTCACCGTAAATTCTTCGGCGACCGAGTATAAACTTTGTTGTGAAGATTTTGATCGGGATATCACCCGGTAGGTTCCGGGTTGCAGGTTAAAGCTTTGTCGTGATTTCTGTGAATTTAGGTCACAAACCCAGTCCCATCCGCCTTGAGCATTTAAGGTTAAAATGCTGCCAAAGCTGGGGGAGCTGCTCTGAATGTTCACCACACCTGCAGGAGCAACCGAAATATTTGTGGATTTACCCGCCTCTATTTCAACATCTTTAAGATGAATCCGCGGGAGGCTGAGTATTTCTAAATCGTATTTTCCTTCCAGGTACTCCACAGCGCTATTGAATTCCTGAACATGCAAAGGCTTGGTACTTCCTTTTTCATAGACCAAAGCCATCAACTCTGATCCTCCTCTTTGTTGATGCTGAAGCTTTAAGGTTCCGCGTGCCAAATCCAAGCCAATGATATTGTGCTGTCCGGATGAGATTCGGATATCCTTTTTACTACGCTCCGGAATAGAATGCACCGTAAGGTTATAGGTCATTAAAGGGTCCAGGTAAATGGTGTCTGGTACGCCTTTATTATTAAGGGTATGTACCATTTGCTCCATAATCTTGCCGCTTACGGCATCATAAAAGGTGAGGGCCACATTGGACTCGGTTGCTAAGCCGTTTCCATCCAAAAGATTTACCTGAGCGGTGGTATTATCTAAAGCCTGAGAAATTACGATACCCAATACATTTTCGAAGGTTTCTTCGTCAGAGGCATCAAAATAATTCCCTACGCATTCAAAGGTTTTTTGGAAATTCTTATCCAAGCCAATTCCAATCACAAAAGGCTTTAAGGCAATTCCCTTTTGCTGTAAGATGCGCGAGGCGGCGCAAGGATCTTCATCACAAGCTTCTACGCCATCGGTGATAAGGATGATAATATTGCGGCAATTGGAGCAATCCCCAAAATCATAAGCCGCACGTTCTAAGGATCGCGCAATTGGAGTAGTGCCCTTGGGACTTATGCTGTTAAGCTTTCGCTTGATACGGGCATAATTGTCTTTGCCAAAGGGAATTTCCAGTCGAGTATCATTACAATCCTGAGGTGGTACCGGTTTTTGATGACCATATACGCGCAGAGCAAGCTGTAAATTCTCTTGATCCAGGCTGTTCAGGCTATCCAACATTTTACCCATGAGCCGACGGGCTACATCGATTTTGTTGCCACTTTCCCAGCGTGCATACATACTTTGCGAACCATCAAAAACAAAGAGTATCCGAGTAATAACCGGATCCCGCTTCAGCTCTCGTTGACCTAATAAAGTCGTAGAGAGTAAAAGCAGTGGAATTATTTTGAAAAGGAATCGCAAATCAATAATCACCCAATGTTTCTTCCAATTGCCCTAAGGCTGCTGCTAGTTGCTCATCATTAGGAGCAATACCATGCCATTTGTGAGTTCCGGCCATAAAATCAACCCCGGCTCCCATGTCGGTTTCCATAATTACAGCAATTGGTTTTCCCTTTCCGGTTTTGGAACGGGCTTCTTCCAAGCCAGCAATTACGGCTTCCATATCATTACCTTTTTGGATGTGAACGGTATCCCATCCAAAAGCCTGGAACTTGGAAGCAATGCTACCCATGGCTAAAACATCATCTGTAGAGCCGTCGATTTGTTGACCATTGGCATCGATGGTCGAAATCAGATTATCCACCTTATTGGCAGCGGCATACATGGCTGCTTCCCAAATCTGACCTTCTTGCAATTCACCATCACCATGAAGGCTGTATACTAAATGATCGTCTTTAGCTAATTTTTTACTGAGGGCGGCACCAATAGCTACCGACATTCCCTGACCGAGAGAACCACTGGCAATGCGCACGCCAGGAAGACCTTCATGTGTAGTTGGGTGACCTTGTAAACGAGTGTTCAGTTTACGGAAGGTGGCTAACTCTTCTACCGGGAAAAATCCAGCTCTGCTTAAGACACTGTAATAAACCGGACTGATATGTCCATTCGATAAGAAGAAGAGATCCTCATTTTTACCATCAGGATCAAAAGGCTGGGCTTTATAGTCCATCATATGATGGTAAAGGGCCACAAAATATTCGGTACAACCAAGGCTTCCGCCGGGGTGACCGGATTGAACCGCATGTACCATCCGCACAATATCCCTGCGGGTTTGGGTACAAATTTTTTGAAGGTCTTTAAGATCAGTCATTTACTCACATTGATTTTGCAAAATTATTGAATCTCAAGCGCCTGAACTTTGTAATGTTGATAAAATGTGAAAAAGGGGCCCGCTTTCCTTTCCTGCGATAATGTGGTTCAGGCTTTAGCAAAAAAGTATCTTTGCCGCCTTAATTGAAACGCATGAAATGTGGTATTGTAGGATTGCCAAATGTTGGTAAATCCACCCTCTTTAATTGTTTGTCGAATGCCAAGGCGCAATCGGCCAATTTCCCCTTCTGTACCATTGAGCCCAATGTGGGTATGGTGAATGTTCCGGACGAACGCCTGGATAAATTAGAAGCGATCGTAAACCCACAAAGAGTGGTGCCGGCAACGGTTGAAATCGTGGATATCGCAGGTTTGGTAAAAGGGGCTTCTAAAGGGGAAGGTTTAGGGAATCAGTTTTTAGGGAATATCCGCGAATGCAACGCGATTCTGCATGTACTTCGTTGCTTCGAAAATGATAATATCACCCACGTAGATGGGACTGTAGATCCAATTCGGGATAAAGATACCATCGATACGGAGCTGCAGTTTAAAGATTTGGAGACCCTCGAAAAGCGATTGGATAAACATCGCAAAGCAGCTAAGGCTGGAAATAAAGAGGAGGTTCATAATGTGACCATGCTGGAGGCCTTACTTAAGCATGTGGAGGGTGGTCAGAATGTGAGAGCCTTTGAACGTACCGAAGAGCAGGATGAATTGATTAGTGATATTCAATTGCTTACCGATAAACCCGTGCTTTACGTTTGCAATGTGGATGAAGCTTCTGCCAAGGAAGGGAATCAATGGGTAAGCAAGGTGCAGGAAATGGCTGCCTCCGAAGGAGCAGAGGTGATTCATTTGGCCGCCGCTACCGAAGCGGATATCTCTGAGCTCGAAAGTTATGAGGAGCGTCGCATGTTTCTGGATGATTTGGGCTTGGAAGAAGCAGGGGTTAACCGCTTGATTCGCAAGGCTTATCAGTTGTTAAATTTGCAAACTTATTTCACTGCCGGTGTAAAAGAGGTGAGAGCCTGGACCATTAAAAAAGGTTTTACCGCTCCCCAAGCTGCAGGTGTAATTCACACAGATTTCGAAAAAGGATTTATCCGTGCTGAGGTGATAAACCTCAAGGATTACCTGACTTATGGTTCGGAATCTGCGGTAAAAGAGGCCGGTAAATTAAGAGTAGAAGGAAAGGGCTATGTGGTTGCAGATGGAGATGTGATGCACTTCCTCTTTAATGTTTAGGTTCTTGATAAGTTGTGAAAAAAATCTGAGGTTCTATTAGCCTGCAGTCCCTGCTGTATAGCTATTTTTAAGCCTTTATCCTACCAAATACCATGTCTACAAGCTCCAATTACAACGAAGATAATATTAGATCTCTCGACTGGAAAGAGCATATCCGGCTCAGGCCCGGTATGTATATCGGTAAGTTAGGGGATGGTTCTTCGTCGGATGATGGAGTCTATATCCTGCTCAAAGAGATTATCGATAATGCCATCGATGAATTTGTGATGGGAGCCGGTAAAACTGTGGAAGTGAATATTCGCGATGGCGAAGTTATGATTCGCGACTATGGCCGGGGGATTCCTTTAGGCAAGGTGGTTGACGTGGTTTCCAAGATCAATACCGGTGCCAAATACGATTCTAAAGCTTTTAAAAAGTCAGTAGGATTAAATGGAGTAGGAGCCAAGGCTGTAAATGCTTTGAGTGACTATTTCATGGTACAATCGGTACGTGATGGTCAAACCAAAATAGCCCGTTTCGAAAAAGGGAATTTGGTAGAAGACGAGGACATCAAAGAAAGTAGCCTCCGCAAGGGAACCAAGATTGTTTTCAAGCCCGATAACAGTGTGTTTAAGCATTATCGCTTTGTTTCGGAGTATGTTGAGAAAATGATCTGGAATTACTGTTATCTGAATCCAGGGCTTACCATCGTTTTTAATGGTGAGAAATACCTTTCGGAAAACGGTTTAAAAGACCTGCTCAGCAATAATATAGACAATCCAACCCTGCATGATATTATTCATTTGAGGGGGGATGATATTGAAGTGGCCTTAACCCACAGTGAGCGCAGCCAGAGTGATATGTACTATTCCTTCGTGAATGGTCAGCATACCACCCAGGGGGGAACGCACCAGGCGGCCTTTAGAGAGGCATTGGTGAAAACCCTGCGCGAATTTTACAATAAGAGTTTTGATGCTTCAGATGTTCGGGATTCGGTAGTAGCCGCGATTTCCATCAAGGTGATTGAACCGGTATTTGAATCGCAAACCAAAACCAAACTAGGATCGAATGATATTGGTCCGGATGGTCCTACTATTCGGACTTTCATTAATGATTTTATGAAAACCAATCTCGATAACTTCCTCCATCGGAATGAGGAAATTGCCGAGATTATTTACCGTAAGATATTAAGAGCGGAGAAAGAGCGCAAGGAGTTGAGCGGTATTAAGAAGCTAGCTCGCGAGCGTGCTAAAAAAGCCAGTTTGCACAATCGTAAGCTGCGTGATTGCCGCATCCATTATAATGATCAAAAGGACGAGCGTCGCTTAGATACCACACTCTTCATTACCGAGGGAGATTCTGCCAGTGGTTCCATTACGAAAAGTCGGGATGTGAATACGCAGGCGGTATTTAGCCTTAAGGGTAAACCGCTTAACTGTTACGGTTTAACCAAAAAAGTGGTTTATGAGAATGAGGAGTTTAACCTCTTACAGGCGGCTCTGAATATTGAGGACGGACTCGAAAACCTGCGCTATAATAATGTGGTAGTGGCAACCGATGCAGATGTTGATGGTATGCACATCCGCTTATTGTTGATTACTTTCTTTTTGCAGTTTTTCCCTGAACTTGTGCGGGAGGGGCATCTTTTCATTTTGCAAACTCCATTATTTAGAGTTCGCAATAAAAAGGAGACACATTATTGTTACAGTGATGAGGAAAAGCGGGCAGCGCTCTTAAAATTGGGGGCTAAAGCAGAAATTACCCGATTTAAAGGATTGGGAGAGATTTCTCCTGATGAGTTCAAGCATTTTATTGGAGAGGATATTCGCCTGGATCCGGTAATGCTTTCCAAAGAAGCAACTATCGACCAGATCCTCGCTTTCTACATGGGGAAAAACACCCCTAAGCGTCAAGAATTTATTATCGAAAACCTGAGAATAGAACGCGATCCTACTGAAGAGGAGGAAAAAGAGGAACTGCTTCATGAAAATTAATTCCAATTCCTATTCTAAGATCAACCTGGTGATCTTAAGTGTGGCCTTATTGGCGATTTTAACCGATTTCGTCCTGTCTTTTTTTCAGGGCTCCTTTACGGATAGTTGGTGGCTGGGCCTGGGTGGACTGTTGATTATCATCCTATTAATATACCGTGGGCCGAATGAGTTTAAGTACGATTCTGAGGGCGAGGTATTAAACTTTACTACTGCAGATGCCTTATGGGGACGTCTGATTCGCAATTACAATAAACATTATGAATTTCCCAAGCGTCGTTTGCACGGTTATAAAATGACCAATATTCTGTTTCGCCGGCGCTTAATCATATTTATAAAGAGTCGTAGTGGAGGGATAAAGGAAAGATCCATGTTGGTTTCCTATCTCTCAGGCTCTCAGGTAAAAAGTTTGGAGAATTCGTTAAAGAAATACTCACAGCGAGGAAAAAATGACGGAAGAAAGTCAGGATCAAAATCAAGAAAATCAGGAGAGCAATCCTAAGGAACAAGCCCCACAAATTACCCGGGTTTCGGGAATGTATGAGGACTATTTTCTGGATTATGCCAGTTATGTAATCCTCGAAAGGGCAGTTCCAACTTTGGGGGATGGCATGAAGCCTGTACAAAGGCGCATCTTGCATGCTCTTAAAGAAATGGATGATGGTCGCTATCACAAGGTGGCGAATGTTATCGGGCAAACCATGAAGTACCATCCGCATGGGGATGCTTCCATTGGGGATGCCTTGGTTCAATTAGGGCAAAAGGAATTGTTAATTGATGCTCAGGGTAACTGGGGGAACGTACTTACCGGAGACAGCGCAGCAGCTCCACGTTATATTGAAGCTCGTTTGTCCAAGTTTGCACTGGATATTATTTACAGTCCTAAAGTTACAGAGTGGCAAAGTAGCTACGATGGCAGGGGCAAGGAGCCAGTAGAGTTTCCCGTGAAATTCCCTTTACTACTGGCACAAGGGGTAGAAGGTATTGCGGTAGGCTTATCAACGAAGATCATGCCCCATAACTTCAATGAGTTGATTAATGCCTCGATCAAGATTTTAAAAAATCAAAAATTTGATTTGCTCCCCGATTTCCCAACCGGGGGGATAGCAGACTTTAGTCAGTATAATGAAGGTCTGCGCGGAAGCCGGATTCGGGTTCGAGCGCGTATAAGTGTGCGTGATAAGAAAACCCTGGTTATTGAAGAGATCCCTTTCAATACCACCACCGGATCTCTTATTGATTCAATCTTGAAAGCCAATGATAAGGGCAAGATCAAGATTCGGAAAATAGAAGATAATACCGCAGAACACGTAGAGATCTTAGTACATCTTCCCTCCGGCATATCTCCGGATAAGATGATTGATGCCCTATATGCTTTTACCGATTGTGAGCTTTCGATTGCTCCTTTATGCTGTGTAATTGAGAATGATGCTCCCCAATTTATATCGGTAAAGGAGATTCTCCGTCGTAATGTGGGGAATACTCTGGATGTACTGAAAGCCGAGTTGGAGTGGGAGCTTAACGAGCTTCAGGAGAAATGGCATTTTGCCTCTCTGGAGCGCATTTTTATTGAGAATAAAATCTACCGCGATATAGAAGAGGCCGAAACCTGGGATCAGGTAATTGGCAATATTCGCATCGGCTTAGAACCGCATATCGGTCATTTATTACGCGAAGTAACGGAGGAGGATATTACTCGCTTAACGGAAATCCGAATTAAGCGAATTTCTAAATTCGACAAGGATAAGGCAGATGCGCTCATCGAAGCCCTGGAGGGCGATATCGAGCAGGTGAAACACCACCTTAATAATTTGGTGGAGTATGCAATCGACTGGTTTAAGAATATTCAGAAGAAATATGGCGCTGGTCGAGATCGCAAGACTGAAATCCGCATCTTCGAGGATATTGAAGCTACGAAAGTAGCGATGGCCAATGTTAAGCTTTATGCCAACCTGGAAGAAGGCTTTATTGGTACCAGTCTTAAAAAGGACACCTTTATTTGCGATTGTTCGGATATCGACGATATCATCGTTTTCCTGAAGAGCGGAGAGATGATTGTTAGCAAGGTGGATCAAAAAACCTATGTGGGTAAGGACATTATCCATGTAGCGGTATGGAAGAAGGGCGATAAGCGCACTACTTACAATATGATTTATCGCGATGGTAAGAAGGGAGCCTCCTTTATGAAGCGCTTTCAGGTTACTGCTATTACCCGCGATAAACACTATGACTTAACGGCTGGAAACACTGGTTCTGAAGTATTGCATTTTACCGCCAATCCAAATGGTGAGGCCGAAAAAGTAATGGTCCACCTGCGGGCATTACAGCGATTGAAAAAGCTGAAACTCGAAGTCGACTTTGCCGATCTTGCGATAAAAGGTCGTGGGGCGAAGGGAAATACCGTAACCAAGTATCCAATCAAGAAAATTGAGATTAAAGAGGAAGGCGTTTCCACTTTGGCCGCAAGGAAAATTTGGTTTGACGATACCGTAAATCGCCTGAATGCCGAAGGTAGGGGACGACTCCTGGGGAGTTTTAAAGGTGAGGATAAGATCTTGGAAATCACCGCCAGTGGGCATTATCGATTACTGGGATATGATTTGAGTATTCACTTTGAAGATGATTGGCAAATCATAGAAAAATACGATCCCGAGCGTGCTGTCTCAGCCGTTTATTTTGATGGTGAAAAGCAAAAGCATTTTGTAAAGCGTTTTATCCCGGAAGTACCGGATCGCAAGGAATTGTTCATTAGTGAGCATCCAGACTCTCAACTGGATGTTGTAAGTTACGATCTGCAACCTCGTATTGAAATTATCTACCGAAAGATTAACGGGAAGCAAAAGGATAATGAAGAGCTAGTTCTCAGTGAATTTATCGCGGTAAAAGGTGAAAAGGCGCAGGGTAACCAACTTTCGAGGGATGAAGTACGTAAGATAAATGCCCTTGAGCCTTTAGATCCGCCCGCAGAGGAGGAAGAGGAAATCGAGGCAGATCAAGATAATAATACATCGAATGAACATTCTGACGAATCAGCCGAAATCACTGAAGATGACGGCCAAATCTCCCTGGGCTTGGATTAGTCTATTAATTGCCCTCTCTTTTAATTTACAAGCTCAGGATAGTTTGGATATTAGAAGCTTAGGGCGCTTGGGTTATAGTCAAACTCTGAATGATGTTTGGGGCTGGGTAGATACCACCAATAACAAAGAATATGCTTTGGTGGGGGTGCAGAATGGCCTTTCCATTGTGGATGTAAGCAATCCGGCTAATCCGGTTCAAACCAATTTCTTTAGCGGTGCCAGTTCCATTTGGCGTGATATGAAGACCTATGGTAATTATGCTTATACCATTCATGATAATTACAATGGTACTTCCAATGGAATTTTCATTGTAGACATGACTACCCTGGCCAATACTTTTCCTAGTACCTACACCCGTAAACCGGTAATTACAGTAGGTACTAACTCCTATACATTTGATCGGGCTCACAACCTTTATATAGATGAGGCGGCCGGACTTTTATTTGTATTTGGATCCAACGTTGGAGCGGGAGGGGCTCTGATTTTTGATTTGAAAAACAATCCTACTAATCCTGTTTATCTGGGGGCATTCAATGACTATTATTTACATGATGGGGTAGCACGTGGTGATACCCTCTGGGGAGCTGCGGTTTTAGATGGATTTTTCTTGCCGATAGATATTAGCAATCCCAGTAACCCGGTCATTAAAGCTACTCAAACCACTCCTTTTAATTTCACCCATAATATTTGGTTTAGTGACGATAATCAAAGGGTATTCACTACCGACGAGAAGAGTGGAGCTTTTATCGCGGAATACGATGTAAGCGATTTAAATAATATATCCGAGAACGACCGCATTCGTACTCACTTTGGAACCAATGTGATTCCTCATAATGCGCACTTCTTCAATAATTTCCTGGTGAACAGTTATTACACTGCGGGAATACAAATATTGGATGTGAGTCAGCCGGGCTTAATGGTGGAAACCGGTTATTACGATACTTCCCTTGATTCGGGAGATGGATTTAGTGGTTGTTGGGGAGCTTATCCCTATTTACCCAGTGGAAATATTTTGGCCACCGATCGCCAACGCGGATTGTTCGTCTTGCAAAGTGATTATACCAGAGCTTGTTACCTCTTTGTGAGCGTAATTGATTCCTTGAGTTCACAGTCTTTGATTAATGCTCAGGTGCAAGTTCTCAATACCGATATCAGTGGAAACACGAATATTTTCGGCAATTACCGTGGAGCACAAGTGGCACCGGGAACATTCCAAATGGTGGTTTCAAAAACAGGCTACCGCAATGATACCATTAGCATTAACTTGACTAATGGTCAGAGTGTATCTAAGCAAGTAGCTTTATTACCAGCTACTTTTAGTTTGGATGCAGAAGGACCTTTGCGCAGTGTAGAAGTATATCCGAATCCGCTGAGTACCGAAAATGCCCAGTTGAAGTTAAGCAGTTGGACTCCAGACATGGAAGGCCTACAATATTATCTAAGCGACTTAAACGGACGATTGCTGGAAAGTGGAGAATTGGAAAATGCACAGCTCGATTTAAGTTCCTCAGGCCTTCAAGCGGGCTCTTATATCCTGCATTTAAAAGGAGAGGATTATGTTCGTACTTATCCGCTGATCCTTCGGTAGACAAAGGAAAATTTCGTTTACTTTGAGCGGAATTCGAATACGAAGTGCTCAAAGGGAGGAACATCATCTGCTATAGTCGGACTAATTGGTTCGATGATTATGCCAAGACCGTCATAGAGCTGATGAAGGTCTTTTCGGAGGAGAACCGAGTATTATACGTCGATTATCAGTTTACCTGGAAAGATGCCCTTCAGCGCCTCTTAAAAGGAGAGCAGAATCCTAACTTTTGGCAGATTCTGGGACTTAAAGATCGAATTCAGGCTTATCCTCAGGATAAAGGCGGTACTCTATATCTCTTTACACCTCCTGCTATTTTACCCACCAATTTTCTTCCTCAAGGTGCGCTATATGAGCGCTTACATCGTTGGAATGTGAAAAGGGTAAATCGGGCTATTCGGAAAGCGATGAAGCGCTTGGATATGGGCGAGGATACGGTATTAATCAATTCCTTTAATCCGGATTTTGGTGCTTATTCCAAGGGCGAGATTCCCAATTCGCTCGAAATCTACCATTGTTATGATGAAATTGGGGCAGCAGATTGGGCCGCTAAACACGGTGCTCCAGCCGAAGCCCACTATTTACCAATGGTGGATGCAACCGTGGTAACATCAGCCGGATTATTAAAAAGTAAATCTCCTCAAACACCGCAATGCTTTTTGGTGAAGAATGGAGTGAATTACGACCTTTTTCATTCAGGTTATACGGAGGAAGCTAAAGCTCCTATTATTGGCTACGTGGGGGCCATCGATTTTCGGTCGGATTATGATTTGCTTCAAGAATGCTTTAAAAGTTACCCGGATTATGAATTTCATTTTGTGGGTAAGGTTATGGAAGAGCAGATAGAGGAAATTTTAAAGCAATATCCTAATGTAAAGCTCCTGGGATCTAAGCCGGCAAAAGATTTACCAGCCTTTCTTAAAACCTGTGCAGTAGGAATTATTCCCTTCGAAATCAATGAGTTTACCAAAGGGGTTTATCCTCTAAAAATCAATGAGTATTTGGCTACGGGAATTCCGGTGGTTTCTACTCGCTTTGGTGAATTAAGTGATTTTGAAAATATTGCCAGTCTACATGAGGATGCCCAAGGATTTGCCCAAGCCCTAAAATGGGAAATTGAAAACGATAGTACGGCCAAACGACAGGAAAGAGCACAGTTTGCCAAACAGAATTCTTGGTATGGACGTGTAGATGAATTCAGCGAAATAATCAACCAACTCGAAAAATCTTTACATGGATCAGAAAGCGCTACTTCCTGATTTTGTGGTGATTGGTGCCGGGAAATCCGGAACTACTTCATTGCATGAATACCTCAATCAGCATCCTAAGATTTTCATGGGCGATAAGGAACCTAATTTCTTTGCTTATGAGTTACTTGATCCTGAGACTCTTACAGATCCCACCGATAAGGAGCATTATTTTAATTCGGTTTATAAGCTGGAGGATTACCTGGCCCTGTTTAAAGAGGCTAAGCCAGATCAACTAAAAGGAGAAGTATCCAACACTTACATCAGTAATAAGGACGCCTGGCAAAGGATTAAGCATTATGTACCTGAGGCTAAGTTGATGGCTATTTTACGTCATCCGGCCGACCGAATATTTTCGCGCTATTTTCATTTGGTTCGCGAGAATGAAATTCCGGAAGGCGGGGATTTAAATGAAGTTTTCAATAAAGAATCGATCTGGTGGCGTCGTCCGGATTTGGTGAATGAAGGATTTTACTATCGCCAATTGAAACCCTATTTCGAGCATTTTGACCCCAATCAAATTAAGATCTTCCTCTACGAAGATTTTATTGGTAAGACCGATGAAGTAGTTAAAGAAGCCTTTCAGTTTTTGGGAGTCGATCCCAATGTAAAGGTGGGTACCGATGTGGTGTATAATAAATCGGGAAAGGTGCGCAATAAGTCGGTAGATGCCTTGGTAGGACAGGAAAGTGCTCCCATTCGCTTTTTAAAGAAGTTTACCCCAGGATTACACCGTCAATTAAAAGGCAGCGTGGCTGTAAATCGTTGGTTAAATAATGTTCGTAATAAGAACCTGGAAAAACCCGATTTTGACCCTAAATTGAAACAGCGCATTATTAATGAGATATACCGTGAGGATATTGAGAACTTGCAGAAACTCATTAAGCGTGATCTGAAACACTGGCTCTAAAATTTCATCTTGCTACAGAAATTAAAATCCCAGAAGTTCCTCAGTATGGTTACCTCCGTACTGGGCGCGGCTTTTGCCCTTCTTACCTTTGGCTATTTGGCCCGGGCCTTAACTAAGGAGGAGTTTGGGATTTATGGGATTTACCTGGCGATCATCACCACCTTCGAAATGCTTCGCAATGGCTTGGTAGGAAAGCCCTTCATTAAATTCATGGCCGAATCGGATGATGAAGAGGAGAAGCGAGGCATTATTGGTAGTTCCTGGGCCTTTTCCTTTCTGAGCACACTGGTCTTTGCCGGGCCTTTGAGTTTAGCCATGTTGGCTTGGTATATATATCAACCTTCTGAGGAGGTCCTGGTCTATGCCCTTTTTATCCCAATTCAAGCCATTAGTACGATTCCCTCTAATATGGCGCAATGGCGCTTGAATGCAGACCTTCGCTTTGACTTATTGATTTGGCTACGCCTGAGTAATCAAGTGTTCAATTTTGTAGGCGTTTTATGGGCCTACTATTTTGGATATGGTCTTTGGGCGGTAATGTGGATTACCATCATCTCTAATTTTAATCCGTCCTGGATAGCCTTGATTTTTGATTGGGATGGACTGCGCCAAATTCGCCGTGCGCAAAAGGAATGGATTTCGCGCTTGTACAAATTCGGTCGCTACACGATGGGAACCCTCATTGGCGGAACGCTATTGCGCGGTAGTGACGATTTCTTGATTCGGATTTTTATGGGGCCGGAAGCGGTAGCTCTTTATCAGGTACCCAACCGTTTGGTAAACTTGATTGACATCCCATTACGTGCATTGGTAAGCTTCTCTTTTCCGAGCCTGGCCCGCTCAAATAAAAGTGGCGATGATGAGGCCTTTAAGCGCGAGTTTGAAGCAGCAACAGCCTTTGCCTTTGTGCTGCTTCTACCCATGGCTATTGGGGCTTTCATATTTGCCGAACCTTTGGTATTGCTAATGGGAGGCGAGAAATACCTGGACTCAGCTATTATCCTGCGCATCTTTGCCATCTTTATGGCCTTTAGTGCCCTGGATCGATATGCCGGGGTAGGCCTTGATGTTTTGAATCGCCCTCAGATCAATATGCGCAAGGTGATTGTTATGCTTAGTGTGAATATTATTGGAGATATTCTGGTACTCTACTTCTTTGAAAGCCTGCCCTGGGTGGCAGCCATCTCCATCATAACCTTTAGTGTGGGAACCTTGCTGGGTTTCTATTATATGCGCGATCGTGTGCCCCTTCGCTTGTTATTCTGGCTGAAATTGGGCACCGTACAGATCCTCAATTTTGTTAAAAAGCCTGTGAGAAAATAGGCTTTATCTGCCTACAGCTATTTTCCCAAACTGGGATTAAGTCCTAAATTTGGGATAAGTCAGCGTCTATGTCTTTGATGAAAATTTTTTTGGTAGAGGATAGTATCCCTTATGCCAAGCTGTTAATGCATCACCTGGGCTTAAATCCCGATAATGAGGTGGAGCATTTTAGTGACGCTGCTTCTTTCTTAAAGCAATTACATAAGGTTCCCGACTGTATTTTACTCGATTATTCCTTGCCGGATTTGAGTGGTATTGACGTTTTAAAGCGCATTAAATCACAGCATCCGGATTTACCAGTTTTAATTGTGTCTGGTCAGGAAGATGTAGGTACCGCGGTAGATTTATTACGCGAGGGAGCTTATGATTATATCGTAAAAGATGTAAATGCCAAGGATCGAATTTGGAAAGCCTTGAATAATATTCGAGAGAATGCACGCCTCCGGAAGGAGATCGATGTACTTCGTGAAGAGGTGAACCTCAAATACGATTTCAGCAATATTATAGGTAGCAGCCCTGGTCTTAAAAAGGTCTTTAAGCTGATTGAAAAGGCAGCCCAAACCAATATTACGGTTTCCATCACCGGCGAAACCGGTACCGGTAAAGAATTGGTAGCCAAGGCTATTCATTACAATTCGAAATTCCGAGGCAAGCCCCTAGTGTCCATAAATATTGCCGCTATTCCCAGTGAATTACTGGAGAGCGAATTATTTGGTCATGAGAAAGGAGCCTTCACCGGAGCGGTATCCAAGCGCATCGGTAAATTTGAGGAAGCGGATGGAGGAACCATCTTTCTGGATGAAATTGGTGAGATGGATGTAAACCTTCAGGCAAAGCTATTGCGGGTTTTACAAGAAAAGGAAGTGATGCGATTGGGAAGCAATAAAGCGGTAAAGATCAATACCCGCATTTTAGTAGCTACCCACCGCGATTTGAAGGAGGAGGTACGAATCGGTAATTTCCGGGAAGACCTCTATTATCGTCTTTTAGGATTACCAATACACTTACCGCCACTGCGGGAACGGGGAGGAGACATAATGATGTTGGCTAAGCATTTTTTGCAAGAATTTAGCAAGGAAAATGATTTTGGCGACCTGCGAATTAGCTCCGAAGTGCAGCAAAGATTATTGTCTTATCCCTGGCCGGGAAATGTTCGGGAATTAAAAGCGATAATGGAGCTGGCAGCGGTGCTTTGCGATGGTGGAGTAATTGAGGAAAAAGACCTGAATTTTAACTCTGTTACTGATGAAATGGATACCTTAGTATCGGAGGGATTAAGTCTAAAGGAGTACAACCGTAGATTGATTGAGCATTATCTGCGGAAAAATGATAATAATGTGGTGGAAGTGGCTAAGCGCCTGGATATTGGTAAAAGCACCCTCTACCGAATGATCAAGAATAAGGAAATCAACATAAACTAAATTCATTCTCATGTCAGACAAAGTCTATGATCTCTCCCAACTCGAGGAACTGGGCGGCGGTGATGCAGAATTCGTAGCCATGATGGTGGCTACCTTTTTAGAACATACCCCTGGTCAGTTAGACGAGATGAAGAATGCCCACAGCAGTGGAGATTTGGCTACCCTTGGTGCCATTGCCCACAAGATCAAGCCTAATGTAGATATGTTCGGTATTAATGCCATTACTCAGGATATTCGGGACCTGGAGCAAATGGGTAAGGAAGGCATTAATAATGATGATACTCGCGCTAAGCTTCAAAAAGTGGATCAGGAACTACAAATCGCCTTCGAACAATTAAAGCAATTGTAGATGGAGGCCAATAAAAGAGAGGAGATTCTGGTGATCGATGATCAACCGATCATGCTCAAGCTTCTGGAGCAAATTCTTAAGGATCGCTATGATGTTGTGGCCCTAGAGAATGGTAAGGAGGCCTTGGAGTGGATGTATTCGGGTAACATTCCAGACCTGGTGGTTGCCGACCTCAATATGCCGGAAATTGATGGATTCGAGTACATTCAACGAATCCGCGAAAGTGGTTTCTTTTACGATGTTCCTTTAATAGTACTTTCTGGAGAGGAAAGCAGTGCAGAACGCATTAAGTGTCTGAAACTAGGGGCTAATGATTACCTCATTAAGCCTTTTAATCCTGAGGAGCTACGCCTGCGAATTGATAACTTAATTCGACTGAAAGGGTGAAAAACGTTATATACATTGGCGATCTGGATGAGGTGGAAGCTATCCTCAGCGCGAAGTTTGGCGACCGACTTAAGGCTGTGCGCAATGTGGTAGGTTTTTACAATCAATTGGATGATTTAGATGAGGTTGAATTGGTGGTTTCCGAAACTAAGCTTAAGGGCTTAAGAGGAGATGAGATATTTGAGCGCTATGCGGGATTGCTAAATGAAAAAGGCATTCCTTTTATATTGGTAGGCAATCGCTTATCCCAGAAGGTGCGCGAAAGATATCTGAAACAAGGTATTATGGAAGTAGCCTGGAACCGGGAACAATTAGAAACGGTTATAAATAAGGTGCCATTTTACCATTCCATGCTGGATTGGCGTTTGCATCAAAAAAGGGAGATGCAAAAAACGGAATACCGCATTCCGGTGGCCAAGCGTATATTCGATATAGTCGTGGCCGGAACTGCCTTATTACTCTTATCACCCTTATTGATCCTAACCATTATTGCCATCCGACTGGAGTCGAAGGGAAAGGTGTACTATATTTCGAAAAGGGTGGGAACCGGATATCGGGTATTCGACTTTTACAAGTTGCGCTCCATGTACACGGATGCTGACCAGCGCCTGAAGGAATTAAAGCATTTAAACCAGTATGCCGAAGAAGCTAAGAAGGCGGAATCGGAAAGGTCTACAGGTATTCCTAAAGAAAAATCACATCATAGTTCAGCACCGCAGCTAATTAATAAAGATGGGTCACCAATGACGGAAGAAGAGTATCAGGAGCTTCGCCGAAAGCAAGCTGCCGGAACCTTCGTGAAGTTTAAGAACGATCCTCGCATTACTCGAGTGGGGCAAATTATCCGTAATACCAGTATCGATGAACTTCCCCAGCTGATTAATGTGCTTAAGGGGGATATGTCGATTGTAGGAAACCGCCCCTTACCTCTGTACGAAGCAGAGCAATTAACCTCGGATGATTGGAGTCAACGCTTTTTAGCCCCAGCGGGAATTACCGGCTTATGGCAGGTAGAAAAGCGCGGTGGTGGTAGTATGAGTGAAGAAGAACGCAAAGGACTGGATAATAAATACGCACAGAATTTCAGCTTCTGGAACGACATACGTTTAATCTTGCGTACCATTCCTGCCTTGTTTCAAAAAGAAAATGTTTGATGTTGCGAAAACTGTTTCTGCTACTGGGATTTCTATGCCTGTTTGCCCACAATAATTTACAGGCCCAAACTTTCGGGAGAACGGAGAAAACAGTCAATGAGGATTCATTAATCATTGACCTGGCAGATTACCTTCCACCTTTAAACCTCTTGATTGATTCTGCAGTGGCCAATGCCCCACAAATTGAATACTATCGTCAGAGGCAATTAATGTTCGAATACGAGATTGGCATCGGACGCAATCAATGGATGGAAGGCGTAAGGGTATATACCAATTATAACCTGGGAACCAGTGGTGCCAGTGATGGCAATATTTTTATTCAAGGTTTTCAATACGGTATTAATGCGCAGATTCCGCTGAGTATGTTTTTTGGTCAAAGGGATGCTGGTAAAATGTCCAAGGCAGCCAGTATGGCGGAGGAGGCTCAAAAGAAACGTACTATAATTGAAATTGAAACGGAGGTGGAAGAAACCTTTAGCCGACTTTTTATGCTTCGTGATTTGATTAAGGAAGCCACCAATGCAAAAGAATCTGCCCAATTCATTTATGAACAGTCAGAAGCCAAGTATATTCGCGGCGAAATTTCGTTGGATGAACTTGGGCAAAACGCGGACCTTCGCACCAAGTGGGCCACAAATTATATTACCTTAAAAACCCAGTTTTACGACACTTACCGTCGGCTAGAGCGCTTAGTAGGCGTGCCTTTCAGTAAGTTTAATGATAATTAGTCTCAATGACCCTGATCCAGTTTTTTAGACTTCTCAATAGGAACTTAAACTTGTTCCTGCTGTGTTCTATTACACTGGCAGTGGTCACCTTCATTTTCACTCGTAAGCTGCCGAAAACCTACGAAACCCAAACCGAAATCTTTACCGGTATTGCTTCGGGTATTAATGTAGATGCGGTTGATAATGTGAAAGTCGACTTCCTTACTTCGGCTACAGAGTTCGATAACTTGATTAACATTATTAAGTCGCGTGAAACCCTGGAAGAAGTAGGGATGCGATTATTAGTTCAGCATATGATGCTGGATAGTGCTGATCCCGCTTATATTGGCCAGGAATACTGGGGGCATTTTCGCTGGAAGATTCCCGACAGCGTGGAGCAAGAATTGTTAGTGCCTTACAGCGTTGATTCTACCTTAACCAATCTCTACCGTTACAAGGAATTACATTGGGATGATAATCGGGTAAAGTCCACCTTTGAAGGAGGAGATTCTCCTTACAGTTGGAAACGTATTTCTTCCATTGGTGTAAGCCGGGTACAGAGTTCCGACCTTTTAAGAATCTATTATTCCTTTCAAGATCCCGGAATTGCTCAGAATACCTTATTGATTTTGAATGAGGTGTTTATGAGTAAAATGGCCCTCATCAAATCGGAGCAAAGCGCCAGCGTGGTGGGTTATTTTGAAGAGAAGGTAAATGAAGCGGCTCGGGCTCTGGCAGAAGCAGAAGAGCAATTACAGGAATTTCGCATTGTAAATCGGGTAATTAATTACCAGGAGCAAACGCGTTCCCTTACGATTGAGAAGGAGCGCATGGAGGATGAGTATCAGGCCGAAATTGCCAAACAGCAAGCAGCTATGGCAGCACTTCGGAAACTCGAGGAGCAATTGGCGCTGAATAATATTATGGTGCAATTGGGGAATGATATCCTCAATAAAAAGCAGGAGTTAATTGATATGCGCTCCAAAATTGCGGAGTTGGAAACCTATTTGAATGATGCTGACCTGCTCCGAAAAATGCGCGCCAAAGCGATGCATATTGAGGAAGAAGTACGTAATATGCTGGCTACCCGTTATGCCTATAGTCGCACCACTGAGGGCATTCCGGTATCTACCATTATTAATTCCTGGTTGGATGCTTCTCTGGCTTTAGATGCCGCCAATGCGCGAGTAGAAGTATTCTTAAAGCGGAAACAGTATTTCCGAGAGCAATATGATAAATACGCTCCTCTCGGTTCCAAATTTGCACGCTTGGAGCGTGATATCGATATTAAGGAAGCCAATTATCTCGAATTATTAAATAGCCTCAATCAGGCCTTATTGCGCCAAAGAGGTGAAATGGTAGCCAGTGGTGGTCAGGTTGTTACCCAGCCACCACCTTTCCCGCATGAGCCTAATCCAAGTAAAGTAGCCATGTTAATTATGGTTGGGGCGATTATGGGCTTTATAGTACCCTTCTTATTTGTGGTGATGAAGGAATTATTAGATACCACAATTCGCACACCGGAAAGGGGAGAGGAACAAACCAAGATGAAGTTAATAGGAGCCTATCCTGATCTTACTGCACGCAGTGAGGTGAAGAATGTAGACTTCGAATGGTTGCATGAGAAATCGGCCGCTCTGGTGGTGCAAAATCTTCGTTTGGAAGCTAAGGGCAAAGGTTCTCGACAAATGGCCAAGAACATTTTGGTATTCAGTACCCGCCCCGGAGATGGGAAACAGCTCTGTACGCATGTAATGGCCAATGAAATGGTGAGTCTTAATTTCCGGGTATTGGTTATGGGGCCTAAAGACTTACCTAAGGGAGAAACGCCTTATTACGATTATATCACCTATAAAAATGATAAGGACTTTGTAAATGCCGAACATATCACCGAGCTCATTCCAATGGGTTTTGATCCGATGCTCTATGACTATGTCTTCCTGGTTCTGGGAGCAGTACTAACCAATCCTTATCCGCTCAATTTATTGGATCAGTTTAATGTGTCAGTCTGTGTAACCGGTGCCTTTAGAAATTGGAATCGTGCCGATGCCACCGCTTTAGAGGAATTTTCGGATACATTGGGCTTTCAACCAAGATTGCTCTTAAATGGAGTGGAACCCGATTATATGAGCTCAGTACTGGGAGAGATTGCAAAAGACCGCAGTTGGTTGCGTCGCTTTATTAAGGGAATCTTGAGTTTACAGTTAAAGACCGGAACTTTTGGAAGTGGCAAGAGGCGAGATACCCGTCAGGTAAAAGGTAGGCTTTAAGCTATTTGAAAACCTTATTCTTCCGCTCTTCGGGGATACGATACACCCCATCTTCATCCCAATATTTCATGGTAAATACAAAGGCTAAAGGGATCAGTACGGTAAAGTTTACCGGAATCTGATTGAGAATTTCATTACCATAGGAGGCCGCCAATATTCCTGCAAAATTGGCGAGGGCTGCCATGGCATAATAGCGTTTTTCCCGATCCTTATAATTCCAACAGAGCCAACTGCCATAGACTAATAAAAAGATCCAGGTGTACACATAAATCGTGTAACCAATAACTCCGGTTTCGGCTCTTACCCGAGTGTAAAGCCCATCGGTAGGAAAGTTGGCCATCCAGGTCCAGGGGGTAAAACGTTGACCCCAGAACCCTGCACTTCCTACACCTGTGCCCAGGGGTTTATCTGCCAGGTAGGCTCTGAGCATTTTCCGGTTCTGAACCCTCACATTTAAGGAGGCATCATTAGGGTCTAAGGCAGACCGAAGGCGCTGTATATCGTAGTTCCCCGATCCGATATTGGTATATTTTAAAAAGACAAAACCAAAGAGCATCACCGTGGCCCCAAATATGAGGAGACGCTTATTTTTAATTAAGATCAGGTATAAGATTCCTCCGGCACCAGGCACGGCCAATGCCCCCCGAGTTCCACTAATTAACATGGCATAGAGGGCAAATACGGCAATCAGGCCATAGATAATGCGCTTGCGTAGAGAAAAGGGACCCAAGGCCAGAATTCCACAGAAAATGGTAACCGAGCCCATCGCCGGACCGTAAATACCCGCATCTGTATAAAAGGAGAAAATCCTCAGTTTCCCAAAGAGAAGGTGGGTAACATAGGCTCCCGACATCAACCAGCGATTCTCGAAGGGGTCGAGGCCAAATATTTTTTGTTTTAAGCCCCAGGCAATCCCAATGACCGAAAAAATTAACCAGACCCGTACAAAGGTTTTAAAGTCTTTCTTATCCCGAAATAATACGAAGGCAATTATAACCATCAGCATTTGATAGAGGGATAATCCCCGCATGGCATAGAACCAGGCTGGAACCGAAAGGGCCATAGGATTAGCTAATTGTAAAACCACAAAAGCCATCCAGGCAATCATGAGCAAAGAAAAGATGTGATTCCATCCAGAGAAATCGACCTTCTGCCAGTCTCTAAGAATCAGGAAAATGAGGGTGAGAACTAAGGATATATCCACCCCTAAACCCAAGGGAATATTACCCGGAACATAGCGCCCTACCGTGGGGATCAAAAAGGCAATTATAAAGGCGGTATAAAGCCCGATTTTAGGGTTCCGGGCGAAATAATAGACATAAACCAAAACCAGAGGAAGGGCCATCAGTCCCACAGCGGCTATTATTCCACCTTTGGATAGCAGATAACCACCCACAATGCCAAAGAGAATGGCAAAGAGGTATTTTAAATAATGTTGATATTTAGAAGGGACAACAAGTCGCATAAGCTTTAAAAGCCATCCAGGCTGTCGCTATCCGCAGCGGACGATTCTTGATCCCTTAAAAATACGGGAGTTTCCTTGTTTTCCAGGAGTTTATCAAAATTGGCGTCCAGGTCTAGAATCTTCATGAATTCCGCTTTATCGGTTTCAAAATAAAGGAAATCAAAGAGTACAACAGAGCCATAAAGGGAACGCCCTTGTCTTGTGAAGTTCTTTCGTACTCCTTCTACATCGTTAAACACAACGTGCAAGGAACAGAGGTGAAATCGCAGTAATAAGGGATCTTCACCTTTTTGAACAGTGAGTACTAAGTTTCGATCGAATTCGGGTTTAACGATGGTAGTTTGCTTAATCTCCTCGAGTAAATCCTCTTCATCAATCTGATTTAAGGCTCGACCTTCTAAAGAACGGATTCGTAAAACGTAAGCTTCATTACTATCCTGATCATTAAAATAATTGAGGGCATTGCGTAAATCCCGATAATAAACAATCCAGTAATAAGCGGATGAATAATCTTTCCAGCCTTTGCGGCGATTAGGGTAGCGATAGGCTCCGTCTTGAAAAAGCTTAACCAAACAGATGAGCGTATCCTGTCCGTATTTTATCTTGTATCCTCTGAGTTCCTTTAAATTATCAATGCCCAGGGCATTTTCATTGTCCTCGTAAAAGGCGGTGTTGCGGGAAATACCAATAACTGGAATGGTGTTTTCCATCGAAAGCCATTGGCCATCAAGGCTATAGCTCCAACCAGTAATGGAGTCGGAAATACTGAAATAAGGAAGGCTTTCGAACATGGGTAGATTCCGGTTTTCACGTTCTTGGGCCAACAACAGAAGGGGAAGAAAAAAAGCAATCAGAAATGCACGCATAGCTTGGAGCTTATCACAAATTTAAATTTCTCAATTGCTTGTTTTAGGTATTAATCCAAATTATTTTTACGCATTAGCTAACAATTCCCAGTGCAGCAAGTAAAAGTCTCTTTTCTAAGCGTAAACTACAAGCAACCAGCGGTTACGCTCGATTTAGTAAGCTCTTTGGAAAGGATGACTTATTCGAATTGGGAATGTATTGTGGTAGATAATGCCAGCGAATCGCAAGAATTAGAGCAGGCTTTATCTGAAAAGCCACAATTTAAATGTGTTAGATCCACAGAAAATCTTGGTTTTGCCGGTGGCAATAATTTAGGTTTACCCCTTTGTGAAGGGGAATATATTTTCTTGATAAATAATGACACTGAGGTTCCGGAAAATTTTCTGGAGCCTATTTTGGAATTCGCTTCCGGTCTCGATAATTTGGGAGCGCTAAGTCCGATGATTCGGTACTTTGATGAACCTCAGAAAATTCAATTTGCTGGTTGCACCGAGATGAATAAAATTACCCTGCGTAATTCCGGTATTGGTGATGGAGAGCTGGATGAAGGGCAGTATAATAAAGCCTATCCTGTGCCTTTTTGCCATGGGGCCGCTATGATGGTGCCGCGGGCGGTGATCGACAAGGTAGGGGAGATGCGGGATGATTATTTCCTCTATTATGAGGAACTGGACTGGTGTGAAAGAATTAGGCAAGCAGGTTATGAGAACTGGTTCTGTGGCTATTCTTTTCTCTGGCATAAAGAGTCGGTGTCTACCGGTCGGAATAGTCCCTTGAAAACCTATTACCTTACCCGAAACCGATTACTTTTTGCGCGCCGCAATTATGGAGCCTTCACTCAGCTATTAAATTACCTCTACTTTGGATTAGTGGCCCTTCCAAAAAATTTAATCAGCTTTGGATTGAAAAAGGAATTTGGACAAGCCCGCTCTTTTTGGCGAGGCTATGTATATAATTTAACCCACAAAGCAAGCGATAGTGCGGATAGGTATTGAAGCCCAAAGGATCTTTAGGGAGAAGAAACACGGAATGGATTTCGTGGTACTGGAACTGATCCGGGAATTGCAGCATATTGATCAAGAAAACGAGTACTTCATTTTTGTAAATGATGGTCCCGATAATCAGGTCATACAAGAAACGGCCAATTTCAAGATTATTGAATTTGGAGGCGCCTATCCCCTTTGGGAACAAATCAAGCTACCTCGGATGGCGAAGAAGTATAAGCTGGATATTCTGCATTGTACTTCGAATACCGCTCCGGTATTTTGCCCGGTTCCTTTGCTAGTAACCATCCATGATATTATTTACATGGAGGTGAAAAATGTAATGGGCAAAGGATATACCCCTTACCAGCTTTTTGGAAACCTATATCGAAAACTGGTGGTGAGTCGATTGGTAAACAAGGCACAGAAGATTATTACCGTGTCTAATTTCGAGCGCCAAACCATTCAAAATTACTTTAAGGATTTGCCGAGTGAAAACCTGATTGCTGTTTACAATGGTGTGAGTAAGCACTTTAAGCCGGTAGAAGATGAAAAGGAACTGGAGCGCATCACCCAGAAATATCAATTGCCTGAAAATTATGTGCTCTTTTTAGGGAATACCGATCCTAAAAAGAACACGGCCAATACCCTGGTGGCTTTCGCAGAATACTGCCATCGCTACGGAAGGGATTATAAGCTAATGGTTGGAGACTTAGATCGGGAAGTGATTCGCAAACATTTGCAGGAAGCTGGCTTGGAGGCCGAATTAGATCAAATCCAAAACACGGGTTATATACCTAATGCCGAAATGCCTGCTTTAATTAGTAAGGCAAGGGTCTTTTTATATCCCAGTTTACGCGAAAGTTTTGGGATTCCCCTCTTGGAAGCTATGGCCTGTGCAACACCGGTATTAAGTGGTCAAACCTCCAGTTTGCCAGAGGTGGCTGGCGATGCCGCATTGTTGGTAGATGTTAGCAAGCCGGAAAATATAACGGAAGGATTGCAACAATTGATTAGCGATTCGGCCTTAAGTGAAAGTCTGGTGGAAAAGGGATTGCAACGCAGTAAGTCCTTCAGTTGGGAGAATACTGCTCGTGAAACCTTAAGAGTGTATACCGAACTAATGAAGCCACATGCCTAACTTTATTCCAGGAAAGCCCGTTCAGAAATTAGTCGAATACCTTTCGCAGGATATAGAAAGTATTCGTCCTGATGATTGGTTGAAAAGACGTAAGGATTTGGCGCGTTTTCAAACGGAGAAGCCCGATTACAGCATTGTAATGATTGCCCGTAATGAAGAACGTTATCTCTTTGCTTCTCTGGCCAGTATCTCAGAGCAAAAGACGGATAAGTCCGTAGAGTTAATCCTGGTTAATAATGGTTCTACCGATCGCACTAAGGAAATTGCTGAACGTTTGGGCGTAAAGGTGGTAGACGAGTTTCGTCCGGGCTGGGCAGAAGCTCGGCAAGCCGGCTTGAAGGTAGCCAAAGGGGAAATTGTACTGAGTGCTGATGGCGATAATCTTTACAATCCGGATTGGGTAGATAAAATGCTTGGCCATTTTAGGGATCCCGAAGTAGTGATGGTTTGCAGTCAATATAGCTTTTATACCTTCGATAATCGCTATCCCCTGGATTTGCAGCTTTATCAGAATCTTCGCTGGTTAAACTCAAAGATGCGTCATGCTAAACGCCCACATTTAAATTGCCTGGGCGGTAGTTTAGCCTATCGGGCGGATATAGCACGTGAGCTTGGCGGTTTTACATTAGGGGTTGGTCGTGGTGAAGATGGTGACCTAGCCTTTCGAATGCAAGAAAGGGGGAAGATTATTTTTGATGATAGCCGCAAGGCATTTTCGCATTCTTCCTTGCGCAATGTATTGGTAGAGGAGTCCTTGTTTAAGACTCTAATGCAAAGACTCACCACGCATTTGAAGCGGATACCACAATATTTAAGCAAGCAGAAACACTAGTTATGGAACTTCTATTTTGGTTGGCCCTGGCCTTGGTATTTTACACCTATTTGGGCTATGGAATCCTGCTCTTTATTTTGGTTCGCATTAAGCGGGTTTTCGTTAAAGAAAAAGCATTTGACAGCAGTTTCGAGCCGGAAGTTACCCTGGTGATACCCGCTTATAATGAGCAAGATTATATTGCCGATAAGGCTCAAAATAGCCTGGAACTGGATTATCCTAAGGACAAGCTTCGGATTCTCTTTATTACGGATGGTTCCACCGACAATACCCCCAAGATTTTGGAAGGCATTGAAGGTGTTGAGGTGACGCATGAGAATATTCGCGCGGGGAAATCAGCAGCAGAGAATCGGGCAATGACTTTGGTGAAAACCCCAATCGTAGTTTTTTGTGATGCCAACACCTATCTTAATCCGGCTTGTATTCGCAATTTGGTTCGTCATTATACCGATCCTAAAGTAGGAGCGGTAAGCGGGGAAAAACGGGTGCTGAGCAAAGGGGCGGATACCGCAAGTGCCGCCGGCGAAGGTTTGTACTGGAAGTATGAATCGACCCTAAAAAAATGGGATAGTGAACTGTATACCATTGTTGGAGCGGCGGGTGAATTGATTTCCTTTCGCAGTGAGCTGGTCCAGGACCTGGAAGCAGACACTATTTTAGATGATTTTGTACAAACCATGCGGATCTGCCAACAGGGCTATCGGGTAAAGTATGAGCCCGAGTCTTATGCGGCAGAAACAGCCAGTGATAATGTGAAAGAGGAATTAAAGCGAAAGGTGCGTATTGCCGCTGGCGGTTGGCAATCGATGGCGCGCTTACTGCCAATATTGCTGCCTATCCCCAATCCGGTTTTAACTTTTCAGTACATCTCGCATCGGGTATTGCGATGGTCCATTTCGGCCTTAGCCTTACCATTGATTTTTATTCTGAATTATTTTCTCATTGCGCTCGGTCCTCTTTACGAGTATCTCTTTTATGCCCAGATAGCCTTTTATTTATTAGCCTTATTAGGTTGGTTCCTCGAGAATCGGGCTATAAGAGTGAAGGCACTTTTTGTGCCCTATTATTTCCTAATGATGAATTATGCGGTATTTGCAGGATTCTTTCGTTGGTTGAAAGGATCTCAAAAGGCAACCTGGGAAAGAGCTAAAAGGGCTAAAGCCTGATGCGAACCCTCATTTACATTAGCCTGCTAAGTTTAGGCCTTATTTCCTGTGGAGAGGCTGTAAATGAACCCAAGGATTTGGCTGCAGTGGCGGGATCTTATTATGGCGTTTTAAGTTTAAATCCAGATACTGAGATTGATATAAAACTCGAATTAAAGTCGAACGGCTTCTATAAAATTGTGCATCCCAGTTTAATGGGCTCGGATCAATTGGTGCGCGAAAGCGGAGTTTTTATGGTGCGAGGTGATGAGGTAGAACTAGCCCGCTCGCAAAAGGGTTTTCGCTATTTAAAAAAAATGGGAGATCAATTATTTGTTTACAATCTCTTCCATCAACCTTATACCCGTTTTTCGGACTCTGCCTTTTATTTGCAGCCTGATACCGATGCTAAAGTCTTTTAAATTTGATTGATAAGCGTGTAAATTTCTTAAAGTCGCTTCAGGCGAAAGCCGAAAAGGACCTGAAGAGCTTAAAGAAGAAAAGTCGAAACCAAAGCTGGTTACGAGCCTTAGTGATTATTGCCCTTTTAGTGCTCAGTTATTTTGCGATGCAAGGAGAGGGGCAAGCCGATTGGTTTTGGGCCTGGTTACCAGGATTAGCTCTTTTCCTTTGGATTGTACGCAGTCATGCTCAAACCAGAGAAAATCTAAAATTCACGCATTCTCTGTTGGCTATGGCCGAAGAGGAATTGGCGGCAATTGCGGGCAAGCGAATTCGGCCTGCTTATCCTTATAAAGCTCCGGCCCAACATGCTTATGCCCGCGAATTAGATTTCTTTGGAGAAGGTTCCCTGCATCATCATATCAACCGAGCGAAAACCGCGGCCGGTGCGCAGGAATTAGCGCGGGAAATGCTGGATCCCGACTGGCAAAACTGGCAAGCCCGCCAGGCCTTTTTTAGGGAACTGGAGGAGGATGCCCAATGGCTAATGGAATACCGCGCCTTAAATGATGGGCTTGAAGATAAGCCCGGTTTAAAAGAACAATTGGAGGCTTGGTCTAAAGCTGCATTTAGTGCTTTTCCCAAATGGTTCTACCTTCCCATGTTTTTGGGTTTGGCAGCAGTATGGATTTCGCTGATTCGCTTTGTTTGGGATACGCGTGTAGAAAACTTTTATCCTTTGCTTTATACTGCGGTTTTTAATTTGGTTCTACTTTCCACGCGCAGTAAGCTCCTAAGAGATCAGCAGGTGAAATTAGGGCGGGTTAGTGAAATTTTATCCGGCTTTAGCCTGATGCTATTTAAATTGGAGCAAAGGGATTTTAAAACCGATTTCGGTAAGGAATTTAAAAAGCGCTATGATCTAAGCCTTGGGGTTGGGAAGAAATGGCGTCAACTTTCCGAATTATTGAATAGCTTGGATCAGGCAGCCAATGCCATTGCTTTGGTAGTACTCAATGCCCTATTCCTGTATCATTTATTTAGATTGAAAGCACTGGAAAACTGGCATCGCAAACATGCTTCCAGCTTGGGACAGTGGTTAGATGGAGTTTTTAAAATGGAAGCCTATTTAAGCCTGGCCAACTATCAAGCTAATCACCCTGATTTTTGTTTTCCAGAGCTGACAAAGGATTTGAGATTGGAAGTAAATAAACTAGCTCATCCCTTAATTCCAGCGCAGCAAAGAGTGGCTAATGATTTTGAGATGGCCGGTCCGAAGTACATTATCCTCACCGGAAGCAATATGAGTGGCAAGAGCACCTTTTTACGCAGCTTAGGGGTAAATATGATCCTGTCTCAAATGGGTACCAAGGTTTGTGCAAGCCAGTTTCGGACTTATCCTTTTCAATTGCTTTCGAGCATGAATCCTCAGGATGATTTGCGAAATGAAACCAGCTATTTCCAAGCGGAGATTTTGCGATTACGGGCGCTTTTGGATCGTCTGAACCCCGAGCGTTTTTCCTTTTTCTTATTGGATGAAATTTTAAGAGGAACGAATTCCAATGACAAACAAAACGGTACTCGCGGATTATTGCGGCAAATTGAAGGTCGTGAAGCCTGGGGAATTATTGCTACTCATGATGTGGATATTGCTCATCTTGCGGATTCTAACCCCCATTTTCGAGCGGCATTTTTTGAATCGAAAGTAGCAGGAGAGGAATTGCTATTTGATTATAAACTCCGAGAAGGGATTTGTAAAACGCCTAATGCCAGTCTCTTAATGCGCCGATATGGTTTGATTGATTAGGCGAAAAATAAATCCTAATTAATTATTAAGAAGCTCTATGGGCGCTACGCAGCTGCTCAAATCGGAGTACCTTCGCGCCGCAAATGGCAAGAGAAAAACAAAACTTTGGAACCGAATCCCTCGGATTATTACTTCGTAAACAAGCCATACCTGCCTCGGTAGGAATTTTGGTAATGTCGGTTTACGGCATTGTGGATACCCTTTTTGTAGGTCGCTTTGTAGGTTCATTAGCCATTGGGGCTATTACTGTAAACCTACCTATAACCTTTCTGATTTCCAGTATTGGTATGGCTATTGGCATTGGTGGCGGATCGGTGCTATCCCGGGCTATGGGCGAGAACAATCATGCTAAGGTGCAGCGAACTTTTGGGAACCAAATTGCCCTTACCCTGAGTCTTTCGATTCTGATTGTACTTACCGCCTATTTTTTACAAATTCCCTTACTGCGTTTATTTGGAGGTAAAGGTGCTGTATTGGAACCGGCCCTGGCTTACTTCCAAATTTTGTTACCCGCTATTCCGGCCTTAGCCTGGTCTATGATGGCCAATAATGTGATCCGGGCAGAGGGATATCCTCGAATTGCCATGTTTACCATGATCATTCCGGCCCTCTCTAATATTATTCTGGATCCCATCTTTATTGTTGGAATGGATATGGGAATTGAAGGTGCCGCTTTGGCCACTTCGATATCCTATGTAGTTGGTGCGATTTTTACGCTTATTTACTTCCTGTTTGGTCCATCGGAAATGAGCTTAAGCTGGAATTGCATTAAGCCTTCCTGGTCTTTAATTAAGGAAATAGGGAAACTGGGATCGGTTACTTTGGCGCGACAAGGCACTATCTCCCTGCTGAGTGTAGTTCTAAACAATTCACTATTTGCATTTGGGGGCGAAATGGCCCTGGCTTCCTATGGTATTGTTAGTCGCTTGCTGATGTTTGTGAATTTCCCGGTTCTGGGCATTACCCAGGGTTATGTGCCCATATTAGGATATAATTATGGCGCCCGTTTATATGAACGAGTTACTCAGATCAGCCGCCTGGCATTTTTCTGGTCGACTGGAATTTCCGTACTGATCTTCATCCTGATCATGACTTTAACCGAACCTTTGGTCCAGGTCTTCACGGCCGATAAGGTTTTAATTGCCATGACGGTCCCCGCTTTGCGTTGGGTATTTGCGGCTAATCCCTTCCTACCAACCTCCTTCCTGGGATCGGCTTATTTCCAGGCTATTGGTCAGGCCCGAAGAGCTTTAATTTTGGCACTGAGCAAACAGGGTTTTTTCCTTATTCCTCTAATCTTAATCCTTCCACATTGGCTGGGAGTAGACGGAATTTGGTGGTCTTTCCCCATTGCAGATATGGGGTCTGCAGCATTGGCCTGGTGGCTCTTATCTAAAAATCCCTATATCCGATAATTAAGGTTTTAGGCTAATTCGATAATTGTAAGGATAGCCTTCTGTTTCGATACTTAGCAAATAAATACCGGCCGCAAAAGAGCGCGTATCGAGGGTTATGGATTTTCCTTTTAATTGCCAGTTGCCAACCGAACGACCGGCCTGATCAAGCAGTTGAACCTTAGCTTCCGTAAAGTTGGCTGCTTCTATCTTTAAGTAATCCTGGGCGGGATTAGGGTAGATTTCGAATTGGGAGGGTACATCTTCATCCAGGCCAATGGGACTGAGATTTCCCGGACTGGCTACATCACCCCCCAGGGAAACATAGGCACCACCTAAACCATTTACCGCCCTATTGCTAAAGCTTCCCAGGCTGTCGAACTCCAAACTGAAGCCACGTAAAACATCGCTTCCCTGATAGGCGCTATAGGCCGCTAAATGCCCTTGCGAATCGAAGAGATGAAGAGCATCGCCCTGCGAACTGAAAGAAGCAAAACCATTGAAATCCCGATCGCGAATTAAAAGAGGGAGATTATTCCCATTTTGCTTCCAGTCGTAGAGCCAGGTTCCCGCAAAGGGAGCTTGCACATCAGCAAGGATGGCCCTTTCACCTGGGGCCAGGCTCCAATTTCCAGTAATGGTATGTGCGCCGCTTTGTCCGTTACTATTATCCCAACTAAAACCATTCAAGCTAATCGGAATATTACCGTAATTATAGATTTCAAACCAATCTCCTTGCACTGGCCAGGCCAGGCCAGAATAAGGCATAATTTCACTGATGCAGATATCTATGGAGTTAATAGGAGTGAAGTCGCTATAGAAACGTGGACGGATATAATAACCCTCGTTATAAGGTAGACTGGGGTCATTTTGACTTAATATGCCGGTCACTTCAAAGTTTCCGTTCATAGCACTTTGTCCATCAATATCCGTATCGGCATCAATGTGCAAACTCAGTGTATCTGGTCCATTGGTCATCAATAGGCTTGCAGAATTGCCATTGCTGGGCCAATTGGCGGGATTTACAAAATGGTAGGGACCCAATTTTATTATTTGGCTTTCTTCGCTTTCGCGATATGTGTTTACCAGAATGGGATTAGCCAAAGGCTTATTACTGCTGATCCACTTTAAACTATCAGCCTCTAAAGTGAGTAGTCCATTGTACTGAGCAATTTGCCCGATAAATACCACAGAATCACCTAGGCTGGGACTGGAGTAGCCATTAAGGTCCACTGTACTGCTAATGTGCAAGGCATTTGCTCCATCCACAATATGGAAGTCATATCCAGGCCCACCTTTAAAATCAATGCTATTTAGAACCCCGCTTAATCGACAGTATAGCCCAATGGAGTCCGCTACCCCATTAGCCTGTTGGGAGGATATATCCGCTATGGAATAGTTCGGAATGCTGGGAATGTCATTGTCGTTTATACTCACCAAAAGGCTGGCTGGGCTGCCAATTTGCAAGAGACCCTGACTACTTCCTTGCAGTTGGAAGCTGATTTGCTCGGTGTTTTCCACTAACAGATCATCTACAATTTGAAGATCGAAGTAAAGGGTGTCCGAATTCGCTGGAATAGAAAGGAAAAGACTATCGTTAGTAGCCAGAGGTGAAGTGCTAAAGTCAGAATTGTTCACTCCGATTCCTTTGGAGATCAGTATTAAAGCGGTATCAGCACTGGTATTGCTCGGACTAAGAATCAATGCAATAGGCGTGATGCCACTGGCTTCTCCTAAAATGAGATTGGCCAGGTCAAATCGAATTCCCGGACTGGGAGGAGGGGCCAGGCAGGCGCCAGCGGTGTCACTATGAAAGCAACGAACAGCGATTAAGGTATCCGAATTGAAGTTCACCATCTTGTTGCCCCCAGTCTCCCAATTGGTTCCATTGCCATTATGAAAACGAGCTTTGTATTCTAAAATGGGTTCCGGTGCATAAATGGTGTAATCATAAACCAAATCACCATCTGGGTCAGTCATCAAATAACTGAGGTTTAGATTGGGGCTCCAATTGTTGAAAGGCCCTGCAATATCTACTGAATCACTTAAGGGATTAAAACCCGAGACATAGTTCATATCTACTTGCAGAGTGACGTAGAAAGTGTCAATTACCGGACTGCAGGCACCCAGAAAGTCACTATTAAAACAGCGCACTGGCACCACCGTATCTTTATTGAAATTCACAATCTTATTACTGCCTTGCTCCCAATTTGTAATACCATTGGAGTGAAAACGGGTTTTATATTCCAAAAGAGGTTCGGCAAAAGCAAATTGACCGGTGTAAACCAGATCACCATCCGGATCACTCAATTGATAGTTGGGATCATAAGCGCCATTCCAGTTACTAAAAAAGCCAGCGATATCAACAAAGTCAACTGCTGGATTAAAGCCAGGCTCCGCAGATAAATCGACATTTAAAGTGACATTGAAGGTATCGGGAATGTTCGGACAAAGACCTAGAGTATCGGAACCAAAACATCGTACGGCAATGGTAGTGTCTGACCAGAAAGTGACGGACTTATCCAATCCGGGTTCCCAGTTCACGCCATTGGCATTGTGAAAACGGATTTTGTAATCGAGGGTAGAATCAGGCAGGTATAAAGTGATTTCCCAAATGCTGTCGGTATTGGCATCAAAGAGGGCGTAAGCAGCATTATAGTTCGGATCCCAATTCGTAAAAGCGGCAGCCAAATCGATGGAGTCCAAAGTGGGATTAAAATCCTTTTCATTGCTGAGATCCACCTGCAGAGTCACATAGAAGGAATCAATTTGGGCCGGGCAGTTACCGAGAGTATCGCTGCTGAAACAACGCACTGGAACCACTGTGTCAGCCCCAAAGTTGATAATCTTATTGCCGCCTTGTTCCCAATTGGTAATGCCACCGGAATGGAAGCGAGCTTTGTATTCTAATATTGGTTCAGCAAAGGCAAACTGAGCAGTGTAGATCAGATCATTATCGGGATCGCTTAAAGCATAGTTTGCATTGTAATTAGGATCCCAATTGCTAAAAGGACCGGCGATGTCTACGTGATCAGTCGTTGGATCAAAACCAGCTTCCGCGGATAGGTCCACTTGCACGGTCACATTAAAAGTATCGGGAATGTTCGGACAAAGCCCCAAGGTATCAGAGCCAAAACAACGCACGGCAATGGTAGTGTCTGACCAGAAAGTGACAGACTTATCCAAGCCGGGTTCCCAATTCACACCATTGGCATTATGAAAACGGATTTTGTAATCGAGGGTAGAATCAGGGAGGTATAAAGTAATCTCCCAAATGCTATCGGTATTGGCATCGGAGAGGGCATAGGTAGCATCATAATTAGGGTCCCAATTCGTAAAACTTGCGGCCAAGTCGATGGAGTCCAATGCAGGATTAAAGTCCTTTTCATTGCTGAGGTCGACCTGCAGAGTCACATAAAAGGAATCGATTTGAGCAGGGCAGTTCCCTAGGGTATCGCTGCTGAAACAACGCACGGGAACTACCGTATCAGCCCCAAAGTTGATAATCTTATTGCCGCCTTGTTCCCAATTGGTAATGCCACCAGTATGGAAGCGAGCTTTGTACTCTAATATTGGTTCAGCAAAGGCAAACTGAGCAGTGTAGATCAGATCATTATCAGGATCGCTTAAAGCATAGTTTGCATTGTAATTAGGATCCCAATTGCTAAAAGCACCAGCGATGTCTACTTGATCAGTCGTTGGATCAAAACCAGCTTCCGCGGATAGGTCCACTTGCACGGTCACATTAAAAGTATCGGGAATGTTCGGACAAAGCCCCAAGGTATCAGAGCCAAAACAACGCACGGCAATGGTAGTGTCTGACCAGAAAGTGACCGACTTATCCAATCCGGGTTCCCAGTTTACCCCATTGGCATTATGAAAACGGATTTTGTAGTCGAGGGTAGAATCAGGGAGGTATAAAGTAATCACCCAGATGCTGTCGGTATTGGCATCGGAGAGGGCATAGGTAGCATCATAATTAGGATCCCAATTCGTAAAATCGGCGGCCAAATCGATGGAGTCCAATGCAGGATTAAAATCCTTTTCATTGCTGAGATCCACCTGCAGAGTCACATAAAAGGAGTCGATTTGAGCAGGGCAGTTCCCCAGGGTATCGCTGCTAAAACAACGTACCGGAACTACAGTATCTCCGCTGAAATTGACCGTCTTATTACCACCCTGTTCCCAATTGGTGATGCCACCGGCATGGAAGCGAGCTTTGTATTCTAATAGCGGTTCAGGAAAGGCAAACTGAGCAGTGTAGATCAGATCATTATCGGGGTCGCTCAATTGATAAGAGGTATTAAAAGCCGGATCCCAATTACTAAAAGTACCGGCGATGTCTACTTGATCAGTCGTTGGATCAAAACCAGCTTCCGCGGATAGGTCCACTTGCACGGTCACATTGAAAGTATCGGGAATGTTCGGACAAAGACCTAGGGTATCAGAGCCAAAACATCGTACGGCAATGGTAGTGTCTGACCAGAAAGTGACGGACTTATCCAAGCCGGGTTCCCAGTTCACGCCATTGGCATTGTGAAAACGGATTTTGTAGTCGAGGGTAGAATCAGGCAGGTATAAAGTGATCTCCCAAATGCTATCGGTATTGGCGTCGGAAAGGGAGTAGGTAGCATCATAATTAGGATCCCAATTGGTGAAATCGGCGGCCAAATCGATGGAGTCCAAAGTGGGGTTAAAGTCCTTTTCATTGCTGAGATCCACCTGTAAAGTCACATAAAAGGAGTCGATTTGAGCAGGGCAGTTCCCCAGGGTATCGCTGCTAAAGCAGCGCAGGGGCACAATGGTGTCTTTAGAAAAGTTCACCGTCTTATTGCCACCCTGTTCCCAATTGGTGATGCCACCGGCATGGAAGCGAGCTTTGTATTCTAATAGCGGTTCAGGAAAGGCAAACTGAGCGGTGTAGATCAGATCATTATCGGGATCGCTTAAAGCATAGTTTGCATCGTAATTAGGATCCCAATTACTAAAAGCACCGGCGATATCAACTTGATCAGTCGTTGGATCAAAACCAGCTTCCGCGGAGAGGTCCACTTGCACGGTCACATTAAAAGTATCGGGAATGTTCGGACAAAGGCCCAAAGAATCAGAACCAAAACAACGCACGGCAATGGTAGTGTCAGACCAGAAAGTGACAGACTTATCCAAGCCGGGTTCCCAGTTTACGCCATTCGCATTGTGAAAACGGATTTTGTAATCGAGGGTAGAATCAGGCAGGAATAAAGTGATCTCCCAGATGCTGTCGGTATTAGCGTCGGAGAGGGCATAAGCTGCATTATAGTTCGGATCCCAATTCGTAAAATCGGCGGCCAAGTCGATGGAGTCCAAAGTGGGATTAAAATCCTTTTCATTGCTGAGATCCACCTGTAAAGTCACATAGAAGGAATCGATTTGAGCAGGGCAGTTCCCTAGGGTATCGCTGCTGAAACAACGAACTGGAACCACTGTGTCAGCCCCAAAGTTTACAATCTTATTGCCACCCTGTTCCCAATTGGTGATGCCACCGGCATGGAAGCGAGCTTTGTATTCTAATAGCGGTTCAGGAAAGGCAAACTGAGCAGTGTAGATCAGATCATTGTCGGGGTCGCTCAATTGATAAGAGGTATTAAAAGCCGGATCCCAATTGCTAAAAGGACCGGCGATGTCAACTTGATCAGTCGCTGGATTAAAGGTACTGTCTGCATTCATGTCAATTTGAATGCTCACATTAAAGGTATCGGGTGGACTAGGGCAGGCGCCAAAAGCGTCTGCATTGAAGCAGCGTTGAGCTAAAATCGAATCCCGATCAAAACTTACTTGCTTATTATTTCCGGTTTCCCATTGGGTACCGCCACCATTATGGTAGCGTGCTTTATATTCTAAAAGGCCTTCCTCCAAATAAAAAGTACCACTGTAAATACCATCCCCATCCGGGTCGCTCAAATTGTAATTTGGATCATAGTTAGCACTCCAGCCATTGAAAGGCCCCGCAATATCAACCGAGTCAATTCCGGCATTGAAGTTTGCTTCTTGATTCATATCCAGCTGAAAGCTAAGATTGAAACTATCTGGAGCACATTGACAGAGCGTGTAGCAAATTTCAATGAGGGTATCAGAACTGAGGCTTAAACCTCGATTCCCATTAAAGGCGCAAGCACCGGGAATACTTTCATCACTCCCCCATGAATTACCATTGATAAATTTGTATTCATAATTCCCATCTGGAATATTAACGGTAACTGAGTAAACCGAACTTCCCAATGAAGTTAAAGCTGTACTGGAAGGATCCCAGTTCGAAGGAAAGCCCGCAGCTTGTTGGAAATCTCCAGCGATATGAATTCCATTCGCACTAGGACTAAAGCCATTGAGATCGAGTCGGAATTCTACATTTCTGTTTTGAGCTTGCAGGCCCAAGATCAGACAGCACAGTCCAAATAGGAGGATAGATTTTTTCATTAGTAGCTTTATTAGTGTAAAACTTACACTTATGACTCAAAAGTAGTAACATTTTTCTAAAGATTTGATAAACATGAGGTTTGGAATCTCAATTTTGCGAAGAGGAAAATGCCGTAATTTCCGCCCATGAAGCGAATCCTTTTCTTGATCCTCCTGTCCAGTCAGCTGCTTTCAGCCCAAAGGCCCTTAAGTTCCAGTGCTGAAATAAGTCTGATTACTTGTGGTCCGGGACAGAACGAATTGTACTCTGCATTCGGGCATTCGGCAGTGCGCGTAAAGGACCCGGCTCAAAATATAGATTGGGTATTTAATTATGGGATTTTCGATTTCGATCAACCCAATTTCTATCTCAATTTCGCTCGGGGTCACTTATTATATATGTTGGCCTTAACCGATTGGCAGCGTTTTCAATATTCTTATCAGCGGGAAGGACGTTTCATTCATGAGCAGGTTTTGGATTTGGATAGCCTTCAGGCTCAAGCCTATTTTGAATTTTTGTGGAATAATGCTCGACCAGAGAATCGTGATTATTATTATGATTACTTCTATGATAATTGTGCCACCCGGGTGCGCGATGGATTGGAAATCGCACTTGGCTCAAAGTATGTACAGTTTAGCGATTCTACCTTTTATCAGCCTGCCTTAAGCATCCGCGAATTATGCGATGAATACTTGGTGTACCAAGCCTGGGGTGATTTAGGGATTGACCTATGCTTGGGTTTGCCCATGGACAAGCAAGCCGATGCTCGTATCGAAATGTTTTTACCGGATCTTTTAGAGGCGGCTTTCGCCGAAGCTGTCATTATTGATGCGCAGGGAACAAGACCATTGGTTCGGGAAAGCAGGGTGGTTTATCCCCAAGTGGCTAAAGCTCAAAAATCCTGGTGGCGACCACTTAGCTTTTTTGCCGCCCTCTTAGTTTTAGGGATAATCCTCAGCTGGCGGTTCTATAAAAATGCAAAGGCCCTTCGTTTTTTTGATGGTTTCCTTTTTGCGCTCAGCGGACTACTGGGATTACTTCTTTTATTATTATGGTTGTTTACGGATCATAAAGCGGCAGCTTATAATTTTAATATTCTCTTATTTCTGCCAAGCCATTTGCTTTTAGTCCCGGCCATTCTGCGCGGTAGGCTAGCTGGGCGATTACAGAATTATCTGAAGCTATTGCCTGTTTTTTATGCCCTTCTTGCTATTAGCTGGTTTTGGTTACCACAGCAATTACATCTTGGATTGTATCCTTTAGCCTTGCTTTTACTCTTGCGCAGCTGGCATTTATCTCGTCAAGCTTTGAATACTAAAAAGGCTTAGAAAGCTTCACCAATAAAGAAGTAGAATCCCGGACCCTCTTCCGTTAGGGCAAAGTCCAGGCGAGTATAAATGTCTTTTTGAGGAAAGATCAGAAAGCGCAGACCAGCACCACCTGCTAGTTTAAAGTCATCCAGTTTGAGATCCTCCCAATGGGGGTAAACCTGGCCGGCCGCCAGAAAAAAGGAAGCGCCCCATCGCTTGGAAAATGCAAAGGGTAGGATTCGATATTCACTTTGCAAGGCCAGCAGATTCTGATCCCGGAAACGGCCATAGTAATAGCCACGCATCATACTTTCACCTCCCATTAATGAGAGCATGTGAAAGGGAGCATTGCCATTTACAAACTGACCTAAAATTTGATTGGCCCAAACCTGATTGGAGGCAGTAGTTCGGAAATAGCGACTATCAATTAAGAAACTGGTGAAATTAAATTCAGAGCCCCAATAGGGATTATAGTGCAGAAAACTTAACTCCGTGAAGTTTCCATCGCGAACATTGAGCACATTTTGCCGATCGTCGTAAACTGCAGACAATCCCAAACCTAGATTGAAGGATCCATCAGAACCTGCCGGAGGGGGATAATTTTGGTCACTTTGATTAATGAAATTACTCCGACTCAAATTTTGAAGATCAAAGTAAACCCCACCATAAAGGGAACCTTGAATTTGCTTTAAAAAGTGTTCCTTCCATAAGAGGTATTGGGCATCTACCAGGGCCAGGGGCTCTGCAGGCGTTTTTTTTCCAATACCATGGTAAAAGAGTGGAAAGGATTGATAGCGAAGGCGACCTAAGAACATATAGCGATCGCGATCGCCATAATTGGCATGATCGAGCCAAAGACCATATTGATGTTCCAGGGTATAAAAGGTAAAGGCATTAAACTCCGAAAGACGATTTTCGGGATTGCCTTTAGCGTAATAAAGATAAAGCGAGCTAAAACCGAACTCCCATGAGGTTTCGGGAGCAAAAGCCAGAGTGGGGTAGATGATAAAACTCGGACTACCATCGTTAGATTCTTCCTTGGTTAGGCTTTCCCAGTAACGACTCCAAAAATTTTGAGCCTTCATCGGGTTTAGATAAAGGCTCAAGAATATAAGAATAACAAGCTTTTTCAAAGGCAATTATAAATGGATGCCTACCGGTAAAAGGGATTTTAATTCGGGGTGACCTTTAAAATAATCCTTCACAAAACGGGTCATAGGAACCACCCGCATGCCGGTCTCTTCAATCATTTTTAAGGTGATGCCCAGCATTTCTTCTGCACGGCCATCTTCTAGGAATTTTTTGGGGAAATCAACCCGGGTAAGGAAGTATTTGCGTTCTTGAATTTGATACTCAATAATAGCGAGCCTTTCCCCAACGCGAACTTCAAAATGCCGCATTTCTTGATTATCAATAACTTCCATGGAATCTGTTTTGAGCTGTAAAGTTACAATTTATTCAGCTTTCCATCTGCTTTCTAAAATGAAGTCTTTCTTAAGTACAGCAAGCTTCTCTTGAATTATTCCCTCTCCCAATAGTTTTCAAATTGCCCAATGAGACATAACGAAGAAATAATACAGAAATTATAATGATTCTAAATATCATTAATACCTGATTAACAGTCTTTTAATTAGGTTATAAATAATTGTTATCAACATTTAGGGCCTTCCGCATTCTTAAGCATTTTCAGAATAAACTTGAATCTATACATTAGTGGTGCGAATAAATACTTTATTATGAGACACGTAGTACTATCTCTTTTCCTTACGATGTCTTGGCTTTTCTCTGTAGGTCAAGGCACGATTACAACGAGTCCGCCATTGACTCCAAACAATGGCTCTACAGGTATATCCTTGCGGGTAGAAGCTTCTTCCCCTATTGAGATTACCGGCTTAACCAATGTTTTTACCACGGGTGCCACTAGCGCGACTGTTTGGGTTCGTCAAGGCGGGGTAACTCCCGGAGGAACTCCAAACGTTTCTACTGCGAATGGTTGGACTCAGGTGGTGGTAAATGCTCCAATTACTGGCGCAAACAGTACCGCATTGAATAACATTCCCTTTGGTGGGGTAAAGATTCCCGTTCCTTCTGGAGGATCAATCGGTATATTTATTGAAGGTACCTCAGGAACTTCACGTTATCAAACCGGAACGGCTTCTGATCAGGTGATTTTCACCGACGGAACCATGACCGTAAACCTCGCGGATTCTGTGGCTTACGGCGGACCAGCCGCTAGTCCAACGAACAATCCCCGTCGTTTTGTTGGCTCTGTAACCTATGCATTGTCTGTAACCGGTAACTGTACTCCTTTTACCGGATTTGCCATTGACAGTATTAGTGGTACTGCCGCTAAAGTGAATTGGACTCCTGGAACCGGAAACACCGGTTATAAATTGGAGTATGGCGTAACGGGTTTTACTCCAGGAACTGGTACCGTAATTAGCGGTACTTATCCAACAAGTCCTGTTACTCCTCCGGTAATTATTACTGGTTTGAGTGCCAGCACTACTTATGACGTATACTTTGAAGAGTATTGTAATACCGGAACCGATACCGTTGGTTTCCCAACTCCACAAAGCTTTACCACTACTAAATTATGTGGTGCACCTACGGGCTTTGCTGAATCTAACCTTAGTTCTAACTCTGTAGATGTAAACTGGTCTCAGGCCGGTTCGTATACCGAGGCATGGGTAATGTGGGGTCCTGCTGGAACTGCCCCTGGTAGCACTGGATGGAATGTAGACACCATTATGTCTCCTACCATGACTTATACTGTTTCGGGTTTAAGTCCATCTACCGGATACGATATCTATTTAGCGACCAATTGTGGTGGTGGAAATGGCGTTTCAGATACGGTAGGTCCAATTCAAATTGTAACTCCAATTCAAGGCCCTCAAGGTTTGAATTGTACCACGGGTCAGCCCGGATTAATCTTCCAGGATGATTTTGAAACACAAGTAGGCTGGACCGGAGATTTCGGTACCGGAACCACTGCTTCAAACTGGAACTACCACTCAGGTCCAACTGGATCTACTGCTACTGGTCCAACTGGTGCACATAGTGGTACTAATTATCTTTATACTGAGGTATCTGGAACGGCTTCCGGAACTCATATTGAAGCCATATCCCCAAGAATTGACTTGAGCTCTTCTTTTAATAATGCTGAGCTTTCTTTCTGGTTACATGCTTATGGTTCTAACATCGATACCATTAAAGTTCAGGTTGGCGGTTCAGCTACTGGCCCCTGGAATACCGTATTTACACGAGTAGGACAGGTACAAA
The DNA here is from genome assembly GCF_965228705.1 of Croceimicrobium sp. GTDB lineage: Bacteria > Bacteroidota > Bacteroidia > Flavobacteriales > Schleiferiaceae > Croceimicrobium. The sequence goes on from NZ_OZ245832.1 coordinate 293,268, forward strand.
CGGCTAATGCTGATCCCTGGCAACAAGTTGGTGTAAACCTTGATTCTTATGTTGGTTCTGCTATTTACATTCGTTTCTTGGTTATTCACGGTACCAGTTTTAATGGTGACGTATCTATCGACTTGGTAGAAGTTAACTCTTGTCAGACTTGTCCTTTCCCAGGAACTCCAACTTTGACTTATATCTCTAGCGATTCAGCGGCATTTAGCTGGAGTGGTGCAGGATATGACTACGATGTAAACTGGGGACCTAAAGGGTTTACTCAAGGTTCCGCTTCTGCTGTATATGACAGTACCACTACCAATAGCGTTGGTATTGGTGGTTTAAGTGGAAATACTGCTTATGACTTATACATCCGTAATGATTGCTCGGATTCAGCCAATGGAACCAGTGGATGGGTAGGTCCAGTTACCTTCGTAACCTTATGTAATGCTTTAACAGCACCTTATTATAATGGATTCGATACGGATTCTATTGATCAGGCTCCTATCTGTTGGGATAATGTGATCATTGGTGGAACCAGTCCAACATTACCTAATGCGGATGTTGAGGTACCTAGTACTACTTATCCTCCAATATCCTCGCCCAATGTGGTTCGTTTCTACAACTACAACACCGATACCATTTGGTTGATTTCACCAGAATTCTCTGATATGCCTGTAGGGGATAAGCGAATTAACTTCTTCGCTATGACCACCACTACCGCAACTGGAAATACTCTGGAGATCGGAACCTTGACTTCTATTAGCGACCGCTCTACTTATACTCCTATTGATACCGTTACTTTAACGAATAGCTATCAACAGTTCTTCGTAGACTTAACTACTGCTAATAATTACAATGGAACCGATACCTATGTAGTGTTGAATCACATCGGTCCTGATTTCCGTACTTATTACATCGACGAGTTTAACTATGAAGTTATTCCAGCTTGTGCACCTCCATTGGTAACTAGTTTAGGTGTAAGCGGTGTAGGTCCTACTACAGCCAATACCTTCTGGGGTAGCGGTTCTGATGGTGATAAGACTTATATTGAATGGGGTACTCCCGGCTTTACGCCTGGCTCAGGTGTATTTGTAGATTCTGTTCCTGGAACTACTGATAATTACATGATTCAAGGTTTAGCAGCTCAAACAACTTATGAGTTCTATATTCAAGATTCTTGTTTAACTGATGGTTTAAGCCCATGGGTAGGTCCATTTACTTTTACCACAGCGTGTAACATTATTTCTGCTCCAATCTTTGAAGATTTTGACGGATCTAGCTGGACTGCAAGTGGTAATAATGCCGGTAACATTTTAGATCCATGTTGGAGCTCTGACCCTGACGTAAGCAATGGTGGAGAGCCCTTTAAATGGATTCCACGTTCTACCGGTCCTAGTAGTGGTAATGGCCCATTGAATGACGTAACCGGTGGTAACTTTATGTATGTAGAAGCCTCTGGATCTGCAGTGGGTGATACTGCATATTTATATACTCCTATTGTTGATGTTAGCACTCTAACTGCACCAGCATTATACTTCTTCCAACACCGATTCTATACAACTAGCAATCCTCCAGCGGATATGAACATTGAGGTAACCAATGATTATGGTGCTACCTGGACCAATGTGTATTCAATTACTGGAAATACTCAAAACTCCAGCTCTGATCCCTGGGTTGATGAATTGGTGAACTTGCCTCAATTTGCAGGGGATACTATTCAAATCCGTTTTGTTCAAGTTGGTGTAGGATGTTGTGGTGATGCGGCCATTGATTCGGTTGCGATCGCTGAAGCTCCTTCTTGTCCTGATCCAGCCAATGTTCAGGCCAATAATATCACAGATACATCTGCCGTATTAAGCTGGGTAAGTGCCTTAAGCTCTAATACCAATCAAGTTTGGATCGGACCTCGTGGTTTCTATCAAGGAACTACCACTACTACTGGTACTCAAGTATTGGTAAATGCGGATTCTTTAGTATTGGATACCTTAAGTCCGGCTTCTTGCTGGGAGTTCTTAGTTCGTTCTGCTTGTGGACCTGGCGACAGTTCTGCCTGGATCGGACCAATTGAGTTCTGTACCAATGCATGTAAGCCTAGCGAGCAATGCTGGTTCCCAGTAGATCTTGAAGATACCTTCGGTGACGGATGGAATGGTGGTATTGTAACCGTTGTTCAGAATGGTGTGCCCGTAGGAGATCTTGGATTAAGCTTTACTACCGGAAACTTGTATCAAGATTCAATTCTGTTATGTGATCTTCAGAATACCGTATTTGTACTTTCCACTGCTGGTGGATGGCCTTCAGAAATTGGTATTACTGTGTATGCCCCTTATGGTGGTCAAATTGGTCAATACGTAGCAAATGGTAGTACTTCAGCGGGTGATACTTTGGTATCGGTGACTGCTCAGTGTACGCCTCCTACTTGTCCACAACCTACTAACCTGGTGGTGAATAGTGTAACTGGTACTACTGCGAATGTGGGTTGGACTGCAGGTGGTTCTGGATCCGCTTGGGAAGTAGAATACAGCACTGGTAACTTCTTGCCTGGTGCGGGTACTCGCGTTTCAGCTCCAAGCAATCCATTTACCATTAATAGCCTAAGTGGTTCTACTAACTATAATTATTATGTACGTGAAATCTGCGGTCCGGGAGATACCTCTGTATGGTCTGGTCCAATGAGCTTCACTACAGCTTGTATTACCGTAATGGCTCCTTACTTCACTGACTTCGAAACTATTCCAATCGGATTAGGTACTGGAACACCTGCAACTTGGGGTAACTGCTGGTATGCAGAAACCTTAAATGGTGCTACCGTACGTTGGGAGTCTGAAGATGCAACAGGTTCAAATGAGAACTCTACTGGTACAGGTCCTTTCACTGATGCTACTATGCATCCCGCAGCTGGAGGTACCTATATGTATATTGAGACTTCTACCTCTGGAACTGGCCCTGCGGAGTTAACTTCTCCAATGATTGACTTCAGTACCTTGAATCAACCAGAATTGAGCTTTGCTTACCACATGTTTGGAGCAACCATCAATAAATTGGTTATTCAGGCTGAGGATATTAATGGTAACCGTATTGCCATCGATAGCTTGATCGGTCAGCAGCAAACGGCTCAGGCAGACAGCTTCTTTATCCATACAATTGATTTGAGCACCTTGCCTCAAACCACCTATGCCTTCGTATTCCAAGGATTCCGTGGTACTTCATTTACTGGTGATATCTCTATTGATGATGTTCGAGTGGATGAACCAGGTGGTTCAAGCTGTGCCTCTCCATTGAATGCAATGGCTACTGCTAATGTAGGATGTGATAGTGTGGAAGTAGACTGGACTTCAGGAACCGGCGGTTCTATTATTGAGTACGGTCCTGCTGGCTTTACTCCTGGTACCGGAACCTTTACCAATGTGGTAACTGCTCCTTATACCATTTACGGATTAAGCCCAGGTACTGCTTATGATGTATGGGTAGCTGATACTTGTTCTGGTGATACCAGTGCTTATGCACCGATTAATGTTACTACTGCCAGCGGTCCACTTCCAGTGGCGGCCATTGGCTCTGTTAGTGACACCATCATGGGTAACCAGTTTATTGTTTATCTGGATGCTGCAGGTTCTAGCAATGCGACCAGTTACACCTGGGACTTTGGTAATGGTGTAACCGGAAGCGGACAGATGGATACCGTAGTATTCTTAGGAAACGGCACCTATACTGTAGTACTTACTGCAACTAATGGTTGTGGTAGCGATACCGCCAGCTATGAGGTATACGTGAATATTGGTCTGGATGAAAATCCATTGGCTAATAACCTAAACGTATTCCCTAACCCTGCTAACCATAAGGTTAATATCAGCTTCCGCGAAGTAGGAAGTGGTGATGTACAGATCCGTTTACGCGACGCTCAAGGTCGTGAGGTAATGTTCATCAATGACCGTATGCAAAGCGGAGTTTACAGTAAAGATTTAGATGTTAGCAACTTAGCCAGAGGCATGTACATGGTAGAGGTGAAGTCCGGTGGACTTACAGCTCATCGTCGCCTTAGCATTCGCTAATCATCCTTAAATACTTGGATTTCAACCCCGGCCTCGTGCCGGGGTTTTTATTTTCCGTGCACTTCTCGTAACTTCCCCTCGGGTACTATTTGTTATTAATCTATAAAATCTATTCTATGAGGAAGTTACTACTCCTTTGTAGTTACCTTGCTGCTATATCCCTATATGGCCAAGGGACTATTACTACGAGTCCGCCATTGACTCCTAATAATGGTTCGAACGGAATCTCCTTTCGAGTTGAATCCACTTCTCCAATTGAAATTACAGGCTTGTCGAATATCTTTACCAATGGGGCTTCAAGCGCCACGGTTTGGGTTCGCCAGGGTGGTGTTTCAAGTGGAGGAACTCCCAGCGTTTCTACTGCAAATGGATGGTCCCAGGTGGTGGTAAATGCTCCTCTTACCGGAGCGAATAGCACTGCCTTGGTGAATATACCTTTTGGCAGTGTGAAAATACCCGTGCCTTCCGGTGGAGCAGTTGGTATATTTATCGAAACCACTTCGGGTACTACACGATACCAAACTGGTACTGCCTCTGATCAGGTTACCTTTAGTGATGGTACAGCTACGGTTAGTGTGGCAGATTCTGTTGCTTATGGTGGGGGTGTTCCCACACCAACTAACAATCCACGCCGTTTCTTGGGTTCCGTGACTTATGCCCTATCCGTAACAGGAAACTGTACACCCTTTACTGGATTTCAAATTGACAGTATCAGTGGCACTGCTGCTAAAGTGAATTGGACTCCCGGAACGGGAAACACCGGTTATAAATTGGAATATGGCCCGGCAGGATTTACTCCCGGTACCGGTACAGTAGTAAATGGTACTTATCCTACCAGCCCGGTTACTCCACCTGTAATTTTAAGCAGTTTGAGTGCCAGTACCAGCTATGATGTTTATTTAGAGGAATACTGTAATAGCGGAACTGATACTGTAGGTTTCCCTACTCCACAAGGTTTTACTACCACCAAATTATGTGGTGCGCCAACCGCTTTTACCGAATCTAATCTTTCTTCCAATACGGTTGATGTGAGCTGGTCGCAAGCCGGATCTTATAATGAAGCTTGGGTAATGTGGGGGCCAACTGGCACTACCCCTGGAAGTTCAGGTTGGGATGTTGATACGATTCTGTCTCCAACCATGATGTATACTATTACCGGCTTAAGCCCTTCAACAGGTTATGATATTTACCTGGCTACAAATTGTGGCGGTGGTAATGGGGTGTCGGATACCGTAGGTCCAATTCAAATTGTAACGCCTATTCAAGGGCCACAAGGTTTAACTTGTACTACCGGTCAGGCTGGTTTAATTTTTCAGGATGACTTTGAAACTCAATTAGGCTGGACTGGTGATTTTGGATCGGGAACCACCGCTTCCAACTGGAACTATCACTCAGGACCTACTGGATCTACTGCTACTGGACCTACCGGTGCACATAGTGGCAATACCTATTTATATACCGAGGTATCGGGTACTCCATCTGGTACTAATATCGAAGCGATCTCGCCAAGAATTGACCTGAGTTCTTCATTCAATCATGCAGAACTTTCATTCTGGTTACATGCCTATGGAGCCAATATCGACACTATAAAGGTTCAGGTTGGCGGCTCTGTCACTGGTCCCTGGAATACGGTATTTACTAGAGTTGGACAAGTTCAAACAGCCAATGCAGATCCCTGGCAACAAGTAGGAGTGAACCTCGATGCTTATGTTGGTTCAGCAATTTACCTGCGTTTTATGACGGTTCATGGTACCAGCTTCAATGGTGATGTTTCCATTGATCTGGTGGAGGTAAGCTCCTGTCAAACATGTCCTTTCCCCAGTGCTCCAACGCTTAATTATGTTTCCAATGATTCTGCATATTTCACTTGGACTGGTACCGGTTATGACTATGATGTAAATTGGGGTCCACGCGGATTTACCCAAGGATCACCATCTACTGTATTTGATAGTACAGCCACTACCAGCATTGGATTAAGTGGATTAAATGGAAATACCGCATACGATATTTACATCCGAAACGATTGCTCGGATTCAGCCAATGGAACCAGCGGTTGGGTAGGACCCATCACTTTTGTGACCCTTTGTAATCCACTTAGCGCTCCATATACCAATAATTTTGATAGCGATTCTATTGATGCTCCTCCCATTTGTTGGGATAACTTCTTAGTTGGAGGAACCAATATAACCTTTGCCAATGCAGATGTTGAAGTACCGAGTGGTAGTTACCCACCTATATCTCCAGCCAATGCGATTCGTTTCTATAATTACAATACCGATACAACTTGGTTGATAAGTCCACAATTCAGTGATCTTTCTGCAGGAGATAAGCGTATAAGCTTCTATGCCATGACTACAACTACCGCTACTCCCAATAACCTGGTTGTAGGTACTGTAGCTAGTCCGGGTGATCATTCGAGCTTTGTAGCGATTGATACCATTGATGTACAGCGAAATTACGCTCAGTATGTGGTGGATCTTACTACTGCAAATGGATACAATGGAACTCATGAATTTGTGGTCCTTGAACACGCTGGTCCGGATTTCCGTACCTATTACATTGATGATTTCGTATATGAGCAAATTCCGGCTTGTAACCCTCCTTTAAGCAGCACCTTAGGTGTTAATTATGTTACGGCTACTACCGCAGAGGTATTCTGGGGTTCAGGTTCGGATGGCGATACTACCTGGATTGAATGGGGCTTACCTGGCTTTACACCCGGTTCCACTAATTTAGGACGTATTGCAGTTAGTGGCGCGCAAGACAGTGCACTTATCAGTGGTCTTTCTGCAGAAACTGATTATGAATTCTATATTCAGGATAGCTGCTACGGAAATGGCAATAGCCCTTATGTAGGCCCTGGAGCATTCCGCACGGCTTGTGCAATTGTTGCTCCCGCTATTCTCCCATTAAATGATGGATTTGAGAATTATACCAATGGTCCAACCTTTAGTGCAAATGCCTTCTTATGTAATCCATCTTATTACTGGACTTTTGAACCAGGTAATACAAATGGACGAGGTCGCTTACAAGGAAATAGCGCCTACTATCACAACGGCTTACAGGCCTTTACGATGGATAATAGTTTGTATACAAACCCATCGCAAACGTCTTATCTCACCATGACGGTAGATTTAAGTAGCTATACCACCGCTGGCGGTATCAACTTAAGTTTCTTCTTAATGGATCACAGTAACCAGAATCACCCTGATAATAAGGTTTGGGTACGCGGTGCACCAAGTGATCCCTGGATCGAAATAGTGGACTTAAATACAACCGTATTTGGAAACTTTGGTAGCTATGATTCCATTATTGATTTGGACATCATGGCACCTATTACCAGTGCAGGACAGTCTGTAGGGAATAGCACTCAAATCCGTTGGGGACAAAATGATTTTGGTTCAGCCACATCAGCAACTTGCTGCTATGGTTATACCATTGATGATGTTTCATTAACGGCGGTTAGCTGTCCCAATCCAAGCGCTTTAGGGGTAACTAATTTATTAGATACTACCGCAACTATGGGCTGGGCGAATAGTAATTCTGCCAGTCAGTATCAATTCTGGTTTGGCCCACAAGGCTTTTATCAGGGTACAACCACTACCACCGGAACGAAGTTCTTTACTTCATCCAGTAGTGTTACCGCAGATACATTGAGTCCAACTACTTGTTATGAGTTCCTGGTACGCAGTGTTTGTTCAGCTGGAGATACCAGTAATTGGGTAGGACCCATTCAGTTCTGTACTACCTGTCCGGTAGGATATGCTATGCCATATTTCACCGACTTTGAAAACAATAGTCCTGGTGTAGCAACAGGTACTCCTCCGGGGTGGGCAAACTGTTGGACGCAGCAATCGGCCTCCGGCGCCACTGTGCGCTGGGAAGCAGAAGATGCCAGTGGCTCAAATGAGAACTCCCTAAATACGGGGCCATTCCTGGACAATACCCTCGCACCTCAATCCGGTGGTATGTATATGTATTTGGAAACCTCTACTTCGGGTTCTTATGCAGATTTGGTATCACCAGGAATTAATTTGGCAGGATCAACCAATCCACAGATTGAGTTTGCCTACCATATGTATGGGGCAACAATCAATAAGTTGGTGATTCTGGCAGAGAATGTTACTACTGGAACAATCACCACGCTCGATAGTATTGTGGGACAACAGCAAACTGCCGGTTCAGATCCTTTCAATACACATGTAACCAATGTGAGCAGTTTAGCTAGTGGCTCCTATCGTTTTATCTTTAGAGGATATCGCGGTACTTCCTTTACTGGCGATATCTCAATTGATGATGTTTGGGTAATGGAAGCTCCAACCTGTCCTCGTCCTTCGGGATTGATGCAGGATAGTGCCAACTTAAATAATATCACGGCAAGCTGGACCTCCAATGGTACTGGTTCATCCTGGGAAATTGAATACGGTCCGGCAGGCTTTACGCCCGGTAGCGGAACCACGGTAATTGCTACCAGTAATCCTTATACAATTACCGGTTTAAGTTCAGCTACGGCATACGACGTATATGTACGTGAAATTTGTGGACCTGGCGATACCTCTTTAAGAGTAGGACCTAGTCTGATGAATACCACCCTCTGTTTAGCGAGTGATCAATGCTGGCATGATGTTGATCTGGAAGACACCTTTGGTGACGGATGGAATGGCGGATTGGTAGATGTGATCCAAAATGGAGTGGTAGTAGCAACCTTAGGTCAGAGCTTTACAACGGGTAACCTTTATCAGGATTCGGTATTGCTCTGTGATTTGCTGAATACCGTATTTGTATTGCAGAATGCTGGAGGTTGGCCATCCGAAATAGGTATCACCGTTTATACCCCCTGGGGAACTCAAGCGGGTCAATATGTTGCCAATGGATCAACCGGTCAGGGAGATACCTTAGTGGCCATGACCGCTCAGTGTAATCCACCTACTTGTCCTCAACCAACCGCTTTGGTTGTGAACTCCGTAACTGGAACCACTGCTAATGTGGGCTGGACTGCCGGTGGCACGGGAACCGCCTGGGAAGTAGAATACAGTACTGGTACATTCTTGCCGGGTGCAGGAACACGAGTATCTGCAACTACCAATCCATTTACCATTACGGGATTAAGTGGTTCTACCAATTACAATTTCTACGTTCGTGAAATCTGTTCACCGGGTGATACTTCGGTATGGGCAGGCCCAATGAACTTTGCAACGGCTTGCGTTACAGCTACTGCTCCTTACTTTACCGATTTCGAGAATATTCCAATAGGTACTGGTACAGGTACTCCTGCAACTTGGGGTAACTGTTGGTATGCAGAAACTTTAAATGGTGCTACGGTGCGTTGGGAGTCTGAAGATGCGAGCGGTTCGAATGAGAACTCTGTTGGTACAGGTCCATTTACAGATGCTACCATGCATCCAGCCTCTGGCGGTACCTATATGTATATTGAGACCTCAACCTCTGGTACTGGCCCAGCTGAGTTAACTTCACCAACTATTGATTTCAGTAGTTTAAGTCAACCAGAGTTGCGTTTTGCTTATCATATGTTCGGAGCTACCATCAATAAACTGGTGATTCAAGCTGAGGATATTAATGGTAACCGAATTGCGATTGATAGTTTGGTGGGTCAGCAGCAAACTGCACAATCGGATAGTTTCTTTATCCATACTGTAGATTTAAGTAGCCTTCCTCAAACTACCTATGCCTTTGTATTCCAGGGCTACCGTGGTACCTCATTTACCGGCGATATTTCTATTGACGATGTAAGTGTGGATGAGCAAGGTAGTACCGGATCAAGCTGTCCCGCTCCTCAAAATGCCATTGCAACTAATAATGTGGGTTGCGATAGTGTTGAAGTGGACTGGATGTCTGCAACCGGTGGATCTATCATTGAATATGGTCCAGCAGGATTTACTCCAGGTACCGGAACCTTTACCAATGTGGTAACTGCTCCTTATACCATTTACGGATTAAACCCTGGTACCGCCTACGATATTTGGGTAGCAGATATTTGCTCTGGTGATACCAGCAATTATGCCGCTATTAATATAAGTACGGCCAGTGGACCATTACCCGTGGCTTCGATCGGCTCCGTTACGGATACTATTATCGGAAACCAATTCATTCTCTATCTTGATGCGAGTGGAACCACAAATGCCACCAGTTATACCTGGGACTTTGGTAATGGGGTAACCGGCAGTGGTATGAAGGATACCGTGGTATTCTTAGGAAATGGAACCTATACCGTAATACTAACTGCATCTAATGGTTGTGGTAGTGATACCGCCAGTTATCAGGTTTACGTAAATATTGGCTTGGGAGAGAATCCTTTAGCTAATCATTTGAACGTTTATCCGAACCCGGCTAACTACAAGGTTAATATTAGCTTTAAGGAAGTAGGAAGCGCGGATGTAGAGATTCGTTTACGTGATGCACAAGGTCGCGAAGTAATGTTTATTAGCGATCGAATGCAGAGCGGAACCTATAGTCAAGATATAGATGTGAGTGATTTGGCTCGCGGAATATATACAGTTGAAGTGAAGTCAGGCGGACTAACAGCTCACCGCCGATTGAGCCTGAACTAATAGATTTTATCTAATGATTTTTTAACCCCGGCCTTGTGTCGGGGTTTTTTTATTGCTTGATGTTCAGTAAATTGAGGCACTATTATTCTGTATTAACCTATTTCATTACAATGAGGAAACATCTACTAGCCTTAGGTGTCCTTGTCTCAGGCGCTCTGTTTGGCCAAGGAACCATCACGACGAGTCCGCCATTGACTCCCAACAATGGATCAAATGGAATTGCATTTCGAGTTGAAGCTACTTCACCGATTGAAATTACCGGATTAACCAATGTCTTTACCAGCGGTGCTACTAGTGCAACGGTTTGGGTCCGACAGGGAGGTGTTACTCCCGGAGGAACACCAAGCATTACAAGCGCTAATGGTTGGTCACAAGTAGTAGTGAATGCTCCTATTACCGGAGCTAATAGTACTGCTTTGAATAATATCCCCTTTGGTGGGGTTAAAATTCCTGTACCATCAGGAGGTGCCATCGGAATTTTTATTGAAGGAACTTCCGGAACTACCCGTTATCAAACCGGAACCAGTGCTGATCAGGTGATTTTTACCGACGGTACCGCTACGGTTAGTGTTGCGGATTCGGTAGCCTATGGTGGTCCTCCATCAAGTCCTTCCAACAATCCCCGACGTTTTGTGGGAACTCTAACTTATGCCTTATCCGTTACCGGAAATTGTACTCCCTTTACTGGATTTGCAATCGACAGTATTAGTGGTACAGCCGCTAAAGTAAACTGGACTCCAGGTACCGGAAACACCGGCTACAAAATAGAGTACGGTCCAGTTGGCTTTACGCCAGGTACAGGTACTGTGGTTAGTGGAACCTATCCAACATCTCCGGTAACTCCTCCGGTAGTATTAACTGGCTTAAGCCCCAATACCAATTACGATTTGTATCTGGAAGAGTACTGTAATACCGGTACTGACACAGTGGGCTTCCCAACGCCACAAGGTTTTACCACTACCAAATTATGTGGTGCTCCTACGGGTTTTGCGGAGTCTAACCTCACTTCCAACTCCGTTGATGTAAGCTGGTCGCAAGCCGGTTCTTATACGGAAGCCTGGCTTATGTGGGGTCCTGCGGGAACCGCTCCCGGTAGTGCCGGTTGGAATGTAGACACCATTATGTCGCCAACAATGACCCACACTATTCCGGGTTTAAGTCCATCCACCGCTTATGACATTTATTTGGCCACCAATTGTGGTGCGGTGAATGGAGTGTCTGATACTGTAGGACCACTTCAAGTTGTAACCCCAATTCAAGGTCCACAAGGATTTACCTGTTCAACCGGTCAGCCGGGATTAATCTTTCAGGATGATTTCGAAACACAATTAGGTTGGACCGGCGATTTTGGAACTGGAACTACCGCTTCTAATTGGAATTATCATTCGGGTCCAACTGGATCCACCGCTACAGGTCCAACCGGGGCTCATAGCGGTACCAATTATTTATATACTGAGGTATCAGGTACCTCCAGTGGTACTAATATTGAGGCCATTTCACCTCGAATTGATTTAAGTACTTCATTTAATAGTGCCGAGCTTTCTTTCTGGTTACATGCTTTTGGTGCTGATATCGATACCATCAAAGTACAGGTGGGTTTATCCGCTACAGGTCCATGGAATACCGTGTTTACCCGTGTTGGAGAAGTACAAACCGCCAATGCTGATCCCTGGCAACAGGTAGGAGTAAATTTGGATTCTTATGTTGGATCCGCTATCTACTTACGATTCCTAACCGTACATGGCGCCAGCTTTAATGGTGATGTATCTATCGACTTGGTGGAAGTTACTTCCTGCCAAACCTGTCCATTCCCAGGAGCTCCATCCTTAACCTATATTTCCAATGATTCAGCCGCTTTCTCTTGGTCTGGTGTTGGCTATGACTATGATGTAAGCTGGGGCCCACGTGGCTTTAGTCAAGGTTCTTCTTCAGCAAGCTTAGATAGTACCACTACCAATAGTATTGGTCTTGGCGGTTTGAACGGTAACACCGCTTATGATATTTATATCCGTAACGATTGCTCAGATTCAGCCAATGGAACCAGCGGCTGGGTAGGTCCCGTAACTTTTGTGACCCTATGTAATGCGCTTACTGCTCCTTACTTCAACAATTTTGATACGGATTCTATTGATCAAGCTCCGATTTGTTGGGATAATGCATTAATCGGTGGAACCAGTACCACACTGCCCAATGCGGATGTGGAAGTACCTAGTACTACTTATCCTCCGATTTCTTCTCCAAACGTAGTTCGCTTCTACAATTACAATACCGATACTGCTTGGCTAATCACACCACAGTTTAGTGATTTAAGCGCAGGAGATAAGCGGATTGTATTCTATGGAATGACTACCACTACTGCAAGCCCTAATCCTTTGGTGGTTGGTACGATTTCTAGTCCTGGAGATCGCTCAAGCTTTGTTCCCATTGATACTATTGATTTGCAACGTAATTATGGGCAGTATGTAGTGGAATTGACTACGGCGAATGGCTATAATGGTACGCATGAATTCATTGTATTGGAAAATGCCGGACCTGATTTCCGTACTTATTACATTGATGATTTTGTGTACGAGCAAATTCCAGCATGTAATCCTCCATTGGTGAGTACCTTAGGTGTTAACTATGTAAGCTCAACAAGTGCTGAAGTAAGCTGGGGATCCGGTTCTACTGGTGATACGACCTGGATCGAATGGGGCTTACCAGGCTTTACCCCAGGATCTACTAATTTAGGTCGCATTGCTGTAACCGGTGCTCAAGACAGTGCATTGATCAGTGGTCTTACTGCTCAAACTACCTATGAATTCTATATTCAAGATAGTTGCTACGGGGTAGGTAATAGTCCTTATGTTGGACCATTGGCCTTTACTACTGCTTGTGCTATAACTTCACCAGCTGTATTGCCAATTAATGATGGCTTTGAGAATTATTCTTCCGGCCCAACTTTCAGCAGCACGACCTTCCTTTGTAATCCAACTTATTATTGGACTTACGAGCCAGGAATTAGCAATAGTCGTGGAAGATTACAAGCGAACAGTGCATTCTACCGCAACGGTTTACAAGCCTTTACGCTGGATAATAGCATTTTTATAAACCCATCTGAAACTAGCTACTTGACTATGACAGTCGATTTAAGTGGTTATACTTCGGCGGGTGGTGTAAACCTGAGTTTCTACTTAATGGATCATAGCAACCAAATCCATCCTGATAATAAAGTTTGGGTTCGCGGTGATCATTCCGATCCATGGGTTGAGGTTGTTGATTTGAATACCACCGTATTTGGAAACTTTGGTAGCTATGACTCTATCATCAATTTAGATATCAAGGCTCCATTAACTAATGCGGGTCAGAGCTTAGGTGCAAACACTCAGATTCGCTGGGGTCAAAATGACTTTGGTTCTGCTACCTCTGCTACTTGTTGTTATGGATATACCATTGATGATGTATCCTTAACCGCTGTTGCTTGTCCGGATCCTACCGGTTTAAGCACAGCTGCCTTATTCGATACAACTGCTACCCTTACCTGGGCTAACAGTGGTGCCGCATCACAATATCAATACTGGTTTGGACCAGCAGGATTCTATCAAGGAACCACTACCACCGCAGGTCAGAAGGGCTTTACCAATAGTAGCTCTGTAGTTGTGGATACCTTAAGTGGTCAAACTTGTTATGAGTTCTTGGTACGTACCGTTTGTAGTGCCGGCGATAGCAGTGCCTGGGCTGGACCTTATAGCTTCTGTACTCCTTGTTCGCCTATTAGTGCACCTTATTTTAATGATTTCGATAATCTGCCTCAGGGTAAAGATTTGGGATGCTTTAATAGTATCGAAGATCCATCCTTTGCCAGTTCGAATTTCTTAGGAGTAACCATTCAAACTTCAGCTACCTATCAACCGGTCTCATCACCGAATACGGTAGAGTTTGACAACAGTAGTTTAACAGCTTCTCCATTATTAATGGTTTCGCCTCCTACCTCAGATATGACGGCCGGAGATAAGCGCTTGCGTTTCTTCGCTCGTAGTACCTCGGTAGCCACTGTGCGTACCTTAATTGTGGGTACGATCTCTAATCCTACTGATGCCTCCACCTTCACGGCTATGGATACCTTGGTGATGACCTTAGGCATGACTGAGTACATTGTAGACCTTACCGCTGCAAATGGTTATAATGGAACCGACAATTACTTTGCCATTGCGCACGGTCAATTGCAAACCTTCCAGTATATCTATTTGGATGACTTAAACTATGAAACGATTCCAACCTGTGTGCGTCCAAATGCACTTACCGTTTCTGGTATTAGTCAAAATGCAGCTACTGTAAGCTGGACAAATGCCAATGGTAATAGCTCTGCGAACTACGAAATGGAATATGGTATCGGTCCATTAGGAGATCCCGGAAATACCCGTATGCTCACCAGTAACAGCTCTGTTTCCTTAACAAGCCTTACGGCGGGAACCGGCTACTGTGTTTGGGTTCGTGAAATTTGTAGCCCTGGAGATACCAGTTTCTGGAGAGGGGCAGAGTGCTTTAGTACGCCATGCCCGGTGAGCTACAATGCTCCTTACTTTACCAATTTTGAAGGAATTAGTTTAGGTACTGCCACCGGAACTCCTGCGGGATGGGAAAACTGTTGGACACATAATACCGTATCCGGTACCGTACGTTGGGAGTCTGAAGATTCGGAAGGAGCCAATGAAAACTCTTTGGATACAGGTCCCTTTACTGATAATACCTTAGCTCCAGCATCAGGAGGTACATATATGTATTTGGAAACCTCAACTTCTGGCGGTCCGGCAGAATTAATTTCTCCCGGAATTGATATCTCTACCGTTACTAATCCAGAATTAGAATACCACTACCACATGTATGGTGCAACCATGAACAAACTGGTGGTGTATGCTGAAAATAGTTCTGGTACACGTACAGCAATCGATAGTATTATCGGCCAGCAACAAACCGCAGGATCTGATCCTTTCTTACGCAGAAACGTATCCTTGGCTTCACTTACAGCGGGAGTGTACAATTTCATCTTTGAGGGCCATCGCGGTACTTCATTTACGGGTGATATTTCTATTGATGATGTAAGTGTACAACAAGGAGCTACTTGCCCTCGTCCATTGAACTTGAATGGAGATCCACAGACGACCACTTCAGCCATCGCTCGTTGGGGAAGTACCGCTCAGGCAACTTCGTACCAGGTACAATATGGTCCTACTGGCTTTAGTCCTGGTAGCGGAACATTTGCGGTTACCACTGCAGATTCTATTGTACTAAGCTTTGCATCGGCCAATAACCTATGCCAAGATGTATATGTACGTGCTATCTGTACTGCGGGTGATACCAGTGTATGGTTAGGTCCGGTTGCTATTTGTCCTGAAGAAGTTACTTGTGACAATATTGATCAGTACGATGCTTCATTAGAGCTTTACGATCAATCGGCACTTTTTATTCCATGGGCCGGAAATGCTGGTGATGTAGAAATCATTACCACTCAATCCAGTTCTGCACCTAATGCAGTACATATCCATGACCAAGGTCCAAATGGCTTTAGTGATTTAGTAGCTTATTTTGATACTATCTCTGCCGGAGCCTGGGAAATTAGTTTTGATATGTATGTTCCAACCGGAAACGGAGCCTACTATAACATCCAGCAAAACCATATAGGTGGCGCAACTGGAAACTTATGGGGTGGGGAAATTTACTTCCTCGATAATGGTACCGCGGATGTGGTTTATACAACCGGATCTAATTTGGCAGGTACCTTTAATTATACCCAAGGCCAATGGATTACAGTAGGTACTGTGATTGACCTTGCCAATGATTCGATCTGGATTAAATTGAATGGTGTCAGTACCGGTGTTGGATATGCTTACTCGGCAGCTAATGCAGGTGGTCCATTGCAATTTAATGGTGTGAACTTCTACTCTGGAGTTCGACAAACCATGAACTATGATTGCGACTATTATTTCGACAATTTCTGTATCAATCCTTATGTTCCTGCCACTTGTCCTCCAATTACCGGATTGGCTTCTACTGCGAATATTGCATGTGATAGTGTTGAAATCGATTGGACCAGTGGTAGTGGAAACTCCGTTTTAGAATACGGTCCGAGTGGCTTTAGTCCGGGTACCGGTACCATGGTGAATGTAACCAGCACTCCCTATGTTGTAAATAGCTTGAGTCCAGGTACGGCTTATGACTTCTATGTAGCCGATATTTGTGGAAACGATACCAGTGCTGCAGTTTCTATTACTGAAACCACGGCCAGCGGTCCCTTGCCTGTTGCAAGCTTTACCGTAAATGAGACCATTATTGGCAATACCATGCGAGTAATTGTTGATGCGAGTGCTAGTACGGGAGCAACATCCTATTCCTGGGATTTCAATAATGGAACAATGGGATCAGGTGTAATTGATACCAATACCTATTTAACCAATGGTACCTATACTGTTTACTTAACCGTTAGCAATGCTTGCGGATCAGTGACGGATTCGGCTACAGTATTGGTAAATATTGGCATTGATGAAAACCCATTAGCGCAATCGCTGAATGTATATCCAAACCCAGCAAAAGATCGGGTTCGTATTAATTTCACAGAAGTAGGAAGTGCCGATGTTGAGATTTATTTACGCGATGCTCAAGGGCGGGATGTATTACATCGCAGTGATCGCCTGGATGGTGGTCAGTATACAGGCGACTTAGACCTAAGTGGTTTAGCTAGCGGAGTATATATGATCGAGATTCACTCTGGTGGATTAAGAGCACACCGTCGATTGACAATTCATTAATAGTCTTTAATTTTTAAAGAAAGTCCCGACCCTCGCGTCGGGACTTTTTATTTTTGCCCTATGGCATTTAAGATTGGCGATATCGTTAGTTTCTTACACGAGGGAGGCACCGGAACCATTCTCAAGATGAAAGGTGATCAGGCGGAGGTAATGATGGATCATGGCTTTGAAGAGTGGATTCCACTGGCAGAGTTAGTTCCGAGAAAAGCCCTGAATATTGGTGAGGTGCAAGCAAAAGATCGCCCGCGCACTTCTTTGGAAAAGGGCAGAGCTAAAGCCAAAGCGGCAGAATTAATAGAGGCAGACCTTCACTTTGAGGCTTTGGTAGACTTTCCCAAAAACTTCTCCTCTCATGAGAAATTGCAGATTCAATTGAACGAAGCGCGTAAAGCCATTGATAAGGCCCGTAGGGCGGGAGTGAAGAAAGTAGTGCTTATACATGGTGTGGGGCAAGGACGTTTGCGTGATGAAATCTATGCGATGCTCGAACGTATGGATCGAATAGTCTTTTATGATGCTTCATTTGCACGCTATGGAAAAGGAGCCACTGAAGTGGAGCTGCGCTAATTCTGATGTACCTTTGCGGCAAACAGGCCGCCTTATCGCTTCGATGAAAGTCGGGGAGGAAAGTCCGGACAACATAGAGCGCCGCGCTCCTTGAAAGGGGAGGAGAGAAGGAAGGAATTCCTCCTTTACAGATAGTGCCACAGAAAATAGACTGCCTCGATTTCGATTGGGGTGAGGGTGAAAAGGTGCGGTAAGAGCGCACCGCGCTGTTGGTGACAACAGTGGCAAGGTAAACCTCGCGGGTTGCAATACCATGTATACCGGGGCTTGAGCGCTGCTCGTGCGATCCCGGAGGGTAGGTAGCGTAGATAAATGATAAGGACTCCCCAGGGAGTACAGAATCCGGCTTACAGGCCTGTTTTATTTAGCTTGAGATTAAATGGCAAAGAAAGGCTGGAAATACTATAAGCAAGTTCGAAAGAATCAAGGTTGGAAAGGCTTGATCAAAGAAGCTGGTTGGCCAGTAGCAATAGGATTATTCGCCTTCTTCCTTATAAAGGGCCTGGTATGGCTGGCGGTATTTTATGGCTTGTTTAAGGCTGTTGAATAAAATAAAAAAGCGACCCATTGGGTCGCTTTTCTTATAGATCTTGTTTTGAGTATTAACTCTCCACCGCCACTTCATATTCTTGCAAATAGCGCTCTGCTTCCAAAGCACCCATACATCCACTTCCTGCAGCGGTAATGGCTTGGCGATAGTGTTTATCCTGGGCATCACCTGTGGCAAAAACACCTGGTAAATTGGTGCTGGCGGTTCCAGGCTTGGTTTTGATATAACCCACATCATCCATATCAATCTGACCTTTGAAAATATCGGTATTGGGCTTGTGTCCGATTGCTACAAAGAAACCTTCAGCTTCAACCACTTTTTCTTCACCGGTTTCATTGTTCTTTACACGAACACCAGTTACCGTTTTCTCACCTAATACTTCCAGGGTCTCGGTATTCCATAGAACCTCAATATTAGCCGTATTCTCCACGCGTTGTTGCATGATTTGAGAGGCCTTCATGTGGTCTTTACGCACTAATAAAGTTACTTTAGGACAAAGCTTGGCCAAATAAGTAGCCTCTTCAGCAGCAGAGTCTCCACCACCAACAACCACTACATCTTTACCTTTAAAGAAGAATCCATCGCAAATGGCGCAGGCAGAAACACCGTGTCCCATCATCTTTTTCTCGGATTCCAATCCCAAGTATTTAGCACTGGCCCCAGTGGCAATAATCACAGTACGAGCCAAAACTTCTTTGCTTTCGTCGATGGTTAATTTGTGGTACTCGCCAGCGATCTTGCTTAGCTCCGCTTTGGTAACCATTCCGAAGCGAATTTCAGTTCCGAAACGCTCCGCTTGCTTTCGTAAATCTTCCATCATAGCCGGACCCATAATTCCTTCGGGATAACCCGGGAAATTCTCTACATCGGTGGTAGTGGTTAATTGTCCGCCTGGCTCTAAACCAGTATATATGATGGGTTTCAAATCAGCGCGGGCTGCATAAATCGCAGCAGTATACCCGGCTGGTCCGGAACCAATGATCACGCAATCGTGCTTTTCCATTTTTCTAAATTTTGGGCAAAGTTAATTTTTCAGTAAAACCCTAAAGGCTTCCCAAGTCACCTTCTATATTTTTATAGATCAGAGACTATGGCTCAAGCACCAAAATTAAGTCATCTTGAGCCACCATGGTATTGTCGCTAAGCTCAATATTCCTGACAGTTCCATTTTTACTGGCCAAAACCGTGCTTTCCATTTTCATGGCCTCAATCACAAAGAGCGGATCATTCTTTTTTACCCGATCTCCAGACTTGACCAACACTTTTACCAGTTTACCCTGGAGTGGTGAGCCTACATCATTGGCTTCGGTGGCCTTTTTATTTTGAACGGTATTTACTTCAATGCTTTGGTCTAAAACTTCCACATGGCGATTCTGACCATTGAGTTTGAAGTATACCTGACGCTTCCCATTAGGATCGGGTTCCGTGATATTTAAGAAGCGTACCAAAATGGTTTTTCCCTGATCTATTTCCACCATAAACTCTTCGTTCTGATCTAAACCATACCAAAAGTTTAAACTGGGAATTCGCCATACTTCCCCATAATTGCGACGAAATTCTAGATAATCCTTGAAAACCTTGGGATAAAGCTTATAACTCAGAAAATCCAATTCGTTGAGGTCGGTACCTAATTCAGACTGGAAACTTTGAAACTCCTTCTCAAAATCCACGGGTTGAAGATGCTGATTAGGTCGATCGCTAAAGGGCTTTTCATTCTTCAATACCAATTTTTGGAATAAAATTGGGAAGCCACCATGAGGTTGGCCAAGCTCACCTTTAAAAAAGCTGATAACAGAATCCGGAAAGGAGATCTCTTCTCCCTTGGCGATAAGGTCATCTTTAGTATAGCCATTGGTAGTCATAAACATGGCCAAATCTCCTACCACTTTAGAAGAAGGGGTAACCTTAACTAAATCACCCATAAGATGATTGGCATCTTTGTAATTCTTCTTGATGGTTTCGAATTTATCTTCAATACCTAATCCTCTGGCTTGTGGGCGTAAATTAGAATACTGTCCACCAGGTATTTCGTGTTCATATAATTGGGCTGTTCCGGCTTTTAAGCCTGATTCGAAAGGATAATACCATTCTCGGAGATTTTCCCAATAGGAACTAAATTCATTGAGTTTAGCTAAATCCATTGGGTTTTCCCTTTCATGGCCTTCCAGGCTGGCCAAAAGAGAATTGAAGTTCGGTTGCGAGGTAAGTCCACTCATGGAGTCTATTGCCACATCAATTATATCTACACCGGCTTCAATTGCCTTAAGGTAGGTGGCAGATTGAATACCAGAAGTATCATGCGTATGCAAGTGAATGGGTAAATCCACGGCCTTTTTCAATTCTGTGATCAGTTTCTGAGCAGCATAAGGTTTTAATAATCCTGCCATATCCTTGATCGCTAGAATATGTGCTCCCATATCCTCAATTTTTCGCGCCAAATCCAGGTAGTATTGAAGGCTGTATTTGGGATGTTTTTTGGGATTGCTGATATCACCGGTGTAGCAGATACTCACTTCTGCCAATCCTTGTGTGCGTTCCAAAACTGCTCGGGTCGAAACTTCTAATTGCTCAGTCCAGTTAAGGGAATCAAAAATCCGAAAGACATCAATACCATTTTCCCAGGATTTTTCAATGAAACGCTCTACCAGGTTATCTGGATAGGCCTTATAGCCCACGGCATTGCTGGCCCGGATTAGCATCTGCGTAAGCACATTGGGCATAGCTTCCCTTAATAGTCGTAGACGCTCCCAGGGATCTTCCTTTAAAAATCGCATACATACATCAAAGGTGGCACCGCCCCAAATTTCCGCTGAAAAGAGTTGAGGAAAACTTTTGGAATAGCTTTCGGCGATGTTTAAAAGATCAATGGTACGAACTCGGGTGGCTAATAGGGATTGATGTGCATCTCTAAAAGTGGTGTCGGTGAAATAAATGGGCTTTTGATCCTTAAGCCAAAGGGAAAAGTCGCGAGGGCCTAATTCAGTAAGTAAATTCTTGGTTCCGGGGGTATGAGCCGAATGCCGATCATAGGAAGGCACAATAGCGGGCTGAAACTTCTTATTGGGATCGTGATTTTTCACCTCAGAATTACCATTTACAATCACATCTGCCATATAGCGAAGAATGCGAGTTCCTCGGTTTTTGGGTTTGGTGATTTCAAGGAGTTCAGGGTGCTTTTCAATAAAGCTTACCCTCTGTTGTCCCTCTCTAAAAATGGGGTGGGCGATTACATTTTGCAGAAAGGGAATATTGGTTTGCACCCCGCGGATTCGGAATTCAGACAGGGCCCGACGCATACGGTCGCTGGCTACATCCAGGCTACTGCCCCAGGCGGAAACTTTCACTAACATCGAATCGAAGAAAGGCGAAATGGTAACCCCGGGATAACTGCTACCTTCATCCAGGCGAATGCCCATACCAGCGGCGTTGCGATATGCGATAATGGTACCATAATCCGGACTAAAACCTTGGGCCGGATCTTCAGTGGTGATTCGACATTGAATAGCATGTCCGTTTACCTTTATCGCATCTTGATTAGGGATACCAATAACATCACCTGTAAGGGCTTCACCCATGGCCACTTGGATTTGGGCCTTAACAATATCATAGCCGGTAACTTCTTCCGTTATGGTATGCTCAACCTGAATACGGGGATTCACTTCAATGAAGTAGATGTTTTCATCTTTATCCACTAAAAATTCTACCGTACCAGCATGGGTATAATTAACCGCCCGACCAATCTTTAGGGCGTATTCATGCAATTGTTTGCGTGTTTTATCTTTTAAGGTCGAGGCCGGTGCCACTTCAACTACCTTTTGAAAACGCCTTTGTACGGAACAGTCCCTTTCATGTAAATGAACCAGATTACCATGTAGGTCACCGAGCAATTGCACCTCAATATGTTTGGGGTCTTCAACAAACTTTTCAATAAAGATCGTAGGGTCTCCAAAAGCTTTGGCGGCTTCACCGGAAGCTTCTCGATAGGCAGAAAGAAGAGCCTGGGTATCGCGCACCACTCGCATTCCTCGGCCTCCCCCTCCGGATGCTGCTTTGAGCATAATAGGAAAGCCAATCTTCTCTGCGGCCTCCAGGATTTCGTCCTCGCTCTGTAAGCCATCAGCCCCCTCAATCATGGGGATATTAATTTTTTGGGCTAGTTTTTTGGCCGCAACCTTATTTCCCAACTGTTCCATGATTTGGGCTTCCGGGCCGATAAAAGTGATCCCTTCTTCGGCGCAGCTACGGGCAAAATCAATGTTTTCACTGAGGAACCCATAGCCTGGATGAATAGCATCTACCTTTTGTCTTTTGGCAATACTTAAGATTTCCTCAATATCTAAATAGGGGCGGAGCGGTTCATCGTCGTCGCCAATTTTATAGGCTTCATCCGCCTTATAACGATGTAGCGAATAGCGATCTTCAAAGCTGTAAATCGCAATGGTTCTAATTTTTAATTCGGTGGCAGCACGGAAAATGCGAATGGCAATTTCCCCACGGTTAGCGACCATTAATCTTTGGATAGTTTTCATCTTGAGAGACAGAAATTTGAGAGTGGAAATTACAGTATCATCTGGCCTTCAGGATTAAGCCAAGATTTAAAATGCATGAAAAAACCCCGACACTAAGGTCGGGGCCCCAACAACGCATAGTGCGCTGTTTAGTACAGTATAATGCTTTGACCCTCATGGCTTAATCGTGAGGAACCTGTAAGTTAAGAAATTATCTGCCTAAGCTTAAGGTCTTGATCCTAAGTTTGTTTGGAAAATCGAATTTAGGACGATTCTAAAGGCCCACTATACCGGTTTTAAATGAGAGGCTATTCTTGTGGAGCACGGAGTGAAATTAACTGAATCAGTATCTTTCAAATTGATAAGCTTCATGTAATCAATGAGGTAGCTGCTTATTTTGAAATACTTAAATACCGGTATTTGGAAATTGTGCCAGCTTGGTTTAAAAATTCTAAACCTATAAAGTGTGTTTTGGTAGGATTTTTTAAGTCTCTTACAACCTATTTTAAAGGAAATGCGCTACTTTGATGTTCTTAACCTGCTGCTTGAAAATGAAGAGAATTTACTTGAGGAGTTCAGCACTTTTAATACCGATTACCAGCCTTATCTTATTCCTAAGCTCATTTGCGAGTTATAGTCAGATAATGCTTCCCGAGCTGCATAAAATGGAGCAAAGGCTAGATAGCCTGAAAGGAGAGGAGCGTTTCAGTTTTTTAATGGAATTGGCCCAGGCATATGCCCAGGTGGATGTACCTCAATCCCGCGGTTTCCTGCAAGAAGCAGTGGTATTGAGTAAAAACCTGAATCGACATGATTTTACAGCCAGGGCATTAAACGGAATGGGGATCACCTATTTTATTCAAGGCGACTTAAATTCTGCTTTGGACTATTATCAACAGTCCCTGGGAATCAACGAATTCAATAATGATAGTTCAGGCCTGGCGGTTAATTATAGTAATCTTAGTAATATATATGTAGAGCTGGGGGAGTTTAATAAAGCGACCAATTACTTTTATAAGGGTTTGCAATTAGCCCGTTTACAAGGCGATTCGGCCACCATGGCTGATATCAATAACAATCTGGCCCGGCTGTATAGTAATTTAGGTGATCAGGAAAAAGCGGTAAGCCACCTGCGAAGTTCCTTGGAACTGTATCGTAAGATTGGAGAGGAGGATGTGCTTACAGACTATAATAATTTGGGCATTTCGTATGAGAAGATGGGGCAGCCCGACTCTGCTTTATACTTCTATAAGGCTTGTATCAAATTAGCAGATCAAGCGCATCAAAAACCCAGTCGCTTTTATGCCCTGTCGAATATGGTTAGCTATTTTCTGAAAATAGACGCAATTGATTCGGCGCGTTTTTATTTAGATCAAGCTTTAAATGATCCGCAATTAAAGGAATACGATAACTTTTACCTCACCTTCGGAATTCGTGATGTTCGTGTTTTAGCGAGGGAAGGCAAGGTTGATGAAGCTCTGGATAAAGGGCTGTTCTTTATGGAAATGGCCAGGAATTATTCTCGTTTACAGGATATGGTAGATTTAGCCTCTTCACTGCATCAACTCTATGCCTTAAAAGGTGATTATAAAACGGCCTATTCCTACTTGCTGGAGCATTCCATGTTTAATGATTCCTTGCTCTCCCAATCTAATATTGCTGAACTGGCCAAATTGGAGGAAAGGTATCAGTATCAAATTGAGCGGGAGCGAATTGAGTCAAATCATCAGGCAGAAATTCGTGATCAGGAGTTAAAACGTTTTTGGGTGTATTGGTTTTTGGGAGGATTGGGTATCCTAACCGTGGCCTTTGCCTGGAATGCGTATACCCGCAGAGCGCGTAATATTGTGCTTCGTGAAAAGAATCAAAGGATCGAAAAGCAACATCGGGAGATTCAAGAACAAGAGGCCGAATTACGCGATCAAAAGCAAAGCTTAGAGATGCTTAATGCCTTTAAAGATCGCATTTTGGCTGTAATGGCGCATGACCTGAAATCTCCGCTCAATTCCTTACAAGGTCTTATTGACCTCAGTAATATGGAGGAAGGGCAGGATCCGCAAATCATAATAGGATTTATGCGGAAATTATCTTCAGAAGTAGTAATCCTCCGTCAGAGTATTGAAAACCTTCTGCATTGGGCGCGTTTGCAAATAGGGATAGCCGAGAATAACAAGAAGGAGAGAATAGCAGTTGCAACTGCATTAACACAGGTAATCGATTTGTTTACCGGACTGGCGAAGAATAAGAATATTGAGATTGTTCAGGATTTAAAAGAGGGGGATTTGCAGCTTAAAGCTGATGCCGAAATTGTACGAATTGTATTGCGGAACTTCATTTCCAATGCCTTGAAATTTAATCCCGAGGGGAGTTCCATATTTATTACAGGGGAAAGAAAAGAGCAATGCTATTGTTTCAGAGTAAGAGATCAAGGACCCGGGCTCCGAGATTCTCAAAGGGAGGAAATGTTCTCCGAAATGATGAATCCCTCTGTAGGTACAGCTAAAGAAATGGGGACTGGCTTGGGACTTTTCCTATGCAGCGAATTTGTGCGGGCCAATGGCGGTAAGATTGGCGTAGAGAGTGAGGCTGGTGAAGGATCTACCTTCTGGTTTAGCCTTCCGATCTTTGAGGCCTAAAAAAAGACTCGCCCTTTAGGGAATCTTTAGTTGCGATTCGGAACTTTGAATTATGAAAATCCTGATCGTTGAAGATGAGACAGGTATTGCCGCGTTTTTAAAGCAAGGCCTGGAAGAAGAAGCCTATACCGTGGTGATGGCTCATGATGGTAATAAGGGACTGCAACTGGCCCTATCCGATGATTATGACCTTTTACTTTTAGATTGGATGCTGCCCGGAATGAGCGGAATTGCCATTTGTCAGGAATTCAGGAAGCAAAATAAGAAGACTCCCATCATTCTATTAACGGCCAAAGATTCTTCACAAGAAGTTGTTTTTGGTTTGCAAGCCGGGGCTAATGATTATATCCGTAAGCCTTTTCATTTTGATGAATTATTAGAGCGTATTCGAGTTCAACTGAGAGCCAATAGCGGAGAAACCAGCCGAGAAGCTTTGCAATTAGGTGATATCCAAATGGATTTGAGTGCCCATTTGGTATATCGTAATGAAGAGCTTATCCAACTTACCCAAAGGGAGTTTGCCTTATTGGAATTTTTGCTTCGTAATAAAAACAGGGTTTGTCGACGGGTGCAAATTTTGGAAAACGTATGGGATAGCAATTACAATTACAATGCGGGTATCATTGATGTTTACATTAATACCCTGCGTAAAAAACTAAAGCTGGAAGGAGAGGATAATTACATCCAAACCATTAGAGGGGTGGGCTATATAGCACGGGAAAAATGAATTTAAGCTTTAAAGATCGTATAGCCTTTTATTATTTGGTGGCCACCTCTGCCTTGGTGGCTTTGGCTTTTCTCCTGGTTTATGGTATTGTTTATCAAACGGTTTATGATAATATGGATCGGGTGCTTTCCATTGAAGCCTATAAGCATACTACCGAAGTTATTGTTAAAGGAGATTCTATACACTTTATCAATAAAGGGGAGTGGGAAGAACGTGAACATCGCGAAGCACAGGTATTACCGGTTTTTATTCAATTGATGAATAGCAAAGGGGACTTAATGGACAAATCCCCAAATCTTAAAGATCAGCAATTGCTTTTTCGTCCCGAGTATGAGGGCGGACATCATTTTGATGCTAGCCTGAATGATGAGGTTTTAAGGCAAATTCAAATTCCTCTTCGCAGCAAGGATAAATTACAAGGCTATATCATTGCGGCAATGTCCATGCAGGCATCAATACAGGTTTTACGAAAACTGGCTTGGGCCGAAGCGATTAGTTTCCCGGTAGTATTGATCAGTCTCTTTTACATTACCCGCTCTCTGGCAGATCGCAGTATTAAGCCCATTAAAGAAATAACACGTACCGCTAGGCGTACTTCCAAGCGCTTTTTAGATGAGCGTGTTCCATTACCTGAAAAGCAGGATGAACTTTATGATTTGTCAAAATCAATTAATGCCTTGTTAGATCGATTGCAGCATGCCTTTCAAGGTGAAAAGCAATTTAGTTCGGATGCCTCTCATGAATTGCGCACCCCCTTAGCAACTTTAAGAGGAAGCCTGGAAGTATTGATTCGCAAACCACGCAGCCAGGAAGAGTATGAAACCACTATTAAATCCGCCTTATTGCAAATAGATCGCATGGCTGATTTAAGTGATCAATTATTAGTTTTAGCCCGCATGGATTCGGAGGCATTAAATTTAAATCCTCAGGCTCTGGGCATAGTTTTAGAGGAAGTGCTAAGTTCTCTGCACCCTGCAATTCAGGCTAAAAACCTGGAAATACACTTGGATCTTCATCAGCTGGAAAGCGAAGAAATACCGGGCTATTTTGGCAGTTTAATATTCCAAAACTTGATAGGCAATGCCGTAAAGTACAGTCCGGAATTTTCGACCATTCGTGTTGAAGCTGAAACAAATGAACAGGGCTTATCATGTTCGGTTTGCGATCAAGGACCAGGAATTTCGAAAGAAGAACAAAGCCAAATTTTCCAGGCTTTTTACCGTAGTCCAAAGGCAATGAAAAACGGCGCACCCGGCTCTGGCTTGGGACTTTCTATTGCCCAAAGGGCAGCTGAGGCGATCGAAGCCCGAATCGAATTGCAATCTGAGCCCTCCAAAGGCACCTGTTTCAAGGTCCATTTTTAGGAAATCTTTAGAAAGCGTTTCGGAAGGCTTTAGAATGCCCTTCTACCTTCGTGGTATTAGTCTGGGACGCCATGTTGGAGAAAATTATCAGTTACAGCCTGAAGCAGAAATTCATCGTAATTCTGATCAGTTTAGGCATAGTGGGATTTGGAGTATATGCCCTTTTCCATATACCCATTGGAGCCGTGCCCGATGTAACTAATAATCAGGTACAAGTTATTACCACCTCCCGAAACTTAGCGACCGAAGATGTTGAAAAATACCTAACCTATCCGGTAGAATTAGAAATGGCCAATTTACCCGGGGTGAAGGAAATTCGCTCGGTTTCCAAATTTGGCTTGTCTGTAGTGACCATTGTCTTTGAGGATGACTTAGGCACCTATTTACCCCGACAGTTAATCGCGGAAAAACTTAAAACCGCTCAGGCTAATATTCCAGATGGCTTTGGAGTTCCTTTTATGGGGCCCATTACCACGGGCTTAGGCGAAATATATCAGTACACGCTCGAGGTAGACTCGGCCCATAAGGACCTTTATTCAGTTACAGATTTACGTACCATTCAAGATTGGGTGGTACGTCGTCAATTGTCGGGTATTCCCGGAGTGGTAGAGGTTAATACCTGGGGAGGTTTTCTCAAACAATATCGGGTATCCGTGAATCCGGAATTGTTGCGTAGTCATCAAATAGGCATAAGCGAGGTATTTAAAGCATTAGAAGAAAATAATGGCTTAGCCGGCGGAGCTTATATTGAAAAGGAGGCAGAAACTTATTTTATCAGAAGTGAAGGATTAGCGACTGATCTTAAAGATCTGGAAAACATTGTTGTAAGTCAGCGCGGGGGCGTTCCGGTTCTGGTGAAAGATCTGGCTAAAGTTGAAATTGGTTCTGCACCTCGCTTTGGTGCCATCACCGCTAATGGAGAAGGCGAAAAAGTTATGGGCCAAATCATGATGCTGAAGGATGCGAACTCCAAGGCGGTTATTGAGGCTGTGAAAGAGCGGATTTCCAAAATCGAGCAGAATTTACCCCCGGGCATTCAAATCAATCCTTTTCTAGAACGCAGTGACCTGATAGCCAAAACCACATTTACTATTGCTGAAAACCTCATTCTGGGTTGTTTGATTGTAATCTTTGTGGTAGTTGTGCTCTTGGGTAATTGGCGCTCAGGATTGGTAGTCGCTTCAGTTATCCCTATTTCTCTGCTCTTTGCCATCTCCCTGATGTACATTTTTGGTATCGATGCGAACCTAATGAGTTTAGGAGCAATCGACTTCGGGATCATCATTGACGGGGCAGTCATTATCGTTGAGTTTATCGCCTATCAATTGGTGAAGAATCAGGGAGAATTACAGAATCTTAAAAATTTGGATCGCTCCCAAAAGATTGATGGCATCACCAAGAATGCGGCAAATAAGATGATGCATTCGGCGGTATTTGGTCAACTAATTATCATCATAGTATTTATCCCCATCCTTAGTTTGGCAGGAGTAGAAGGCAAGATGTTTCGTCCTATGGCCTTGGTTTTCAGCTTTGCGCTGATTGGTGCCATGTTCCTGTGTTTCTCCTATGTACCCGTTATGGCCTCCTTGTTCTTCAGGTCGGGAAACTTAAAAGCCAGTGCCTGGTCAAATCGCTTAATGAATAGCCTGGCGCGATTGTACAAACCAAGTTTGGACTGGGCTTTGCGCCGAAAGGCCTTGGTGTTGAGTGCTGCTTTGGCTCTTTTCATTTCAGCCATTGTACTTTTTGGTAAAATGGGGGCAGAGTTTGTTCCCACTTTAGATGAAGGAGATTACGTAATTCAACCGATCCTGAAAACAGGTACTTCTCTCAGTAGAACCGTAGAACTTACTACGCGTATGGAAAAGATACTCATGGGATTTCCAGAAGTTGAGCAGGTAGTATCGCGAATAGGAGCGGCAGAAGTTCCCACCGATCCCATGTCGATGGAAGAGGCGGATGTGATCATCAAACTAAAACCGCATTCCGAATGGCAAAGCGCCGAAAGTAAGGATGATCTGGCGGAAGCTTTTAAAAGCGCCTTAATGGAAATTCCGGGCGTGGAATATGAGTTCACGCAACCAATAGAAATGCGCTTTAATGAATTGATTACCGGCGTTCGGGCTGATTTGGCTATTAAGATTTTTGGAGAGGATCTCGATAAACTTAGTTCTCTGGCTTATCAAATTAAAAATGCCATTGCTGATGTGGAAGGAGCTTCGGATATCAGTGTAGAAAAAATAGTGGGTTTGCCTCAGTTAAAAGTGAAGTTTGATCGAGCCCGAATAGCACGCTATGGCTTAAATATTGCCGATCTCAATCGAGTAATTTCCACTGGTTTTGCCGGTGCTAAGGCAGGAGTTCTATTCGAAGGTGAAAAACAATTTGATATCAGCTTAAGGCTGGATGAAACACATCGTAATCAAATTGAAGATATTAAAGCGATTCAAATTCAAAGTCCGGATGGTAGGTCGATACCCTTGCGTGAATTGGCCCATATAGAACTCACCAAAGGACCCGCCAAGGTTTCTCGCGATAATACCCGCCGCCGAATTGTCGTTGGGGTTAATGTTCGGAACCGAGACCTCGAATCGGTTGTGATGGATGTGCAGTCTATAATTGATGCTCAAATAAATTTACCGGAGAATTACAGCATTGAGTATGGAGGGCAGTTTCAAAATTTACGCTCGGCTCGAGCCCGATTGGCTTATGCCGTACCCGTGGCATTGCTATTGATTTTCCTCTTGCTCTATTTTGCCTTCGATTCTGTAAAGGATGCACTGTTAATTTATACTGCAATACCCTTATCTGCAGTTGGGGGAGTGTTTCTATTGTATCTGCGGGGGATGCCATTTAGTATTTCGGCAGGAGTAGGCTTTATTGCCTTATTTGGGATAGCGGTACTCAATGGTATAGTGCTGATCGAGGAATTTAAGGCCCTGAAAGAACAAGGTCTGAAAGATGTGCATCAGCGAATTTTAACCGGAGCGGTACAGCGATTACGTCCGGTGCTATTAACGGCATCGGCCGCAGCCTTAGGTTTCTTACCGATGGCCATTTCCTCATCAGCAGGAGCGGAGGTACAAAGACCTTTGGCCACCGTGGTTATTGGAGGACTGATCAGTTCTACGGCCTTAACTCTAATGGTCTTGCCTTTACTTTATTCTTGGTGGGAAGGTGGAGTTGTTTTAAAAGGAAAGAAGCTTAATAAATCGG
This sequence comes from Croceimicrobium sp., assembly GCF_965228705.1. Taxonomy (GTDB): domain Bacteria; phylum Bacteroidota; class Bacteroidia; order Flavobacteriales; family Schleiferiaceae; genus Croceimicrobium. The sequence goes on from NZ_OZ245832.1 coordinate 324,227, forward strand.
CGCTGTTGATGCTTCTTCTCCTATTGGTTCCTATAGGGACTCAGGCTCAGGAAAGTCCCAAAAGCTTGAAGGAGCTAGAAAACTTGGCCTTAGAACACAATTTTGCTTTGCATGCCGCTCAGCTGGAAAGTCAAAGGCAAAAGTCATTGGTGCCAGCCGCCATTTCGATTCCCGCTACTCAGTTTTATTATTCCTACGATCAAAACAATATTGCCCAGAATAATGCGCCTATTCGGGTTTGGGGGATTGATCAGGAGATTCATTTTCCCACCTATTATTATCAGCAGTCTAAAGCGCAGGAACTTCGTTTTGAAAGGGCCGAAAGTGAACAGGAAATGCGCAAGCAGCAATTACTGAAACAATTAGGTCAGGCTTATTACGAAGGCGTGTATTGGTATAGTATGCGCCAAAATTATCAGCACCTTGATAGTCTGTATAGAGGATTGGCCTTAAAAGCAGATCAGGCTTATAAGCTGGGGCAAAGCAATTATTTGCAAAAGTTGGCGGCTCAATCGAAGGCAGAAGAAATTAAATTAAAATTAGAGGAATACCGTGCTCGACAGGAACAGATTCAAAGCCAATTAGAAGCCTTGGTTCAAACTAATTTGGATGAGGTGGCTTGGGAGGCTTTCCCCAGAATTGAATGGAGAAAGATTGACACCAGCACTTATGCCGGATTGGATTGGCAACAAAAGAATCTGGCATTAGCCCAGGCAGAGCAAAAAGTAAGTCAGGCGGCCTGGTGGCCTGCCCTAAGCTTTGGCTATTTTCAAGGCACTAATAGTTTGCCTAATGCCCGAACCTATCGCGGGGTGCAAGTAGGATTAGCGATTCCATTATGGTATGGACCGCGAAAAGCAGCATCGGCAGCGGCCAAGCTCAATTATGCCAAAAGCCAATCGGCAGCGCAGGATTATCGCTTGTCCATTCTGGCGCATCAGCGCAGTTTGGAGATTGAATTGCTTCAATATCAAAAAACGATCAAACACTTTCAAGAGGTGAATTATCCTTTAGTGAAGGAAATCCGAAAACATTCGGAGGAAGCACTAAAGGCTGGTGAAATCTCTTATCTCGAATTTGTGCAGCTCCAGGAAAGGGCCAGCACTTTAGAAACGGAATACCTCTATCAGCAATGGCAGTATTTCCATCGCTGGCTAGAGTTAAAATATTTAAACGAATAAATTGAAAAATCCAGGATACTTAAGCTTTGCTAAGTTATTTGTCTTAGCCTTTGTTCTCGCCCTTGCTTCATGCAGCTCTCCGGCTGAAAAGCCTGAAGAAAAGGTAGCTGCTCAAGAAGAGGAGGCGCAGTATTTGAGTCAATCCCAATTGGATCAAGAAGGTATTCATTTGGTGCAAATACAGAAATCATTAATGGGCAATAGCCTTAATTTAAGTGGACAAATATTGACCAGTCCTTCGGCACGTTTTGATGTGAGTTCCCATTTTGGAGGAACCGTTAGGCAATTGCATTTGCAAAATGGCGATCGTATTCAAAAAGGGCAGGTTTTATTCTATTTGGAAGGCCCCGCTTTATTGGATTTACAGCAGAATTATTTGGAAGAAAAGGCACGACTCGACTTCTTGCAAGCGGATTACGAGCGCCAGGAAAAGCTCTTTCAGGATTCTGTAGTTTCAGAGAAAGTCTATCGACAGGCTTTAGCCGATTTTAGAGTATCACAAGCACGTTTTCAAAGTTTAAAGGCCAAATTAGACCTTCTTCAAGTAGACTTAAGACAATTGCATCAAAAGGGAATATTTGAACGTATTGCCTTTCGTGCTCCTGCATCCGGCTATTTAAGTCAGCTTACTATAAATGAAGGCTATTTATTGCAGGCCAATGAAAGAGCAGCGGTAATTATTAATGATAGAGAGCCTGTAATTGAGCTTAAGGTTTTTGAAAAAGACCTAGGACATGTTAAGGTGGGGCAGAGAATTGAATATCAAATTCCTTCGATGGCAGATCAGCGATACTTTGCGGAAATAGTGCAAATTAGTCCCGATTTCACACAAGCGCAAGGATCGGCATTAGCTTATGCTAAGCTAAGTGAAGGTTCTGTGCCTAAATCCATCGGAACAGGCATGTATGTTGAAGCGCAAGTATTTGAAGGGGAAAGAGCAGTGGCCAGTCTTCCAGAGACAGCTGTGGTGGAGCAAAACGGACATTATTTTGCCTTAAGCGCTAAACAGCTAGGAGGCCAATACCGCTTGGAAAAATTGGAGCTGAAAATCGGAATGCGGCAAAAAGGTATAGTGGAAATTATTGGTGCTAAACAATATTTAGACACGGTCTACTTTTTAGATAAGGGAGCTTTTGGCTTACTTGGGGAATGAATCGAAAGTAGAGGCTAAGTCGAAAGAATTTTGAGCCCTAATAGGGATTCGCAGGAATAATAATGGGAACAACAGGGAAAAAAAATTGGTGGCATATCATTTATCAATCCACCTTGGCTTTGATCGTAATTCTGGTCACCTTATGGCTAGGATTTGAGGGTTATGATTATTACCAAACTCCGCTAGAGGAACGCTTCTATCACGAGCATCATGAGTGGTTTAAGGCCTCTGGCTTATTTGGACATGGTTTGGGAATTATAGGAACCGCCTTAATTACGATTGGCGTATTCTTGTACATACCTGCCAAGAAATACGGCTTTCTGGAGAAATACATCCGCTTACGTTATTTGCTGGAATTTCACATTTTTCTCTGCACTCTGGGGCCAATCTTAATTCTCTTTCATACCACCTTTAAATTTGGGGGAATCGTTTCCATAGCCTTTTGGTCCATGGTACTGGTGGTCTTATCCGGAGTGGTGGGGCGTTATATCTATTTGCAAATTCCACGCAGTATTTCGGGTCGCGAATTATCCCGTCAAGAATTAAAGGAGGAACAAGAACGCTCTTTAGCAGCATTAGCGGTGGTAGCCGATCAAGCCCCCGAGCTTTACCAGCAAATCCGGGAATACCAAAATGATGAGAAAGGCTATTTCGCACGAAGGAGTCATTTTCGAAATCATTTTAGTCAGCTTAAATCGCAATTGGGAGCCTTACACCTGGATGCTAAAGAACACAAGTTGATATTAAGCAATATCAAAGCCGAAATGGTTTTGCAGCAACGCATACACCGTTTAGCTTTAATGCAAAAGCTCTTTAAGTATTGGCATGTGGCTCACCGGCCCTTTGCCCTAATTATGCTCTTGGTGGTTATCATCCATATTGGGGTGACTATGGCCATGGGTTATACCTGGATTTTTTAGCATGTGGGAAGTATTGATATATGGCTTTGTAATTCTGCTTTCGGGTACAATCGTCTGGTACTATTGGAGTTCCGGGCAAAAACGCTCTAAGGAAGTAGCTGCCAAAGTAGTACAAGCTCAGGAAGAGGGACGTTATCAGCCAGTATCCCTGCATCCCTATATCGATCCTCATAAATGTATTGGCAGCGGCGCCTGTGTTCGCGCCTGCCCGGAAGAAGATATTTTAGGCTTAATTGATGGCAAAGGCACCTTGATTAATGCCAGCAGCTGTATTGGTCATGGGGCTTGTTTTCACGCCTGTCCCGTAGATGCCATTAGTTTGCGCATTGGTACCGAGGTACGAGGCGTAGATCTGCCCCATATCAAACCAAATTACGAAACCAATATTTCCGGAATTTACATCGCCGGTGAATTAGGGGGCATGGGCCTCATTAAAAACTCCGCCGAGCAAGGAGTACAGGCTTGTAATAATTTGGCCGAAGAATTACCCTCTGAACGATCATGCGAAACGGATGTAGTGATTATTGGTGCGGGTCCAGCGGGCATCGCTGCGGCATTAAAAGCCAAAGAAAAAGGATTAAGCTTTAGAGTGCTGGAGCAAGATTCCTTGGGGGGAACCGTTTTTACCTTTCCTAGGGATAAGGTAGTAATGACCAGTCCCATGGACTTACCACTCTACGGTAAGTTGAAATTGAATAATACCTCAAAAGCCGAATTATTAGGGATTTGGAATGAGGTTCTGGATAAGCATCAAATTCAAATTGAAGAGCATTCGAAAGTAGAACGGATCTCTCAAATAGGAGATTACCATTTTAAATTGGAAACCTCCAAGGGAGAATCTGTGGAAGCGCGCTCAGTGATCATCGCTATCGGTCGGAGAGGGACGCCTAGAAAATTAGGTGTTCCAGGAGAAGAAAGTAGCAAAGTTGCCTATCGATTATTGGAGCCCGAGCATATTCAGGGTGAGAAGGTGCTGGTTGTTGGAGGTGGAGATTCGGCCGTGGAGTCAGCCTTGCTTTTAGCCGATCAAAATGAAGTGCATCTTTCCTATCGTAAACAGCATTTCGCCCGCATTAAAAAGGGAAATCAGGAAAAATTGGAGGCGGCATTAGCCTCAGGGAAAATACTTCCGCTATTGAGTACTAATGTGCGAGCGATAGAGGAGAAGTCTGTAAGTTTAGAACAAGCGGATGGATCGGAAATCACGATAGAGAATGATCGCATCTACATTTTTGCCGGTGGTGAATTACCGATTCCCTTTTTGAAAGAGGCCGGAATTAGCGTTGAGAAAACCTTTGGGAAAACCCTCAAAAAACATTGAGAACAATTAGCAAAATAGCACTCCTTATTCTGTTTAGCCTAAGCAGCATATCCCTGTGGGCGCAGTTTTCACCAGGTAAGCTTTCGGAAGCCCATGCTAAATATGAAGGCCTTGATAATTGTACCCTTTGCCATGAAATTGGTGCCCAGATATCAGAAAAGAAATGCCTGGAATGCCATAAGGAGTTGCAAAGTCTGATCAATTTAAAGCGAGGCTATCATTCCTCCAAAGAGGTGAAAGAGAAAAGCTGTATTAAATGCCATAGCGAGCATCATGGGCGTAAGTTCGATGCAGTACGATTTGATCAGGATAATTTTAATCACAATTTAACCGGCTATAAGCTGGAGGCAGCGCATGATCGCATTGATTGTCGTGATTGTCATAAAGCCGATTTTATTTCCGATTCTGAGATTGCGGGGCGAAAAGGGACATTCTTGGGACTGGAAGAATCTTGTCTTACTTGCCATGTTGATTACCATCAAGGAAGCTTAGGTAAAGATTGTCTTTCCTGCCACAATTTTGAAGAGTTCCCGCAAACACCAGGTTTTGATCATGCCAAAACCGACTTCCCCTTAAAAGGAGCCCATCAAAATGTAAATTGCCTCGAATGTCATCCCAAGGAAGTTCGAGCAGGTAAGGATTTTCAAAAGTTTAGCGACATTGCCTTTAGTCGCTGTACCGATTGCCATGAAGATGCCCATCAAGGAAAGTTTGGTCAGAATTGTACCGATTGTCATTCTGAGCAATCCTGGCAAAAACTCAAGAATCGCAATTCCTTTAATCACGATTTAACCGACTATCCCCTAAGGGGTATGCACCGCACGGTGAGTTGCAGCGAATGTCATAGCAGCGGCGATTTTAGAAAGGCCATGTCTTTTGCCAATTGCATTGACTGCCATGAAGATTACCATGAAGGGGAAATAGAAAGTATTGTCCAAAAGAAGCAAGATTGTGATGCCTGCCATAGCCTCGAAAAACCTTTTACTTATAGTTCTTACGATTGGGAAGATCATGAGAACAATGGCTTTCCCCTGCAAGGAGCTCACTTAGCTACTCCTTGTTTTGCCTGTCATAAAGAATCGGAAGAGAGTCGCTGGGATTTTGCCTTCGAAGCGCAGAACTGTGTATCTTGTCATGAGAATATTCATGAGGGGCTCATCAGCGAAAGCTATTTTCCGGAACAAAATTGCGAGACCTGCCATAATGCAGAAGCCTGGTCGCAAGTGCAGTTTAAACATGAAGAAACGGGTTGGGCCTTAGAAGGAGCACATGCTCGTGAGGATTGTCGCGAATGCCATTTTGAAGGCGAAGAACAACATTTTAAGGATCGCGATCAAAGCTGTGTGCAATGCCATGATAATGTGCATGGTGACCAATTTGAAGAAGAGGGAAAAACCAATTGCCAGGCTTGTCATCAAAGTGCGGAGCAATGGAAGGCTGATCTTTTCGATCATCAGCTCACCGAATTCCCGCTGGAAGGTCGCCATGCCGAAATAGACTGTGCCGCTTGCCATAAAGCTGAAATGCAGTCTGATGGCCAAGAAAGAGTTATTTATAAAATAGAGAAATTCCAATGCATCGATTGTCACGGTACCTAGCGCTATTCCTCTTTGGGGCGATTGGGCTTATGGCTCAAAATCCGCATGGAGAAGGATTCAAAATTAATTGCTCAGATTGCCATAATTCGGGCTCCTGGCAGGTGAATTTACAAACCATGAAGTTCGACCATTCCAGTACGGGCTTCGAACTGGAGGGGCAGCATGCGGCAGTGGCTTGTATGGATTGCCATGAGAATCTGGAATTTAAAAAGGTAGGAAACCAATGTGTGGAATGTCATACTGATGTGCATCAAATGAGCGTGGGCGACGATTGTAGGCGCTGCCATGATAGCGAATCCTGGTTGGTTTTTAACATCCCTGAATTACACGAACAAAATGGTTTTCCTTTGCAGGGTGCTCATATTACCTTAGCCTGCATCGATTGCCATGATGCCTCCAATAATTTGGTTTGGGAAAGGCAGGGCCAGGAATGCGTTGATTGCCATCGCGAAGATTACCAAACCGCCTCTGACCCAGATCACATAGCCTCTGGCTTTTCCATCGATTGTGTTCAATGTCATGAACCGCTTAGTCAGCAATGGGGAGGCGATAATTTCCACTATTTCTTCCCTTTGGTATTAGGTCATGATGGCCTGGATTGTATGGACTGTCATACCAGCCCAACTTACGATCAAATTCAGCCGATATGCTCTACTTGTCATATCGACGATTATCAAAATGCGACCAATCCCAATCATGTGAGTTCTGGTTTCCCAACCGATTGTGCCCTTTGCCATAGTACCAATCCAGGTTGGGCACCGGCAAGCTTCGAAAATCACGATGATAATCATTTCCCCATTTACAGCAGAACCCATCGTGGTACCTGGAGTTCTTGCACCGAATGCCATACGAACCCATCCAATTACAATGTATTTAGCTGTATCGATTGCCATGAGCATAATCGCAGTGAAATGGATGACGAGCACGATGATGTAGGTGGTTACCGATATGATAGCAATGCCTGTTATAACTGTCATCCTACCGGAAGAGAATGATGCAAAAAGCACACATAGTAGTAGTTTGTATACTGTTTACTTTGGGCCTTTCGGCACAGGAAGTGCGCCAGGCTGAGGTGACTTATGTAAATGACCAAAGCGTTTATTTACGCTTTCAAAGTACCGAAGGCTTAAGTGAAGGCGATACCCTCTTTAATCAAAATGGCGGGCAGGCTTGTTTGCGCATTCAAAAGATATCCTCCGTATCCTGTTTGGCAGAGCGCATTTCAAATTGTGAGATTTCCAAAGGTCAGATTTTCGAGGTGCGCCTTTCGGCGGATGCGACTCCAGCAAAGGAAGAAGCTCCTGAAGTATTGGAAAGTCCACAAGTAGTGGAAAGCAGCAGCGATAGTTTGTCTCGCAGCCAGGTGCGTGATCGCAGCAATGGCATGCGCTCTAAAGGTCGAGGCTATTTAAATCTATCGCTGAATAATGGCAGTACCATTAGTTCCAATGGCCGTGAAAATTACCGTACGAATTTTAGGGCCAGCCTTAAGGCAGATAGTCTTTTCGGGCAAGATTTGAGCTTAGAGGCCTATGGCAATGTGCAAGACTTTCGACGCTCTTTTGAAAGCAATGGTGATGATTTTAGGGCTTTGATTTACAATTTAGCCCTGATCTATAAACCCAGCAACCATCACCAGTTGGTAGTTGGTCGTAAGATTAATAGCCGTATTTCTTCCTTAGGCGCCATTGACGGTTTGCAGTGGGAGGGGAATTGGAATAATTGGCGAGCAGGTGCCATTGTGGGCAGTCGCCCAGATTTTAGCAATTATAGCTACAATGCCAATCTCCTGCAGTATGGCGCTTATGGTGCTTACGATTGGAGCACCAAGTCCTGGACGGGTCAATGGACGGTAGGTTTAATGGAACAAAGAAATCAAGGGGCGATTGATCGTCGCTATTTATACACCCAGCAATCGATGCGTTGGGGGAAATGGTCTTGGTTTGCATCCTCGGAAATCGACCTCTATGAAAATTTTGATACCGCCCAGGCGGGTAGCAAAGCCCGCTTAACCTCCCTTTATTTATCGATGCGTTATCGACCTACCAGTCGCCTGACCCTCTTTAGTTCTTACGATACCCGCCAACAAATAATATTCTTTGAACGCTATGATAGTGATATAGAGCGACTCTTAGCCGAACAGGGAGCGCGTCAGGGTTTTCGACTTCGTGGCGACTATCGCTTTTTTCGGGCTACGCATTTAGGTTTGAGCTATAATGTACGTACCAATCCTACTTTTGGAAACCGTAGCCAGAACTTGCAGGCCTACCTCAGTCATCATCGTTTGCCCTGGATTGGAGGTAGCCTTACTTATCGATTTAACAAAAACCAAAACGGGAATTTAAACTCGGAGATAAATTCCCTACGCTACTCGCGATCCTTCAATTCAGGATTTCGCATGTCGGCTTATTATCGCTTTGCTTCGTATCGCTACGTTCTTCGTGAAATCACCCTAGATCCGCAGCATTATTACGGTGCAGAATTGAGCTGGCTTTTGGCTCAAGATTGGAATATGGGAATTATGGGAGAATATAGCCAAATAAGCGATCAAGACCTGTTTCGAATGTATCTTCGCATCCAGAAAAGATTCAAATTTTAGTCATGCGCAGACTGAGCTTTTTAGCGGCTCTGGCACTTTTGGCTTGTCAACAGCAGCCCACCATTATCGAAACGGAGGATTCATCCGTAAAGGAGATTTTTAATTCCGACAGTAGTCCTGAAAACAGTCCCAATGCCGAGCATCGGGTGGTGGTTTTAGATACCCTTCAAAGTTCGAGGTATTCCTACCTCAAAGTTAAAGAAGGAGAGAAGGAGTTTTGGTTAGCCACCATGCGTTCCGATTTCCAAATAAACGAGGAATACAGCTTTAGCAAGGGATTGTATAAAACCGATTATTATTCTACTGAATTCGATCGCAGCTTTGATGAAATCTACCTGGTTTCACAATTACGTCCCCTCTTTTCGGGTAGCCAAAAACAGGCATTAGATCAAATGTTTAAAGGTGGACAGCAAGCCCCTGAAGCTGGTGTGAAAATTTCAGAAGCAGATTATGATCGGGAAGGATCAATCAAGATCAAAGAACTGATTCAAAACGCTGAGAACTACATCAATAAGGAAGTGCAAATCACCGCTAAGGTTACAAAGATCAATGCCAATATTATGGATCGTCATTGGTTACATCTTAAGGATGGCAGCTTTGATACTTTCGATTTGGTAGCTACTTCTCAAACTGCTGTGCCCGCGGGGCATATCGTTACTCTTAAGGCTACCTTGCATCAAGATGTAGATTTTGGTGCGGGCTATACTTACAATCTTATTTTGGAAAACGCCGAGGTAATCCCTTGATTAATAGAAAATAATTCCAGTGCAGAAAATTCTTGATTTACTCTTCGGCCGCCGAGCCGCTTTAGTATATATCCTCTTATTTGCCGCCGCAGTTGGGGTGGCTACCTTCGTTGAAAACGACTATGGGACGGATAGTGCCCAGAAGGTGATTTACCAATCTACCTGGTTTGAGGTACTTCTTTTCCTGTTTTCCGGAGCAATTGTGAAGAATGTTTTGGATTTCCGTTTGATTCAGCGTAAAATGTGGGCGGTACTCACCTTTCACCTCGCTATTCTGGTAATTTTACTGGGAGCAGGCATTACCCGCTTTACCGGTTTTGAAGGTATGATGCACATTCGTGAAGGCGAACAGAGCAATCAATATCTATCTACGGAAGGGTATCTCAAATTACGCTTCAACAAAGACAATCGCGAGTATCTCATTGAAGAGCCAGTACTTTGGTCATCATTAGGTTCCAATAGTTTTTCTGAGACCTATCAGCTTAATAATGAAAAGGTAAAACTTAAGGTTAAGGAGGTTTATATTAATCCTGAATACGAAATGGTGGCGGCCGATCAAGGGGAGCCCATCATCAAAGTGGTTTTTGGATCTGATGCAGGCCGTAATGAGTATTACTTGCATTATAATTCGCAGCGCCGATTAGGTGGAGTACCCTTTTATTTTGGACCGGGTATTATGCCCAATCACTTCAATATTGATTTGGATAGTGAAGGACGGGCCATGGTTACAAGCGCGGAAGCCTATAGTTATATGCGCATGGCCGACCGAAGCATGCACGATGTTCCTGCAGATACGGCCACAGAATTAGCCTTACGTAGTTTATACCGCTGGGGCGGATCCGCCTTTGTATTTGGCGACTTTCAAAATTCAGCTCGTCTCAAACGTTCAGAAGGAAGCTTAAAGATTCAATCCTCATCTACTATTGGGATATTGCTGCAAGTGCAAAAGGCAGAGCAGGTTGAAGAAGTATATATCGAAGGTTTTAAGGGTTATCCCGGAAAAGCCGAAACAGTTGATTTAGGCAATATGCAATTGTCTCTGTCTTATGGTTCTAAGGTGCGTGAGTTGCCTTTCAGTATTAAGCTTTATGATTTTCAGATGGAGCGGTACCCCGGAACCAATTCGCCGGCTTCCTATGCCAGTGAAGTTCAGGTCTTAGATCCAAGGGGTGGGAAGGAATTTGACTTCCGTATTTACATGAATCACATTCTGAATTATGGTGGATATCGCTTTTTCCAATCCTCTTATGATCGAGATGAAACCGGAACCTACCTATCTGTGAATCACGATTTCTGGGGAACCTGGGTTACGTATTTGGGCTATACCTTGCTCACAATTGGTATGCTTTGGACACTGGTCGCACGAAATACCCGCTTCGCACAATTGTCTAAGCAAATACGCGAGTTAAGGGCACGCCGATCGGCTACGGTGCTTCTCATTCTGGCTACCGCTTTTGGAATGAGTGCTCAAACGGAATTGCAATCCGAAATAGACGCAGTGTCACAGGAGCATGCAAGTTTGTTTAGTACGGTTCTGGTGCAAGATATCAATGGTCGTATGAAGCCCATGCACACCTTAAGCAGAGAGGTATTACGAAAGCTTACGGGTAAAGAAAGTTATCGCGGATTGAACGCCGATCAAGTGCTTTTAAGTGTTTGGGCAAATAATCAGGAGTGGTACGGGGAGCCTATGATCAAATTACCCTTTCATCCACGTTTTGCGGAAATGGGTTTTACAGAAAAGCTCCAAGCTTATAAAGCCTTCTTTAATACTGATGGATCTTACAAACTCGCAGAGGAGGTTCAAAAGGCCAATTCGGTTATAGACAAGGAAAAGGGAACCTGGGAAAAGGCCTTATTGAAATTGGATGAGAAGATCAACATCTTCAATATGATGCTCTCCGGTTACCTCTTGCGCATTGTGCCTTTGGAGGGCGATATCAACAATACCTGGGTGTCTGATTATAGTCATGGGGAACAGAGTTCAATTGTGGCCGATAAGCTTTTCCCGGCTTATTTAGCGGCCCTGAATAATGGGATGCAATCCGGTGATTATAAGGTGGCGAATACCATCATCAGTGAGTTGATGAAGTATCAAAATGCTCAAGACCCCGAAATCCTGCCTTCCAATACCCAACGTAAATTGGAGATTTTCTTGAATGAGTTGAAGGTCTTCAATCGTTTGGCATTGGTTTATACCTTATTAGGATTGGCCTTTTTGATTTTATTGTTTCTACAGGTATTCCGGCCTAAGAATAGTTTTTCCAAACTGCATTTGCTGCTTTTAATCTTAATGTTTGCTGCTTTCTTCTTCCATACTTTAGGATTGGGCTTGCGCTGGTATGTTTCCGGTCGTGCGCCTTGGAGTAATGGTTATGAGAGTATGATTTACATTGCCTGGACCGGAACCCTGGCAGGATTGTTATTTAGCCGTAAATCGAGTGGAGCCCTAGCGGCTACCAATGTGCTTAGTGGTGTGGTATTATTAATTGCCATGTTGAGTTATCTCAATCCTGAAATTACCCCTCTGGTGCCCGTATTGCGTTCTTATTGGTTAACCATTCACGTATCCTTGGAAGCAGGTTCTTATGGTTTCTTAATGCTAGGTGCCCTCATTGGGGTAATCAATTTGCTTCTGATGATATTCTTAAATCAGGAGAATAAGAAACGCATTCGAGATATCGTGTCAGAAATGACCAAACTCAGTGAAATGACTTTGATTGGGGGTCTCTTTATGCTAAGCATCGGAACCTATTTAGGTGGTGTTTGGGCCAATGAAAGCTGGGGCCGCTATTGGGGTTGGGATGCCAAAGAAACCTGGGCTTTAGTATCGATATTGGTTTATGCCTTTATTCTGCATATGCGCTTTTTACCAGGTTTTAAAAGTCATTTTGCCTTCAATTTCGCGACTCTATTTGGTTTGGCTTCTATTATCATGACTTATTACGGAGTAAACTATTACCTATCAGGTCTGCATAGTTATGCGGCAGGAGATCCGGTACCCGTGCCAGCATGGGTGTATTATTCCATTGCGAGTTTGGTTCTAATAAGTGCATTGGCCTGGTGGCGTCAACGAAAGATTTGGCGAAAGTCTAAGGCTTAAGCGTTTCTAAACCTTTATTAGACATTTAGCTTTGACTTGAGTGTTCTCAGGCTTCTACATTGCTTTGAAATGAAAATTGGGCAATGCATATTCCTGAAGAGCTAATTCTGGCTAAAATTTTTGAGATTCGTGGGCAGAAGGTCATGATCGATCGTGATCTGGCCCAGCTTTATGGTGTTCCTACCAAAGTTTTAAAACAAGCGGTTCGAAGAAAGCTATTTCGATTTCCAGAAGATTTCATGTTTGAAATGTCCGATACGGAGTTTCAATTTTGGAGGTCACAATTTGTGACCTCCAGCAAAGCAAGTAGGGGCCTGCGATACGCGCCATTTTGCTTTACGGAGCAAGGGGTCACTATGCTTTCTTGTGTTCTGAATTCAGATCAGGCCGTAAAGGTGAATATTCAAATTATCCGAATCTTTGTGAAGATGCGGAATATGATCCAGCAGCATCAAGAAATTTTAAAAGACTTGGAGGAAATTCGAAATTCAGTAAGCAGTCATGATGAGCAGATTGAACTGATCTTCCAGTATATACAAAAGCTAGAGGCCCAGAAAACTGAGCCTCGCAATAAGATTGGATATAAGCAGGAGCCCTAGAAGTTGGGTTTCAGCATATATTTCAGGTAGAAGTCTTCAATTACTTCTACTGCTTCATCAGCGGAATCCACTATTTTAAAGAGCTCCAAGTCCTTGGCGCTAATGTTGTTTTCAGCTTCCAATAGGGTGGTTTTAATCCATTCAATTAAACCGCCCCAAAATTTGGTGCCAACTAATACAATCGGGAAGCGCCCAATTTTATAAGTCTGAATTAGGGTAAGAGCTTCGAAAAGTTCATCCAGGGTTCCAAAGCCACCCGGCATTACTACAAAGCCCTGAGAATATTTCACGAAGATCACCTTACGAACAAAGAAGTAATCAAAGTCCAGGCTTTTATCTGGATCGATATAAGGATTAGGCTGCTGCTCCATGGGCAGGTCGATATTCAAGCCTACCGAGTTTCCTTTTCCGTCTTTTGCCCCTTTATTGCCAGCTTCCATAATACCAGGGCCTCCACCGGTAATAATTCCAAATCCGCTTTGGGTAAGCTTAAAAGCCACTTCTTCGGCAAGCTTATAATAGGGACTATCGGGTTTAGTACGAGCCGATCCGAAAATGGATACGCAAGGTCCCATACGGGCCATGGATTCGTAGCCATTTACGAATTCACTCATAATTTTAAAGATGCCCCAAGAATCGTTGGTGCGTATTTCGTTCCAGCTCTTCGGCTCAAAAGCCCTTTGAAGCTGATCGTCAGATTTAGCCATTGCTATTACGTTTTAGTTCAATCTCGAGGAAGCGTGCGGTATGGCCTATTTTTTTCTTCACCAACTCTTCGGGGCTGCCCGAAAAAACGACGGTGCCTCCTTTTGCGCCTCCTTCGGGGCCGATATCCACTAGGTGGTCGGCCAGTTTAATCACATCAAGGTTATGTTCAATAATGAGAACGGTGTTCCCACGGTCTACCAATTTATTTAAAACTTCCATTAAAACCCGCACATCTTCAAAATGTAAGCCCGTAGTTGGCTCATCTAAAATGTATAGAGTTTTACCTGTATCGCGCTTACTTAGTTCCGTGGCTAACTTAACTCGTTGAGCTTCACCTCCTGAAAGGGTTGTAGACTGTTGTCCTAAAGTTATATAGCCCAAACCCACGTCCTGTAAAGTTTTAAGCTTCTGGTAAATTTTGGGAATGCTTTCAAAGAACTGCACTGCACGATTGATACTCATATCCAAAACATCGGCAATACTTTTCCCTTTGTAGCGTACTTCCAATGTTTCACGATTAAATCGCTTACCCTGACAGGTTTCACAATCAACATAAACATCGGGAAGGAAGTTCATTTCAATCACTCGAATTCCGGCGCCTTCACAGGTTTCGCAGCGTCCTCCTTTTACATTAAAGCTAAATCTGCCGGGTTTATAACCGCGAACTTTGGCTTCGGGTAAATTGGCAAAAAGGTCGCGGATATTGGAGAGAACGCCTGTATAAGTTGCCGGATTGGAACGGGGAGTACGACCAATTGGACTTTGATCGATATCAATAACCTTATCAATATGCTCCAGGCCTTTCAAGCTCTTGTAGGCTAAGGGTTCTTTTACCGATTGATAGAAGTGTTTGGATATCGCAGGATACAGAGTTTCGTTGATTAAGGTCGATTTCCCAGACCCGGAAACACCAGTTACTACTACCAATTGACCCAGGGGTAGCTTCAGGTTCACCTTTTTTAAGTTGTTTCCGGTGGCGCCTTTCAGTTCTATGAAATTGCCATTCCCTTCGCGCCGCTTTTCAGGAACGCTTATTTCGAGTTTGCCATTAAGGTATTGGGCGGTAACACTATTACTGTTCATAATAGCGGAAAGGTCTCCTTGAGCAACAATTTCCCCACCATGTCGACCGGCGCCAGGACCAATGTCCAAAATGAAATCAGCTTCTTCAATCATATCACGATCGTGTTCTACCACAATCACAGAGTTACCTAAATCACGCAGTTCTTTAAGTGACTGAATAAGCTTTTCATTATCTCTTTGATGCAGACCAATACTGGGCTCATCCAAAATGTAAAGCACATTTACCAACTGGGAGCCAATTTGCGTCGCCAAACGAATACGCTGAGCCTCTCCACCGGAAAGTGATTTGGCCGGTCGATTTAAGCTGAGGTAATTTAGGCCTACATTTAAAAGGAAACTACTACGGGTGCTGAGCTCCTTAATAATTTCCGTGCCAATCCGCCTTTGTTGTTCACTCATGGAGGCTTCAGCGGTGCCTAACCATTGCTGCAGGCTTTCAATATCCATGCGGGCGAGGTCGGCAATGCTCTTACCATCAATTTTAAAATGGCGCGACTCTTTGCGCAGACGATCGCCATTGCACTCATGGCAAGTCACTTCATTCATGAAGCCTTCGGCCCAGCGCTTAATATTGCGGCTTTTAGTTTCCTCAGATTGCTGAGAGATGAAGTTTACCACCCCTTCAAATTTAAGGCTGTACTTGCGCGTGATGCCTAAGGTTTTATTGGGCACTTCGAAAACTTCATCGGCTCCATAAAGAACCGTGTCTAAGCCTTCCTTGGGGATGTCCTTGATGGGGGTACTCAGTTTAAAACCATAACGATCGCCAATAATTTCAATCTGATTGAAGATCCAATTTGCTTTAAACTCCCCTAAAGGCGCAAGGCCCCCTTGTTTAATACTTTTATTGGGGTTGGGAATTACCTTATCCAGATCAATTTCACTTACAATGCCTAAGCCATTGCATTTCGGGCAGGCTCCTTTAGGACTGTTAAATGAGAAGGTATTGGGCTCTGGTTCGGGATAGGCAATACCAGTGGTAGGGCACATTAAGTTGCGGCTAAAGAAATGCACTTTAGGCTCTTCAAAAACCTGAACCATTAAAACTCCACTTCCTTGCGAAAGGGCCGTTTGAATGGACTCCATCAAGCGCTTTTCATCCTTGGCATCTACGCGTAAGCGATCAATAACCAATTCAATATCATGGGTTTTATATCGATCTAAGCGCATCCCATGCGTAATGTCCTTTATTTCACCATCCACGCGAACCTTCAAAAATCCTTGCTTGGCCACCGAGGCGAATAGCTCGCGGTAATGACCTTTACGACTGCGGATTAAAGGGGCAAGGAGGTAAACCCGCTGATCTGCAAATCGCTCAATAATGAGGTTCTTAATCTGCTCCTGGGTATAGCTCACCATTTCTTCGCCGGTTTCATAAGAATAGGCGGTGGAAGCGCGAGCGTAAAGAAGGCGTAAGAAATCATAAATCTCGGTTACCGTTCCCACGGTAGAGCGCGGATTCTTACTGGTTGTTTTTTGTTCAATGGAAATAACCGGACTCAACCCATTGATTTTATCTACATCGGGCCGATCCATATTGCCCAAAAATTGACGGGCGTAGGCAGAGAAAGTTTCGATATAACGACGCTGTCCCTCGGCATAAATAGTGTCGAAGGCCAATGATGATTTTCCACTGCCACTTAGGCCGGTAATCACAACCAATTCGTCGCGGGGAATCTCAACATCAAGGTCTTTCAGGTTGTGTACCCGTGCACCGAGTACTTCAATTGTATCTGATTCCAAAGGGAAGATTTCAAATTCGAGCAAAAATACAAGTCTTTTTAAGCTCTACCTCGGAGAATAGGAAATGAGTTTATAGCTATTTAAAAAATCTAATATCTACTGTCTAACATCAAAGGACTATGCTCAACACTCTGGACTAACTGCTCCCTGTGGAATACTTCAGAGTTCTTATCGTTTTAAGCATAGTATTTGCAAGTACTTTAGCTTATTAAATACCTCTTCAATGCCCAGATATTTTCTTACGAGCTTTTTCCTCTGCCTTAGCTTTTTCCTTAAAAGCCAGCATTCGGTAATATACCAGGCTGATAGTGCATGGGTTAAGCAGAAAATGGCGTCCATGTCTTTGGATGAAAAACTGGGACAACTATTTATGGTTGCCGCTTATTCTAATAAAGGGACGGAGCATGAACGCGAAATCCAGCAATTGGTGAAAGAGGAGCATATTGGGGGATTAATCTTCTTTCAGGGAAGCCCTAAGGAACAAGCGCGTTTAACGAATTTATATCAGTTAAACAGCAGCACACCTTTAATGATTGCCATGGATGCCGAGTGGGGCTTAGCCATGCGTTTACCTGAGACTTATAAATTCCCCTGGCCGATCACTCTTGGGGCTTTGCAGGACACGGCTTTGGCCTATGAGTACGGAAAAGCAATAGGCGAACATTGTAAGGCTTTAGGAGTACATATCAATTTTGCTCCGGTAGTTGATATCAATACCAATCCAAAGAACCCCATTATAGGGGCCCGTTCTTTTGGTGAGGATCCTGAGCATGTTACTCGAATCGCCGCTGCGGTAATGCGAGGTATGCAATCTGTACATGTGTTGGCGGTAGCTAAGCATTTCCCTGGTCATGGGGATACCGATTCGGATTCGCATAAGACCCTTCCTTCGGTGAGCCATCCCATGGATAGATTGGAAAAGGTGGAGCTATACCCTTATAAAAGTATCAGTAAGAGTGGCTTGGGAGGTGTGATGGTGGCCCATCTAAATGTTCCGGCTATCGACCCAAGTGGTAAGCCTAGCTCCTTAAGTCCAGCGACTTTAAAATTATTGCGGGAGCAAATCGGTTTTGATGGATTAACCTTTACCGATGCCTTGAATATGCAAGGCGTGGCACGCGATTATAAGCCTGGCATGGTTGATTTGGAAGCCATTAAAGCCGGAAATGATGTTTTGGTTTTTAGTCAGGATGTGAAATTGGCCAAAGCCAAGATTAAGGAGGCCTTAAAGGCGGGCTTAATCGATACTGCCCATATCAATGCCAGCGTAAAAAGAATATTAGCCGCTAAGTATTGGATGGGACTGAGTACCAAAACTCATATTGAAGGCAGTACTCTGGCCAATAAGCTTTTGCGCGAGAAAGATCAGATTCTGAATCACAATATTTTTGCCGAAGCACAAACCCTTTTAATCAATAAGAATAAGACTCTTCCTGTAAAGAAGTTGGCGGATCTTAAGATTGCCTGCGTTACGGCAGGGAATGAGGTAAGCCCCTATTTTGCAGAGATGTTGAAGAAGTACACTCAGGTAGAGTACTTTGATTATACCTCTAAGAATGAGGAGGAAATTATTGCCGCTCTGGCCGACTATGATTATGTAGTACTGGGATTATATACCTCCAATGCCAATCCTTGGAAATCCTATAAAATTGGTTCTGAAATTCGTCGCTTTACACGCCGGATTGCGTTGCAAAACAAATTGATCATAACCTTATTTGCGAATCCCTATTCCTTATTGGATTTTCCGGAAGCGCGTGATGCCGAAGCTTTATTGATGGCTTATCAAAATGATCCCGATGCCGAAAGTGTAGCCGCGCAAATCATTTTCGGAGCTTTGGGAGCCAAAGGTCGATTGCCCGTTTCTGCCGGGGAGCCCTTCGAAGTAGGCTTTGGATTAAATACGCAAGCCATCGGTCGTTTAGGTTATCATTATCCAGGGGCGGTGGGCCTCGATGTGAATACCTTAAATCGCATTGATGGCATTGTAAAAGAAGCGATGAATCAAGGGGCAACCCCTGGAGCGCAGGTGCTTATCGCCCGCAAGGGACAGGTAATTTACCATAAGAACTTTGGTTATATCGATTCAAAAAAAAAGACTCCGGTACGCTCGGAGCATCTTTATGATTTAGCGAGTATTACCAAAATCGCGGTAAGCGTACCCCTTTTAATGTCATTAGTAGAAGAGGGGAAAATAAATCTCGACAAAACCTTAGGTTACTACCTTCCAGAAGCAAAGGGAACCAATAAAGAAGATTTGGTGTTACGGGAAATTCTGGCCCACCAAAGCGGTTTAAAACCTTGGATTCCCTTCTATTTGGAAACCTTGGATCATGGAAAATACAAGGAAGGCTATTATGGCAAGGAACGCAACTTCGACTATCCCAATGTAGTGAGTGAAGGACTTTATAGCCAGCGTTATATACGCGATACGATCTTAAAACGAATTCTTGACTCTGACTTACTTCCCACTAAGGAATACCGCTATTCGGATTTAGGTTATTACCTCTTTATGCAGATCATCGAAAGGATGGAAGGGCAGCCCCTGGATGAATTGATCCACGAAAAGCTCTACGAACCTTTGGGGGCTAATACCATGGTCTATCATCCCTTGCAGATTTATCCCATCGATTTAATTGTACCTACCGAAGACGACAAGACCTTTCGAAGATCATTGATTCGTGGCTATGTGCATGATCAAGGTGCGGCTTTATTAGGAGGCGTGGCAGGGCATGCCGGACTTTTCAGTACTGCGAATGATTTGGCCAAATTGATGCAGATGTACATGCAAAAAGGGGAATATGCCGGGGTCAGATATTTCGATTCGGTAACCGTAAATGAATTTATCCGTTGTCAATATTGCCAAACCAAGAACCGTCGGGGCATAGGTTTCGATAAACCACAATTAGAAGGCCCCGGACCTACCTGCGGTTGCGTTTCAGATCGTAGCTTTGGCCACAGCGGATTTACCGGTACCTTAGCCTGGGCCGATCCTGATGAGCAAATAGTCTATATTTTTCTGTCGAATCGGGTGAATCCGGATGCCGAAAACCGAAAACTTTTAAGTTTATCAACTCGCACCAAAATTCAAGAAGTAATCTATGAAGCGATTCAAAACGACGACCCTACTGCTGATCTCCTTGGCTTGGCTCCCTGAGGGTCTTCAAGCACAAGAAAATCAAAAGCCAAATCCTACTGATACCACGATTGTAAACTTCCATCCCAATGGGATTCCATCTGAATTGATCTCTTATGATCAAGATGGTTTGGAAGATGGCGTGCATTTTAATTACCGCCAAACCGGAAGCATTGCTAAAATGGAAAACTTTAGCCATGGTAAGCTTCATGGTCCCTTCATGCGGGTGAATAATCGCGGTAAGATTAGTGAGGAGGGCAAATACGAGAATGGCCTCGAACAAGGTTTATTCACCAAGTATTATTCGGATGGCAGGAAGCAGGAACAGGCGACCTATCGCGACGGAAAGAAGCATGGTAAGGCCATTTGGTATTATACCAATGAAAACATGAGCACCATGCTTAATTATGAGGATGATATCCTTCAAGGGGAAGCCAAAAGCTTTTACAAGAGTGGTGAGGTAAAGTCGGTTTACACTTACGAAGACAATAAGAAGGAAGGCCTTTACCGCGAGTATTACCAGGATGGTAAACTCAAGGTAGAAGGAAACTACAAAGACGATAAAGAAGACGGCAAATGGACCTATTATGCTGAAGATGGTTCTGTGCTGAAAACCGAAAAATACCGAAAGGGAGAATTGCGCTAAAGTGAATATCGGGATTGTGGGATACCCCACCTACGGGGGAAGTGGAGTAGTAGCTACCGAACTTAGCATGTATCTGGCCAAGCAAGGCCACAAGATTCATTTTATATCTTATTCGCAGCCCGTGCGATTGGATGTTTTGGAGCCCAATATTTACTATCACGAAGTAAATGTGCAGGATTATCCCCTCTTCGAATATCAGCCTTATGAGCTGGCGCTGAGCAGTAAAATGGTGAATGTGACCCTCAAGTATAAGTTGGAGGTTATTCATGTGCATTATGCTATTCCTCATGCTTATGCGGCCTATATGGCCAAGCAAATTTTAAGGGAGAAGGGGGTAGACCTCCCCATTGTAACCACTTTGCACGGTACGGATATTACATTGGTAGGCCGTAACCCAAGCTATAAACAGGCGGTAAATTTCAGTATCAATCATTCGGATGTTGTGACTTCTGTAAGTGAAAGCTTGAAACAGGATACCCTTTCCTTTTTCAATATCACTAAGGAAATTCAGGTGATTCCAAATTTTCTGGATCTAAGCCTATACAAACCGGATGATAGCTGTAAGCACAATTTTGCTGAGGAAGGAGAGAAGATTGTTACCCATGTATCTAATTTTAGAAAGGTAAAGCGTATTTCGGATGTAATTGATGTGTTTTTCCGTTTGCAGAATGAAATGCCAGCCGTATTGTTAATGCTGGGAGATGGGCCCGAAAAGGAAAGGGCTCGAAAGCAAGCTCAGGACCTGGGCATTGCTGAAAAAGTAAAGTTTTTGGGTAAAACTTCTGAAGTGGAGCGTATTCTCTGCATATCAGATTTGTTTATTCTACCCTCGGAAAAAGAAAGTTTTGGCTTGGCTGCTTTGGAGGCAATGGGTGCCGGTGTACCCGTAATCTCATCCAATACCGGTGGCTTGGGTGAAGTGAACTTACACATGAAAACCGGTATCACCGCTGATGTTGGGGATATTGATGCAATGGCAAAAGGTGCCATTCATATCTTAAGCGATCCACAGAGGCATATGGCCTTTGCCCAGGCAGCTCGGGCCCAGGCAGAGCGTTTTGCCATTGATGAAATTATGCCTGATTATTTGCGGGTTTACCATGAAGCCATAGCCAACAGCAATGCCTGAAGTGCTAATTCAAAGACGTGACCGAGCGGGTTATTTGGAATCCTATCCATTGTATGTTAATCGAAAACTTAAGGCTAGAATAGGCTTCGGTGAAACCTATCATTTGGAATTAGAACCGGGTCGTTATCAATTACATTGTGGCGGTCTCTTTGCCTTGGAGGATGAAATATGGTTGGATCTAAGCGAGCATCGCAAGGCATTGTTCCTTTCGGCGGAAAGGCCTAAATCCTTGAAAGCCCCCTGGCCTAAATACTATCGTTTAAAGTGGACGGAAACCACGCCCATGCAGATTAAGAAGGAAGAAGATCAGGCAATTCTAAAATCGGAACAGGGCAATGCTTTAATACGGGCTTTTGGTTTTTTAAGCCTTTTGGCTTTAGGAGCTGCCTGGATGTTTTGGCAGTCTATGGAATATAAGGAGCCCTTATTGTCCTTTGGCGGATTGGCTTTATTAGTGGCCATTCCCTGGGCTTATCGAGGCGCATTGCTCAGCCAACTGAAAGAGAAATAGCGGCTTTAACCACCCACTCTTTTGGTTTTATAGCCTTGTTTTTGGAGGTATTCCAAGATTTTCGGACGCATATCCCCCTGAATAATGATTTCCCCGTCTTTTACGGATCCACCGGTAGCGCAATGTCCTTTTACCGCTTTGGCCAGATCTTTCAAGGCTTCATCAGAGCCTTCAAAACCTTTGATGATTACAGCCGTTTTTCCACCCCGACCTTTCTTCTCAAGATGAACTTCTAAAAGCTGATCTCCGGCTTGGATTTCTTCAATTTCATCTTCCTCATCGAAACCTTGAAAACCACTATTGCCGGTAGAGAATACCATGGAGCCCAGATCTTCGAGGGAATTGGATTGCTTTTTAGCCATAAAAAGGATTTGAGGGCAAAGGTATAGATTGGATGCAATCTATTTCTTCTTAGTTGATTTCGCTTGCGGATTAAAATTGAGGCATAATTGCAACCAGTGTTCCAATTCATCTTCTTGGTCAATACCTTCAGGGTCTACAAAGACATAGCCTTTCATTGGTCTACCGGTGAAGTCCATAGGGCGAGCGGCTTTCAATTCCATGGCTTCTTCATATTGATCCGGACCCACCCGCGCCATTAAATGATCTTTTACTACGCCGGCCAGCATTTTATCATCTACCATAAAGCAGAGGCCACCCATCATTTTCTTTTCAATAAAGGGGATACTTTTCTGATTGAGATGGTTGCGGATGCGCTCGCCTAAAAATTCATCAATAGCCATTGAGCTTAATTTGAAAATTGTTTCACTAACCAAAGGATCAGGTAAAGTCCTAGTCCTGTGCCATAAAAAATGAAGGCAATAACAAAGGCAATGCGGATGATGCTAACATCCCATCCTAATTTAAAGCTCAGCCATTCGGCTACTCCTAATATCATAGCTTTTGAATTATTTGGTCTTTAAATTTAGAAAAGGCCAAGGATTATTGAGGTGATAAATAAACTTTTAAACTTTGAAAACCTTCCACAAAACCTCCTTCAGGGCCAAATTCCCAATTCGAATGGCTAGTGCAAAGAGGGTATAGGTTTTCGGTCCCTAAAACTACAATGCGAGTTTTAAATTGTCCGCCATTTTGGGATCCATCAACATCCTCGATCAAAATTTGACTTCCCGGTAAATCCGCTCCCCAGACCAGAACATAATTACTTTCCGCAAACCAAAAGCGAATAGACCAGGGATTCATAGGATGACTATTATCAATAATACCGCTGTGGCTGGTGCTGTCCGGGTTCATCCACATCCATAGGGTATCATACTCCCATCCTCCATGGCGGTAAACTTGATGCATGATTCGTTCCCCCAGACTATCCAAAAAGCTGATTTTTAAATCCGGGATTCTCTCTCCGCTCAAACTATCCTCAACTTCGACCACCAGAATATAAGCCCCATCAAAAGGACAATGTTGTGAAAAGAGTGATGTGCTAAAGAGTAGCAAACCGAAGAGTAAATGTTTTGACATCTCGATAGGGATTTTTCGAAATGTACTAATCTCCCTTTAAGGGGATAGGCGTTCCAGAAAATAAGTCTGGACAAAACCACTATCCGTTTGCCCGCCGTAATTCCTTATTTGAATCAGGTCTACTATCAAGTATTTACCATTTTGAAAGCTCAGAATAGTAGGATGGCTTAGCTCATATTCTGTAGAGGCGCCTGGAAAGATGGAAGGGATTTGAATTGGGTTTTTGAAAACCATGGATTCTACATAAATCCGACTGGCCCAAATGGAAGGACTATTGCCTAAAGTCAGGATACTATCAGCCTCTGGATTTTGTAAAGGGAGATCGATTTGCAGTGGTCCATGGAAAAAGTGACTGCGCTTTTCACTTTTCGGATGTACTTGAATAGTGTAGAGCTTAACTGTATCTGCTCCTCTTTCAATAGAACGAATATTTAAGTTTCGATTGAAATGAAATTTGGGATCGATAAAGTTTCCACTAGCCGAAAAGAGAATGCGATACGAAGCACTATCATGGGAATGTTCCCAAGTGCTATCGGCATTTAGACCTATAAAGCTACTGAGGTGTTTAAAAAGATCTTGATAGGCAAGACTATCGTTTTGAGCTTGGACAATACCACTGAATATCAGGAATACCAGCAGGCAGGCTTGCTTCAGGCTCATCAAGACAGGCATTTGACTTAGCTTTTTAAGCCAATCTCTCTTAAGCGCTCATCCAAATATCCTCCTGCTGTAATATCCTCGTATTGCTTAGGATGTTCGGCATCAATACACTCTGGCAAACAATCCAAAGGCATTTCGCTGCGAGGATGTAAAAAGAAGGGAATACTGAAACGGCTTTCCGCCCATTTTTCGCGAGGAGGATTCACCACACGGTGGGTAGTACTGCGCAGTTTATTATTGCTGTGCCTTTGCAGCATATCGCCCACATTCACCACAATTTGACCTGGCAAGGCCGTAACAGGAATCCATTCACCAGCCTTATTTAAAACTTGCAATCCATCCGCAGAAGCTCCCATTAAAAGGGTGATGAGGTTAATATCTTCATGCTCGGCGGCCCGCACGGCATCTTGAGGTTCCTCGGTTATAGGAGGGTAGTGGATCGGTCTTAAAATGCTATTGCCATTATGAATATGCGCATCAAAATAAGTTTCTTCCAAGCCAAGATATAATGCTAGGGCACGAAGCATATCTCTACCGGTTGCTTCCAAGGTTTGATATGCCTCTTTACCGATGCGATTAAAATCGGGTAATTCTGCTACCTCAATATTTTCTGGATATTCTTTTGCGATCGCATCACCATCTTCTACATATTGACCAAAATGCCAAAACTCTTTTAGGTCGCCTGTATTTCTTCCTTTGGCATGCTCCTTTCCAAATCCGGTATATCCACGCTGACCAGCAATACCTTCAATCTCGTATTGAGCTTTGATATCGGTTGGGAGCTTGAAAAAGGCCTTTACCTCGCGATATAAAGCGGCACTGAGTTCGTCGCTGAGACGGTGATTCTTGAGGGCCACAAAACCAATGTCCTCATAAGCCTTGCCTAAGGCCTGTACAAAGGCATTTTTTCTTTGTGGATCGCCACTTAAAAAATCATTTAAATCAACTGAAGGAATACCGATCGACTGACTCATCTTTAGGATTTTGCGCAAAGATAGGGACTGAGCGGGATTAGCGTGGAAAAAGCTTGCGGAATGACTCTAAATAGAATTCATTTTAACCCATCTTAAAATAGAGCTAAAGGCTTGATTAGCCGAAATTTGAATTAACTAAGGATAATGTCTGCTTTGAGATTGGATATTTCCAGCTTAAGGAAAGCTCAAAACTTGGCTAAATCCCTTGCTCATTCCCAATAAAATCTAATTTTGGAAGCCCTTATTAGCTCTCTATGAAATTCAATCGAAAAGGATTGACCGATCAGGAATTGATCGACTTTTATACTGCCATACTTCGTCCCCGTTTAATTGAGGAGAAAATGTTGATCGCCCTGCGTCAGGGGCGGATTTCCAAATGGTTTTCCGGTTATGGTCAAGAGGCAATTTCGGTAGGCGCCGCCTTAGCAATGGACTCCGATGAGTTTATGCTTCCCATGCATCGAAACCTAGGAATTTTCACTACTCGAAAGATTCCTTTATACCGTTTGTTCTCCCAATTTCAGGGTAAGGCCAATGGCTTTACCAAGGGTAGAGACCGTTCTTTCCACTTCGGCTCTAAGGACCATAAGCTGGTAGGGATGATCTCCCATCTTGGTCCGCAAATGGGTATTGCCGATGGTATTGCTCTGGCGCATAAGCTTAAAAAAGAGGATAAGGTTTGCTTGGTGATTACCGGTGATGGTGGGGCCAGTGAAGGCGATTTCCATGAAGCCTTAAACGTGGCTGCCGTTTGGAAACTGCCTGTAATCTTCCTGGTAGAGAATAATCAGTGGGGATTGAGTACGCCCAGCCATGAGCAATTTGCCTTCAAAAGCTTTGTCTATAAAGCGATGGGCTATGGCGTGAAAGGTAAAAGTATCGATGGCAATAACCTTCTGGAAGTTTATCATTCGATTAAAGAGATTAGTGAAGAGATAAAGAAGGACTCCGTTCCTTTTATCCTGGAGTGTAAAACCTTCCGCATGCGTGGCCATGAGGAAGCGAGTGGTACCAAATATTATCCGGAGGGGATTCAAGATGAATGGGCAGAACATGATCCGGTTGACAATTTCCGGGCCTTCATGATTAATGAGGACATTATTAGTCCCGATGAGAATGAAAATTTAACTCAGGGTATTAAGCAGGAAATCAATGCTGCTTTTGAGGAGGCTTTCGCCGAAGAGCCGATTGTTTTTAATCCTGAAACGGAATTAGCCGATCGTTTTGCCCCCTTCGATTTTGTAGAGCGTCCGGCGGGCGATCAAAAAGAAGATCGTCGTTTGGTAGATGCCATTCACGATGCTTTAGATCAAAGTATGGAGGCCCATCCCAATCTGGTGATTATGGGTCAGGATATTGCTAAATATGGTGGTGTATTTAAAGTAACTGAAGGCCTAGCCGACAAATACGGTTACGATCGGGTACGTAATACCCCTTTATGCGAATCTGCCATTGTGGGTACGGGTTTAGGCCTAAGTATCTCAGGGATGAAGGCTGTAGTCGAAATGCAATTTGCCGACTTCGTTACTGAAGGTTTTAATCAGATTGTAAATAACCTGGCTAAGATTCACTACCGCTGGGGTCAGAATGCGGATGTAGTAGTACGCATGCCTACCGGAGCCGGAGTAGCTGCCGGTCCATTCCACAGCCAGAGTAATGAGGCCTGGTTTACCCATGTGCCCGGATTAAAAGTGGTATATCCTGCTTTTCCATCCGATGCCAAAGGTTTGCTGATCAGCGCTATTGAAGATCCGAACCCGGTGCTCTTTTTTGAGCATAAAGCTCTGTATCGTTCCATTTCGGAGCCAGTGGCCGATAATTACTATAATTTACCCATAGGCAAAGCAGCAGTGGTACGCGAAGGAAATGCTGCCACTATAGTTACCTATGGTGCCGCAGTACACTGGGCCTTAGATTTGGCTGAAGAACAGGGCTTGGACATTGAGGTAATCGACCTCCGAAGCTTAATGCCACTGGATGAAGAAGCGATTCTCAGTTCGGTTCGCAAAACCCATCGCGCTTTAGTACTGACCGAGGATACTGCTTTTGGAAGTATCGCTAATGATATTGCCGCCCTTATTACTGAAAAGGCATTCGAGGCTTTAGATGCACCAGTACGTCGTTGTGCAAGTATGGATATGCCGGTTCCATTTGCTGCGCAATTGGAACAGGGCTTTTTGGCGAAAAGTCGGTTGGCGGATACTTTGAAGGAGCTTTTGGAGTATTAGGATTGAATTGTAAATTCAATCCAGTTGCAAATTCAATCCAGTATCGTCCTGAACGCGACTAGCTCGAATTTGCAATTCGAGCGATATTTATGCATCCTTAGATCTCGGATGAAACTTCAGAATAGTTTCCCGCAACTGCTGTTGGCTGAGATGGGTATAAATCTCGGTGGTGGTAATGCTTTCATGCCCCAGCATTTCTTGCACGGCGCGTAGATCGGCGCCATGTTTTACCAGGTGCGTAGCGAAGCTATGGCGAAAGGTATGGGGTGAAATGGTTTTGCGTATGCCCGCAGCGGACGCGGCATCTTTCACCAAATTAAAGATCATGGCTCGACTTAAGGCACTGCCTCGGCGATTGAGAAAGAGAATGTCTTCCGAACCTTTTTTGATGGGGATGTGTACTCGCACTTCTTGTCGGTAGAGCTCAATCATTTTTTGAGCCAAGCTGTTGATGGGAACCAGTCTTTCCTTATTGCCTTTACCTACAACTCGAATCAGGTCTTCCTTAAAAAAGAGATCTGAAATGCGCAGCCCCACTAATTCGGATACCCGCAAGCCACAGGCATAGAGGGTTTCGAAAATTGCCACATTGCGCATGCCTTCGGGCTTGGAGCGGTCAATACTATCGATCATGGCCGCTACTTCTTCTTCCTCTAAATACTCCGGAAGCTTTTGATCCAATTTAGGTCCTTCCAGTAGTTCAGCTGGATTTTGATCGATATAGTCTTCTAAGATTAAATACTTGTAGAAAGCACGAAGGGAGGAGATTAAGCGAGCCTGACTGCGGGTGCTCAAACCATGATTTTGCAAATCCCGCAGGCATTTCTCTAAACGGAAAAGGTTTAGTTGCAAGGGCCCCAGCTCTTCATTCTCGAAATAATTGGCAATTTTATTTAAGTCGCGGAGATAGGCTTTCACCGAATTATCGGCCAGACCCTTCTCCAGTTGCAGATAGTTTTTGAATTCACGAATGGCGCCTTTCCACTGCATTTTTAAGTATTTTGGCTCGGCTAAAGGTAGCTAATGAAAGTGGGTATTCTCAACGGTCCGAATCTCAACTTATTGGGAAAGCGCGAACCGGAAATTTACGGACATCAAGGCTTCGAATCGTATTTGGAGAAGCTGCAAGTTGATTTTCCAGGGCATGAAATCATCTATCGTCAATCCAATGTGGAAGGCGAATTGGTAAACGCCATACATGACTTGGCGGAGGAATGTCAGGGCATTATTTTTAATCCCGCCGCCTTTACTCATACTTCGATCGCTCTGGCGGATGCGGCCAAATCAATTGACTGTCCAATTATCGAAGTGCATCTTTCCAATGTTTATCAGCGTGAGAGCTTCCGACATAAAAGCTATTTATCGCCAGCAGTTAGGGGAGTAATCACCGGCCTTGGGCTTAAAGGCTATGAGCTGGCTTTGAGAGCTTTGCTAGGCTAAAGTTTGATGAATTTCACCGTTTCACTTAGATCAAATTTGTCGCTGCTGGCTTTGCAGATATAAAAGCCAAAAGGCAAATCACTTAAGTCCATTTTTTGTTCTTGTCCTTCTTCAAAATGAATGGTTTTGAGCAAGTTTCCACTAACATTATAGATATCCACCCGATTGTAGCATTCACCTTCAGCAAGGGCGGCTGTTTCATGTACGGGATTGGGGTAAAGACTTAAGGGTTTAAACTCGGGAAAATCTTCAGAGTCAAAAATATACTCAGGATAATACTTTGGGGTTCGAGTTACAAATTTCACATCTTCGGGCTCTTCTAAGCGAGGATACCAATTGTTAAAGCCTTCATCAAGACGAACATTTAAAATTCGTTTACGCTGATGGCTATAGAAATTATAGCAGTTCAAATTATAGATTCCAGGAGGAATTCCATATAGTGAATAGCTGGAGATGCTATCCTGAAATTCTTTAATACAGTAGAAGACTTTACCGTTTTCCTGATTTTGAATGGTGAGGTAATAATTCCTGACAGTATCTCCTGTTTTGGAGTCGATTACAATTCCGGTTAAAATAGCCTCTCCGTGTTGGGCAAACACTGGAGGGAGGCAAAATAGAAGTGCCAAAAGAAGCGAAGCAGATTTCATAGCAGATTGAGGTTTAAGGGTTCACTATTTTGGATGCTCAATTTTTTATTTGGTTGCCTAATTCAAGTGAAATTGCATTTTGTACATTAGAGCACTAGCCTAAACAAAAATTAAAATGATACTTAGCACCACCGACTTTATACCTAATCGAGAAGTAACTGAGATATTGGGAATAGCGCGTGGAAGCACGGTTAGAGCCCGAAACATTGGTCGGGATATTTTCGCGGGTCTTAAAAATATTGTAGGTGGTGAAATTGAAGAGTACAGCAAATTGCAAGCCCACGCCAGAGAACAGGCTTTGCAAAGACTGGAGCAAGATGCTGTGCGCTTAGGTGCTGATGCCGTCATTAATATTCGATTGACAACGGCTATGGTTATGCAGGGAGCGGCCGAAATTTTGGCTTATGGTACCGCAGTTAAGTTAAACTGATGGAGTTCAATTGGTCGATCTATATCAATGGTGGAATTTGGTTAATTATCCTGATTCTTATCATTTATCTAGCTTTTCGTCGCCTTCGGATAAAGGAGAACGAAGACTTCGAAAAGAGAGATAATTAAGAAGGAAATAATATTTAGGGGAATTGAAGTTTGAATATCGCATTAGCTTAATCTATCTGATTATTGGGGCGCTTTGGATCCTGTTTTCGGATCTGGCCGTTAATAATTTAGCGGATTCCCCTGCCATGCAAAGTGAGCTGCAAACCTATAAAGGTTGGTTTTACGTGGTAGCCACCGGAGCTTTATTATTCGTTTTTCTACGTCGACATTTAGGACATCTCAGAACTGTAGAGCAGAGTTTAGAGTCTCATCAAAGGAGCCTGGAGCATACGGTTCAAGAAAAAACGCAAGATTTAGATCAAGCCTTACAAGAGCTGCATGAGAAGCATGAAAAGTTGCAGGAAAAGAATGATATCATCCACAATCAAAATCTTCAATTGCAAAAGGCTCTCGAAGATTTAAAATCCGCTCAAAGCAAATTGATGCAAGCCGAGAAAATGGCTTCAATTGGCTTGCTCACCAGAGGCCTGGCCCATGAGGTAAACAATCCTCTCAATTATATTTCGGGAGGTTTAATAGGGCTGGAAGACCAAAAACTGGCGGAGCATAATGAAGAAACCCAAATTTATATTCGTGGTATTCGCGAAGGACTCCAGCGGGTACATCGCATAATCCGCTCCTTAAACCAGATGAGTAATCAAGGTGGGGAGAAAATAGAAAGTTGCGATATAGGGCGTATTCTCGACAATGTATTGGTTTTACTCCTACCCGAATATTCGCAGGATATTCAAATTCAAAACGCCGTTAAAGCCAAGGAGATAAAGGTAATTGGTAATCGGGCCGAGCTTTATCAAGTATTCTTTAATATCATTCAAAACGCCTTTCAAGCCATGCCAGATTGCGGTGTATTAAAAATAAATGCCGAGAATCTGGAAAACGGTATTCTGGTACAAATACAGGATAGTGGCATTGGCATAGCCGACGAAAACCTATTAAAGGTGACCGATCCATTTTTCACCACTCGGTCTCCAGGAGAAGGAGTGGGGTTGGGACTGTCTATCGCTTACAATATTATTGATCAGCATCATGGTAAATTAAGTATCCAGTCCCAAGAGGGGCAGGGTACCACCGTCACTGTTGAAATTCCTAATTCATGAGTTTACCCCAAATTCTCTATGTTGATGATGAGGAGATGAATTTGCTCCTTTTCAGTCTAAACTTTAAAAAGCACTTTGAGGTGCTCACCGCTAAAGATCCGCAAGAGGCTTACCAAAAGGTAGCTGAAGGCTTAAAGCCGGATGTGGTAGTAAGTGATATGAAGATGCCTGGACAAAATGGAGTTGAGTTTTTGCAGAGTATTCGCGCTCATCTTCAAAAAGCTCCCTTTTACATCTTAACTGGCTTTGAGATCAATGATGAAATTCAACAAGCATTAAATTCGGGATTGATTCGAAATTACCTGCGAAAACCTTTTAATCGCGACTCTCTTTTAGAGGAGTTTCGAAGGGTTGTAGGTGAAAAAGACAATTAAACTATGGATGCGGCTTTACTAAAAAAGATGGCATATAAAGGCGAAAGCCCTTTGCTATTGGCCAATGTGCCCGATACTTTACTCGATTCATTTAAGGATTGGATTAAGGAATCTGTAGCTCAGGATCATGATTCAGCTTTAAACTATGCCTTCGTTTTTGTGCAAATGCAAGAGGATCTTAATCATTGGATCGATAAGCTTTGTCCATTAATGGAGGGGGATGCACCACTCTGGTTTGCCTATCCTAAGAAAAGTAGTAAGCGCTTTACGAGTGAAATTAATCGCGATTCGGGTTGGAACCAGATTGGGCAGTACAATATGGAGCCGGTACGTCAGATTGCCATTGATGAAGATTGGAGTGCTTTGCGTTTCCGGAAATTAGAGTACATCAAGAAATTGACACGGCGGGACAGTATGCGACTTAGTTCCAAGAAATAAGAAATCCCGACCCAAGCTTTCACCTGAATCGGGATTCTAAATTTGTTGTTAGGTCGATTAAAAAGCCTTATTTCTTTAAAATCTGAAGTTTACCTTGAGCAGATACCAATTGGTAAATTCCGCTAGGTAAAGCGCTTAAGTCGGCTTTGTTTCCTTCAATGTTCATCACCATTTGACCATTCAGGTTGTAAAGTTTACCCCCTTCGATCTCCTGGCTAAACTGTACCAAGCCATTGCTTGGGTTAGGATACGCTTGCAAGCTTAAAGCACGCTCTTCTTCATTTAATCCGATGGTACCACCAATGCTGTATAAGGAAAGGGTTCCGGATACTTCATTGGCAATAGCTAATAAATTTTCACCATTTGGACTTTGAGCAGCGGGGATAAACTTGATGTCTTCAGGACCTAAATCACCGGCATTAATATCATCGGCAGATACGCTAAAGTCGCGGTGTAAGAAGTAGCTAATGAAACTAGGGTTGCTAGGGTCAGTGATATCATAAACCATGATTCCCCCCATACGCTCTAAACCTACAAAGGCAATGGTAAATCCGTTGATTACCGCAATTTCAATCGCTTCGGGCTCTGAAGCCTTATCATCAGAACGAGATTTTAAGGAGCTGTTATCATCATTATTAGAGTTGAACTCATTGGGGTAGAGGCTGAATAATGTCTGAGCGAATTGATCTTCACTATCCCAGATCAGGTTCATGTTCTCATCCCAAATGGAGAAACCACGACCTCCATAAGAGTATAATTCGTCGTAATCTCCATCACCATCCGTATCACCCAAAGAAGTGGTAATGTTTAATCGACCTAAGCTGTCTTCCATTTGCAGGTTAGCGGCATTTGGGAAGGCAGTAGCATCTAATGTAAGGTCCTTAACACGCTCTTCTTCGCTGTAGAAATCATAGTCGCGAGAGTCACCTTCGTTGGCTGTAGCGATGTAGGTAGTACCATTTACTTCAAATGCTTTGATGGCATCTGGTTGATACATCCCAAATACAGGCCAGTTGCGAATGTCGATGCTGCTGGCACGGTTAGAAGCATCCATTTTATTGTTACCATTAGAGTAATCTTTAAAACCCAAAGGCTTTAAGGAAGTGATGCTTTTGCTGGCCAAGTCGATAACTGCCATTGCATTGTTTTCTTGACAAACAACAAAAGCCTTGCTGTTATCTGGAGCAACAGCAATGTACTCGGGCTCCAGGTTTTGAGATAAGCGTGGCATGGTACCTTCGAACATCAAATCGTCAATTTGCCAAACAGAAGAGTTTCCAGCACCAGGGGCACCTTCGTATACGAAAGCGATGCTCACATTAGGCGTCAAGTAATTTTCTAAGCTGAAACGACCTGAATTGGTATCTGCATATCCGCCAGTGGAGAAGGCGAAATTGCCAGTAATGGTATCCCAATTGGCATTTGCAGGATCGGTGTGAGTTAAAGGATCAAAGTCGGTAGAAATTAATACTTCCAAAGAACCACCACTGAAGTTACGAGTGTTCTCAAAGCTGAAGTAAACCGAGTCCTGACCGGTGAAATTCATGGCAGGAGTAATCATCCAGGTGGTAGTAGGGCCGCTGGCAGAATAGGCATTCATTTCAGCGTAGTGATCACCGCTGTAATCATCATAGTACCAACCGATATTACCAGCCGTAGTAACGATGATCAGGTTATCTAAAGAATCAGCAGTGTTTTCGAGGTCTTCCATATAATCGGCTACCGGACCGAAATTGCGGATGGCAGGATCATAATTGGCATCGAATTGAGTGAAATCAAGGGTAGTAACATTGCCCTGACTTACATTCTGTACGCCACCGGAAATGTCGATAATGGAAACGCTACCCATGGGATCAGCGCTGTAATCATCATCGGGCTCACCTTCATTGGCGCTAAGTACATACATTCCGTCTTTAGTGAAGGTTACCATATCAGGTAATACTCCTACTTCGAGACTGGTAATGAAAGATAGTGTGGAGTCGAAAAACACAATATGACCATTCTGATCAAAGTCATTGGCTTCTACTGCAACCGCTAGGTAACCGGATTTGTAGGCCACAGAATTAGCGCCATCTCCGTAAACGGTAATGTCGATAGAATCAGTTTTGGTGATGTTGTTCGGGTTGGAGATGTCAAAAACATCAATATGATCGCTGTAGCCATTTACTGCGTATAAAACCTGGGCTGTAGGGTTATAAGCTACAATCTCCATGGCACCCTCATCAAAGGCACCGCTTTTATAACTGGCTAAATGAGAAAGGTCGATCAGGTTTTGAGCCTGAATCATAAAACTGCTCAGTAAGCAGAGTGTAATAGTAATTGTTCGTTTCATAGATCTTTTGTTTAGGAAAGCACAAAAGTCCTATGGCAATGCACCCTTAGTGTTCGGTTAAGGTTAAGGCTGCTTAAAGTATAGATTGGGAATTTTAATCGAAGGTTAAGAGGGGGGAGCAGGATTATAGTAAAATCCTCGCTTTTAGGGAAGAAGAGAATTAACCCGCTTTTCAGGCGTGTAAATTAAAATGAAAGCGAGCGGCATTTTCTTCTACTGTTTCCTCGATTTGCTCAATGATTTCAGGGTTCAGTTCCTCCTTCCATTTGCCAACGGAACTAGCATCCACAGCTTTGTAGAGCCTTTGGTGATGGACGTGGGTTCCGGCTCCGAGGGGATCATCTTCAGGGTTTGGTGGTAGGGTATTAATTACATCCTGGGGGTCGATATCCAGAAAATCCTGAATTTTTTCAGTCACTTCTTCAGGCTTAGAAACTAAATCGCGGTACTTCACTAAGAGTACATTGCAATTTTTCTTCTTCAGATAGTCGTAAGCCTTGATGCTATTATTCCATTTCCAGGCCGCGTATTCAGGATCGCTGGCTTTGTGTTCCTTCATTTTGGAATAGGAGAGTACCACATCATAAGGATGTCGAAGTAAGAAAATGTACTTGCCATCCGGGAATTCATGATAGATGTATTTGTAGTATTCCGTGCTTAATGGAGAGTGATCACCATAGAGTTTGGCCGGACCACCAAATTTTTTAGCGTAGCGCTCAAATACTTGTTTGAAAATGCTTCCCGGACCTCGTTCTTCCTTGTCGAGGGCTCTAAGCTCGGATTCTATTTTTTTAAAATCCTTTTCCTCCAGCTTCCAACTCTGGTTGTTCTTTAAATAGCGCTTCAGTTGTTTCTGGTAGAAGGAGGTCCAGGATTTGAAACGGGAAAATTGCCAATCTGCAATGGTGAAAGGCAAGGCAAATTGTTCCGGAGGTAGGAAAACGTCGCTGTGATTATTGAGCAGTCGCGCTAAAAGCGTGCTTCCATTGCGCCCAGAACCCATGATAAAGAACACCGGCTCTTCCTCCTCCGTTTTTTGAGGTTTATTGCCGAGGCTTTTAATTTTTAAGAGTAATTCTATAAGCTTGAATCGTAATTGCTTCAAGAATCGCATGGGAGGGAGTCGTCTAAAAAATGGAAAACAAATTTACTGCGGTTTTTCACAAGTTCCTAGGGGTACACATTTGCTTAAAGTCTTGGATCTACTTCTTCACTTTCCAAGGCCAATACTCCAAAAACACTTTCATGGGTTCGGCGTAGGGGTTCTTTTCGAACAAAACGTTCTAAACTTTCAATACCCAAAGCAAATTCGCGTAAGGCCAGAGAGCGCTTTTTAGACAGTCCTCTCTTCTTCAATCTTTTAAGATTGGGGACGGTATCATATTCGGGTCCATAGATGATTCTGAGGTATTCCTTCCCCCGGCATTTTATGGCTGGCTGTACTAAACCCTTTTTACCATAGGCCAGAAAATCATAGGGCTTTACAACCATACCTTCTCCCCCTTTTTGGGTAAGTTCAATCCACCACTTGATTACTTCCTCGATTTTATTTTCATCATCAAGATCTACTTTTTTGTAAGGAGTGATCCTAAACAAAGCGGGGTCGGCCTGGCAAATTTCCTTTATTTGCTCCATGTGCCACTCATGGTTTTTATCGACATGAACAGCCCCTTCTGTAGCTAATAGGTGGAAGGGGGCCAGTTTGTAATCCTCAATACTTTGTACTTCCCAACAATAGTTCTGATAGGCTTGGACGTAATTGGATACTGCCTTTTGTTTCGCTTTAATTTTCTTAAGCTGTTCATCAATTCCAGCAATGCCACGTTTTTGGGCTAAGCCTAGCGATTTCTCTACTTCGGCTAATGCATTTTGAGCGGCGGCACCTACTGCTGCATATTGATCTTTGATCAGAGATTGGGCTTTGGCAGACCAGGGCATTAGCTCGGTATCCATGCAAAGCCAATCGGTGTTCATTTTATTCCAAAAGCCAGAATCTTCCAAGGCTTTTTGAACTCGATCTAAGAATTCCTTTTCTAAATCGGGATTGCTGAAGAAATTTCGACCGGTACGCGTATAACAAACTCCAATTCCTTCACCTTCAACTCCGAATCTTTCCTTGGCAACCTCCTCGTTTTTGCAGATTACAAGTACGGCCCGAGAGCCCATGTGTTTTTCTTCGCAGATGAGACTTTTCAGACCTTGATTCTTATAGTAGTTTAGGGCTTCTTCAGGAAACTCCAAATAGGCCTCTTGGCTGCTGGTTTCGCAGGGCGACATGGTAGGAGGGA
Organism: Croceimicrobium sp.; assembly: GCF_965228705.1. GTDB lineage: Bacteria > Bacteroidota > Bacteroidia > Flavobacteriales > Schleiferiaceae > Croceimicrobium. The sequence goes on from NZ_OZ245832.1 coordinate 360,915, forward strand.
GGTATATCAGCCATTTGGGATTTACGGCAAATCGACTCATCACCTCCAAGGCAGCGATAGAATTTTCTTCGCGGATGGTGAGATTATTCCGTAGGCGGGTTTGAACTATGCGTTTCCCGCTTACATCTTCAATATTGAGAAGATCATCATCAATTTGTTGGTTGTTCAATTGACTTTCAGGTCCTTCCAAGAATGGTTTTACAGGATCACAATACACTTCTTTAGCAGGAACTGAAACCAGTTCTTCTTCTGGATAGCGGAGGGCGCTTAGCTTGCCTCCAAAGACACAGCCCGTATCAATATCAATAGTTTTATTTAGCCATTCGGCTTCGGGTACTGGTGTATGGCCATACACCACTTTGGCTTTTCCTCTATATTCCGAAGCCCAATCGTAGCGTACTGGTAGTCCAAATTCATCAATCTCACCAGAAGTTTCTCCGTAAAGGCAGAAAGCACGAATAGCACCAGATCCTCTACCTTGCATTTCTTCCTTAATCCCGGCATGGGCTACTACTAAATTTCCCTGGTCAAAGACATAATGACTAATAAGGCTGTAGAGGAATTCTTTTACTTGCTGATGAAAGTCACTAGGCTCATTTTCCATTTGCGCCATAGTTTCTGCTAAACCATGCTTCAGATTAACATTTTTACCGCTGAGTTTTCTCTGAAGTTTAATATCATGGTTTCCGGGTACACACCAGGCACTACCAGTATGAACCATACTCATCACGAGTTTTAGGACTGCAGGCGAATTGGGACCGCGATCTACCAAATCGCCGAGAAATATTACCTGACGATTTTGAGGATGTTGCGCTTGGAGGCCAAAGTTTTGACCATCATCCGCCACCTCATTTATTTCATATCCCAGTTTTTGTAAGAGATCTAGGCATTCATCATAACAGCCATGAATGTCACCTATGATATCAAAAGGTCCTGTGATGTCTTTTTTGTCATTGTAGAGTTTAGCACGGCTTATCCCCTGAACTTGATTTACCTCTTCTACCGAGTGGAAAATTTGTATTTGTTTGAAGCCCTCTCTTTTTAAGGACTTTAAAGAGCGTTTTAAGTGCTGCCTTTGTTGACGAAGAACATGGTTACCCAGGTTTCGGTCATCACGCTTAGCGTTTCTTTCTTCGCAAACTGACTCCGGGATATTAAACACAATGGCAATGGGTAAGCAATGGTATTCACGCGCCAATTGCAAGAGGCCTTTGCGAGCTTCAGGTTGTATATTGGTGGCATCCACCACTGTTAATAAGCCATTTTTTAAGCGCTTAGCTACGGTATAATGTAAAAGCTCAAAAGCATCTGTGGTGGCGGCAAGATTATTTTCATCATTAGAAACAATGCCTCTACATTCATCGGAAGACACTACTTCGAACTTGCTAAAATGCTTTTTGGCAAAGGTGCTTTTACCGGATCCTGAAGTCCCGATCAGCAGGACCAGAGATAATTCAGGTACTTTAATTTCCATAGGTGAATATTCCCATTTGTGAAGGTGCGCCAAGGTTTTCTACTTCCGTACCGATTGGCAAAAACTCAACACTGTAATTATTTTTCAAGGCCACTTTTTGGGCCCATTCTTCAAATTGTGCTCGTGTCCATTCAAAGCGATGATCATGATGTCGCATGCTGCCAGCATCAAGGCTATCGTACTGCGAATTGTATTCGGCATTTGGCGTGGTTAAAATCACTGTTTGAGGTTGAGCCTTTTCAAAGACTACTCTCTCAAGGGCAGCAAGCCGGTTTTCATCGAGGTGTTCGATAACTTCTACCAGGGCGGCGGCTTCAAAATTCTTTAATCGCTGGTCTTCATAGGTTAAGGCCCCTTGAAACAAATTGATTCGGGCTTTTTGGGCTGGTGCCATTTCATCCCAGCCTAATTTCTCTTTGGCAAAACTGAGGGATTGATAGGAAACATCCATCCCGGTAATTTTTTGAAATTGCTTTTCCTTCAGGAGTAAGCGAAGTAATTTTCCTTCACCACAGCCCAGGTCAATAACCGTTTGCGCACCCGAATCTCTCAGTTGTTCAACTACTGCAGCCAGTCGTTGTTGATGCAGGTTTTCTTTTTTGATTTTAAGCTCTGGGTTTTCATTTTCTTCGCTTTCCGATTCTACGGATTTGTCATCGTCTAATCGATCCAGAGCTTCTCGGGTTAAGGACTTTAAGTTGAATAAGTAACGACTAATAATCAGGTCTTTTTTGGGATGCGCTTCTAACCAGCCCTTGCCTCTTTCCAGGAGTTTATCTATTTCCTTTTGATTCACGAAATAATGTTTGTCATTATCCAAAACCGGAATCAAAACATAGAGATGCGATAATAAGTCTTGAAGACGAATTTCATGCTTAAGTCGCAGGGTGAAGTATTTGCTTTTCCCCCAGGATTGGAATTTAGAATCTAAAGCATGGTTCTGGATATCAAGTGTATAGCCCAAAGGTCCGAAAAGGCTTTTAATCAATTTTTCACCTCCTTTTGCAGCGGGTAATACAGCAAGACTTACTTCTAAGGGCAAGGCTTGTTCTACTAATTCGGGCTTATCCTTACACTTGCCATTTAAAGCGCTGGAGAAGGCTTTGGCTATGGCGACACTCATAAAAGAGGAGGCCACATAAGGCCGATCATTTACGTATTGGCCCAGGGAAAATTCAGCGCCATTCAAACGACGCGCCTTTTTTACCATATCTATGGGATCGATATCCAACAATAAGGAAATGGTAGATCTATCTTCCGAAATTCCCGGGTAATAAACATGGGCTTGACCAATGGCCAGTTCGAAGGATTGAAATTTATCAGGGTGCTTATGAAGTAAAAAGCCTAAATCCGTAGCAGGCTTATGCGTGGTCGAAATATTTAAAAGCATAGGAGGAGTAACTATTGAAGCTGTTCCAAGCAGATTTACGACATAAAACAGAAGCTTAGAATGGCTTGAAGCTTTTTAAATTAAAACAGGTTAAGTTAATTGGCTAAAGAATAAGCCTGAAGGTAAAAGTAAAAGATTCTTTTTAGTAATCGGGGCGACGAAGAATATCTAGATCACTGGGCTGAATTTGATATTTGACCAATATTTGCTGTTGATCGGATAGGTTTCCATATTTCTCCTCAAAAACAATATTGAGCAAAAAGTCCTGAATAGAAAGTTCGAAGCCTAAGCAATCGGATACATATTCCACCGAATAGAGAGTATCCACAAGTGCGTCTTTTAGGAGTTGACTTTTATTCGGATAGTCTGCAGCAGCCAGTAATCCTTGATAGGCAAGACCTCGGATAGCACCATTTGGATATTGCTTTAAACAGGTCAATTCGTAGGTAGAGGCAAGTTTCATTAGTTGATTTTGTTGATCGTGCGCTTTTCGCGCGGAAGAGCCATTTTCGTCAGGCCCCAAGATTAAACCTCTTTTTTCAATTTGATATACTAGGTCTTTTAGATCAGGACTTATGCCAGCCCAATTAAAATGCGGATTTAGCCTGGGGAGAATGGCATAAAGGCTTAATGCCACAACCAAGAAGAGGGATAAGTAGAGATAGGCCTTACCGCTGGACCTTATGCTGTGTTCTTGACTTCTCAAATCTTGATCATTATTCCATTAAAACGCTCCAGGCTTTAATGAATTTGATTATTGCTTTGAAAATAGAAAAATCCCGGCTCAATTTAGAACCGGGATTGAAGTCGAATTGAACGATTTCTGCTAAACTTTAATGACTAACAATTAAGGAACGATGCAGGGTACCGTGCCTCTCATCTTGTACTTGTATCCAATAAGTGCCACTAGGCCATTTGGAAATGTTGATGAGTAAAGGCTCTTTGCCAGACCACTCTCGATGGTATAGTATTCGTCCGCTTGACTCAAAAACTTGAACATTTGAGGGCTGCCCTTTGCCGGTCCAAGCCAATTCTATCTTTTCATTTGCGGGATTTGGATATAAGCTAAGGGTATTGTCTTCTACCTTAATCAAATTGCTGTCTGAACTTAGATTATGCTTGGCGCTAAGTCCTGATTCGGGCATGTAGACATCATGCAAGAGGGGAAATTGATCAAGCATGGCTAATAGGGCAAAGTATTCATCAGGTAATTGATTGTGACTAGTAGCAAAGTTTTGCAATTCCGTGATGTGATCTTCGGCTTTAAATAAAACACTATCCTGTAAAAACCAATTATATAGCATGCTGTACAACTGCTCATAACTTTGATGATACTCTAAATCCCTCCCTCTTAAAGGGAAGACTAGAGCGATGCTATCTTTTACCTGATTGAATTTCACAAAATTCTTGTCGGCGAAATAGCGATCGGCCAAATGGTAGTGAAAGGAAGCTTGACTAGGATGCTTTAGGTAAGAATGTAAAGCTTCTGTGCTGTTATTGCTGTCCAGCATTCGGCCTGCTATGTACTCATTCAGAATTTTAGTGTATTCCAATTCTACTCTGGCTAAATCTTCCATAAGGCTATCGCGAAGACTGTATTGCTCCCCTGTCCCAGCAATATCTAGGATATAGGCTTCCGGGAAATTATCGCTTCGGTTCCGGAGGCTTTGGATTAGAGTAGGATTGCGAGCCGAATGTGGATTTGCCATTAATAGATCCCGAATTTGCTCTTGACTAAAAGGATATTCAGAAGCAGCCAATTGAGCGAGTACCCAATTACTGAGAAAGGGTGAGGCCGATTGGAGGTCATTGTAAACCTGTAAAGCATTTCCAGGAACGGCACTTTCTATCAATTGCAGGAAATAATCCGTATTGCCACCATCTGTAAGCAATTGCATTTGATTTAAGCCTTGAATAAGGAGGGGTTTCGCATTCATCAAATCGATTTCTAATTGAGTGCCATCACTACCATAAGTAGAAATGCGATTGGAACAGACCGAAGGGCCAGCCTTGGCGAGTCTGCGTACCCGGGGACTAATAGAATAGGGGTATTTCAAATTAGTGCGATTGGCTGGGCCATCAAATACATAGTCTATTTGGGCTCCTTCATTATCTATATTGAAATTGAGAATGCTACTAAAATTACTAAACTCATTATTGGGTAGAAGAACGGGAGGGCTTCTAAATCCTTGGTTCCGAGCAATTCCAAATAGTGGAGATATCGACATAGGGGCCTCACGAATATCTAAATCCGTAAATCCATTTAAATAGCTATTGCAACGAAAGCGAAGACCCTTTAGGTACTGGCTATGTCGATTAATACCGATAGCCTGAGATCCCAGGTGCAGGTCTTGGAATTGGGATCGGTAAAATTCATTATCGGCCTCCCCCGCATTTCGTATAACCAAACCGGCAGCGCCTTCAGCCATTGCATTGCCGTGACCATTAAACTGATTGCCTTCGGTATTAAACTGATCGCAGGCATCAAGGTACAGGCCATATGGATATTCTGTAAAATTGCTCGCCAGGATAGGAATGTGCTCGATCTCGAAAATATTGGCACGGACTAAACTTTCGAAGGTACCAAAGAGGTAGATGCCTTTATAGCAGCTTATCTGAGTATGTTCAATTTTAATTAAACCCTTGCTGCCATTACGCCGAGCTTCAACTGCTTGTTTTAATCCGAGAAACTCACTTCGGTCAAAATTTATACAGTTGGAAGGATTGATACAACGGTGATCGATTTGGAAAGAGGATCGAATACTTTTGATACCAGTACGCGATTCGGATGCGGGCATAGCACTGCGCTCCTCCCTAAAACTACATCCACTAAAACGAATGCCATTCACATCCCACATACTAATATGGTCCTTGAATTGCGATGCCGAAAGTGGGGCTTCATCCGTAGTTAGGAAATTACAGTTTTCGAAATAGGAACGATTATTCACCTCCTTGCCCAGACTGTTTTTAGGGTGGTAACTCATAAATTCAACATCCTTTAAATTATTTCTAAAGCTGCTGTTCTCCGCTAAAACATAGCCACCGGTTTGACTCCATACCAAAGTTCTATTCTGATAATTGCCCTTGATACCAATAAAGCTTAAGCCAACTACTGCGTTTTCGATGATGGCATTGTTCTTTAAAATCACCATGCCTTGATTTGCAGGCGATTGACTGCGATGGGAATCCCCAAAAACATAAACTCCATCAAAGTATTTTCCGCAGATGTTTCCAACCTGTCCGCCATCAATGATGAGTTTTGCACCGGGCATTACCTTAATTACTGCCTTTTCAGGAAGGGATAAATAGCATTTTAGGGTTAGGCTAGCACCAGGCTCAAGAATTAAGTCACCTATTAAATAACGCGGGTTTTCCCATACTTCATTGCTGCCACCTGCTAAACTTAAAGGCCTGTCGTGATAATTACAGAAGTCAGAAAAGTCAACATAATGCCGGGCATTGTTATGGGTTAATGCATAATGTAATCGCCCAATCTGACATCGGGTAAGGGCATCTTTCCGAGCATTTGAAGCCATCATATTATTGGAACAGGGGAGTCCATCCGCAGCCGGACTGCTATTACAAGGGCAGGGGTTTAGAGCTTGACTCGAAGGGGTGTCATCACAGAAATCATCCTGAAAAGGATCACAATTGTAGTTCGCATCTCTGTTTGGCGATAATAGACCTATGCAATGTGCTATTTCATGATTCAAGGCACCGGTCATAGTGGCCCAAGCACTTATACCATTTGCTAAAAAATCTTGGTAGGATCCATTTAAAATAAGCCGATTCGAATTGAAACTACCCCAATGGTCATCATTGGGTGAATGATGGGGAAAAGCAAAGACATGTAAGGCGTTTTCCTTAAAATTCAAATTGGGATTGTCCGTCACAAAACGTTTGTACAAACTGTTTAAGCGATCCTCTTTTGAATCGGTGAAGTGTTTATGAAATTCGGGGTCTCGATCATAAACCACATTTTGAGGCGACAAGCTAAAGCGAATTCTACTATCTAGCATATGTGGCGTGGGATGGTCGGGATCTTGCCGACTTTCCTCAGCTAGATTGGCATGAACCCGATTTAATGAGTTTATTAGGTTTTGCCAATAAGCACTTTGGGGATGACCGCTTTGGTCTGCCATATCAACAGCAGTAAAATTGCTTTTACCATTCGCTTCTTGTATGATATGTAATACCAGCCTTAGCCTTTTTGTAGGAGTATATCCAGGATAGTCTGGATCAGGAGCATAATTTATGGAACTACCACAAGGTGTTGGACCATTTTGAGCTAATAGAGCAGATAGTCCTAAAAGCCATATTCCGATGAGAATCTTTAATTTATTCATCTTCTTTATTTGATTTTGAAAAGAAGCTGTTCGATCGATTTGAAATGCAGATCTAAGCGCTTCTTCGTTTCTGATTCCGTGATTATTCCTTCTCTGTTTCCATTGCTAGGGTGGTCCTTTATTCTTCATAAGTGGTCATTTTGAGTAAATCATTGGTTTGTCTCATTAAACAGATGTTTTTACGTTGATTTAAATCGCATTAAATGCGGGTAAAATCAAGCTTTACTATAAGTTAATGATTTAATAAATCGACCGATAAAGGAGCTATGTATTTCTGAAGAAATTAGCTTTCTTGATTTGATTGTGGATTTAATAAGCTAATATACAGTTGTTTAAACCCTATTGGGAGGATCTTCAAACCTGAGGGTAGCTATGTGTGGGAGAAATGAGAAATTATTCCGAATAAGAATTATTAGATAAATTAGAAGATTAATAAATAACTATAAAGGGCTAATTTATTTTAGTTTAAAATCTTTTAGAGCGGGCATGATATGCCATTGACTTCATTGCTGGTCAAAAAAAAATCCCGATCTCCTTGCGGAGACCGGGATGGGATATTTTAGAATTTAGAGTGTAGAATGTAGAGTTTATGACCGCGCCTGAAAAAAGTTGACACCTATTCTCTCTAAAACCAAGAGAAAAATGGGACAAAAAGAAAACTTAAGACGTCAACGTGTATTTAGTGAGACCTTGCGCAAGGAAGTGGTCAAACAGATTGAATCGGGAGAACTTCGGGTATATCAAGCCTGTAGGATTTACGAGATTAAATCACCACAAACAGTTTATAACTGGTTAAACAAGTATTCTCGTACCTTGAAGACACAAACACGCATAGTAGTGGAAAACAATAGTGTTGACAAACGTCTGAAGGAATTAGAGGCGCGCACCAAAGAGTTGGAGGCTGCTTTAGGACGAAAGCAGTTAGAAGCCGATTTGTACCGCCATATCGTAGACCTGGCCTCAGAAGAATATAAGGTGGACCTAAAAAAAAGTTTTGGCGCGAGAGCATCCAAAGGCAAATAAAGCTGGAGACAAAGACTGAAGTGTCGATCAGGAGAAGCTGTCATTTGCTGGGCTTTAGCCGGCAGGCCTACTACAAGCCCCAAGCTCTAAGAAGGGAGCTTGTTGGGCTTGAAGACGGCCTGCGTAGCCTGATCCTGTCCGCGCGTGTGGCCTGCCCTGGCTTAGGCTGTAGACCCATCTATTATGCTCATGCGGATCAGCTTTCCATTGGACGGGATAAGTTCGAGGCACTAGCTGCTGAACTGGGCTTACAGGTTAAAAGGAATACGAGGTATATCCGAACCACCAAAAGCGATCAACGTAAGTTTGACAACCTTCTCATTGATAAACAAGTACGATCCATCAATGAGGTTTGGCAAGCCGATATGACCTATTATCTGAACGGGTCAAAATGCTATTATTTGATGTTCATTACGGATGTTTATTCTCAAAGGATCCTAGGCTATGGGGCTTATAGCAGAGCTAACGCAGTCCACTTCAAAGAAGTTTTAAAGCAGGCCATTGCCACTCGAAAGAAAGCCGGCTACACCAACTTAAGCGGTCTTATTCATCATAGTGATGGAGGCCGACAGTATGAAGAGCGTAGCTATCGTGAGTATTGCAAAGGCAAAGGCTTAAAGCAAAGTATGTGTTACTATTCTTGGGAAAACCCCTATGCAGAGAAAACCAATGATTTGATTAAAAACCGATACCTCAATTACTGGAAGCCTACTAACCTTCATGAGCTCCGACTATGCCTCAAACAAGCAGTGGAACACCATAACAAGTTCCAGCAAAAGCGAGTATTGAATAATAGCACTCCAATAGACTTTGAATGGAAAATCAAATCCATGGAATCCAGTCCAAGTAGTTACACTTTAAACCTTAAGCCCAGTAAGCCTAGAACTAAAAACAAAAAGTATAAATTAGTAGAAATATCTGAGTAGGTAGTGACAACCATTTTCAGGCGGCATCATTAGATCTAAATTCTATCGTCTAACATCTATCGTCTAAAGTCAAGCCTAATAATATCTTTTGCGACGCACCTGAGCAATATACTTGCTCAAACGAATAACCTGACGGCTATAACCGTACTCATTATCGTACCATACGTACAATACCATGTTTTTACCATTGGCATCTACAATGGTAGCAGGGCTATCGAAAATAGAAGGACAAGACTCACCAACAATGTCGCTGGATACCAGTTCGTTGCTCATGGAGTACTTAATCTGCTCTACCAAATCACCTTTAAGGGCAGCATTGCGCATGGCATTGTTTACACCTTCTAAATCGGTGGCGTTTTTAACTTCCAAGTTCAAAATGGCTAAAGAACCATTAGGAACAGGAACACGAATGGCATTAGAAGTTAATTTACCCGCCATTACCGGAAGGGCTTTAGCTACAGCAGCTCCAGCACCAGTTTCCGTGATAACCATGTTTAAGGCAGCAGCACGACCACGACGGTATTTCTTGTGCATATTGTCTACCAGGTTCTGGTCATTGGTATAAGCGTGTACGGTTTCAATATGACCGCGCTCTACACCGAAGGCATCTTCGATTACTTTCAATACCGGAGTAATGGCATTAGTAGTACAGCTAGCAGCGGAGAAGATGTTCACCTCATTAGGATCGAAATCCATTTGGTTAACTCCGTGTACAATATTGGGAACTCCTTTACCAGGAGCGGTTAATAACACTTTCGCAGCACCTTTAGCTTGCAAGTGACGGCTCAAAGCAGCCTCATCGCGGAAAGCACCGGTGTTATCGATAATCAGGGCATCATTAATACCATAGGCGGTATAATCGATATCCTCTGGTTTAGCAGCATTGATGAATTTGATCTCACGACCGTTAATAATCAATGCCATATTCTCTACGTCCGCTTCTACCGTGCCAGGGAAGTTACCATGCACTGAGTCGACACGTAAAAGAGAAGCGCGTTTTTCTAAGCTTTCGGGAGTTTCTCCGCGGCTTACTACGGCACGCAAACGCAATTGCTCGCCCATACCTTCCTGAGCCATTAACTCACGGGCAACTAAACGGCCAATTCGACCAAATCCATAAAGAACAACATCTTTTGGAGTGGTACGCTCCATATTGTCCGGACCAATAAAGTCGGCCAATTTGCTGTTCAGGAATTCTGCGGCACTGGCAAAATTGCTTCCTTCATTCAGCCACTCACTAGCCAAACGGCCAATGTCCATACGAGCGGGAGCTAAATCCATTTGCACCAATTCGTCCAAAAGGGCTACGGTGTCGGTAATGGTAATGTTTTGTCCTACAATGTTGCGAGCATAAGAATGCAGGTTCAGCACTTCGCTGGGACGTTGATCCACCAATTGGTTGCGGAACAACACGGTTTCAATGCCTTTATCCAAGTAAAGATCATTGATGTTTTTAATGAATTGAACCGCCAGTTTCTCTTGCTGAATTCTCTGAGCAACAGATTCTTGATAATTGTTTGTCTGCGCCATTTTAGCGTGATTTGAGAGGGTTTAAAAAAACGCTGCAAAGGTAGACTATTTACAAATTATCATAGGCCTGTTTTGGCCTTTTTGCCTTTCGGCGGATGGGATTTTCGAAATAGTCAACTATCGAATTCCATTGCGGTTGGCCCAACGATGGTATTTCGCCTTATTGATATTATGCTGTCGCAGGCTCTGAGCAAAGGAGTGGTAACCAGGTCGGTCGGGATCTGCGCACATAAAAATGTAGGAATGATCCTTAGCTTTTAGAACTGCATCAATGCTACGAGGATCCGGAATGCGAATGGGTCCCGGAGGTAAGCCCATATGCAAATAAGTATTATACGGGGAGTCAATATCCAGATTCTTGGTATATACTCTTTGTACAATCAAATCCGGATCTTTCAATTTCATGGCATAAATCACCGTAGGGTCCGATTGTAGTTTGATACCTTTCTCCAATCGATTTAGGTAGAGGCCTGCCACCATAGGCATTTCATCGGGGCGAGCAGTTTCGCTTTCCACAATGCTGGCTAGGGTGATTACTTCATGTCGGCTTAAGCCACTTTTTTCGAGTAATGCAGTACGACTCTGCCAAAAGCGCTCCGATTCGCGCAGCATTCTTTGAACAAAATCATGCGGACTGGTAATCCAGTAAAATTCATAGGTATTTGAAAGGAAGAAGCCCGGTAATTCCTCGCGCTTGATTTTAAAATCTTCTAAAACCTGATCACTCCTCAGGTACTGGAGGAAATCCAGAGAATCCGGTTCCAGAGCTTCTCCGGCTTGACCAGCTAAATCTTCGAGTGTATAGGCCATATTAAGGGTAAGGCGCACCGGCTCCTGAATTCCTGCGCGAAGACGATTCACCAAACTATTATTGCTCATGCCACTACTGATAGCATATTTACCAGGTTTGATGTTTTGAGGCAACTTCTTCCATTCGGCCAGCAGTTCAAAGTATTCCCGATGAATAAGAAGAGTGTCCAGCTGAAGTAAAAGCTCTTCATAGCTGGTGCCTGGCTCAATATAAAGATGATGACTTTGCTCTAAGTTCACCACATTAGGAGCCCAAATAATGCGATGGGCTCGATAGCCCAAATAGCCTCCAATCAAAATAATGATACCAAGAAGAATGAGTAGTCCTCGTTTCATGAAAAGAATTTCCGGTAGTGTTCCTTAGCCTGAACATTCTGCGGGTCCAAGCGAATTATAGCTTCCAAAGCGCGCTTCAAAGCTAGGGCATCTTCGCTTTGCATGGCACGCCGAGCTTCATTTTGCCAGGCTAAAAGATAGTCGGGATAGCGTTCTAAGCAAAGCTTTAAGTATTGTGCTGCCTCGGTATTACGACCTTGTTCCAGCATTAAAAAGGCAATATTATTTAAGGATTCCCGATGGTAAGGCTCTTCTTGTAATACTTCCTTCCATAAGCTTTCGGCCCTGGCACTTTGTCCTTCAGCATTTAACAAAGCAGCCCATTTATTTTTGAAATCACCAATAAAGGGAGCCAGTTCTACCGAGCGTTCAAAGAGTTTTAAAGCTGATTGATGGTCACCTTTAAACTGATAGGCTTCCGCCAAACGGTAGGCGGTCCAGGCGTCCTTGTTTTCATAATCAAGCTCGGTAAGCTCTCGCAATAGATGGTCGAGTCCATATTGCGCTCCAAAGTGATACAAGCTTTCGCGATCACCACTTAAAAAGAAATAATAGGTCCACAGGTACAAATGCTCCGATGCTGTTTTGGGTACCTGATTTAAGAAACGGGCCGCGCTATCCAAATAAAGAGGCTTGGCGCCGAAGCGTTCAAATTGCTGCAAATAAGCCAGAGCTTTATCGCGCGCTGAGGGTTTAGGGTCGTTGATCGAGAGCAGAGCCAAAAAGCGATTGGCTTCAGGCGAAACCGGAGCTCCATTTTCCTGAGGCTTTCGGATAAAATGATCGTGCACCGTTACATGAGGAATGTCGGTAGCTTGAGAGGGAGGCATGTGGCATTGCACACAATTATTGTGTTTCACTTCTCTTTCATGCATGGGTGCGGAACACATTATTTGGGCCTTATTGGCAGAATGACATTGAATGCAAGTCTGATTAAAATTGGAAACTTCCGTACTCTTTACTGAGAAATGTGGATTATGACAGGAAGTACAGGTAAAGGTCTCTGGATTTGCCTGATAGCAAGCGCTAAGCTTAAAACGATCCGCATGCGAGGCCATAATAAAGCGATTGTCGGAATCCTCATAGCGTGGCAAATAGACTTGCATTACTTCCTTTAATTCCATGCCTGGTTTAAAGTCGAAAAAGCTTTTGCCTTCCTTTAATACCGCATTGCCTTGCAGGTGACAGCGCTGACAAATCTCAAACTGCATTTGGGCACTGAGGCGCTTGGGATTCACAATACTGCGATCGGCTTCTTTGGCGGTGTCGGTTATTTCACCTCGCATAATTTTAGCCACATGCGCGCCTCCCGGACCATGGCAGCGTTCACAGTTAATTCCTTCCGGGATACGCCTAAATTTATGGGTGCTGCCTTTTACAAATTCGGTGGGCATGGCATTGTGGCAAGCCATGCATTCCAATCCAATTTGTCGATTAAAGCGGCTGTTATTACCGCCTTCAAAACCAGGAGGGAAGTCTAACTTCTGTTCTTGAGCATACCAGGTAAAAGGTGCTTGAAAATAATAGCCATTCTCTTGCCAGAGATGTGAATTGGTATGCTGACCGCTGCCAATAACATAATCGATCGGCTGAACTAAATTGTGGGTGGTATCACCATCGGCGCTAAGCCTGTATTCCCTTAATAATAAGGTGTTGCCGCGCCAAAAGGGTTGATAATACAAATCTTGATAGGAATCATAGAGCTTCTGATGTCCATCAATCTTGGCAATGCTTTTTAAGGTATCAGCCTTGCCAATGGACTGTCCCATTCCGGTTTGGATAAAGGTCTGATGTATCCCACTATGACACTGCATACAAGTTTCGATCCCTACATAAGAAACCGTATCATGGTGATTGAGCCATTGTGGCCTTTCATCTTTTTCGGCGCTCAGTTTTTTGGCTGCGGGATGATCACATTGATAAGCCAAAAGCATCACCAAGGCTATAATTCCACTTAAGCTCAAAAACTTCTTCATCGAGATCCTTTCAATAATTGCAGCAAATGCTCGTCAATAAAAGAATCGCCCTGGCGGTACCATTGTTTACGCAAGCCGCATTTTTCAAAGCCGCATTTTTCGAAGAGTCGTAAGCTGGCCGCATTTCCATCGGCAATACTTACGTGTATTTGCTGCAGATCGAATGCCTTAAAGAGGTAGTCAATAAACAAATTGAGGGCCGACTCGGCCAGACCTTTACCTCGATTGGCTTCAGCGCCGATGAGTATACCCAAGGCCCCGCGGCGATGGTCAATATCAAAATCAAAGAAATCAGCCAGTCCAATGCTTTGGTCTTTATAGCAAATCATCATTCGCAATTGCCCCACTTCATAAGGACTTTTCCCTACTTCTTGCAAGTATTGCTTCATTAGGTATTCGCTATAGGGAACCCTTTGCTGGGAGCTAGTCCAATATGTAGGATTGTTCTCCCAGGCCAGCAGCAGGCTTAGGTCTTCGGGCTCTAAAGCCCTTAATCTAATATCTCCGTCTTGCAGTTTTATCATTTGGCAAAGCCCTCAAAAACTTTCTCTGCTGGTCCTTCCAACCAAATGTTGAAATAGCCCTTTTCGGAATTGTGCTCAAAAGACAGGCTTAGCTTTCCGCCCTTAGTGCGCATATATATTGGAGAAAGGGGAGCCTTTCCACTGTAATGGGCTACCAGAGCCGCTGCGGTAACCCCGGTACCACAGCTATAGGTTTCATCTTCTACGCCTCGCTCATAAGTGCGCATCTCCCAATTCTGGCCTTCACCAGTCATGAAGTTTACGTTTACCCCGGCCTTTTTATAAGGCTCCGAATTGCGGATGCTGCGCGCTGCGGTCACAATATTTAATTCATCGGGATTAGGATGTAAAACCACATGATGCGGAGAACCGGTATCGGTAAACCAGTCGGTACCTCGCGCTTCAATATGGGGAACATCCTTCATTTGCAGGCGGACACGCTTGGCTTCCACTTCCGCCAAATGAGGACCATCGATCGCAATAAAGCGAAAGGAGTTTCCCATCCCTAAATCGTGCGCAAATTGAGCAATACAGCGGCCACCATTGCCGCACATTGTACTTTCGCGTCCGTCGCTATTGTAATAGATCATGCGGAAGTTGTAACCTTCGGCGGGAGCTAATATGATAAGGCCATCGGCACCTATGCCAAATCGGCGATGACAAAATTGCTCGATGTCAGTTTGAGACCATGACGGAATTTCCTGACGTCCATCGATCATAATAAAGTCATTTCCGGTACCTTGGTATTTGTGAAAAGTAATCGGATTCACGTCTAAGTTAAAATGTCGTTAAAGGCTGTGTTTCAAGGATACTAGGCCTTGACTTGGAACAGTTATTGGAAAAAATTTGTTGCAAAGTAAAAAGATAGGATAACATGAAGAATATTGCAAAGCTCATTTTGATTTCAGCCTTTGGGGGAATGATCAGTTTGGGACTCTATAAAGCCTTCTTTGAGAAGGAGAACACCCGAACTTTTATTGAGAGCCCCACTCAAGTTCAACATAGTCCGGTAAGTTATGCCGTGCCGGGAACCGCACCCGAAGATTTTGTGGAGGCGGCCGAGAAGAGTGTTCATAGCGTAGTACACGTAAAAACAGCCGTGCGTGCTCGGGTGCCAGTAGCACAGTCTCCTTTAGACTTTTTCTTTGGCGTACCTCAAGGTCAGGGCCAGGGTCAATTGCAATTAGGAACCGGCTCCGGGGTAATCATTAGTGAGGATGGTTTTATCGTAACCAATAACCATGTAATTGAAGGCGCAGAAGAAATTTTGGTGAGCCTCAATAGTGGAGAAGAATATCCCGCCAAGGTAATTGGTGCCGACCCCACCACCGATATTGCCTTAATAAAGGTAGAAGATGAGGTGAGTGGATTGCCTTATCTCAACTTTAGTAATAGTGATAATCTCCGCGTTGGGGAATGGGTATTAGCAGTGGGGAACCCTTTCAATCTAACTTCTACTGTAACTGCAGGTATCGTTTCGGCCAAAGCACGTAGCATTGGCATTATCGCTGAGCAAGCAGCCATTGAGTCTTTTATTCAGACTGATGCGGCGGTAAACCCCGGTAATAGCGGTGGAGCCCTGGTAAATACCCGCGGTGAATTAGTAGGAATCAACTCAGCCATTAGTACTCGCACCGGAAGTTTTGAAGGATACTCCTTTGCGGTTCCTAGTAATCTGGCTGAGAAAGTGGTAGCTGACTTAAAAGAATTCGGAACTGTGCAGCGTGCTTATTTAGGGGTTAAAATTTCGGATGTGACCCCAAGGTTGGCAACCGATTTAAATCTTGAAGTAAACTCCGGGGTTTATATTGGCGGTTTAAGTGAAAATGGTGCCGCTGCAGAAGCTGGTTTGGCAGAAGGGGACATCATTGTGGCGGTTGATGATCGCAAGGTGAATAAAGGAGCCGAGTTGCAAGAGATTATTGGCAGCAAGCGTCCTGGAGAAGCGGTGAAAGTTTCCGTTTTAAGGGAAGATGTTTTAAAAGACTATCAGGTAACCCTGCGCAATGTAAATGGCACCACTCAACGATTTAAGAAGGAAGACCTACAGTTCCTGACCTTATTAGGAGGAAGCTTCCGCGAGGTGAATGAAGATGAGCGACGCGCTTATCGCATTCCCTATGGTGTTAAGATTTTGGATGTGAAGAGCGGCATCTTAGCCGAGCAGGATATTCCTCGCGGTTTTATCATTACCCAGATTAATCAGAAGGCCATTAAGAAGGTGGAAGATATTAATGTGGTAGGAAAAGAACTTCCACGTGATAAACCAGTTATAATATTTGGAGTGCTTCCAAATGGACGCGAAAAATATTACGCTTTTGGTTTTTAGAAATTGTGATGAAAGCAAATGAAAAGCGGCCCCATCTAGGGCCGCTTTTTTTATGTCGAAGAATTTAGACGCTTACAATCTTGCCAGGCTCTCCTCCAAAGCTTTGATTTTGCTTTGAGCATCTTCCTGCTTGGCTTTCTCATTGGCCACCACTGCCTCTGGGGCATTGTTTACGAAGCGCTCGTTCGAAAGCTTTTTCTCTACCGATTTTAAAAAGCCTTTAAGGTAGTTCAGCTCCTTCTCAATACGCTCTTTCTCGGCACCTAAATCGGCTTGCTCACCGGCAGGTACAAAGAATTCGTATTTACCCGCGAGGAAGCTAAAGCCGGGGCCCGCTTCTTCGGCCTTCATTTCAATTTTTAAAAGATTGGCCAGCTTGGAAGCGAGCTCACGTAATTCGCCAGAAAGGGCTTCTTCAGCCGGAAGGAAAATTTCCAGACTTTCCTTGGGTGACATACTCTTAGAAGCGCGCAAATTCCGAACGCCATTTACTACGGCGAGCATTTGATCGAAATCCGCTAAATAAGCGCTATCCACCTTTTGCATTTTAGGCCATTCCCCCAAGCTTACCGATTCTCCTTCTTTACGCGGACGAAGATTTTGCCAAATCTCTTCAGTAATGAAAGGCATAAATGGATGCAGAACGGTGGTTACCTCTTCAAAGAATTTAATCGTTTGATCGTATACCGCCTTGGAGATAGCTTCGCCGTAAGCAGGTTTGATGGACTCTAAATACCAATTGCAGAAATCATCCCATACCCACTTGTAGGTAGTCATGAGGGCTTCTGAAATTCGATAGGAATTAAAGCTGGCTTCGAGTTTTTCCAGGGTATCCAGTTTCTTCTCAGCAAACCAACGCATAGCGGCAATATCCGAAGCGGAGGGTGCTTTATCAGCTACTTCCCAATTGAGGACTAAGCGCTGGGCATTCCAAATCTTATTGGAGAAATTACGCCCTTGCTCACAAAGCTCTTCATCAAAAGGTAAATCGTTACCGGCGGGTGAGGTGAGCAACATTCCCACGCGAACACCATCGGTGCTGTATTTTTCCATCAAGCCAATAGGGTCGGGAGAATTGCCTAGGGATTTAGACATCTTACGCCCTTGCTTATCGCGCACAATACCGGTGAGGTATACATTGCTAAAAGGCTTGGTGTCGCGCAATTCATAGCCGATGATAATCATACGTGCAACCCAGAAAAAGAGAATTTCGGGAGCGGTAATTAAATCGCGGGTCGGGTAGTAATAGTTAATTTCTTCATTCTCCGGATCAAGCACACCATTAAATACCGAAAGCGGCCATAACCAGGATGAGAACCAGGTATCCAAAACATCGGGTTCCTGCTGTAGGTCCTCCATGCTAATGGATGCATCACCAAACTGTTGACGCGCTTTTTCCAGAGCTTCAGCTTCATTCATGGCCACCACAATTTTCTGGCGGTCTCCTTTATAATACCAGGCCGGAATTTGATGCCCCCACCATAATTGACGAGAGATGTTCCAATCGATCACATTCTCCATCCAATGGCGGTAGGTATTCTTAAACTTTTCAGGAATTAACTGAATTTCAGCGTCCTCATCCATTACGGCTTTAATGGCGGGCTGCGCTAATTCCTTCATTTTTAGGAACCATTGGTCTGATAATCGAGGCTCAATCACCGCCCCGGTTCTTTCGCTGGTTCCAACTTTGTTTTTATAATCTTCGGCTTTTACTAAAAAGCCTTTTTCTTCTAATTCTTTGGCGATGGCCTTGCGTGCTACAAAGCGATCCTGACCTTCATAATGTAAGCCATGGGCATTAAGCTTGCCTTCTTCATCCAATACATCGATGATTTCGAGCTCATGCTTTTTACCAATGGTATAGTCATTAATGTCGTGGGCCGGAGTTATCTTTAAACAACCGGTACCAAATTCCATATCCACATAATCATCAGCGATAATGGGGATTTCGCGATTGGCGATGGGTACTAATACTTTTTTACCAATCAAATTTTGGTAGCGCTCATCATTTGGATTTACGCAAATGGCTACATCACCTAAAATGGTTTCAGGACGAGTAGTGGCAACCTGAATACTGCCTTCTCCTTCTACCATTGGATAGGAGAGGTGATAGAGCTTACCATTCAATTCCTTGTAAATTACCTCCTCATCAGATAAGGTAGTTTTGGCTTGGGGATCCCAGTTTACCATACGGTAACCACGGTAAATCAATCCCTTCTCATAAAGGTGAATGAATACCTTGAGTACCGACTCCGAACGAACATCGTCCATGGTGAAGGCTTCGCGATCCCAATCGAAGGAACAACCTAATTTTTTAAGCTGCTGCTGAATAATGCCACCGTGTTTATGGGTCCATTCCCAGGCATGTTTTAAAAACTCCTCGCGACCAATCTCAAATTTGTCGATGCCATCATCTTTCAACTTTTGTACCACCTTGGCTTCGGTGGCGATAGAAGCATGATCGGTACCGGGAACCCAGCAGGCATTATAGCCTAACATCCGAGCGCGACGGATTAATACATCCTGAAGCGTATTATTTAACATGTGCCCCATGTGCAAGACGCCGGTCACATTAGGTGGCGGGATGACGATGGTATAGGATTCTCTTTCGTCCGGAACAGATTTAAAAAATTTGTGATCCATCCAGTAAGCATACCACTTGTCCTCAGCGGTAAGGTGCTCAAACTTGGGAGAAATGCTCATGAAGCTGTGTTTTGAAAGCAATTATGATAAGCTGGCAAAGGTAATATTTCACTCAGAGGAGAGAGCTTTGACTTTGGTATAATTTTCGCGTACTAATTGGCCTTGAGTATAGCTGAAATATTCTCTAAATTTGAAGGTCTAATTAAAGAACGTACAATGAGACAACTAATCACTACCCTAGCTGTAGCATTCTTTGGATTCACGGCCATGGCCCAAGAAAAGCCAGAGAATCCTAATGCTGCAACCATCGATTTCGAAACCGAGGTTGTAGACTATGGAACCGTTGAAAAAGGTGCTAATGGCGAGCGTGAGTTTAAGTTTACCAACAATGGTAAAGAGCCATTAATCATTACTAGTGCTCGTGGATCCTGTGGATGTACTGTACCAAGCTGGCCAAAAGAGCCCATTGCTCCAGGTGAGTCTGCAGTAATTAAAGTGAAGTACGACACGCAGCGTGTAGGTCCTATTAACAAATCAGTAACCGTTAATTCCAATGCTAAAACTCCGGTTAAGGTGTTGCGTATTAAGGGTAAAGTAGTGAAGCCTGAAGAGGTGAAAACTACCCCTGAGAAGGAAAAAAGCTCTATGATGGCTAAATAAGCCTGAGCTTCTACACGAAAAATCCCGAATTAGAATTAATTGTTCTGATTCGGGATTTTTTTGATCTTGGGTTTAATTTATTTTATGTTTTATTTAAAATTTTTATAGTTTTGGGTAAAACATTTAACATGAAAAGAAAAGATTATTTACGATTAAGTGGCTGGGTTCTACAGTTCATGCGTGGTCTATGTATTATCGCTTTGACATTAATGCTCTATGATGGTATTCGGCATAGTATTGATCCCGATTTTTATTTTGTGCAATGGGAGTGGTATGGCCTCAGTGGGGATATGGATTTTGTGGAAGAGGGAGAGTATCCGCCCCAAACAGCGGCTTCTTACTATTTCAACTGGATTCAAATCTTTATCCAATTGGGTTTGATGTTTTTGGTTTGGACCCAATTAATCAGAGTGCTGAATTCGGTGGTGAGCTTTGAGACCTTTATCAGCGATAATCCCATTCGCTTCCGTAAGATCGGCTTCTTAATTTTAGGAATCTTTTTTCTGGATCTGTTTCATTTCTTTGATGGTATGGACTCGGCAGATACAGAAATACAATTTGGAGCCAATTTTTCGATTCTCTTTTTTGCCCTAGGAGCCTATGTTTTGGCCATCGTATTTGAAGAAGGGAAGCGCCTGGCGGAAGAACAAAAATTGATTGTATGATTCGGGTTGAATTAGATGTAATGTTGGCGCGCCGAAAAATGAAATTAAAGGACCTGGCGGCTGAGGTGGGAATTTCGGTGACCAATTTATCCCTATTAAAAACTGGAAAGGCCAAAGGCGTTCGCTTTGAAACTCTAGCAGCGATTTGTGCGAGCCTGGAATGCCAGCCCGGAGATTTATTGGTATTTGAAAAAGAGGGAAACTAGGCTTTTGGGCTTCGAACTTTCGCTTCGAATTCGGAGCGTGATCCTTTGCCAAACATCCAGAGACCACTGCGCATAAATACGGCTTTGGCTTCATCTTCATGCAAGCCACCATGCACCTCAGGAACTTCGCTAAAGAAAGGGGGGAAATGATGGAGTTCGGTATCCTCCATAATATTCCATTTGCTGTGACCACCCATAAAGGGGGAGGTGAGTGCATATACCACTCGGCTCACTTTGTATTCACGAGCCATAAAAGCACACATGGGGCAAGGTTCGCAATTGGAATAAAGAGTAGCTCCTTTTAAATTGGAATGCCCCACTTTTTCATGGGCCAAATGCAAGGCTATGACTTCCGCATGATCGGATACCCGACGGGCGGCGAAATTGGAAGATTCGGCAATAATTTCATCATCCATTACTACCAGAGAACCAAAGGGGGCATCGCCTTTATCCAAGCTTTGAGACGATAATTCTATACAACGTTTAATGTATTTGCTATCGGTATCTGTCATAGCGGCGAAGATACATTATTGATATCGCATCCGGCGAAAGCCGAAAAATAGAGAATGCGGAAAAAAGCTAAATTCACGGCAAAGAAACACCCTTATGCGATATTCATCTGAAATTACGATTGATTTACCCCGTGATACGGTGGTGGCCCTGTTTGATAAACCTGAGAATTATTCGAAGTGGATGAAGGGCTTGCTAAGTATGGAGAACCTGGAAGGTGAGGCCGGTCAGGAAGGTGCCCGCAGGCGCCTGAAGTTTGAAATGGGTAAACGTAAAATGGAGATGGTGGAAACTATAACTGAGCGCAATTTACCGGAGCGTTATGCCACTTCTTATGAGACTGCCGGCGTGTATAATGAGGTGCTCAATGAATTTATAGTACAAGGTCCGGAAAAGACCCTTTATCGCACCGAGCATTATTTTCGCTTTGATAGCTGGGGCATGAAGGTGATGGCCTTTTTAATGCCCGGTGCTTTTAAAAAGCAAAGCATGCAGTATATGCGCGATTTTAAAGCCTATGCCGAATTAGAGCAAAAATTAAGAGAGGGTGAAAAAGTAGACAGCGATACGGAAGAATGATTAACAGCGAACGTTGCCAATTTCGTTTGCTCTCCAGGGAAGACTTTCCAGCCATACTGGCTATGTATGCAGAGCCTGATTCCAATAAATACATTCGACCCTTGCGGGAGAAAAGTCTTGAGGAATACCAGGTTTTTCTAGAGGCCAAAGTGAAGAATAATCAAAGGGGGCAGGGCTATTTTTTTTCGGTTTTTGCCGCGGAAGCCTTTATTGGTACGGCCAATTTTAATTACTTCGAGGCGCTTAAATTAGAGCATGTAGGGGTGCATTTAGCCCGCGCAGCCTGGAATAAAGGCTATGGTACCGAAATCTTGATTCGCTTGAAGGATTTAGCCCTGGAGCAAGGCCGAAATGAAATTCATGCCTTGGTTGAAGAAGGAAATAAGGCATCCATTAGCATGCTGGAAAAAAGCGGCTTTGATCTCAAAGATCGATTGTATTTAAAGGGTGATCAATTACGAATTTATAAGGCCATTTTAAATGAAGAGACTATTTAAGGGACTGGGAAGAAAGATTATTTACTTGCTCATTATTGGAGCCTTTCTGGGAGTGCTTAATTATACATTAATCTCCTGGCTAAGTAGTAAGGAGAATAGCTTTGATATTAATGAGGTGCCCAGCAAAAAGGTAGCTTTGGTTTTAGGCACCTCTGAATTTTTAAAAAATGGCTCTACCAATCTGTACTTTAAATTTAGAGTAGAAGCAATTGCCCGACTTTGGAAAGCAGGTAAGATTAAATATGTTCTGGTAAGTGGTGACAATAGCAGGAAAGACTATGATGAACCCAGTGCGATGAAAGAAGCATTGGTAGAGAAAGGCGTTCCTGCGAGCCGTATTATTTTAGATTATGCTGGTTTCCGTACCCTCGACTCCGTTGTGCGGGCAAAGGAGGTTTTCGGTCAGGATGATATTCTGATTGTGAGCCAACAATTCCATGTTGAAAGAGCGCTGATATTAGCCGACTTTAAAGGAATAGAAGCTTATGGTTATAATGCTGTAGATGTAGAGGTGTACAGTGGTTTTAGAACCAAAGTGCGGGAATATTTTGCCCGTATTAAAATGTGGTTGGATTTGCTAATTGGGGTAGATCCTAAGTTTTTAGGGGACCCCATATCCATACCTTAAATATAGGATCATGAAACTTAGACTATTTCTTCTTTTCGTCATTTTTCAGGCTGCGAGCTTGCAAGGGCAGAATAAGCCTTGTGCTTGTTGCGAAGCCCCTTTTCGCCAATTCGATTTTTGGCTCGGAAACTGGGAGGTGAGGGATACCAGCGGTCAGGTTTTAGGTAATAATTCAATTGTTAAAGCAAAAGGGGACTGCCTTATTCAGGAACACTGGCAAGGACAAAGCGGAGGCAGCGGACATAGCATGAACTATTATGCCAGTACTGATTCTAGCTGGCATCAGCTATGGGTAGGAGGTGATGGAACCATCTTGAATTTAGTGGGCGGTTTGGAGAATGATGCTATGGTATTACGCTCTCAGGCTTTTAAAAGTAAGAGTGGTGTAATGCTACGCCATCAGATTCAATGGATACCTCTAGCGGATGGCAGCCTCATACAACATTGGCAATTAATTAATGAAAAAGGTAAGGCCCTTAAAAGTTTGTTTTACGGAGTTTATTATCCTGAAAATTAAGGAAATAGGAAATGTATATTAAAAGGCATTATGGCTTTTGGATCACCTTGGGATGGTCTAAAATGCCCTTTATTTTGGGCGCGGTTTATTCCTTGCTAATCCTGGGAATTGCAGACTTTTTTGAAATCAATATGGCCTTTCCCTGGCAACCGGTTTCGGTAATTGGTATTGCGGTGGCCTTTTATTTGGGTTTTAAGAATAATAGCTCTTACGATCGTACCTGGGAAGCCCGTAAAATTTGGGGAAGTATTGTGAATAATAGTCGCAGTTTTGCGGCGGCCACCATCGCTTTTGTACAAGGTGAGAATGCCCTGGAAATTAAAAAGGAGATGATCTTTCGCCATCTGGCTTGGCTTACGGCATTAAGGCATCAATTGCGATTAAGCAGAGAGTGGGAACATACGGATGAGCGCCTGAATAATCGCTATAGCCCTACCATTTGTGAAGATTATAATACCAAACTGTTTTCGGAGCTTTCAGAATTCTTAAGTGCCGATGAATTGGCCTATTTGCAAACTAAATCCAATGTGGCTACCCAGCTAATGCGTATGCAGGCCGAGCGCTTGCAAGCATTAAAAGATCAGGATTATATTGAGGATTTTCGTCATATGGAGCTCCATCAATTAATGGTTTCCTTTTATGAAGACCAGGGGAAGTCGGAGCGGATTAAAAACTTTCCTTTTCCGCGCCAATATGCCTCCACAGCACTTTGGCTTACCATGGTTTTTGCGGTTTTTGTCCCTTTCGGGATGATGGATGTATTTCACGCTCATGATGCCTGGCTTCATTATTTAAGTCCTCTAATTTCAGGCTTGGTGATCTGGATTTTCTTCCTGATGGAAAAGATTGGCGACTATTCCGAAAACCCTTTTGAAGGCACTTATAATGATGTGCCCATCACTTCCATTGCCCGAGGTATAGAAATCGATCTCAAAGAAATGCTGGATTTGGAAAGTATACCCAAACCCATTCAGGCTGAAAAAGGCTTTTTGATGTAATCAATCGTGATGATAGGGTTCGCCCTTTAATATTGTAGCGGCTCGATACAATTGCTCGGCGAAGAGCGCCCGCACAATTTGATGGGAGAAGGTCATAGCGGAGAGACTGAGCTTATAATTCGCACGGGCATAAACAGCTGGCGAAAAGCCATAAGGACCACCAATTAGGAAGATTAAGCGGCGAGGACTTTGGTTAAACCATTGCTGAATTTGGGCGGCAAATTTCCGGGAACTGAGCGATTTCCCATTTTCATCCAATAATACCAGCCAATCGCCAGCCTGCAATTCGGCCAAAAGCTTTTGTCCTTCTTGTTGCGCTACTTCTTGAGTGCTCAGCTTATTGCTATTGCGTAAATCAGGTAGTACCTTTACTTCAAAGGGCCAATAACGTTGCAGTCTTTGGTAATATTCCTGTTCCAATTCGGCAGTAGCCGACTGGGTAGTTTTGCCGTGAAGGAGAACAAGTACTTTCATATTGGAAGGCGCAAATTAGGAAATGTTAGCGGGGCGCTGCTTGCTTCGGATTGAAATGCTCTAATTGACTATTGTTTAAAAAGCTGCTTAAATCTTCATTTAGAGAAAATCAGATATTTCTGAATATTGATTTATTTAGTGCTGACTAGAAAAAAGCATGAAATCCAACCAACGCAATGTATTGCTTATCGCTTATGATGAGCATTTAGTCTTGAGCTTCCTCTATTGCCTGCGCAAGGAGCCGGGTTATCGTTACTTTCTTTTAACGCATAAAGCTAAGAGTTCAGCGGGTTGGTCTCGCTACTTAAAGGATGTGCATTTCTATAAGGAATATTCCGAATTAGAAAAGGTAATCCCGGAATGCCTGCGTAAATGGGATATTGATGTTCTCATGCCTATCGGTGAAAAAGAGTCTTTGGAGGTTAGCAAGAATCGCCCGACCCTGGAGAAGCTTTGCAAAGTGATGCCTTTAACGGATCCGGAGCATTTTGCCATAGCTACTAATAAGAAAGCACTGAATCAGTTTTTACTAAAACAGGAGCTACCTTTAATGTCGGCAACCTTGGATTTGGATGCTCCTAATTTTGAAAGTCGTCTGGAAAGCTTTCCCTTTCCCGCTCTTTTGAAATCCGCTCAAGGGGCCTTTGGTAGTGGAATTGTTACCATGCTTACCCAGGCCGATTTAGAAGCTTATCTACTTAAGAATGAAGTAGACAAGCAGGGTTTCTATTTGCAAGAATATGTAGGGGGGAACGATATCAATTTTAATGTGATTTGTAAAGACGGTGATATCCTGCATTATTCCTATCAAGAATCGCCTCCCAAGCAATTGGGCAATTACAATAAGAATGATGATTTAATCTTTAAGGATGATCCGGAGGTAGTAAAGGCCATGAGCCCAATGCTTAAGGCCTTAAATTATCAAGGCGTAGCCTGTATTGACTTACGCCGTAATCCAGCTGGTAAGGTTTATCTACTGGAAATTAATGCGCGCTTTTGGGGATCTATGATGGCCTCCATGACCAAAGCCGGGGTGAACTTCCCTTTGTTGATGCTCAAATTAACGGTAGATGAAATTGCTCCTTCCTACCAAAGAAAGGAGGGGAGTCAACTATCCTTACAAAGCTTTGTGAAGCAATTCCTTCGCTTCAAATGGCCAGAGCTTAAGCAGTTAAAATATTGGCCTTACTTCAATGATCCCATGGCCAGGATTATGAAGTATTGGTATCAGAAGTTTTAATAGGGCATATGCCGTATTGTCTTAAACCCTGAGGCTGAGCATATTTGGACAAAATCCAAATCATGCGATACATTAAGTACTTTTTATTCTCATTCGGCTTGCTGGCTTTGACGGCATGTTCGGAGGATTCTGACGATAACAATCCTGAGCCAGGCACCAGCTTGCCCGGACCCATCAGCGGAACTTCAGTAAATCTGCAATGTTCCTTTGCGACCACAGGAGCACCCCATCAGGTAGGAGCAGAAGCCCTGTTTAGCTTTGGTTCTACTGGCAGCCTGGGCATCGACTTTAATCCTGCTGCCAATGATGGTAATGAGGTTTCCGTGTCTAGCTCCACTTTAGTGGGCAATGAATACATCTGGGAAGATGCCAATGGGGGCTATAAATATGCCCTTTCGCTTAGCACGGATGATAGCCTGAATGAAGTGAACGTTTTTGATTTACAAGACAATTTCTTGAATCAATGGACTCCAATCCCCGATGGACCCGCCAATTTAAATTTGATTAAGGCCTTAGCTGGTACCTATACCGTAAACAGTGTAAACGGTGGAACGCATAGTAGAGGAACCTTTAGTATTGGCACAGATGGCAGCATCGACTTTGATGATGGTATTGCCTTTAGTCCTTCGGATTATGCCTTGGTTACCGATCGCCTATCGGTTTTAGATGCCATTTTTGTTGATATGAATCCCTGGCCGGATGAACCATATCCGCGCATTGAACTCTTTGTAGACCCTAATGATCAAAGTCAATTGATCCAGGTTGTATACCGTGCTAATTACCCCAATTCCGGTTCCGTAGAAATCAATTTCTAGAAAAATCAAATCCCGATTCGTCGGGATTTTTTTTGGCTTCAACCTGGTTTGTACCCTACCTTTTGCGGGTCAATATATGATGTCCCCGCTATGTTGAAAGCCCCTCTGCCAGCAAATGAAAAGGAGAGATTAGCCCATCTCTATGAATATTCTCTTTTAGACACCATGGATGAAGAGGAATATGACCAAATCACCAAAATGGCTTCTTTGCTTTGTGATGTTCCGATCAGTATAATTTCCTTGATCGACCGGGATCGGCAGTGGTTTAAATCCAGAGTGGGATTAGATTCGAAGGAAACCAGTCGGGATGTGGCCTTTTGCGCCCATGCTATTTTGGATAAGGAGCAGATTTTAGAAATTCCTGATTCCCGAAAGGATGAGCGCTTTAATGATAATCCTCTGGTACAAGACGATCCTAATATTGTGTTCTATGCCGGGGTTCCTCTGGTTAGTGAAAATGATATGGCTCTGGGTACCCTTTGTGTTATTGATCGGGTTCCGCGCACCCTTTCCGAATCCCAGAAAGAAAGTTTAAGGATCCTCGCCGATCAGGTGGTGAAGCTTTTCGAACTGCATAAGGCAGGTTTACAAAAGGATCGCTATTTGCGCGATTTGGAAGCTCGTAATAAGAGTTTGGAAGAGTTTGCTCGGGTAGCGGCGCATGATATAAAATCACCTTTGGCCAGTATAAAAGCGGCCTCTCAAATGATACTGTCCAAACCGGAGAATTTGGATGAGGAGCAATTGTCGCTCATGGAATTGTTGAACCAAAGTTCCGATCAATTGAGTGGCTTGATTGAAGGTATATTACGACACTCTCGCTCTAACGTTTTGATCCTGGAGGAAAAAAGCTGGTTCTCTTTACCTGAATTGGTAGATGGCTGTATGAAAATGATGGAGCCTTTGGGGAAATGTCCGATTAAAGCGGAGTTTCCCAAGGGATTAGATCAAATCTATTCAAACCGTACGGCCTGGCAGCAAATTACCATCAATTTATTGGCCAATGCTATTAAGTACAATAACAATCCAAAACCCTGGATTAAGGTTAAACTGAAGGCAAAGTCTCAAGCGATTCAATTGAAGATTTGCGATAATGGCCCGGGAATTCTTCCAGAGGATCAGCAGCGAATTTTTAAGCTCTTTGAAACTACCCAAAACCGAGATCAAAGCGGAAATACAGGTACCGGAATCGGCTTGGCTACTGTAAAGAATATTGTGTCGGGTTTAGGAGGAGAGATTAGCCTGGAATCCAAAGTAGGAGAGGGATCAGCCTTTGTGGTGCAGATTCCGATTGTCTAGTATTTACCCCCATCTTTAA
Organism: Croceimicrobium sp.; assembly: GCF_965228705.1. Taxonomy (GTDB): domain Bacteria; phylum Bacteroidota; class Bacteroidia; order Flavobacteriales; family Schleiferiaceae; genus Croceimicrobium. The sequence continues at coordinate 389,329 of NZ_OZ245832.1, forward strand.
GTCTAAAAAGGCATTAAAAACCATTCATCGCACATTTTGGTTCGTTGATCGATTTTTTAGCATCACATCATAGGACTGTTTCATTTTTGCAGTGTACTAAGTGATTGACGACAATGAAACAAAAAATCTTTTCCATCGCTATTGCAGCCCTTGCGCTTGCATCTTGTTCCAAAGAGGACTCTCAGCAAGCTGTGCTCAACCCTTCGGTTGAAACCAATCTGAAGGAAGTGAAATTCCCATCCGACTTTAATTTCAGCACTGCGCGTGAGGTTGAGGCTCAGGTAATGGTTTTAGGATTAAATGATCAGCCTTTAGGCGGAACCCGCGTAAGCTTTTACAAAGGAAACCCTGAGCAAGGCGGAAAATTAATCGGTGTTGGTGTTACCAATCCCGCCGGGATGTTGGAAATGCCTTTAAGCGTTCCCGCTTATACCAAAGATATTTATGTTGTTAGTCATACTACCGGTTTTGCTAATCAGCAAGTAGTAGCAGCCGCCGACTTTAATATCACTTTCGGCGGAAAGCCTCAAGCTCGCAATTTCGGTTTCGGAAAAACCAGCGGCGTACAGGCCGTTACCCCAATTTCTGGAAACTATTATTATATGGGTGGCTTCACCACTGGTTCAGAAGCTGGATTCCCTTCTTACTTAGAAAACCCTGCTGATGTGATCACTCAGGATTTCTTAGATGATGTGAATGCTTCTTTACCGGAAAGCTCTCCAGTACCCGTTTACAATCCATCCTATTTAACAGTAGGAAATGAATTAGACGTGGTAATCGATGACCGTAGTGATGTTTGGGTAACCTTTATTTCGGAAGGTGCCGGATACCGCAATGCTTTGGGTTACTATGTATTCGATTCTTCCAATCCTCCTGCCACTCCTGGTGATATCGATTCTATTTTCGTGGTATTACCTAATGCTTCCTTAGATGGATCAGGTGGTAAATTAAATGCTGGCGATAAAGTGAAATTAGGCACCTTCGACGGTGGAAAAACCATTAGCTGGGTACTTTTCCAAAATGCCTGGACCGGTTCGGGTGTAAATGTAAATGCACCGAAGTACTATTCTCGTATCGACTTCAATACCAATGAAAGCGATCCTACCAAACGTCAACACACAGTACAATTAGCCGATATTGGTCGTCAGCTTTTATTAAATGGTTTCGAAGATCAAACCCGTAGTAATAACGGTTCTGATAATGACTTTAACGACTTAGTATTCTATGTAACTGCTAACCCTTGGGAAAACGTAAACATCGGTGGTATTCCTCCCGTAACTCCAGAGAACGATTGTGATAATGATGGTGTTTCTGACGAAAGTGATGACTTCCCATGTGATGCTAGCCGCGCCGTACGCAATACCTACACAGGTACCTTAGCTTACGAAGACTTATGGCCTTCTCAAGGTGACTACGATTTCAACGATATGGTGGTAGACTACGAAATTGACCACATCTTAAACGGAGCCAACAAATTGGTAGAGATTGAAGCCGATTGGACTGTACGCGCCATTGGTGCCGGATACGAAAACGGATTTGGTTACAGCTTCGATGGCTTGAGCCCTTCAGTAATCACCAGCGTAAACGGACATAATTTAAGCAAGAACATCATCACCAATGCTTCCAATGGAGTAGAGGCGGGTCAGAGCGATGCTACTATTATCGCCTTCGACAATGTGTTCGATGTAATGCCTAATCCTGGCACTAAATTCATCAATACGGTTCCTGGCGAAGCTTCGGTGAATCCGGTAACTGTAAGCCAGAAAATTACTTTCAGTAGCCCCCAAATTCAGTCTCAAGTTGGTTTACCTCCTTACAATGCCTTCATCTTCGTAAATGGAGATCGTGGACGCGAGGTGCACTTAGCCGACAAAATGCCGACTGATTTAGCCGATGCCAATTACTTTGGTCGCGATGGCGATGCTACCGACTTAAACAGTGAATACACCTATAAAACTGCCAACGGATTACCCTGGGCGATCAATATCAGCGAAAGCTTTGCCTACCCAGTGGAATACACACCCGTAAATGAAGCTTACCTCAATTTTACCAGCTGGGCAATCAGCGGAGGTAGCAGCTATGCCGATTGGTTTACCGACGGTGTTGGCAACCGAGATCTGTCTAAGATCTATTAAAACGTCCCTATCTATACCCCTCTATACAGAGAAACAGTCCGGCCCTGGAGCAATCCTTGGTCGGGCTTTTTTTTTGGGGCCTTAGGGAGTAAAGCTTTTAATTAGGATTTAGTAATACCTTAAATTGCTGTAATTCAATATTTAAACTGATAATCGATTGAAAAATGCATTTCGTCTATTCGTCGTGAATTCTCGGATGCTCGTCGATTTTTAGCCTTGGTCCATGGGCTTTCTCCGCACTTTTGGAGAGTACAAAAGAACAAAGCCCTTATGAAAACGAAAGTTCTGTCCATCGCCTTAATTACTGCTCTGACGATTGCTTGTCAGAAAGATGAGGAAGTGCAATCTATTTCTTCACCGCAGGTATATTCAGATATCAAGGATTTACAAATTCCGGCCGATTTCGATTTCTCGACTGCTCGTGAAATTCAGGCGGCGATCACCGTTAAAGGATTAAAAGATCAGCCTTTAGGGGGCAAGCGTGTAAGCTTTTACAAAGGAGATCCCGATTTAGGTGCAGAGCTTATTGGCGTAGGGGTAACCAATCCGGCTGGTATGTTGGATATGCCTTTACAGGTTCCTGCTTATACAGATGAAGTAACCGTTCTGGTACATTCCAATGGCTTTGCCAACAAACAAGTAGTTTCTTCTTTAAACGATATTCAGATCGATTTCGGCGGTAAGCCACTCGATCGTAGCATGGGCCTGGGTAAAATGGCCGGCGGTCTTTCTTTAAGTCCGGCGGGAGCCAATTATTACTATATGGGCTCATTCAGCACCGGTACTTATGAGGGCTTGCCTAATTATTTAGAGAATCCTGGTGATAATATCAGTCAGCAGTTTTTAGACGACATCAATGCTTCTCTACCTGAGAACGTATCTATTCCTCAGAATAATCCGTCCTACCTTACCGTGGGCAATGAGCTGGATGTGGTGGTAGAAGACCGTAGTGATGTTTGGGTAACCTTTGTTAGTGAAGGCGCATCCTACCGCAATACCCTGGCTTATTATGTTTTTGATACGGATAATCCTCCTGCGACTCCGGCAGATATCGACTCTATTTATGTGATATTCCCCAATGCATCTTTCTTAAATGGAGGAGGGCAATTACTGGCTGGCGACAAAGTGAAGTTGGGCACCTTTGAAGGTGGAAAAACCATTAGCTGGGTATTGGTACAAAAAGGCTGGTCGGGCACGGGTGTGAACCTGAACAATCCGAAGTTCTATTCTAATATCGACTTTAATACGGCTGAATCAGAGCCCAGCAAACGTCAGCATACCGTACAATTATTAGATATTGGTCGTGAGCGTTTAATCAATGCTTTTGAAGATCAAACCCGCAGTAATAACGGTTCGGATAATGATTTTAACGATCTGGTATTCTATGTAACCGCCAACCCCTGGGAGAATGTAAACACCGGTGGTATTCCACCTGTAACGCCTGAAGATGACTGCGATGATGATGGCGTTTCCGACGAAAGTGATGATTTTCCATGTGATGCCAGTCGCGCTGTACGCAGCACCTTTACCGGAACTTTGGCTTACGAAGACTTATGGCCTTCACAAGGTGACTACGACTTTAACGATTTGGTGGTGGATTATGAGATCGATCACATCTTAAACGGTTCTAACTTATTAGTGGAAGTGGAAGCCGATTGGACTATCCGCGCTGTTGGAGCTGGTTTCGACAATGGCTTTGGTTGGAGCTTCGATGGCTTGAATCCTAATGTGGTGAGCAGTGTAAACGGTCAGAATTTGAATGAAGGATTGATTTCGAATTCAGCCAATGGCACGGAAGGCGGACAAAGCTCAGCTACCATTATTGCCTTCGACAATGTATTTAATGTAATGCCTAATCAGGGTACGCAGTTTATCAATACCCTTCCGGGTGAAGCAACTCAAAGTCCGGTTACGGTAAGTAATAAAGTGGTGTTTACTAGTCCACAACAACAGGCTACCGTAGGTTTACCTCCTTACAATCCATTCATCTTCGTAAATGGTGATCGTACTAAGGAAGTGCATTTAGCGGACAAGATGCCAACGGATCTGGCCAATGTGTCGGACTTCGGAACCGGATCGGATGCGACGAATGTAAACGGAAACTTTACTTATAAAACTGCAAATGGATTGCCTTGGGCTATTCATATCAGCGAAAGCTTTGATTATCCGGCGGAATTTCAGCCGATAAATGAGGCTTACTTAAACTTCGCAATCTGGGCTACCAGCGGCGGAGCCAGCAATAGCGATTGGTTTACCGATGCTATTGGCAACCGCGAAGAGACGAAGATCTTTTAATAAGTCCCTATCTATACCCCTCTATACGAGAGCTAACCCGGCTACTGATTTCATTGGTAGTCGGGTTTAGTTCATTTTAGGTGCCTGACAATTCGGCCGATTTGGCAAGAGGGCAGGGCCTTTGCGGCCTGAAGGGAAAACATTTCAAATATGTCAAAAGTACAAGCGAACGACACTGTAGTAGTGCATTACCAAGGCCGTCTGGAAAGTGGCGAAGTATTCGATGATTCTAATGGTCGCGATCCACTGGAGATTAGCCTAGGCCAGGGAATGGTAATTCCTGGTTTCGAGAATGCCCTTATCGACATGGAAGTTAGCGAGAAGAAAACCGTGAACATTCCTGCCGCTGAGGCCTATGGTGAGCATCGTGCCGAATTGGTGCAGGAAGTTCCCAAGAACCAATTACCGGAAGAAATTAAGCCTGAAGTAGGTATGCAATTGGTATCTCAAACCCCTGATGGGCAGCAGATCCCACTGATTGTAACCGAAGTAGGTGAAGAAGCGATTACCGTAGATGCCAATCCTCCTTTAGCAGGAAAAGATCTGATTTTCGATCTGGAATTGGTAGCAATCAAATAAGCCAGAGGAGACGGGGATTTCGGGTCTAAAAAAGGCTTTGCAATTCCATTTCCTTAATTATATTTGCAGCCCGCAAAATACGCGGGCATCGGGATGTAGCTCAGTTGGTAGAGTACACGTCTGGGGGGCGTGTGGTCGCTGGTTCAAGTCCAGTCATCCCGACGAATTTTTAGGACTCTCTTCTTTTTGGAAGGGAGTCCTTTTTTTTATTTGGGGCATTTCAAATGGCCAGGCGTATAGGTGTTAATGAGAAATTAATTTGGAGTTCTAAAATTTTAGTAATCGACTCATTCTATAAATTATAAACGTCGAAGGCATTTTAAGAATTTACTCCTTCTTTATTATTGGATTTCAACATCTGATTATTTCTTAGCTTTAGGAGCCCATTAATCTGAATTTAAATGGAATCAAATTGCTGCTTCTCCTTTTGTCAGAATCTTGTCATAACTGCATATTAGTCAACCTTGATATATTTTGTGGAGCTTGAGAAGAATAGCCTGCTCACAATCTGGTGTTTTTGGTTTTTATGAAGCCGCGTGAAAAGGCGAAAGCAGCTAAAAAGTGATTTTTTGGGAAAGGCTCAGATGGAATTGATGAAATTTGAAACCGATAAACAGAACTTATACTAAATGTCAAAAAAGAGCGGAAAGGTCAGCGAAGAGCCCTTAGAGAAACAACTTTGGAAATCGGCTGACAAGTTGAGAAAGAACATTGATGCTGCGGAGTACAAGCACATTGTTCTTGGATTAATTTTCCTGAAATACATTTCTGATGCCTTTGAGGAGCTCTACGACAAATTAAAGGCTGGGGAAGGTGATTTAGCCGGAGCCGATCCGGAAGACAAAGACGAATACAAAGCCGAGAATGTATTCTTTGTGCCCGAAAAAGCCCGTTGGTCTTATTTACTTTCTCAAGGCAAGCAACCTACCATTGGGAAATCTGTGGATGAAGCCATGGATTTCATTGAAAAGGAAAATGCTTCCTTGAAAGGGGTTTTGCCCAAAGTGTATGCCCGGCAAAACCTTGATCCCACCAGTTTGGGGGAACTCATTGACCTGATTGGAAACATTGCCCTGGGGGATACCAAATCCCGTAGTGCTGATGTGCTTGGGCATGTATTTGAATACTTCTTGGGAGAATTTGCCCTGGCAGAAGGTAAAAAGGGAGGCCAGTTCTATACCCCTAGAAGCGTAGTTGAATTGCTGGTTGAAATGCTCGAGCCCTACTCAGGCAGGGTATTCGATCCTTGTTGTGGATCGGGTGGAATGTTTGTTCAATCGGAAGAATTTGTGACCAGTCATCAAGGGCGTATTAATGATATTTCCATATACGGACAGGAAAGTAACCAGACTACCTGGCGACTGGCGAAAATGAATTTAGCCATTCGAGGCATTGATAGCTCGCAAGTAAAATGGAATAATGAAGGCTCTTTCCTGAATGATGCTCATAAAGACCTTAAGGCCGATTACATCATTGCCAACCCACCCTTTAATGTGAGTGATTGGAGCGGTGATTTGCTCCGTAAGGATGGCCGTTGGAAATACGGTACCCCACCTACAGGCAATGCTAATTATGCCTGGATACAACATTTCATGTACCACTTGGCACCAAGCGGACAAGCAGGTTTTGTATTGGCAAAAGGAGCATTGACTTCTAAAAGTGGCGGTGAAGGTGACATTAGAAGGGAACTGGTGGAAGCGGATTTAATTGATTGCATTGTAAACCTTCCTGCCAAGTTGTTTTTGAATACCCAAATTCCTGCTTCGCTGTGGTTTATGAGTCGTAACCGTAGCAATGGCAAGTTTAGAAACCGTACAGGCGAAATTCTCTTTATTGATGCCCGAAATCTGGGGCATTTGATTAACCGTAGAACCAAGGAGCTTTCTCAGGAAGACATTGACCAGATAACCAACACCTACCACAATTGGCGAAATACCGATGGCAATTATGAAGATATAAAAGGCTTCTGCGCTTCTGCCACCAAAGAACGAGTGGCTGAACTGGAATATGTACTCACCCCTGGTCGCTATGTAGGCTTGGCAGCCGAAGAAGATGACTTTGACTTTGCCCAACGCATTAGTAGCCTAAAAGCTGAGTTTGAAGCCCAGCTCAAAGAAGAGGCTCAACTCAATGAACGCATTGCCGCTAACCTCATAAAAGTGAAAATTGATGGGTGAGTGGAAGGAAGTTGAGCTTTCCGAACTTATTGATTTCGGAAATGGAAAGAAAAAACCTGAGTCTGAAGGAGACATTCCGATCTATGGTGGAAATGGAATTTTAGGTTATTCTGCGGATTTCAACTATGAAAATGAGACGATAATTATTGGACGTGTTGGTGCTTATTGTGGTTCAGTTTATTATGAAAACAAACCTATTTGGGTATCGGACAATGCATTAGCGGCTAAGGCAATAAATGGTAATTCGACAAAATTTCTTTATTACTTCCTGAAAAACGCCAACCTCAATCAACATGCAGGTGGTTCAAGCCATCCCTTGGTAACTCAGACATTACTCAATTCACTTGAATACGATATCTGTATTGATAAAACAGAACAAAAAGCAATAGCAGAGGTCCTTTCCAGCTTAGACGACAAAATTGACCTGCTGCACCGCCAAAACCAAACTTTAGAGCAGATGGCGGAGACGCTTTTTCGGCAGTGGTTTGTGGAGGAAGCGGATGAGGATTGGGCAATAAGAACTTTAAATGATGTATTATCGGTTAAAGGAGGAACAACACCCAGTACTAAGAATCCTGATTATTGGGATGGTGATATACACTGGACGTCACCGAGAGATATTACTTCCTTGAATTCAATCTATTTATTTGATACTGAGAGAAAAATTACTGAAGAGGGGCTAAGAAAGATTAGTTCAGGGTTACTTCCAAAGGGAACACTTCTAATGTCTTCTCGTGCACCAGTTGGTGTATTGGCCTTTACGGAAGTTCCAATAGCAATTAATCAGGGGTACATAGCCGTACTGGATAACAAAGGTTTTACTAAGGAATTTTTGTACTTATGGTTGAAAACTAATATAGATTATGTTCAGAGTTATGCCAACGGTTCAACTTTTCTTGAAATATCTAAAACGGCGTTTAAGTCTTTGGAGATTCAGTCTCCACCAACTGAATTAAGGAATGAGTTTCAAAAATTGATAATTCCCAATTTTGAGAAAATCAAATCCAACCAAACCCAAATCCTGACTCTCACTGCCTTACGAGATACGCTACTGCCTAAATTGATGAGCGGCGAAGTAAGAATTGACACAGATGAATAAGCTCAAAACTGTTATAGAAGAATATCGCGACTGGGCTGGTTTATCCACTTATATAGACCGAATAGAAACACATATAGAAATTGATTTTAGTCACTCACTTGAAAATGCCAAAGCACTGTTAGAGAGTGTGGGAAAAGAAATCTGTAAAAAAAATAACGTTGAATTAGGTATAAATCCTTCTGTGAACAGTGTTTTGAAAAAGTGCTTTTCTTCAATGGGTTATGCTAATGGCACACTGGTCAATCAAGTTTCATCCGCATTGGCAACCATCGCACAGCAGGTCGGTGAATTAAGAAATGATATAGGTCTAACTTCTCACGGTAAGTCCTTGGATGAAATTAAGCTACGAAATAGCAAAGTAGATGTACTTACTAGAGAATTTTTAATCGATACAGTAGAAACGGTTTGCATATTCATCATTCGCAACTACGAAAGCAAAAAAGAAAAGAAAATCGCTGAACAGATGGAAGACACCTTGGATTATTGGGAAGCCGAAGATTTTAATGAATTCTGGGATGATGCCTTTGGGGAATTCTCCATGGGAGATTATTCCTACACCGCTAGTGATATACTATTCAATGTGGACAAACAGGCCTATGTAAACGAATACAAGGTATTTACTGAAAATGAAGAATAAAACCGAAACTCATGAGTAAACAGACCCCGAACCCCGCAGCATTTCAAAAAAATTCCATTGTTTATGAAGATGAGTATTTTGCTGTGGCTTATGGAATGGATAGCAAAGGAAATAAAAGAATGGCCATGCGCTGGAAAGGTGATGGTAATACCAATATGGGCTATCCTAAGACTTTCGGCAACCCACAATGGTTTCTCTTACCAGAGTATGATACATGGACTCCAGAAATTCTAAAAGCGGTAGAGCGAATTGCGGCCACTAAAATGAGATTAGATGATTTAGAGTCGAAGTGGTGAAATACATCATTGGTGCATTAGTACTTATCAGGGAAATAACATTTAAGCAATAACCATGTTTGAGGAATTAGACGAATACAAAAATAGGGGCCATTTCTTCTTTCAAAAAGGAGACCTACTCAGCGTCCAAAATATAGATGTACCAGAGCTCCCAGGGGTATATTACATTTTGCGTTTGGCTGAAGGTAAAGTCGATCTGGTTTACATTGGTAAATCGGGTACCATGCAACAAAATGGTCAGTTTAAAAGTCAATTTCTCAAAGGTCGAATCAATAATAAACAAGAGGGCTTGGAACGGCAGCAATTCTTTGACAAAAAGATAGAGCTGGAAAATATTGATGGCCTGGATATTTATTGGTTTGTGACTTATGACCAAGATCAAAAGGATTTACCGGCCTTTGTGAAGGCTCAACTCCTGCAAAGCTATTTTGATTTGCATAGTAGCTTACCTCCATGGAATAAAGAGTTTTAATTATGGTAAATGATTTTATAAAAGGTAAAAAATACTCACCCAAAGAATTGATGGATCGGGCTTATAAACTAAGCTTGGAATCTATTGGTGAACATACCGACAAGCCAGATCCACTGGTAGGTGCAATCATTGCCACAGAGGATGGACAGATTTTAGCGGAGGCATTCAGGGGTGAGCTCAGGGTTGGTGAGCATTGTGAGTTTACCTTGATTGAGCGAAAATTAAAAAGTGACAATCTAAGGGATAAAGTATTGTACGTAACCCTTGAGCCTTGTATTGATAAGGCGAGAAAACCGCCAAAAAGGGGGTGTGCAACACATATCATTAAATCACGTATTGGCAAGGTTTATATCGGCATGCGAGACCCAGATATTGACATTGAAAATGAAGGAGCCAATGCACTCATAGAAGCCAAAGTTGAAGTTCATGATTTTGACCCAGATATCAGCAAGAAAGTAAGAGAAAGTCTTTCTGACTTCATCAAGTTCAAGGAAGCAGAAAAGTTACGGATAGAAAAAGAAGGAAGAGCAAAACCGGAAAAAGAGTACGCGAAAAAGCCTGTTGTTGGCACCAATATTCAGCAGTTTTCAAACAGCGCAATTCAAGAGTTTATTGCCAATTCAGTTGCTGGATTTTCTTATCCATCAAAAGATTTTAACCAATGGGCCGTCTCTTTTGGTTTGGCGGAGGAAAGCAAAAAGGGGATTACACCTACCAATATGGGGATGATCTTGTTTGGGGATAAGGTGGACGAGCTTTTACCACACACCATTTTCAAAGTAGAAATTGAATATCCAGATGGGTCAACTGAAATTGAAGATTTTGGTGGGCCTGTTTCTACGCAACTAAGAAGAGTATTTGATTACGTTTCGGATAAGGCATTGAAACTGACCATTGATCGAACTTCGGCGAAGCGTATTTCAACTGCTGATTTTCCTTTAGACATATTGCGTGAAGCTATTGCGAACGCTATTATTCACAGAGATTACAGTATCACTTCTTCTACCAATTACCTTTTTGTTAATAGCGACAAAATTGTGATTAAAAGTCCGGGGCTACCAATGCCACCATTGACATTGGCTGATATTAGAACTCTTGACCTGCCATCTGTGAGTAGAAACCCAAAAGTGATGTATGTGTACAACAGGATGGGACTGGCCGAACAAAGAGGAATAGGATTAAGAAGTATGAAGTCCCTTTCAGAAAAAGGATTTCCGCTACCTGTAATTGATTTAAAGGGAAATGTGTTGGAGCTTGCCTTTGCGAGAAGTGCGGAAGCTTTACCAAAAGTGATAGATAGTGAGGTTTCGGACCTATCCACACAGGACAAAGAGGGTATTCAATTTATTCAGGCCAATGAACCTATTACTGTAAATGATTATGCTAAAAAGTTTGGGATAACGGCTAAGACTGCTCAAAGAAGACTTAGTGATTTGACGGACAAAGGGCTAATTATTAAAGAAGGAGAAAGAAGATGGACCAAGTATCGTTTAATGAAATGAAACTAAAGGACATTCTTAAAGACATTCTGTCCTTTAATTTTAGTGAATCAGTGGCGATCCTTTGTAAAGGACAGTTTAAAAGACAATTTGTCCTTTAGAAAATTATGACAAGAATTACCGAACATAGCATAGAGGATTTTGCCATTAAACTGTTGGAAACTTTGGGTTATGAGTACATCTATGCCCCAAGCATTGCTCATGATGGCGAACACCCGGAGCGGAGCGGATACGAAGATTTATTGCTCACCCGTCGCATGGCAGAAGCGGTGGGAAGGATAAATCCCACTGTACCTCCATCTGCCCAAGAAGAAGCCATCAAGGAAATTCATCGTATCCATTCCCCCGAGTTATTGTCTAATAATGAAAGTTTTCATCGACTATTAACCGAAGGAATTAAAGTTAGCTATCAAAAAGAAGGTCAGCAAAGAGGTGATTTGGTTTGGTTAATTGATTTCAATACTCCCGAAAACAACGACTTTGTTGTTGCCAACCAGTTTACTATTGTAGAAGATGGTATTAACAAACGACCGGATGTTATTCTATTCGTCAATGGTATTCCATTGGTGGTTATCGAACTTAAGAATGCAGTTGATGAAAACGCGACTATAAAATCAGCTTTCCGTCAGATAGAAACCTACAAAGCAGTAATTCCAAGTTTATTCACGTACAATGCATTTTCGGTTATATCTGATGGTTTAGAGGCCAGGGCAGGAACTCTTTCATCGGGTATGAGTCGATTTATGACTTGGAAATCGGCAGATGGCAAAGAAGAAGCATCGCATTTGGTAGGGCAATTGGAAACGCTCATCAATGGTATGCTTAATAAAAAAACTTTACTGGATTTGGTTCGACACTTCATTGTTTTTGAGAAGTCGAAAAAGGAAGATGCTAAAACGGGAGTAACTACTATTTCAACCGTTAAAAAATTAGCTGCTTACCATCAATATTATGCTGTAAACCGGGCGGTGGAATCTGCTATTAGAGCAACAGGTTACACATTAGAAAGAGATAGTCCCAATTTAATGGTGGAGGAGCCCCCAGAAAATTATGGCCTTCCTGGGGTGAAATCGCAAGTTAAAGGCGACAGGAAAGGCGGGGTGCTTTGGCATACCCAGGGAAGTGGTAAGTCTCTTTCCATGGTGTTTTTCACGGGTAAAATTGTTTTAGCCTTGGATAACCCTACGGTAATTGTTATCACTGATCGAAATGATTTGGATGATCAACTCTTTGACACTTTTGCCTCTTCTACACAGCTTTTACGGCAAGAACCCAAACAGATTGCGAATCGCAACGATTTAAAGGAAAAACTGAAAGTAGCTTCTGGCGGAGTAATTTTCACTACCATTCAAAAATTTTCACCTGATGAAGGCAATGTATATGAAACGCTTTCTAAGCGCGAGAATATTCTTGTCCTCGCGGATGAAGCCCATCGAACCCAATACGGTTTTAAAGCCAAAACTGTAGATGACAGAGATGAACAGGGTAATGTAATAGGTAAGAAGACAGTGTACGGCTTTGCTAAGTACATGCGTGATGCTCTACCTAATGCCACATATATCGGTTTTACCGGAACTCCGATTGAAAGCACCGATGTAAATACACCAGCTGTTTTCGGAAATTACATTGACGTCTATGATATTGCCCAGGCGGTAGAAGATGGTGCCACCGTTCGCATTTACTACGAAAGTCGTTTGGCAAAAGTGAACTTGAGCGAAGAAGGAAAGAAACTGGTAGAGGAGCTGGATGATGAGTTAGATGGAGAAGAACTCACCGAAACCCAAAAGGCCAAAGCAAAATGGACACAGCTGGAAGCTTTGATCGGCAGCGAAAACCGTATCAAGAATGTAGCCCAGGACATCATTCAGCATTTTGGACAGCGCCAAGAAGTATTTGAAGGCAAAGGAATGATAGTGACCATGTCCAGAAGAATTGCCGTTGAATTATATGAGGAAATTATCAGCTTAAAACCCGATTGGCACTCTAAGGATCTTGATAAAGGAGTAATAAAGGTTGTTATGACTGTTTCATCTTCCGATGGCCCCGAAATGCAAGGGTATCGCACCACAAAGCAGCAAAGAAGAATCCTGGCCGATCGAATGAAAAACCCGGACGATGAACTAAAATTGGTAATAGTTCGTGATATGTGGCTTACAGGCTTTGATGCGCCTAGCCTGCATACGCTTTACATTGATAAACCAATGAAAGGTCATAACCTGATGCAAGCTATAGCAAGGGTTAACCGAGTGTATAAAGATAAACCTGGCGGCTTGGTAGTTGATTATTTGGGCGTTGCCTCAGATTTGAAAAAAGCACTTTCGTTTTATTCAGACGCAGGTGGTAAAGGGGATCCAGCTAATGCCCAAGCCCAAGCTGTTGAATTAATGCTGGAAAAATTGGAAGTCGTAGCACAGATGTATAGCGGCTTCCCTTATGAAGACTTTTTTCAAGCAGAAACGGGTCAAAAGCTTTCTATGATATTAGAAGCCGAAGAACATATTCTTGGTTTAGAAGATGGAAAGAAAAGATATATCAATGAAGTAACTGCCCTTTCCAAAGCATTTGCAATTGCCATACCTCATGAGCAAGCATTGGATGTGAAAGAGGAGGTTTCTTTTTTCCAGGCGGTAAAAGCACGATTAGCCAAGTTTGAAGGAAAAGGTTCTGGCAGACCGGATGATGAAATTGAGACCACCATTCGCCAGGTGATAGATCAAGCATTGGTTTCTGAACAAGTAATTGATGTCTTTGATGCTGCAGGAATCAAAAAACCGGATATCTCTATTCTATCTGAAGACTTCCTGTTGGAACTTAAAGGAATGAAACACAAGAATGTGGCCCTTGAGGTTCTGAAAAAGCTGCTCAATGATGAGATTAAGGCACGTTCCAAAAAGAACTTGGTTAAGACTAAGTCACTGAAAGAAATGTTGGAGAACTCCATTAAGAGGTATCACAACAAGATTTTGACCGCAGCTGAGGTTATGGACGAACTTATTAACCTGAGTAAGGAAATCGTGAACATGGACAATGAAGCCCAAAAGCTGGGTCTAAATGAATATGAATATGCCTTTTATACCGCTGTAGCTAACAACGATTCCGCTAAACAACTCATGCAGCAAGAAAAACTGCGAGAATTAGCGGTGCTATTAACCGAACGTGTTCGGCAAAATGCATCGATCGACTGGACTATTAAAGAAAGTGTTAGGGCAAAATTGAAAGTCATTATTAAGCGAACCTTACGTCAATTCGGTTATCCACCGGATATGCAAAAATTGGCTACTGAAACTGTTTTGAAACAGGCCGAGATGATTGCGAATGAATTAACAAGGGACTAGGGAATGATTTGTTTAGACTGGAAAATATTCCGTTTTATGCTTACGGCCTAAATTTTCATGATGTGATTAATAATATTATTAAATGAAAAAGTATTTCCTACCGATTTTAGTTTTTGCTGGTTTATTGAGTGCAAATGCTCAAAGCATACGCCTAAAGACAAATTATACAGAACCCCGGCTTGGACAAAGTATAACAATAACCCTTAAGCTTAATTTTATTGAGGAACATATAAAGGAAACCTTAGCGCCTGAATTGGAGTTAAAGGGCAATTCTGCCTTTTCAAATTACGCTCGAGAAATTCAAGTAAATGATACGGGTGATTTTCAGGTAGGTCCTTTTTTATTTGAGTTCAACGGTAAGGTATATAAAACGGATTCAGTAATTCTACATGTAACTGAGCCATTAGAGAATGTGGAGGGCCTGTGGGTTAGACTAATTGAATATGATTCGACTCAGATATTAATTGTTGAGCAGCACATTGAAAACGAATGGAAGAAGGATAAGGAATCTAAAGATCCTTTTTCGATGTCGCTAAGTACTACAGAATTGGAATTTGCCGAATTGATTGAAAACCCAATGGAGGGACTGGAGTTCAATTTTAGGCAGTCAAATAGCTATTCCGTTTTGATTGATGAAAAGGATCCATTTGGTGCTTCGCTTGCCTATTCTCGAAAGATATATCATGTGACCAATTATTCGGGTGAGGAAATACAATTAAGCGAAGACTTCTTTGAAAACCTGCCTAAGAAAATAGAATTACCGGAAATTATTATAAAAGCTAGTAATTAGCATTTAGGTAGAAATATAGCCGTGAATCTAGGGAGAAGCTAATTTATTCCTCCCTAAAGTTTCGGACCGTTTTCCTTGAAAATTAATGGTTTGAATTATCAGCCTTCCTCAAAAAAGTCATTGTCAATTTCTTTAACCTTGTAAGTCTCTTTGATTTGCACGCCCACATTGTACTCATACATTAGGCTTACCAATCGAGCTCCATCGATCAGAATAATGGAATGATGCGCTTCCTTGGCCTTTTGAATGGCCTTGGCATCAAAAGAAGAAGTAGTGATGAAAATACCTTTACGGGTATCGCCACTCATGGCGCCAATAAAATTGCGAATATCCGTTTCCCGAACATTAGAATTGTTGTAGCGTTTCGCTTGGGTATAAATTTTTTCCAATCCCAGCTTGTCTTCGTTGATGATGCCATCGATCCCACCATCACCGGATTTTGGGGTTTCCCTAAAGTCACCATAACCCATGCGCTGCAGCAATTGGAGTACAAGCTTTTCAAAATAATAGGGATCCAGTTCCTTTAATCGCTCTAGGAGTTCAACTTGGGTTTCCGATTTAATCTTGGAAATACCGAAATCGATTAGGTCTTGAGGTGAAGCAGAATCGAGATTGGCTTCATCTAACTTATCCTTTGCCCCTTTGGCTGCAACCGAATTCTGATGAGCCCGAAAATCAGGGTCATCCTTGAGCTCGGCTAGGCTGAGTTTTCCGGACTTTAAGGCTAATTCCCCTTTAGGAGTGATTTCTACCTTACCCCGACTGGGATACTGCACGAATTTGCCCATCTTCAAATAGGATTTTCCCCAGAGGATACGATCCAATAAAACATTAGCCCCGGAACTGGTTTTCTCTTGTAGTAATTCGGGAGACAAATGATGGTAAAATTGATCCCGAACCATGCTGGCCAGCGTACGGCTTTTCAAAGCTCCTTCTTGTTGAAGAGTATTGAGGATGGGGATGAAGGTCTCATGAAATTTGGGTAGTGCAGTCATACGAGTCAGAGGGTTACTTAGCTGGGAAGTATTTAAAATGGAAACAAAGGGAAGGTCTATTTTAGCGAATAAATTTACGGATTACCCAAAGAATTAGCTTTGCGCCTAAAAAGAACCCAGCTGTGATCCGCTTGAAATGAATTTTAATCTACCATTCGCTTTTACTTTTTCTGCCTGCGAATAAAAATAAACCTGGACCTTGAATTTTTTCTTTGAGTATATCTACTACCGACTTACCAAAGCTTATTTGAAATGGGATGGCAATGAGGGAATTACCTCAATTATTGCTATTGGAATGATCAAAACTGTTCTCTTTATGATTATCGCTTTTCTGGTAAGCTTTATTTTTTTTAGCATAAATGAAATTTCCAAGCCTTCTTGGCTTAAGTACCTCATTATACCTCCCTTTATTCTTTTTACTGTATTAGCAAAGAAAAAACATAGGACTAGATTTGAAGAGTATAGTCAATATTGGGCCTTTGAACCTAAGTGGTTAAGGGTTATTAAAGGTATTGCGGTAATTTTAGCATTGATTTTACCTTGGGTGATGATTCTGTGGGTGGCGGCGAAACGAGAATTCTTATCAGAACATTTATATCTATTAAATTGATGAAGTGGTGAAAGCTTTGCTTTAATTGTATTCGTTAAATACTCCACCTTACTCTCCCACATATTTTTATCTCAAATGAATACAAATAACCTCGACGAATCCGCTAAGCGATACGTAACTCATACAATTCTAATGCGCTTTAAAGCTTCGAAAGTGGATCCGGATGACGCTAAAGGCTTAGAGCTGATTTCCAGTCACATTACCAATAAGGCCTTGGATGATTTATGCTTGGCCTTTTATTTAGAAGGAGATAAAAAATGGGGGAGAACTGCAGCTGAGGCGGTGCAGAATTTTGGTTTCCCGCCCTTAGAGAGAGTCAAGCCTACATTGATTGATAATATCCATATGGTTTTTCAAAACAGCAGTATCCTCAAGCATATTGAACATCGGAAATTAATCTCGCAAATTGCTTATCCTTTTAGTCTGGAAGAGGAAGAAATCGAGTTAATTTTATCCAGCTATTCTTCACCCAAAGATTAAGTAATCGGCTTGGATAGGTCAAGCTTAGACTCGGTGTCTGCTGACTGGCTTTTATTTAAAAATGCTCAGCATCTCCTTTCCTTAATTTCTTTCTTGCCGAGAAGGTTTTAATTCTCTTGCTCAGTTTGAGTTAATTATAAGGCAATTCCAGGGCATTGGAAATCAATCGCTAATCAAGATTCCAAACGCCTTCTAAAAGCTTCCTTATAAGCCCGACCAATGGGGATTTCCTGTGCGCTTTTTAGAACTACGGCATTGCTGTATACCTCCAGTATTTGCTCCAAATTGATGAGGTAGGATTTATGGATACGCTGAAAGCCGTGGTCCTCTAATTTCTGCTCCCAATGGTTTAAGGTTTCCTTGCTGAGCACGGTTTTATCATTAAGATGCAGCTCGGTATAGTCCATATCGGTAGCGATATAAATCAAGTCCTTTGTACTTACCGCAATCTTTTCGTAGCCGCTTTTCACGAAAAAGGAAAAGTCAGATTCAGCCTTTTTGTAAAGGGAATGATACTTTTCCATCGCCTGGGCGAAGCGCTCCGGGGCAATGGGCTTCATCAGGTAGTCGATTACCTTAAACTCATAGCTCTCTAAGGCATAATCCGGAAAAGCAGTGGTAAGGATTACCGCCGGATGCTTTTTCAGATTGCGTAAAAAATCCATGCCTGAAAGTCGTGGCAAGTGGATGTCGAGAAAAATTAAATCTACCTCCTCCTTTTGCAAAAACTCCTTGGCCTGCAAGGCATCGGTGAAGCTGGCTACTAATTGCCATTCCGGAAAATCCTGCAAATAATGTTTTAGGATGCGCTGGGCGGGGATTTGATCTTCAACGATAATGCACTTCATGACTGAGCACTCAGTTTAAGTTTAAGATCCACGCAATATTTACCCGCACCTTCATTTATCTTTAATTCATGTTGATCGGGATAAAGAAGCTCCAAGCGCTTTTGCACATTTTGCAGGCCAATACCGCCTTTTAGATCTTCGGTATTAGACAGCTCCCCGAAATTATTGCAGCAGCTAAAGTGTAAATCGCCTTCCGGCGAAAGCCGCAAACTGATTGCAATATCAATGGCCTCACTGAGGCTGGCTAAGCTGTGCTTAAAAGCATTTTCAACAAAAACGGAGAGAATTAAAGGGGCAATGCGATATTGATCGGAGGCTAGCTCTTTGGACCAGGATAATTTTCCCCTTTCTTCCATTTGCATTTCACTCAGCTCAATGAAGTTTTCAACTTGCTCCACCTCCCGACTTAGTGGTACAAACTTCGCTTGAGCTTCATAGAGCATATAGCGCATTACTCCCGATAATTTGAGCAATACTGTGGCGGTTTTATCCGACTTTTCCAGGGCCAGGGCATAAATATTATTCAGGTTATTAAAGAGAAAATGGGGATTGATTTGCGATTTCAGAAACTGTAGCTCACTTTCCTTGATCAGGTTTTGCAGTTCTTCCAATTCTCGTTGTTTCGTGAGGGCATCCCAGGCGAATTTAAAGCCGGTAAGAATGGTAATGGTAGGGAGTAAATCGGTTAGGGTACGGAATACGCCAGGAAAATGGGTGCCTCGGGTATTCGGGAAAAAGATTTGCTCTAGAATGCCTTCTTCAATGGCCATAACCAGGCCCAATAAAACCAAAATGGCAATACTAAAGGCCAGGTACTTTTTTCGGTAAAGCAATTTGGGGAGAAGAACATAATTGATAATGGCGGCCGTAAGGGCATAGTTCAAAAAGAAGAAGACCTCATGGCTTTTTACCTGTGTTTCTTGTTTCCAACCTTCACGATCGAAAGCATAAAAAACGAAGACCATGGCATGCAAGGCCACTTGAAAAATCAGCTCCCAAGAGCGTTTATGACTTCTAAATTGCAATTTCACAAAGTAAAGCTATAAACAATTTCAAGTCTTGCTCCGACCAATCGGCAAACGGCTGATCTTTAAGGTCCATCAACCGTTTTTCGGGCAATATGGTAGTTGGGAGGTCTGCTCTGGTCGTTCACCGGATTCTATTTTAATAGTCACGGAAAAGCTCGGTTCTTTGGGGGGTAATTTTTTTCATACGATGGCAATCAATCGGATTTCGATACTATTTGTTTTAGGAGTGATTTTTAGCCTAAGCCCCCTTGGCTTATGGAGTCAATCTGAAATTCGAATTGAGGGGCAAGTTGCCGATGCTCTCAGTAAAAGTCCAATTCCTTACGCTTCCGTTGCTTTGGTTGATTCAGTAGAAGGAAGGGTAAAGGATGGGGTGACCACAGATGCAGACGGGATCTTTGATTTGACGACAAAAGAGACGGATTTCTATTTGGAAATTAGCTTTATGGGTTATCAGTCGCTTCAAATTCGAAATTATAATCCCCAATCATCTGTGGTCAGGCTGGGAGTGATTTACCTGAAGGAAAACAGTCAAAGCCTGGATGAGATAGAAGTGACCGCTGAAAAGTCGGCCATGGAATTTAAGCTGGACAAGCGGGTTTTTAATGTGGGTAAGGATTTAAATACCACCGGCATGGGGGCCTTGGATGTACTGTCGAATGTACCTTCGGTAAATGTGAATATCGAAGGACAAATAAGCTTGAGGGGCAATACCGGGGTGCAGATTCTCATCAATGGAAAGCCCTCAGTTTTATCGGAAGAAGGTTCCAATGCTCTGGGTACCATAACGGCTGATATGATTGAAAGCATTGAGGTGATTACCAATCCTTCCGCCAAATATGAAGCCGAGGGAACCAGTGGTATCATCAATATCATACTCAAGAAAGAAGAGAAAAAGGGCTTTAATGGCTCGGTATCGTTAAATACCGGAATTCCCGATAATCATTCGGTCGGGGTGAGTTTAAACCGACGCACGGAGAACTTCAATTTCTTCACCCAATTTGGCGTAGGCTATCGTTCCATGCCACGCTTTAATGAGAGCTTGAACCGCAATCTTAATGATGGTACTGAGGTTTATAACGAAGGCACTGAATACCGCAATGAGAATTTCTACAATATCACCTTAGGTACTGACTATCATATTAATGATTGGAATGTGCTAACCCTTTCGGGAAGCTTTGCTTATGAAATTGAAGATCAGCCTTCGGAAACCGATTTTCGCCTAAGTGATGCCAATGGCAGCCTATTATCAGAATACCGACGTACGGAAGAAACCAGTGCCACCAACCCTAAATATCAGTACGATCTGCAATATGAGAAGCAGTTTAAAAACCATGAGGATCATAAATTATTGATCAGCACCTTAGGTCGGTTTTTTGGGAAAAGCCTAAATTCTCAGTTTTTGAATACCCCGATTGCTAGTAGTGATGTCGCACCCAATCAACGCACCGAAACCAGCTTTTTTGATCGCAGCTTTGTCTACAAGCTGGATTACACGAATCCAATTACCAAAGCTTTTAGCTTGGAAGCCGGAGCCTTGTACGAACAAAATGATGTGGGAAATGACTACCAGGTCCTAAATAATACGAGTAGCGGATATAGTATTGACAGCAGCCTTACCAACAATTTTGAATACGATCAAGGGGTATTTGGGGTCTATAGCACCGCTGCTTATGAAGGTAAGAAGTGGGGATTGAAATTAGGACTGCGCTATGAGCATACACTATTGAATACCTTGCTTACAACCACCAATGAAGCCAATCGACAGGATTATGCCAATTGGTTTCCCACCGTTCATAGTTCCTATAAAATATCGCAGCGATTCTCCATGCAGGCCGGATACTCACGTCGCATCTTTCGGCCGCGTTTATGGGATTTGAACCCTTTCTTTAATATTCGAAACAACTATAATATTCGTAGAGGTAATCCGGATTTGCAGCCCGAATTTGGTGATTCCTATGAAATAACCGGAATCTGGCTTTTCGAAAATCTCTCTCTGAATACCAGTCTTTACCATTTGTATACTACTGATGTAGTGGATCGGGTAAGCTTCTTTGAGGATAATGTGAATACCACTATGCCCGTGAATGTGGGTACTCGTAATCAGACTGGCCTGGAGATTAATGGCAAGTATAATCCCTTAAAGTGGTTGGCGATTAATGGGGATTTTAATTATGGCTATTTCAGTCGGGAAGGGGTTTTTCAAGATCAGGATTTCAGCTTCCGGGGCGATAAGTGGAATACTAGGATTACTAGTAAGATTAAGCTACCGGCCGGATTTGATTTAGAGCTGAGTGGTAATTACGAATCGGCTTATAAAACGGTGCAAGGCGAGCAAAGCGGTTTTGCCTTTGCTGATATTGGTGTACGTAAAAAACTATGGGATGGTAAGGGCGTAGTGAATTTAAGTGTGCGCGATATTTTTGCCTCCCGCATTCAGGAGAGTAGGGTATATCAAACGGACTTCTATGCCTACAGTTTTTCGCAGCGAGGGAGGTTTATAACCCTGGGCTTTAGTTACAGCTTTGGAAAGGGCGAAGCCATGTCGTACAACGGTGGTCGCCGACATTAATAGATTTAGCTTTAGAAAACAAGATGAAAGTGCATCAAAAAATGCGGGTTTGGCACCGCTATTTAGGCTTTTTCCTGGCCGGAATTATGGCGATCTACGCCATCAGTGGTATTGTGCTCATTTTTAGAGATACCGATGCCTTTAAGAAGGTAGAGCATTTTGAAGAAAAGTTACCCGCAGGATTAGGTGCAGAGCAATTGGGGGAAGCCCTAAAGATGCGTCGTTTCCGTGCGGAGAAGGAAGAAAACGGAATGATTTATTTCCGCGATGGACAGTACAATCAAGCTACCGGCGAGGCGAAGTATAGCAAGAAGGAACTCCCTTTCTTTTTAGATAAAATGACGCATCTGCATAAAGCAACCAGCAGTAGACCTTTAGCCTTCCTAAACATCTTCTTTGGGATTAGCCTCCTCTTCTTTGTGCTATCTGCCTTTTGGATGTACTTCCCCGGTACGGATATCTTTAAGAAAGGATTGATTTACACGGCGGTAGGGCTGGTATTTGCTTTGGTTTTGTTGTTTGTGTAGGTTGGGTTGCTTCACCGCCCGCTGCGCTACCCGCCTACCGGCAGGCAGGGAGCCACAAAGGACGCGGAGGTACACAAAGAGGATCTTTGCGAACCTTTGCGCTCTTAGCTTCTCTGCGGTTAA
The DNA here is from genome assembly GCF_965228705.1 of Croceimicrobium sp. GTDB lineage: Bacteria > Bacteroidota > Bacteroidia > Flavobacteriales > Schleiferiaceae > Croceimicrobium. The sequence goes on from NZ_OZ245832.1 coordinate 411,826, forward strand.
ATAGTAAGCTATACAAGGTTTCTTGTCTCCAATCTACGAACGACCAACTACGAACTACTAATTACCAGTTTCTTCACCGCCCGCTACGCTCGAGAAACAGAGGACGCGGAGGTACACAGAGAAGTATTGGGTGATACTTTGCGCTCTTTGCATCTCTGCGGTTAAATTCTTGGAAGCTATACAAGGTTTCTTGTCCCCAAAAACTCTAACGTCTATTGTCTAAGGTCTAATTTCTCTGGCCTTCAATTACCAGTTTTTTCACCGCCCGCTGCGCTCGAGAAACAGAGGACGCGGAGGTTCACAGAGAAGTATTGGGTGATACTTTGCGCTCTTAGCTTCTCTGCGGTTAAATACTTGGAAGCTATACAAGGTTTCTTGTCCCCAAAAACTCTAACGTCTATTGTCTAAGGTCTAATTTCTCTGGCCTTAAATTACCAGTTTCTTCACCGCCCGCTACGCTCGAGAAACAGAGGACGCGGAGGTTCACGGAGATACTTTGCGCACCTTAGCCTCTTTGCTTCTCTGCGGTTAAATTCAAGAATTTTAATAGGTAGATACACAAGTTTTCTTGTCCCCAAAAACTCTAACGTCTATTGTCTAAGGTCTAATTTCTCTGACCTCCCAACTACGAACGACCAACTACCACTCCCTCACCAATCCATTCGGCAAAGCCCCTGCTCTAAATTCATCAAGTAGAGCTCCGCTAGTACGGTCAATGCGACGCACCGAATGCGGTTGCACAAATTGGCGGGCATCGAAGAGGTATAAGGAGGAGGAAGCTGCATGAAAATCCAGACCATAGAAGTTTTGACATTCCAGGCTGGTGATGATCTCACTTTGAAAAGCTCCATTAAAATGATGGGCTCGAATATGTTCGCCATCATAACTGAAGAACTCAGCATGATTGGGATTAAGGACTAAGCTGCCACTTTCAATTGCAATTTGCTCCACTAAAATCCGATTGGAATCGGGATCTGCCCAACGCTCCAAACGACCATCGGCGAAAGCCAAGTACAAGGCATTCTGAAAGACAATGAGGTCTACTAAATCTTGACTGAAACTAGCCAGGCTATAAAGGCTGTCGCCTGATAGATTATAGGCTTCCAACTTTCGTTTTTGGGCCAGGATCAGTTTATCTTGCCAATCGAGAATTTTGAAGGAGGGCTTCGAACTATTGAATTCGCCAAGGAGATTTCCCTCAGTATCATAGTGGCTGATCGTATTTAAATACAGATCATTAAGCCATAAGCTCTGTTGCCAGAAATAGAGATTTCGAGGGGCACCATTTGCATCAATGGATTTGATTTCCTGCCAGTCTTTGGTACAAATCAAAATTTTATTGGAGCCATTGAGTACTAGGTAATAGCGATCTCCAATTTCATGGACTTCCTGTAAAACATCGCCCAGAACTTTGTTATTAGCGCTCTGAAAAAGTCCGTCCTCATAGCTTTTTTCTTCAGGATCATACTGGCCAATGCCGGCATTGCCCCACATGAAATTGCCTTCGTTGACAATGACCACAGACGTGGAATCCGGAACTACCATACCGCCATTTACCGCTTGTGGACCAAATTCCTTTTGGCAAGCAGCAGAGAGAAGGGCCAGAACAATGAATAGACTTAGCTTTTTTCCCATCGCCATTGTATTCCAAATCTATAATTCAGGCCGGGCTCTGGTCGCCAGGCAATTACTTGATAGTCGATATCCGCCAAATTATGCAAGCTGAAGCTGAATCGAATTTGATGGGCAGAACGCATCCATTTATAGCTCAATTGCAAGTCCTGTAAAGTGTAGCCCGGCAAATAATAGGAATTGGCCTCATCCAAGAAATAACGGTCGGTATAGTTAACCTGGTAGTTTAAAGTCCAAGTCTTGTAAGTCACTTGTAAACCGGTATTTAGGCTGTGCGATGGATTGTAGGCCAGGTATTTATAATTGAGCTCCGGTTCTTGCTCATTTTCCAGATTTTGACTTTGTAAATACTGATATCCCAACTTTAAAGCACTGCGCCATTGGCCCCAGTATTTTTGCAGCCGAAAGCTGGCTTCCAAACCATAGTTCTGTACCGTTTTTAAGTTTTGAGGTCGCCAAATTCCGGCATCAGGAGTCCATTGAATCCAATTGTCTACATAAATCCAATAAATGCTTCCCTGCCAATGCATTTGCCAGTTGCCGATAGAATCACGGCCTTCTAAGCCCCATTCGGCGGTAAAACTTTCTTCGGCTTTTAAATCGGGATTCCCTGCTCGTATCCAGTACAGATCATTTAAGCTGGGCAAGCGGTAATTGCGCCCAAAGCTGAGGTAGGTATTATGGGCGGAATTCCACTGATAGGCAGTGCTAATGCTTCCGGTAAGCGGTGCTATTTGCTCATCATAATGCTCAGCCCTCATTTGCAGGGAAGACCACCACCTTTCCTTCCAATCAAATTTTGCGCGACCATACAAGGCATTGGAAAGACGACTCTTAATACCTTGATAGGAATCCGATTGCGCTTCATCATAGCGACTTTGCCACGCTGCTTCCCATTTCAATTTCTGGTCTTTTAAAGGCTTAAAGCGTACTTGCGCCTGGAAAGATTGGTAATCATTGCGATCGGGCCTTTCGGCGGAAGCCAATTGAAAACGATTACTGGAGCGTACCCAGCCGATTTGGGCATAGAGATGGTCATTGTTGGCATAGTTCCGCTGAAAATCCCCGGTAAGGTAGAAATTGTCATCGGCCATCCGATCGTAGAGCGCACCATTGTTAAGGGAGTTCGGGGGTATCTGACGGTAAGTCTGATTATACCAGGCCTTTAATGTGAATAGATTGCGAAGTTCTTGTCGCCAATAAAGGTTTTGTTTTAAATGCAATTGCTGGAAGTCGGCATTCTGCCATTGATGAAGTCGACTACTTTCCCCGGGATTGCGGTATTTGAAATTATTTTCCAAGCTACCAAAAGAAACAGCGCTTTGGGCTTTCAAATTTTGGGGTCCGTATTCGCTGGAATAATCATATTGCTGCCTGCCATAGCTACCACTGGAAATACGCAAGTTTTGCTGAAAGCTTTTTCGGTAATCAGGATAGGAATTAATAAGTAAACCCGCTCCCAAATTTCCCGCTCCATAAGCGTGAGCGCCTGTGCCATAGCTCAATTCCAGATTATCCCCACCATGACTTTGTATCAAACTCAAATCCATCAGACCCAAATTGGGGGGGCTAATATCCAAGCCATTCCAGTATACCTTGGAGTGATTGGCACCTGTACCTCGAATGCTTAAGGTGGCAACGCCATTGGCGCCATAGGATTTCACAAAAAGATTGGTCTGCTCTTTCAGGGCTTCAGCCAAATTAAAAGCCTGGAACTTCTTTAGGCTATCGCTTCCTAATTGAACCAAGCGATGTGCTTCTTCTGGAGCAATTCGCAAGAAATGTCTGACCACTGTAACTTCGGTGATCATGAATCGGGTAGCATTGGAATCCTGAGCCTGCAAGGCACCGAGGCTAATTAGTAAAGCAATAAAGCAGGCCTTGATTCTCATTTCTGAATTTGAATACGGAAGCTTTGCGCTTGATGGGAACTCAATTGAGCTTCTAAGATATAGAGTCCATTGGGGAATTCATCCAGATTGATAAGCTCGCCTTTTTCTGCTTTAAGAAATTGCCCTTGGAGGTTATACAATTTCAAGCTTAAGGCTGATTCGACTGCAATTCTGTTTTGAGTCGGATTGGGATAAGGTGCAATCTGCGACAATTTTAGATTTTCGAATGCTAGACTACTGGGATAAAGCAAGGCTAAAGCATCTAGGTCAAAACCGCCGGAAGCAAAGTCGGTGGGGTAGGGATCATTAATTATGCGACCTTGGGCATCGCGTGTGGCCCAATTGCCTTGAATGCTGCCAATCACATCAACAATCCGGATATAGCGAATGCTGTCTTGCAAATTGATTTCCGCTAAATCGAAAGGTACCCCAAAGTCGGCACGGTATTTCCCGGCCAAATTATGCACCTTAGTCGGATCACTGGCTCCAAAGGCCCCGGTTTGTAGGCTGGTATCTAAAAGGCTTTGGGCCGGAAAGCGTTCAAAATTCTGACCATCGGAGCTTACTTCTACAAAGGCGAATTCCAGGAAAACATCACTAAAGCTATTTTCGAAAATGGCGAATTCCGAACCTGGTCCGTCAATAATGCCTGGACTGAGATAATAGGTAGCCATGCCACTATCCCCCAGGCTAATTACCTGTCCATTAGCATATCCGAGGGCATCGGCACTATCACCATGACTAACCAGGCCTTGGCTTTTATCGGCAATGTCGAGATAACCTCTTTGGATTTGTACCGATTGGGCCCAGGTAGCAATCAGACTGCTGTCTTTATGTATAGCGGTGGACCCAAGCTGACCAGCAGCTGGGGCATAAGGCCCTGGCGACTGCGCTTGCAATCCCAGGGCCATGCTCAAGATTATATAGAATGCGAGGCTGCGCATTAAAGGATAATCAGCCTTTGGCTATGTCCATTTAAATGCACGAAATAGAGGCCGGCAGTCCAATCGCTTAAATCAAGTCGGGCTTGCCCATCAAATAACTGACTTACTATTAAGGCTCCTTGTTGATTGTAAACTTGTAAGTGGCCATTCTGCTCACTGCTGATGTTCAAATAATCTTGGGCAGGATTAGGATAGATAGCGAATTGCAGCAGCTCTGTTTCATCCAAACCAATACCCGAATCTGAGCCAGGAACGCGCGGACGCAGGGCAGGGGCGAAATCAGTATAGGAACAACCGAATAGCTCACCGGCCTTTACATAGCTGCCAATACCCGCATTCATATACCAGTTTCCAACATTAGTGGCGCTCCAGGTGCTCCAATAATTAGGCTGACCACCTAATCCGGACCAGTTTTGATAACTAATATCATTGAGGAAGGAGCCTGCGTTAACGGTCAATGTAGCAATGGCTTGATCCAGATCTTGAAGGATTTGCGAAGCTTGTACTGAATCGTTAAAGAGGTATCCGAATACCACTTGCCCTGAATCGGCTAATTGAAAGTCAATGAATAAGGCCATACTATCGCTACCACTACCAATCCATTGATCAACTTGAGAAAAGTCGAAACTCTCCGGATTGAAAGCTGCGATGGGTACTCCTGGAACTGTGGCCGGACTAAAATCTGTATAGCTCAGGGCAAACCATTCACCATCCACCAAGGGAGTAGCCAAACCTGAGTTCATAACTAAGCTGGCGGTATCGCTACCACTCCAGGTGCTCCAATAATCGGGCTGACCGCCAATACCGGAATGTTGTCCGTAGATCACGTCATTCAGGAAGCCACCGGCCGCAGCAATGCTTAGGTTGGCATCGGCGGCCGCTACAGCATTGAGCAGATCTTCTCCGGTTTCATTGCCTGAATAGACATAACCCCAGGCGTAGGAGGAATCGGTAGTTCCATCATTAAAGTCGATTACCAATAGGGTGGAATCGGTTCCGGAACCAATCCAGAATTGTACTTCTGAAAAAGAAAATTGGGCTGAAAGGGGCTGGACCAGAAGGTTTATGATCAGCAGCCCAAGGAATAGTTTTTTGCTCATGAAAATCATGAATTAAAGGTTGAACAAAAAACTTCCAGGGAAAAGTAAAGCGAGATGCTGGCATTTTTCAATGAGCATGCAAGCCTTATTGCCTTTATCCTGAAAGCAAATAAGTATGTGCTGATGGCAGGTCTTCTGACTTATCTCCTTTTTAACGCCTTCCCGCTAAGGCAGTGGCTAATGCTAAAAAGTATTGAGAATTACAGCTTCAGGAAAAGTCCCGGATTCACACCGGATTCCCTTTTAACTCTAATGGTTAAACCATTACAGACCAAAAGCGTGGCAAAAGTAGGTGATTTATTTAAGTTTCTTGATGAGTCCGGTAACTACTCCCCAAATCCGGAAGTCCATAAAAGTGGTGATGCGCAAAGGTTCAAAAGCCGGATTTTCGGGCTGAAGGTAATAGGCGTCTGATTTCTTAATCAGTCGCTTAACCGTATAATCACCATTGATAACGGCGAGAATGATTTGCCCCTCTTTAGCTTCCAATTCTTTGTCTACGATTAGGAGATCCCCATCATCAATTCCGGCTCCCACCATAGACTGACCGCTAACCCGAACGCAAAAGGTCGCTTTAGGATTAGCTACTAATTCATGGGAAAGGTTGATGGTATCCGGAAAATATTCGGATACATAAGATGGGTCACCAGCGGCGACTCCCACATCAAAGAAGGGGATTTCGATTCCGTTTTCAGTATTGACTGCGTAGATGCTCAGGGACATAGCTAAAGCTTAAGCTCTCAAGATACTGGAAATGGAAACAGGGAAATTTCTTGCATTGAGACTTTATTAACCATGCAATGTTGGAACAGGACAATAGCTTTGGATCGAATTGCAAATTCGATCCAGGATTCCGTAACTGGATTGAATTTGCTGTAACTGGATCGAATTTGCAATTCGATCCAGACTAAAACTAACTACGACTCTATTGGGTCGAATTTATAATTCGCCCCTAAGTCTTCCTCATAAATCTGCTCCAAAACCTCCACATAAGGTCTTTGATGGTAGAAGCCTTCTGCGAAAGCTTTTCTAGCCGCTTCCATTTCCTTAAAGGCCGCGGATTTTTGATTTTTTTCCAGAAGCAGGCGGGCTTTGTGATAATGGCCATCAGCCAGTTGGGGATAGAGATTTAAAACTTGATTGAGTTCAGCCAGAGCTTGAGCTTTTTGATCGAGCTTTTCCCAGGCCAATGCGCGGTAAAGGTGAGCGTAAACATCGACCCATTCCGGACCAGGGTCGGCACTAATGCGATTAATATAGCGACTTAGGTAGTCCTGGGCTTTGGTATAATCCTTCAGCCCATAATAAGCGATACCTCGCATATAGTCATGGTCTTGAGCCTGTGAATTGCCCACCGTTCCCAGAATAGAGTCCTGTAGATTAAAGTCGGCAATGGCTCTTTCGTAATCCCGATAAAAGTAGAGGTAGAGATATCCTCTAAAGCCAGCCCAGGGATCGGGTTTTAAATCGACTGCCTTGCCATAGAAATAGTGCATTTCATCAGCAATGCCTCTTTTAACTCTAGGAGTACCTAATTCGCGCCAGATATCACCATTATAAGGGTCTAAATCCAGGGCTTCTAAAAGATGAAAATCGGAGGCCGGTGAACCCTGATAATGATAGCCTGAACCTTTTTGAAGTCGTTCTGCATAAAGGGGCTTTTCTTCCTCACTAAACACACGCTGATACCATTGATGGTCATTACTACAGGCTCCGAGAATAATTAGTAGGAAGAGTTTAAGGGAGGTAGTCCACAATTTCGCCATGGCTGATTTTTAAGGTTAGATAGGCATAAGCATCACGTTTCTCTTCCCGGATTAGAGTTGGGGTCCAGGAACCAGGACCAGAAAGGATTTTAAATAAGGCCTGAACCAATTTTGGATCTGCTTCAGTTTTTTGATAATTGAAATCATAGGCTTCTGCGATGAAGCTGCCGGCTACACCTTCGCAAGAAATGACAAATCGAAAGGTGAGCATTCCTTCGAAATTTTTAAGCAAGCTCGAATCTAATTGCTCTTCTATATGTGCTGTTAAAGCTGGCTTTCCTGCTGTAAAATGCGCATCCGGATCTCCATTGTAATAATCTACGATTTCCGATTCTGATCCACATAGTTTAAAGCCTTCCTGACTGCCCAGGCTTTTTTGAGGATCAATCCATGCTACTCTTTTTTTACCATGATTGGCCCGTTTATAAAACTCGGCAATTGGCATTTGCTCGATCAATTCAGAATAGAATTCACCATCTTCGCTTTGTTCCCATTTCGACCATAGACCCAGGCCTTTAACATAAACCTCCCAGGCTTGCCAGCTTTGTAAGGTGCTATCTTGCTCGAGGTTTCGATAAGAACGATGGTAGAGGAATTTGTTTCCAGGTCGACCCTCAACTAAGGTATCCAGCATTTCATATTGATGGCTGATGTATTGATGTTCTTGCTCTTGAAACTGATAGTTTTCCCGGTAAAAGCCGCCAGCATTTTTTTCCCAATATTTTACCAGTCCTGCTTCAATATCCACTCTTGTGGTATCAAATCCTCGCATGTACCAGGCGGAGTCTACAAAGAGTTGAGCATCTTGATAATGATAGTATTGCCAGCCTTTCAAATCGTAGGCGGCATCGTAATTACTGATCTTAATTACTTGATTGTCTAAAAGCTGATAACCCGTATAAAGGATTCGGGTTCTTTGCTCCAAATTAGGATCATCGGGGATATAGTGATGGTAATACTTATTTACAAATCCCTCTTTGAAAATTTTCTTAGGAGGGAAGTTCTCTAAAACGGGCTGTGGTTGAAAATCACAGGCCCAAAAGAATAAGGGTAAAAGGAATAGGGTTTTTCGCATGCTTCGGCTTCTCTTGGCCTAAACTAAGGGTTTTCGGATGGAAGGGAAGGCTTTGGAAGCTTGTAGATGTGTTAAAATTGAAGAGGTAGAGAGTATTTGCGGTTTGCTTCACCGCCCGCTTCGCTCGAGAAACAGAGGACGCAGAGGTGCACAGAGGTATTTCGAGCTGTTTTGCGGCTTTGCCTTGCGGTTTGTTTCACCGCCCGCTTCGCTCGAGTCGCAGAGGGCGCAGAGTTTCACAGAGAGGTTTGGGCGAGCTTCCTCTTAACATTTTTACGGTTAAATCTTCAAAATTCATTCTTGAAAGAATCACCAATATCCCTTGTCCTTAAACTACGAACTACGAACGACCAACTACCAAACCCATCATCACCGCCCGCTTCGCTACCCGCTTGTCGGCAGGCAGGGAGTTTCACAAAGGCTAATGAAGTTGCTTTGCGAAGCTTTGCCCCTTTGCGGTTAATCCTTCCACAATTCAATTTTGAAAGAATCACCTGTATCCCTTGTCCTTAAAACCACGAACTACCAACTACTAACTACCAACTACATCTTCCAGCCCCTAGGCCTCTACTCTCACTCTCAAAAAGTCCTCCATCATTACAGGCACATCGGCAGCCAGACTAAATTCAGACCAGGGAGTTTTTAAGTTTTGCAATGCAATTTTCGCTGCATTTTGAAATTGACTTTGGGGGAGATAGCCGAAAAGGACATCGGTTTCATTTTGAAAGGTCGTGTTAAGGCGATGACTAAGGTCTGCTTTAACCAGATGGAAGCCTAATTCCAAAAGGTGAGCCTTACGGGAAACGCCATCATTGATGGTAAAGGCAATATTATGAACATCACTATTTACCGCAGATTTCAAGATAAAATAGCGCATTGCGGCACTTAAACCTCGACCGCGGTATTCTGGGGCGGTAGTGAGTTTATCTAGTAGCAGCATGGGATATTCTAAATTCTGAAGCAGGCGTATGTCGAATAAGCCTTCAATTTGTTTCTTGTGAAAGGCCATGCTCAAACGAATACTGGAAATTGGAATCTCATTTTGGTTTGTGAGGTAAAGAATCAAGGCATTTTCATCATCTTCATTCCATTCTAGAAAGCGATCGTCTATTAAATGGGTTTTAGATCCTTTTTGATAGGCTCTTTTTCGAAGATCAGTAATGGCTTGGGCCTGGGCGGAGCGTGCGATTCTTAGCTTCATGGGGCATACAGCTTGGTTTAGGTATATAATCCCGATGAAGATAAATTGTGAATGTTAGCTGAACAGGAACAGGGAGTTACCCTATTGGTAAATTTTAGAGAGGATTTATTCCTTCAATGCTTTAAGGTGCTGGATGTAATTCTGTAACAATCCATCGATCTGTTTGGCCGCCACCGGATTGGCGGAATGAACATGATATTTCAAATTTCTTAAATCCAAACCGGATTCATAAACCAGCCATTTTGCTGCAGCATAACCATCGGGAGCGACCTTACCATCTGAATCCAATCCTAAATCATTATCAAAACTTATAAAATCAGGTAGACCATTTTGCTGGATATACTTAACAAATGCACCATAGCTGCGAACAATATCAAATTCTTGTTCCAGGTTTTGGGGGTAGACCATGCCAATGCTGCGGATATCGTCGAGAAAAAGTTTTTTCATGGATGGGATTAAGCTTAGGATGGCATTAGACAGCTGATGGGCTTTTGGAATCGATCCGAAGATACTCTAACCATTCCAGCGGTTTGTCCATGGCAACGGAGTTAAACTCTAGGTGAATTACCCTTCTAGGTAGGTTTGCACTACTTCTGTTAGAGGCATGCATTAATAATGGACTCATAATATGGATGCCACCACTTTCCACTTCACAAATTTGCTCTTCTTCGAGATTGGCTTCAGCTGGGTTAAAACGATGAATTCCCTTTTTATGCGATTTGGGAATAATTCGCAGAGCCCCATTTTCAGCTCCGGTATTATCTAAATGGATTCTAACTGTGATGGTGTTTTCCAATATTTCGAGTGGAGGTTCTACCCCGTATTGCCCCTTTTTTAAAGTCCAGTGCCGATATCCTGTAACTGAAGCTTTTTCCTTTACAGAGATGCTCAAATCTTGATGATAGGCAACAAACCAATTGGAGTGCCCCGCCTTATCAAAATAGATGGCCTTGCTTAAGGAGTAGTCTGTACCTGCCAGTTCGAGAAGAACTTGAAAGAAGCGAGAGGTGAAAATCAGGTCAGCTAGGTCCGGAACCTGAATCAGCAATTGACGGATCGCAAATAGGTTTTCATTTTCAATTAAAGTTTCTTGGGCGGGCTTAGCTTGCTCCAACTGATCTAGTATCGAATTGATTTCGGTTTCATTAAAAACACCAGGGATTATACTTGATCCAAGCTCCTTAAATTCCTTCTTATGTTTGATGATGTTCATGATGTATGAGATCCGATGGGTAAAGATACTGCGCCTAAAATAGCTCTAATCCTAATCCAGCTCTCTGATTTAAGAGATCCCCATTTTCAGGCGGCATCAATTAGTCTAACGTCTATCGTCTATCGTCTAACTACTAACCACAAACTACCAACTACCTTTCACTCATAAGCTTGTCAATCTCCTCCCTCATCAAATCATAAATCTCCCAGGCTTTTTCAGGATCCGTATGTCCTCCAGATTTTTGATATCGCACTATGCCATTCGCATCCAAAAGCAAATTGGTGGGGTACCCAAATGCTAATTGATTTTGATTGATAAGGTTTCGGTCCATTTGAAAATGCTCGAAGTCAAAAGGCTGCATCGCTAACAATTGACTCAATTCTTCCTGAGAGTCGAAGGTGATGGCCAGGAAACGGATTTTTTGATCCTTAAAATCTTCCTTGAGTTCATTAAGCGCGGGAATTTCAGCTAAACAAGGAGGGCAGGAGCTGTACCAGAAGCTCAGTAAATAAACAGTATCCGCTTGAAATAAAAGACTAGTGTCTCCTTGAAAACTGATGAATCGATCAATTGGGATTTTTTGGTTCATCCAGGGATAATCCGGCGCTTCTCTCATGGTGCTTTGCGCGAAGGATATACTGGTAAAGCAGATAAACCCTAAAAGGTAATTTGAATATTTCATGAAGCATATTGGCTTTAGGAACCAAGATCATTAAAAATACCCAATCCTAATTAGTCTAACGTCTATCGTCTATCGTCTATCGTCTAACTACTAACTACTAACTACTAACTACTAACTACTAACTACCAACTACCAACTACCATCCCCCCAACTACTTCTTTTCTCCCCCTTTGCCATCTCTCCCCCCCGTTGTACTTTAGCGGCCAAATAATAATCCATGCCGGCAATTTCCTTAAAGGGCCAAACCATGCCCGAATCGCCCATCCGTAAATTGGCACCTTTCGCTGAAGCGGCTAAGTTTCAAGGTAAAGAGGTTTTCCACCTGAATATTGGTCAGCCTGATATTAAAACACCACCTGAAGCTATTGAGGCGGTGCGTAATGCCGACCTCGATGTATTATCGTATAGTCCATCTGAAGGTTTTGCTTCTTACCGCAAGGCTTTGGCAGCTTATTATGCAAAGAATGGAATACATATCACTTCAGAGGATTTGATCGTGACTACCGGTGGTTCGGAGGCCATATTATTTGCAATGGGAGCCATTTGTGATCCCGGAGATGAGGTAATTATTCCAGAACCCTTCTATGCGAACTATAATGGTTTTAGTATTAATGCCGGCGTGCATGTAGTTCCGGTTACCGCACAAATTGAAGATGGCTTTGCTTTGCCCCCCATTGAGGATTTCGAAGCTTTAATTACCCCGAATACCCGGGCGATTATGATCTGTAATCCAGGGAACCCTACCGGATATTTATACAAGCCCTCCGAATTGGAGGCTTTGCGAGATTTGGTGATCAAGCATGATTTGTATCTGATTGCTGATGAGGTATACCGCGAGTTTGCTTACGATAATAACTTCCATCAATCGATCCTCAATTTAGAAGGACTAGAGGAGAATGCCATTGTAATTGATTCGGTATCCAAGCGCTACAGTATGTGTGGAGCGCGTATTGGTTGTGTGATTTCCCGCAATAGCGCATTAAATGCCACCATGCTCAAATTTGCCCAGGCGCGATTAAGTCCGCCCACTATGGCACAAATTGCCGCTGAGGCGGCCTTGGAGGTAGACCATTCCTATTACGAAGAAGTGAAGGAAGAATACACCCGTCGCCGTGATATATTGGTAGACGGATTAAATAGCATTGAAGGGGTATTTTGTCCTAAGCCAGCCGGAGCCTTTTATGTGATTGCTCAATTGCCGGTAGATAATGCTGAGCGCTTTGCCCAGTGGTTACTTTCGGCCTTCTCGCATGATAATAAAACCTTAATGGTGGCACCGGCAGAAGGTTTTTACGCGACCCCAGGAATGGGACAAACACAAGTGCGCTTAGCCTATGTGTTGGAGCAAGAGAAATTGATTCAATGTGTTGAATTAATGCGATTGGCTCTGCAAGAGTATCCCGGAACTCACTATTAATGATCGAAATTTTAAAAGATCAGGACCTGGGTCCTTATAATACTTTTGGTCTGGCAGAGCAGGCACGTTATTTCGTGCGCATCGAAACTGAAGCTCAATTGGAGGAGCTTGTTGAAGAACCTCTGTTTAAAGAACAAAAGGTATTGTGGTTAGGTGGCGGCTCCAATATGCTGCTTACCGGACCATTTGAGGGTTTAGTGGTTAAGCTCGAGTTTAAAGGTCGGGAAGTAGACATGATTTCTGATCTGGAGGCCCGAGTGTGGGCGGCCGGCGGCGAAAACTGGCATGAATTGGTGCAGTGGACCGTGGCCCAAAATTTAGGAGGACTGGAGAATCTTTCGCTTATTCCAGGCAATGTAGGTACCGCCCCCATTCAAAATATTGGAGCTTATGGAGTGGAGCTTAAAGATCATTTCGAATCTTTAAGAGCTTTTGATTTAGAGGAGAAGAAATGGTTGCGCTTCAATCGTGAAGAATGCCAGTTTGGATATCGTCAATCTATTTTTAAAGGGGAGGCCCGCGGTCGCTATGTGGTAACAGGAGTAAGCTTTCGCTTGAGTCGCCAGAATCATCACTTGCGTACCGAGTATGGTGCAATTCAGCAGGAACTTGAGAAAAGGGGAGAAGAGCCTTCCATTCAAAGTATTGCAGAAGCGGTGATTGCTATTCGACAAAGTAAATTGCCGAATCCGGCAGAGATAGGAAATAGTGGTAGCTTCTTCAAGAACCCGGTGGTTAGTAAGGAAGATCACCAAAGAATTCAAAAGCAATACCCTGAAGTAGTGGCTTATCCGGCCGGAGCCGAGCAAATGAAATTAGCCGCAGGCTGGTTAATCGAGCGTGCAGGCTGGAAAGGTTATCGCAAAGGAGATGCCGGAGTACACAACAAACAGGCCTTGGTTTTGGTTAATTATGGTAAGGCACGCGGGGCTGAAATTAAAGCCCTGGCGGAAGCCATTCAAGCATCGGTATATAGTACCTTTGCCGTGGCTTTGGAAGCCGAAGTGAATATCATTTAAAAAGAAGATCGAGATGCAAGTTTTTTTAGTGGCGGCACTTTTGTTGGGATTGGGTTTTGCCGGAATCGCCATTAAGATTTGGGCGAAAAAGGACGGTGAATTTTCAGGAACCTGTGCGAGTAACAGTCCCTTTTTAAATGAAGAAGGAGAGTCTTGTGCCTTTTGTGGTGCGGCACCCAAAGATCAGTGCCGTAAAGACGATACCGATAATGGTATTATTCGTACTCAGGAAATTTAATTCAGGATTTTAGCTTTAAATCCTTCGGATTGGTATACCTGCCAATCTTCTTTTCCTTCTTCAGAATAGATCAAATAAACTTCCAGCGGAGCTTGAGAATTCCGCAAGAATTCCAGGCTCTTCTGTAGTCCCATGCTCATAAATGCCGTAGCATAAGCATCGGCTTCCATGCAGGTAGGAGCAATAACCGAGGCACTTAAAAGTCGGTTTTTCGCCGGATATCCAGTTTGGGTATTGATGGTATGGGCATAGCGCATTCCGCTAATCGTATCTACCCAAAATTTTCGGTAGTTGCCGGAAGTAGCTAAGGACATGGAGTCCATTCCTAGGATAAACTGAAAACGATCCTGTTGGTCGATATTCTCGGTTGGTTTATCTACTCCGATTCGCCAGGCTTCTTCCTTTAGGTTATGGCCTAAACAGCGTACCTCGCCACCTACTTCAACCATGTAATTTTTAATACCACGGGCTTCCAGCATTTCGCATAGTAGATCTACGGTATAGCCTTGGGCAATGGCATTGTAGTCGAGTTCCATTCCACTTGGAATAGCCCAGCGTGCCGCAATGGGATCTAAGCGTTCTAAACCGATATAGGCCTTAATACTATCTACCGCAGATGTATCTACTGCTCGACGCGCATCGGGCCCAAAGCCCCAAAAGCGCACCAATTTGCCTACTGTGGGGTCGAAATAACCTCCAGAAGCTTTCCAAACCTCCAACGACTTATTGTGAACGATTTGGAAGATATCGTTGGTTTCTATCGTATCACCGCGATTAATCCGGCTGATTAAGGAATTGTCTTTGTAAGTGCTCAAAGCCAAATCTACGGCTTCGAAATGCTGCTTCAGAACTTTATCCATATCGGCAATATCATCGCCTTTGTACAGGTAGCTGATATGAAAGGTAGTTCCCTGAGCATAGCCATTGTAATGACTCTCTTTAAATTGATTAGGATCGCTACAGCTTTGGAAAAGAATTACAAGCAGGAAAATACCAGCAAAGCGCATAAATTTCATTTTCGACAAAATTAAGGGCTTTAAGCCTTCCGCGAAAGCATAGCCAAAAATAGAAACATCAATAATCCATTGATGATAAGATGCTCAAAGCTCATGCTATATTGATACCATTCTTTAGCATAGTAACGAATGCCGAAAGCCAGTAAAGGAGAGGCTATAGCGGCCAACGGAACCCACTTATCTTTTACCGATCGCTTAGTGTATAAACCAAAAGCATAGAGACCCAAAAGTGGTCCGTAGGTATAGCCGGCCGCTGTGAATAGCTCGTTGATGACACTATCGTCATTAAGCTGACGGAAGATTAGGATTACCAGAAAGAGAACAAAGGAAAAACCCAGGTGTACGATTTTCCGGGTTCGTTTCGACTGCCTGGCCTCCATTTTTTCGATGCGTAGAATGTCCACACAAAAAGCGGTGGTAAGAGCGGTAAGAGCCGAATCGGCACTGGAATAGGCTGCTGCAACCAAACCTAAAATAAAGAGGATTAGCACGGTAGTTCCTAAAGTGCCACTCAAAGCTACCTGGGTATAGAGTTCATCAGGCTTGGCAAAACTGATGGATTGCGCATCCGCAAAATCGTAAAGCAATACGCCTAGAGATAAAAATATGAAGTTGACCACAACCAGGGTAAGGGCCAGCCAAAACATATTTTTTCGAGCATCCCCCAAACTTCGACAGCTGAGGTTCTTTTGCATCATATCTTGATCCAAGCCCGTCATCACAATGGTAATGAACATCCCGCTGAGGAAGTTTTTAAAGAAGTAATTACCGGATTTCCAGTCGTCGAAAAAGAAGATTCGCGAATAATCTGAATCATTGATATAGCGCAATAGTCCACCTTCTGGGATGAGCTTTTGCTGAATGGTGACAATGGTTATGATTACTGCAGCCAGCATAAAGGTGGTTTGCAGAGTATCGGTCCAAATAATGGTTTTAATCCCGCTGCGGAAGGTGTAAACCCAAATTAAGATAATGGTAATTACCACCGTTAACCAGAAGGGAATTTCGAGTGAATCGAAAATGGCGGTTTGCAGAACAATGGCAATGAGGTACAATCGAAAGGCAGCACCAATAACGCGGGAGAGTAAAAAGAAAATAGATCCGGTAGTATAAGAACTTCTGCCAAAACGACCTTCTAAATAGGTATAAATACTGGTTAATTGCAGTCGGTAGTAGAGGGGGAGAAGGACTTGGATAATAACGAGGTAACCAGCTACATAGCCCAGTACTACTTGCATATAAGCAAAGGAATTATTGGCTACTAATCCAGGCACCGATAAAAAGGTGACTCCCGAGAGAGAGGCGCCCACCATACCAAAAGCAACAGCATACCATGGACTTTGTCGATTGCCTAAAAAGAAAGCTTGATTATCGTCGCTCTTACCGGTGAAATAGCTAATTAAGATGAGAAGGCCGAAATAAGCTACAATAAGGCCGATAAGCAAAGTTGCATCCATGGAGGAATTTTTCACAAATAAAATAAATTGCCTCTAAGCGCCTTTATCTTTGTCGCATGGACTTTTCATCAAAATACTTGGAAAAAGCGGTCTTGGAAATTTCCGGCTTGCCCGGAATTGGGCGCAAAACCGCTTTGCGCCTGGCTTTACACTTACTGCGTTGCGACGAGAATGAAGTTGAGGCATTGGCAGGAAGTCTTTTGGATTTAAAGCAAAGAGTGAAGCGCTGTGCTTCCTGTGGCAATCTTAGTGATCGAGAGCTCTGTGAAATTTGTGAAAATCCGGCTCGCGAGCAGTCATTGGTCTGTGTAGTTGAAGATATTCGAGATGTAATGGCCATTGAGAATACAGGGCAGTACAAAGGTGTATATCAGGTTTTAGGGGCCTTGATAAGCCCTATGGACGGAATCGGCCCTGGAGGCCTAAACTTACAGAGCTTATTGGATAAGGTAGAGGAAGCTAAGGTTCAAGAAGTGATTTTTGCCCTGAGTGGGACCATGGAAGGAGAGACCACGGGATTTTATATTTACAAGAAATTGAAGGATAAAGGCCTGAAATTGTCCTCCATTGCCAGAGGTATCGCTGTAGGGGATCAATTGGAATATGCGGATGAGCTTACTTTAGCTCGCAGTATTCAGCACCGCTTGCCCTATGAGCAATCCTTGCAACAAAATCGATCCTAATGCTAAACTCCCTTAAGGGCCTGGCGCTCTTTATTGTTGCTTTGGTTTGTCGCCTTCCTTTTTTATGGGCGGGTTATGGAAAGGAGTTCGATGCCTGGAGTAATGCCTTAAATGCCAGGGTAATTTCTGAAACCGGAGTTTATGAAGTTTCTCGTTTACCTGGACATCCTTTGCAGGAGATCTTGCTAAGCCTTTTATATCCTCTCAACCATAGCTATTTCGTTTATAATTTTCTCAGCGCTCTAATTACAGCACTGGCGGTTTGGGCCTTCTATGAGATCTTAAAACTACATCGCATTCCCAAAGCGTGGTATTGGGCCTTGAGCTTCAATTTTATCCCGGTATTCTTTATTGCTGGCACTTATACCATTGATTATAATTTTGCCCTGGCCTTTATTCTATTGGCTTATCGCAGTCTGCTTTTAAGGCAATATGCCTTGGCCGGACTGTTTATAGGCTTGGCCACGGGATTTCGAATTAGTTCTCTGGGCTTTGCTTTGCCTTTCGCTTTGATGCTGGGTTGGCGAAATTGGCGCCCCATATTGCAGATGGGAAGTGTAGCGGTATTGATTTCGGCTCTGGCCTATAGCCTGCCGTTTTCGGAATATGGCCTGGCCTTCTTGGATTTCCATAAACCACCTTTTCCAGGCTGGGCTTCGGTATTGTACAAGTTAGGCTTGGGGATATTGGGCTTACCTCTATTACTTTATTTCCTGATTTCCATTCCCGGTTTTTTTCGACAAAAAGCGCAACATTTTAGTCCGGATCATTTAAAGGCACTGAACCTGCCTCTTTTTTTGATAGTGGTTATTGCCATGCAATTGGCCGTTTTTATGCGACTGCCCTTTAAAGCGGAGTTTTTCATACCGGCTGTTCCATTTATCCTACTTTTTTGGGCCACCTATAGCCCAGAAAGTAGAGCAAGATGGGTAGCCTATATGAGTCTTTTTTCCTTGCTTTTCTTTGGTTTTGATTATAAAGATGAGTGGCGAGGAGCGACACCAGCCCTTGGTTCTATTGAGTTTGAGGCCGGTGGGAAAACTATTTACTGTTCGCCCTTACAAGGACCTCTATTAATCGATCAGGGGAAACGAATGGTACGTTCCCAAACGGTTGAACGTTCTATCTCAGCCTTGCAAAATGAAGCACCAGCCTTGGTGATTGCCGGATGGTATTGGCCGGAATTGGTATTTAAATATCCGGAAAGCCAGCATATCATCGATCATTACTCTAGTGAGGAAGAGCTGGATTCAGCTCGCGCGGCTGGCTTGCGAATTTTATATTTGCCGGAAATCGGTCAACAGAATGTTTTAATGGAAGGACATTCTAAAGCCGTAGAATGGGGAGAAGCCCTTTTGGAACCATGAAGCTTAGCATCGTAATCGTTAACTACAATGTGCGCTACTTTTTAGAGCAGTGCTTAAAATCGGTTTACAAGGCCCTGGATGGCATTGAGGCAGAGGTTTTTGTGGTAGATAATGATTCGAAGGACAGCTCAGTGGAAATGGTTCAGGAGCAGTTTCCGCAAGTAAAGCTGATTGCCAATTCCGATAATCCGGGTTTTTCCAAAGCCAATAATCAGGCGATCCGTCAATCGAAGGGAGAGTATGTATTATTACTCAATCCAGACACGGTGGTAGAGGAACATACCTTTCGCAAAAGCCTGGAGTTTATGGATGCCCATCCGGATGCCGGTGGCTTGGGGATTAAAATGATTGATGGAAAAGGCAATTACCTGCCAGAATCCAAAAGAGGCTTACCAACCCCTTGGGTAGCTTTTTACAAGATCTTTGGATTAACGGCAATTTTTCCACGTTCCAAGAAATTTGCCCGCTATTATATGGGCCACCTTTCGGAAGATGAAAATCAGGAAGTGGAGATATTGGCCGGAGCCTATATGCTTATGCGTAAATCGGTTTTGGATGAAGTAGGCTTGCTTGATGAAGACTTCTTTATGTATGGCGAAGACATAGACTTGAGCTACCGGATTTTAAAAGGGGGCTACAAAAATTATTATCTGGCCGATAGCACGATAATCCATTATAAGGGAGAGTCTACAAAGAAGGGCTCCTTAAACTATGTGCGCGTCTTTTATAAGGCGATGGTGATTTTTACCGAGAAGCATTTTAGCAGCAGCTATGCCCGTTTTTATTCACTCTTCATTAATCTGGCCATTTACCTGCGCGCAGGAGCTGCGGTATTAGGTCGCTTGATTAAAAGACTGAGTACCCCGCTTGTGGATATCCTATTTCTATACGGTGGACTTTATTATATCAAAGAATATTGGGAGCATAACCATCGCTTTATACAAGGTGGGGAGTATCCACCGGAATTGATGCAAATTGCTGTGCCAAGCTATATTGCTTTTTGGGTAGGGAGTTTATATCTAACCGGGGTCTACGATAAACAAGTACGGATAGGGCAAGTATTAAGAGGCCTGATTTTAGGAACGGTGGGCATTTTAGTTGCCTACAGTTTAATTCCGGAGGCCTGGCGGTTTTCGCGCGCGATTATCATATTAGGAGCTCTATGGGCAGGATTATCATCACTACTCTGGCGCTATGCCTGGTCGATGATTAGCAAAAAAGCGATTCTCGTTTCAGTAAAAAAGGATTTAAGGATTCTCCTGGTTGGAGAAGGAGAGGAGTTGGAGCGGGTCCACAAATTATTGCGCAGTAATCAACCTCAATTAAGCTTTTGCGGATGGGTAAGTACCCAGGGGGAGCATAAGGAACCTTTTGTTGGAAGTACTGAAGATTTACCAGATTTAGTGCGGGTTTTTCAAATAGACGAAATCATCTTCTGCTCGGCCAGCCTTCCGGCGGAAGCGATTTTTAAGGCGATGCGTAATCTGCAGGACTTTGATTTGGAATTCAAAATTGCCCCGGGCGAAAGTCAATTCATTATTGGCAGTAATTCTATCCATTCACAGGGATCATGGTATACCCAGGATTTTAACAGTGTCGATAAATCGGAGAATCGTCGCGCCAAGCGAATACTGGATTTTACCATTGCCATGGGACTTCTGCTTCTTAGTCCGCTAATAGCCTGGTTTTTTAAAAAGCCATTTCAGTTTATGGGCAATATATTTCAGGTGCTTATTGGGCGTAAAACCTGGGTGGCTTATGCCGAAAATGGGAGGACCAAGGAACTGCCGCGACTGGCACCAGGCGTTCTGGGACTGGATTTGGCCCTACAAACTAATCGCAGGGATGAGTCTATTCAGCGGCAGCTTAATCAACTCTATGCCAAGGACTACGACTGGCAAAAGGATCTGGCCTTTATCTGGCAATACCGCAAATCCCTCGGAAAATAAATCTGCTGGGCGATAAGACCTGTTTTAAGCTCATAGATTTCATACCTTTGCGGCCTTAAAAAAGCTATTTAATCACCTCTCGAATTATGGCAGAAATCGAATTGATCATGCCCAAAATGGGCGAAAGTGTAGCCGAGGCAACCATCATCAAATGGTTAAAGGAAGAAGGCGACACAATCGAAGCGGAAGAGTCTGTACTGGAAATTGCAACCGATAAGGTAGACAGTGAAGTACCAGCTCCAGAAGATGGGGTGCTTAAGAAGAAGCTCTTTAATGAGGATGATGTAGTGCAGGTAGGGCAGGTAATTGCCATTATCGAAACGGAAGGTGGTGCATCAGCGGCTCCTTCTGCTCCAGCATCTGAAGCGCCTACTCAAGAATCTGCTCCGGCTCCGGCCGCTGCTCAAGAAGCGGAAAAAATGGTGGCCAATGGTGTTGCTACTGCAGCAGTAGAGATTCCTCGCAGTGCCAATGGTAAATTCTTCTCCCCCTTAGTTCGCTCTATCGCCAAGGAGGAGAACGTAAGCCTGGAAGAACTCGAAAAATTGGATGGCAGTGGCTCTGAAGGTCGCGTAACTAAAGCGGATATTTTAGCCTATGTAGACAATCGCGGCTCTGCACCTGCAGCTAGTACTCCGGCGCCAGCCGCTAAAGCAGCCCCAAGTGCAGCCCCTGCGGCTAAGTCAGCTCCAGCTCCTAAGCCTGCTGCTCCGGTATCAATGGGCGCTAATGACGAAATTATTGAGATGGACCGCATGCGCAAGATGATTGCGGATCATATGGTGATGTCAAAACATACTTCTCCACACGTAACTTCCTTCGTGGAAGCGGATGTTACCAATCTGGTAAACTGGAGAAACAAAGTGAAGGGAGAATTCCTCAAGCGCGAAGGCGAAAAAATCACTTTTACCCCCCTTATCATTGAGGCCCTGGTGAAAGCGATTAAAGATTTCCCATTGATCAATGTGAGTGTTGATGGCACCAATATCATTAAGCGTGGAAATATCAATATTGGGATGGCAGCGGCTTTACCAAGCGGGAACTTGATTGTTCCGGTAATTAAGAATGCCGACAATTACAATTTGGTAGGCTTAACCAAGCAGGTGAATGATTTGGCCCGTCGTGCTCGCGAAAACAAATTAAGTCCCGATGAAATTTCTGGTGGCACCTATACTTTAACCAATGTTGGAACCTTTGGTAATGTATTAGGAACGCCTATCATCAACCAGCCTCAGGTAGCGATTATGGCTGCTGGGGCCATCATTAAGAAACCAGCGGTGGTTGAAACTCCTGAAGGAGATATGATCGCCATTCGTCATAAAATGTTCCTTAGTCATAGCTATGATCACCGCGTGGTAGATGGTGCTTTGGGAGGAATGTTTGTTCGTCGGGTAGCAGATTACCTCGAACAGTTCGATCCCAACCGCGAATTTTAAATTATGGAACTAAGCCTCAAACGACCCATTTGCTTTTTTGATCTGGAAGCAACCGGAACCTCGGTAACCAAAGATCGAATTGTGGAGATCAGTATTTTGAAGATCTACCCGAACGGAAACCGCGAAAGCCGTACCTGGCTGGTAAATCCGGAAATGCAAATGTCGGAGGAGGTAATTGCCATTCACGGTATTACAAATGAGAAGGTAGCGAATGAGCCTACCTTTAAGGAATTGGCGCACCGGGTTCTTGACATGATCAAGGACTCGGATCTCGCCGGTTACAACTCTAATAAATACGACATTCCCTTATTGGTAGAAGAGTTCCTTCGTGCGGATATCGATTTCGATATGGGGAAAAGAGTGGCTGTAGACGTGCAAAATATTTTCCACAAGAAGGAGCAACGTACCTTAAGTGCGGCATATCAATTCTACTGCGGGAAGATATTGGAAAATGCCCATTCTGCTGAAGCAGATACCGAAGCTACTTATGAAATCCTGAAAAGCCAGCTGGATCGCTACGAAGACCTGGAGAATGATATGGGCTTTTTGGCAGAATTTAGTAATCGCTTTAAAGCGGTAGACTTTGCTGGATTTATCATTTATAATGAGGAGGGAATAGAGTGCTTTAGCTTTGGTAAGTACCGAAATCAGCCCGTGGAACAAGTCCTGGAAAGGGATCCAGGCTATTATGGTTGGGTACAAAACGCAGATTTCCCGCTTTATACCAAAAAGGTACTTACCTCCATTAAATTGCGAAAACTGCAGTCGTGAAGATCATCTGTATTGGTCGGAATTATGCAGATCATGCCCGGGAATTAGCCAATCAAATTCCCGAAGAGCCGGTGATTTTCATGAAGCCCGACAGTGCAATTTTGCCCAAAGGCAATGCCTTCTTTATTCCAGACTTTAGTGAAAATGTGCAGCATGAGTTGGAGATCGTAATTCGCATTGATCGACTCGGAAAGCATATCGAAGAGCGCTTCGCCCATCGCTATTATAATGACTTCACTTTAGGCCTGGATTTTACTGCCCGTGATTTGCAATCTGAGCTGAAATCGAAGGGTTTGCCATGGGAAAAAGCGAAGGCTTTTGATGGTTCTGCCTTCCTGGGACCCTGGAAAAAGGTAAAAGATTTCAATCTTTCTCAACTAAATTTTAGCCTGCAACGCAATGGCGAAATGGTGCAGGTCGGGAAGAGCAGTGATATGCTTTTTTCGATTGATAAATTGATTGCGGAAGTATCTAAGTACTTCACCCTCAAGATAGGAGATCTGATTTTCACCGGAACTCCCTCCGGGGTTGGAGCGGTTCAACCGAACGATAATTTGGAACTTTTTTTAGAAGGGAAGCGTTTGGCTAGTCTGCGCGTTAAATAAAAAAAGGGCGCAAAGAATAATTACCAAATTGTTAATCGTAGTGACTTATTATATTTGTGCAACGTCAAAAACTGCACAAATACTACCTTTATGAAGAAGTTGCTACTTCTCTTTTTTGGATTCCTGCTAAGTGCAAGCTTATCAGCCCAAATCGATACTCTATTTATTGAAACTTTTGACCCTGGAGATTCTATTACCACATTATCTCTCGGAACGGCAACCACAGTGTGGAAAGACACCAATAACGTCTCCATTAGTGGCAACCAATCTTATCATGGTAAGGTGCAGGCACCTGCCACTGGTTCGAATAGTTCAGAAGTGGTTTTCCGCACTAACTCATTTAGTACGGTTGGAAAGACTTTCGTCTTCTTAAACTTTTATCACATTGCCAAGATCAATCAGGTAAACTCTGGATTGATTCGTATTTCTACGGACAATGGTGCGACTTGGACTACTCTGAATAATAACAATGTAATTTACCTGGGAACAAGTAACTGGCGTTCTTCCTCGAACTTCCAGGAGGCATCCTACAATATTCCCAACCAGGGTATAAACCATTGGTTTGCCGGTACGGATCCCCCCGTACAAAATTCTTGGTGGCAATCAGAGCGTTTCGATATTTCGAACCTTGCCATCGACGCAAACGGAAATGGTTATCCTAATGTGCAGATCGAATTTTCTTGTTTTGAAGTATTAAACCCTAACCTTACCGGACGTAATTACGGTGATGGATGGTGGGTAGATAACCTGGTGATTACCGGGTCTAACTGTGAATTATTCCCTCCTTTATTCCACTTTAACTATACTCCCATTCCTTGTTTCCCAATTCGTCCTACCGGTGCGATTACCCAGGAGCCAACTAATAACTATAAGGTTGGAGCTCGTGTAACAGATACCGTTGCGGGTGGTGCAACACATCCAACTTGGGTGAGTGGAATTGACAGTGTTACCGTATTTTACCGAGTGATCAATTCTTCAGGAACCGGTGCCTGGCAGAACTTTAATTTAACTCTTACCAGCGCCAGTAACTTCGAATATCAAGGTACCTTCAATAGTGTGCAGGTTGGAGATACCATTGAATACTACTTTAAGGCCTGGGATTTAGCTTGCCCAAATACAGCACGCTTCCCAGATTCCCTCGCGAATCCGCAGAATGCTTATATCCGCTTCTGGCCACAAGCTGGATTACCCTTTAAATGTGGGGCTCCAGACTGCGGAACTTTACCAGGAACCATTAAAACCTTCCCTTGGGTAGAAAATTTTGAAGGTCCAGAATGGGTTGCAGGTACCGGTCTGGGCGACAATGGTACTACCCATCGCGGTAATTTCCCGAATGAGCAAACTGGTATGAGATACTGGAATGTGCAACCACCTGAAAACTCTACAGGATATGCCTGGAGTATTCGAACCGGAACCACAGGAACTCCTTTTACAGGGCCAAATGGTAATCATACCCCTGGTGGTGCAAAATATGTTTATGCAGAAGGTTCTCAAGGTAACCAGAACACGACTACTACCTTAATTACCCCTTGTATTGACCTTACCAATGTTACACGTTGCTATGCCCTCGAATTCTACTACCATTTCTTTGGTGAGGATATGGGAACTATGCGTATTGATATCGACACGGGTACCAATAACCCCGCTTGGTATACAGGCTATTATTTTATTCGTAAAGAGCAACAAAAAGCACAGTCCGATCCTTGGGAGCGCGCTTTGATTCCATTGAAGGAATTTAATGGTCAATTCATCCGAATTCGATTCTTATCAGCCAAGCAAACCACCAAAGTGGGTGCGGCAGCTCGCGCGGACATGGCGATTGACGACTTACGAATTTTTGAACCTACTCCGGTAGATGCAGAGATTTTAGAAGTAACTGCTCCAGTGGAAGGACTTTGTTCCTATAGCTCTGCGGAAACCATTGAAGTAGTAATTCGTAATAATGGTTGCGATAGTTTATTGAGTCTGCCCTTGCAAATTCAGACCAATAGTGGTGCCATACAAAACGAAACGGCCACCCTTACTTTAGGAACAGGGGATACAGCTACTTATACGCTGACTACCACTGCGAATATGTCTGCCCTGGGAACTTATAATATTCATGTATGGGCTAATCATGCTATGGATACTATTCCTGATAATGACTCTGCATCCAGTGCTACGATTACTCACGTCGCATCCTACAATACGTATCCCCTGGTAATGGATTTTGAATCTGTAACTCCAAATTCCTCACAAACGGGTACAACGCTCTTTACTACCGAGACTGGATTAGATCCTGCATTTGTTTGGAAGGTTGGAAGTGGCTACACCTTTACTCGTGGTACAGGTCCAAAATATGGACACTATCAAAAAGGACAGTATTTCTATACCGAAGCAACGGGTAGTACAGGGAATGTATCAACCTATATGGTTACTACCCAGTGTATGGACTTTACCGGAATGCCTAATGCTACCTTAGACTTCTACTATCACATGGTTGGTGCCAATGCAGATGGTATTGAAATTGAAGTAAACGAACCTGGGGTTGATGCGCCGGATGTATGGAATGCTATTCCAAGTAGTTTGGTGAACACCTATTCTGGTAACTATCCTCTTTCAAATTATGACTACAAACGAGTGAATCTTTCTGCCTATAATAACAAGCAGATTAAAATTCGCTTTAAAGCTTCTCGCACTGGTGTAGGTGATTTGGCCGATATCGCTATCGATAAGGTGATGATTTACAATCGTATTGCCTCGGATGTTGGGGTAGAGTTTATTAATAACCCACCCTTATCCTGGCCAGCAAATCAGGTGTTTAATCACCCCGCTGTTATTGAGCAGGTAGAAGTTCGAAACTTTGGTACCAGCACTGCTACTGGTGTAACCGCAACCTTGGCTATTACACCTAAATGTGGGGCAAATGCCGGGGTTACTACAACTTATACCAGTACTACATCTACCAACATTCCAGCAAATAGTAGTGCAACGCTAACAATGCCGAACATTGATGTGATCATACCTGCAGGTGAATGTGAAATTTGTGCCTATGCAAACTTAGCAGGTGATACCTACTCATTTAATGATACAGTTTGTAGAACCGTAACCGGTTTAGGAAGCTATGACCTCGATTTCTATGACGATTTTGATAATTGTGATTACGATGAGTACGGCTTCTTTAGTTGGTCACCTAATAATAGCTCCAACTATTACTTGCAGTGGGAGCGAGGAGAAGCTCCTGCCAGCAGCCAGTTCTCTTCCTTACAGGCTAGTGACAATATTTGGGCTACCGGCCTAAGCACTGGTCACTATATTGATGGTAAGCAGGAAGTACTGCGTATGCCTACTCTGGATAACTTCGATACCATTGTATCTGCTACCATTGCCTTCTACCAAAACGTAGATATGGGGAATAACGCGGCTGGTGCCGTGCAAATTAACCGAGGTGGTTGGATTGAATTAGGTGGTAACCTGGCGACCTTCTCTAATATTGGTCAAAACTGGTATACCGGCTATTTTGGAACTATTCAAGGTCCGGCAGGTACGGGTGTTACCAAAGGATTTACCGGAAGCTCCGTTAATGGTGCAAACCCTTCGGGATGGGCCTATTCAGTATTCCCAATGTCGCAGTTAAACTTTGAGCCTAACGCAATTCCATTCCGTTTCTACTTCAGCTCAACGGCTGGAGCGAATACGGCTCGTAACCGGGAAGGTTGGGCAATCGATGATTTTGAAGTATACATTCCACCTCAAAACTCGGCTACTCCTGAAGATTGGGTATTTACCAACCCATTGCAGATTCCAACTTTTGCTCAGCCATTAGATATCTTTATCCGTAACACCGGAGCCAAGGTTCTTGATTCCAGTCAGGTTAAGGCACAGTGGTTCGATGATGTAGCCGGAACCAACCTAACCTGGGATGGACCTTTTGAGTGGGCAATTTCACCTCGTTTCTTTATCGAAGGTAGCCGCTTCCGTTACGATTACACCGATTCTATTCCAGGATCTGTAATTACTACTGGATTGCACAAAATGTGCTTGATCAGCCAGCGTCCGAATAACAAAGTAGATAACCGTCCTAGTGATGATACCGTTTGTTATACCGTGGCTGTTTTGCCGGAGTATGAGTTTGATATTGCCAATGGTGATACCGCTTACTGTAATAACTTTGAAGACAATAATGGCGCATTACCCTTTATTGCTTTGAATACCGAAACCTATGCGCGCGGTCAGTGGAGCTGGGAGCGAGGTACTCCAACACAATTCCCAGGAGCCTTTAGTGGCACTGGATGTTGGATGACCGGATTGGATAGCAATTATCGCTCACGTGATCAATCTGGATTGTTTAGCCCGGTATTCGTAATTGATACCAGTACTGCCTACGAAATCAGTTTTATGCACAAGTTTGAAACTGAGAAGTATCACGATGGTGGGGTAGTTGAAGTAACCCTTGATGGTGGTCGTAGCTGGCAAGTACTAGGTTTTGCTAATGAAACCAATTGGTACAATACTGAATATGTTACTGCACTGGATATTATTAAGCCAGGTTGGACTGATACAGCTGACTGGGATACCGCCAGCTATGTATTCGAATTTGATACGGCTGCAAACCGTGCAGTATTCCGTTTCCGCTTTGAGAGTGACTGGTCAATTCAGGATAAGGGATGGGCTATTGACGATTTCTGTATGACTACCACTAATAAGAAGCCTACCTTCCGTATTGGTAACAAGGAATACAATCCAGTACCTAACTCTTATATTGGTGAGTTAAATCCAAACCCAACCAATGATATCACACACTTGCCGCTCTTTAATGCGCAGGCGAAAGATGTTAGTGTCACAATCGTGAATGTACTCGGCCAAATGATGATGCAGAAGGATTACCATTTGGAGCGCGGATCCGCTTCACTGGTATTCGAAACCTTCGATTATACACCAGGTATTTACTTTGTAAACTTGAGTATTGATGGTCAGCGTGTAACTCGCAAGCTGATTGTGAAATAAGAATTAAGCTTATAGCTATTAAAAAGCCCCGGTTATGCCGGGGCTTTTTATTTTATAGGCAATGGAAGTACTATACATTGATGAAATTACGGCTTATAAAACACCTGTTAAGGTATTTCATAAGCCTTAACAGGAGGGGATTAGTGGAGTTGGAGTTTTATTTTTTCGATGGGAAGGCTCCTTTGAAAGTAATCAGCACCTTCGATAAAGTAATCCACGTAAATACCCTTTTTGAGGCATGCTAAAGACACGGGTTTCAGAATTTTTTCTCCATTGCCCAAGAATAGCTCTAAGCTTATGGCGCCCTTGTAATTAAAGTCCTGTTCTATTGCAATCAGGTTTATATGTTTTGCTTTATACCATTTATTGCGAGCTAATCCTTGGACAAGTTCCTGCATTGGAAAATGAATGCGATTAGGAAGCTTGAAAACTTCTTTATTTCTTTTTATGTATTTATAAAACTCACCCTCTTTCTTTCCGGCTTCAAATTGATTAAGAATGGCGGAAAGAACGAAAGCATTGCTAAATGGGAGGTAGAAGCCATTTATATCGTTTCCCTGGTACTTGGCTCCATTGAAATTAGCTTTATGGCAGTACAGTGTTGATTTAAGACTCATAGCCGCCATAGAGTCTAATTCATAAGATTGAGAAGTGTAGCTAATTTGGTGTGGACCTAATGAGGGGCTTTCCTCTTTAGATTGCCAATAAAGCTGCTGGGCCCATGGGAATACTTGAGTATTAGAATTTATTTTAACAGCATTGCTGCCGGCAATAGACTTATTTACTTCGCTGTAGAGGGTTTTCCAACTGTGGATGGGGTCAAAACGACTTAGCTTAAAGGAATTTGTAAGCCAAATGCTTTCTAAAATTAAGAGTCCAAAAATTAAAAGGCTGAATAGCCCATATTTAACTATTAGCTTGTCAATTTCAACTTGACTAAAAATAAATGCCAGGAAAAGGACAGTTCCTACATAAATGGTACCTGGGTCTGGTCTCGTGTGGATGTAGTAAACAGCAAAAAGAATGATCCCAATAGATTCGACAAATTTTATGCATACTCTTTGTCCTCGCCAGTTTGTCCAATAATATATCTGAAATACTATGAATAGCAATAAGCTAGGAATGAAATTATAGAAGCTACCAGTGGTGCTTAAGGAATACTCAGAATTGGTTAATATAAGTGAGATATATTCTATATATTTTAATGGATTCCCATAATAAAATGATGTTGCAAATGCGTAAATTATGAGTAGACTCAAGCTAGAAAGCTTGAGCTTAGAAACTCGGTCCTTGGGCTTGGAAAAAGCTATTTCTATCCCCAATTTTAAAACCCATAGGAATAGTATACCAATTCCTAGAGATAGTCTAATGTTTAGGTAGAGACCCACTAGAATAGAGCAAAGCACTAGGGACCAGCTTTTTTTATTGTTTATTAAAAGAAAGAATAAGACGATAGGTAGAAACCGTTGACCGATGGCAAGCTGAATGATAATAAATAAACTAAGTTTTTCCTGAGTAGAGTGAGTAGGTATGCTTTTAATAATTAAAATGTTAACTGCAAAGTAAAATAGGAAAAAAATAATGTAATTCCAGCTAACTCCTAAAGGGTATTGTAGAAATGATAAATGGCCGTGAGGGATGAAGTTTTGGACGATCTGGCCGTTGGTTAGTTGATTGAAAACTAGATTTTGAGTGAATCTTATTGCTGAATCTGAATGATTTGCTAAATGGAAGTATGCTTTTGGTGAAAATGCCAAAATAGCTAAAATTAAAAACGTGTTTTTTATTAAATTGTTCGAATTTAAATACCTATTAATCATGAAAACACGCTAATTAAAGTTTGAGCTCTTGTAGCTATATTTACCTCTCAGGTTTATTCACAAACTGTAAATAATCCACAAGAGTCAGAGTCAACAACATCTTTAGGCCTGCCGGGAGGAGCTAATCGAACCCGCAGCTTCATACATGATGACGATGAAGCAAAAGTGGTTATTTCAGAAGGAACTAATGTTAATTTTTATTGGGAACAATGTACGAGTTCTGGTACTACATCATTAAATGAAACGGGTAGTATACTGAATGCAGATGTTGTCATTGGGAATGGTTCACAGACGGTAATGATAGTATATCAAATGGGAAGTGGAATTTACTTTGAGCGATTTGCATATAGTGGATCAAATTATTTATATAATTCTGCTGGAACAATAGCCGAGAATTCGGCAGAAGACTCCAAAAAAATAGTATTATGAAATCGGCATTATAGATTCAAATTATTGGGATAGTAATCTTAATTATTCAATTTGAATTGAAGCCCTCAATTTATGCCGGGGCTTTTTATTTCCTGACTCCTCGGCACAAGGTTCTAAATAACAGTGACTTAAAGTCATGCTAAGGGAGCCGGATCAGACAGGTAGTCAGATTTTAAGTTCATTTGAGCCTTGGTCTTTTATTTGCTTAATCTGAGGAAAAAGCAAGCAATGGACCTGAGTAAATTCACCATAAAATCCCAGCAGGCAGTGCAGCATGCCCAAGCCCTGGCTATGGAAATGCAGCACCAGGCTATACAGGCTGGTCATCTATTAAAAGGAGTACAAGAGGCGGATGCAAATATCCTCGACTTCTTTTTGTCAAAAATGAGCATCAACAAAGACGGATTCAATTCAGCTTTGGAAGGAATCTTAAAGTCTTATCCTAAGGTCGAAGGTGCTAATCAATATTTAGATCAAAGTGCTAATCAAGCTTTATTAAAAGCTATGAATAAAGCTAAATCTCTTAAAGATGATTATATCACCTTGGAGCACTTGATCTATGGTCTTTTGGATGGATCTGATCCGGTGGCTCGAATGATGAAGGACAGCGGTTTCAGTAAAGACGGCTGGGAAACAGCCTTAAAGGAACTACGAAAGGGCAATCAAGCCACGTCGGCTTCTTCCGAAGAACAATACAATGCTCTGGATAAATACGCAAAGAACCTTAATCAATTGGCCGAAGAAGGTAAACTCGATCCAGTAATTGGCAGGGATGAAGAAATTCGTCGCGTTCTTCAAATCTTATCCCGTAGGACTAAAAACAATCCGGTGCTAATCGGTGAACCTGGGGTGGGTAAAACCGCAATAGCTGAAGGAATGGCCCATCGAATTATCAAAGGTGATGTACCGGAAAATCTAAAGGACAAGAAAATCTATAGTCTTGATATGGGGGCTCTTCTGGCAGGAGCCAAGTATAAAGGCGAATTTGAAGAACGACTTAAAGCCGTGGTGAAGGAGGTCACTGAAAGTGATGGACATCTGGTGCTCTTTATTGATGAAATTCATACCCTGGTAGGTGCCGGAGGTGGAGAAGGGGCCATGGATGCGGCCAATATTCTAAAACCAGCCCTGGCCAGAGGCGAACTGCGTGCCATTGGAGCCACAACCCTTAATGAGTATCAAAAGTACTTTGAAAAGGATAAGGCCCTCGAACGTCGCTTTCAGAAGGTCCTGGTTACGGAACCCGATACCGAGTCTGCCATATCTATTTTACGTGGAATTAAAGAACGTTATGAGACTCACCATAAGGTGCGAATCAAGGATGAGGCAATTATTGCTTCGGTAGAATTGTCCCAGCGCTATATATCCGATCGCTATTTGCCGGATAAAGCAATTGATCTCATCGACGAGGCAGCTTCTAAACTGCGCATGGAGATAAATTCCAAACCGGAAGAAATCGACATCCTCGATCGCAAGATCATGCAACTGGAGATTGAATTAGAAGCAATTAAGCGCGAAGGGGATAAGGACAAGGAAAATCTCATTCGTGAAGAATTGGCCCAATTAAATGAGGATCGCGATGGTCTGAATGCTAAATGGAGTTCAGAGAAGTCTATCGTAGAAGGTATTCAGCAGGCGAAAGAAGAAATTGAACAATTACGCCTTAGCGCTGAGCAAGCCGAAAGGGCAGGTGACTATGGTAAAGTAGCCGAGATACGCTACGGTAAATTGCAAGAGGCCGAAGCGAAATTGAAAAAGTTTGAAGCGGAAGCCGAAGATTTACAAAACCGAGATGCTCTTATCAAAGAAGAGGTAGACTCGGAAGATATAGCCGATGTGGTAAGTCGCTGGACTGGCATTCCCGTAAGTAAAATGCTACAGTCGGAGCGTGAGAAATTACTACGCTTGGAGCAAGAGCTGCATAAAAGGGTAGTAGGCCAGGAAGAAGCCATTATGGCGGTAAGCGATGCCGTTCGACGAAGTAGAGCGGGATTACAGGATCAGAATCGTCCGATTGGAAGTTTTATTTTCTTTGGTACTACCGGTGTGGGTAAAACAGAGCTGGCCAAAGCCCTGGCGGAATTTTTATTTGACGATGAAAATGCCATGACGCGCATTGATATGAGCGAGTATCAAGAACGTCATTCTGTAAGCCGCCTGATTGGTGCTCCTCCCGGATATGTAGGTTATGATGAAGGTGGGCAACTTACAGAAGCGGTTCGTCGAAAACCTTATTCTGTGGTTCTACTGGATGAGATTGAGAAGGCACACCCGGATGTATTCAATATCCTTTTGCAGGTTTTGGATGAAGGTCGACTCACGGATAATAAGGGACGGGTAGCCAATTTCCGCAATACCCTGGTGATTATGACCTCTAATATGGGCTCTAACTTGATTATGGAGCGCTTCAGTGAAATTACGGAGACCAATAAATTCCAGGTTTATGAAGATACTCGGGCAGAGCTCATGCAATTGTTGCGTCAAACAGTAAGGCCTGAATTCTTAAACCGCATCGATGAAAGCATTATGTTCCTTCCATTGGAGAAAAAGGATCTGATGCAGATCGTACGCTTGCAATTAAATCGTGTGAAAAAGCAATTGGCAGATCAGCAGATCACATTGGAGGCTACCGATGCGGCAGTGCAGTATTTAGCTGATGTGGGATATGATCCCCAATACGGTGGTCGCCCGGTAAAGCGGGTCATTCAAAAGCGAGTGCTGAATGAATTGTCGAAGAAAATCCTTTCGGGAGAAATCCACAAAGACGAGGTAATTCTTCTGGATATGGACGAACAAGGATCTTTGATCTTTAATAATGCTACCATTAACCTCGATTTGGATTAAGAAACCGAAGCATAAAAAAAGGCGGCCCGAAAGGAGCCGCCTTTTTTAGTATCTCAAATCTGATTTATTCTTTCACCAAGCGAATGGTCGAACGGAATTCATCATTACTAATTTCTAAAAGATAAACACCAGCAGCTCGGTCCTGGATATTAATCTCCAAATCCTGGCCGCTATTGGCTTTAAATGGCGCTTCCCAAATTAAAGCGCCACTTAAGTCGCTAATACGAACCATAGTCTTGCTTTGCAAAGGATGGGCACTGCTTAAATGGTATAAGCCATTGGCTGGGTTAGGATAGAGGCGTAATCCAGAGGCTAAAACCGCTTCATCCATACCAATTCCTGAGCTATCAACTACAGAAAAGTCATCAATAGCAATATCACTACGGAAGCCATTTCCAGTTTTAGCGCGATAGCGAATGCTGATGGTTTTACCAACATGTGCACTGAGGTCTACCGTTAATGGTTGCCATTGTGAACCCTGGTTTCCTACTATGGCAGGAACAACATCGAGGTACCAACGAAAACCATCATATATATCTACAGCCAATCTGCCCATCTCAATACCATTCATATTGTAATAAATAGTGGCATGAGGACGGGCTGTGCCGATAAGATCTATACAGGGAGTTACGACCATGGCTTCTGCGCTATCGCAGGAACCTGACGATTCGGTGTAAAGGTATTTGCCATTGCTGGTACCGGGATTATAATCAAAATTAGGACCGGTTCCAGAACTGGCAGTAGGTCCACTCCAGATTCGGAAGTCAATAAAATCACCGATTAGGTTCTGATAATTATACCAACCGTCTCGTAGAATGCAATTGGTCACTTCACAATTGGTATTATCTGAGCACAATGTAAAGGTCTCGAAATCCTGACTATAAGGAACTTGTACCGTTGTTGAAGCGCTACCGACAATGCGGAAATTAGCTTCCAATGTATCATTAAATGGGTTCCCATCTCCAGTGGCATGCACCCAGAATTCGTAGTTCAAGTTGACATTATTGAGGAGGTTCACCCGATTGTTTTGGAAATAGTAGATCAGAGTATCTCCAGGATTTAAACTGCGATTTATAGTTTCGATGTTTGCTCCGGTGGTTCCCACGCGGCGGAACCCTACATCAATTCCGTTTACCACATTGGTACCGGTATTTCGGATTAAAACAATGGGAAGGTCACTGTCGGCAGTGCTTACACAAGTTGGTAATTCCGCTTTGCCCGGATTAAGAATGCTCTCTAAAACGATATCGGTAGGAACCGCGCAATTAAATACGCCAGGACTTTTCTCAATAGCGGGAGATCGGAATCCAATGGAAGTGTCATTCACAACTGAGGCTACTGCAAACCAATCTACCTGAGTAGGATTATGGGCCACCCAAGCCTCAGAAACCGTAACATAATCAACAGAATCCATGTACTTAGTCCCTAATCGATATACTACATAGCCGCTGGCACCATTTACATCGTTCCAATCTAAATGTAAACTGTCTGGACAGGCCGCAAGAATGTTAATGGGCGCTGGTACTTGAACAATGGTCATTGGCCCAACAATAGCAGTATCATTGGCAGTACGAACCCGTACATAAACTTGATTACTGGATACATTGGGGATTACCCAGCTTAGTTGACGGGCATTAGCAGTGGTATTAACCATAAACCAGTTTACACCGCCATCTAAAGAGTATTCAGCAGTATGACTGGTATTGGCAGGATTATCCCAGCGAATCAACTCGGTAGATCCGGTTGGGAAGGCCATTCCTTCATTGGGATAAGTTAATACCATTTCTGTGCTTTCGTAATAGGCAATCACGAAGAAACGCTGATCGCCACCAGTAGGGACATTGTAGCCTTTAATTTTAACAGAGGCACTGCCAGCAGAAGGATTATCCAGAGTTACCTGCTCAATATTATTCAAAGAATCACGCTGACGAGTAGCCAGGCTGTTCAAGGCTGTAGCATTAGGAGTAGGGTTCAATACCCAAGGTTGATATGTACTACCACCAAAGCTAACTTCCATATCCAGATCATTAACCAAATCACGAGCCGCGGCTGGCGATGCTTCTCGATCAGGCCAAATAACCAGAAAGCGGGCCTGAGCTGTATTTGCAGGAATGTTGAAATTGAAAATTGCAGAATCTCCGGTTCCCAGGCTATCGGTATTGTACCAACCGTTTTCCAGAACTTCGAAGGCACGACGGGCATTAATCCGGCCATAGCCATAACGGTAATCCGGACCGGCATTTCCTAAATCGTCAGCAGTATTCATCAATACCCCCTTTAATAAAGAGCCATGCGCTTCTGTGCCAGCATTTAAATCTTTATAGGCTTGCATTAATACGGCCAGAGTTCCGGTTACTCCAGGGCAAGACATGGAAGTTCCGGTTTTGGTATTGTAGGTATTGGGGCCATTGGCATCTGTGGTAGAATATACATCGGTACCTACGGCACAAATATCAGGCTTAATCCGGCCATCAGTCGCCGGACCGCGGCTACTTGAATTAGCCAATCCATCAGTACGTGTTACATTTCCTACTGTAACCACATTCTTTGCTTGTTTATGGCCTCCGGTGATATTCCCCCAGCCTACTCCGGCACCATAATTATTGCTGCACGTAGAACTACCATTGTTACCGGCAGAAAACACATGCAACATATTAGGGTTGTCGTAAGCATCCTTATCTAATTGTTGAGACCAGGTGCTATAGCCACCATTACAGCCATTTGAAAAGGAATTGGAAGTAAGACGCGCATTTATACTGGTGTAAACATTGTCTGCATCATTTAAGTTGGAGGGATATTCACGATAGAACATATCCACCCCTGGTGCCATACCTCGACCGCGGGGGTCGGCATTGCCAGCTGCCGCTATCGTTCCGGCGGTATGATCTCCATGATCCGATCCGGCGCTACCTGCATTTTGAGAAAAACGACCTTTAAAGTCGA
This sequence comes from Croceimicrobium sp., assembly GCF_965228705.1. Taxonomy (GTDB): domain Bacteria; phylum Bacteroidota; class Bacteroidia; order Flavobacteriales; family Schleiferiaceae; genus Croceimicrobium. The sequence goes on from NZ_OZ245832.1 coordinate 448,311, forward strand.
TGTGGTCGGTAATGCCACCAGCATCATTATGGGCCACCATAATTCCACTACCATCATAATCCAGACCGCCATTGTATTCTGCTTGTTGCAGGAAATTAACGCGGTGATTGGTGCGAGCGGTAAAGTTTTCAGGTTCACCGGGAGCATATTTTTCTTCGATGTATTGAAGACAGCCCAGATTTAAAAGCATATCCATTTGCTCTGGATCAAGAACGATCTCAAAACGACGGTCACTTTCTTTTTGATTCAAAATCTGTATGCCCTGGCTTTGTAAGCTTTGTAGCACATTCAAATGGCTAATACCGCGGAAGTATTGAACCCATAGAATTAAGCTTTGGCCATCTGCGGCCCAGGCCCACTCATTATAATTTTGGGTAAAGAGAGGTTTAGATAAACGCCAGGCATCTTTTAGATTGAATACTCTACCACCGGCATTTTCCAAATTAGCTTTGGCCTGAGCATAATTCTCCTGACTAATACGCGCAAAGGCAGCATTATGAGGGATGTAATCAAGGGTTTCAAATCCAAATAAATCCTGACCAACCTTTAAATCAGAGTGTTGTACCAGGACATATCGGTAGGAACTAAAGCTGCTAATGCGACCATCGTCAAGGGCATCAACTCCTACAGTTTCATTGAGAAATAGAATAGGTTTTTGACTTTCGGAATTTTGGGCGGAGAGGATTTGGCCGCAAAATAGTAGTCCGAGAAGTATCAAATTCTTCATAGAGATAATTTTAGGGTCCGTAAAGATAGGCCTTGAGATTTAACATTTCTTTTAGATGGAATAGAGATTTGAGTCAAAGTCAATTAGTAAGAACTATCATCGAATAAGAATCTATGCATGAACCTTAGCCTTTGGTTCTGGATTAGTAGATTTGAAATCCAATTTTAAAGCAGCCCATGCGTAAAATAGTATTCTCGCTAATCTTGAGTTTGTATTCCATAATGTCTATGGCTCAAGCCACGGCTTCCTCTGCGATACTTCACCATATATATCAATTACAAAACCCTTTAAGGGTGCTTTATTTGGCCGCTCATCCGGATGACGAAAACACTCGAATGATTTCCTGGTTGGCGAATGATATTGGTGCCCAAACTGCCTACTTAAGTCTTACCCGTGGTGATGGTGGTCAAAATTTGATTGGTACGGAGCTAGGTTCAGAGTTGGGGATTTTACGTACACAGGAATTAATGCAGGCCCGAAACCTGGATGGTGGTCAACAGTTTTTTAGCCGAGCAGTAGATTTTGGCTACAGCAAGAATCCTGAGGAAACTTTCGAGCATTGGGATAAAGAGCAAGTCTTAAGCGATGTGGTACGCGTAATTCGTTATTTCCGCCCTCATATCATTATCACCCGCTTTCCACCGGATTCAAGAGCTGGTCATGGTCATCATACAGCCAGTGCGATGTTGGCTTTAGAGGCCTTTGACAAAGCGGCCGACCCCAAAGCTTTTAAGGAAACGAATTTGGAGGCCTGGCAGGTAAGTCGGATTTTCTGGAACCACAGCTCCTGGTGGGAACCCAAATTAGATAGTATCGCTGCTAATGATCCTTCTTATTATGTGGTAGATGTAGGCACTTATGTTCCTGAATTAGGCTTGTCTTGTAATGAATTGGCCAGCTACAGTCGCAGTCAACATAAGAGCCAGGGCTTTGGAGTGGCCGTGGACCGTGGTAGTCAGAAAGAGTATTTGAAACTCATGAAAGGAGAGGCCCCAGAATCCAGCATTTTTGCGGGTTTACCTATGAATTGGGAAGACTATGGCTATTCGGATATCGCAGAAGGACTAGCGGCCATCGAGGCCAGTTTTGACCCTCAGGCTCCCCATAAATCTTTGGAGGCCATTTTAGCTTTGCATGCTAAGCTCCGAATGAACGCTGGCAAACGAATTTTAGAAAGCCGCTATTTAGTTGATCAACTTAATCACCTGGCTGCCGAATGTATTGGTTTGAAATTGGAAGTTCTTGCTGAGAGTGAATATGTTGTAGGAGGCGAAAAGCCTACATACACAGCCCGAGCCATTCAACGCAGTCCGCTACCCATCCAAATTGAAAAATTATCGGAGTGGAAATCGGAGTACAAAGCGAAAACTGGCCCAGTAGATTTACCGACTAATGTTTTGATGGAAGCGCCTTTGCAAGGGGAAATTCTGGATGATGAAATGGTGAGTTCCCAACCTTATTGGTTAAGAGCTCCTTACGAAGATATGTTCTCAACTCCGGTGGATGAATGGCAATTAAAGCCTGAAACCGCTCCTTATGGAGGTGCCCATGTTGCAGTATATTATAAGGATAAGGCTTTTAGTCTCTATGTTCCCGTTCGCTATAAGTTTTCGGATCGGGTAGATGGTGAAATTGAAAGGCCCTTAATGATTGTGCCCGAACTCACTGTAAAAAGTAATACCGCTAAACTTTTTTTCCTGGATGATCGGGCTCAGGAATTGAATCTGGATTTTAGAGCCTTCAAAGCGGGAAAGTATAGCATTAGCCTAATGACCGAAGGATGGGAGATAAGTCCTTCTCAATTTGAATTGAATTTTGAGACCAAAGGAGATTGGCAAACCCAAAAACTCAGCATCAAACCTAAAATGGGGGCCGGTCCTACTTCACTAAATGTTTTACAACAAAAAAAGGAGGGCAATGAAATTCAATGGATAGCCCTGCAAAATTTGGTGGAAATCGATTATCCCCATATCGATAAGCGCATGGTTTTGGAAAACCCAGGCATTAGCTTATTCCCTTTAAATCTCAAAAAGAAAGGAGAGAAGGTAGCCTATATCGTTGGTGCAGGAGATAAGGTCCCAGAGGCTTTGGTGCAGATGGGTTATGAGGTAACAATTCTGGATGAGCACAGTATGCGCGAAACTGATTTAAGCCAGTTTCAGGCCGTACTATTAGGTATCCGTGCTTACAATACTCAAGACTGGCTGTGGCAGCGTCAAGAGCAATTGCTCAACTATGTGAAGACAGGAGGGAATGTGATCGTGCAATATAATACCCGTTCGCGCAGTTTCCAGGGAACTGACTTTGCCCCTTATCCATTTACTATTTCTCGTGAGCGGGTTACGGAGGAAAAGGCGGAAGTACGCTTTACAGATGCAGACCATCCGGTATTAAATCGTCCCAATAAAATTGTGAAAGCAGATTTTGACAATTGGGTTCAGGAAAGAGGTCTGTACTTTGCCGATTCCTGGGATGAGGCTTATTCCACGCCATTAGCCTGGCATGATAAAGGTGAACCTGATCGCTTAGGGGGATTATTAATTGCAAACTACGGCCAGGGGGCTTTTATGTATACCGGAATTTCATTCTTCCGCGAATTGCCAGCCGGGGTATCCGGAGCCTACAGATTATTAGCCAATATGATATCTTATGAAACTGGAAACCCCTGATAAGCTTAAGTGGCGCCAGATCTATAGTGGGGTACTGATGTTTCTCTTTCTACAGATCGTATTTTATTATCTAATTACCGCATACTACGCCTAAATGAGCACGCTGGATTGGATTGTTCTCTTTGGAACCTTGTTTGCCATAGTAGCCTATGGTACCTGGCGCACACGTAAGTCGCGCGATCTGAATGATTATTTGCGCGGTGGTAATGAAATGCGTTGGCTCACCATCGGCTTATCCGTAATGGCCACCCAGGCCTCGGCCATTACTTTTTTAAGTGCCCCTGGTTTGGGTTATGAGTCTGGTTTACGCTTTGTGCAATTCTATTTCGGATTGCCCATTGCTTTGGTGATTATTTCGGCTTTTATCATACCGATCTACTACCGATTGAAGGTTTATACGGCTTATGAATATTTAGAGTCGCGATTCGATTTAAAAACCCGCCTTTTGGCAGCCTTACTTTTCTTAGTGCAAAGAGGCTTGGCTGCGGGCCTTACCATTTTCGCTCCGGCCATAATTCTCTCCACCATCCTGGGGTGGAATTTGCAGTTCACCAATTTATTTGTGGGCTTCTTGGTAATTGTATACACCGTAACCGGAGGTTCCAAAGCCGTTAGTATTACTCAGAAATTACAAATGGGAATTATCCTCTTGGGGATGGCCCTAGCTTTTATCCTATTGGCGATGCGCATTCAGGATTATGTGGATTTAGGTACCGCCTTTAAATTAGCTGGATCGGCCGGTAGGATGGAGATTCTGGATTTTGACTTCGACCTCAAAGAGCGCTATACTGTATGGAGTGGTTTAACCGGAGGATTGTTTTTAGCCTTGTCTTATTTTGGAACCGATCAGAGTCAGGTGCAACGTTACCTCAGTGGTAAAGACATCCGCGAAAGCCGACTGGGCCTAATGTTTAATGCCCTGCTTAAAATTCCAATGCAGCTCTTTATCCTGCTTACCGGAGTATTGGTATTTGTATTCTACCTCTATGTAAAACCTCCGGTATTCTTTAATGAAGTGGCCTTGGAGCGCTTGGAGCAGAGCGAGTATGCCAATGAGCTTCGGGATATTGAAAGGCGTTACGATCAAAACTATTTTGAATTGCAAGCCAGTCGATCGGAATATGAGATTGCCCTGGAGCAAGATAATTTTCGCAATGAAACCGTTTCTCGGGAGGTGTTTTTAAAGCGCCTGGATGAGGATAAAGAATTAAGAACGGAGGTAAAAGAATTGCTTTTAAAGGCCGATCCTAAATTCAAGGTGAAGGATACGAATTATGTTTTCCTCAATTTTGTGATGGACTATTTACCGGTAGGAGTGATTGGCTTAATTATCGCCTTGATATTCTCGGCAGCCATGTCCAGTACCTCCAGTGAATTGAATGCTCTGGCTACCACTACCTCGGTAGACTTTTACAATCGACTCTTCCATAAAGAAGCAACTGAAAAGCAACATCTATGGATCTCTAAAGTCCTTACAGTGTTTTGGGGCTTATTGGCTATCAGTTTTGCCCTGGTGGCTAATCTCTTTGACAATTTGATTGAAATGGTTAATGTGCTAGGCTCCCTGTTTTATGGCACCATACTGGGCATATTTCTGGTGGCCTTTTTCATTAAACGCATCAAAGGTGGGCTCGTGTTTTATGCAGCCCTTATTGCAGAGGCGGCAGTACTGCTCATCCATTTTGCTCAGGTTTACAACTGGCCGATATTAGGCAACTTGCAAGTAGAATACCTTTGGTATAATGTGATTGGCTGTGGTTTGGTCGTGCTCTTTAGTTTTGTTTTTCAAGCCTTTAAAGGCGGGGAAGATTAGACACGAATCCAAAGTTGATCTTCATATAAACTCTGACTGTCGCTAAAGCGTTGCTCAACTTTAAAACCATGTTTTAGGGCCAATTGCTCTAAATCGCGAGGGCTGTACTTACGACTGGTTTCCGTGTGAATAGCTTCGTGGCGATCGAAATGAAATGATTTCTGCGCCTTTTCTATATAGACATCTTGTTCTTCTAGGGATAGAAGGTAGGAACGACTCTCGCCGCTGTGTGGGTCGTAATTATTATAATGCCGGAATTTGCTTAAATCAAATTGCCCTCCTAACTCATCATTAATACGACGCAGAATGTTAAAGTTAAAGGCAGCGGTGATTCCCATACTATCATTATAAGCGGCTAAAATTTTATTGGGGTCTTTTTTAAGGTCTACACCTAATAGAACTTGATCTCCAGGCTTTAGACTTTTATGCAGATGATTCATAAATACATCAACATTATCACGACGGAAGTTGCCGATATTACTCCCCAGGAAGAGTACGCTTAAGGCCTTATCATCCATTTGAGCCAGGCGGCTCAGGGCCGAAAAGTACTCATCGGCCATAGGCTCAAAGTTCAAATTAGGGAGCCAGTGTTTCAGGTTGGAACTAATTATATCCAGAGCATTAGAGGAAATGTCAATGGGATGATAGCTGAAATCGGTCTTATTGGCCAGGGCTGCTTCCAGTAAATAGCGGGTTTTAGTACCATCCCCAGCACCTAATTCGGCCAGTCGAAATCCATGCTCTGGAAAATGCCGGCAAATTTCAGGCGATTGTTCTTTTAGAATTTCCGCTTCTGCTTTGCTTAGATAGTATTCATCCAATTGCATGATTTGTTGGAAGAGACGATCGCCTTCGCTATTGTAGAAATATTTGGAGAGTAAATATTTGTCATTGGCCTCCAGGCCTTCAATTACTTCTCTAAGAAAATTACTCATAGTGTTATAGATCTTTTGCCAGCCTTAAGCCGGTAAATTGCCATCGGAACCAAGGATGGAAGAAATTGCGGTATGTTTCCCTTGAATGGCCTTCAGGACTGGCTATAGAGGCTCCTCTCAGGACCATTTGATTAACCATGAATTTGCCATTGTATTCCCGAGCCGGACCTTCATATTCTTTGTAGCCCGGATAAGGTAAATAAGCACTGTTGGTCCATTCCCAACGTGCACCCCAATTGAATTGTTTGTTAGCTACTTCCCATTCCGCTTCGGTAGGTAGGCGCATTCCGCACCAGCGTGCAAAGGCATAGGCCTCGTAAAAACTGATATGGGTAACCGGAGAATCTAAAGGAATACGCTCTAAACCACTTAAGCTAAAGCGCAACCATTGATCCTCTTTCCGGACCCAGTATAAGGGGGCTTCAATTTTTTCTTCCTGCCTCCAGATCCAGCCATCTGAATGCCAAAAGTCGGGTTTTTGATAACCACCATCTGCCATAAACTCTAACCATTCGGCATTGCTTACTAAGCTCTTGGCGATGGCATAAGTTTGAAGATAGACCTTATGCCTGGGGCCTTCATTATCAAAGTGAAAGTGGGGACCATTTGTCCCAATTTCATATAGCCCAGCGTCTTTTGCAATCCAGCCTTGGTCCTTTGAGGTTTTTGGATCTTCATTAAAACTTGGATCATAAACCGGATAAAAAGCTTGTTGTGCGAGTGCTTTCTTAAAGTCGGTTAGGAAAAGCTCCTGGTGCTGTTGTTCATGGTTTAAGCCCAGCTCCAGAGTATCTAATACGGATTGGTCTAAATCAGGACCATTAAGGAGCGCGTCAATTTTCGCGTCTATCTTCTGGCGGTATTCTAAAACCTTTTTTAAAGAAGGACGTGTTAAAGAGGCACGGGCTGCCCGATCTACTCGAGGACCTAAGGCCTCATAATAGCTGTTAAAGTAATAGGAATACTTTTCGTCAATGGCTTGAAAATTAGTGCCCTGGATGGCTTTTATAACCAGATATTCAAAAAACCAGGTGCAATGTCCAAGATGCCATTTGGGCGGACTGGCTTCAAAGGTGCTTTGGGCCAGATAGTCCTCCTCCTGAAGAGGAGCCATGAGCTGCAGGCTGTATTTCCGTACTTCCTGATACTGGACACGCAGCTTTTCTTGTCTGTTCACGAGCTGAATTATGATAGGGTAATTTAGGATTTGTCCCCGGGATCAGCAATAAAAAACCGCCCAAAAGGCGGCTTAAGTTTTAATGGAGTGGGTTAATTATTTCATCTTCCGGTGGGAGATCATTACTGGTGTCTGTAACAATGGGTTGTGGTTCCTGATAGACTTCTTCCCGATCGTCATTTTTTGAGCAGGCTGCTGCAATAAGGAGCAGGGCCGCTACTGGAATGAACTTTTTCATCTTTTTAGTTTTAGTTAGCAACTAAATTAGATGAAGCTTCGGCGGAATGCTTGTCAATCCTTGTGACTAAAGGCTTAAATTTCAGTTAAATACCGATGGGTGTAACTAATACTCATGGCGCCTTCACCCACAGCAGAAGCCACTCTATTCATGGCTCCGGAACGAACATCACCGGCCGCAAATACTCCAGGAATTGAAGTTTCTAAAGAATAGGGAATTCGTTCTCTTTTCCACTGCTGTGGTCCTTTTGCCGATTCTAATACTGCAGTCCCGGTTATTATAAATCCTTTTTCATCTTTCAAAATTTCTGTAGGTAGCCAGTCGGTGGCCGGCTTAGCACCAATAAATATAAATAGTGCGGCTCCTTCTTCTTCACGAATTTCACCGCTGCGATTATCGCGAATGCGTAAGGCATTTAAACTTTCGGTTCCCAGGGCTTCCGTGATTTCCGAAAAGGGACAAACCTGGATATTGCTGGTAGCATGGATCTGTTCAATGAGGTAGGCCGACATGGTATCCACTAAATCCGCTCTCCGGATTAAGATTTTCACTTGCTTAGCAAAACGTGATAAATACATGGCCGCTTGACCGGCTGAATTCCCACCACCCACAATAAATACGGTTCGGTTGGAACAGGCCGAAGCTTCCGTACTGGCCGCACCATAATACACCCCTTTGCCGGTTAAGGCCTGTAGGCCCGGGGTGTCTAATTGGCGATAATTAACCCCGCTGGCAATCACCAGAGATTTGGTTAAGATCTCCTTACCATTTTCTAGTTTGAGAATTTTTTGCTGATCTGCCAGTTCAATGGAGTTTACTTGGGCTGGGGTTAGGAACTCGGCTCCCAAACGACTGGCCTGACTTAAAGCTCGTCGGGCCAAATCAGCGCCACTTAGACCATTCGGGAAACCCAGGTAATTTTCGATTCTGGAGCTGGTGCCTGCTTGCCCGCCGGGAGCATGCTTTTCCAGCATCAAGGTTTTTAAGCCTTCACTGGCTCCGTAGACCGCAGCGGCTAAACCTGCTGGTCCGGCGCCAATAATTACCGTATCATACAATTCGGCCTTAGCCTCCGTAGGTAACCCTAATCGAGCAGCTACTTCTGATTTCTCTGGATGCTTTAGTATTTCGCCATCTTCCAAAATCAAAGCAGGAAGGTCTTCCAGGTTTAGGGCATTTTCCTCCATCAGAATTCGAGCCTCTTCTTCCTTTTCAATATCCATCCAACGATAGGGAAAGAGGTTGCCTGCCAGGTAATCCTTTAGTTGATGACTTAACTGCGAATATTGATAACCAATAATGCGCAGACCCTGAAATTTGGGGCGATATCCCGCCATCCAATCTTCCAAAAGATCATCGATTACAGGAAAAAGCTTTTCCTCTGGCGGATCCCAGGGCTTCATTAAATAATGATCCAATTGCACCTTATTGATGGCTTCAATAGCTGCTTGGGTATCGGAATAAGCCGTTAAAAGTGCTCGCTTCGCTTTGGGAAAAACTTTACGTGCTTCGCTTAAGAAGGCCACTCCATCTAGTTCCGGCATCCGCTGATCACTGAGAAAGAGGGCGATTTCGGCATTCTTATTTTTAAGTTCAACCAGGCTCTCTCGCGCTTCGGTAGGATTGCTGGTAGAAACAATGCGATATTCATCTTTATACCGCTGACGTAAATCTGATCGAATAGCCCTTAATACTTGAGGGTCATCATCTATGGCAAATAATATGGGTTTGTCTTGACTCATAATTAAAGCGGTAAACAAATACTGAATAAGGTAGGAGAGGCATTGGAAAGCAATTGCAATTTACCCTGATGCTGTTCCACAATACGGCGCGAAATTTCTAAACCCATCCCCGTTCCTTCGCCCACTCCTTTGGTGGTGTAGAAAGGGTCAAAGATCATGCTTTGTAGGTCTTCTGGGATGCCAGGTCCATTATCGCTGATGTGCACAAAGGCATTGCCATGTTCACTAAAGGTTTTTATACGAATCTCAGGCTGGCTGGAATCTTTCAGGGCATCGATAGCATTATCGAGGAGATTGGTGAAAACCTGATTCATTTGTCCAGCCCAAATGGGAACCTTCACTAAATCCGGATCATAATCCTTAATCACTTTAATACCTTCCTTTCGAATTTTATGATCCAACATTTTTAAGGTCGAATCCAAACTTTTGGCCAGGGAATCGGGAGACTTGTCCTGAGCCTGATCCATATGAGTGAAATTCTTAATACTGGCGACCAATTCTGAAATCCGAGAGGCCGCGGTAACAATATCATTTTGCAGCTCCTGGCGACTCAGTTCAAATTCTAGATATTGCAAAAGGGCTTCTCGGGCCTCTTCATCTGCGGATTGGAAGGCCTTTTCCAGGAAGCTGGGATCCACATCATAATTGACCAAATTATCTATCAGGTCGCCACAATTTGGCAAACCTTGATCTTCTAAATAATCCTGCCAATCATCTTCCATATCCTGCCTTTGCAGCAGAGATCGCTCGATTTGTTCTTTAGACTTTAATTCCAGCAAAACTCGCTCGGCCATCTCCAGATATTGAACCGGATTGGGAAGGGCAATTACCTTTTTCACCATTTCCAAGGCCTTATCTCCTTTGCTGTTCAGTACCTGAGCACTGCGAGCAATGGCAGAGGTAGGATTATTAAGTTCATGCGCTAATCCCGCGGCCAGCTTACCTAAGGCCATCATTCTTTCATTTTGTTGGCGAATGGTAGTGAAGGTGCGGATTCGGCTATTCATCAGATGCACCAAATTCTCGGTGAGCTCATAATGCTGATTGATCAAGGTTCGCATTTTAGCTCTGGGAAATTGCAGGGCTAAACTATCTTCACTGGCTTGCGCTGAGGCGGTTGCCTTTTCCATTCGAGAAAAAGGTAAGATTCCCGTTATTTCTCCGGGCCTTAATTCAGTGACCTGAACCTGATTACCATTCTGGTTGAGGAAAACCTTGAAATGACCTTTAAGAACAAAAGTCATATTATTCGCAGGTTCCTGGGAACGGAAGAGGAAGGAATCCTGAGGATATTCCACTAGTTCCGACTCCTGAATGAGGAAGTCAATTTGCTCATCCGGCAGGCCCGCCAAGCTTTCGAATTGATCTCGAAGATCAGCAATCGCGATGTTTTTTGGCATGCTCTAATTAAGCGAAATTCTGTCTAAATCCTAGGCTTAGAATTGCACAATAATCCCGATGGATGGGATCCGTGTACCATTACCATTTTCTAATAATTTGGTGTCATAACGTTGTTGATTGGCTGGGGCTGATGGGTTCAAGATAATTGGATTTCCCTGGGCATCGCGATTTAATGCCAGAAGAGGTTCGCCATCCACGGCCTGACCCAGCAAATTCTGAACATCGAAGTAAACGTTTAAGGACCAGGATTCGAAGAACCACTTTTTGTCCACCCGAATATTGACGCGATTGAAATTATCGAAACGCAATTCATTTAAACGACTCCAATCTGGCAAACCCCGGCGGTTGAGGTCATATACCTGTACCAGAGAACTAGTGGCTATATCAGTGGGGGTATAAGGTGCTCCACCCAAAAATTGGTACTGCATACCAATTTCCCAGTTTTTGCCAAATTTCTTACCTCCGGTAAGGGTGATGATGTTTTGATTATCCCAGGAGGAGGGCACCAAATTTCCTGCGGCATCTTCAAACTCAGATTTTACCAGGGTATAAGCCAGGGTTCCAAACCAACCATCGTAAAGCTTTTGCTGATAAAGGAATTCTAAGCCATAAGCTCGTCCCTGTGAACGGGATACTGCCGGTTCATTACCAATTACACCAAAATCGCTACCTAAATTTGCCAGGGTAATCCCGCGCTCGGTTAGGAAAGGATAGTTATCGTAAATCTTGTAAAATCCTTCCAAACTGATTTTTGCATTGAAAGGCAGATAATAGGCGAAACCCGCAACCATATGTTGCGTACTGATATAAGTTAGGTCCTTATTCACTAAAGTGTTAGTACTATCTCGGAAGCCTAAAGAGGTATAGGGGGGCAATTGATAGTAGATGGAGTAATTGGCATTAAAGCTCAGCTCCGAATTGATATTATAGGTAAAGGCTACCTTGGGGGAAATTTGCGAAAGAGGATTGGCAGTTTGGGCATTAAAGCTGTTTCCTTCCATACGTAATCCGAGGTTCAAGCTGATTTTTTCATCCCAAAAACTGCGGTTGGCATTGCTGAATATATAGTATTGGTACAAGCGCAGATCGGTTTCATAATTGCGCGCTTCGGCCCCGGGTGGAACACGCAAGTCAACTTCACTGGTTTGGTATTTAATTTCCTCAAATCCCAAGCCATTGGTTAGTCGCCAGCCATTACTACGTCGGAAATTCTCAATCCGAAGCTTGTTTTCAATTTCTCTACTCTGATAATCCAATAATTGCCGGCCATTCACTTCATCATTGTCTTCGTATTTGTAGGCGATGTTATTAAGCATAAATCGGCTCAAAATAAAGTTGGTGTATGACTTTTCACCAAAGTGCGTGAACTTGGCACCTACCGAGTAATTCCATTGTTCGTTAACCGGTAAAAAGGCCAATTGAAATTGCTGGGTTTCAGTTTCATTGGCATCCAAATTCAGTTTAAATTGATCAATAGCTCCTAATCCAATGAAGGTGAGTTGATTTTTATCATCAAACTTGTGTTTCACCTTCACCTGAAAATCATTGTAGGTAGGTAAGAAGGGGAGCTCTAATACAGAGAATAGAAATTGCAAATAGGAACGACGAGCTGAGGCTAAAAAAGTGGTTTTTTCACCTAAAGGTCCTTCCAGGGTTAGGCCTACTTCGGAGGCACCCACTTGAAAGATACCGCCAATTTTATCGCTACGACCATCTTTAAGTTTAATGTCGAGCACCGAGCTCAAGGCATTGGCTTTTTCTACCGGAAAGGCAGAGGTGTAAAGATCTACCTCACGTATAAAGTTCACATTAAGCAATCCCACTGGTCCGCCTGAACTTCCCTGAGTGGCAAAGTGATTAATACTGGGGATTTCTATACCATCCAAAAAGAAGCTGTTTTCATTTGGGGCTCCACCGCGAATGATGATATCATTTCGAAAATTTGGGGTAGAAGCCACTCCCGGCAAGGATTGAATAACTAGTGAAATATCCTGATTACCTCCTGGATTACGTTGAATCTCATTAATCCCTAAAGTGCTTACCGAGACGGGACTTTCATCCTTACGGGTGATGCGGTCCTGAGCGGTTACACTTACTTCACCCAGGGTTTGATTGCTCTCAGAAAGGGCAAAGTTGATCACGATGGGACGCGATCGACTAACCTGTACTTCGTACTCCGTTTTGTTGGTATAACCTACAAATGATGCGGTAACATTATAGAGGCCGGGTTCTACCTCTAAAACATAATTCCCGTCTACATCGGTGCTGGTTCCATTGCTGGTACCCTCAATAACTACATTGGCAAAAGGCAGAGGTTCATTATTAATTTCGTCGAAAACCCGTCCTTTAATTTGGCCCTTTTGGGCAGATAAGCCAAAAGAAAAAGCTAAGGCAAAGCAGAGGAAGAGGAAGCGTACTTTCAATTTTGTCGATATTTTGTTGATGATTTAGCATCAAAAAACCCCGACCGGGGGTCAGGGTTCATGAACAAAGGCAATTTTTTTTCTAAAGTATGGGATAATAAACTTTAGTTAACCATTTACTGGTATCAGGTTCCGTTTGCGGATCCGTAACATAAAATTCCAATGCGATCGGTGCCAGTTCAATGTCATTCATCACAGCATGTTCATGTATTTGCACATGAGCCTGGCCGGTAAGTTCATAAGGACCGTAATAGTCTATTTCCAATCCTTTGCTGGTTGCGAGAATACGCTTGTCCACATCATCGCTGGCCTCAAGCTCCGTTTGAGCGGGAATGCAGAATTCAATGGTAGCACGACGGGTTTCCTCATTCCACTCGTGATAAATGGCAAAGGGAGGGCCACTGATAATGCTGTCCGCGGATGCGCCAAAATAGGCCAGAATACGACCATAATTACGCGCAAAAAGAGCGGAACCTTCATCGGCCATTTTAGCCATATCAATAGATTCCGTTACACTGAAGTATACAATAGAATCTTTTTCTACTTCATTAATCGGTCTTTCCACAATTTCGTTTTTCTGGCTTTCTACAATGTATTTGATATTGGATAAACCGGTTTCGAAGGAGTTACCCACCTGGCCATCCATTAGCAAACCAAAAATTCGGCTGAAGAAAGAAAGCTCCCCGTGGAAACCCCAGGTTACCTCTGTACGATTATTAGCTACCTCATTAAAATTCCAATAGCCATAAGCCGGATCCATTCCCTCAAAATTTATTTGAGTATTGATGGTATCCATCCCGGAAACAGATAAGATTTGCTGGTTGCCATTACCGGAGTTTTCTGAAGTCCAGCTGTAACTGGCACCTTCTCCTTCCGTATCATCAGTATATTTAAAGACCATGGTACTGTCGGCTGCCAACCAGGGCGACCAGGCTTCCCAATTGCGGAAGTCATTCACTTGTTCGAATACGGCACGCTTAGATCCATTGATATTAATGGTTCTGTGCACATCGAAATTTGAAGGCAGGAACAGAGAAATTAGCAAATACAAGCCAACTAAGCCCGCCAGGACGAAGAGTACAATTTTAAGAATTCGCATGTTGATTGTTTTGATGGAAGGGCAATTTAGAAAATATGCCTGTGTAGATCTTGAAATTGATTCCCCGATGTTAAAATATTGTGGGAAAACCCCTGTGCTAAGTCTATAGTAGAAAGGAACAAAAAGAAATACCTTTGCCGCATGCAAGAAAAGATTCTGATTCTCGATTGCGGTTCGCAATACACGCAATTGATCGCCCGCCGGGTTAGGGAGTTAAATGTTTACTGTGAGATTCATCCTTATAATGCTATTCCTGAGCTAGATGACTCCGTTAAAGGCCTAATTGTAAGCGGTAGTCCATTTTCGGTGAATGATGTAGATTCTCCTGAAATTGACCTTAGTGCCTTTCGTAACAAAATGCCCGTGCTGGGAGTATGTTATGGTGCGCAGTATTTAGCTAAGCTGGATGGTGGTAGAGTAGAAGCCTCCGAGACGCGTGAATACGGTCGGGCGCATCTTGAAGAAATTCAGGCTCAGTCTCCTTTAATGCAAGGTATGCCTGCCAACTCTCAAGTATGGATGAGTCATGGTGATACTATTTTAAAAACCCCGGAAAATTTTGAAATTATTGCCAGTACTCGCGATGTTCGAGTGGCTGCCTATCATATTCAAGGTGAGGATACTTATGGTATTCAATTTCACCCCGAAGTTTACCACAGCACTGATGGTTTACAACTCATCCGCAACTTCCTGGTAGATATTTGCCAGTGCAGTCAGGATTGGACTCCAATCTCTTTTGTGGAAGATACCATCGAGCAAATGCGGGCCAAGCTCGGAAATGATCGCGTGGTTTTAGGCTTAAGTGGTGGGGTAGATAGTACCGTTACCGCGGTATTATTGTCGGAAGCCATTGGCGATAACTTGCATTGCATCTTTGTAAATAATGGTCTCCTGCGTAAGAATGAATTCGAGGGAGTATTAGAGCAATATAAAGGCATGGGCCTAAATGTGAAAGGTGTGGATGCTTCTGATCGTTTCTTATCGGCTCTAGCCGGAGTAAGCGATCCAGAGCAAAAGCGCAAGATCATTGGTCGCGTGTTTATCGAAGTGTTTGATGATGAGGCCTCAGCCATTAAAGAAGTAAAATGGTTGGCTCAGGGTACCATTTATCCGGATGTGATTGAATCCGTATCCGTTAAAGGTCCATCCGCTACTATTAAATCCCATCACAATGTGGGAGGTTTACCGGATTTCATGAAATTGAAAGTGGTAGAACCCATGAATACCTTATTTAAAGATGAGGTTCGCAGAGTGGGATCAGCATTGGGAATTCATCCAGATTTATTGGGTCGTCATCCATTTCCTGGCCCTGGTTTAGCCATTCGTATTTTAGGGGATATCACCGCCGAGAAGGTGCGTATCCTTCAAGAGGTAGATGCCTTGTTTATCAATGGATTACGCGAACATAACTTATACGACTCCGTATGGCAGGCTGGTGCTATTTTATTACCAGTACAGTCGGTAGGCGTAATGGGTGATGAGCGAACTTATGAACAAGTGGTAGCCTTACGGGCGGTGGAGAGCACCGATGGCATGACCGCAGATTGGGTACATTTGCCTTATAACTTCCTGGCGGAGGTATCAAATAAAATAATTAACCGGGTAAAAGGCGTTAACCGGGTGGTATACGACATTAGTTCTAAACCCCCCGCAACTATCGAATGGGAATAATCACGAAGCATTTCAGGTATCTTCTTTTTTTCTGCCTAATCGGTCTCAACCTCTTTGGGCAGGGCAAAGCGCGTATTCATGAGGTTCAAGCCAAAGAAACTCTCTATGGTATTGCTCGTCAGTATAATTTCACTATTGATGATTTGATTTTCTTTAATCCTGATTTAAAGGATCAGGATTTGAAGGTCGGAATGAAATTAGTGATTCCGAGCGATGAGCGCATTGCCGCAATCAAAGCGGAGCGCGAAAAAGCCATACAGGATAGCTTGCTTTATACCTATCATAAGGTCCAGAAAGGCGAAACCCAGTTTTCACTTTCTCAGCAATATGGTATAAGCATTGAAGAAATGCGCAAGCTTAATCCTACTATGGAAGAGCAGGGAGGACTGCGAATTGATCAAATCGTTCGTATTCCCCGAGACCCTGAAAAACACCAGGCCTTTCAAAATGAAATGGCGGCCTTGGATACCGGTACCTTTAAGGTGGAAGGGGATTGGTTCTATCATCGCGTACAACGTCAGGAAACGGCTTGGTCTCTTTCTAAACGCTATAAAATTAGCCTGGATAGCTTGTATCTGCTAAATCCAGAGGCCAGTAATGGTTTACTGCTTAATCAATGGTTAAAGCTACCCAAAAACCGCAAGCAATATCGTCCGGTTTTGGTTGATCCCTCCCTGCCAGAAGTAGTGGAAGGTAGCAAGAATGAAAAGCAACAAAGGGAAGAGCTGGAGCGCATAGAAGATAAGGTGGATACCACCTATGCAGAAGGAGATTTAGCGAATAGCAATTACTTCCTTTACAAAGTAAAAAGTGGTGATACCTTCTTTAGCTTAAAGCAGCGATACGATGTAAGTCAAGAGGAGCTTTTGGCTTTAAACAAAGAGTTGCAGCGCGGTTTGGTGGTCGGTAAATACATTGTGGTCCCCAAAAAGAATGGGTCGCGCGAGTTGACCTGGCTGGAAAAAATCCTCAATGATAAACGTGAAAGTGAGAAGAATACCGCGGTGGTTAAAAGTGAGGAAATCAAGCCGGTTCTGCGCAGCAGAGAGTTAAGCAAGGCTGAAAATCGCGATACAAACCTCATTGACATTAATAAGCAATACCGCATTGCAATTGTATTACCCTTCCGAAGTGATTTATACTCGGATACCCTTTCCGTAAATGCCTTTAAGCCCCATCGGGATACTGAAATGGCCACTCAATATTACCTCGGGTTTCTAATGGCTGCAGATTCTTTACGGGCCATGGGCATGAGCATTAGGCTTCAAGTATTTGATAGTCATGCCAGTATGAAGGATATCCCCAAATTGGCAAGAAGCATTGATTCTATGCAGGCCGATTTGGTCGTAGGTCCGGCATATGGTCGCCTGGTAGAAGCTATGGCTGATGCATTGCGGGAAAAAGATATTCCGGTAATTAGTCCTTTAAGTGCTGGGGTAGAGGTTAAGAACCGTACGAATCTCTATCAGGTGGTACCGGCATCGAGTAGCAAGTATATGCGCATTGCCAAAATGATCAATGAGCACTATGCAGAGGCGCATATCATTTTTGCACACTGTGGCTCGGAGGCCGAAAAGCAACAAGTGCAGCTTATCAAGGCGCACCTGAATCCTCGTAGCAAGAATTTTATCACCTCCATGGTGAGCTGCGAAGAATTGCAAAGCCGTTGGGATCTTAAGGATCGTATGACGGAGAATGAGGGGACTAAGGTGGTAGTCTTACTAGGTGAAGATCCCGTTTTCCTGAGTGATATTATTTCCAAACTCTATGTAATTCGAGATACCAGTATTACCGTGGTAGGAAGCCCCAGATTACTGAACTATCCAACCATGGAACTCAGCTATTTAAATGCCTTGCACTATCATACCTATGAGTTTAGGGATATTAATTATGCTGATAGTGCCACTCGGGTTTTTGTAAAGGATTTCAGGGCCAACTTTAATGCCGAACCTGGGCCTTTTGCTTTCCAGGCTTACGATGCAGGGATGTACTTCTTACCTAAATTGTGGCGCTTTGGATTTCAATTTCCCTATCATTTAAAGGCAGAGCAGAAAAGCAGCACAGGCTACGAATGGGAACAATTACCCGAAGGAGGTTGGGAGAATACGCACTATTTTATGAATAGGCTCCGTAATTTCCAAAGCCAAAGAATGGACTCCAAGCCTTTGATGCCTGAAAAGGTCGAAGGTTTAAGTGAGTAAGTTCACAGAAAAAGCGTCGCTTAGAGACTAACTTAGATGAAAATTCTAAGTGATGTTACGTATAAAGATGGGCGCTCTGATGATCGTTTTTTTGCTGCTGGGCGCCTGTACCAAGGAAGATACCTTGGCGAAGCAAAACACCAATACGACAGATCCCACGATTAGCGAATCTGAATCTTCCTTACTCTTTATGTTGGAAGAAGAAAAGTTGGCACGAGATACTTATCTGTACCTCGATAGCCTATATGGCTACCTGAAAGTGTTTAAAAACATTTCTTCCAGTGAGCAAAGGCATATGGATTTTGTAGCCAATCTCTTAGATAGCCGTTCTATATCCTATCAAATTCTGGATCAAGGATCTTTTGCCGACACAAGCTTGCAAGCTTTTTACAACAGCTTTAAGCTGAAAGGGCAATTGGGTCTTGCAGAGGCCTTGCATATTGGCGCTACCATTGAGGATCTTGATATTTACGACCTGCAAAATTTTATCGCAGATAGCCAGGATCAGGCCTTGATAGATCTCTATGAAACTTTGATCTGTGGTTCAGGGAATCATATGCGCGCATTTGTCTCCAATATGGAAATGCAAGGACTCAGTTACCAGGCTCAGTTTTTAAGTCAAGCTGAAGTAGACAGTATTTTGGCTGGCAGCCATACCCATTGTGGACCTTAGCTTTTAAAGTTCACCGCTCCTCAAATAAGAACTAAAGAGGTCCGCGAAATTGAAGCCATCCTCTAAGCGCTCTTTATTTAATCGCGAATATTCGGAGAGGGCCCATAGAACTAATTCCATTAAGAAGTAGCGATCTTCTTTTGCTGCATTGCTTTGGTAGGCATCCATGAGATTATTTAGGGGTCCGATGCCTTCCAGAGCTTTTTGGTATTCGGCATCGCTCCATTCAAAAAGCATGTCCAAGGTTTTACCTTGAGCAAACCAGTCGATTAGTGCCTTATAGGGATTATTCTGATCACTGGATTTAAGATCTTCCAGAGCCGGGAAATATTCGGGAAGAATGCTCTTCACTGCCGCTCCGATCAAATTTTCGGCTACAATTCCCGCTCCTTCTTGCTCGCCTTCATACACCAATTCTACTTTGCCGGTAATAGCAGGGATAATGCCCATAAAGTCCAATAAACGTACTTGAGTTTGCTTACTGCCATCAATAAGCGCGCGTCGCTCGGCAGTACTCACCAGGTTCTCCAAGGCTGAGATGGTTAAACGGGTAGAAACCCCGCTCTTCGCATCGATATATTCGTTTTCCCGCGCTTCAAAAGCAATTTGTTCCAGTAGTTCCAGAGCGGGATCAGGGATGCCAACGCGTTCACTTTGCTCCAATTGTAATTTGGCTTCCTGACGGGTAATCTCCCTTGCCGTTTTCCGGTCTTTGGGGTAATGCGTTAAAATTTGACTGCCAATCCGGTCTTTTAGTGGGGTAACGATGGATCCTCGATTGGTATAATCTTCTGGGTTGGCGGTAAATACAAATTGTACATCCAGAGGTAAACGGAGTTTAAAGCCTCGAATCTGAATATCGCCTTCCTGCAAAATATTAAAGAGTGCTACTTGAATACGTGCCTGAAGGTCGGGCAGCTCATTAATCACAAAAATGCAGCGATGCGCACGGGGGATCATTCCAAAGTGAATGCTCAATTCATTAGAATAGGAAACCTTTAAATTGGCCGCTTTAATGGGGTCCACATCTCCAATAAGGTCGGCAATGCTCACGTCCGGAGTGGCCAATTTTTCGAAATAGCGATCATCCCGATGTAGCCATTTTATTGGGCTATCATCCCCCAATTCAGCGATGCGATCTTTGGCCCAGCGGGAAAGCGGAGCTAAGGGATCATCATTGAGATCACTGCCCTCAAGTACGGGAATGTATTCATCCAGGAGGGCGGTCATTTGGCGCGCTAAGCGGGTTTTGGCCTGTCCGCGTAAGCCCAGGAAATTGATGTTATGACCGGCTAATAGAGCTCTTTCCACATCCGGAATAACCGTATTTTCATAGCCGTGAATGCCTTTAAATACCTTTTCTCCGGCTTGTAATTTGCTAATCAGGTTTTGGCGAATCTCAGTTTTGATATTGCGACTCTGGTAGCCACTTTTCTTTAATTCACCTAAGGTTTTAATCTTGGAGTAGTCCATCTTAGTTTATTCTACGCTTGCGATTGTTTTCGTAATCCTGAAATATAAAATCACCCAGCCCATTGAGGCCAGTGTAAAATGCTTTGCCCTTATTGGCTTGCGTGAAATGCTCTACAAATTGCTGCAAATAGGGATCCTGAGCAATCATAAAGGTGGTGATGGGAATGCCAGCTCGACGGCAAGCGGCCGCGCGATTATAGCATTTGCCAACAATGTAATCATCTAAGCCAAAGCTGTTCTTATAATAGCTTCCATCGGGTTCATGCAAACAGCTGGGCTTCCCATCGGTAATCATGAAAATTTGCTTGTTGCTGTTTTTCTTTTTCCGCAAAAGGTCCATGGCTAAATCCAAACCAGCTACCGTATTGGTATGATAGGGCCCTACCTTTAAATAGGGCACTTCTTCCAATTCAATTTGCCAGGCATCATTACCAAATACAATGATGTCCAGCGTATCCTTGGGGTAGCGGGTTTTGATAAATTCGGCGAGTGCTAGTGCCACACGTTTGGCAGGAGTAATGCGATCTTCACCATAAAGAATCATGGAATGACTGATGTCAATCATCAAAACGGTGCTAAGCTGAGCCTTGTAAAATTGCTCATTCACCACCAGGTCATCCTGACTCATTCTCAAATCATCAATGCCATTATTAGCATAGGCATTTTTGAGACTCTGAGGCATATCAATTTGCTCCAGGCTGTCGCCAAATTGATAGGGGCGATGGTCACTGCTGTTTTCATCACCAGGACCCGCATGTTTGGTTTGATGATTTCCTTGTTGGCTTTTCTTAAGCTTGCCAAATACCTGTTCTAAAGCTCGATGTCGAATGGCACGTTCTGTTTTGGCGGTCATCGCTAATCCAGAACCACCACCATCATCAATCTCTTCTCGAAGGAAACCTTTCTTTTTAAGGTCTTCGATAAAGTCGTCGATTGTATAATCTTTGGTACTCAGCTCGTACTCCTGATCCAGAGCACGCAGCCAATCTATAGCCTCGTCCACATCGCCACTGGTGTGCAAGAGGAGTTCTTTAAACACTTCCAGCAGGCGATCAAAAGTACTTTGACTTTTGCCTTTGTACTCACTAAAACGCAATCCTTGCATAAGGGGAAATTCCTACAATTAACCCGAAGATGCAAGGAAGGTTTCAAGCTTTTAATGATGAGCTGATGACTTTAATTTATAGAGCCCATAACGCGCTCCATAAACTGGTTGAGCGCTTCTTTGCGGGGAGTTCCTGCTTTTATGGCCTTGTGTACTTCTAAGGCACCATAAAAGTTAGACATCAGCTCGCCAATGGTTTCCAGTTCTTCGTCTTTCAATCCTTTGGCATCAGCCATATGCTCTAAAAGCTCAATACTTTCATGAACCCAATCTTCGTCATTGGCTTCAATAAAATCTACGGCATGTTTGATGATCGGTAGGCGCATGTTCTTTTCGTTTTGACAAAAGTAATATAATGTATTACTATGTGTTTTTATTAATTGATAAGAATTAACTATTGGTTGAAATTGTACCTTGCGGCAAAATCTTCGAATGGGAACAATAAGCAAGGTACGCTATCAGGGCGCTCTGCGCAATGACTTAGAGCACTTAGCCTCGGGGCAAATTATGCAAACCGATGCGCCTTTGGACAACAATGGATTGGGGCAGGCATTTTCACCTACCGATCTACTAGCGACCTCCTTAGCTTCTTGCGCCCTTACGGTGATGGGAATTCGAGCCCATCAGGAAGGCTTTGATCTGGAAGAATGTGAGGCAATTGTAGATAAAGTTATGGCCAGTGAGCCTCGTCGGGTGGCGGCTGTTCAAGTGAGAATCCGACTAAAGGCCAATTGTTCCGATAAGATGCAAAAGATTTTAGAAGGGATAGGTCGCAATTGCCCGGTAGCTAAAAGTTTGAGTTCGGAGCTTGAGCAAAGCTTTGTATTTGAATGGCTGGATTAAGGGATCAATAAATTACGCTGGCTACTCTGACCATCCTTAAAATGGATCTGAACTTTGTAGAGTCCGGAGCGTAAATCTTGCACTGAATAGCGCTCCATATTGCAGTACTCCTTCATTTGATTTCCGCGTAAATCATAAATCACAATGCGAACAGGCTTTTTTGTACTCTGTATTTTGAAATAGTTTTCACTGGGATTAGGAAAGAGTTTAATCTCGTGCAATCCATAGTTTTGGAGTCCAATGTTTTGCCCCTGGCGGTATACATCCTTGAAACTCATTTCGGCAAAGAGATAGCCACCAGCACGTCGAATACTTTTCACGGCATTGGTACCAAAGGGATCGATAGGTAAATTGTTTTCTTGAAGGCTCCAATTTGCACCGGCATCTGCTGAATATAAAATTCCCACCTTTTCATTAGCTCCCTTGGATTTTAGTCCCAGCCAAATTTCGTTGCCTTCTGCATACATGCAGCTAATACCGCGCTTTTGACCAAAAGCACCGTTTCCTAAGATACTCTGCAGGGCGATGGTATTCCAGCTATTACCGCGATTGTCTGTCCAATACAGGTTCCAGTCCTGATTGGCATCGGTGGTGGCCATATAAATCTTTTGTGCTGTACAAAAGAGAATACTGGCCAAAGTGAGATTGGGCAAATTAGTATTGGTGCATGGAACGAAGGTACCACGAGGCTGACTCAAATAGTAAAAGCTGCCCCCTATAGAAGCCCAGAGGGTATCATGATACACTTCAAAGCCATTCATGAAATTGCCATTGGCAAAAGCATCAGCATGATAGACTGTGGAGTCTTTATGCCGCCAATAAAAGGAATTTGGGGTGTTCAGTTGATAAAAGAGATAGTCTCCCATTTGTTGCGCTTTCAATACTCGCGCACGATAGCTCTGGCTGATGGCGCTAAGGGGCATGCCCACAGTATCGATGATCCAATTTTGACCTTGGTTTACGCTGTAGTACTGTATTCCTCCGGCTGCGGCCGATACCAGGGTAGAAGCATATAGCTTCTGATTGTGACTGTAAAATTGCACCGGTATTCCGTTAAAAGCAGATTGCGCTAGAGTGTCCCAAGTATTTCCGTAATCGTCAGAATATTGCAAACCGCTTAAATAAGTATGGACATAAAGTCGACCTTGAAAATGCGTAAATGCATCTATGGCTTCAATATTGGGATTGTTGAGAGCCTTAGTAATTCCGCAGGAATCCCATTGACTGTAAGAGGAGAAGGAGTAAAGCAGGAGCAAACTGAGTAGAACTTGGCGCATCTTACAATTTTAATCGCAAAGCTAGTAGGCGCTTAATCGCAAGGCCATAAGGCATTTGCCCTATTTTAGTCGAAAAGTTGGTACTGTCCCTTTGGCATTCTCCGAAAAGCCTGGTAATTGTAATCGCTTAATTCTCTTTGAGCAAAGTAGCGTTTACGGGCCAGTACTATACTCTGTTTAATTTGTTCTGCCATCTCGCCATGGCCATGCATTCGCCTCCCAAATTGCGAATCATTCAATTGGCCATCATGACTGGCTGCCACCAAATTATAGACCTTTTGATAGCGATCAGGATAATGCTTTTCTAACCAGCTTAGGAATACATCCTTAACCTGCCCATTAAGTCTTAGAATTGTGTAACTGATATTTCGCGCTCCGGCTGCGGCAACTTTTTCAGCGATATTCAATACTTCGTGGCTATTGAGACCAGGAATGATAGGCGCTATTAAAACTTGGACCGGAATACCCAAATCACTTAATTTTTGGATCAGAGCCAGTCGACGATTTGCAGTGGCAGTGCGAGGTTCCATTTTCCGACGTAAACTTTCATCCAAACTATTCAGGCTAAAAGCCACTTGCACCAAATTGAGCTTATTGAGTTCAATCAGCAAATCCAGATCGCGCTCAATGAGGGTATTTTTGGTTACAATACCCACGGGATTGCGGTATTCCAAGAAAACCTTTAAAAGGGAGCGGGTAATGCCTAACTTTCGTTCCAGAGGCTGATAGCAATCGGTATTGCCAGATAGCATAATCGCTTCCGGCTGCCAGGAGCTTTTTTCAAAATGACGTGCAAGGAGGTCGGCTGCATTTCGCTTCACCAGAATTTGTCTTTCGAAATCAAGACCGGCATCTAAGGCCCAGTAAGTGTGAGTATTGCGCGCATAGCAATAAGAGCAGCCGTGTTCACATCCTTGATAGGGGTTTAAACTCCACTTATGGCCAAGGTCGGGGCTCAATACGGCATTCACAATGCTTTTAGCATTTACCTCGGTGTATTGAGTGGCTTCATCAGCCCAGGGGTCTTCTCCATTCTGATGCTGCCATTCCTGGTATTCAGGATCTTCTATATACTCACGCGACTCAAAAGGATTTGGTACTTTCTCCTGGCTACCTCTTCCACGCCTTTCAGGCTTCATTTTTCACCTGTTTTTTTAAGTCCCGTAGTTCCGCTTTAAGCTCATCTATTCCTTGCATCATTTTTTGATAATGCAGGTCTTGCAGGTCTTTTTCCCCAGGCACTTGAAAGCTTAAAATACCTTTGGCCCGCCATACTTCAAGGATTTCCAGGGCATCCAAATAATAGGGTTTGTATTCTGTATTATCAGATTTGAGAAGCAGGCGATTTTTAGAGCTCAGCTCATTTTCAATACGCTTGTAAACAATGCCATCATTAAGGGTAAGTAGTATGTAGCAAGCATTATTCTTTAGGGTCTCCCAATTTTCTTCAAATTCCCCTATGATATAGGATCCCGGTTGAACCGGCAACATAGAGTCTCCTTCAATTTGAAAAATCCGCAGGGTGCCGCTTTGCTGTAATTCGGGCAGGGGAAGGCTTATTGATTTTAAGCCTTCGATATATTCTGTATCTGCATAACCTTGGGTGTATCCGGCTGCAGCCTTTTGGGGAATCAGGCTAATTAACTCTCGGCCGGATGCTTCCACGGCCACCGGTAAAATTCGCAAAGGGTAATCGCTCCGAATCGGACTGGGACTTTTCTGATCCAATTTTTTATAAAGTAGGGCTTCGAGCGAAACCCCAAACAAGTGGCAAAAAAGCTGCAAGGTATCCAAACGCGGTTCTGAACGGGCATCTTCATAAGCACCGATTAAGCTGCGGTTCACATTGAGCTTTTCAGCAAGCTGAGCCTGGGTCCAGCCTTTTTGCTTGCGTAAAATCCGAATATTAGGTCCGAGTTGTTTCAAGAGAAAAAGATTTGTTGCTAAAATAAAAAGAATGCTAAAAATATAAGAATACTTTACTTTTTATTTTCCACATTTTAATTGAACATTTGATCTTTGTAACTGTCAATTCCCAAAAACAACTCATGCGTAAGATTATTCGAATAAGCGATGCCATGACTGCCCACATGCCTGGATTAAAAACCTGGCGTGCTTTACCGGTACCGGGCATCTCGCAGCTCGATCCCTATATATTCCTTAACCATCATGGCTATGAAGAGTTTCCTGCCAATAACCAAGGATTGCCATTCGGTCCGCATCCCCACCGGGGTTTTGAAACCCTCACCTTCATTGTAGAAGGTGAATTGGTGCATCAGGATAGTCAGGGTTTTTCCAGTAGAATATTGAAAGGTGGCGTACAATGGATGACCGCCGGAGCCGGAATTATTCATTCCGAAACCTCTTCCGATGAATTTCTGGAAAAGGGCGGACCCATGGAGATCTTGCAATTGTGGATCAATTTACCCGCGGCTAAAAAAATGAGTCCTGCTCATTATCAAGGATTTCAAAAAGATGAAATTCCAGAGCTTAGAATAGGAGAGGGCTTCAAGCTCAATTTAATATGCGGTACCTACAACGGTACTGAGGGTCCGGTGCAAAGTCCTTATCCTCAGTTCATGAGCACTTTGGAGGCTCCTGCCGGAAGTAAACTACATTGGGATGCTAAGACGGAGCAAATATTCTTTTACTTGGTCAAAGGCTCTATTAAGGTCAATGGTCGTGAAATGAATAAACGTCAGCTTGCGCAATTTGAAGACAATCCTGGTTTCTTGGATATCGAAGTATTGGAAGATGCTTACATCATTTTAGGTGAAGCGGAGCCTATAAATGAACCGGTAGTTTCTTATGGTCCATTTGTAATGAATAGCGAAGCGGAAATTCAGCAGGCCATTATGGATTATCAGTCCGGTAAAATGGGCCGCTGGACTGAGTCTTAATTTTGACCTGGAGGTAAAACTCCACCGGCGGCGATCCAGATCGAATCCAGGCGTTGTATATAGCTTTCCCAGCCCGGGATGCTATCTAATAAGCTAAATTGAATCGCATGATCACTGTTGTCCTTTTTCAAGTAGAGATCAATATTACAACCATCAGAGGGCAAATTGCCTGATTGATAATTCAATTGCTGGAAGGCACTCATATCCAAATTGTAGTATAAGCTATCTAACCAGGCCAGAGGTACATAAAAGGCCGTATCAATTAGAGTATCATGTGGTGCCTCGCCCCAGCCTTGAATGCGTTGGTAAAGATGTATGCTATCACGACTTATACGTAGGGTATCGGCTCGCGTATTCCAGCCGCAGGTTAGGGCATATTCGATTTCTATGCTGGGAATTATCACCGTGTCGTTAAGGTCAGGTGTTCCTGTTTGACTTTCTTCCTTCCGGCAGTTTTGTAAAAGGAAAAGCAAGAGGAAGAAGAAGCTTAGTCGGATTGCATTCTTCATATTTGCAAGATTCTTGTTTAGGAAGGTATACACTAATTACGTTTTTATGCATCGCCTCGTTTGTTTTCTTCTTTTCTTTTTTTCCATAAGCCTGCTTCAGGCTCAGAATCGCGATGCACAGAAATACATGACCAAAGCCAGGGAATATGTTAAGGAGAATGAATTGGAAAAAGCCTTAAAAGCTCTGGACGATGCATTGGAAGAAGATCAGTCTTTTGTTGATGCATACCTCTTCAAAGCGGATATCTATAATCAATTAGGAAATTCAGATAGTGCTTTGTATCAATATGAAAAGGCCCGCCATTACGATTTTCCTTATTACCTCGATTTTTTTCAGGGACGCCAGCTTTATGGTATGAAGCATTACGAGGAATGCATCCCTTTTTTAGAAAACTATTTACAGCATCCCAGGGCAAATAGTCGCTATCAGGAGGAGATCGAAAGAATGATAGCCAGTTCCAAATTTGCTTTAGAAGCCTTGAAGAAGGTGATAGAATACAATCCCAAGAACTTAGGACCCAATGTAAATACCGAAGAGCTGGAATATTTCCCCAGCATTTCAGCTGATTCTCGCACATTGGTATTTACGCATCGATCGGAAAACGGTCAAAAGTTAGATGAAGATTTTTGGTATACCCGGAGGGATAGTGCCGGGGCTCCCTGGTCGGAAGCACAAATGCTCCTCGGTCAGTTAAATACTCCTGGAAATGAAGGCGCCCAAAGCTTAAGTGCAGATGGCGAGCTAATATTCTTCGCTGCTTGTGATCGCCCTGGAGGCTTGGGAAGCTGTGATATTTACGCTTCTTTTCTGGGCCCGAATGGCCAATGGTCCAAGGCCATTAATTTGGGGCCAGCTATTAATTCGCATTTATGGGAAAGCCAACCTTCGATATCACCCGATGGTCGCACTTTGTATTTTGTGCGAGGTCGCAGTGGCACGGATCCCAATATGGATATTTACTATAGTGAGTTTAATGGTAAGATGTGGACGAAATCCCAAAGGCTTCCTGGAAAGGTAAATACCGCATCACAGGAAACTTCGCCTTATATCCATTTTGATAATGAGCATTTGTATTTCAGTAGCAATGGGCATCCAGGAATGGGAGATTTAGACTTTTTTGTATCGGAAAGACAGGTTGATGGTACCTGGGGTGAACCTATAAATTTGGGGCATCCTATTAATACTTCATTTCAGGAATTCAGCTTAATTGTGGGGCCGGATGGTCGCACTGGCTTCTTCAGTTCTGATGCCATGGAAGAAGGATTCGGGAAACTAGATTTATACGAATTCAGATTACCGGAAGCGGCTCAAGCGCGCCCCATTGCCTATGTAGAGGGAAAAGTTATTGATAAGGAAACGCGTAAAAGCTTGAGAGCTCCACTTAAGTTTATTGATTTAAGTGATAGCACGAAGGTCGTTCATGGCAGTAGCAATAAAGAAGGTGCATTTTATGCCGTATTAGCCGCTCGTAGCGATTATGGATTGTCAGTTGCTCTGAAAGGCTATCTTTTTTATTCTCGCAATTTTGCATTGGCTGAACAAAGCAGGGAAGAGGCTCTGCATTTATTAGTCGAATTAGTACCTATTGCCAAAGGGCAAAAGGTAATTCTGGAGAATATCTTTTTTGAGTTCGATTCCTTTCAATTAACAGATCGAAGTAATCAGGAATTACGCGAAATGGTGCGCTTTCTGGAGCTGAACCCAGATTTACGTATTCGACTGGAAGGGCATACGGATAACCAGGGATCGGATTCCTACAATATTGAATTAAGCAGCCAAAGAGCCAAGGCGGTATACGATGCATTGGTAGCTTTAGGAATAGATGCCAATCGGATGGAATATCAAGGAAAAGGGAGTAAGGAACCTTTGGTAGCAAATGATACGGAGCGGAATAGAGCTCGTAATAGACGCACCGAACTACATATCCTATAAAGCGGAATTCCCTGTAATTCGATAGGTAAAACCCTCTTTTCACTCAGACTCTGTGGGACTTAAGCGCACAATTTCGCATATTTGTGCTGAACATTTGTTGTAAAAACTATCTTATCCCACTCGTTCTATGAAGAAAGTTGGCCCCTTGGCCTTACTGATTTTCATTGTTTTTGCTTGTAACAAGGAGCTTGACTTTGATATGATTAATGATATCGAGGTGAAGAGCTCAGCTACAGTCCCTCTGGCAAACCTGACTTTAAGTATTGAAGACCTGGTTTCCGACATTGAAGACTCCACCCTGGTGGTAGATCCCAGTAATGCCCTCCGTATTTATTATCGTCAGGATTCGGTATTTACTTATTCTATTGATGACATTTTAACTATTCCAGATCAGGACCCTTTACCACTTCCAGTGGATAAAACGCAGCCTACTTTCGATTTGGATGTTGCTTTGGGAACCATTGCCGGGGCTCAATTATACGATGCCACTTTTGAAAGTGGAAAGATTGAGTTTACGGTGAATAGTAATGATACCGTTCAAGCGGATACGCGTTTTCGTTTTACTTACCGAAATGCAACATTAAATGGTGCCACCTATGTGGATACCTTTACTCTGGCTGCAGGAACCAGTTCTCTAATCGATTCTTCGGATTTGGATGGTTTAGTGTTTGATTTTACCAATGGTGGAAATTCGGTAAATGCCTTGAGTATTGGCTTAGAGCTTATTGATACGGCCAATGTAAATCCTGGTAATGTCATTATCTGCGGTGTAGCCATGCAAAACTTAAGAGTAGCCGTTGCCAATGGTTATTTTGGAGACCGTGTTCAAGCAGCGCCTCCTGGTGATTTTGATTTTAAGATCAATGGATTAGAACGTTTTACCGGAGGTTTTTACCTGACCGATCCACGTTTGACTTTAATTACCAATTCTACTGTAGGTCTACCGATTGAGATTGTAACCGAGTTTATCGGTGAGAATAATGATCGTAAGCGGGTAGCATTGGATAATGATCCTTTCTTAATACAGGCTTCACCAGCGCCTGGTGTAGTGGCGGTTTCCAATTTAAGTTTGGATCCAACCAATTCGGATATCACGGATTTCCTGGCCAATATTCCACAAAAGATTTACTATTCCGGTAGCATTCAGATTAACCCCAATGGGCCATCTGCCAATCCTAACTTTATATCGAATACCTCTAATGTGGTTCTTGATTTTGAAGTGGATGTGCCCATGGAATTCCGTTTGGAAGACATGCGTCTGGACCAAACAGTGGAAGATATTGGTGCTGATTTAGAGAATCTGGACAATTTGGATGAATTAACCGTTTTCTTTCAGTCCGAAAACCGCCTTCCATTTGACCTTAATTTAAGTGTATCATTTATCAATGCTTTGGGCGATAGCATAAATGGCTTTATTCTGCCATTGCTTAGCGCTGCACCGGTAGATGGAAATGGTCGTGTAACCGGTCCCACTATCGAAGAAAATCCGGTGGTTTTTGACCGGGATATGATTGACGATTTCTTGAAAATTCGTGATCTGCGCTTTGTAGCTTCAGTGAATACGACCAATAATGGTCAAACTAGTGTGAAGCTTTATTCAGACTATGACTTAAAGATTAAAGCAGCGATGCAAGCTAAGGGTAACTATCAAATTTCTGGTGACCAATGAAAAAGTTAGCACTATTACTTTTGGGCCTGGGAATTTCAGTTGGCCTTTCCGCGCAAAGCGATATGATGTTGTACAATTTTAATGCTATCCCGCAGGTACATCATACCAATCCCGCCTATCCTCAACAGGCCAAATGGTATATCGGATTACCCGCTATTTCAGGCATTAGTACGCATTATCACAATTCGGGTTTTGCTTTAGTAGATATTTTCGAAAAGGGTACTGATATCAATCAGAACCTGGCTGAGCTTAGCAATAATTTAGATGAGCGCAGTCAGTTGAACTTGAACAATCGTGTTGAACTACTTGGTGTAGGTTTTAAAACCGGAAGGGGCTTTGTGACTTTGGGAGCAACCCAGAATATTGACTTTAAAATGGACCTTCCGTATGAGCTGTTTCAAATTCTATTTAGCGGTAATGGCAGTATTACCAATCTGGATTTGAACACCTTTGATTTGGAAACCATCAATCGAACCAATTTCTATTTGGGCTACCAGCACAAACTTTTACAAGACAAGTTAACTATAGGTCTTAAGGCCAAGTACATTTTTGTTCAGCAGCATGCCTATATCGATCGAATGAATTTGAGCTTGCGTAATAATGGTAATTACAACATTAAGGCGACTTCTGATATATTAATTCGGACCTCCGGACCTTCCGCATTTGAATCTTTCGAGGATCAGGAAATTATGGACATTGCCTTACCTAATAATACGGGCTTTGCCTTTGATTTTGGGGCCTTCTACCAAATCAATGACAAATTCGATGTAAGCGCTTCGGTCCTCGACTTGGGAAGTATTACTTATACTTCTTACAATCGAGATTATGTAAGTGAAGGAACCTTTGATTTTGAAGGAGTGGAAATAGATCTGAGTAAGGATGACTTTAGCAATGTGGGCAATGCCACTGCAGATAGCCTGGAGAAGGCCTTTAATTTCCGCGAAGAGGATGGGAATACTTATTCACGTTCTTTGATGAGTCAGGCTTATGCTTCTTTTAATTATCATTTAACTCACAAACACAGCTTTGGTGCTCTTTTCCATACACGTATTTGGAATGGCGAAATGTTTAATGACTATGGTGTTAATTACGTTGGCCGATTGTCTCGTACCTTCCAATTCACCGCTGGCTACTCTATTATCAACGGCACCATGCATAATGTAGGAGCCGGCTTCGATTTAAAATTGGGTGCCGTGCAATTGTACTTGATGTCGGATAATGTTATGGCAGCAGATTATGCTACCGTGCAGACTACCAATTTCCGCTTCGGTATCAATTTAAGTTTTTATGGAAAGCGTGCTAAAAGCATGACTAAACAGAAGGAAAAAGTAAAGGAACAAAAGGAAGAAGCCGCAGAAACAGCTTCTTTACTCTATAAATTTTAATCTAAATCCCATCCCAATTATGAGAAAGTTTAACTACAAATTCTTAGGACTTGCCGCTTTGGCAATGGCCTTTACGGCCTGCGAAGACGGCGATCTTACTTCTACTGGTGAGGTGGAAGCTGCTATGGGCGAGCTCTATGTTACAGCAGAGAGTAATGTTAGTCAAATCTATCGCAATGTAGATGAGGCTATGCGTACCTTCGACTTTAGCGCCAACCCATCCGTTCCCATTACCATCGACAATGCTACTTTCGATCGCGATGCTTCCGATCCTAATAAGTACATTTTGGATTACGGTACCGGTACTGCTACTCGCGGGAAAGTTATCGAAGGCGCTATTGAAATGACTCTTACGGGTACAGGTTATTTGGACATGGGTTCAACTGTGGATGTTAGCCTGGTAAATTTCAAGGAAGATGATAAGCCCGTAAGTGGAAGTCTTTTCGTTGAAAATATGGGTAGCGATAAATTCGATTTGGATGTTACTGCCTTTACCATGGAAGACAATACTTCTGCTGACGATGGTGGCCCCAAGACTTTCGTATTAAATACGGATAAGTCTATGCAATGGACTGCAGGTTCTGCTACTCCTGATGATGTAAGCGATGATGTTTACACTATCTCAGGTACTGCAGATGCGACTTATGACAACAGCAACTATTCTTTCGATGTGGCAATCGGCACTCCTATGGTAATTGACAATACTTGTTCATACCGTTTAACCGAAGGGGTTATCGACCTGGATATTGCTACAACTGTAGATCCTAATCCATTAACCTTTAATAAAGCTACTATCGACTTTATTGCTGGTGATGGTGGTAATCAGGATGGCTGTGATAAGTTTTTCGATATTATGTTGAAGAATACCGAAACAGAATCAGAAATCAGCACTACTCGCCAGTTTAATGGCTTCTAAGACTTATTTCTTAGGATAATATTTGGGCCAGCGTTGTTGCAAAACTTCGCTGGCTTTTTTTTCGGCCGGATTATCAGCGGGCTGATAAAATACCTCACCGCTTATTTCTTTAGGGAGAAATTCCTGATCCACAAAATGCCCAGGATAATCATGACTGTATTTATAGTCTGCTCCGTAATTTAAGTCCTTCATCAATTGAGTTGGGGCATTGCGCAAATGCAAGGGGACCTGAAGATTACCTTCTTGCTTTACGCGTGCTTGTGCTTCACCTATCGACTTGTAAGCAGAATTGCTCTTGGGTGAATTGGCTAAATAAAGGGTACATTGGGCTAGTGGAATTCGTCCTTCGGGCCAACCGATTTTATGCACGGCATCAAAGCAGGCATTAGCTATAAGCAGGGCATTAGGATTAGCCAGACCAATATCTTCTGAAGCGAGAATAATTAATCGACGAGCAATAAAACGAGCTTCTTCACCACCTTCAATCATTCTTGCCAACCAATAGATCGCCGCATTGGGGTCACTACCACGAATAGACTTGATAAAGGCAGATATTACATCATAATGCTGCTCCCCATCCTTATCGTAACTAACGGTGTGATTTTGCAAAATTCGGCTTACCGATTCATTGGTGATTTCGGCTCCCGGTCCTAATTGGCCAGCTACCAATTCTAAGTTGTTAAGCATTTTTCGTGCATCGCCACCACTGTAGCGCATTAAAGCTTCCGCTTCCTTAATGCTGATATTTTGGGCTTTTAACCAATCATCTTTTTCCAGAGCACGATTAAGCAACTTTTGCAATTCGGCAGAATTTAGGCCTTCCAAAACATAAACCTGACAGCGCGAGCGCAAAGCGGGAATTACTTCGAAACTTGGATTTTCAGTAGTAGCACCAATAAGAACGACGGTACCTTTTTCAACGGCGTGTAATAGACTGTCTTGCTGTGATTTACTAAAGCGGTGAATCTCATCAATAAATAGAATGGGAGACTTTCCTTGTGCGAACAAACCCTGGCCCTGAGCCTTTTGCAGGACCTCACGTACTTCTTTAACCCCACTGTTAATGGCACTGAGGGTATAAAATTTCCGTTGCGATTGTTCGGCAATTAATTGAGCCAAAGTGGTTTTACCTACTCCAGGAGGTCCCCAAAAAATAAGAGATGGAACCAGATCCCTATTAATTAGTAATCGCAATTGACCTTCAGGGCCTAGGAGGCTCTCCTGACCAATTACTTCATCAAAACTGCGGGGACGAAGGCGTTCTGCCAAAGGTTGATTCATGCTGCAAATTTTGTGAAATTGAACTGTTTTGAAAGACAAATTGACCGAAATATAAATCTAGGAAAGCTTGGAATTCTTTTTGGTATCTTCAATTTAAACAATGACAAATTCTCGCAATCATATTTGGAAGGATCTATTCCAATTGCTTCGCCAAGCTTACGCATGGATACCTTTATTGAGCATTGCTATTCTTGCCATAATTTACTTTTTAGATGAGCAGTTTCAACTGCGTCTCTACGAATTTGGGCTAAAACCTAGAGATACAAATGGTCTAATTGGACTTTTCACTTCTCCACTTATCCATGGGGATTTGAACCATCTTCGCAATAATAGCTTATCGCTGTGGGTCTTAAGTACTGGCCTTATTTACTTCTACCCACGAAAAGCTCTACCGGTAATATTGATATCCTGGTTTTTATCAGGATTAGCCATTTGGTTTTGGGGTAGACCGAATTATCATATAGGGGCCTCAGGATTAATTTATGCCTTAGCTGCATTTATTTTTATTTCAGGATTGTTAAGGGCCCATCCTAATTTATTAGCGCTAAGTATGTTGGTGGCCTTTTTGTACGGGAGCATGGTTTGGGGTATGGTGCCTGCAGATCCCCAAATTAGTTATGAGGCCCATGTGGCAGGAGCAGTGGTAGGCGGGCTTTTAGCTGTATATTTCCGTAATTCACCACCAAGAGATTTTCCGCGTTCATTTAGTTATGACGATATAGATGACGATCTTAGTGAAGAAATTGCCCGCTATGGTCCGGATTACTGGAAACAAAATACCGATGACCAAAAGGGTGATATAAAGGTATATTACCATTACACTACAAAGGATGAAGAAAACCTGGATAGCAAGCCTGATTCTGTTTCTGATCGGTCTTAGTACCACTTCAGTACAAGCCCAAGCTTATTTGTATGTAGAAAAAGGAAGTGAATTTCCGGATCACCGATGGAAGCAAGGCGAAAAATTGCAAATACTCTTATCTGATGGTGAGGATAGCTTTTGGCAGAAAGGCTACTTTAATGGGGGAGACTCGGCAGGACTGGTGCTAGGCACAAAATACTATACCTGGAATCAAATTCTGGGAGTACGATACAGCAATGGTCTTATACCTTTCTTTGGCAAAGCGGCCATCGCAGGGGCTGGGCTATTTACGGGTATCTTTACGGTTAATAGTCTAATTAATGATGATCGGCCAATTTTAACAGAAGGTCAGATTTACCTGGGGGCCGGATTACTGAGTGCCGGTCTTATCTCCAAATTATTTTGGTACAAGGTGCGGAAGATGGAAAAAGGCTATCAGCTGCGCATTATTAATATGACGGAATTAAACGGATGAGCAAGGCGGTAATATTAGGGGCTTCAGGCCTGGTGGGATCCTTCCTTTTGGAAGATTTAATCGCCTCTCCTGAAATCGAAAAGGTATATGCCTTGGGGCGAAGACCCCTAAATAATGAAAGTCCGAAATTGGAACAAGTCACCGGTGATTTGATGAGTGAGGATTTTTGGGAGCTTTCGCTGGATGCGGACCTGCTCTTCATTTGCATAGGTACTACCAAAGCTAAAACTCCTGATGAATCCTGGTATTTTAAAATAGATCATGGCATTCCGGTGTCTGCTGCCAAATGGGCTAAAGCCAAGGGATTGAAACGACTCCTGGTGGTTTCTTCATTAGGTGCTAATGCAGAATCTTCTAATTTTTATCTGCGAACCAAGGGACAAATGGAGGAGGATGTACGGAAATATGGTCCGGAAAGCATAATTCTACGTCCTTCTATGATAATGGGCCCGCGTCAAGAAACACGTCCTTTGGAGGCAATCGCCATGTTTATCTTTCGAATATTAAATCCATTGATTCCGAAAAAATACCGAGGCGTAAAAGCCAGAGACATTGCCCGGGCGATGTATAATTTGAGCTTAGCAGAGACCGCACCGGAATTAGTGCTCTCCAAGGATATTCCTAAAAAAGCACGTTCTTAAAATTTCTCGAATATACCTAAGCCAAAAAGGGCAAAGTCGTATTTGACGGGATCTACTCGGTCAAAATTTAGCAGACTTGTTCGGAGTTCCTCATTGGCTTTCCAGTCATTGGCCTGCCGTTTTAAAAGCCCCAATTTTCGAGCAACCCTGCCGCTGTGTACGTCCAAGGGACAATAAAGTGCTGAGGTATTAATCTGTTGCCAAAGCCCAAAGTCAACCCCGGCAGTGCTTGGCCTAACCATCCAACGCAAATACATATTCAAGCGCTTGGCTGCAGAGTTTTTAAAAGGACTTGAAATATGCTTTTCGCTTCTAGGTGCATGTGGAATGCTAAACATGTGTTCTCGAAACTGCTCAATCCCCGCTTTCATGCCTTTGGGATGATTAAAGGCCCTTTCTAATCCGCCCTTATCCTGATAGATATTTTTCAGGGCCCGAAGAAAAAACTGTAAATCTTCCAATTGAAAAGTGCGATGCACAAAAGGAGGGAGGGCCTTTAAGTCAGATTCCTCATGTTGCATCACAAATTCAAATGGTGCTTCATCCAAAAGCTCGGCAATGTTTAAGGCCGAACGGATAATACTCTTGCGATTGCCCCAAGCGATGGTGGCCGTAAGCAAGCCCATGATTTCAATATCCTCTTTTCGACTGTAGCGATGTGGAATTTGAATGGGATCTTCATCCAAAAAGCTTCGGGCTTCATATTGAGCCGCTTTGCGATCCAGAAAATCTTTTAATTCTTTAATCTTCAAGGTCGGCAATGATTTTTTGGACCATGGCCAAATCTTCAGGCGTATCTACCGAAAGGCTCTCCACCTCACTATAACCCACTTTAATTCGTCCGCCATTTTCCAACCAACGGTTTTGTTCTAAGGCCTCTGCCTTTTCGAGCGATGATGGAGCGAGCTGTGCAAATTTTTCGAGGGCTTCTGGCCGATAAGCATATAAACCAATGTGCTTGTAAAAGGTATGAGCACCAAGCCATTCAGAGTAATCCAGATCCCGAATAAAAGGAATTAATTGTCGGGAGAAATAGAGAGCCTCATGATTCTTGCTCAGGGTAACAAAGCAGCCACTGCGGTTATCTAATTCTGCCTGTGTTTCAATGGCCTTAACAAGGGTGCCTAATTCACAATTTGGATCTTGAAAAAGCCCGGTTAAAGTTTGCAGTTCGGAAGGCTCCAATAATGGTTCATCCCCCTGTACATTTACAATAACCTCTGCCGGACCATGTTCGGACTTCCATTTTTGATAGGCTTCCAAACAGCGGTTCGTCCCCGTACTATGCTCTTTAGAAGTAAGTACAACCTCTCCTCCAAAAGCCTGAACCGCTTCAACAATTCGCTGATCATCTGTTGCCACTACAACCTGATCCATCGCTTTTAAGGTTCTTTCATAAACCCGCTGAATCATGCTCTTGCCATGAATTTCGGCCAGGGGTTTTCCTGGGAGGCGGGAGCTTTGATAGCGCGCCGGAATGATTGCCAGTACCTTCACATTTAAATTTTTTCCAAATTACATATTGTCAAAATTCCCTGCTAATATTCCTAACTTGCATGCATGGCAGCAGATCGAGATAAAATCTTTAAAGGCGTGCGTTTCATGGCAGTAGCTCTGCCTTTAATCTTTAGCGGTCCTGCACTTTATGTAGCAATGGGTTTACCAGCCGCACGTCAGGGAAATTACATTTGGATGGGCATTAGTATTTTATTAATGCTGGTGGGGGTTTTCTTTACCGTTAAAGGCCTCCGCACCATCCTTAAGGGTTTCTTTAATGACTAGTTTTTTCAAATAAGGCAACGCTTTCAATATGGGCTGTATGCGGAAATTGGTCAACCAGTGAAAATTTCTTCAGGCTATAGCCAAATTCAGCCAGGGTTTGCATATCCCTTGCCTGAGTAGCGGGGTTGCAACTGATATATACAATGCGCTCGGCACCTAAACGAATTACCTTTCTTAAAGTTTTAGGTGCTATACCCGCCCGGGGAGGGTCTAATGTTAGCGTATGAATGCGATTTTGATACAGGGGATGCTCTAAGAGGAATTTCCCAACATCTGCCGCAAAAAACTTTAGTTTTTCTAATCCATTGGCTTTGGCCGATCGCTTAGCATCTTCTACTGCCTCTGGTATAATTTCCACCCCAATTACCTCCGCAGAAGGAACGGCTTTAGCTAATAATTGAGTGATGGTTCCGGTTCCGGCAAAGAGATCTAAAATTACGGGCTTGCTATCGGCCTTATCTTCTTGCACATAATCGAGAGCCTTTTGATAGAGAAGCTCAGCGGAGGCAGGATTGGTTTGGAAGAAGCTTTCCACGCTAATTTCAAATCGTAAACCATGAATGTATTCTTCTACATATTCTTGGCCTAAAAGCAAATGTCGCTCGCCATCCGCAGCATTAGGGCGATCGCCCACATCATCATTAATAGTGTGTATTAAACCACCAAGTCTTTCTCCGAATTCATCACTAAACAGTTTTATGAAAGCCTCTTGATCAAATTGCTCCAACTCCGCACTACTACTTACAAAATTGATCAACAATTGATCTTTGGCCAAGCTTTTTCGAACTGCCAGCATTCGGCAAAAGCCGCTGTGCTTTTTCGGATGCCAGGCGTGATGATTTCGATCTTGTAACCAGGCCGAAAGCTTGGGAAGGAAATCCTCAAACTGAGCATCAAACATACCAGAATCACCAAGGAGATTTTCCACGGCCAACCACTGACCTCTTTTTTTGAAACCTAATCCAAAGCCGTCTAAAAAGGTATCTTGATTAGGTTCAACGTAAACCGCGCTGAAGGAGTATTCCATTTTATTGCGGTAGTGTAATAAACGTGGCGATTCAATGTATTCATCAAAGAGCGCTTCGGCCGCTTCAATTTTGCCAATTCGACGAAAGAGCTCAATGGTGGTTTTCTCTTTGTATCCGCGTTGCTTTTCGATAGGGAGATTGATATATGGAGCACCGGGAATCGCGGCAAAGTTTTGCTCCACTTCCATTTCAGAATGCTGGATAATCCGAATTAATTTGGCTTCGGCATAAGAGCGTTGTACCTTAACCA
Source organism: Croceimicrobium sp. (assembly GCF_965228705.1). Taxonomy (GTDB): domain Bacteria; phylum Bacteroidota; class Bacteroidia; order Flavobacteriales; family Schleiferiaceae; genus Croceimicrobium. The sequence goes on from NZ_OZ245832.1 coordinate 487,409, forward strand.
TTCGGCATTCTACAATTTGTCCGGGAATGGTATTGGGTACAAATACAATGTATTGCCCCTCCGGGGTTTCAACTTTAGCAATTCCCTTGCCTTCAAAGGCCAAATCTTTAATTTCCAAATTGCAGATTTGCCCGCGGTGATATAATTTCTTTCCTGCCATAGAGCGGGCAAAAATACCTAATTTGCGAGCCATCGAAACCCTCAAAAAATAAATACCTAAAGACGATGATTGAAAATCCTCAATTACGATCCTCTAAAGATTTAATGGACCTTGAAAATCAGCATGGCGCCCATAACTATCATCCACTACCAGTGGTGTTAGATAGAGGAGAGGGGGTTTATGTTTGGGATGTTGAAGGTAAGCGCTATTACGACTTCCTCTCAGCATATTCGGCGGTGAACCAGGGACATTGTCATCCCGAAATTATTAATACCCTAAAAGAGCAAGCGGAGAAAATCACTTTGACCAGCCGTGCTTTTTACAATTCAAAATTAGGTGAGTACGATAAGTACATCACGGAATACTTTGGCTTCGATAAAGTTTTACCGATGAATACCGGTGCAGAAGCGGTGGAAACAGCCATTAAGATTTGTCGTAAGTGGGCTCAGGAGCTTAAAGGTTATCCTGAGGCTAAAACCAAAATTATCGTAGCGGAGAACAACTTTCACGGTCGGACTACCACCATTATTTCCTTTTCCAATGATCAGGAAGCACGCAGTGGTTTTGGACCCTATACTCCCGGTTTTGAGCGTATCCCTTACAATGACTTAAAAGCTTTGGAAAAGGCTCTGGAAGACGACCATGTAGCGGGTTTCTTAGTAGAGCCCATCCAGGGTGAGGCAGGAGTTGTAACACCCGATACGGATTATCTGCGTAAAGCGGCCGAGCTCTGTCATGCTAAAGGTGCCTTGTTTATGGCGGATGAGATTCAAACCGGAATTGCCCGTACCGGATCTTTATTGGCAGTTTGTGGTGATTGTACATGCGAAGGGCATTGCGAACGTCAAGAAGCTACCTATGTTCGTCCCGATGTGTTAATCTTAGGAAAGGCCCTAAGTGGTGGTGCTTATCCCGTTTCAGCTGTCTTGGCCGATGATAAAGTTATGAATGTGATTAAGCCCGGTACCCACGGTTCCACTTTTGGCGGTAATCCATTGGGCGTTGCCGTAGCCATGTCGGCACTGGATGTGGTTCGCAATGAGAAGCTAGCTCAGAATGCACGGAAATTAGGGGAACTGTTCCGGACAAAGATGAATGAGTATATCGAAAGCTCTAAGGTGGTGAACCTGGTACGCGGTCGTGGTCTCTTAAATGCCATTGTAATTAATGATTCACCCACCAGCGATACGGCCTGGAATATTTGCTTGCGCTTGCGCGATCATGGACTTTTAGCAAAGCCTACCCATGGAAATATTATTCGCTTTGCGCCTCCTTTGGTTATGACCGAAGAGCAATTATTGGATTGTGTTGATATTATCACCCGAACCTTGCAAGAGTTTGAATAAAATAAGAAGAGCGGCCCTGGAGCCGCTCTTTTCTTTTAGAGGATAAGGCCGTCTTGCGCGGCTTGTGATTTAATGATTTCAAAAACCTGATTGCTAAAAGACATGGATTCAGGATCATTATTTCTTTGCTCCTTTAGATAAAGGTCTCTTTCCTTTTGCAATCGCTTTAAATTTGCAAGGATGCTAGATCGCTTCTTTTGTAAATCGGCAATTTTGGCCTTACGATCTTCAGAGCTCAGTCCTTTTAATTCTTCCGGTAGCTCCTCCTCATTGAGGTCCTCGAAATTCAGTTTGTTATTCTCCAGGTCATTCAATAATTCCTTATTCCCATAAAGGTTCTTAGAACCTGATGCACTCATATTGTATTTAGCGCGAGATGCAGCCGCATTACTGCTTGAACTGCTGAATAAGCCCAGGGCCTTTTCTTTCTTCTCTAGCATGCGTTCTTTTTCTTGAGCGCTGCCATAGTAGAGTTTGGAATCATCCAGACGATAGGAGTAAAAGGCAATGGAATCATCCTGAGGACAACGAATAATTTGGTCACTGGCATCTTGATCCAACTGAAGATACTCTCCATTAGTGACTTGGGCCATTTCACGAAAGTGATAGATAGCCTCATGACATTGTGTACCGAGCTTAATGGTATTGATGCGAATGTTTTTTTGATTGGCCATTTTACAGGCTTCAGGATAGCGCACTTCATTGGGGTAATCCATATGGGGAGGGCAGTCGCCTACTACAAATACGCTTCGATAAGCCTGAGCTGAAGAAGACCATTGGAAATCACTAATCGCTTCCCAGAGAGCTTGGTTTACACTTTCAGGTGAATCGCCGCCTCCACTGGCTTCTATTTTCAAAAGCTCCGTATAAATACTGTCGATATTGCTAGTATGTGGCAGGGCATAGGTTACAAAATTGTCACCACGATCACGGTAAAAAACCATTCCCAGCCGAATTTCTGGCGCCGGATTTTGTTGAGCTGTAACGCTTACAATGTCCCATATTTTTTCCTTGGCGGTATGAATTAAACCACCCATACTTCCGGTGGCATCGAGGCAGAACACCAGTTCCACCTTTGGGGCATTGGAATCAGGAATAGCAAGGGCTGCTTGTTCTTCTTCGGTTGGTGTTGATGTTTTGTGCGCCTGAAAATGATTTTCGGCTACTTTGGGACTTGCGGATTGAGGGGATTGGCATGCAGAAATTAATCCTATGCTGATAAGAATTGGGAAGATCGGCTTCATGGGCTGCTAATTGGTTCCCTTAAGGAACGAAATAGAATGGGATTTCTTTTCAGCCCTATGGCAGATTAGTAGAATTTAAGAGAATTTTAAAGCTTTGAGGCCGAGTGTCTAACGGCGCCTAGCGCGTCTTGCTTGAGTGGCCGCACTTAGCTGTGGCTGATAAGCTACTAAGGGGCGATCTAAAGCCTGAGCCAGTAATTCTGCTTCTATTTTGGCTTGATCGTAGGCAGTCGAGCGCTTGATCAATAGCTTTTTACGGTGGTTTTTTGAAAGTAGATAAATATCATAATACTCCTCGCTACTGGTCTCAGTTTCAATCATAGCCCTAGAATAAGCCTTCGTACTTTGCTTATTCTTTAAAATGCTGAGGTCAGAATAGCCTTCCATGCTTTGCCAACTTCCTAGTTTTAGTCCTAAAAAACAAGTGTAAGATTTGTAGCTATTTTTTTTGGGATCAAGGAGTAATCCATTGCGAGCAAAAGCCCCGAAGGCACCAAGAAAAACAAATAGGAGTCCCAAAAAATTAAAAAGAGTGGCGTATATACCAAGGGCGAAAATCAGGTAGGAACCATAAACTGCTGCCGGAGGAAACACTTTTCCGAAATTATTGTCGAGTGAAGCTTGCATAATAGGTTTTAAGGCGAAGGTATTAAAAGGCTTTGTTTGGTGCCGCTTGCATCAATTTTAAACACTTCACCATCTTCGATAAGCAGACCCTGGCTTTGCGAACTGCTTAGTCTTTGACTATGCTTTACATCGATACGAATCACCCTACCATCAAAGTCAGTGGATACCTCAGGAACAATAGAATGTCCGATAATGATCCGATCTGCATGGTAATAGCTTAAAATGGGGCTTAGTTCATTAGAGCGGATTTTTGGATAGTATTTGTAATCGCGCACCAAACCACGGTACCAAAAAGGGCTTTGTACTCCCATCAGAAAACTGGCAATTGAATCAGAATTAGGTTTCTTGTACAAATCCAAATCCAGGTTTTTGCGTACCAATTCATTGATCTCTGATAGGGATAGATTATACTTTAAGATATCGGGCGAAAGCCCGGCATGGACAAAGAGCTGATTGCCGATTTTTTCAATACAATTTTTAGTACGAAGCCATTGTCCTAGATGCGATTGGGAAGAATAGAGCAAGCGATTATTGGCTTGAGCATCATCCTCAACACCAATAAGGGAAGCCAGTTTTTTATACTTGCCTTTGGCATAATGGAAATTCCCTTGCAGATTAAGGATTTCATGATTACCCAGAATGAAGTGCACCTGACCACCTTGCGCCAGAGCTTCGGCTTCGAGCTTATAGATGAGCCAGAGAACGGCAGCTACATCTACACCACGATCCACAAAATCGCCAACTAAAACCAAATGACCATCTCCAAAGGTCCAGTTAAGATTTTGATCCATCACCGAATGGGCTTGCAATAGCCCTTGTAGGGCTTCAAAATTTCCTTCTATATCCGATATAGCTAAGAGCTTGGTGTTTAAAGGATAGTGTACAGATGGAACCTCAAAATTTGCGTGTAAGGGCAATTTAAATTGAAGACCGGAAGTGCTTTCGACCAAGATGCTATCAGAAACAAAGGGTTCGATTAGTAGCTCATTTTCAGCATTTACACGAATCAGGCTATCGCCTAAGATATAGGGACCATCAACTCCATTGAGGTAATAGACCCGATCTTCAAAAAATTGAAAGCGCTCAGCCTTTTCATCGTAACCAAGCAATACCTTTTGACCACTGCTGATCGTGCCATCGGTATAGCGTATTAAAATGACCAAGATGAAGAATAGCCCCAAAAGGCCAAATAAAGAATAACGAAGAATTATAAGGGCTTTGAACTTTGACAAGTATTTAGGTTTTGAGTTTAAAGCTATTGAATTTCTACTTGGAAGGGAGTAAGTACATTTTCTTCGTCATAGGCATTCAGACCCAGGATATTAGTAAAAGAGATCAGGTCTCCCGATTCCAAAGTCAAAATCTGCTCTTTGTTAGAATCTGTGATTCTTGCCCCTTCATTCGTCACTTCCCAAAGGATTTCATGATTTCGAAAAGCAACGATATCGTAAGTAAGAATCGGGAACCGTAGGCCACAAGCTAGTATTTTAGAGGAATGAATTGAACTTTCCATTTTCGCTGCGGCAATGGCATTTTTACTAAAAACACCTTCTCGTCTCATGTATATTGAGGGAATAGGATCAGGTATTTTCCGAACTTCAGTTAGCAGGCTGTCCACTAGAATACTGTCGCCATTTTCTATTTGATAGATTTTCATTTTCCAGGGACCAATATTGACGGGATAGGCAGTCATTATTGAACTGTCAATTTCAAGTAGGCCATTATCAACTTCAAAAATGAAACTATCAAAGGCTATGTTATGCTTATTTATGCTGAGGGGATTTGCTAAACCTTGGTAGAGATAATCGTGGCGAGCAGTTATTCGTGGACTCTGGCCAATTAAGGATAAATGGAAGGAAATGAATATTAATTGTACTAGCAGAACTTTCATTGAGCCTTTCTTTTTGCAAGTTGCCTCACTAGTATTCCAACTAGTAAGCCCAGTGCTAAACCACCAAGTAGATACAGATAACTATGGTTTTCTTGATTTCGGATTTTTTCATCCGCCAATCTATCTTTTTCCTCCACTGCTTTGGCAATCGAGTCGAGCTGCATTTTGGCGATCTTAAGCGAGTCAAAGCTTTGATTTCGAAGGTAGATTGAATCCAAATGGTCGGCATAATCATCCAAACCAAGAACTAATAACATAGGATCAACCTCACTTCGTATCAACATAGAGTGGAATTCAGGGCTTAAATCATGCTCCCCCTTGTTTTCATGTAGTTGGCGGTTCAGGTTCTTTATTTTCCTTCTGATGTTTTCATTATAGTTAGGATTTGAGCTGAATTTCATCGAGTAGGCATAAGCCAGGAGCGCTTGTTCATAGGTTCCATATTTTTCATTGAAGTCACCCAGGGTTTCAAATAGATTGCTCAACACCGCATTTGGAGCAGGAGTGAAGGGTACGCGAGTTCGAATTTGGTAATTGAAGTCGAGGTTTACTTGTTCGGCTTTTAGCTCTCCTTCTCCCAGCCTTTGCTCTAATTCTTCCATGGTGATAATGGCATTCCTTTGCATCCAGGTGGGATTGCTTCTTTTGGCCTTGATTTTGGCCTCCAGGATTTTAATATGAATCCATTCACTTCCTCGATGTGAAAGCGGATTGAGCTCATAGCCCTTACGGATTAAAATTAATGCACTGTCTAATTTCCCTTTTAGTTCAAAGGCAGTACCGAGGTTGGCCACCACATTGTATTCTGTAGGATAGAGTTTAATTAAGGGTCTTAGAATACTTAATGCAGAGTCCGTCATGCCTAATTGCATAAGTACCAAAGACAGATCCGACTTAAATTGAAAATTTTGGGGTTTCCTTTTAATTTTCTCCTCAAGCTCCTTTTTTTGAGACCAAAGCCAATCTTTATCAAAACTGAGCATGGTGGCGCTGAGATAAATATCAGGGCTAAAAACGATTTCACCTTGAAGATTATGTCCGTAAAAATTCCCGCAGGCCAGGGCAGGCTTACTCCACAAGTTGATAAAGAGCAAGATTAAGAGAATTAGCTTAAACCTCATAGACTGATTGATTAGTCTAGTATAACAGGTCTTTTAAGAGAATAGTATTTTCTAGGCTTATAGGTAGGGGCTCAATTTAGTTTCAATATTCTGAGCGCACCTTTGGCTACCAGGAATAAAACAATCATCCCTATGATTAAATCGGGCCAGGGCGAATTTAAGGCATAGACCAGGCTCCCGGCGCTAATCACCCCCAGGTTAATAATCACATCATTAGAGGTGAATATCAAGCTGGCTTTCATATGCACTTCTTCCTTGGTCCGAGATTTTTGAAGAAGGTAAAGGCAGATTGCATTCGCTAAGAGGGCAAAAGCGGATACCATCATCATGCTTTTAAAATCGGGTAATTCCACAGGACTAATAAAGCGGTGTATTAGCTCCATAAAAGCCAGGAATGCCAAGCTGAGCTGAAGATAACCTGCAATTTGGGCTACCCGCCTTTTGCGGATCAAAGCAGCGCCAACTGCCCAAAGACTTAATCCATAAACCATGGCATCGGCAAGCATATCTAAACTGTCTGCCACCAATCCCATAGAATTGGCTAGCCAACCCCATAAAGCCTCAATTCCAAAGAAGGCCAGATTAATTATAAGGACGGCCCATAACAGGTTTTTTTCCTGTATTTGATCTGCAGAATGAGCATCAACTTCATGACTATCAATGAAACGACTGCCCAGCTTTAGTTCCTCCAAAGCTTGGATCAATGGCTCTATCTCGCCCTGATGTTGGATTTTTAACTGCCTTTGCTCTAAGTCAAAATCCAGATGATGAACTTGACTGAAATCTTGCAGCTTCAGCCGGATGAGATTTTCCTCCGAAGGGCAATCCATTTTGGGGATATCGAAAAGGCTTTGCTGAAGTTTCATGGATGATCTCTATTTGCGCCAGGTTCTAAGTTCCAGAATACGGCGCTGCAGATAGATTTTTGTACCAGTCCGAATTCCCATGTATCGAAATAAAAGAAGGAAGGCTCCCATAATAAATGGAACTAGAAAAGTCATTAGACTAATTTTAGAAAATACGACTAAGAAAATCAATAAGACTAGCATCATAAGCGCTGTTTGGGTGACTAGCTTTCGTAAATCAGCAGAAAAGTCAATGTTGATATACTCTGAATTTTCACTGATCTTGAACTCTCCGTAATTAAAATTCCGAAATGGGTTTGCCCGCGAGCTATAGCCAAACTTGAACCCTTTCAGATTATAGGAGAAGTGATGCTCACCCAAATCATTAAGATTTTCAATACCCTGATCAGCTAATATGGAACGCAAATAGGATTCTACTTGTTCCCGATTTGCACCTTGAAAATGCGCTTTTTTAATAGAGGCCCCCAGTTTAACAGGATATAACATATTCGTATTATTCAAGAATTTGTATCCCTCTTTTCCTATCCAAATAAGCCGGTCTGCCATCCTCTAAAAAGAAAACAAACTCGATGTTTTTAGATTGCATAATTTCTTCAAACACTTCGCTTTGATGATCATAGAGGTAGAGATGTTGAGAGTGGTCCAGGCTCAATACATACCTTCCATCCGGACTCAGAGCCCAGGAGAAGAAAACCGCATGATCGGTAGAGAATTTATTATTAAGCATATAACTGGCTTTCAAGTGGTGTTTCCACATATAAAGAAGACTATCTTCTTGAAAGATAAAGAGATAACTGGCGTCACTAAGCTTATCTAATAGACTGAAGTATTTACCATTAACCAAAGTATAGGAAGCATGAGGGACTTCTTCACTGAATACTTCGTTTCCGTTTAGATCGAATTGATACCATTCCAATCCGGCACCAACCATTAACCGTTTAGTGGACTCATAGTAATTGATATTGATACCGTTTATTCCGGCAAAGCTGGTGTTCCAGGTCTTTTGTACTTCCAGATCTTTATTCAGTAAATAGAGTTTAGTCACCTGACCTCGCTCATATTTGTAGGATCTACTCAGTATATAAATGGAGTCTCCTACCAGGCAGAGATCGGCCAAAGAGAAGGGGAGTTTTTCTTTTTTCAGCAATTTGCCTTCCAGAGAATAGAGGTAAAGGCGGCTTTTCTTTTGATGAACGTCGTAAGTAAGAATTTGCCTTTCATCATCAAAAATACGACTGCGATCTCCTTTTAGTTTGATGCTGTCGCCATGGCTGTAAAGCTTTAACTGCCCAGCCGCATCAGCATAGATGCTCAAATCCTTTTGCTCCAGATAATTAAAACTTCGAAAAGGATGTTTTTGCGTATTGATGGAATAAATTACTTGTGCTGAAGCCCATTGCAGACTCATCAGCCAAATAAGCAGAATTGTTTTAAAGGTAGGGAAGGGGTCTTTCATGGGACCCTAAAGGTAATTTTATACCGATTAAACCGTCATTCAATTATCCAGATTCTACTGCTCATTCACCAGTTCTTGCAGTTTCTCCAGGTTTCGCAATTGTTGTGGACTCTTCACTTGACTGCGGGCATCCTGTAAAAACACCTTTGCTTGCTCACTGTCTTCTTGCAGATAAGCGATATAGGCTTTGAGCATTTTAGCTCTGAAACTCGTTTCTTTCTCATCCGAGCGTTTGGCCAGTTTCAAGGCGGCATTTAAGGCAGAGGTGTTATTGAAGTTTTCGACGATATCATAAGCTTCATCAAACAATCTCGAAGCTGCCATTCCCGGTATTTTAGAATCTTGCTCTTTCAGGAGAGCTTCTGCATACAAGGCAAACTGCTCACTTTGCCAGGCGTATTCCCTGCGAATATTCATACGCATTACTGGCAGGCTGTCTTTAGGGAAGAGAGGAGGAATCACCAATGATTCGCAAATGTTTTCGCAAAGGAGGGAGTCTTTGCTTACAATCGCCAGATCGAGATTGTACTCAATAGCGGTATTTAAATATTCTGAAAGCTCAAAGGAAGGATCTGCTTTGCGAAGAGCACTGGTATTACTAATAATGAGGGTGGGGTAAATGGTTTCGAGACTAACACCGTACTGACTTAGAATAAGGGCAGCGGGTTGTTGTAATAGTTCCGCTTCAGATTTGCTGTTTAGGTATTCCTGAGCTAAATGCGCCGTATTTCTAAAATCGAAATTCAAGGCATAGAGCTCTAAGAGTTTTAACCATTCCTGGTCGTTTAAGGCTTTCGCCTGATATGCTTGAACTAAGGTGTCGTACAAGAATGGTGCTTTAGAGGCTTCGGCCATAGCAGTTTGAAGGTCCTGAGCACTCTGATATCCGCTGAGCACATCCAGAACAAACTCTTCTTCATTCATAAGGTAAAAGGCGGGAAGATCATTCAGGCTAAAAATACTTTCGAACCGTTCTCCCATTGGCTCACGGATATCGATAGCTACGGTGGTGTAGGCCTTGGCTGCTTGATTTAATCCGAGATCATTAAAAACACCATCATTGTACATTTTTCGAAAGTCGCCACCACCATCATGAACCGCCATTAGAATGAGATCATGGTTCTGGCGGGCACTTTTCAGGACTAATTCATAATCTTCAAAATCGTCGGCTTGCAGGAAGCGTAATTGCGCTGAAGCTCCTATGCTTAGAAGGCTAAGAAGAAGGATATACAGATTTTTCATTTTGTTCCGAAGTTTTGGCAGAGGTATATATCAAAATTGGGGCCTTTTTCAATCGCAAGTAAAGGCGAAACTCCAACTCCCAGATAATCAAAGGGTCCCAGTAAATTAGCACGATGGCCAGGTGAATTTAACCAATCTTCCACGCTTTCTTCCGCCAATTCTCGATAGCTTTTATAAGGAATACGTTTTTTCTTGCGAGTAATGGCTTGCCCTTCATTATCCAAATAATAGGCTTCACCATTGGCGACCTCCAGAATAAAATTACGGGCAATGTTTTCCCCCATATTCACGAAACCTCCTCCGAAGAAACCAATTCGACTTTTCAATTTCCCGAAATTGCGATCGCGGGGCCAAACATGCTCTAATTTTCCTTCGCGAAGCATGCGGTAAGCCTGATAAGTGGCTGAGGTATCCAAAACTGGATCGTGCTCCAGGCTTGAAAAGCCCAATCGGAGTCGAGCAGCATTAGTAGCTTCAAATATGGCGGCTTCGAGCAGCTTGGGATCAAAATGAGCCGGATCAATTTCCTGATCAATTTTGCTTTGAGCCGAATCCATAATCTGAGCGTTCATGCCTAATGCAAGTACACAGATCAGGGATGTGAGCCAGCTTTTCATTTAAACAAATCCGCTTTGTTTATTGGGCGTTCATCAAAGCGTGGCTTAAAGCCATCGAGAATTTTTCGATCGGCCGGAATTTTATCAATAGGGTGCATAACTCCTTCGGGTTTCCCAATCCAGGTGATACGTTTTACCTCACTTTCTTTTAAGATGATTAAGATCCGACTGCAAATACTACGGTTCATCCCTAAATAACTACCATCTTCTTCTTTGGGATAATAAATCGCTTCACCATTTCCATTTACATACACCTTCCGCAATTCACCATTGCCAAATTTCCCCAGCATTTGGCGACCCTTCACCTGATTATAGCGAATGCTGTCGGTGCGACTCACCATAAAGGCATTGCTTAAAACTTTAAGGGTATCGGGTTTATCATTGGCGGTGAGCAGGTAAATCGTGTCACCCGTAATTTGGGTCGAATCATCCCACATAATGGGATCCTTGTACATCCTAAAAGTTGAATCGAGGGTAGTATAACTTAAAGAGTCGCATTTACCTTGCATGTCTTTCCGCATAAAGCGAACGCCATAAAAGATCTGTAGCAAGCGCGATTGATTACCCAGGCTATCTATATAGGTGCTGGAGTAAAGGGTATCACCATGCACATGTAAAGAATCTCCTTCTTCATCCACTACGGTATACAGGGGGTCGCCGGTTACATAAGCCGAATCTTTAACCCCAAAATATTCGCCATAATCACCGGTAATCAGATAATGATCCAAGGTGTCATGAATCAATACATTGCGAAAGGCTTCCCCGTATTCACCCGCTCTCTCGTAGTATAGGCTGTCGCCCGTTAAATACCTAGGGCCATCGTAGATAAAAGCATTCTTATTAAACTGGGCAATATCCGTTTGGGTATTATAGCGACCATTCTCGCAGTAAATTTTGCTGCTATCGCTGATAATAGTTGTAGGACCAAAGAAATACGCGATATAGGCTTCACTATCATAATCCATGGTATCCGTATAAATGGTATACTGAGGATTATTGAGAATCACCGAATCTTTAAAGCTGAAAACCTTGTAATTGCTATTGTAATAGCCCTCATGACTTAGAAGGGTGTTTTCATCGCTCTCCACTAAGCCGCCAGTGGTGTAATAGGCGATATTGGTATTACGATCCAATCGAAGCCTGTCGGTAGTAAGGGTCATCTCCTTATCCTTCAGCTTTACCTCTTTACCAGTAACTACAGCTTGGCGGGTTTCACCAGAATACTCCAATTGATCGCCCCACATAAAGAGGCTGTCTCCTTGGTTTACCTCAATATTCCGAAAGGAGATAATGCGGTTTTCATCCTTAAAGTACCAGGCCGAATCGCAATCCATTAAGGCGCCTTCATGTTCAAATTGAACATTCCCAAATAGGCGGGTTTTGCCAGCCTGGGTCGAAGATAGCTGCTTATCGGCCTTATAATCTATCCGCTTGGTTTTTCGCTTTTCCTGAGCTTGTAAGTCAGAAAAGGAGAATACTAAAAGCAGGCAAAGGACTTTATACAGCGAGTTCTTCAAGCTCAATGGTTTGGGTACGATTAGGTCCCACGGAAAGGATGCTGATCGGAACGCCAATTTTTTCTTCCACATAAGCCAGATAGTCTTTCAGGGCTTGAGGGGCATCCTCCAAATTTTCCAATTCGGTGATATCTTCCTTCCAGCCGGGGAGCTCTTCATAAACGGGCTCAATCAAATTTTCGTCCAAACTGTAAGGTAAATGTTCAATTTCCTTACCCTGGTACAAATACTTGGTACAAACCTTAATCGTATCAAAGCCACTTAGAACGTCGGCCTTCATCATAATAAGGTTGCTTACTCCATTAATGGATACGGCGTATTTTAAGGCAGGAATATCCAGCCAACCACAGCGACGTGGACGTCCAGTAGTAGCGCCAAACTCGTGACCTTTCTTTTGCAATGAAGCACCCACCTCGTCGAATAATTCAGTAGGAAAGGGACCTGAACCCACGCGAGTACAATAGGCTTTAAAGATGCCGAATACGCGTTTAATGCGGGTCGGAGCAATTCCTAATCCGGTGCAACTACCGGCACAAGTAGTGGTGCTGGAAGTCACAAAAGGATAGGAGCCAAAGTCGATATCCAATAAAGATCCCTGAGCACCTTCAGCCAATACTTTCTTACCAGCGGCTAAAGACTCATGAAGGTAGTTCTCAGAGTCTATGAGAGTTAAACCACGCAAGGTATCCACCGCTTCGAACCATTTGGCTTCCATTTCGGCCAAATCATTCTGATAGTCGAATTCATAATGCGAGAGCAATTGCTCATGCTTTTCCTTCAAGGTATTGTAGCGATCTTTAAAGTCGCTCAATTCGATATCTCCAACGCGTAAACCATTACGACCGGTTTTATCCATATAGGTAGGTCCAATTCCCTTAAGGGTAGAACCAATCTTATTCTTGCCTTTGGCCGCTTCAGAAGCAGCGTCGAGCATACGGTGGGTAGGTAAAATTAAATGGGCTTTACGCGAAATCAGTAAGGCCTCTTTTACATCTACCTGATGTTCTTTCAGAGCATCAATCTCTTTGCAGAAAATTACCGGGTCGATCACCACACCATTACCAATAAGGTTTTTAATTCCGGGGTGGAAAATTCCACTGGGAATGGTATGTAAAACGTGTTTAATGCCATCGAACTCTAAAGTGTGCCCGGCATTTGGGCCACCCTGAAAACGAGCGATGATATCGTATTTACGGGTTAAAACGTCGACAATTTTTCCTTTTCCTTCGTCGCCCCACTGGAGGCCGAGTAGTACATCTACATTCATGGAAATGAGCTGCTTATTAGCTTGGTAATTATTCGGATTGAGCATTGGATTCCGATTCCTCTTGCTTTCGAGTGCCATAGAGGTAAAGGGAATGCGAATTAATTTCGATCCCAAAGATTTCGGCAACGGTATTTTTAATTTGTTGCAAACGGGGATCACAAAATTCCAGCACCTCACCCGTATCGGTTAGAATGATATGGTCGTGCTGCTTATTGTAAAATGATTTCTCGTAATAAGCTTGGTTTTGGCCAAATTGATGCTTGCGCACTAATTTCGAATCCAGCAGTAATTCGATGGTATTATAAAGCGTAGCGCGTGAAACCCGGTAATTCTTATTCTTCATAAGAATGTACAAGGATTCAATGTCGAAATGCTCCTCATTTTCATAGATCTCTTGCAAGATCGCATAGCGCTCCGGAGTCTTCCGCTGCTTGTTCTTTTCCAGATATTCGGTGAATACCTGTTTTACCGTCGCAAATTCCTGCTCATTCATGGACTAAAACAAAGCTGCAAAGATAGTTAATCTCGTTCAGCAAACCGGCGTTCTACCGAACTGACTCCCTCGATCTTTCGCAGACGTTCAATAACTTTTTCAAGATGGAGCTTATCCTGCACCACCACGGTGATTAATCCTTCAAAAATTCCCTCATCACCGGCAATATTTATACTGCGGATATTCACATGCAGGTCATTGGAAATAATCTGGGTTACCTTATTTACTAATCCAACGGTATCAATACCGCGAATCACCAATACTGAAGAATATTCTTTTTTCTTGGTGCTCACCCATTTAGCTCTTAAAATCCGCTGGGCGAAATTGGATTGCAGATATACAGAGTTAGGGCAGTTTTTATGATGAAGCTTTATTCCTTCTGTTGCAGTTATAAAGCCAAATACATCGTCACCCGGAATGGGATTACAGCATTTGGCGATTTTATAATCGAACTCTTGCTCATCCGGTCCAAATACAATAAATTTCTGATCATCTGCACCAGCCTCTTCTTTCTCCTTCTTCTTGGCTTTATTGAGGTCGTTTTTACTACGGCCGATAATTCGCTTACGAAGATAGGAGTAAAAACCTTGATTTTGATCGCGCATAAACTCTTTGAGCTGCGCATTATCTATAATCTGCATCCCCACCTTATAATACAGCTCAGTGCTGTTCTTCAGGTGGAAATATTTTACCATTTCCTGGATCAGGTTTTTACTAGGCTTAACCTTTATGTATTTGAGCTTGCGTTCCAGAATTTCCTTGCCATCGTCGGCAATCTCGCGGCGCTCACTTTTAAGAGCACTTTTAATATTATTGCGGGCCTTACTGGTAACCACATAATTGAGCCAGTCTTCCTTGGGCTTTTGCTTTTGCGAAGTGATAATCTCTACCTGATCACCACTTTTTAAGCGATAATTCAGGGGTACCAAACGTCCGTTTACCTTAGCTCCCAGGGTTTTAAGACCCACATCGGTGTGAATGCTAAAACTAAAATCGAGGGGTGTAGAGCTGGAGGGTAAAATCATCAAATCCCCCTTGGGCGTAAAGATGTATATCTCATCCGCCATCAGGTTCATCTTAAACTCATCTACAAAATCAACCGCATTGCCTTCGTTGTTTTCAAGAACTTCACGAATGCGGTTAATCCATTCATCCAGTTTAGATTGACCAGAAGAATCTTCTTTATATTTCCAGTGAGCCGCATAGCCTCTTTCAGCTACTTCATCCATGCGCTTGGTACGGATTTGCACTTCCACCCAATGTCCGGCTGGACCCATTACTGTGGTATGCAAGCTTTCGTAGCCATTGGCCTTTGGGGCCGAAATCCAATCGCGCAGACGTTCGGTATTGGGACGGAAATGATCAGTTACGATGGAATAGGCACGCCAGCAATCCGATTTCTCACGCTCCGGACTGGAGTTCACGATTATCCGAATCGCGAATTTGTCGTAGATCTCGTCAAAACCTACCCCTTGGCTGAGCATCTTTTTACGGATGCTGTAAATACTTTTGGTACGTTCTTTAATTTCAAATTCAAATCCCTCTTCTTTCAGGTATTTCCGAATGTATTTACTGAAATCGCTGAGGTAGCGATGGGCTTCATTTTGACTGTTCTTTAGCCGTAGGACGATATCCCGATAAACCTCAGGCTCCGTGTATTTAAGGCTAAGATCTTCGAGCTCGGTTTTAATATTGTAAAGCCCAATTCTGTGGGCCAGGGGAGCATAGAGGTAAAGGGTTTCCGAGGCGATTTTCAGCTGCTTATGCTGGGGCATCGACTCCAAAGTCCGCATATTGTGCAAGCGGTCTGCCAGCTTAATTAAGATCACCCGAATGTCATCCGACAGGGTAAGCAGCATTTTCTGGAAGTTCTCCGCTTGCAGGGAAACGTCCATATCAAAGATGCCACTGATCTTAGTGAGGCCGTCAATAATGCGCGCTATGTCTTCGTCAAAGAGGCGCTCGATATCTTCGAGGGTATAGTCGCTATCCTCAACAACATCGTGAATTAGGGCACTGGCTACAGATTTAGGGCCTAATCCAATCTCTTCACTTACAATGCGCGCCACCTCAATAGGGTGATAGATATAGGGTTCGCCGGATTTACGTCGTACCTCCGAGTGGGCATCGCGCGCTAAATTAAAGGCGCGTTTCAGGAGGTCACGATCTTCCTTATCCATGCGATCTTTCATGGTTTTCAGAAGATGGTTAAAGCGACTGTTAATCTCTTTTTCCTCGGCTTCTATTTCTGCTTCCGTCATGCTCATAATTAAACCGAAAATAATAGAAAAATTAGCCTCATTCGCCGCCGCCGCTACGAAGCTTTTCACAAAAATATCAGCAGGCTGCTTTTATCCCAATTTAGATTGATTGCTTGATCGAAATCGCTGTACCTCTGAACTTCGTTTTTGGCTGTGTTTGGTGCTGCGTCCCTGCACACGTTTACGCCACATCCTAAAGCTGGAGGCCTTCATTTCGCGCCGCATTAAGGCGATAATCTCTGCTTCACTTAGTCCAAATTGGAATGTAATGGCCTCAAATGGGGTGCGATCTTCCCAGGCCATTTCGATAATCCGATCGATTTCTTGAGGATTTAATGCAGGCATAGCTTATAAAACTTCCCGAATCGATTTTTGTTTGCGATTTTTGCCGAATGTTAAAAGACCTCAAATTCGACCCGGTTAGTGGGGTGGAAGTAGCCATTGCCAAAACTCCGGAAAAGACCGGTGAATCAACCTTCTACCTTTATATCATCAACCATAAAGAGGTTGATTTAAAGAACCTGCTGGTGATGACCGAGGCGGAAGAAAAGCAAGATGGTTCTGGAAGAAAGACCTCTAAATTGCGCCATTTCTTTGAGAACTTAGCAGCTGGGGAAAGCTTGAAGGTGGAAACCGTTGATCCTTCGGTTCTCTCCTTTTACAACCGCGTTTGGTTAAGCTTTTATGTTGATGGTCAGGTTTACGATCGTCGCTATATGATTGAGCCTTTTAAGGAATGGGACTTAGAACTTATTGAGGCTTTGGACTTGAAAGGCCGCAGAGGAACTTAGCCAAACTTTCCCAAGATCTAGTCGTTATATGAATATGAGAAAGACAGCATTTAGCCTCCTTATTGCCTTATTTACCTTATCTGCCTGTACCCGAGACAAAGGTGAAATTAGTTTTCGCATGAAGTATGAAGCTAATTATGTGGTTGAAAGCAGTGTGGGAATCAATGTGCCTTTTACCTTACAAACGCCACCAATGCAGAGCAATAGCGAGCAGGCCTTTCGAAATAATAATACCAATGCCAGTTTGGTAAGTTCGATTACGATGGACTATGCCCAATTTGCAATTACAGCACCTGCAAATAGCGATTTCTCTTTTCTTGAAAGTGTGAAATTGGTGATTAAGGCCGATGGTTTAGAAGACAAAACTCTGGCTGAACTGGATCCGGTACCCGCAAATGCAGGAAATACCATTGTCTTAAATACCAATAAGGCGAATTTCAAAGATTATCTCTTAAAGGACGAATTCAGCTTAAGCTTAGAAACAGTTACTGACGAGTTTAGAAGCGAGGATCAAGAGTTTCGATTTAATGGTGAATTCCTGGTGAAAGCCGATGTGCTAAACTAGCTGAGGCTGATGATCTTCGGAACAGGGAATTCCAACTTCTTTTTAACTATTCTATGCCGGATTTCGGGTACTGCTTCTTAATTTCGCGAGCAGTATTTTAAATAATCCTCAAACTTAAATAAACATGAAAGTTACCGTTGTGGGTGCAGGGGCCGTAGGTGCCAGCTGCGCAGAATACATCGCCATGAAGGACTTTGCCTCTGAAGTGGTATTGGTAGATATTAAAGAAGGTTTTGCCGAGGGGAAAGCCATGGACCTGATGCAAACTGCATCTTTAAATGGTTTTGATACCAAAATTACCGGCAGTACCAACGATTACACCAAAACCGCCAATAGCGATGTAGCGGTAATTACTTCCGGTATTCCGCGTAAACCCGGGATGACCCGTGAAGAGTTGATCAGCACCAATGCCGGTATCGTTAAGACCGTTGCTGAGAACCTGATTAAAGAATCTCCAAACGTAATTATCATCGTGGTTTCTAACCCAATGGATACCATGACTTACTTGGCTCACAAAGCTACCGGACTTCCTAAAAACCGTATCATCGGTATGGGTGGTGCTTTGGATTCAGCTCGTTTTAAATATCGTTTAGCCGAAGCTACTGAAGCTCCTATTTCCGATATTGACGGTATGGTAATCGGTGGTCACAGTGATACCGGAATGATTCCATTAACCCGTTTAGCAACTCGCAACAGTGTTCCTGTATCTCAGTTTATCTCTGAGGAGCGCATGCAAGAGGTAAAAGAAGCGACCAAAGTGGGGGGAGCTACCTTAACTAAATTGTTAGGTACTTCAGCTTGGTATGCTCCTGGTGCCGCCGTAGCCGCTATGGTACACGCCATTGCTACCGATGCTCACAAAATGTTCCCATGTTCTTGCTTCCTGGAAGGTGAATATGGCTTAAACGATATCTGCATTGGCGTACCTGCTTTGATTGGGGCCAATGGTGTAGAGAAAATCGTTGAGATCGAATTAAGCGCTACTGAGAAAGAAGAGTTAAGCAACTCTGCCGAAGCAGTAAGCAAAACCAATGGATTGCTTTAATACGAAGCTTTCCTTAGGATACTATAAAAAGCCTCCCATTGGGAGGCTTTTTCTTTATTGGCTTAAACAGATTACTGCACTTTTAGGCAATACCCGAATTTCTTTTTCTAAAGGTCTTTCTTCCATCAAATCTCGACCTCCTTTAAGTCCGTATTCAGTGGCTGATACCGCTAGACTTTGTTCAGAGTTGTTGATCAGAATTACTAGCCTTTCTTGCTTGTTCATGCGCTCAAATATGAAGAGGTCTTTTTCATCATCTGCGAGAAGTACCTTATAGCTTCCATCTGCCAAAGCAGGATGAGCTTTGCGAATCGCAATTAACTTTTGATAATGAGCACGGAGTTCCGGGTTTTGCTCCACCTTATCGGCTTCAGCTCTTTTGCTTTGATCGGGTAGATATACTTCATCGGCGTATTGAATATCGGACCAAATCATGGGTTTGCGATCATCCGGGTCATTGCCGCCCCACATACCTACTTCATCCCCATAATATATCATGGGTGCACCGATATAGGTGAATTGAAAGTAGGCGAATAACTTTTGCAATTGAATTTCATCTGCATGTGGTTTACGCACTTTATACTCTGGATTTTCGGCAGCCTTTGAAAAGCCAAAATAATCGCCCCAATCACGGAAATTCACACCTCCGCGATTTACAATATGCGAGCCAATGCGGTTTACATCATGGGAACCAAATAGATTCTGCATGGCATAGGGGAATTCTGGAGCAAAGGCTTCACGCATTCGTTTTAATTCGGCTTCAAACTCAGACGGACTGCGGTGATTCTTACCTTCTGGGTTGATGAAAAACTCCGTACAGGTAAAGGCCCAATTGTAATTCATTTCAGCATCAAACTCATCGCCCGATAAATAAGGAATGGTTTCTTTGAGTGGACTTACCAATTCTGCAGTGATATAAGCATTGGGATTTAAGGACTTCACATGTATCCGCCAGTCTTTCCAAAATTGATGATCCACACAAAAGGCGACATCCAAACGCCAGCCGTCAATACCAAAGGCCGGGCCTTTTCCATGTGGATTCATCCATCTTTCGGTGGCGGCAAAAACATAATTGCGTGGGCCTTCTACTAAACCATTTTTATCCTCCTTAAATTCGGGTAATGACTTAACACCCCACCATCCTTCGTAATCAAATTCATTAGCCACAGTACTTGGATCGTCCCAACTTTTAATGGTAAACCAATCTTTATAGGGGCTCTTCTCTTGATTTTTACGCACATCCGCGAAAGCGAAACTATTGTAGCCCATATGATTAAACACTCCATCGAAAATGATGCGCATACCCCTGCGATGTACATCTTCGATAAGTTCCAGAGCCAATTTATCGGCACTGGTCCACACCCAGGTTTGAGGATCAAGCGGATTTTCAGTTTTGATTAAAGCCCGGTCGCCCTCGGGGTCCGGACCAAAATTCGGATCAACGTGATGGTAGGATTCGCCATCATATTTATGTAGGCTGGGCGATTGGAAGATGGGATTGAGGTAAATCGCATTAATGCCCAAATCCTGGAGGTAGTCTAATTGATCGATTAATCCCTGAAGGTCACCTCCATAGCGACGGCGCAGCAAGTGCTTCCACAATTCGGCTTCGCCATTGGCTTTCTCCCATTCTTGCAATTGATACCAGTCGGAGCCCCAGGGATGGATTTGCCAATGCTTGGGCATTTCCTGAGGATCGGCATAAGCCAGGTCTTCTATCTTAGGATCATTGCTAGGGTCGCCATTGCGAAAACGCTCTGGGAAAACCTGATACCAAATAGCATATTTTGCCCATTCAGGTGGAGCTTGTGCCTTTTGAACCGCTGGAGCAAGTAGGAAAGAAAAGAGGAAGAAGTAAAAAAGATTTTTGCTTGGACTTGGTTTCATTGATCTTAGACTAGAATTGTAATTTAGGGGAAAATTTCCAGCATGAAAGTAGTAAAGTGGATCTTAATCAGCCTGGCTGCCTTGGCCTTAATTCTCTATCTCGGTTTTCAGTGGATGAAATACAATACCAAGAAACTCTCACCTGAGGGAAGTGCCAGCTATAAATTTGAGCAATATGATGTTAAGGTTAACTACAGTCGACCCTCAGTAAAGGGAAGAACTATTTTCGGAGAGCTGGTTCCCTATGATGAAGTTTGGCGTACTGGTGCCAATGAAGCTACTGAATTTAGTACCCTGACCGATTTGGAAATTGGGGGTAAAACCTTACCCGCGGGAGAATACACGCTATGGACCATTCCCGGTCCTAAAGAATGGCAGGTAATATGGAACTCGCAAACCGTATTTGGGGGGTAAATTGGGATCAAGTAGCCAATAGAGACCCGCAATTCGACGTTCTTACTACTACCGTATATAAAGAAACTACCCCCAATATTATTGAAACCCTCAGCATAAATCTGGTGCAAGCCGGGGAAGGCCTTGAAATGCAATTGGCCTGGGAGAATGCGCTGATTCGGGTTCCTATGAAATAATTCTATGTCACTAAGACCCCTGCTTCTGTTGTGCTTGATTTTAAGCGGTGCTTATCTTCAAGCTCAGCAGGATACTCTGGTTTATTTTGAAGTGCGCTTTGATCTCGATTCGGATCGACTCAAAGCTTCTGAAAAAGAGTCTCTGGACTCCTTATTGCAACAATATCCGATCTCAATACTTAAGGGAGTTAAGCTCTACGGTCACACCGACAGCCTCGCGGATATTGAATACAATCGCAAATTATCAAAGCGAAGAGTGTTAGCCGTTCTGCAGTATTTGGTTTATCAAAAGCTGGATCCCCGTTTAGCCAGTACTGATTTCTATGGTGAGGAAAAACCTCGCTATTCAAATGCCCCAGAAGAACGATTCAAAAATCGAAGAGTAGAACTGGAGTTTTTAGTAGACCTCACCTTATTGCCAGATCCCGAAAGGAAAATTAGCGAACAAAATTTGGAGACGGGAACTAAGATTCGACTGGCTAATCTCAACTTTGTTGGAAACCAGGCCATTCCCATGTGGCATAGTATGGATGAGTTGCGGGAACTGCTCTTAGTGATGGAGCGAAATCCGGAATTGGAACTTAAACTTCATGGTCATGTTTGCTGCAGCAATGATTTTGAGCTCTCCGTAGCTCGTGCTCGCATGGTTTACGACTTTTTATTAAGTCAAGGGATTTCTAAGAACCGCCTCGAATATCAGGGGCATGGCAATAAACAGCCATTATTTGATGAGGTTGATGAGAAGTCAAGAGCTTTAAATAGAAGGGTAGAAGCGGAAATTCTTTTTAATGATACTGATCGAAAAGAAGCGGAAGCCAAAAAACGTTTGCGAGTAGAAGCTCCGGTAATGAATGTTCAGTTTGTGAAGGGGAATGCCCGCTTAACACCTTCCGGAGATTTTATGCTATCACTCATCGCAGACATGCTTAAAGAATCTGAAGGATTGTTTTTTGAATTTGAGGTATACGATAATATTAATAACAGTCGCTTAAGTGCACAGCGAGCTGCGGCCATAGAGAGAACCTTTCGAAAGAAGGGAGTTAAGAATAATTTATTCAAGGTTAATACCTTAGCCTATCGTCCGGGGCTAGAGCAATCGGCAGATATTAATCTGATTCGCGTAAAACTGATCGAAACATGAAGGAACTACAACGTTATTTACTACTGGAGTTTCCGGTTAAATTAAAGGCATTAAAAGCCAGATCGAAACGACAATTTGGCGAGATGTCGGTGATTGAAATGCTGGATCACTTGCGGAAAGCTTTTCTTTTAAGTTATAATGAAACCCAGGCAGAGATTACCAGTCCCGAAGAACAATTGCCTAAACTCCAGGCCTTTTTAGCTTCTGATAAGCCTATTCGCCCAGGAGCAAAGGCTCCTAAGGTTTATGGAGAAATTCCGGCCAATAAGGAAGACTTCGAAGAAATGAAATATTTATTGCTCAAGGAGATGGTGGCCATGTTAGCCTATTTCGATAAGCATCCTGACTTCACCAAAGTGCATCCCATCTTTGGCGAATTGAATGTTGAACAGTGGTTGCAAATGCATAAAAAGCATACCGAACATCATTTACGCCAATTTGGTATTGAATAAAAAAAAGCCCCGATCCTAATAGGTCGGGGCTTTTTTAATGCGGTAAATATTGGACTATAGTCCGCCTAAATCTATAATGTCGCTAAGGTTAGGGCTTTGGAACCAATCAGTGTTTTGGGCTCCGGCGCTTCCAGCCCAAAGGCTAAAGCGAGGATAGGCAGTAATCATATCCACCTTTTCCATCGGATGTCTGAAGTTTTCGCCATCCAAAACGATATCCATGGCCCAGGGTAAACCTGTGGTGGTTTTATAGGTGCCGTTTACATCGTCGCCTGTATTAAATAGATTGGCATCGGCCTCGGTAGTTCCGCTAAATCCAGAGAGGTGAATTTCGCGTCCTCGCTGATTTTTATGGAATATGTAAAAATCGTGTAAGAAGCTAGCGCCATTGTTATTCGCAACAAAGTTGATGGTGAAACGAATGGTATCTGGATCGGCCATTCTTCCAGCTTCGGTATTATTATAATACTGTGATCTTACTTGATCAGGATCAGAAAAGAGAATGATTCCATTCGTAACATTCGGGTCGAGGCTGGCATTGCCACTAACCGAGGAGATCATAGAACTCATGCTGTTTTTAGAAGTATTGGTGAGGCGTAAAGCCAATCCACTTTCAATTCCACCCCCAAAGGCATCCAGAGCAATTTCATATTCGGCAGAAACCCATTCGTCGGCCCCATTCTTAACCAAGCTGCTTTTTACATTGATGACCATATCATTAAAGTCATAGTCTCCTTTAAGTGGCCACATATCTTCGTAAGCAATGGTTTGGCGCCCTACGGTAGGATAATAGCTTAAATAAGCGCGGGTAGGATCATTGGGGAAATCATCATCACCATCTGCAACTCCATCATTATCAGTATCGGTAATGGCGGCAGGATTGCTTAAGAAGGCATTATCGATCCAAGCATTGTCATATAAATTAAATAAGGCAACTACTACTGTACTGTTATTAGGTACCACGGTACTGATAACCTTATCATTACTGCTTAATACTTTCGAAGTGCTGCTTAAGGCATAACTGGAGTTGGCATTGGAATAGAAGAAAAGGTAAGCGCGAGCATAGCCATGATAATCAGCACTAAAGTGAATACTGTCTCCGGCTTGAACGGTATGGATTTGCCATAAATGCGTCCAACGATGACGGTCCACCTTAAATACCTTGGAGCCATTTTGTTGTGTTTGACTGAATTCATTATCCGTAACATACCATTTTTGGTCATCGGCAGTTCCGCTGGTTGGATCAAAAGAATAGCCTACATTCTTATAAGCCACACTTTGTTCAAAGTCAGCGTTCCCCAGCATATTAGTTCCGGGAGGAGTACCGGTAAAAGATTGCTTAGCCAGGTACTTATTAGATGTGGATGCAATTTGATCCAGAGGATCACTTAATTGAAGCACTACACTCTCTTTAAGTTGCAGAGGCCAGCTTTCGCCCGTGGCATTTAAGTGAAAATGATAACCATTGCTGTTATCAGGTAAAAGGACCGAAAAATGGGCTCTATTATAATGATCAATTGTGGCTAGGGCCAGACGCTTACCCAAATCATTACGGATCTCCAGTTTGGTTCCTTGTAAATCCATAGGAAAGAGGCTGCTTTCTTTCAGTTCAACTTCCATTTGAACCTGGTCGCTGCTACTCCAATTGAAGTTTTTAGGTACCGTAAGTTCATCGAAGGACTGAGCTACGATCGGATTCTGCTGATTGGATTTGTCTTCAGAACAAGCCTGAAAGGCCAGGGCCAGAATCAAAATGGGGGCTAACTTCTTCATCATTAATTGCTTTACTTGGCGAATGTGCAGATTTCCTCGGTGGTTCGACCTCAAATTTCGATCATTGGTCCCAAAGTGCAGATAAAGGGTAAATGGATAAAAGCCCGAAATTGGAGTGTAAAGGAATGAAAAAAGCCGGAGCTGATCCTCTTGCGAGGGGCATCCGGCTTTTCAACCAACCAAACAAAACTATTACTCCAAAGGAACTAGCGAGAATCGCTAGTGTTTCCTTTATAACTCCGTTCGTGGAGCCTTCGTATGCTGTTAAGG
This sequence comes from Croceimicrobium sp., assembly GCF_965228705.1. Classification (GTDB taxonomy): domain Bacteria; phylum Bacteroidota; class Bacteroidia; order Flavobacteriales; family Schleiferiaceae; genus Croceimicrobium. The sequence continues at coordinate 512,031 of NZ_OZ245832.1, forward strand.
AAGTTTTAACACTTCATTGATGATATTCAAACTTCCGTTAAATGCTGTTATATCTGTAACCAAAACTTGTGCCTGACTAGCATAAGCACTTGCGTTTCGGCTTACAATTAAATTTCCACCAAGCAGCTCAACACTAAGGTTCGCTGAAGCCAGCTGACTGCTTAGGCTACGGCCCGATAAATTACTCAGGTTATGCGCACCATTAATAAGGTGAGCCTTAATTAAATCTGTCAAAGCGGCAACTCCATGATCTGCCAAATAGCCATCTAAATCGCCACAACCCATACTTTGGAAATAGCGGTCAAATGCAGCATCATTAGGAGCTAAAAGAGTGTATTGATTTTGATCATTATTCAGTAAGGGGGCCAAATTGCAAACTTGTAGGGCACGGTTTAAAATGCTAAACTCAGAACGGTGTGCACTTACCAGAACATTAAGCGTTGCCGGACGAAGCACTTCATCAATCTGATGTAAATAACCTTGACTAAGTACCTGATCTTTCACGGGCATATTAAGCATGTGCCCATTAATACGCACCAGGGATTTAGAGCGCCAGAAATGCATATTCACACTGCGATTATTGCTATTCTCGGCAAGGGTAGGGACGAAGGCGGAATGCAAGTTTTCTAGTTTGGCAGCTTCTGGTATAATATGGGAACCGAGCCAGGCATTGTAGTAAGTATCGCCAATCAGTGATTTTAATTCAGTAAAGTTTGATACTTCCCAATCATTTAAAAAGAGTTCCAGGCTGGCATCGGTTGGAGCCAGAATGGTAAGGCTTTGTCCTTCTAAATCCAAATCAGCCTCAGCCAGAGCTTTACCGAACAATTTCGCACCGGAAATTGCCGATACCTGCTCATCTAAACTAAGTGAGCTTTGATGCTGATCTACCTGATCATTTTTGGAACAGGCAAAAACCAGTGAGAGAGTGCAGAGTAAAGCTAGTCTTCGCATCATTACCTTTGAGGTTCATAATAGGTACGTTTTACACATGAGGAAGGTTTGGTTGGAAGAAAAGAATACTGACTTTTTAAGTATTGATAGCCTGCATTTTGCCTACGATCAGCAGCCCGTTTTAAATGGTTTGAAGCTAAAAATGAAGCGGGCTGAGCGATTGGGTATTGTTGGAGCCAGCGGATCTGGAAAAAGTACTTTATTAAAAGTTTTAGATGGAACTTTAGTGCAAAGTGAGGGAAGGATCGCCTTAAATCAGGTGGATTATAGTCTCGAGCGAAATGATCGTATAAACAAACATCCCAAGGTGGCCTTAATGGCCCAGGATTTTGATTTAAATCCCAGTCTTACTGCTGATGAGAATATTGAGTGGAAAGGGCGTCATTTAAGCCCCACTGCTTTAAAGCGATATCTGGGACGCGTACACCGAGCCTTTCATTTGCAAAAGGTCAAAGAGCAAAAGGTCAGGGAATTATCTGGAGGTCAAAAGCAGCGCGTCGCTTTAGCCTGCGCCTTGATATCGGATGTAGAGCTTCTTTTACTGGATGAGCCTTTTTCGCAATTGGATTATTACCTCAAGCAGGAATTACTTCAGTTTTTGGAAAGTGAAAGTGCCAATCGTAGTATCATCATGGTAGGGCATGAACCTACAGACCTGATGCGCTACTGTGATCGTATTGCTGTTTTGGATAAGGGTAGAGTATTGCAAGTGGGCTCTGTGGATGAGGTCTATCATCGTCCTCGAAACTTAAAAGTGGCACGACTCACCGGAATGGTCAATTACCTTAGTAAAGAGGAACAGGAAGCTTGCAAAATAGAGGAGAGCTTGTTTCGACCTTTACATTGTCGATTGAAGAAGTCAAAAGGCAAAGAAGCTTGGGAACTGGTTCGCTTAGAATACCATGCTTTTGGTCAGCTGGGCTTACTTAAACACCAAAGTGGGGTAAAGCTACGTGCTCAAATTCCATTAGATGGTGAATTTCAAGTAGGCACTTTTTGGGATTTAAGCATAAAAAAACCCTGAGTCCAAAGGAGCCAGGGTTTTAATATCAGAATCCCGAAGGATTATTATTTCTTTACTCTCGTAACGATTGCTTTGAATGCATCGGGATGGTTCATGGCTAAATCAGCCAATACCTTACGGTTCAACTCGATACCTTCTTTCTTAAGTAATCCCATAAAAGCGGAATAAGACAAGCCATGTTGGCGGGCTCCGGCGTTAATACGCTGAATCCACAGGCTGCGGAAATTCCGTTTTTTGTTTCGACGGTCACGGTAGCTGTACTGAAGTCCTTTTTCTACGGCGTTCTTAGCTACGGTCCATACATTTTTACGACGTCCAAAATAACCTTTGGACATCTTCATCACCTTTTTACGGCGAGCTCTTGATGCAACTGAATTTACTGATCTTGGCATACAATTAATTTTTTGTGCAAGGCGGTCGGTTTAGGACACTTAGGGGCCTTACCCAGGGTTTATTAATAACTCGATTAAACTCAAATAGTAAGCTGACGCTTAATGTTTGCTTCGTCTGCTTTATCTACTAAACCAGACTGTGTAAGGTTACGCTTTTGCTTAGTTTCCTTTTTGGTAAGGATGTGGCTTTTAAAAGCGTGCTTTCTTTTGATTTTACCGGTACCAGTAAGCTTAAAACGCTTCTTGGCACTGGATTTAGTTTTCATCTTTGGCATTGCTCTTCGCTTTTATCTCGGGTTCTGATATTATTTCTTTGGAGCGATCATCATGATCATCCGCTTTCCTTCCAATTTGGGTAAGCTTTCTACTTTACCTAAATCTTCCAGATCTTGAGCCAAACGAAGCAAAAGGATTTCTCCTTTGTCTTTAAACACAATGGAACGTCCTTTAAAGAATACATAGGCTTTTAGCTTAGCGCCTTCTTTCAGGAAGTTCTCTGCATGCTTGCGTTTGAACTCATAATCGTGATCATCAGTGTTGGGGCCAAAACGGATTTCTTTAACCACCGTTTTTTGCGCCTTCTGAGCGATCTCTTTTTGTTTCTTTTTCTGGTCGTAGAGAAATTTCTTGTAGTCGATGACTTTTGCTACGGGAGGATCGGCCTTTTCCGTAATCACCACCAAATCCAAACCTCGGTCGAGGGCAATTTTCAAAGCCTCTTTAGTGGAGTAAATCGCGGGTTCTACATCTTCACCAACCACCCTTAATTTAGGATAGTTGATCTTCTCGTTGATCTTGTGTTTGTCTTCCTGAGGTTCCCTTCTCGGTCCTCTTCTTCTGTGGTGGAATCTCTTAGCCAGAATTATTCTATTTAGTTATACTTCAAATTCACCTATTTCGTCGTTGATCTGCGCATCTACATGTTCTACAAATGCTTGTAAAGACATGCTGCCTAGATCTTCGCCGCCGTGTTTCCGCACGGAGACTGTGTTTTCGGCCGCTTCCTTCTCCCCAACAATTAACATATAAGGGATTTTGGATACTTCCGCATCTCGAATTTTACGGCCAGTTTTTTCAGCACGCTCGTCAACGAGGGCGCGAAGTTCGTAATTTTTAAGCAATCCTGAAACTTTCTGCGCATAATCCAGGTATTTATCCGAAATCGGAAGGATAGCTATCTGGGTGGGCATCAGCCATAAAGGAAAGTTGCCCCCACAGTGTTCCAGTAATACCGCAACAAAGCGCTCCATGCTACCAAAGGGCGCGCGGTGAATCATAACCGGACGATGATTCTCATTATCCGAGCCTTTGTATTCCAGTTCAAACCGCTCTGGTAAATTGTAATCCACCTGAATGGTTCCTAATTGCCACTGACGACCCAGGGCATCTTTAACCATAAAGTCGAGTTTCGGACCATAGAATGCTGCTTCGCCGTACTCCACAACATATTCCAAATCCTTTTCAATTACCGCTTCTTTAATGGCATTTTCGGCCTTTTCCCAATTGCTGTCGTTTCCAATGTATTTGGAACGATCTTCCTGATCCCGCAAGGAAACCTGCGCAGTATAGCTTTGGAAATCCAATGTCTTGAAGATGTATAAAACCAGGTCAATTACCTTTTTAAACTCATCTTTCAATTGATCCGGAGTACAGAAGATATGCGCATCATCTTGAGTAAAGCCACGTACCCTAGTTAAGCCGTGTAATTCGCCACTTTGCTCATAACGATATACGGTACCAAATTCTGCAAAACGAATGGGTAAGTCGCGGTAGGAGCGTGGTTGACTTTTATATATCTCGCAGTGATGCGGGCAGTTCATGGGCTTTAAAAGGTACTCCTCATTTTCTTCCGGAGTATGGATAGGTTGGAAACTGTCTTTACCATATTTGGCATAGTGCCCACTGGTAACATACAATTCCTTATTTCCAATATGAGGGGTAATCACCGGATCGTAGCCTGCTGCACGCTGCGCCTTTTTTAAGAATTGTTCCAGACGCTCGCGTAATTCGGCTCCCTTAGGTAACCAAAGGGGTAATCCCTGACCTACCTTTTGAGAAAAAGTAAAGAGCTCTAATTCTTTACCCAATTTACGGTGGTCGCGTTTTTTAGCCTCCTCCAGTAATTCGAGGTATTCCGTAAGCATAGAAGCTTTGGGGAAAGAAATACCATATACCCTGGTTAACTGGGGATTATGTTCGTTTCCTCGCCAGTATGCTCCGGCAACATTCATAATTTTTACCGCTTTGATAAAGCCGGTATTGGGGATATGTCCACCTCGACATAAGTCGGTAAACTCCGCATGATCACAGAAGGTGATGGTACCATCTTCCAGGTTTTCAATCAATTCGGTTTTAAAGGGATTGCCTTCATACATCGAAAGAGCATCCGCTTTGGAAACCGCCCGCATTTTAAATTCGGATTTCTGGCGGGCATTTTCGAGCATGGTTTTTTCCAATTTGTCAAAGTCTCCTTCACCAAATTCATGACCATTAAAATCTACATCGTAGTAAAAACCGTTTTCAATTGCCGGCCCGATGGTAAGCTTAATTCCAGGGTATAATTGTTCCAGGCTCTGCGCTAAAAGGTGGGCAGAGGAGTGCCAAAAGGCATTTTTACCTTCAGGATTATCCCAGGTATAGAGCACTAAATTACCACTGCCAGGCAAGGGATCATTGGCCTCTACCGTCGTGCCATTGAAGCTAGCTGAAAGTACATTGCGCGCCAGTCCGTGACTGATGCTTTTTGCTACGTCCATGGCCGAGCTCCCTTCCGGATACTCCTTCTTGCTGCCGTCTGGTAAAGTAATTTCTATCATGATCCCGTTCTTTTTTGGGCTGGCAAAGATAGTAAGCTAGGCTTACAGATAAGGGTTTTAGGCGCCTTCTGGGTACTTTTCTTTCATGTATTGAAAACTTCCGGCAATCAATTCCTTTAAAACCTCCATATCCACATCCTCCAGTTTGTTGATATAGAGGCAGGATTTGCCGGTTTTGTATTTTCCCAGTCGGCTGAGGATTTCACCATAGCGGCTAAAACCATTCATAATATACAGGGAGAATTTTCCCTTTCGGGGGGAAAAGCCTCCACGCATCCAAGTGCCGCTTTGGCCGCTGCTGTATACATAATCGTAATGCCCATAACCTATAATACTGCCTCCCCACATTCGAGCTTTTGAGCCACTGACACTTTTAAAGAGTTCCAGGAGCGTATAGGATTGTTCTTTCTGCTTGTCATTATCCAGTGATTCAATGAAGTCTTCCACCGGAAGGTCATTTTCCTTTGTTTTTAATTCCTTGGCCATAATGGATGTTTATGCTTTAAAACGGTGAATTTATAGGATTGACCGTAAATTCGCTTTAGAAATATGCAGGATGAGTAAAGAGGAAGTGCTGGCCTTATTTGCTAAAGGCAATCAAAATACCTTAATGGAAACTTTAGAAATTGAGTATATCGATGTTTCCATGGACCCTCCAATGTTAAAAGCAAGTATGCCTGTCAACAGCCGGGTTCATCAACCAATGGGCTTACTGCATGGTGGAGCTACCGCCGCTTTAGCCGAAAGTTTGGGTAGCGCTGCCAGTTTTATGCTGATTGATCGCGAAAATGAAGCGGTAGTAGGAATTGAATTAAGCTGTAATCATTTGCGTTCTATTCGAGAAGGAGTGGTTTATGGAACCGCTCGAATTTTACATCAAGGTAAAAGCACCCATTTATGGGAGATAGAAGTGCATGATGCAGAGCAACGATTAATCTCTCATTGCAAGTTGACCAATATGGTATTACAGCGATCCAAGCTGAAAAAATAATGGGGGGTATCAAAGTCTTTTTAGCCTATCGGGCACCAGGAGAAGAGTTGCAGTTTTTCCGGGAAGCTCAATCTTTCACCCGTCTTTTTCACTTTGTGAATTTCAAGGGGGATCAAGAATTGCAAATTCCCATGGAGCCCTGTGAAGCCTATGATTTTAAGGAATGGCATTTTTGTCCCAATCAGCTGGCCCCGGCGAAGAAGGAACAGTTAGTCTTATTGGAAAAGTCTATCCAAGCTTTACAAAATGAAGAAGGATCTAAGGTGGTTATATCCCGCTTGCATCCTGCTAAAAGCAGTTTGAGTCCTTTACAGGCTTTAAAGCAATTGGATATTCTCTATCCTCAGGCGACAGTTTATTTGTTTTCACATCCTTTAGCTGGAACCTGGATGGGTGCCAGTCCTGAAAAGCTTTTGAGTTTGGAAGAGGGGGAACTCGAAATCGCCAGTTTGGCGGGCACCCGTAAATGGGAAGACCGTCATAGTTTTCTGGATAAGGAAAGGGAAGAACAGGCCATTGTGAGTCGCAGCATCATTAAACTATTGCAGGAGAACCCTAATTTGGAGGCCATTAAAGGTGGCGAAACCCAAGTAAAGAGAGCCGGAAACCTGGCGCATCTCTATAATGCCATTCAGGCGAAAGCCTTAGGGACATTTCAAGCAGAAAGCTTTGTGAAGGAATTGCATCCTACCCCGGCAGTTGGAGGTAGTCCCAAATCCTGGGCTAAGGATTTTATCCTTAAAAATGAATTATACGATCGCCGCTTTTATACCGGTTACTTCGGTTGGAGCTGTCCTGAGCGGTCATCTGCACAATTTTGGGTAAACTTGCGCTGTGCAGAATATTGCAGTTTGCAAAACTTGAACCTTTATGTAGGGGGAGGCATTACTGCACAAAGTCGAGCCCTGGACGAATGGAAGGAAACGGAAGTAAAGGCTCAAACCATCCTCAAAGCTTTGGAACAGCAAAATGTCTAAAACATCATCATTATATAATGCCCGCTTACTGGCCCATGTTTTAAAGGCCCATGAATGTGAGAATTTGGTAGTGGCGCCAGGTAGTCGTAATGCTCCTTTAATTTATGCCTGTATGGCGGAGGGTTTTGAAACTTATTCCATTCCGGATGAAAGAGCAGCAGCCTTTACCGCCTTGGGTATGGCTCTGGAAAAGGGAAAGCCTGCAGCCGTAATTTGCACCAGTGGATCGGCCGCTGCTAATTTTTTACCAGCCGTTACGGAAGCGTATTATCAAAAGGTTCCTTTGGTGGTTATTACTGCAGATCGCCCCCGGGAATGGATTGGTCAGGGTGCTGGGCAAACCATTATGCAGGAAGGAATTTATGGCAAGCATATTTTGGGAGAGGCCAATTTAATTCGAGAACCTCAGGACGAGCTGGCCCGGCAGTACAATCTGCGGATCAGCCAGGAGGCCTTGCTAAACCTACATAAAGGTCCGGTGCATATTAATGTGCCTTTTGATGAGCCCCTCTATAATGAATATGAAGGGCCCGAAGAGCAGTTTCGGATCATTCGGCGACCGGCAACCGAAAGGCATCTGAATGAGAACGATTTAAATGAATTAGTACAAAGTTTCGAGCGAGCTGAAAGACCTATGCTTTTGGTAGGGCAGATGAGTCCGGACCCGGCTCTGGAACAAGCCCTGGCCTTATTGATGGAAAAGCGGCCTTTTCTGCTCCTCAGCGAAACTCTTTCCAATCTCAATCATATTCCGGGAGTACACAGTATAGACCGCATGGTAAATACTCTGGGAGAGGAAGAAGCCGCCTTATTGCAACCGGATTTATTAATAAGCCTGGGAGGCGAAATCGTCAGTAAAATGGTGAAAGCCTATTTACGTAAATCCGGTGATTTCCCGCATTGGCATTTTACGGAAGATGAAATCTTTAAGGATACTTTTCACAAGCTCACGCTAAACCTGGATTGTAAGGCCAGTTGGTTTTTTAAACAATTGAGTGAAAGGGTAGAAGCCAAGCTTAATCCCTGGGTAGAAAAGGTGTGGGCCCTGGAAGAATCCAAAGCTCAGTTGCATAAGGACTATCTTAAAAATTGCGAATACAGTGATTTGAAGGTCTATGCCGAATTGCTGCAACATTTACCGCAATCAACGGTCTTGCACAGTGCCAATAGTGCCGGTATTCGTTATGCGCAATTATTTGATCATCGTGAGGATGTACGACATTATGCCAACCGCGGAACCAGTGGGATAGATGGAAGTACTTCTACCGCTATGGGGCATGCTTTAAATACCAAAGATCCGGTGGTATTGATTAGTGGGGATGTTGCTTTTCAATACGATAATGCGGCTTTTTGGAACGATCGCTTACCCCAGAACTTGAAAGTTGTTGTTATCAATAATCAGGGAGGAAATATCTTCCGAATTATAAAGGGACCCGATAAAATTGAAGACTTTGAACGTTTTCAGGAAACCCAACATCATTTAGACTTATCGGCTGTAGCCAAGATGTATGGCATTGCTTATCAGGAAATATCCCAGGAAGAAAAATTGTCGGAAGGAGTAAAATCCTTCTTTAGCTTAGAGGGCTTAGCCATTTTGGAAATTAAAACCCCCAGATTGGAAAGCCCTGATGTATTAAAAAACTATTTTCAGTTTCTAAAATCGCACTAGATGCTGCTCGAAAATTTAAATCTTAATCTTTACGATATACCTCGCTTAGAAGATCGTGATTTTAAAGGCCTGGAGAGGGATTACCTTTATTATCGCATCACCGGAAGGGTACTTTTTTTACTCTTACTGAGCGGAGTTGGGGCCACCATCAGCCTTTTCGGGAAACTATATTTTGGATATTGGTTGTATCCGGTATTGGGAATTTTAGTACTGGTTTTGGTATTGGAGAGCATAGGCTTTAAATACCGTGGTTATTCTATACGCAGTATGGATGTGTCTTTCCGCCGAGGATGGATTGTACATCGCATGACTACCGTGCCTCTAAATCGAGTGCAGCACTGTGAATTTAGTCAGGGTCTTTTAGGCCGATTATTTGATCTGGCAACAGTTAGAGTCTTTACTGCTGGTGGAACTTCCAGTGATTTAGATATCCGGGGCTTACGTAAGGAGGATGCGATAAAAGTGCGCGATTACATTACCAAGCTCAGCGCCGAGTATGAATAATCTCGATTTACACGAGCCCAAGCGTCAGGCAACACTAGGGGTAGCCATTATCTTTTTTCAGAACCTCCGTCGGGCAATCAATTTTGTGTTAGCGGTAGTAGTGGTTAACCTGGGCCGCGATTTTTCTGTATTGGGAATGGGCTATCAGGGTTGGGGCGTGATTATGGCCATTTTCTTTTTAATTTACAGCTACCTCCAATACCTCAAGTTTTACTTTTATGTAAGTGGCGATAATTTTATTATCGAAAAAGGCATCCTAAAACAAGAGAAGATTACAGTACCCTTTGCACGGATTCAGAGTGTGAATACCAAGCAAAATCTTTTACAGCGAATTTTAAATCTGGTAGGCCTTAAGATTGATACCGCGGGTAGCGTAGCACAGGAAATAAATATTCCGGCCTTGTCTAAGGAATATGCTGCCAGTCTCCGGGAGTTTCTAATGCAAAGGCGATACGAACTGAAAGAGGATGAGGAAAGTAGCGAAGAGGAGACTGAGAAGGAACTTCCCCTCAAATATCGAGAGCCATTATTACGTTTAAGCCTTGCCGATCTTTTACGGGTAGGTCTTACCCAAAATCACTTGCGCTCTGGATTACTGCTCTTTGCCATTGTAAATGGATATATCTGGCAATTTGAAGATTACCTCATTAAACCTTTTGAACCCTTCTTTAAGGAAACCGCCAATGCCTTGCTTACCAAATGGGTGATATTATTACCGATGGCTTTCCTGGTCTTCTTAGTGATTTCCATTTTATCCTCCTTAATAGTAAGTATCCTGAGGTATTACGATTTCCGCTTTTATTTAGGCAAGGAGGGGCTTGATATCGAATCCGGCTTATTAAATCGCAATAGCTTTAATGTGCCTTATGAGAAGATCCAGTATTTCTTTTGGGAATCAAACCCATTGCGTAAGATACTGGGTTACCGTACTCTAAAAGTAAAGCAAGCGGGCACTCAGGGAGTTAATGATCGCAAATTGATTGGTATTCCGGGCTTAAAAGCACGGGCCTTACTCAAGGTGATTCAAACTCATTATCCCAACCGGAAAAGTTCTAAGTACAGCTATTACAGCCCTCATCGTATTTTATTTATTCAACGCAGTTTGTTCCTGGGCTTGTTGCCAGCCTTGATTATAGGCGCCATCTTTTACTATGAACAAATGGCTTGGTTGTTTTATGTCCCCTTGCCCCTTTTTGTATTGATGGTGGCTTTTTTAAGCTACCGCTACTGGAAAAGTATAAGTTTAAGAGTGAATGCAGATTATTTGGAAATCCGAAGGGGTTATGTTTTTCCCAAACGCATTTTAATTCCGAATTATAAGCTTCAAAATTTAGGATTAAAGCAATCACTTATCCAGAAGTATCGGGGGATCAGCAGCTTTCAGTTTCATACTGCGGCCGGGACTGTACGCATGCCTCACTTAGCGACGGAAGCCAGTCGGGAACTCTACGATTACCTGGCCTATTGCATCGAATCCAATAAGGATAAGTGGATGTAAATCTAAGGTCTATATTTGCCTTTCAAAATTTAGGATGTCGGGGTATAAGGTATGGATTGCAGCGGCGAGACTACGCACGCTGCCATTGGCTTTTGCGAGCATTATTCTGGGTAGCTTATTGGCTTATTCTCAGGGTAGTTTTGATATTTGGGTATTCCTCCTAAGCATTTTAACCACGCTTTGTTATCAGGTACTTTCTAATTATGCCAATGATTATGGCGATGGCATAAAAGGAACGGATGCCGACCGAATTGGTGAAGCCAGAGCTACTGCAAGTGGTTTGATTTCTGTTACAGCCATGCGTAAGGCGGTTGTGATCTTTAGCCTATTATCTATTGCCTTTGGAACCGCACTGAGCTTTTATGCTTGTCGCGATTTGGGATTAGCCTATCAATTAGCCTTTACCCTTTTGGGTCTCTTGTCAACCTGGGCTGCCATTTCCTATACGGTTGGAGATAGGGCCTATGGATATTCGGGTTTTGGAGATGTATTTGTACTGCTCTTTTTTGGTATTGTAGGGGTAGGAGGTTCTTATTATTTACAAACTGGTACTTGGAATTACAGTATACTGTTACCAGCCGGTAGCTTAGGTTTTTTAGCCATGGCGGTATTGAACCTCAATAATATGCGCGATCGTGAAGGAGATGCCAAAAGTGGAAAAAACACTCTGGCTTTGAAATTGGGAGAAAGGGGAGCCAAGGCTTACCATTTTTTATTGGTTATTGGCGCTTTTGATCTGGCCTTTTTATACAATCGTATTCATCCCACTAGCAATTGGCAAAACCTTTACTTCTTAACTTTACCCCTGTTATTTCTCAACCTCAAAAAAGTTTTAAAAGCGAGCCGCCCTCTCGATTATGAACCGCTTCTGAAACAAATGGCGCTTAGCACTTTGTTTTTTGCTTTGCTGTTCGGCCTGGGTAAAGCCATATGAAGGCTAGCTGGACCAAATATACTCTCGAATTTAAGCGGCCCGCCGGTACTTCCCGGGGAACATTAGGCCAGAAGGATTCCTATTTTATCCGTCTTGAGGGTGATGGTCTAAGTGGCTTAGGAGAATGCGGGATCTTAAAGGGGCTGAGTGCCGATGATCGACCTGATTATGAGTCGAAATTACAGGAGGTTTGTAAGCAGATCGATTCCTATGATCGGGCCTTGAGCTTGATCTCCGAACTTGATGTTTGGCCCAGTATTCAAGGGGGCTTAGAAATGGCATTACTGGATTTTAAATCCGATAATCATGTTCTTTTTCCGAGTGATTTTACCGATGGATTTGAACGTCAACCTATCAATGGTCTAATCTGGATGGGGGAAACTGATTTTATGCTCTCCCAATTAGAGGAACGTCTTGAGCAAGGTTTTCTGGTGATCAAGATGAAGATTGGTGCCATGGATATTGATCAGGAATTAAAACTGATTGAAAAGGTGCGAGAGCGCTATGGACCGCACGAAATTCAATTGCGGGTAGATGCCAATGGTGCTTTCAGTCCTAAAAATGTTATGCCCATCTTACAGCGATTGGACGACCTTCGGGTTCATTCCATTGAGCAACCTATTAAAGCCGGCCAATGGAAAGAATTGGCTAAAATTTGCAAGGAATCTCCACTACCCATTGCTTTGGATGAGGAGCTGATCGGATTATTTGAAGCAAAGCAAAAGGAGGAATTGCTCGATAAGCTACAACCTCGTTATATTATTCTGAAACCCTCTTTCCTGGGAGGCTTTAAAAAGTCGGAAGAATGGATAGATGAAGCCGAAAAACGTGGCATTGGTTGGTGGGTAACCTCCGCCCTGGAGTCAAATTTGGGCTTGTCTGCTATCTCCCAGTGGAATTACAATCTTTATGGTCATATGGCCTCTGGTTTAGGAACCGGGTCACTTTATACCAACAATTTCGAATCGCCCTTGCATTTGGTACGTGGTACCATCGCTTATGATCCCGAAAAAGAATGGGATTTGAGCAAATTGCAATTCTGATAAGGGGAAAAATAAAAAGCGCCGTAGGGAAACGGCGCTTTCTAACTAAACAGGGTACTAATGGTTGTTAAACCAATCTATAAGGAACTGTACAAGAGAAACGGAGGCGAGTTGGCCTAGGTTGGGTATAGGGATAAAAAAAAGTCGAAAAATATCTAAAGTCTTGAAAATCAATATAAAAAACTTTGCGTCTGAGAGCTACCTTCAGCAAATTGAAGCTTTGTATGCCTGGTTTTTATCCGATCAAGTGGAATATGAGCTTAGCAGTTCCGGTACAACGGGGCCAGCTCAAGTCATGAGCTTTTCGCGCGAAGCCCTGTTAGCCTCAGCACAAATGAGTGTCGATTTTTTTGAATTAAATGCCCAGACTCGAATATTACTGGCGCTGCCACTGGATAAGGTTGGCGGAATGATGTTGGCCTTAAGGGCCTTTTTAGCCGGAGCTGAAATTGTAGCGGTTGATCCGGTTCGCAGTCCATTAGAGCAAATACCTGAAGATTTGAGCATAGACTTTGTTTCGATGGTACCAAATCAGTTTGTAGCTTCTCAAGCGTATTGGTCTCAAGTTAAGACCTTCTTAATTGGCGGGGGCCCACTTTCTGCAGCGGCTTTAGATCGGATCGAAGAAAGCAATCCAGATTGCCAGGTTTGGCATAGCTATGCCAGTACCGAAACATTATCGCATGTAGCGCTCAGGCAGGTTTTTCCCAAAAAAGAAAAAAGCTACCAGGCCATGGAAGGGATAAGCTTTGGGGTGAACGCCCAGCATTGTCTTCAAATTACTGCTCAAAAGCTGGGGTTGGATAAATTGCAAACCAAGGATGTGGTGGATTTGATTAGCCCCACTCAATTCATTTGGAAGGGTCGCCAGGATAATGTAGTACTCAGTGGTGGTTTAAAATTATATCCAGAGGAGTTGGAGAATCAATTGCAGCTTTCGGTACCGGGTTTTTTGTGGGGACAGGAGGATTTAGAACTCGGGCAAAGAATGGTATGGGTGATGGCCGAAGCCGATTACCATGAGGGAATTGGTACTGAAATCAAAAGTCAGCTTCAAGGAAGTCAAAGACCAAAGGCAATTCTTTTGGTACCTCAATTAGAGTTTACAGCTACGGATAAAATTAAGCGTGAGGCCAGCCTCCAAAAGGGATTCAGGTCGATTGCTCTTTAAGATGCAGGGGATCAGTTGGTTTCTGAGACCAATATCCGGCCAATGCCAATCCACTAATGATATGCCAGATGCCCCACCAGGCTGCTACCATTGCCATGCCGCCGAGGCCTTCGAAAAAAGCAAAAATTAAAACCAGACCTAGTCCAGAATTCTGAATGCCCGTTTCGATGGCAAGGGTTCTCCGATCCCGAATTTCCAATCCGCCTAAAACGCCCACGCCATACCCACTCAATAAGGCAATTAGATTGTGAAAGAAAACCAGGCCCAGGACCAGATGGATATGGTCTAAAAAGACCTGGAAGTTATTCTTGAAAGCAATGAGCACAAATCCTATGAATAGAAGGATGGATCCTATTCGGAAGTAGGGGGCCATCTTTTTGGCAGGCTTAGGAAAGCGATACTGCACCCATAAGCCTATTGCCAGGGGAGCGAGAATAATGAGAAAGACCGTTTTTGAAACATCCCAAAAATCCAATTGTATTTGATTCAGTAGGCTTGCGGTGGGTTCGTATAATGAGCCGTAGAGCTTAAAATTAAGCGGAGTCATAATTAAGCTTAGAAAAGTTGCCACAGAGGTTAAGCCTACAGAGAGTGCAGTATTAGCCCGACCCAGATGACTCATGAAATTGGAAATATTACCTCCGGGACAAGCTGCTACTAATAACATACCGAGGGCGATGCTAGGCTGCGGCCTTAATAAGGTAATAAGCAAATAGCTTAGAAAGGGTAGGAGTAAAAACTGACTAAAGAGACCCAAAACAGCAGGCTTGGGATTCTTGAGAAGGATTTTAAAATCTTCAAATCGAATCTCCAGAGCGATGCCAAACATGATGATGGCCAGGCAAATATTGAGAAGGAATAATGAATCGGCGCTGAAGTTCAGCCGAATAGCATCAATGTCTTGCATGTTTGGTGGAATAAAACTCCAAATTAGGCTTTCGTGCTCAGAATGCCAATTTTATTGGGCTTTCAGCTTTCGACTAATTTCAAAAACTGCTGGACAGAGGGAGGCATTTTTCTCGGTGAGATTTAAAATCTGATGCATGCGATTGCGATTCGTATGCGGGTATTCCCGACAAGCTTTAGGTCGAACCTCATAGATACTGCAATAATTATCCTCAGCCAGGAAAGGGCAAGGCAATTGATTCATCACCCAATCACCATCCTCATCAATCTTTACATATTGATCCATGAAGTCGCCAGGCTTTAAACGCAAATGCTTGGCCATGCGGTCAATATCATTTTGGAGGAGTCGTGGGCCGGCTGTTTTACAGCAATTAGCGCAGCTTAAGCAATTAAATTCTGCGAATACTTCATCATGTGCGGTAGCGAATTCCTGATCCAGAATTTTTGCCTTGCGCTTTTTGAGATCTGAAAAAATCTTGCGAGTTTCTTTCTTCTCCTGCTTGGCTTTCGCCTTGAAGGCTTCGAGATCGAATTTATTTTCCACGGCCCTGTAATACGATGATTACGGTATAGATAAGGATTTTTATATCGTTGAGCAAAGACATGTTCTCGATATAGATCACATCATACTTTAAACGCTCCACCATTTCATCTACATTGGATGCATAGCCAAATTTCACCATGCCCCAGGAGGTAATACCTGGACGAACCTTTTGTAGATATCTATAGTGTGGTGCATATTGTGAGATCAATTCCATATAATATTTACGCTCTGGACGTGGACCTACGATAGACATATCACCGGTAAGGACATTGTAAAACTGAGGCAGTTCGTCCAAACGATATTTACGCATGATTTTTCCCCAAGGGGTAATCCGTTCATCATTTTCACTGCTTAATTGAGGACCATTTTCCTCTGCATCCACTACCATTGAGCGGAATTTATACATGTAAAATTCCTTTCCCTGAAATCCTACACGCTTTTGCTTGAAGAATACTGGGCCTTTATCACTGATTTTGGTAATCAGCATAACCGTAAGATATAAGGGGGACAGGAGTATTAAAACCAGGGCGGAGGAAACCACATCGAAAATGCGCTTTAAGACCATTTGCCATACCGGCATTAGCTGATGGTTGATTTCTACCAGGGGAATGGAACGCATAGACTCCATCCGCACCTTGCCCGAAATAATGTCATAAGTATCAGGAATCATCTTAATCTTAACGGGCTTTTCTTCGAGGAGGTTGAGTACCTCTTCCATTTTATGATGCTCCGAAGATTCGATAGCGATGATTACTTCTTCAATTTCCTTTTCGCGAATAATGCCTGGCAAGGCCTTGTGATTGCCTAAATGCTCCAGGTTTTTCTCGAGTAGAAAGCGGATATTATTGTCCACACTTACGAAGCCTACAAAGTTGTGGCCGGTTTTACGATTGCTTTCACTTTCGAGCTTGGCATAGAGCTCTGCGGCTTTTTCATTACTGCCAATCATAATGCTGTTAAAGGCAATATTACCGCTGCGTATGCGGTAGGCGGTACGGGTGGTTAATAAGGTTCTGAAGAGTGCCGTAAAGAAGAAGTGGCTACTGAAATACACTAAAAAACCACGATAATAGTCGGTATAAGAAGCTACGCTATCATCAAGAATCAGGGCAAAGAAGATGAATATACTTCCGAGTAAGCTGGTGTTAAAAGTGTAGAATAGGTCTTTTAAACGTGAACGACGATAAATATCGCGGTAGAAATCGGTAATGTGGTAGACGGTAAGCCAGAATATCGGAATCATTAATAATCCGATATAATAACTCTGGGTAAACTCCAAATGACTTAATCCAAATTTCTCGGCTTCGACTACCAGCTTTCGGAAAACAAAGAGTGTAGTATAGCTTAGGATGGCGGCAATGCTATCCCAAAATTGGTACTTCAACCTCTGTATCCGTGGATTTTTCAAGGGATATACACCAATTTAAGGTTATCGAGATAAATCCTGGCCTGATCTACATTATCCGGTTTTTTAGCCCGGATTAAGATTTGATAGCCATCGGCTCCGGGAAAGGCCTGGAATTCAGTTACCAGATTTATGTAAATCTTACTCCATTCTTCTTTGGGTAAAACTCCTGCTGTAATATCACTGCGATCGCCGGTAGGTAAATTTGCTAAGAGTCCGAAACCTACTTGTGCATTCGTGCGATAAGTTACTTCTAAGAAGATATTCTGCGTTCCGGCCGGAATTTCATAACTCACTACAGAGCTAAGTTCAACTTGTGGATTCTGATCGTCTAAAACAATTAATCCCGAATTGGAATTCGGTTCCATCTGATTGGAAGTAAAAGGCTGAAATCTAAAAATGCTATCCGCATCATCCACCTTAATGAAGTTGGTATCACTAAAATTTGTGCGTTGAAAATTTAAACCGGGATCATCAAAATCTTCAACAATGGAAACCTGGTAAAAATCGCGGTAATGCGTAATCAGTTCACTTTCTGGAATAATTATGGTGTCTGGTACTTCACCTGTCGATTGGTAATCGAGCGTGTAAAGAATGGGGTCGAAGGATGTATTGATTGCCCTAAAGGAGCTGATCCCATTGGTATTAATCCCAGCATTGATCCGCAATTCGTTTTGCCCTTCTTTCAGTACAACTGGTATTAAAGCCGGTAATTCAAATGCACCGATGATTTCCCCATTGGCACTTAGCCAAACGGTGGAGATATTCGAATGGGCAGTTCCTTCTTCAGCATAATCGGTTTCCAAATGAAGGGCATCGATTTGCAGATAAGTTGGTTTGGCTGCTTCGTCTGTGGAGCAGCTGCTAAGTACGTAAAAAAGTGAGCCTAAAAGCAGGCTTCGGAGTAGTAATTTTGCCATCTCTTGCTATTACGCAATGAGGTTGAGGTTTAGTTCGATCTTGTGGAGGATTTCGTGAGCCACTTGCAAGGCTCTATAACCATCCTCCAGACTAACGCTCACTTCCTGTTTTTTATTGATTGCGGATGCAAAAGAATGTAATTCTTCTTGAATAGCGTTGATAGGTGCACATTCTGGCTGTTCAAAATAGATCTGTTTCTTCTTTCCTTCGCCTAAATCCATTATCATAGCGTAGGGATCGTCCATATCTATTTCGTTTTTCATGCGGATCAGTTCACTTTTCTTTTCCAGGAAATCTACCGTGATATAGGCATCTCTCTGGAAAATACGGGTCTTACGCATGTTCTTTAAAGATATGCGACTTGCCGTAAGGTTGGCCACGCAACCATTATCGAATTCGATCCGGGCGTTAGCGATATCCGGGCTATCGCTTAATACTGCAACACCGCTTGCTGAAATTTTACGCACATTAGATTTTACCGCATGTAATACGATATCCAAATCGTGAATCATTAAATCGAGGACCACGGGAACATCCGTGCCTCGCGGATTAAATTCGGCCAGGCGGTGGGTTTCGATAAACATGGGGTTTTGAATCTGATCTTGCACCGATTGATAGGCAGGATTAAAACGCTCCACATGACCTACCTGGGCTTTAACTCCAGCCTCTTCACTAAGCTTAATGAGTTCACGAGCTTGTTCGGGAGTTTCGGTAATGGGCTTTTCAATAAAGAAGTGTTTTACCTTTCGTGCAGCTTTTACCCCCAGATCGTAATGGTTTAAGGTAGGAGTTACAATATCCACTACGTCTACAGCGTCCATTAAGGCGTCCATATCGGCATAAGCAGGTACACCTAATTCTTCACTTACAATCTGAGCCCTTTGTGCATCCGGGTCGTAAAATCCTACGAGATGGTATACTTCAGGTAAATTCTGGATACACTTCAAGTGAATTTTTCCAAGGTGCCCGGCACCTAAAACTCCGATTTTTAACATGCTTCTAATTCTGCCTCAAAGGTAAGGTAAGGCTTTTACTTGTTCGGATGCAGCGCTTGGAACTGTTCACAAAAAGCTGTTTATTTTTATAAGTCAATGAAATTTCTTCGGGCCGGAATTAAGATTTTTGTGGAGTGGGAGATTTAGCACGACATCGCGGTAAGCGCAATAATTTGGTGAAGCTCTTAATTGAAAAGGGCATTCGTGATCGGGAGGTATTAAAAGCCATTGGCAAAGTGCCTCGCCATTTGTTTATTGATTCTAGCTTTGAGGAATTTGCCTATCAGGACAAAGCTTTCCCGATTGCTGCCGGTCAAACTATATCTCAGCCCTATACGGTGGCCTTTCAATCTGAGAAACTGGCTTTAAGTCCGGGGCAAAAGGTGCTGGAAGTGGGAACAGGTAGTGGCTATCAGGCAGCAGTCCTCTGCGAAATGGGGATGAAAGTTTTTAGCATTGAAAGGCAAAAAGAGCTTTTTAATGCCACCAGACCTTTATTGCAGAAATTGGGGTATACCCTATATACCAAATATGGAGATGGTTATGCGGGACTGCCAAATCATGCGCCCTTTGATGGAATTATTGTAACTGCGGGGGCACCAGAAATTCCCAAGGCTTTATTGCATCAACTTAAAGTTGGTGGCCGATTGGTGATTCCGGTTGGAACTAATGTGCAAAAAATGAAAGTCCTGATCCGAAAAACGGAAAAGGACTTTGAATTACAAGATCATGGCGACTTCAGGTTTGTCCCCATGTTGCACGATAAGAATCATTAGAAATCTTCGTCGAAACGGGTGCCGATAAAGAGCAATCCCTTGCCATTGAAGTAGAGCTCGTAATTTAGGTCTACCATAGTTTGCAGCCCTTCATGCTCGAAGCTGAAGCGCATATAGCACTGATACCAGTTCTTCCATTTAGGGTGCGGAACATAGGCACTTTCGAGATAAGTTAATTCGGCTCCCTTTATGCTGGCGGCACGATATTCTTGCACAATGAGTCCCAGTTTTTTTTCGAACTCAATTTTATCATTGGCATAGGTTTCCTGCATGCGAAGTTTCCATTCCTCTTTTTCAGCACTTTCCAACTTTTGTTCATCAATCAGTTGTTTCCAACTTTTAATACGGATGTATTCCAAGTTCGGATAGGAGCCCGTATCGCTAATTAGGCTGAAAATGCCCTGGCCGAACTTCTCAAAGTCGGCCTCAGTCTGGGCGTGCAGCTGCGAAACAAAAAGGAATAAACTGAATAAAAGGGTCTTTCGTAACATTAATTATCTCCGTCTAATAGGTCTCCAAGGCCGCCTAAGATACTACCTTCTCCTTTGCGGCTTCCACCAACTTTAGGAGCAGAGGCAATGATACGGTCGGCCAATCGGCTAAAAGGCAAAGATTGAATGAAAACCTTACCTGGCCCTCTTAAATGGGCATAAAAAAAGCCTTCGCCTCCGAATAAACTGTTCTTTAATCCGCCAATAAACTGAATATCATAATCTACGCTCGGTGTAAAAGCTACCAGGCAGCCGGTATCTACTCTCAGCGTTTCGCCCGGACCCAGTATTTTTTCGATAATGGTCCCCCCGGCATGTAAGAAGGCCATACCATCGCCTTCCAGTTTTTGCATGATAAATCCTTCGCCTCCAAAAAGTCCTACGCCTAATTTTTTACGGAACTCAAGGCTTACGCTAACTCCTTGTGCGGCACATAAGAAGGCATCTTTCTGGCAAATGATTTTCCCGCCCTCTTCTCCTAAATGAAAGGGAATGATTTTCCCGGGATATGGAGAGGCGAAATACACCTTCTTTTTGCCGGTACCCTGGTTACTATAGGCGGTCATAAAAAGTCCTTCTCCGGTTAAAGCGCGTTTACCGGCATTCCAAACTTTGCCAAAAAAGCTTTCGTTTGAGTTTGATCCGTCGCCAAAAATGGTTTCCATGGCAATGCCATCTTCCATCATCATCATGCTGCCAGTCTCAGCAATCGCCGTTTCTAAAGGGTCGAGTTCTATTTCTACCGCTTGCATTTCTTCACCAATGAGGCGGTAATCGATTTCGTGTGCTTTCATACTAGGTTTTAGTCAAAATTAAAAAGGAGGGGCATGCAAAATGCGGCTCCTCCTTGAATTATAGATCTTAATAGCGAAGATTTAATAAGAGTTCAAAGCTTTGTCCTACGGAATCTTCAGGAAGGTAGATTGCCAATTTTTCCAGAGCTTTCTTTAAGAGAAGGTCAGCTACTCCATTGCCACAGTCTACGGATAGCACTTTTAGTTGATGGTTTTCGCCTACTTCTATTTGAACAATGGCTTGCTTATCATGCATTTGACCTACCAGTTCGGAAGGTATTTGGAAGCGTGAGCTGATTTGGCGGCTCACTTGATTTTGGACATTCTGTTCGGTGCTTAAACTGTCGTTTCCGGCAAAGACAGTACCGGTACTCAGGCCTAAAGCCAAGAAGAAGATTTTTAGTGATTTCATGTTTTATGTTTTTTCTATGCTGTTAGTACGGATATGACACTAAAAATTACGCTGGCGAAGTATGGATTACAGGCTTTAGGATTTTTTTAGCATTTGAATACCTTCTTATAGCTTTCCGCTATGAGCGCTTTGAAAGCCTTGCTATGCCATTATTAAGAAATACTTTTGCAGCATGGATGCAGCGATTAAAGCTCAGGTAGAGGCGGGAACCATGCTTCCTTTAATGGAAGAGTTTTATACGATACAAGGTGAAGGTTACCATACCGGAAAGGCCGCCTACTTTATTCGCATTGGTGGATGCGATGTAGGATGCCATTGGTGTGATGTGAAGGAAAGTTGGAATGCCGATTTACATCCACCTACCGCTATTGAGCAGGTGGTGGAGAATGCCGCGCATTATTCCAATACGGTAGTGATTACAGGGGGTGAGCCCTTAACCTGGAATATGGGACCTATTACCAAAGCCTTAAAAGCCAAAGGTTTGCAGGTTCATATCGAAACTTCCGGGGCTTATCCTTTAACGGGAAGCTGGGATTGGATTTGCTTGTCGCCAAAGAAAACCAAACCGCCGGTACCGGAGGTCTATGAGCAGGCGCATGAATTGAAAGTGATTGTTTTCAATAATCACGATTTTAAGTGGGCGGAAGAGCATGCAGCCAAGGTCTCGCCCCATTGTAAACTTTTCTTACAACCCGAGTGGAGTAAAAGGGAGCTTATGCTACCCAAGATTAGCGAATATGTAATGGCTAATCCTCAGTGGCAGATTTCGCTGCAAACCCATAAGTACATCGGTATTCCTTAGCGGCCGTAGTGCTCCTTGATTTCTTCCTGAGCTAGTTTATAACAGGCACATTCCGGATCGTGCGCACCTTCTTTAAAACCACTACTCATTAGAAATTCATTGACGATTTCGGGGCCGGTAAATTTAAAGTGCAGTTTAAAGAGTTTTACCCAGGCTTTTATATCCTGCTCTCCCTGCTCTAGTAGCCATTGCTTGAAGCTTCCGTGTTCCGATTGAATTTTTTGGATGGCCTGAGCATTGTAAATCGCAGCTTTAATTTTAAGTCGATTGCGAATAATCCCGGCATCACTGCGTAAACGAGCTTCATCTTCTTCATCAAAGGCAGCCACAGTGTTAATGTCATATCCGGCGAAAGCCGCCTTAAAATTATCCTGCTTTTTGAGAATGGTAATCCAGCTAAGGCCCGCCTGATTTATTTCTAAAATCAAGCGGCCAAAGAGTGCATTGTCATCTTCCAGGGGAAATCCGTATTGGCTATCGTGGTATTTGCGATGCAGGTGATCTGCGGGCAGGTCCTGCACATAGGCACAATAACTTTTCGGATTAAGGGCCATTATCCGTTCATGCTAGCCAGGAACTCGGCATTGTCCTGGGTTTTGTTCATACGATCGTAGAGGAATTCCATGGCTTCTACTGAAGTCATATCCGCTAAATGGCGACGTAAGATGTACATTCTTTGCAGTACATCGCGATCCAATAGCAGGTCTTCTTTACGGGTACCAGAGCTCATGAGGTCGATAGCAGGCCAGATACGGCGGTTGGCAATGCGGCGATCGAGCTGCATTTCCATATTACCGGTACCTTTAAATTCTTCGAAGATTACTTCGTCCATTTTGGAACCTGTATCGATAAGGGCAGTCGCTAAGATGGTTAATGAGCCACCATTCTCAATTTTACGTGCGGCACCAAAGAAGCGCTTAGGCTTGTGTAAGGCATTGGCATCTACACCTCCAGAAAGAACTTTTCCGGAAGCAGGTGATACAGTGTTATAAGCTCGGGCCAATCGGGTAATGGAGTCTAATAAGATCACGACATCATGACCACATTCGGTCATGCGTTTGGCTTTTTCCAATACGATATTGGCCACTTTTACGTGACGGTCTGCGGGCTCATCAAAAGTAGAAGCTACTACTTCTGCATTTACTGAGCGTGCCATATCGGTAACCTCTTCCGGACGTTCATCGATCAAGAGGATGATCATATAACATTCGGGGTGATTAGCGGCAATGGCATTGGCAACCTCCTTTAATAAGGTAGTCTTACCGGTTTTAGGCTGGGCTACTAATAAACCACGCTGGCCTTTTCCGATAGGAGAGAAGAGGTCGATGATTCGCGTAGATAAAGTGCCACGACGATGGGTAATATTGAATTTTTCTTGTGGGAAAAGCGGAGTTAAATGCTCAAAAGCAACGCGGTCGCGAATCCAGTCAGGCTCGCGTCCATTGATGCTTTCCACCTTTACCAAAGGGAAATATTTCTCACCTTCTTTTGGAGGGCGAATTTGGCCACGGACGGTATCGCCGGTGCGCAGGCCAAAGAGTTTAATTTGGTTTTGGCTTACGTAAATATCGTCGGGGGAGTTTAAGTAATTAAAGTCGCTCGAACGTAAGAAGCCATAGCCATCGGGCATCATTTCCAAAACCCCTTCACTTACAACAATCCCGTCGAAATCATATTCCTGGCGTCGATTGCGATGCTGGTGGTTATTGTTATTCCCCTGATTGTTTCCTTTTTGATTTGAACCTGAATTGGGGTTGTTTGAATTATTGTTGTCGTTGTTTTTCTGACGACGTTCCCGATGTTGATTCGGATTATTCTTGTTAGAATTCTGCCCTTGACCCTGGTTTTGCCCTTGATTGTGCCCGGCATTCGAATTTTGATTCGAGTTCCCTGAGTCTTTATCAGCTCGGCGGCGATCTTCATTGGCATTCCCTCGGTTGCGGTTACGGTCCTGATTTTCAGGATTTTCATCCTTTGGGTTTCGTTTTCGTGGCCGACGAGCAGGATTTTCTTCTGATTTAGCCTCAGTAGACTCTGCAGGCTTGGCTTCCACTGGACTCGCTTTTGTTTGATCTTCAGCAGCAGGCTTTTCGTCCTTAGCAGGTTCTTTAATGGCCTTAGGGTCAACTGCTTGTTTATCAAGGATAGCGTAAACCAGATCCATTTTCTTCATGGATTTGAAACGCGAAATTTTAGAAGCTTCTGCGATTTGCTTTAACTCGGGCAGCTTCAAAGCCTTTAATTGGTTGATGTCGTACATGGACTAAACAAGAAATGAAAGAAATATTCTTAATCGAGAGAGATGTAAGTCTGATTGGAGAATTTCTACCAGTACCCTTTTGATCAGGGTGTTCGAGAAATTTGATACTGGCAATAATACAAAGATTTGCTCAAAACAAAATAGGCTCGCAGTTTTTTTAGCAATTTTGGAGTCCCAAATCCAATTCGATGATTCAGCGCATTCAATCGCTTTATTTTTTAGGTGCTGCCCTGGTGAGTGGTGGCCTGTCCTTCATGGTTTCATTTTTTGCCGGCGATAATGGGCCGGTGATGCTCCATGATGATTTTATCTTTCTTAGTCTCTTTTTGGCAGTGGCCGCTTTGTCGCTTGGCGCTTTGTTCTCCTTTAAGAAGCGTCGCAATCAGGTGGTATTAGGTCGTTTGGCCATTTTGATTTCCTTCACCGTATTTGGCTTTATGCTATACCATTGGTATGAAGTATATCAAGCTGCATCCGACCGATTAGGCATAGGGGTCTTTTTACCCTTATTGGCTATTATTTTACTCTCTATGGCCAATCGGGCGGTAATGAAGGATGAATACAAAGTTCAGGCGGCGGATCGTTTCCGTTAATTTTTAGGCCAGCGAGGCCATTCGGCTACAGCCAGATCCGAAATTTTACCTTTTTCAATTTTAAATTGAAGCAAGGTTCTTACTTGATGAAATCCTTGTAAGCCTACCGCACCGGGATTCATATGCATATGCCCAAACTGGGGATCACGCATTACTTTAAGAATGTGGCTATGTCCGCAGATAAAAAGATCGGGTTTTAATTCGCCCAGTAATTTTTTTACGCGACCATTGTATCTGGCCGGATAGCCTGCGATGTGAGTCATTAAGACTTTAATACCCTCAATTTCGAAGCTGTTGTTTAAGGGGAATTCCTGCCGAAGCTCCTGAGCATCAATATTACCGTATACCGCTCTGAGAGGGGCAATTTTTTGCAGTATTTGGGCGGTTTTTAGGTCACCAATATCGCCGGCATGCCAAATCTCATCACTTCCCTTAAGCTGTTTAAGGATGGCAGGGTCAATATGTGAATGACTATCGCTTAATAAACTAATCTGCACCATGCTTCGCCTACCTATTAATACCTTTGCCGCAAAGAAACGGCCTTTGCGATATTTTTTAAAATTGGCGTACCGTGGCACAGCCTTTCATGGTTGGCAAATTCAGCCTAATGCAATTAGTGTTCAGGAACTTATAAATCAAAAACTTTCTTTGATTTTGGGTCGACCGATAAATATTGTAGGTGCAGGAAGGACAGATACCGGGGTGCATGCCCGTGAAATGTATGCACACTTTGATTGGGAGGAAGCTCTTTCGGATAAAGGAAAGCTGCTCAATGCTCTCAATAAAATGCTGGCGCCCGACATCGTAATTGAAGCCCTATTACCGGTTAAAGCAGATGCTCATGCGCGCTTTGATGCAAGCGAAAGGGCATATGAATACCATATCCAGCGAAAGCGCAGTCCCTTTTCCGGTGATTTGGCCAGTCCTATTTTTATTCCTTTGGATTTTGAAGCTATGCAATCGGCGGCCCAGCGATTAATTTTTAAAGGCGATTTCAGCTCCTTTTCTAAATCGAAAACCCAAACTAAAACGAATATTTGCGAGCTTCGCGAAGCCTATTGGGAAGAGCTTGGAGACCTTTGGATATTCCACGTTCGAGCCGATCGTTTCTTGCGAAATATGGTTCGGGCTATTGTAGGAAGCTTATTAGAGGTGGGAAAAGGACGCATGTCGGAAGCTGAGTTTGTAGAAATGATTGCTGCCAAAGATCGTCGATTGGCGGGTGAATCTGCTCCGGCCCAAGGCTTATATTTAACCCGGGTATTATACCCCAACGATATTTTCTTAAATGGCTAAAAGCGTTAGCGGTAAAGCATTTGATTTACATCTTTTAGCAAAAATCCTGAAGTATGCGAAACCTTACCGTTTTGTGTTTTACGGATCTTTTGTGCTTACTCTGGTATTAAGTGCCCTTTCTACCACCCGTCCGATTCTTATCCAGTATGTGATCGATAATTTTATTAGTGAGCCCAATTTACAGGGCTTAACAAATTATATGTTGATCCTTACGGTATTATTGGTGATGGAAGCCCTGGTGCAGTTCCTGTTTATCTTTGGTGCCAATTATCTAGGTCAGAGTATTATCCGCGATTTACGGGTGCAGCTTTTTGAGCATATCCTTTCTTTTAAGCTGAAGTATTTCGATCAAACTCCTATTGGAACTCTGGTTACGCGTGCGGTAAGTGATATTGAAACTATTGCTGACATTTTTGCACAAGGTATCCTGGTAATCTTTGGTGATCTCCTCAAGATTTTGGTCATGGTAAGTGCCATGTTCTATTTCTTTGATTATCGCCTGGTATTGATCTCACTTTCAGTAGTTCCTGTGCTTTATTATGCTACCCGATTATTCCAGTTGAAGATAAAATCAGCCTTTCAGGATGTTCGTACCCAGGTAGCCGAGCTCAATGCTTTTGTACAGGAGCATATCAGTGGGATGAATGTGGTGCAGATATTCAATCGGGAAAAAGCAGAACTGAATCGTTTTAAGGAGATAAATGCCAAACACCGCGAAGCCAATATTCGCTCCATTTGGTATTTCTCTATTTTCCTACCCGTAATCGAAATAATGAGCGCTATCAGTATCGGATTGGTGGTTTGGTACGGAGGTTTGGAAGCTGCTAGTTTATCAGGCAAGCACAGTTTGCAGATTTGGCTTTACGATAGCTTTAATTGGGATACCGGCTCTTTAATTCGAGAAATTACCCTGGGTGAGATTACGGCGATCATCATTTTTGTGAATATGCTATTCCGTCCCTTACGTCAATTAGCCGATCGTTTTAATACCCTGCAGATGGGAATGGTGAGTAGCGAGCGGGTATTTAAAATATTGGATACCAAGGATCGTATCGAAGACAAGGGAGAGCTCGAATTAAGCGAAGTAAAAGGCGAGATTGAATTCCGTAAGGTTAGCTTCGGATATAAAGAGGGTGAACCAATTATAAAGGATTTAAGCTTTAAGGCGGAACCAGGCAAAATGCTGGCAATAGTGGGCGCTACCGGAGCCGGTAAATCTACATTGATTAACCTGCTAGGACGCTTTTATGAGATTTGGTCTGGAGAAATATTGTTGGATGGCGTGGATATACGTAAAGTGAAATTAAGCAGCTTGCGCGAGCATTTGGCGGTGGTTTTACAAGACGTATTCCTTTTTAGTGACAGCATTCGCAATAACATTACCCTCAATAAGGACATTTCGCATGAGGAAGTAACTGAAGCGGCAGAGTTCATAGGCGTTAGCGACTTTATTGAAACCTTGCCTGATCAATATGATTACGATGTACAGGAGCGGGGCAATATGTTATCCGTAGGACAGCGACAATTACTCTCCTTCTTAAGGGCCTATGTTTCGAATCCATCGGTATTAATTCTGGATGAGGCGACCAGCTCGATCGACACACAAAGCGAGAATTTAATCCAAAAGGCAATTGAGAAGATCACCAAAGGGAGAACTTCGGTGGTGATTGCTCACCGATTAGCAACTATTAAAGCTGCTGATAAAATTCTGGTGATGGATAAAGGTAGGGTAGTAGAAGAAGGCAAGCATCAGGAATTATTAGAGAAGGGAGGATATTATGCCCGCCTTTATCAAATGCAGTTCAAGTCAGAGGAAAATTCTCCTGCTTAAATTTGAGGTATCGATAGATCAAAACGCAAATACAATTCGGATTTAAACCTGGCCTTTTGGTTCCATGTTCTCATTACCCTATTGGCCTGGGTCGGACCTTTTCTTTTTTCCTGGTATTTAATGATTAGCGCCTATGCTATTGTACAAGTTCAATTCTGGATTTTTGGGCGCTGTTTGCTAAATAAAAGTCATGGCTTGGAAGACCAAAACAATGCGACCTTTTACTCTGTACTATTCGATATCCTTGGGATAGAACACAATACCGAAAGGTTAAAGCTTTGGGTACGGAAATGGGTTTACCCTTTATTGGGATTGTTTACCCTGGTTTTACAGCTAATACTGAATTGGAAGCCTTTGCTATTCTAGATATAGAGAATGGCGCTGAGGCTGCCAATACCAATAAAGAGCCACAAGAGCAGTCCCAGTAAAAGTGCTCTCCAACCAGCAGATTTAATTTTCTCGATGGATATACCGGCACCTACCAGAAATAGGGTAGCGGTAAGAATACGACGAGCGATCAGACTTATTCCACCGCTAATTGCTTCGGGGAAGCCCACAAAAGTGTTGAGGATCATGGCCGCTAAAAACAGCAGAATGAAATAAGGGAATTTAATTTTTCCGCCTTTACGTAGAAATAAGCTGGTGATTAAAGCCAGAGGGATAATCCAAAGCGCACGTACCAGTTTTACAGTGGTGGCAATCTCCAAAGCTTCTTCTCCATAGGCGGAGGCCGCTCCCACCACAGAGCTGGTATCATGAATGGCAATGGCCGCCCAGGTTCCAAAGTCTACTTGACTTAATTCCAGCCAGGTTCCGATCGTTGGGAAAATGAGCAGGGCTACTGAATTTAACAGAAAAACAGTTCCTAAGGCCATGCTAATGTCTTTCTCTTCAGCTTTGAGGATAGGCGACATGGCCGCAATGGCACTACCGCCACAAATTGCGGTACCACTGGAAAGAAGGTAACTACTGGTGAAGTTTAATTTAAGCGCTTTACCTAAGATCCAGCCTAATAGTAGGGTACTGGCTATACTAAAAACGGTAAGGACTAAACCTTCGGTACTACTGGCTAAAGCCTGATTGGCATTGATTCCAAAACCTAATCCCACTACGGCTGATTTCAGAGACCAGTTTATGGCATCTTTGTTTTTGGCTCCCAGCGGGTTTGGGAAGAATAATTGAAAGAGAAATCCCAGCACCATGGCGAGGGGAGGTCCAATCCAGGGGCTTAAGCTTAGGATTAGCAGAATAAGAAATAGCGGGGTGCCGAATTGTTTTTTCAATTTCAAACTTTGAGGCAAAGGTAAGTTTGGGATGAGAAAGCTTTGGGTGACCTATATCCCGCTCTAAAACTTGCCTGGAGATTAGAGTCTTTTCGAAACTCCCATCCGGAGTATCCCCATGATATCCGGACTGGCAGTATTACCTAAAAGTCCATCAATATCATCAGAGAAGGTAGTTCGGAAACCAATATTCAAATTAAAGGACCACTGAGGATTAATGCGGATTTTAGCACCTCCACCCAATTCCACAACGGGTAGAATTAGAAATCCGTCAACACTGGGGTAGAAGAAATTATCGCTGGGCTCTAAGGAGTTGGATTGAGCAACAATTCCAGTTAATACATGTAAATAGGGGCGAAAGGGTTGGTATAAATTCGCCACATTATGATTATTGTTCAGGTAAATATTGAGGCCACCACTTATAGAAAACTGATTCATTGTGGCCCGCATAATTGAGATATTAGAGGGGTCCGAATCGTTGATATAGTCCAAATTAATCCAAAGGTAATCCCCTTTAATTGCAAATTCGAATCGAGGATTGGCAAAGGGAAAATCATAACCCATTCCAAAGCCCAGTGCGATATCGTCACTTACTACATTTCCGCCAGAGGCTTCTCCTTGTACAACCATACCATTAAAATTATAGTTAACGGTATTTTGGGCCTGTAAAAGGTAGGTGCTTAAACAAAGTAAGCCTAGAATCCTAAAAAAGTTCTTTTCCATCGAATCCGTGTTTATTCCCTCCTTGCGACAAATCTAAGGCATTCCATTTAGTCTGCCGGAACCAATACTGTGAAAAAAAACAAGATGGGGGAATTTCCCCTGCTACAGAAGAGATTCCCCATCTAAAATTTTATTAGTCAAATAGTAATCAAGCTATGAAGCTCTGATAAATAGACTCTCTTATTCTGATTTACTATTTTGATTCATCTCGGCCACTTTATTTCCTACAGCAAAGGAAGAAACCAGATCATTTAACATATTACTGGCTGCATTAGGGCTGTTTGGTAGCAAGATTAAATTGCTATTGGTGCCTTCACTTACGGCATGTAATGTGTCATAATGTTGCGTAATTACAATTAAAGCAGATGCTTCCTGGGAATTAATACCTACCTGGTTCAATACCTCTACAGATTCTTCCAAACCTTTGGCAATTTCGCGACGTTGGTCGGCAATACCCTGACCTTGTAATCGCTTACTTTCTGCTTCGGCGGTTGCTTTGGCTACGATGCGAATTCGTTCTGCTTCACCTTCATATTCGGCCGCCGTTTTTTGACGTTCTGCAGCATTAATGCGGTTCATGGCGCTTTTAACGGCATCATCCGGATCAATATCGGTAACCAGAGCCTTGATAATTCCGTAGCCATAAGTATTCATCGCTTCTTCTAATTCGCGACGAATGGCAATAGCGATATCGTCTTTTTTCTCGAAGACATCATCTAAACGAAGTTTGGGAACTTCTGCCCGCACCGTATCGAATACATAGCTGCGGATTTGCTCATGAGGATTATCCAATTTGTAGAAGGCATCGTAAACTGCATCCTCCAAAACCACAAACTGAACAGATACTTTCATTTGCACGAAAACATCATCTTTTGTCTTGGTTTCAACAATTACATCGAGCTGTTGGATTCTTAGACTCATGCGACCAGACACCCGATCGACCATTGGGATTAGCACATGTAAGCCGGGTTTGCGAATTGCGATGAACTTTCCAAATCGTTCTACAATAGCTACTTGCTGTTGCTTCACGATGAATAAACCGAAGATCAGAAGAATCAGGCCGACAACGACCAAAATAATGTATTGAGCCATTTTTAAAATTTTAGCTCAAATTAGGAATAAGCTCGCTATCCTTGCTTTGCTAGAGCATTATTTTTTTAGGATTTATCGCCAGAAGTCAAAGGCATAGGATGCACCAATACCTGTGCTGAAAATCCAGTCATTTACATTGGAGGTTCCGTGAAAGGCATCCCAATTATCACTGGTACCATACTTAAATGAGATTTGAGCTTCCATACTCCAATGCGAATTCAGGAAAATCCTGTAACCACCTTGTAACATATTGCTAAAGGATAGCCCCCAATCCCGACTGTAAAATGGATTTGTGGCATTGAAATCATTGGGAATTTGGTACTGATTTTTATTTAAGCTGATTCCGGCATACAATGCGATAAAGAAGGCATCTTGATATTTCTCCGGAACATAGTCCTTTAAATCACGATCAAAGTAATAGCGCAAGCCCAACATAGGGCTAATGATAAAGGAATAGGCTTGCAGCTCTGGGATACTGCCGCCCTCCTGTGCAGTAACGCGAGAGTTCATCGCATTAATATCGAGCAGACTACTTATTTGCCAACGCTCATCGCGTGGAATCCATTTGTTGTAAACCACAGCAATATTTGCCCCCGGCTCACTTAAAAGTTGACCTTCTGCGGTGGTCTCTCCCCTAAAAAAGGAGGTGCCGGAATTTACTCCCAGACTGTAGTATTGGGCCTGTACTATAACAGGCAGCCACAAAAAGCTCAGAAAAATCCATCTTCTCATAGTACCTTATTTATACATTTAGCGTTCAAATTAGCCCCTTTAGTATTTCGAGAACCGCTATTTCCTTGGAGAATTATTATAAGATTCTAGGTTTAAGTCCTGATGCCAATCTGCAGGAGGTGAAAAAGGCTTACCGCCGATTAGCCCTCAAATACCATCCTGATTTGCAGAGTGGTAATGAGGACTATTTCAAGAAAATCGTGGAGGCCTATGAAATGATTCGTTCGCATATCGATTCGCGATCGAGTAGAAGGGAAATGAGTCCCGAAGAATTGGTGCGCTTCTATGAGTTATTGAAGGCTGCCGCTGAGGAAAAGGCAAAGCAAAAAGCCTTTGCCAGGGCAGCCAGAGTGCGCGCAAAGAAAATTGAGGATCAAAACAGAGCTTACAGCATTGCGGTTTATTCCTTAATCGGCATTTTGGTATTGGCATTTTTCTCCTATAAATCCTATTTCTGGTTTAATGATTACCAAATCAATCGTAATCCCGCTGAGACGATGGCCAAGGTGGTAGGAATCGAAAATCATCGTGTGGTCTATACCTTCGAAGTGGAGGATGAAGTATATGAAGAAAGGGCTTATGTTAAAGGAAGTGGTGTAATCATGTATGCATCCAATGGAATGCCTTTAAAGCTTGGTGATGAATTTGTACTGCGCTATCGAAAAGACAAACCTGGCTATCACGATTTAAACACCTATTCTGTGGCCAGTCATACTTTTAATCGCTATATCGATTTGGCAAGTGCTGCCATTTTACAGTATTCCTATAATAAAATGGAGGAGGAGCCTGATCTTATAAAAAAGGTAGAGGCTCGTTGTATGGCCTATTTGATCTATCAGAAATTTGGAATTGAAGGCCTGGCAAGTTGCTACCATTTTGATACTCATCCTTTTGATCATTTTAAAGACAATAGTCTAAGCTGGTATTTCTTTTGGGATAAGGATGAAGTAAAGGAAATCCGGGAAGCTTGCCGGATCCGCAAAGCTTGAGGCCCGAATAATTGGCTAATTTTGCGGCAAATTTTAGCTATGGCCTCTAAAGCATCCAACCCTCGCGGTACTCGAGATCTTCTTCCAGAAGTGATGGTACAACGAGAGTACATTCTGGAAATTTTAAAAGATACCTTCAGGAAATACGGCTTTTTGCCGATTGAAACTCCCGCTCTGGAAAAGTTGGAAACTCTTACCGGTAAGTATGGTGAGGAAGGAGATCGTCTAATCTTTAAAGTTTTACCACGCGGAGATAAGTTTGACAAAGCTTTTCACGCTGCTGATGCTGAGGAAGCCCGCGAAAAATTGAGTCATAACCTGGAAGAGGCTTTGCGTTATGACCTTACGGTTCCCTTCGCACGCTTTGTAGTTCAAAACCACAATGCATTGCATTTTCCCTTCAAACGCTATCAAATTCAGCCTGTATGGCGGGCAGATCGACCTGCCAAAGGGCGTTTTCGCGAATTCTATCAATGCGATGCCGATGTAGTTGGTTCTTCCTCTCTTTGGCAGGAAGTGGATTTTATCGGGATTTATAAACAGGTGTTTTCAAAATTAGGCCTGCCTATCCGGCTAAAGATGAATCACCGAAAGGTATTACAAGGTTTAACCGAAAAATTTGGAGTTGAAAATGATTTTCAAGCCTTTACGGTGGCTTTGGACAAATTGGATAAGGTAGGCCTGGCAGGCGTTCAAAAGGAGATGAGCGAGCGTGGCTTGGCGCAAGGTGCTTTGGATGCTTTGGCATTTATTGCAGGCTTATCGGGTTCCAATACCGATGTTTTGGCTCAACTTGAGGCAGAGATCTCTGATACGGTTTCGGGTAAAGCAGGCCTGGAGGAGATTAGATTTGTGATTGAGGCCTGTGCTGAGCTCGGTCAGGAAGACGTTCTGGATTTAGATTTTACTCTGGCCAGAGGACTGGATTATTATACCGGGGCGATCTTCGAAGTAATCGCGGTAGATCTGGAATTAGGTTCCATAGGTGGCGGTGGTCGCTATGATGACCTCACTGGAATTTTTGGATTAAAGAACTTACCGGGTATTGGTATTTCCTTTGGATTGGATCGCATTCAATTGGCCTTGGAAGAAAAAGGACTCTTCCCGGAAATGACCCATGCCGGGACAGATATGTTGATGGTGAATTTTGGTGATAAGGAAGCCTTGTTTGCCAATAAATTGGCAGCTCAGTTGCGAGACCTCGGACTTAAAACCGAGCTCTATCCCGATGCTGCTAAAATGAAGAAACAATTAGACTATGCCAATAAGAAAGGCATTCGCTACGTCTTAATGATCGGTTCTCAAGAAATGGAAGAAGGCTTATTTACCTTGAAGGATATGCAGGAAGGAAGCCAAAGGAAACTCGGAGCCATCGAATTATTAGAAGCTTTTAACCCCTCTCAAAATAGCAAACATGCCAAGCACTAAATCAATCTTCAAAATAAGCGCGGCACATTTAAGCCTCTCAGATTTACATCATATCTATTATGCTTCACATGATATTGAATTAAGCGATGAAGCCCGCGAAAAAGTAGAATATTGCCGTAATTATCTCGATCAAAAAATTGAAAGAGAAGAAAACCCGGTTTACGGTATTAATACGGGTTTTGGTTCTTTGTGCAATGTAGCCATTGAGGGGAAAGACTTAAAGCGATTGCAGCTTAATTTGGTACGCTCTCATGCTTGTGGAAGTGGCGACCGCATTGACCCGGCCTATGTTAAAATGATGCTTTTTCTAAAAGCACGAGGATTATCCTATGGTCTTAGTGGTGTTAGCCCATCTACTATTGAGCAATTAATCTTCTTCTACAATAATGAAATATTGCCTGAAGTCTTCGAGCAAGGTTCTTTAGGAGCATCCGGAGATTTGGCGCCATTGGCCCATTTGAGTTTGGCCATGATGGGTGAGGGCAGAGTGCACTATCAAGGAGAATATAGAGAATCGTCTGAGGTCTTGTCTAAATTTCAAAGACCCGCAGTAGATCTTCGCTCTAAGGAAGGTATCGCCTTATTGAATGGTACCCAGTTTATGCTGTCTTTAGGCATTATGGCCAGTTTCGAACTGCGTAAGCTAGCCTTTTTAGCCGATCGGATTGCCGCCTTGTCCCTGGAAGCTTTTGATGGGCGTCCTGAGCCTTTTGATGATTTGATTCACGCTGCTCGTCCCCATAAAGGACAAAGAGCTACTGCCGCACAAATCCGTAGCTTATTGGAAGGTAGTGAGATGATTAGCCGGAAAAAAGTTCATGTACAGGATCCTTATTCTTTCCGTTGCATTCCTCAGGTACATGGTGCCAGCAAAGATGCTTTGGCCTATGCAGAACAGGTTTTTGAAACGGAATTAAACTCGGTTACCGATAATCCGACCATATTCCCGGATGAGGATAAGATTATTAGCGGGGGGAACTTCCACGGACAAACCCTGGCTCTGGCTCTTGATCATTTAGCCCTGGCCACGGCAGAATGGGCGAATATCTCAGAGCGCCGAACCTATTTATTAATTTCCGGACAAAGAGATTTACCCGCCTTTTTGGTAGCCAAACCAGGCTTAAATAGTGGTTTGATGATCGCTCAGTATACGGCTGCCTCTGTGGTTAGTCAGAATAAGCAATTGTGTACTCCTGCTTCAGTAGATAGTATCGTCTCCTCCAATGGACAGGAAGATCATGTAAGTATGGGCGCCAACGCAGCTACCAAATTGCAAAAGGTCGTAGATAATCTTAAAACAGTATTAGCCATTGAGTTAATGACCGCCTCTCAGGCCTTTTATTTCCGCAAGGAAAAAACTTCTGACGAGCTGAGTGCAATGCTGACTGCCTTCCGGGAGAAAGTACCCTTTATCGATGAGGATCGGATTTTACATCACGATATTCAAGCAGCGAGAAATTTTATTGAAGAATTTGAAGTAGGGGCTGAGCAGATTTACGCTTAGCGAATTAAACTAACAAAGCCAGTCACCTTCTGGTCTTCTTCCAGGAGAATATAGGTGTATACCCCGGAAGGTGCCTGCTGGCCATTGATAAAGCCATCCCAGAATTCTTGATAGGGTTCGTCAGTTTCATATACCAGTGAGCCCCAACGGTTGAAAATACGGAGATTGGCCCCGGTTTCACAAGGGTCTCCATAAATTTCAAATTGATCATTTAAACCGTCTCCATTGGGCGTAAAAGCATTAGGTGCAAATACTTCATTACGCACTTCTCTTACATCCAATGTAAATACCTCAGTAAAGGTTTTTGAGCAGAGGGTATCAAATACAGTTAAATAAATTTCTTTGGCTCCGGGGGTTTGATAGCGAATGGCAGGAGCTCGTCCTTCGTAGTACTGACCTTCAGTTTCCCATTCATAAATGAGGTTTTGGCGATCATTATCTAAAGCAATATCCACCTCACCATTACTGCAACTGCTAATGGTAGCTTGCACAACCGGCGCTACTGAACTGTCTACGAAACTAATGGTACGATAGGATGTATCACTGCGCATGCAAACCGTATCGAAACCAACAAGTTCAACCTCGTAGGTACCGAAGCTTGGGAATATGTGCCGTGGATTAGGGTCATTGGAACTGGTTCCATCGCCAAAATTCCATTGGTAGGTATCGGCAATAATGCTAAGGTTCTGGAACCGGGCCTCCAGGTTTTGATCACAGCCGGTATAATTTGTCAAGAAATCCGTGATAGGCTTGCGGGCAGTACCGTGCTCAATATTGATATAGGCCGTATCGGTAATCTGACAAACCGTATCATAGGCTACTAATTGAATGGTATAGTTTCCTAATTCTTGATAGGTAACTGTGGGATTAATGGCGGTAGAAGAATCGCCATTTCCAAAGATCCACTTGTAATTAGTGGCATTGCTTGAGTTGTTTAAGAGGTTTACAATTAAACCATCACAAAGGCTGTCTACAGAAGTAGAATAACTGATCTGAGCTTCGGCTGCTAAAATTTGATTGAAACTGAATTTAAATACGGCCAAATTACATCCTGGTGATCCAGAGTTTTGAGAATAAGCTCCAGGAGTAGTAGGGAAGCTCTTATTGTTGCAATTTGAGCATACGGCCTGATAGATGGTACCATCTTTACTAAAGCGACTGGTGCCTCCATCCACATGTTCATTGTCTCTGCCACCTAAATAACTTCCATATAAAAGCTTACTGGCATTGTGATCGAAAATCATGAAGTAGAAGTCACTTCCGTCGGTATTATTTTGGAAGGCATCTGAAGTAATGGGTAAGCCATAGGTGTCACCATTTTGCTGAGCAGGGAATCCAACCGAATTCGAAACACCATTCCAGCCAGAGAAATAGATATTCAAGCATTCATCCACCATAAAGGCACTGGGTACCAAATCTTGTTTGCTCTGTCCACTGCCAATCATGGTTTGCCATTTTAGATTGCTCAGGGAAGAGTCCAGTTTAGCCATAAATTGACGCGAGCCAGCACTGGAATAGACATTGGGGCTAGCTGGGAAAATTCCTTTGGTTTGGCCCACGATATAAACATCTCCATTGTAATCAACATCCAGTAAAAATGCTTGATCATCTTGGGTAGTACCAAAATAAGTACTGGCTAGCATTGTACCGGTACCCGATTGAAACTTAGCAATAAAGCCTTCATCTTCACCGGTATATGCGCTTTTATAGGCATTGGGAGTAGTAGGGAAGTCGGAGCCGGTGGTAGTGCCACAGACGTATATGACCTCATTAAAGGTTTTTACGGAATAGCCAGCTTCGGCATTTAATCCTCCGAGGTAACGACCCCATTGTAAATTGCGAAGATCGGCGGAGAATACCCCCAAAAGGGCATCTTGTGAGTTTTGATTGCGATCTTGAGAATTAGCTCCGGTTAAGGGAACATCCATGCTGAAAGTACTGCTGAGTACCACAATACTACCATCATTGGTTAAGACTACTTCGCCGCGATAATGATCGCCATAGTTCTTATAAATATCTTTATTAAAGCCATCATTGCCAGATCCTCCCCAAAAGGTAGAACCTAAGAGACTGCTTCCGTCTTTGCTTATTTTGGTAATAAAGATGTCGGTTCCGCGGTTGTAGTCATTAAAAGCGAAAGAACTTTGGAAGGTTCCACCTCCATAGGTGCTTTGGAAAGTATTGGGAGTAACCGGGAAATCAGTAGAGCCAGTATTTCCCATTAGGATTAAATTTCCTTGATCGTCACTAATTAAAGAATGAACAATTTCGATATCTCGACCTCCGAGATAGGTGGCATAGAGCAATTGACGTCCATCGGAAGAAAATTTACTGATGGTTACATCAACATTGAATATACTGTCGCCGGCAAATGAGGCTTGAAAGACACCATTGGTAGTGGGGTAATTCGCTCCGAAGTTCACCCCGGCACCATACATAGTCCCATTATCACCGTAGGTAGCGCTATTCCCAAAATTGATATCCCCTGATCCAGAGAAGGTGGCAAATTCCAAAACCGGATCAATTACCAGAGGATAGCCCTTTTGGTAACCTTTAACTTTAAAACCGAGGGTGTCGTGATTTAAGGCATAGCTAACCTGAACTTCAACTCTTTCGCCCTCAATGATTTGATAGCTGTATGGGATACGTTCAATTACTTCTCCAAAGGCAGTGCTTAAGTGCAAGGCTCCTTCTCTTATGCTTATTGCTTCTAAACCTTTGTATACGATTTTGAGATCTGCCGGATTAGCATTGGCATCTAATTCAAGATCGTATTTGAGAAATTGAGCCTGCTCGTAAAACTTAAGATCGATTCCAGGAAGAATATCTTCCAACTGATTTTCGGGGAAAGAGCCCAGATTTTTTTGCCATTTACTGGGATCATTACCCAGGATATAATTTCGGGGATAGGCAGATTCACCGCCAGGTTGCCATTTGTTTTCCTTTTTCGCACCAATATATTCAGCTTCAAAAGCTAAAGCTCGTTTGGCTTGATGATTGGCACTTTGATGGTGATGATCGTGATGAGGGTCGCCTTCGTACAGAAGAAATTTATAGCCTGAAGATTTGAAGAAAACCGCTCCTTGCTTGAGTTCCAGCTTAGCGCTGAAGTCTCCCGACCATTGGCCACGGTTCTCCACGAAATGGGCTTGCGCCTGGAGATTTTGGGCATAGCTTATCCCAAAAAAGACTAAAAATGTTAACAGTACCCTCACAGTGGGTTTAAAAATAGAGAAATTTTTGTTTTTGAATAGCTTGAGGAGCAGTCATTTATCCACCGTTCCTTTCCAATGAAGGAACGTAAAGCGATGCCTCGATAAAAACCGGCTTTCCAGAATGCTTGGTAGCAATGAGAAAATCCTGGGCTCCTTTCGCTTTCAGCTTGAGTTTGCGGCTGATGAATTCCGGTGAATCGGGGAAGTTTCTGCTAATAACTTGTAAGGCTTTGGAGCGAAGGCTTTTAGCATAAGCCTTGTGAATATCTTTCACGATAAATATTCGTCCTGGGAATT
The DNA here is from genome assembly GCF_965228705.1 of Croceimicrobium sp. Classification (GTDB taxonomy): domain Bacteria; phylum Bacteroidota; class Bacteroidia; order Flavobacteriales; family Schleiferiaceae; genus Croceimicrobium. Next base: position 551,293 of record NZ_OZ245832.1, read on the forward strand.
TTTCGATTAATTCCACTGAGGTATAGAGGTTTGAATTGGGATCTAATTTTCCCAATTTAAAGTCTTCGGCCACTTCATCTTGCAATCCTGCTTTCAGAATGCTGCTATTGGGAAGATATATATAGGGGCAAAGTTCCCTTAGTTCCATATTTTCCAGCTTAGTGCCTGCCTCGTTCTCATAATATTGAAGCCCATCGGCTAATACATTATAACTGCGGATCTTAACTGAATTCTGTTTTTTTGAACTCAGTAAAAAACTCACCTCTTTACATTCATTGCGCTCTGATAACACCCAAACTTCTTGAGTTTCCGGCAATTGTTGCAGATACTCTGGAATACTAATCATCGGGCTCATTTTGACCAGGACTCTATCCGAAATTCGTAAGAGAGCGGCTTTAATCTCCAGAATATTCGGTTGGTATTCTTCCGGTCGATAGAGGGGGCGATGCGCCGAATCTCGGCGGGAGGGATCCAAATACAAGAGATCAAAGTGCTCTTTGCAATGCTCAAGATATTCTTCTGCCCTTTCAGCCGTAAAATGCAATTCTTTAGTGGCTAATAAACTCCGAAGGTTCTCTGCACTTAATTGGCACAGGTCTTTTTCTGGTTCTACAAAATGGCCCTTATCAAAGTTTTGCATCAGGTAAAGAAAATCGATTCCAAAACCTCCGCTGAGATCGGCCATAGAATGGCCAGCTGGGATTAGATCAGCCTTAAGCTTGGCCATGGCCTCACTACTGCTTTGTTCTAAATTACTCTTTGGCGGAAACAGCCTAAAAGGATCGGTATAAGCTTCCGGAAGTTTTTTTAGAATCGCCTGGCGTGAGGCAATTTGCTCGATTAGCAGGCGCTTGTCTGCATCCTTGGCATATTTAAATAATAAGCGGCTGGTATCGGCTTGTAGATTGTCATTGATGAAGTTCCGATGCTCTTCTTTCTGCAATAAGCTTTTAAGCCGGGAGATCTTCATCATTCAAGTCATTCTGCGTAAGCCAACGAACAAATTTTACCTGAGGAAAAAACTCGGCTGCTAAAAGTCGGATGACGCTGTAAACGGGCACCGCGACAATCATTCCGGATATTCCGGCAATGGAAGCCGCGAAGGAAATTACCAAAAATATTTCTAGAGGATGAGCCCGAATGGAGGTCGAAAAAACAATGGGTTGGGTAACAAAATTGTCAATTAACTGAACCACCGCAAAAATGCTGAGGATAATTACAAATGCAGAGCCCAATTCCATATTGGTATTGCTTAAGGTTTGTGCCATACCAAGTAGAAGGCCAAAAGCCATTCCGATTATTGGTCCCAAATAAGGAATCACATTAATTAGGCCCGCGAAAAATCCTATTACAATGGTATTGTGAAATCCAGCGACTTTAAGACCAACGGATACTAAGGTGGTGATTATGGTAATCTGCAATAGCAGTCCGGCAAAATAGCGGGTTAAATTGGTGCGAAGTCGCGGAGTTACCTTATGAACCCGATCATCATATTTATCCGGAATCAGCGAAAGCACAATGTTCCGAAATAGGTATTTCTCTCTTAGGAAGAAGAAGGTGATAAAGATGATACTGAAGATGGCAAAAGCCGTATTTCCCAAGCTACCAATTAAATTAGTGAAGGTATCGCTCACCTTATCAAAGCTTAAAGCTTCTACCACCCGCGATCCAATGCGACTACCTTCAATGCTACTCACTGAATTGGATGTATCCATTCCCAGGGATGACTGAATACTGATGATTTCGCTTTGAATTTCCTGGTACAAGGATTCATAATCCACATTGGCTAAAACGCTCAATTCATGCATTAAAGCGGGAATGAAAATGGAAAAAAGCACCCCAATTAAAGTCATCATTAAGAGTAGGGTGATAGCCGCGGCCAAACTGCGATTGATTTTAATTTTTGACCAACGTTCACCGCTTAAAGCATCTACCAGGGGTTTACCTATAATGGATATCACCGCCGAAACCAATACGTAAGTTAGGGTATAGCGTACTTGCCATACCATATACCCCGACCAAACAATCAGGGCCAGGTAAAAAACACTCAGTACTATTTGACGGCTCACCTTATTCATAAAAAGGCTCCATTAAAGGCATAATGAATCAGGTTTGCTCCCATCTGTAAGGCTTTTAAACGTATTGCTTCAGGATCATTATGAACCTCAGGATCTTCCCAGCCATCGCTTAAATCGCATTCATAAGTGTAAACCAAGGCGAGGCGGCCATCAATAAATAAACCCCAGGCTTCTGGTGCTTGACCATCGTGCTCATGAATTTTGGGTAATCCATCCTGAAAACTATAGGGCCCCTTAAAAATGGGGTGGTCAGCACTGAGCAATTGCAATTCTCCTTCTCCAAAAATTCGCTTTAGCTCAGGGCGGATGTATTCATCCATACCATAATTATCATCAATATGCACGAAGCCTCCAGCTTCTAAATAGCGCTTTAAATTGTCTGCTTCTTGTTTGTCAAAGATGATATTTCCGTGCCCGGTGATATGTAAAAAGGGATATTCGAATATTTCGGAGGAGCCCATTTCTACCGTGGCATAATCGGGATTTAACTGAGTTCCGATTTGGCTGTTGCAGAATTCACTCAAATTGGTCAGAGCGCTGGGATTTGCATACCAGTCGCCCCCTCCGCGGTATTTTACCAAAGCCAATTTTTCCGTTTGAGCAAAACTCAATTGGGAACAAAAGGCTAAGAGAAGAGTCAACAGATATTTAGGCATAAGGCAAAAGTAAATTTTTATTCGGGCTGAAGGGCTTCATATTGAGCGATGGCTGCTATTTGCACCGCAGCTGTTTCGGTGCGCAATACTTCGGGGCCCAGGTCCAAATGTTTAAATCCTTGATGCTCCGCCCAGGCTACTTCCGTCGGACTAAAATCGCCTTCCGGTCCAATCAATATCAATTGAGGCTGCTTAAAGTCAATCTCGCTTAGAGCAATACGTTCTGAACTATTTAAGGATGCGATATAGCGCTGCTCCGGCAAATCCAGTTTATCTAAGTTCTTAAGCTCCATAATTTCACTTAAGTCCGGCATAAAGCCTTTATGACTCTGCTTGAAAGCGGCTTCCATAATACGTAGGCCGCGATCCCTTTTGTAAATTTTTCGTTCCGAATGTTCACAAAGCAAGGGGATAATTTTTTGAACTCCCAGCTCTACCGCTTTTTCAATAAACCACTCAAAGCGATCGTTGCTTTTGGTCGGAGCAATGCCAATTTGCAATAGGGGAGCATTTTGGCGACGTCTTTCATTTACAATCTTAAACTGCAGGCTTTTCTTGGCGATATTCTCAATTTCAGCCTCGTAAACAAGGCCATCGCCATAGCTGATGGAAATGCGATCCCCAGGCTTTAATCGCAAAACCCGACTGGCATGGTGACTGTCACTTTCATTTAAGAGTCCTTGGGTGCTATCGCCTTCGCGGGCTAAAAAGTGATTCATGCTTCTAAGGGTTTTCGGGCTGCAGCAACAACACTAAGATCAGCAAAGTTCTGCTTTTGATATTGATAATAACCACTAATGGCGATCATGGCACCATTGTCCGTGGTATATTCAAAAGAGGGAAGGAAAAGCTCCCAGTCCTTGGTGTTTTGTCGTTTTTCCAGGGCTTCTCTTAATCCTGAGTTGGCAGAAACCCCTCCGGCGATAGCAATGCGATTGATAGCCCTTTGTTCTGAAGCTAATTCCAATTTGTCCATCAAAATGCTTACAATGCTATGCTGAATGCTGGCACAAAGGTCGTTGAGGTTCTCTTTAATGAATTCCGGGTTTTCCTTCATTTGCTTTTGGAGGAAATAGAGTATGCTGGTTTTTAATCCGCTAAAGCTAAACTGCAGATCCGGCATTCGAGGTTTCGCAAATTCAAAGGCCTTGGGATTTCCCAATTTTGCACGACGATCAATTTCAGGCCCTGCCGGATAAGGCAAGCCCATAATTTTTCCAGCCTTATCAAAAGCTTCACCGGCGGCATCATCAATGGTGCTTCCCAACAGTTTCATATCATAAGGCGAATTCACTTGAACAATTTGGGTATGTCCACCGCTTACAGTAAGACATAAAAAGGGAAAATCAGGATTAGTTTGCTTTGGATCTTCAATAAGATGCGCCAGGATATGGGCCTGCATATGGTTTACCTCAATTAAAGGAATGCCTAAGGCCAGGCTCAGAGATTTCGCAAAACTGGTGCCTACCAATAGGGAACCTAATAAGCCAGGACCCGAGGTAAATGCAATGGCAGAAAGCTCTTTTAGCTTAATTCCGGCTTTTTTGAGAGCCGAATCCAAGGTTGGCACAATATTTTGTTGATGAGCTCTTGAAGCTAATTCTGGAACAACACCACCATATTCCGCATGTATTTTTTGATTGGCAGTTACATTTGCAAGAATTTTGCGATTTTGGACAATGGCGATAGAAGTATCATCGCAGCTGCTTTCAATTCCCAGTATTGTAATATCCATAGTACAAAGTTACGATCAGAAGACTGCTTAAAATAATCGGACGCCTTTTGCTGGTGATTGTTATCCTGCTTTTAATGCTGGCCGGAGTTTTTATGATTCCATCCGTGCAGGAAAAGGCGGCTAAAAAAGGAGCTGATTGGTTTAATGATAAGTATTCGCAATCCCTTAGTATTGAACGTTTTCAGTATCATTTTCCCAATCAATTTAGCCTGGAAGAAGTATTGCTTCCCGACCATAAAGGAGATACACTTTTTTACATTGGTAAATTGGAATTAAGCTTCAAAGCTTATGCTCAATTAAGTCGCTCCTTATACCTGAATCAGGTTGAAATGAGCGATGCTTATTTCTATTTAATTACTCAAAAAGGGGATACTACCAGCAATCTCAATGTATTTGTAAATTCCATTTCCGGGGATGGGCCAAAGGATCCCAATCGATCTTTTAATTTGAAAATTGCGGATATCGCCCTGCAAAATGGTAGGTTCTATTTAGCAAATCGCAATGAACCGGATCGAATTCAGTTTTATTGGCGTCATGCGAATACTAATCTTAATTCCTTTCTCCTCGCGGGTAAAGATGTGAGTGCCACCATCGAAAGCATTCAATTTGATGATGGAAAGGAGTTCTCCGTTCAAAATGGAAAGGGACAGTTTTTATATGGACCTAAAGGTTTGGTGGTTAATGATTTGGAATTAACTACTGGAAGAGGGCATTTAGCGGGAGAATTAACTTTTATTACTAGCTCAGCGACCAACTACTCGAGCTTTGTTGACTCTGTGCACATGCTAGGGGCAATTGAATATGCTGCGGTCGCGGCAGAGGATATTCGCTATTTCAGCGATGCCTATCCGCAATTTCCTACCGCTTTGGTTAAAGGACGATTTGATGGTACTGTAAATGATTTGTACCTGGAAGACCTGGAAATTGAAGCTCTAAGCCACTTAGAGGCTAGAGGAGATTTGCATTTAAGCAAAACCACTTCTGGGGTCGATCTTCATTTGGAAACACAAAAACTTTTCCTTCAGGCTAAGGCAGAAGAAGCCAAGCAGATTATCGGTATGTTCCAGGATAGCTTGCCAGAAATCATTGATCGCTTGGGCTTAATTCAATGGCAAGGAGCTTATGATGGCGGTGTTTATGATTTTGTAACCCAAAGTTCCTTTAAGTCGGATCTAGCTGATATGGAGCTCGATATTGAAATCGGCAATTTGCGAAACCCCAAGAACTTGGTTTATAAAGGACGCGTGGATGCCAGCAAAATTAATATTGCGTCCCTTACCGGAAATTACGGCGACTTTAAAACTGCGGAACTGGATTTGGAGCTCGACGGAAAAGGCTTTGATCCGCTAACCATGCGCAGCAAGGTAAAAGGAGCCATTCATCATTTCTATTATAATGGTTATCGCTACGAAGGCATGGCGGTAAACGGTCAAATCGCCGAAAGTAATTTCAAAGGACAGTTCCGAATTAAGGATCCTAATCTTAGTTTCTTATTCGATGGCATTGCCAGTTTTGGTACCGATTCTTCCGAGTATGACTTTACTGCCCAAGTTGATTCAGCCAATTTATATGCGCTTCATTTGGTGAAAGATAGCCTGGCTCAGTATCGAGGGGCGATGGATATTGATGTTTTAATTCTGGACCAGGAAAGATGGGCCGGTACTGTTGATTTATTTGATTTAAAATATCGCAATTCCCGCGAAAGTTATGATCTCATGGATGTGGCCATCGAAGCCAGTGGTTTGCAAAAAGAAAAGCACCTAAAAGTTCGATCCGACATTCTCGAAGCTAATTTGGAAGGAGAGTATACCTATCTGGGTATGTCGAGGGTTTTCAGCCATCATGTAAAAAAATACCTCTTACCCGAACGTTATCGAGATACCTTGCAGTCGCCGGTTAATTTCACTTACGATCTCACCTTTAAAAATTCAGCAGCCTTAAGTCAGGCTCTGGTTCCTGAATTATTAATTGAGCCTGGTACCCATATTCAGGGTGAATATAGAGATACTGAGAATTTACTGCGAATGAACCTAAACTCTCAGGGGATTCGTTATGGGGCCAATCTCTTTCAAAACCTTGATGTACAGTGGTTATCCGGTGCAGCCGATTTGTTAAATCTTACCCTGGAACGCTATCAATATGGAGAAGGTCGGCATATAGATAGTGTAGAATTTGTCAATGTTTTTGCAGGCGATAGCATGAACTATAGTTTGGATATGATCCTTAGGGATAGCATCGACAGCTATGGTAGTTTTGAAGGCCTTATTGCCATTTTAGATAGCAATGCCTATCGCATGCAATTTGATCGGGGCGATATGCTTTTCGGTAATCGCAGCTTTAAGCTGGATACGGGCTCAGTAATGCGGGTGGATAGCTCCGGATTTTCTATCGATTGGCTGAAAATAAGCGGACCCTCTTTGGCACTTACCGCTGCAGGTTATATCAGTAAAGATCCCAATCAAATTTTACGCTTAAATGTAAAAGGTCTGGATCTTGATTTTCTCAATTATTTCCAGGAGGGACGCAAAGCTTATATCCAGGGAAATCTGGAGGGGAATATCATTGCTACGGAACTTTTAACCAATCCACGCTTTGAAGCGGATATTGAGGTAGACAGTTTACGACTAAATCAGGTGCATATGGGACGCCTGGATTTACGTAGTGATTATAGCTATGATGATAGTAAAATTAATATCGATGCCCTTCTGAAATTAGGTGAACTGGAAATGCTCAACGCTAATGGATATTATGATAGCGAAGGAATTGGGAACATTGATTTAAGCTTCAAGTTTAATCGTTTTTATTTGGCAGCGCTGGATCCCTTTGCCGCTCCGGTGGCAGAGAATCTAAGAGGGCAAGCTACGGGAACGGTTACTATGAAGGGACCCGCCCGAAAGCCGGATATCAAAGGTGAGTTTCTGCTGCCTAAGGCTGGATTAACCATTTCTTTCTTGCAAACCGACTACAATTTGGTAGGTCAGCCTAAGTTGCTTTTGGATAATGAAAGCATTCGTTTCCCCAACCTCAAATTGGTGGATGCCAATCATAATGTGGGCTATTTAAATGGGGAAGTGCGCCACCGAGCATTTAAGGACTTTTATATCGATTTGAATATTGACGCGCAGCAATTGCTGGTACTCAACACCGGTCCGGATCGGGAAGATGCCTACTATGGAACGGCATTGGCTTCAGGGAATTTAAAGGTTCAAGGGCCGCCTTCCCGAGTAAAGGTGTATGCTGATGTTAAGAGTGAACGAGGCACCCAGTTTAATATTCCAATTGGAGGGGCTACTGAGGTTAAGCAAAGTGGTTTTGTAAACTTTATTGCACCGGAAGATTCGGAACAAGCTTTAAAGATTTTAAATACCCAATTCGCTTTAGATGAAGGGGTTTCACTGGACTTTGACATGGATATCACCCCCAATGCCCAGGTGAGTATCATATTAAATGAAAGTACTGGTAACCAATTAGATGGCAAGGGGAGTGGATTGATTAAAATGAAATTGGAGCCCAATCGCGATTTAGAACTCTATGGAACTTATACGGTAGATGAAGGGGAGTATCAATTTAATATCGATGGCTTATTCGCCAAGAATTTTGAAGTACAAAGAGGGGGCACCGTAGTTTGGAATGGCGACCCTTATTCAGCCCGATTAGACCTTACTGCTATTTACAGAACCAAGGCAAATCCGGGCATCCTAACCGGCGAGAGCAATGGAATAAGTACAGCTGTAGATATTTATCTCTTTATAAAAGGTGAGCTCACCAATCCCGAGATCAACTTTGCGATTGAATTGCCAAGGGCAACTTCATCCACCCAAGCGGTACTAGCTAATCGTTTAAATACGGATCAGGCAATTAATCAACAGGTATTTAGCTTATTGGCTTTTAATAGCTTCACGCCCCCCAGTAACTTTCTGGATGGTACCCGAAATGCTATTAACCAATGGGATTTGATTGCGGGGCAGGCAGCGGCTTTCTTAAATCGATTTACCGGCGACTATGAGCTTAGCTTGTCCTATCAGCCGGCAAATCAGGGACAGGACCCTACCAGTGCAGGAAATAGTCAGGAGGAACTGGAAGTTGGAGTATCCAAGAATTTCTTTGAAGATCGATTAACAGTAAACTCCTCGGTGGAAGTGCCGCTAAATGAGAACAATAATAGTATTGCCGGCGATTTCGAATTGATTTATAAGCTTACTGAAGATGGTAAGTTTAGAGCCAAGGCCTTTAACCGTTCCGTCGACAATAACCTCAATTTTAATATTGGTCAGCAGCAGCTTTATCAACAGGGTTTAGGACTTTCATTTAAAGTGGATTTCAACACTTATAAGGAGTTGTGGCAAAGAGCTTTACGAAGTGCTAAACGCGAGGAGAAACCAGAGCTAATAGAAGATGATCCAGAGTTAAACGGCCCCCAAACTATTAAGCCTTAACCGCGATAGGAATTCTCTCTTTCGATCTTTAATTCGCGGCTTTTGCGATCCAAGCTAAAATGAAGGCCTTCACCAGCGATTAAGGTTTTGGGAAATACAGACTGCGCTTCGGCCAGTAAGCCATGGAAGTCTTTATAGCGCACCGAAAAATGACCAATTAATAATTGTTCGGCTTTGCAGATTTCAGCTATTTCGGCGGCTTGGGCAGCAGTACTGTGGTTGGTTTGTAGGGCACGATCCTTCTCACTGCTTAGGAAAGTAGCCTCATGATACAACAGATCTACTCCTTTGAAATAGCGATGTAAATGCTTCACCGGTAAGGTGTCGGTGCAATAGGCGTAGCTCATGGGGGCAGCACTGGCTTCCGTAAGCTCTTCATTAGGGATGCGCTTGCCATTGGCATCAATCCAATCACTGCCGGCTTTAATCCTGCGTATTTCGGCAACAGGAATATCATACTTCTCTAATTCTTCCTTGAGCATTTTTCGCGGTAGCGGCTTTTCTTGAAAAAGAAAACCAAAGCAGGTAATGCCATGCCTGAGTGGAAAAGAGTGGACTTCGAGGTGCTTATTCTCAAAAATGCAGGTTTTGCGATCGGGGTCCAAAGCATGGAAATGCAAAGGGTAGCTAATCTTCGATTCGGTGAGCTCGAGTTGATGTCGAACCAACTCCTCTAATTTCTCGGGCCCGTAAATATGCAAGGCTGCATGGCGATCCAATAATTGTAAGGTAGTAAGGAGGGGAATGAGGCCATAAAAATGGTCTCCGTGTAAATGGCTGATTAGAATATGCTTGATGCGACCAAATCCAATTCGATGCTGCCTGAGTTTTACCTGAGTGCCTTCGCCACAATCGATTAGAAAAAATTCATTGCCAATTCCTAAAAATTGGGCCGAAGGGCTGCGATTACTAAGAGGAATAGCAGAAGACGCTCCCAGTATACTGAGGCTGAGTTGCTCCATTAAGCGCTAAAACTGATTTTCTTTTTGGCCGCAAGTAAATAGAGTACTGCCATCCGAATAGCCACTCCGTTTTCCACCTGATTAAGAATGATACTTTGATCACTATCAGCCACTTCAGTGCTAATTTCTACACCGCGGTTTATGGGGCCAGGGTGCATGATAATGATCTTTTCTTTAAGATCATCGAGCAAGGCTTTGTCAATCCCGTAACGCTGGGTGTATTCGCGAATACTGGGGAAGTACTTTAAATCCTGACGTTCGTGTTGTACCCGCAACATATTGGCAACATCGCACCATTCGAGGCTTTTTCTAAGATCGTGGCTCACTCGAACTCCTAAGGAATGAATATGCTTGGGAATTAGAGTGCTGGGGCCGCATACTTCCACTTCGGCGCCCATTTTTTGAAGGCAGAGAATATTGGAAAGGGCCACGCGAGAATGCAGAATATCTCCAACAATGGCAATCTTCTTTCCACTTAGGTCGCCTAATCTTTCACGGATAGAGAAGGAGTCGAGCAGAGCCTGGGTAGGATGCTCATGGGCACCGTCTCCGGCATTTACAATAATGCTATCTACATGTTGGCTCAGGAAGTAAGCTGCTCCCGGTTTGGGATGGCGCATTACCACCATATCCACCTTCATGCTGAGGATATTATTTACCGTATCGATAAGAGTTTCTCCTTTAGAAACGGAAGAAGAGGCAGCGGAGAAGTTTACCACATCTGCCGAAAGGCGTTTTTCTGCCAATTCGAAAGAGAGGCGCGTTCGGGTGCTGTTTTCGAAAAAGAGGTTGGCTACCGTAATATCCCTCAAGGACGGTACTTTCTTAATCGGTCGGTTGATCACTTCTTTGAATTGAGCTGCGGTTTGGAAGATCAGCTCGATGTCTTCGCTTTGGAGGTACTTAATCCCCAAAAGGTGATTCACCGTTAATTCACTCATGTTCTCCAATTTCTAAATAAACGGCATCTTCACCTGCCTTAAGGTGTGCCCAGTCTACCGAAACACGGTCTCCGGCCAGGCTATCTACCTGCCGACCTACATAATCGGGTTGAATGGGCAATTCGCGGCTAAAACGCCGATCGATTAAAACCAATAATTCTATTTCAGCCGGACGACCAAAGGATTGGATGGCATCCATGGCAGAGCGAACGCTGCGTCCGGTGTACAAAACATCATCTATAAATACCACTTTCTTTCCTTCAAGCAAAACATCAATCTTGGTCATGCTGGGTTGTAAGGGGCTGTTCCTCCGACGGAAATCATCCCGGAAGAAGGTGATATCCAAGGTTCCATGCGCCACTTTATCCACACCATTGGCTTCGAGGATTTCCACCAATTTGTGCATTACGTGAATGCCTCGGCTCTGTAAACCAATTAAAACGGTGTTTTCGAAATTACCATGATTTTCAATTAGCTGCTGGGCTAATCGATGGAGAGCAATATGAATGCTACGGGCGCTAAGGAGTTTCTTTTTCTTCATGCTCTTGATGCTTCAAAAGTACTAATTATGGCGCAAGCTTAGGCGAAAACTTTCGTCCAGTCGATGCCATCAAAATTTCCGGAGCTCATCAAAACAATAATTTCATGCTTGTCTTTTTGCTCCTGGATCATTGCTTCGAGTTCATCACTTTTCATGATCACTTTAACCTTTTCACTGGCAAAAGCCTTTTGTACCTCTTCAATGCTAAGAGAGGGCAGCTTCTTATGAGCCAGCACTTCTGGGTTAAAGTAAACTATAGCTGTATCCGCAGGGTCCATGCTGTTGGCATATTGCTGCATGAACTCTAAATTGAGGCTGCTAAAGGTGTGTAGTTCTAATACGGCCAGGAAGGGACTATCACCAAAAGTTTCACGGCAGGCTTGCACACTGGCTTTCACTTTAGATGGGGCATGAGCAAAATCGCGGAAAACCTTGAGGGAGTTAGTTTCAATCAAGGGTTCCATACGTTTGGAGGCTCCTTCAAACTCCACAATGGCTTCGTAGAATTCTTCGTCGGTAATGCCCATTTGACTACAAACCCAACGTGCTCCTTCCAGATTATTCATATTGTGAGCTCCAAATACTTGAAGGGGTAAATCACCCTCTAAGGTTTCCAGAATAAATTGCTGGTCCTCCACTCGATAGGCCGGAGTTTGATAGGGGAATTTCTTCAGTTCCTGGGTAGCTGCTTCAACCAGATTTTTCACTTCCGAATCATCGGCATTGTAAATAATCTGACCACCTGGCTCTATGTATTCGAAGAGCAATTCGAATTGATGACGGTATTCCTCAAATTTTGGAAAGACATTATAATGATCCCAGGCTATGCCGGAAAGCAAAGCAATATTGGGACGGTAATGCACAAATTTCGGTCGGGGATCTAAAGGGGAAGAGAGGTATTCATCGCCCTCAATCACCATAAATTCATTGTGATCGGTAAGTCGTACCATGGTATGAAAACCTTCCAGTTGAGCGCCAACCATATAATCGCAATCGCGACCATGAAAGTTGAGCACGTGTAAAATCATGGAGGTAATGGTGGTTTTACCATGACTGCCGGTAATCACCACTCGGGTTTTATCCTTACTGCTTTCGTAGAGGTATTCCGGATAAGAAAGCACCTTCAAACCGAGTTCCAGGGCCTTTAACAATTCGGGATTGTCTTTACGGGCATGCATCCCTACAACCACCATATCTATATCACTGTGAATGCGATTCGCATCCCAACCCATGGAATCGGGCAAAATACCGGCATCGGCTAATCGACTGCGAGAAGGCTCAAAGATTTCATCGTCGCTACCGCTCAAATCATGACCTTGTGCATGCAGGGCCAAGGCAAGATTGTGCATGGCGCTTCCGCCGATGGCAATAAGGTGAATTTTCATGGCTGTGCTTTAGAGCAAAGCTAAGCCCTAGCTGGCAATTACGGAATTTCTACGCGAGCAGTTTCCGCTAAGTTATCCATAAACTTTTTAGCAATATGGAAGTCACCCGGAACGGTTGCACTGCCAATTTCGCTATGAGTTTGAGGCTCATTACGAAGGTCTATACCTTCTCCAGCTGAGAAGAGCTCATCAAATACTACCTGGAGATTGATAGTCTTAAGCCCTCCGTCTTTCAATTCCAGGTTGATAGGATAGGTTACCACACGATAAAGGCTATCCAAGCCTGGGTGATAAGCATTGAGTACATCGCTGGTATCACCATTCAGTTGTCCGGTATAATCCGAGCGACCTTCTAAAATCGCAAAGCGATATTTCAGCATGGTCCAGTACATCTGATTGTAAGAGGAGAGCGGATGATCTTGCGGAAAAGTTTCGGGATCCTGATCATTTTGTTCGGGATCCAAACCAAAGCCTAAACGCAGGGCGGTATAAGTACCAGGTTTCACTTTAGCCGAGAAGGCTCCGGTGCTGGCATCGCCAACATCAGCCAGGAGGATGTCTTCCATTTCAGTTTCAGAGCTTGCCGAAACCAAGGTAACATGACTTAAATAGAGCTTGAATTTCTTCAAATTGAAATCATAACCCGTAGACATGCGGAGGGTATCACCAATGTGATATTTAGTTGATCCACCGTCACTTAGCACAATTTCTGTTTGGAAATTAACCGTGGCGGCAGGAGTGGTTTTTCCATCCTCATCGTCCTTGCAATTACTAATGATAAAGGCAAGAACCAGCAGAGTGAGAACGGTCTTAATACTTGTTTTCATAATTAAAAGATGCCTATGCTCAGACTATCTGCCATGGCTTTGGCGATAGTGAAGTCTTGGGTATTAGTGGGATCACTTTCCACTTCAGTTACCAGACTCATAGGAAGTTTGTCTAACAATGGCTTGAGGTCAGTCAAGAGGAAGACCCGTACTTTCTGCAAATTGTCGATGCTGAAGCTACGGTTTTCACTACGGGCGGTGTCTGAGAGGAGGTAAGAGCCCAGGGTGTATTCAACCGGAATAAATACCGAATCGGTGATGGGTAGAGCTGGGTCAAAAATGCGGCCTTTAATTTTGAAATAATTAATTCCAAAGCCATCACGGCGAACCCATTTTGGGTCTACCGATAAAATTTCTGCCAGATCATCTACCGCTGCGGCCGAATCGGCACCGGCTATAGTTTGAAAATAACCATAATAACCACCAGCAGGTAAGTTGCCTTCCAGTACTTGGGGCTTATAGTTGCTCAGCATAAAATAATTAGCTGCGGTATCGATAGTGGCTTCCTGATTAAAATCGTAGAAGCTGATGTCGCCTAAAAACAATTCAACTGTATCCAGCATGAAATTGACACCAACTGAATTGGCATAGGCCGAATCAAAGTTAAAGGCACGCTCTCCATAGTAAGGAACAAAGTTCCATTCGAGGTTGTCTCCGGGAGGAGCGGGATTATCTTCAATTAAACTATCTTCTTTACAAGCGCTAAAAGCCAAAATTAGAATGCCGAAGAGTAAATATTTGTGATTCATGCTCATACAAAGTTGTTAAGGAAAACTGGGTTTTTCTGTAATGCAAGTCGCCAAGTTAATTATAAAACGAATGAGAGCCTTTAAACGTTGGAAAGTTCTGAGTCTTCCTCGATCTTTTTCATGGTATTAAACTCATCACTCTGCTCAATACTATCCATGATTTGCTCTAAAATGGCGGCCGAATCTTTTTCGTAATCGATATCTAAAGGCTCCTTGAAGCGAATGCTAAGATTAACGCCTTTCTTTTTCATGAAGAGGCCTTTCTTATCGAAGGCACGTCGGAAACCATCTACTACCACTGGGATTACAATGGGTTTGGTTTCCTTAATAATATGAGCCGTTCCTTTTCTACCTCCCACAAAGGGGGTGGTGGTTCCCTGGGGGAAGGTGATTACCCAACCATTTTCCATGGCGGTGTAAATCTTTTTAATGTCGCGAGGATCCACACCACGGTCAATTGTTTTTCCCGCCTCTCTCCATGTACGCTTAATGGATACCGAACCTACATAGGCAAAAAGCTTGGGTAAGATTCCGGCCGACATGGTTTCCAAGGCGGCTACGAAATAGATATTGATCTTGGGATTTAATACGAAGAAGGGGAAGTTGATTCGATCATATACGCCCCATTTGGCGCAGCAAAAAACCTGGTACATGCCAGTAACATCCGCAAAATAAGTTTGGTGATTACTCACAAAAAGTACATTCTTTTTGCGGAGACCTTTTAAAACCTTGGTGCCACTCACCTGGGTTTTATTTGCCACATTAAATCGATAGTAGGCAATAAGTCCGAAAGCGAAGATCAATATCCGCTTGATGATCAAGGAGTTTCCGAAGGGATCCCTAAAGCGTATTTTCATGGGCCTGTTTGTGGTGCAGGCAAATATAAGTGATTCTACAGGCTTGCTTTTTCCCTTAAGAAGAGATGGCGGATTTCGGCAATCATCATGGCGGTGGCTCCCCAAATTACCAGACCATCCATTAGAAAGGCCGGGCTTTTGATTTTGAAGCCATTGCTCATTTGAATAGTATGCATGCGAATCGCATCGTCGGCTAAAAAACGCTCCAATGCAATGTGATGTATGGCCGCAACTTCTTTCTCTTCCGGAATTAAACTTAAAGGCCCTTCGGCCCAAGCCAAATAAGGATGAACCATGAAATTACTGGGAGGGATGTAGAGTGGACTCAGTTCGCCCCAAATTGTATAATCCAGCGGTCCTACACCAATTTCCTCCAAGGTTTCCCTTTGAGCCGCAGCTTGAAAACTGGGGTCTTCCTTTTCGATACTGCCTCCAGGAAAGGAAACTTGCCCACTATGCGTCCCGGGGTATTCAGTGCGGGATGTCAGGATTAACTGCGCCTCATCGTCTACATTCTCGAAGAGCGCTAATACTCCGGCCTGCCGAACTTTGGCAGGGTCAATGTTTAGATCGGCTAAGGAACTACGACCCATGGGAGCCAGTAGTTTTTGCGCTTCTTCTCCCGG
Organism: Croceimicrobium sp.; assembly: GCF_965228705.1. Taxonomy (GTDB): domain Bacteria; phylum Bacteroidota; class Bacteroidia; order Flavobacteriales; family Schleiferiaceae; genus Croceimicrobium. The sequence goes on from NZ_OZ245832.1 coordinate 567,086, forward strand.
AAGGGACTTGGACTGCGCTAGTTCCAAGACTTTTTTGAACCTGGTAAATTCCATCTTGTTAAGGATGGACAAATTTAATAAGCGGCGCAACATTGAATAGACGTTTATTATTAATTTTGAACTATTCTTAAGAATTCGTTATGACACTTACTCAACTCACTTACCTCATAGCCGTAGATAATCATCGGCACTTTGCGCGCGCCGCAGAAGCGTGTTTCGTAACCCAACCAACACTTTCCATGCAAATTCAAAAGCTGGAAGAGGAGTTGGGAGTTTTACTTTTTGATCGTAGCAAGCATCCGGTTCGCCCTACTACTATTGGTGAAAAATTGATTGCCCAAGCTCGTACTATTTTACATGAGGCAGAGCGCATGAATCAAATATTACAGGAATCTAAAAATGTATTGGAAGGACCTTTTAAACTGGGTGTAATCCCAACGGTTACCCCTTCCTTGGTACCTCGATTCCTAAGCAAATTCACCGCTAAATTTCCTAAGATTCAGCTGCATGTAATGGAGCTTACCACGGAAATGATCATTGAAAAATTACAACGCGATGAATTGGATGCCGGAATTTTAGCTACTCCTTTAAAGGAACGCTCCATCATCGAAAAGCCGCTGTATTATGAGCCCTTTATGGCTTATATTCCGAAAGAACATCGCTTGGGTAAGGAAGCCTTTGTAACCAATTCGGAATTAGATATTGATGATATTCTTCTATTGAATGAAGGACATTGCTTCCGCAATTCAGTGATTAACCTCTGCAATACCAATCCCAGTTTTGGAGGTAAGAATATTGATCTGGAAAGTGGCAACTTTGATATTCTGGTAAAGCTTTCGAAAAAAGGTTATGGTATGACCTTAGTGCCTTATCTCTATGCATTGGACCTACCCAAGGAAGAGCAACCCCAGGTTAAACCGATCGCTGATCCTAAACCTACTCGCGAAATTAGCCTGGTTTATTCCCGTGCTGAGTTGAAGATTAAGGTAATTGAAGAATTAGCACGCATCATTAAAAGCTCGGTACCCGAGAAATTATTAGAGTCCAGTGAAGCGGTTTTAAGTCCGGTACAAACGGTTTAAACAAAATAGCGACAATTGCGTTGAGCTTTCATGGAAGAATTTCCCTTATTTCCTTTAAACATCTTTATGCTGCCGGGTGACTATACCCAGCTATATATATTCGAAGAACGCTATAAGCAGCTCATCAACGAATGTTGGGAGCAAGACAGCAGCTTTGGCTTGCCCTTTTCCAATAAACTAAATGCACGTAATTATGGTACCGCTGTAAAGGTGCATGAGATTGTGAAAAGGCATGCCAACGGCGAAATGGAAATTGTGATTCGGGCGGTAGCTAACTTCAAATTAGACAAATTCCATTATCAGAAAAAAGGCAAACTGTACCCTTGTGGAGCTGTAGAGTTTTTCACACCCGATGGAAAGGCTGGGGCATCAGTGCGCTTGTTAGGCCGGTTTAAAGAGCATTTATTACAGAGCAATAATTTGGATGCCGAGCTTTTGGCGCTGGAAAAGCCCAGTATTTATGAAATCGCCGGGGTATTAAATCTCAGCGACATCCAAAAGATGGAATTTGTGGGAATTAGGGGCCTGGCCAAAATGGAGGAATATCTAATCAACTACCTTCGCTATCTGGAACTTTTACAGGAACAGGAAGCCCATGTCTATCAAAACTTTTATCTCAATTAGTGTATTGAGCTTTTTAGCTCTTGCTTGTCAAAATCCCAATAGTTCAGAAGCATCCCGGCTTCCAGAGCCCAAATCTGGAAAAGCAGAGTCAATCAAAGAAACAAAAGCCTCGGCGCCTGCCTATCCTACCTGGGAAACCGACAGTGCGGCATTCGTTTACCTCCAGCAATACGGAGCAGAAAATCCGGAAAGCAGAATTCGGATTAAAACCGACTTTGGAGATATCGACATTGAGCTTTACAGCAATACTCCGGTGCATCGGGCGAATATGATTTACCTGATTAAGGAGCATCAATACTTTAATGGTACCTGGTTTCATCGGGTAAGTAAAGGCCACGTTATTCAAGCTGGGAATAATGATGAGTACAGCTTAAAGAAACGCAGGGATAAGATTGGCAAATATGAATTACCGGCAGAGGCCTTGGGTATCAATTACCATTCGTATGGATCGGTAGCCATGGCTCGATCTTATTCCAACAATCCTGAAAAGAAGTCGGATCCTTTCGAATTTTACATCAATTTGGGAAAGACCTATAGTCCGGCGCAATTAAAATTAATGGAGGAGGAGTATGATATCACTTTAAATGCGGATCAAGTCCAGCTCTATTCGACCATAGGAGGGAGTCCCCATTTAGATCAAGAGCATACGGTAATTGGTCAGGTAGTAAAGGGAATGGATGTGGTGGAAGAGATCGCTAAAGTGGAGACCGATCAAGGCGAATGGCCATTAAAAAATATACCTATCCAAATTATTTTAAACAAATAGCGCCCAGTAAGTTGGCTCTGTCATCTTTATTCATATATTCGTTTTCATAATAATGGCGAAACAATCTCATAGTAATAAAGGCATGTACCGCACTTGGAATATTTTCCAAGCGGGGCGTCTTTATGGGATCTGATAGAGCTAATCTAATAGGAACTGAAAAGCCCCCGCGAGAGTAATCTAGCGGGGGCTTTTTCTTTTAAATCGTATTGAACCCAAATTGAAAAGGCCATGAGTGCATTTATCAGTTTATTGGAAAAGCAGAAAAAGAGAGAATTACAGCATCAATTCGATCTTCCTTCAAAAGCCAAAAACACCGAGTGGCTAACCTTGCAGGAAGTGGAAGGTCAGGCTCAAAAGCTTTATGATCGTATTGCGGCTCTTTTACCCAATAACATCAGCTTGGTGCGTCAAGAGGTGCAATTGCAAACCTATAAGACGCCAAAGCCTGCAGCCCGTATGCAAATACGCGCCAATATCAGTGCGGGTAATCACCGTAGCTATGTACTCAAAATTCATTGCCATGAGCTCAATCCAAAAGGTAATATGACTAAGGTTGCGCGGGCCGAATACCACTATAGGGAGACTCGTCGGTCTATGTCCTAGAGGAATTCTGTGCCAATCCTTATATTCGTGGCTTACCGATGAAAACCCCTAATCCGGTTTTAATAGCACACGATTTATGAAGAAACTGGCACTAACCTTTTTGGGTTTGGGACTTTCCATTGTCCTTCCGGCCCAAAGCTTTGTTCGTCATGCCCGGCTTTCGCCTGATGGCAATTCCCTGGCATTTAGTTATCAAGGAGATATATGGTATTGGCCCCAGCAAGAAGGGAAACCCTATCGCCTAACCTTGCATGAGGCTTATGATGGCCCATTGGTATTTAATGCCGATGGTTCGCAAATAGCCTTTAACTCCAATCGATTTGGCAATAGCGACATCTTTACCCTGGACCTTAATGGTGGTTACCCGGAGCGAAAAACTTATCATGCTGCCGGTGATAACCTAAGCGATTGGCATCCTGAACTTGGCATTTTGTTTAGCTCTGAACGCGCTTATGTTACGGTAGAATGGGATTCGGAATTACATCGCATTGATCCCAATAATGCCACCCCACAGCGTTTTATGGATGCCCTGGGTACGCATGCCGTGGCCTCTCCCGACGGAAGATATATTGCCTTTATGCGTGGTTCTTGCCGAGCCAGTCGCGAGAATTATTCCGGTCCGGCCGATCAGGAAATTTGGCTCTATGATACCAAGGATCAGAGTTATAAAGCATTGACGGATAATACCGTAAACGACATCTATCCCCAATGGAAAGACACTAAAACCTTAGTTTTTTTAAGTGCTAAGGAAGGTCGCTATAATCTGAAGGAGCTTTCTTTGGAAGGCAGCGAAAAGTGGTTGACCAATTTCAGTAAAGAAGGCATTCACGATTTTGATATTGCCGCCGGAAAGGTGCTCTATGCGCGCAAAGACCGCTGGTATCTGGCAAGTCTTGCTAAAATGTCGGAAGTGAAAACTCTTGACATCGACTTGCGCGCCGATTACCGTTTTTATCCGGTAGAGCAGGAGACCATGCGCAATCGCATTAGCCATTACAGTCTTTCTCCTAATGGGAAGAATGTTATTCTCGAATCCCATGGTGAAGTGTTTATCGGTACCCTCGATGATGAAAAGTCGCGCACTCAAAACCTTAGTGAGCATCCTTTCTACGATCGCGAGGCTCTTTTCTTAAATGATAGCACGGTGATCTTTAGCTCCGATCGCGAAGGAAATCAATACCGATTCTATCAGGCTACTTCTACCGATCCTAAAAAGCATGATCTCTTTGAAAGCCTGCGTCATAAAACCAGTCTTTACTTCCAAAACAAGGGGGATTTGCGCGATGCACTGCTTTCTCCCGATGGCAAGAAACTGGCCTTTATTGAGGGTGGTACCAAATTGCAGGTGGCTGAAGTAAAAGAAGATGGCAGCCTTGGAACTATTACTACTTTATTAGATGCCTGGCATCGGGCCAATGGATTGGCTTGGAGCCCGGATAGTCGTTATCTGGCCTACAATAGTGATGATCTCAATTTCAATACTGAGGTATACATTCAAGCGGTAGATGGCAAGTCTGAGCCGGTGAATATCAGCATGCACCCGGGTAATGATTACAGCCCAAATTGGAGCAAGGATGGCTCTAAACTGGCCTTTATCTCCGACCGCAATAATGACAATGCCGATGTTTGGTTTGTTTGGCTGAAGCGTGAAGATTGGTTGAAATCTGAAGAAGAGCGCGAAGAAGGCTATTATTTTAATGATGAGCCTGAGGAGGAGAAAAAGGAAGAAGAGGATAAAGAAGAAGACAAGGATAAAAAGAAGGACAAAAAACCAGAGGTAAAGGCTTTGGAAATAGACTTTGAGAATATCTACGATCGCCTCGAGCAGGTAACATCTTACAGCGGAAATGAATCGCAGGTATTGGTTTCGGATGATGGCGAAACCCTTTACTTCACCCGCTATAGCGTAAGTAGTGAAGGCTCTGATCTCTACCAAATTCAATTTGATGGCAGTGATCTCACCCAACTCACTAAAGGTGGAATGAACCCCAATACCATTCAGTGGGACAAAGATCATAAGGGAATTTACTTCCTAAGTAGAGGCAGCTTAAAACATCTGAATCTAGGCAACAAGAAAACTACTTCCTACAGCTATGTAGAAAAGATGACCCTCGATAAAGAGGCAGAGCGCCAACAGGTTTATCAGGAGGCCTTCCGCTTAATTCGGGATCAATTCTATGATCCGAATTACCATGGTCAGAATTGGGAGAAGTTGAGCGAATATTATCAGGATTGGGCTTTGAAAGCCTCTACCGATAATGATTTCACCTTCGTTTACAATCTGATGCTCGGTCGCTTAAATGCCAGCCATACGGGCTTATATATGTTTGGTGGCGAAGAGGACCTGCAAAGAGAATCTACTGGCCGTTTGGGTATCGAAGTGAAAATGGAATCCAAAGGAGCACGGGTTACGCGCTTGGTGGCCAATACGCCCGCCGATCGTTCTAAAAACAATCTGAAGGTAGGGGATCTTATCACTCATATAAATGGGGAAGACCTAAACGAAGCTCGAAACTTCTATTCCTATTGGACCGCCACTGTGGGGGAACCCATTTTGGTGCAATTAGAGCGTAATGGCGAAAGTCAAGAGATTGTTATTCGTCCGGCTCGCAGCATTAATGCCCAATTGTATGAAGAATGGGTAGAAAGCCGCAAGGCCTTGGTAGAGAAGTATTCCAATGGGCGTTTAGGCTATATCCACATTCGCGGTATGGATAAGCCCAGCTTTGAGCGCTTCGAACGCGAATTAATGGCCTCCGGCTATGGCAAAGAAGGTATCGTAATTGATGTGCGCTTTAATGGTGGTGGTTGGACAACCGACTACCTAATGGCCGTGCTCAATGTGCGTCAACATGCCTATACCATTCCACGTGGCGCTGCTACCAGCTTAGATGAGAATAAGAAATTTAGCGAGTACTATCCTTATAGTGAGCGCTTGCCTTTAGCCGCCTGGACTAAGCCTTCGGTAGCCCTCTGTAATGAGAGCTCCTATTCCAATGCAGAAATCTTTAGTCACGCTTACAAAACGCTTAATCATGGTACTTTGGTAGGAAAGCCTACATTTGGCGCCGTAATTTCAACCGGAGGTGCAAGTTTACTCAATGGAGCCTTTATCCGTTTACCCTTCCGAGCTTGGTATGTAAAGAGTACCGGCGAGAATATGGAAAATGGCCCGGCCGTTCCGGATGTAATTGTAGAAAACCCACCTGCTAGTCGCGCTGCAAACCAAGATGCACAGCTCCAAAAAGCAGTGGAAATACTTTTAGAACAAATCGATAATCCAAATAAATAAAGATGAAGTACAGAGCTCTATTTATAGGCGCTCTCCTGGCTGGTAGTGCATCAGCTCAGGTAGACCTGATCAATAAGGTAAAAGATAATGGCGCAGATACCGCTGGATTTAACTTTACTACCGTGGTGGATTTAGAAGCCACTCCTGTAAAGAATCAAGGTCGTAGCGGAACTTGCTGGTCCTATGCTACTACCGGATTTGTAGAGAGCGAAATGCTCCGTATGGGTAAAAAGCCGGTAGATATTTCTGAAATGTTTACCGTGCGTAATGTCTATTTCGATAAAGCTGAGAAATACGTTCGCCTACACGGATACCTCAATTTTGCCCAGGGTGGTGCTTTACCCGATGTGATGTACGTGATCCGCAAATACGGTGCGGTTCCACAAGAAGTATACGAAGGTTTAGATTATGGAACCGACATCAACAATCACGGCGAACTGGAAGCCTTATTAAAGTCGATGCTCGATGAGGTAATCAAAAACAAGAACGGTAGCCTTACTCCAGTTTGGCGCGAGGCCGTTAACGCCACTTTGGATGCCTACTTGGGTGAATATCCAGAGAGCTTTGAGTACGAAGGAAAAACCTACACTCCACGCAGCTTTGCTGATGAGTATTTAGGTATTAATCCCGATGACTATGTGCAGTTAACTTCCTTCACCCATAATCCTTTCTACGAAGAAGTAATGATTCAGGTGCCCGATAACTGGGCCTGGGGCAAAGCTTATAATGTACCTTTAGAAGATATGATGGGCGCATTGGACGTAGCTCTTAATGAAGGTTATACCGTAGCCTGGGCTACCGACGTAAGCGAAAAAGGTTTCTCTATACGCAATGGAGTAGCCATCGTTCCCGCCACTGATTATGCGGATATGAGCAAAGAGGAGCGTGCTGCAATGTTCGATAGTCCGAAACCTGAAAAGGAAATCACCCAGGAAAACCGTCAGGAGGCCTATGATAATTACGAAACCACTGATGATCACGGCATGTTGATTACCGGAATTGTAAAAGATCAGGATGGCAATATCTACTATATCGTTAAGAATAGCTGGGGCGAGAAGTTAACCAACGACTTCCGCAATGGTTACCTCAATGCTTCTGAGGCATTTGTGGCTTACAAAACTATTGGCATCATGATGCATAAAGATGCCCTGCCTAAAGCATTGCGCAAAAAGCTAGGACTCTAATCCATAGCTTAAGAATATTTAAAGGCCTTGTTTTTCGGAACAGGGCCTTTTTTGTTTTTAGGCTTCCGCCTGATGCGACTTAATGAAATCGGTGATTAAATAGACCATGGCTTTAGCGCTGAGTTCTGCTTCGGTGGCATTAGTGGCTAGTTCTGGTGCTCCTTCTGCTAAATGAAAGTAGTAGGGACTGGCTAAGGCAGCGGCCGTTTTTACTAGTGTGCGAGCCTGGCGCATGGTAAAACCGCTGGCATTTAAGGCACTCACCGGAAAGGCAGTAATGCTATCCATATCCAATTCCAAACCAATGGGGCCGGGACCTAACCAGCGCAAGGCATCCTTAAACAAACGATCGCGCTCATCTGTACTAAAGGTTAAAAGCTCATCGTAGGTGAGATAATACAAATCAGCAGAAGCTCTGAATTTCTCAAGGATATCTTGATTGTTGTAGGATTCATGCATGCCAAAAACCGCATAACGACCCAAATATCCTTCTTCGCGAGCATAGCTAAAGCCATTGCCACTATGGCGACCTTCCAGGGCTCGGTAATCGGCATGAGGATCAATATTCAAAACATCGATATCTGATTTGCGGGCTTGGGAAATCCCCTTAATAATGCCGTAAGAGTTATTATGTCCACCGCCAATCACAATGGGGACTTTTCCTTCCTTGGCAATAGCTTCGATCAAGCTTGAAACGCTATCATCAATTTGTGCCGTAATCTCACGCATTCGCATTAGATCCTGCTCTCGATTTTGATCGAGATTGCGCACTTCATCCATCAAGTCCTTAAATTCCAAAATAGGACCCAGAGCTACATTAGAGGCATCCAGGAAACGATTCACTTGAATATTACAAAGGGGGGAGAGCAAGTACTGGAAGGTCTGTGCACATCCGGCTTTCCCTAAATTGGCACGCACCCCAATGTCTTCCATTATACCCACAATCACAAAGCGGAAATCTTTGGATTTTAAACCTTCTAGACTGCTAATAAGCTGCACCGCCTCACCAAATTTACTTTCGCCTTTACGGGGAAAGGTATGGTCTCGGAGTTGGTGGCTTTCTAAAAATCGTAAATGCTTCATAATTTCTTTTCGCCTTTAAGGTAGAGGTCCATAATTAAATTATGCCCAAAGTGATAGGGGATGGAAGCTAAACTAAAACCAGGAGGCAGAGTAATAAAGTTAGCCCATTTTCCGCGTTCCAAGCTGCCAATTTCATCACTCATTTCAATGGCCGCGGCACCATTCAGGGTAGCAGCTACCAAAGCTTCTTCAGTGCTCAGCTTCATTTGGGTGCAGGCCAGGCTCATCATTAAAGCCATATTGCCTCCAGGCGCAGAGCCAGGATTAAAGTCGGTAGCCAAGGCTAAAATTCCGCCTTCATCAATTAAGGCGCGACCCGGAGCATAGGGAATATCTAAAAAGAGGCTGCAACCGGGCAAGGCGGTGGCAATAGTTTGACTGTCGGCCAGGTAGCTAATTTCCTTAGGGCTCATCACTTCTAAATGATCTAAAGAAAGTGCACCTAAATCCACCATGGCTTCTATGGCGCCCAGGCTATTGAACTGGTTTACATGCACCTTGGCACTTAAACCATAGGCCTTCGCCGCTTCTAAAATTCGTAGACTTTGATCGAGATCGAAATAGCCTTTCTCACAGAAAACATCCACATAATCGGCTAAAGATTCCTCCGCTACAGCCGGTAACATTTCATCAATTACCAAATTCACATAGCCTTCTTGATCGCCTTTAAATTTCTCTGGAATAGCATGAGCACCTAAAAAAGTACTCTTGATATCCAGACCCGACTTTTCCCTTAACTGACGGATGATGCGCAGCATTTTAAGCTCGCTTTCCGTACTTAGGCCATATCCACTTTTAATTTCCAGGGCACCAGTTCCCATGCGCATTAAATCCTGCAAGCGATGATAGGCTCCGTGTAAAAGGGCTTCTTCTGGTGCTTCGGCTAATTTGCGGGCCGAGTTTAAGATTCCTCCGCCAGCAGCGGCAATCTCGGCATAAGATTTACCAGACAGGCGCATGGCAAATTCATCTTCGCGATTGGCGGCGTAAACTAAGTGGGTATGACTATCTACAAAGGCGGGTAAAACCAATTTTCCTTGCAGGTCAATGGATTCATCATAACGCTCGCAGCCCGGAGCTTTACCACTCCCTAAGTCGATAATTTTCCCATTTTCAACCAGCATCCAACCCTTATCCAGGATGGGCATTTCCGACATTTCAGAACCGCGTTTGTACAAACGACCCTGATCTTCAATTTGAATGATTTGGGAGCTATTATGATAGAGGATGGTCATTGCTAAAATTTAGCTGCGAAGATACCAAAGCCTAAGCGGAGCTCTCAAGGCTAGGGTGCATTTTGTAAATTGCCACAAAATAAAGCCCTTGAAGAACTTTACCCTACTCTGTTTTTTAATTGGACTTGGGGTTCTGGTTGGCTGCAGGCCTGAAATTCAGCCGGCAGATTGGGAGGTAGATGCCCTGGTTCCCATTTTAAAAACGCGAGTAGATATTCGCGATTTAACCGATTTAGATTCCACTCTGCAAAGTAGTGCCGATGGGCAGCTGCAAATTGTCCTACGCGAGAACCTGGCCAGTTTAAAGCCCGGCGAAATTGCCCCTCCTTTTAATGAGGAGTTTGAGAATACGGCCAAATTGCAAAACATTACCCTGGGCGCTCGTACCATTCACAATCGAATTTCCTTAGGGCAAATCGCCATGCAAATGGGCTTGCAAGGAGCCTTATTGGTTGCGGCCAATGGAACTCAGCAGAATATTCCTCCTATTTCCAATGTAGGGCCCAGCAATTTTAATATCGATGCCACAGATTATTTCCAAAGTATGATTTTGCGAAATGGCTGGTTGGTCCTGCGCATCCAAAATAATTTCCCCATTGATATTACCAACCTTCAGTATGGTATCCAAAATGTAAATGCCGGTTCTTATATCGTGCAAAACACCTTGGCTAGTTTGCCAAGTGGAGCCGTGCATTACGACTCTATTCAATTGATTAATAATTTCTTGATAGAAGGAAATCTTCAAGCTTCTTTAATTAATTTGGATTCGCCCGGAAGTGGCAGTGGTACTGTATTGGTCGATACTTCCGATGCTTTGGATTTACAGGTAACCTTGGATAAACTGGATCCGGTTTCGGCCACGGCCGTATTCCCGGCTCAGGATTTATTTAATGAAACAGGGGAGGCCTTTATTTATCCGCCTTCGGCCTTATTGACTTCTGTGCATGTTTCCGAAGGAGATATTTATATGGATGCCTATAGCACCATCAACGATAGTATCAACCTCTCCTATATCTTACCCGGCGCTACCAATAATGGTAGCATCCTTCAGTTTTTGCGAGTGATTCCCGCCGCAGCCAATGGGCAGGTGGTAAATGAATACGTGGAAATTCCGGTTCGTAACTATACCCTCGACCTTCAAGGAATGCCTAATTCGGCCAATATTCACAATACCTTCTACACCACCTTTATTGGCAGTATAGATAGTACCGGCCGCATTATTAGCCTCTCCTTACAAGACAGTGTTTATGTAAAAACCGGAATTAAAAATCTGATTGCCGACCGTGGTTATGGCTTCTTGGGATATGATACCATTATTGGTGATGATCAGGTGGAATTGGAATCGGTTTCTGAATTCTTTTCAGGTAGTATCGAATTGGATGATGTGCAATTGCAGCTAGAGATAGAAAACTATATTGGGGCTCCCTTCAATTTTAAGATTCTGAATTTAAGCTCCCGCAATGATGATCAAACGCGCAACTTAACCTGGAATCAGTTAGCCTATAATTTTAATCTGGATCGAGCTACCGAGCCTAGTCCTGGTGCACTACCTGTTCCCGGTAGACTGACCGTGAATTTGGATAAGAACAGCAGTAATATTCAGGATTTGGTCGAAATTTTCCCTACGCATATGGACTTTGCCATGGAGGCCTATATGAATGGCTCTACACCCAGTCCCATTTTTGATCAGTTCTTAAATACCAATTATGGAATCGAAGCCAATTTACAGGCGGTAATTCCCTTGCATTTAAGCTTGAATGATATTGCCCTCCAGGATACCATGGATTTCGAATATATCTCCGTAGATAAGGACTGGCGCATGAAAGGTGGCGATTTGATTTTGAAGGCCGAGAATTCTTTTCCCTTTCAGGCCAATGTAGATATCGTACTCTTTAATAATGGCGGTATTCCTATCGATACCCTTTTTAGTTCGGATGCCGTTGCAGCGGCCGATGTGGATGCTAATCAACGGAGTGTTGGACCTAAATCCAGCACCGTGAAATACAGCATTCAGGGTTCCAAGCTTCGTTCTTTACAGAATACCCACTTCATGATTTTTAAAACCAGCTTCAATACTGATCCGCAAAGTGGAATGGTAAAGATTTATTCAGATAATTACCTGGATTTACAATTGATAGCTGACTTCCGCTTATCTACTGACAAAGGAGGATGAAAAAGAGTTTAATTCTATTGCTTCTGGGCTTGGGCCTATCCCTGCAAGCGCAAACCGATAGCAGCCAGAAGGACCTAAATATTCAAATTCCAGCCCGCTTTAAATACCTGCAAAGGCCCTATTTAGAAATGAGTACAGTGCAAGGTGGGGCTAGTATGCAGTGGTCTACTGCACAATTGTTAGAGTTCTTTTACGGTGACTTTGTGGATGATTCCGAAAAGGCGGAAATGATGTCGGCCGCCTCTGGCGATGGCCTCAGTTTGGGCTCCATTCAAAGTTGGGATTTTCGATTGGCCTTCGAAAGGGAAAAAACAGAAGCCTATAAGGCCCCTTATTTGGATAGGCCTCAGAATGCCATTTTTATCTATAATCGTTCTTATAATAGTCTGGCAATGAGTCCGGACCTTGTACGACTCTTTCTCTATGGGAATCGTGCTACCGCAGGAGAGGCCCAAGATATCAGTGATTTTAATTATCAATCCTGGTTTTACTCTGGCATCGGTTATCAATACAGTTTTTTAATCGATACCCTCCCGGTTTCAGTAGGCTTATCGCTGGTGTCGATGCATACCTTAGATGACCACAGTACCGGGCAAGCTAGCTTAACTACCGCGCCGGATGGTTCTAATATCGACTTTGCCGGAGCCTATCATTTTGGACAGAGTGGAGCTACTACCGCCTATTCCATTAATGGTTGGGGTTTAGCTTTAAATCTAGAAACTCACGAGCGCTTCGGTAATCATGAATTTAGTTTGGCGGCCTATGATTTAGGTGCGGTTAATATGCCGGATTGGCTGCAGATTGATCGCGATTCGAGCTTTAGCTTCGAGGGTATCAATTTGGGGAACCTCTTTGATCTATCAGAAGGTTCCTTCAACAACTTAATCGACTCCCTATCTGATGGAGTGGTTGGAGGCAGTAGAGCTGCCAAATGGAAAATGCTCCCCTTTAGACTGCAATTCAATTATCGCTATCATTTTAAGAAGCAATTTGCTTATGCGGATCTGGAGTATATACATTTACCCAATTGGATTCCCAGAACAGCGGTAGGATACGGCTATCGCTGGAAGAAGTTTAAGGTCAATACCGGTCTGGCCTATGGCGGATTTAATGGTCTTTCCTGGGATTTAGGTTTAGACTGGAAAATCAACCGACACTGGCATATGCAAGGAGGACTGAGCAATTTATTTGGCCTGGCCTTACCAAGCTGGTCGGGAGGAACGATTGGCAATTATCGATTACGCTACACTTTTTAATGCGCAAAGCATCAATCATAATTTTCGCTCTGATTTTAGGCGCTTGTGGCGGACCACCGGAGCGTGACCTTAATACGGTTTTCCGCTATAATGAAGCGGCGGGAATCAGTAGTTTGGATCCGGCCTTTGCCAGGAATCAAGCTAATATTTGGGCTTGCCATCAGTTGTTTAACGGCCTGGTGCGCATGGACGATCAATTACAAGTACAAGCCGATTTAGCCGAATCTTGGGAAGTCTTGGACAGCGGTCGCTTGTATCGTTTTCAGCTCCGCCCCAATGTCTATTTCCATCCCAATGCCTGCTTTGGGGAAGATAGTACCCGAGAGCTTAAAGCCTCCGATGTACTGTATTCCCTCAACCGTTTGCGTGATCCACAATTAGCGGCCCCCGGCTCATGGGTTTTGAATTTAGTGGATTCGATTAAGGTAAATGGTGACTATCAAATTGATATTCATCTGCAAAAGCCTTTTGCTCCCTTCTTAGGTATTCTAAGCATGAAGTATTGCTCAGTGGTACCTCAGGAAGCCATTGCCTATTATGGATCAGAGTTTAGTCAGCATCCGGTAGGAACCGGCCCTTTCTATTTTAAGATTTGGCTGGAAAATGAAAAGCTGGTTCTGAGAAAGAACAAAGCCTATTATCAGAAGGATGAAGAAGGAAATTCTTTGCCCTATCTGGAAGCGGTGGCGGTAGACTTTATTAGCGATAAGCAAAGTGCCTTTTTGGAATTTCTAAAGGGCAATTTGGATTTCCTCTCTGGCTTGGATGCTTCCTATAAAGATGAGTTATTGAGTCCGGAAGGTGAATTGCGCGCCAAATATCAGGAGGGCTTTAGCCTATATCGTCAGCCTTATCTCAATACGGAGTATTTAGCCTTTTTAATGGACCCCAAAGCGGGCTTGCCAGAAACGCAGTACTGGCAAATCAAAGAATTACGTCAGGCCTTGAATTACTGTTTCGACCGTCGTAAGATGATGCGCTTCCTTCGCAATAATGTGGGCACTGCTGCCGAGCAAGGGATGATTCCCAAAGGATTGCCGGCCTATGACTCTAGCGCTAATTATGGTTATAGCTATCAACCGGAGAAGGTGGATTCCTTATTGGCAGCGGCGGGTTATCCGGGAGGTAAAGGCTTACCCGAATTGCGATTGCAAACCAATAGTTCCTATTTGGATTTATGTGAATACCTGCAAGGCGAAGCGGCCAAAAGAGGAATTCGGATTAAAGTGGAGCTAAATCCACCCAGTACCTTAAGACAGGCGATGGCCACTGGCAAGAGTCCATTTTTCCGCGCCAGTTGGATTGCTGACTATCCCGATGCGGAAAACTATCTCTCGCTTTTTTACAGCCCTAATCAGGCACCCAATGGACCTAATTACAGTCGCTATAGCAGCGCTACTTTCGATTCATTATATGAAGCCGCTTCACGCACTGCCAATGATAGCTTGCGCATAAAGCTCTATCAGCAAATGGATTCACTGGTGATGGATGAGGCCCCCATTATTCCGCTTTACTACGATCAGGTATTGCGCTTTTACCCCAATAGCATAGAAGGTTTGGGAGGCAATGCCTTAAACCTATTGGATTTGAGTAGGGTGCGGAAAAAGTCTCACTAATATTTCTATCCATGAAGAAGAACTGGAGATATTGGTTGAGTTTTCTTTGGCCTTTACGAAAGAGCTATTCCTCTGAATTAAGCGGGCGACTGGAGTTAAACTATATCGATGGGCAAGTGATGCTCGATTCTCCGGAAGCGAATTATTCCTTTGGTTCCTTGCAGGAAATTCTCGAGCGTGGATTGGAGCATATCGATTTAACATCAGTCCAAAGGGTATTGCTTTTAGGTTTAGGAGGAGGGAGCGTAGTCGAATCCCTGCGTACAAAATTTGATTTTCAAGGCGAGATAGATGCAGTGGAGCTCGATCCCGTGGCTATTGCTATTGCTTGCCGCGAATTTGGAATTTGTGCGGATTCCAGGCTCAAGATCCATCAGGCGGATGCCCTGGCCTTTATGCAGCAAAACTCAATGACCTACGATTTAGTGATTTGCGATCTTTTTATCGATCGAAATATACCCGCACAGTTTCTGACTGCCGACTGGGCTCAATTACTCATAAAAGGACTCAGTAACCAAGGCCAAATTTTGATTAATCTGGGCATCCAATTAATGCCGGAAGCAGCGGAATATGAATTTTACCATGCCCTGCAAGCAGCCGGCGATTTGCATTGGACACGGATGGAGAAGGTGAAGGAAACCAATACTTTAGTTATCGGTAAGAAGCAATAAAAAGAACCTTATGATAATCTGGGGAATTCGCAAGTATAGTATTTATACAGATATAGATCACGGTATTCAATGCCCGCATTGTTCTGATAAGGAAGAAGGGGTAGAGCTTGAAGTGAGCAGGAAACATTTGCGCATCTTTTGGATTCCTACTCTTGCTTTTAGAAAGAAGCTCAGCCTAAGATGCTTGAATTGTGGAAGCAAGATTAAACTTAAAAGTCTGCGAGATTCGGAACAAGTGCGTTTGATGAATTTAAAAGGGAAACATCGGGCCCCGCTATGGCAGTTCAGTGGCTTATTTGTTTTGGCGATTTTCATCGCGATAATGATACCGGTGATTCAAAATTCAAATGCCGCCGATTTGGAAAAAATCAAGAATCCGGAAATGGGTTATTACCTGCGCTATAGAGTGCCAGGTGGTGGCTATTCCAGCTATTATATAGAATCGGTATCGAAGGATACGGTGCTGCTGCGCCCCTTAGAATTAAGTTCTCGAAAAATGACCAGGCTCTATCAAATTGAGAAGCTGGAAAATCACTCAGACAGCTTAATTTATTGGTCTAAAAGCGATTTGCTGCAGGAGTATACCGATGGCAGTATTTATGGTATTCGTGTCGATTAAGCCGCTTCTTTTGGCGCTACCAAGCGACGAATCTTATAACCTATTCCCGCTACAATTAAGGTCATAATGGGGCTAAGGTAATTGAAGACCGCATAAGGTGCATAGGCCGCGGTATCTACTCCTAAAACGCCACTTTGATAGGCACCACAGGTATTCCAGGGAATAAGTACCGAGGTTACGGTGCCACTGTCTTCCAGGGTTCGACTGAGGTTTTCGGGCGC
Organism: Croceimicrobium sp.; assembly: GCF_965228705.1. GTDB lineage: Bacteria > Bacteroidota > Bacteroidia > Flavobacteriales > Schleiferiaceae > Croceimicrobium. The sequence goes on from NZ_OZ245832.1 coordinate 583,511, forward strand.
TAAGCCTTGTTTTTTATAGGCATCGGCATACATGCGACCGGGGATTACAATAGCCAGGTATTGATCGCTGGCCGTAAAATTCACCACAAAGCTGGTGGCGAAGGTGGTGGCAATCAGGGAGAATACCCCTTTGGCCAGGCGTAATAGGGCAGCCGATAAACTCTGTAAAAAACCACAGGCCTCCATGGCACCCCCAAAGATCATAGCGGCAATAATCAACCAAACAGTATTGAGCATGCCCGCCATACCCGATGAATTTAGGAGTTCCACCAAAATGGAATGTTGGGCAGGAATGCTCACATCTACGGTTAAAGCATTCATTAGAATTTTATAGATCTCCTTTGCGCTATTGGAATCGGCCAGAGATACCAGTAAATCGTATTGGAATATTAATGCAGCCAATAAGCCTGCTAAGGCACCAATTAAGATAGCGGGGAGGGCCGGCATTTTACGCACAATTAAAACAATAACTAAGGCTGGCACCAGAAAGAGCCAGGGACTTAAATTAAAGGTTTGCTCCAGTTCCAATAAGAGGGGATCAATCTCGGCAATGCTACCCTGTCCATCCTGCATAAAACCCATAATAGCAAAGGCAATCAGGGCAATGGTAAAGGATGGAATAGTGGTATACAGCATGTACTTAATATGGGTGAAGAGATCGGTACCAGCCATAGCTGGTGCTAGATTGGTGGTATCAGACAAGGGAGAGAGCTTATCGCCAAAATAAGCACCGGAAACTACGGCCCCGGCAACCATGGCTTCGTTCATTCCCAGGGCCTGACCAATACCAATCAGGGCAATACCTACCGTAGCACTGGTACCCCAACTACTGCCGGTAGCCAGGGAGATTAAGGCACAGATAATAGCGGTGGCGGGAAGGAAAATTCCGGGACTCAGAATTTTTAAACCGTAATAAATCATGGCCGGAATAACCCCGCTAATCATCCAGGCGCCAGCGAGGGAGCCAATCAACAAGAGGATAATTAAGGCTCCGGTGGTGGATTTTATCGAATGGGCAATGCCTTCAATAAGATCATCGAAACTGGTACCGCGTATAATTCCAATTAGGCCGGCCACGGCACCACTGAGAATCAGGATCATTTGGTTGGATCCGTCCAATGCAGAATCGCCAAAAACCCCCAGCACATTTATAGCCAGTAAACTGATAAGAAAGAGAATGGGGATGAGGGCGAGTCCGAGAGGCGCTTTTTGATCCATAGTGCGTATTAAGGCCGGCCATAATACGAAAAAAGCGGCATTCTTAAGAGCGCTCTTTCAGGTAGTTTACGATTCGATGGCTGGGTAGACCCATAACCGTAAAAAAGGAACCTTCAATAGCTTCAATGGCGGCCAGGCCAATCCACTCCTGAATACCATAGGCACCGGCCTTATCATAGGGTTTATAAGTATCTACATAGTATTCCATTTCCGCTTGATCCATCACGCGGAAGCGTACTTTGCAGATATCCGAAAACACCGTTTTCCCTTCGGGGGCAATGCAGCAAACTCCGGTAATAACCTCGTGCTCACCCCCGGAGAGGGCGGCTAACATGGCCAAAGCTTCTTCGCGATTGGCGGCTTTTCCCAGCGATTGTCCCTTATTCCAAACTACGGTATCGGAGCAAATCAATATTTCGTGGGCTTGCCTTTCGGCAGATAAGACATCAGCTTTGGCTTCGGCTAAAAACTCTGCGATGGCTCCGGCCTTAAGTTCGGCTGGATATACTTCTTCCAAATCCGCTTTACACTGCCGGAAGCTAAGTCCCAGATCCTTTAGTAATTGCGCCCTGCGTGGTGATTGCGATCCCAGTAAAATGGGGCTTTCTTGCCATTTTAAGGCCATTGATACAATAATGAAAGGGTGAAGAAAGGCATGCTAAGGATGCCCAAAAGCATCACAATTTTTGTGAAGCTACTAATGCGATGAAAGTCCGAGGCAACACTGGCACGCATCAGGCGAAAGCCTATAAAAACCAATGGTAATGCCACCGCCAGTAGGATATAAAGTGCAGAGCTTAAATTCCCGCCCATGCTTAACAAATCCTGAGCGTACCAAATAATAGGGGCTAAGGCAATGGCAATTAAAACGATGAGCACAGCTTTTAATCCGCGCTCAGGCATAATGATGGCCAGGGTTTGATAGCCAGCCATGGTATCGCCCTTGCGATCTTCCATATCTTTTACGATTTCTCGAATCAGCGTAAGCCAAAAGGCAAAGGCCGCATAGTACATTAAGACCCGAAATCCTTGTTGTACCATTTCAGCGTTTTCTTCGGTAGCCGCTGGAAGAAGATCAAAAACAGCCACCAAAAACACGGGCATGGCGCTAAGTAGCGAAACCAATATATTTCCGATTAAAGGACGTTTCTTAAAATTGGTAGCATAAAGGTAGAGCAGCAGAGAGGCCAGGGGTGCAATAAGCCAAAGGCCTTCCAATGCTACCTGATGAGCTAAAAAATAGGCACACACTGCAGCCAGAATCACCGAGCTAAAATAGAGGTACCAGGCCCTATCTTCACTTATGCCCTTGCCAATAGTAATGCGTTTGGGTTTATTGGTGGTATCCGTTTCCAGATCGAAAAGATCGTTTACGATATAACCACCGGCCGCTAAAAGTACTGAGCAGAGAACCCCCAAAGCATAATACCAATGATCCAGGGCATGGGGCATATTAAGGGCTTCGGTAAAGCTAAAGCGGATGAGGTATTGAATAAATACGATCATCAGCAAATTGGGCCAACGTATCAGTCGAAGAATTTTTACCATCTAAAATCGTCTTCCAGCATCCAGTTATCCTGCACCTTGAGGCATTGTTCAATCACATCGCGAGCACAGCCATCGCCGCCTAAATGGGGCGAAACATAATCTACCAATTGGCGGACCTCGGGCACTCCATTTTGGGGGCAGCAAGCTACACCAGCTTCCTTGAGAACGGGAATATCCGGAATATCGTCTCCCATATAAAGGATGTTCTCCGGCTGCAAGCCTTCATGCTCATAGACCGCTAAAAAGTCGTTCCAAGCTTCCAACTTATGGGGGATACTCATGTAAATATCGGTTAGGCCTAAGCCTTGTAGTCGGGTTTTAATGCCCGCGCAGGAACCACCGGAAATGAGGCCCACTTTATAACCTTTGCGAACGGCCAGTTGGATGGCATAACTGTCTTTGCTATTGAGATTGCGGATGGGTTTGCCATCCTGACCAATGGCCAGGTTTCCACTATTCAGAACGCCGTCCATATCGAAGATAAAGGCTTTAATAGGGTGGAGGAGTTCCTTATAATTTTTCTTCATTGCTCTTTTGAATGAGGGTACTAAGCTTTTGATAAAGGTCTGCAAGTTCCGGATTTTCCAAGAGTTCCTGGTGGGCCATAATGGTGCTTTGATCACCACGTACCGCCGGACCGGTTTGTTGGAGTAAAGGATCTTTGCTATTCAGGCTATTAACCTGCTGTGCTAAAAGGGGTTTAAGAATTTTAAAGTCGATATCAACTTTAGTAAGTTCTTGCCAGGCCCAATGGTAGAGGAAATTGCTGAAATTATGGCTAATGACCGCCGCCAGATGTAATTGCTTGCGCTTTTTACTGTTGATCTCATAATAGGTGAGCTCCAAAGCCTGGGCCCAGCTTTTCAAATCCCGGAGGGTCGTATCAGCCGAAGCTTCTAAACAAAAGGGAATAGTTTTAATATCTAAATCGCTGTGGGCCTGTAAGCTCATTAAGGGGTAGAAAATGCCACGATTAGGATGGCGACTATCCAGGGCTTCTAAAGGAACCGTACCCGAACTATGGGCTATAATGCCTTTTTGGGCCGGTATACATTTGGTGAGCTCCGCAATGTTTCGATCGGCAATACAGATAATACAGAGGTCGGAATCATCACCTAATTCACTGAGCTTTTTTTGAGAAGCAGATTTAGGATTTCGCGCGTAAACACTCACATCCAGGCCCATTTTGGCAAAGGCCTTCGCCAGGAATGTGCCTACCTTTCCGTTTCCAATGATGGCGATTTTGTGAATCATAGCTCAAAAGTACGCATTGGACGGGGCTCTTCCTCACGCTTAAAAATAATCCTATCTTCACGATCCCTAACCCTGCCTAAATGAAGTTATTAGAACGTACCGGATTTCTATTGGTCCTGTTGCTGCTCTCTGTCAGCTCTTTAAAAGCCGCTCACCTTATTGGTGGCGAAATCACCTATAGTTGTCAGGGGAATAATCTTTATACCGTTTCCTTGCGCGTTTACCGCGATTGTGCCGGCGGTGGTGCCGCCTTTGATGGCAATGCCAATGTGGCCATTTACGATATTAATAATCAATTGATTCGCACCTTATCCATTCCCCGCGGTCAAATTATTTCTTTGAATAATAGTCTTTCCAGTGATCCCTGTGTTTCGGTGCCTGCTAACCTTTGTGTCGAGTATGCCGATTATGTGGATACGGTTACTTTGCCGCCAGTAGTTGGAGGCTATACCATAGTGCATCAGCGTTGTTGCCGCAATGCCATTATTGGTAATGTGAATAATCCCGGGAGTTTTGGAAATACCTATTCCATTCGTGTCCCCAGCATGGATACCACCTGTAACAGTGCTCCGCATATTGTGAGTCCACCTGATAATGTGCTCTGCTTAAACCGTCCGGCGACTATCAATTTACAAGTAACAGAGGCTGATGGCGATTCGATTAGCTATGATCTTTGCCAGATTTTTGCCGGTGGGGGTAATGCCGGGGGCGGTGGGGGCAATTGCTTTGCAGTAGTTCCTAATCCTCCTTGTCCTCCTCCTTTCACCCCTTTAACTTTTGCTTCGCCTCAAACCTTTGCGAATCCCATTCCGGCTTCCACCAATTTTACTATTAACCCGCGCACCGGGCAGCTGCGCGGTACGGCGAATCAAATTGGAGTTTATGTGGCCGGTATTTGTATTACCGAATGGCGCGATGGACAAATACTAAGCACCGTGCGCCTCGATTATCAATTTGCGGTAACCCAGTGTACTCAGAATGTAATTAGCGATATGCGCACGCCCCTTGAAGATCCTACCATATTATGCGATGGGCTGACGGTACAATTTGAAAGCGAAACCAATAATCCCAATGGTTTGCTTTGGAATTTCGGAGACCTCAATACGAATAGAGATACCAGTAGCCTGGCCAACCCCACTTATACCTATCCGGCACCGGGAACCTATTACGTTACCCTTATTGCCAATCCGGGAGAAACTTGCAGCGATACCACCTTTGCACCTTTTAAAGTAACGGAACCGGTACAGGCCGACTTTTTATGGGATGGGGTGCCCTGCTACGAAGTGCAAGGTTTGCGATTTGAAGCAACCGGAACCAATATTAAACCCAATACCCGCTATGAATGGGAATTTGGTGCCGATGCTTTGATTCCTACGGTTAGCGGTCGGAATGCCTTTGGAATAAGCTGGACTCAGCCCGGTCCTAAGCCGGTGAAATTGACCTTATACTGGGATAGTTGCTCCCAGGAAGTTGTGGACACCATAGACATTGTGCGCGGTAATGTATTTGCCGAGGCCGGTCCGGATACCGCCATTGAGCGGGGTTCTGAATTGCGCTTGCATGCTAATTACGGCGCCGATTATTATTGGTATGCCAGCAGTCCGATTGAAATTGATAATCCCTTTTCGCGTAATCCAACTTTTCGTTTCAGGGAGCGCGATGATACGGTGATGGTCTATTTGATTTTAACCGACCAATACGGATGTAAGGGCAAAGATTCGCTTTGGGTTTATATCAGTGATGATTTGGACGCTGCCGTCTATAATATCATTACCCCTAATGGAGATGGCATCAATGACTTTTTCGATATCAGCTATATCAATCCTTCCGGCAATTGCGGTCTGCATATCATGAATCGCTGGGGAGCAGAGGTATATAGCGACGATGCCTACAGTAATGATTGGTTTGGTACCGATCAGGATGGCAATCCCTTACCGGATGGCACTTATTACTATGTGGTGCAATGCGGAGTGGAAGTACGTTCCACCGGACCGATTACCATTAACCGCTTTTACGACTAAGATCGTTTTATCCGTTGCCAAACGGCGATAAAGCTGCCCACAACCATCAGGATCGATCCCATCCAAAGGATATTGATCATGGGGAAAACGATGGCCTTTTGCACGATATAAGGCTTTTCAATTGGATCCACTTTGGTCCAGGCGCGAATCTGAATTTCGTTCTTATCCGGATCTACATCCTCAAAGCGAAATTTGAAGCCTTGCATCGCTAATACTGTATCGCGGAATTCCTTAAAATCGTTTTCTACCACAAAGGCAGGTTGAATGGGGAATTCGGTGCCCATAGGATTGATTAACCTTAGATGTGCCGTGAGCTTACCGGCTAATATTTCCTGGCGTTCTTCATTACCTACGAAATTGGCCAGGGTACTGTCGAGCACCACGAAATGACCTTCGTAAATGGCAGTGTCTCCCTTACCTAAACTTACTTCTGCCTCATTGCCAAAACCATCGGGGCTGGCCACTTCCAATTCGGAGGAATAGGTGATGTGGGTATAAATGTCGTAATTCCAATAATGCTTGGTATCCGGATTGGGATTGGGCCCCATTTGATCACTAAACTGTAGGAAGGGTCTCAGTTGGAAGAGTGGCTCGCTATCCCCGGGATTATTGAAGTAGGATACTTTGTAAAACTGTTTTTGGCCTTCCATTTCCACGCCTTCGTAAACGCCGGTATAGGGACCCAGTTTTAAACTGTCGCCTTGCAACATTTGGATATTCTCATTAGCCGCCTGATTCTCGGTGAAAACCTGACTGCGACTAATCACCTGCTTGCGTCCATTGGAGATAAGGGCACCTACCAAGATAAGGGCGAAACCGATATGAGCCACCGAACTACCGGCAAAGCTCCAATTAGCTTTTCCGGAAATGAGCCAATACCAAAGGTTGGAGAATACCGCAAAAATTCCGCTGTAGAGCAAAGCTAAATAGAGGGGCTCCGACCAGAGATAATAGACCTGTGCGGTATAGGAAGCCAGAGCAATGCTGAGGATTAAAGAAATGCTAATGCCGCGCCAGAATACCTTACTGGAGGTTTTGCCATAGCGTAGGAATTGACCAATGGCCATTAAGATGGCGATCACCAAAGCAAAGGGCAATTGCCAGCTGTGGTAATGGGCAATAGGATCTAAGTGGGGCGCCTTGTTTTCGCTGAGGATGGGAATTAAACCTTCGGGGCCAATCAGTTTATTGATCACCGGTAGCGAGGTGCTAAAAATGATTTGGAAGGCGGAGATAAAAAGAATCAGGCTACCAATAAACATCCAGAATTCGCGGGAGCTCAGATCATCATCGCTCTTGCTTTTAGGGATCTTTTTATAGCGCCATAGGAAAAGACCCAGGGCCAAGACACTGAAAAAGAGGAGGTAGATTAATAGCTGACCACTCAGGCCTAAATCCACAAAGGAGTGCACGGAGGAATCGCCTAAAATTCCGCTGCGGGTAAGGAAGGTAGAATAGAGGATAAGGATAAAGCTGAGCAGGCTCATGATAAAAGCAGCACTGAGGCCCGCGCGCTTATTGCGGTAAATCAATAATAGGTGGGCTGCACCGGTCATAACTATCCAGGGCACCAAGGATGAATTTTCTACCGGGTCCCAGGCCCAGAATCCGCCAAAGCTTAAAGCTTCGTAAGCCCAGGCACCTCCCATTAAAATACCTAGACCTAAAATGCCCACACTAAAGAAAGCCCAGGGCAGGGCAGGTTTTACCCAGGATTTAAAATCGCCTTTAATTAAGGCCGCCATGGCCAAGGCAAAGGGAACCAAGGTAGAGGCAAAGCCCAGGAAGAGGGTAGGTGGATGAATGGTCATCCAATAGTTTTGGAGCAAGGGATTTAATCCGGTACCATCCATAAAGGCAGGAAAGCGCTCCAGGTAATTCGCTAATTGCGTCCAGGGTAGTCCGATATTTTCGGCGGTTTCCCGCATCAATACAAAAGGACTGCTGCCAATTTTTAAGCCTAAAGGGTAAACCCCTAAAACCATGGAAGCGATAAAAGCCTGCACGGCTGAGAAGACCATCATGCTGTGGTTTTCCCAATCCTTGGCCTTAATCATCAGGATGAGACCTAAAAGGGCATTCCAAAAAAGCCACAGGATAAAGCTGCCTTCCTGACCTTCCCAAAAAGCACTAAAAACAAAGCGGGGTTCCAGGTTTAGGGAGGAGTGCTTCCAAACGTAATCGTATTCGAAATAATGGTTGAGCAATAAGTAAAAGAGGCTCAAAACAATGCCAAGGGTGGCAAGGCTATGCAAGCCAAAGGAATAACGGGCAATTTTGCGGTAGCCGGCATTTTCGTTGCGGGCATTAAGGTAGTAGGCGACCATCGCCACCAAGGCACTTACAAAAGCCGTACTAACAGAAAGGCGGCCGATAAAGCCGGGGAGGAGGTGTTCGCCAATGTATTCCATCCAAAAGCTTAATTCACGTAGCTGTTTTGATTTCCAGCCATTTCATTCTTTTCATTGTACTTGCTGGGGCACTTCATCAGAATTTCTTCAGCGATAAAAGCGCTGTCGGTAGCGAAGCCTTTCATGGTAATTTCTTCACTACGCTCAAAATCCTGAGGCTTGGGCTGATGGTAGATCACTTTTTGCTTGGAGCCATTTTTATCTATGGCTCCAAAGCTGAAGCGATTGGCCTGCGCATCGTAATTCATGGCGGCCTCCTTATCCAAATAGCCAATTACCGTGTATTTGGTACCGGGATTTCTTTCGGCTTGTTCAAAGTTTACATAGGTAGAAGCATCACCCAGGCTCACCATAATGGCGCCCATGGCTACGGCAATAATTATGATGAGCGCAATATGCGTACGTTTCATAAGGACTTTTTCAGTTTGTTGATCTTACGGTCGAGGTGAACTAAATAGAACACCACTCCCAGGAAAATGATCGACATAATAGCTACGACCACATAGATCTTTCCGTTGGAGCGAAAGAACTCGGCCATTTCCGGTTTTGCATTTTGCGCCTGCAGGAAGAAGGGCAAAAGAAAGACTGCCAGAAGATTAATTTTCTTGCGCATAATTCAATTTTTGGATGCGAATACTAAGGGAGCTAATCCAAAGTCCCATGAGCATCCAGCCTACAACGGCCGGATAAAAGACCCTTCGCATATTATCGTCTAAATCGTATTCATTAAAACCGGGATTGCCGCCCATACCGGGATGCAGACTGTCGGTAATGCGAGGAAGTATGCCAATAAAGACAATCATCATCACAAAGGCGAAAATATTGTAGACCCCCGCCAGGCGACTGCGTTTATGCGGATCTTCCACGGAATTCCGCAGAATGAAATAGGCTAAATAGGTAAGAATGGTCACCGCGGTACCCTGCAATTTGGGATCATTGGTCCAAAAGGCACCCCAGGTAAAGCGGGCCCAGACCATTCCGGTTGTAAGGCCTAAAAGGGCGAGCAGAAATGCGGTCCGCGCGAATTGCTCCGCATAGATATCCCATTTAAGATTTCCCCTTAAGGTTTTAATGCTGTAAATAAGGCTGAGCAAGAGCATCAGAATCATAGAAAACCACATGGGAACGTGGAAATACAAAACCCGAATGGTTTCATTGAGCACATTTAAAGCCGGAACCGGACCGAGTAGTCCTTGAATAATGGAATAGAGCACTAATGCTACGCCAATCGCTTTCCACCAAATGCCTTTCATAGCCGATTTTAATCGCGCCAAAGGTAGGGAAATAAGAGGAAGGCCAATAGGAGCGAGACCAATGCCAGTAAGGCGATAACTAGAATCAATCGGGCATTTATTTCCCAGTCAAATCCGGTTAAACTGCGCTCACTTAAATGGCTTAAAGTGAGGATTTGAGGGTAGAGCAGGGGGATGCTCAGAATGGCGGGTAGAGCCGGATTATTTCCCGCTTTGGCTGATATACCCGCCACTAAAGTGAGGATGGCGCTAAAGCCGAGGGCAGATAAACTCAAAATCGTAATAAAGGCCCAGGGATCTTTGATGGGAAAGCCAGCAAAGAAGCCAAAAACGGCGGTGGTGCAAAGGGCTAAAATCCAGAGGTAGATAAAGTTATAGGCGATTTTCCCGAGGATAAGATGCTCCGGTTTTAGCCAGCCATAATAAAGTAGAAAGCGTTGATCGGCCTCATAGCTAAAACTACGGTAGGCGGCTTGCACGGCGGCAAAGAGAAAGATGACCCAGAAAAAGGCATTCCAGCTTTGCACGGATAATTGCTCCTTAAAAACCAGATTACTGAGGTAAACGGTAGAAAGCACATAGATCAAGAGGGAAAAATAGGAGCGGCGCTCCGACCATTCCAGTTTAAAATTGAGGACTACAATCTTGCTAATGCTTTTCATGAAGGGCAAAGGTAAGGTGCTAAGGCTTGCCTTCAGTGCTACTTTGACTTAGTCCATGCTGAATTGCTGGAACTCAGTATTCCAAATATGCTCAGTGAAGCCCCTTTTATCATCATCAAAGGCAGCTATCGAATCCGTGTGGAATTTGCGAATGAGCCTATTGGAAGCTGAAATTAAGCGGATACAGGATTGCTCATTTCCTGCCGCATCGCAACAGTCGGCCGAAATCCTGGCGAATTCCTGACAGTGATAATCACTCACTTTAAATAGTACACTTTCCCAATTTATATCTGCGCAGCCCGTAGCAGCATAAGAGTAGAAATAGGGATAGCCAAGCTTTAGCAATTTGGGCTCAGGGAATTTTTCGAAAGCTTCTACACGATGGTATTGGCCCAATTGGGTATCGTAGAGGTAAAGATCAGCCCAAATTGAATTTTGGATTTGCCAAATAAGCAGGTCTGGATAGTGGTCCTGATTGATATCTTCTATGGAAAGCTGGTGAAGGATTCCATCAATGGAAAGCATTAGTCGGTCATTCTGGTTTTTTAGAATGCGGAGGTATTCCTGCTTATCCTTTTTAAGGAAGGAAAGCTGAAAGGAATCCTCCCTAATAACATAGCTACTATCCCATAAGACTTCTGTTTGGGGAAGGACGATTTTAAAACTATCATATCGAAAAACCCTTGCGGCCTCGGGCTTTTGGGAAGTGGGCTTTTCATAATCACGCGATATACCTGGGTGCTGATAAAAGCTTCCATAAAAGCGAATGGCTTGCTGGGAATTTTGGAGGGAATCCGGCAAAAGATTTTGCGCTGAGGCCGCTTCAATAAAAAGACAATTTTCTGCCTGGATTTCTTCATTTTCAGTTTTGGGAAACTTCGTTACTTCCAGCCAATTGGCACAGGCGCAGGCCCAAAAGATATAGCTGAGATCCAGACTGTCTTTTTCTTCTTCCAATTGATAGCTGTAGTCCAGAATTGTTATAGGACCTTCTTCCATATTTTTCAAGATATGCCAGCCCATCCCGCTTAAAAGCAGTAGAATCACCAAAATTGAAAAGATGCGTTTTCGGCTTATGGCCATGAATTTTAAGCTTTGGCTTTACTTTGATTTTCCTTCAGGCGAAAGCGGATAATACTTGCTATTAAATCCAGAGGTAGCTCTTGATCCAAAGGAAATTGAACCGATCCTTTACCTTGTTTGTAGGAGGATAGCTCTTTTTCGAAAGCGGCATGTCCACTGGGGGTAGCGTATAGTCCAATATGCTTTTTATAGCCGGCAAAATAAATAAGCGGCTTACCAAAAGTTTTGTAGGCGGGCATGCCATAGGCGATTTTTTCCTCGGCCTGCGCTGCTTCTTTCAAGATCAAATTGCGGATTTGATGCAGCCGCTCCTGTACCTCGGCGGGAAAAGCGGCAATGTATTCTTCCACTGCATTCATAGGCCTAATTTAGGGGAAGGCCCGGATTTAGGATTCAATCACCCGGAAATATTCGTGGTGAAAGATTTTGAAATATTCCTCGGCCTTAAAGTCTTCGTAATAAGGAAGGAATTTGCGCAGGTTACGCTTCACATTCTCAGGGTAGGCGCGTAAATAGGCCATTTTGCTTTGGGCTTGGGCCTGAATGTCGATTTGCACATTGGGAGCGGGCATGCCTTCTATGCCGTACATTTCATTGGCAATCTCACTGGGATTGGGATAGCCGTATTTTTCCATTTTCGCTTTAAGCCAGGTATCCACGATTTCACGTTCCATATGATCGGTAAAAACGGATTGGTAGATGCGCTGGCAATCTAATTTTCCGGCCTGGAAGAGATCGAGCACCAATTGACTGATATAAATATGCTCCGGATGTCCATAGCCACCTTTTACATTGTCTAAGGTGAAAATGGCGCTGGGTTTAAATTCATTAACCTTTTGGATCAGGGCCGCCGTAATTTTCTCCTGGTAAAACTGAGGGGCGATTTCCGCGTAGGGAAGAGGCAGATAGGGATTTTGCATAGTATCTAATCCCTTGCGATAGATTCCATCGTCCACAATAGGCAGATTGCCGGCACAGATAATAGAAGCGGCATTTTCCTTCTTCCCAGGCATTAAATGGATTTGAAAACTCATTTGCTGGATGGTCCAGCCGGCAGCAGTGAGCTTGGCGATGGTTCCCGACATGGCGCAATCATCATCGTCGTGAGCCACAATAATAAGGGCCTTTTTATGGCTTTCCTGGGCCAGAAATTGATCTTCGGGAAATTGCTCGGTAGCGGCAAAGTTTTGCAGTTCTTCGAGACTGGGCTTGTGAGAGCAAGCGCTAAATAGCAGGGCTAGGCTAAGCAAGCCTAAGGATTGGATGTTTGACATTAGCGAGGTTTAGTAAAATCAATAACGCCTTAAAGTTCAAATCGATATGAAGGTCCATAAAAAAAGCCTCTGAAGAGAGGCTTTTGAATTTTGTTTGGAATCGAAATTTATTTACCCATGGCAAAGGCCACAATTTCTTCATCCAGGGGATTGGTGCGACTGCCATGATGGGCAATCCACTTTCCATTTTCATCGATTAAAAATTTATTGAAGTTCCAGCTCACCCTGGCATCATCCACGCCATTTAGTTCCTTGTCGGTTAGCCAATGGTAGATGGGTGCTTGCTCATCGCCTTTCACATCAATTTTATCCATCATGGGGAAGCTCACACCATAGTTCTTCTGGCAGAAACTAGCGATCTCCTCATTGGTGCCCGGCTCTTGCTTTCCAAACTGATTGCAAGGGAAACCAATAATGGTGAATTTCTCACCGCCATGCTTTTCGTATAAGGCTTGTAGATCTTCGTATTGCGGGGTAAAACCACATTTACTAGCGGTATTTACAATCAATACTCTTTTCCCTTTTAATTGGGAAAAACTGAATTGCTCACCATTGAGATCGGTCACCGTAAAATCGTAGAAGGAGGGACTTTCAGCTTCTACCTTATTGCTAGCCTCATTTAAAGCCAGTTTTTCACTTTTAAGAGCCGTCTCGCTATTCTGATTACAACTAGCCAATAAGCCGAGAGCGAGGAAGGACAGGAGGATGCGTTTCATGGAAATATGTTTTGGGAAATAACCTGCTAAAGGTAGGAAAGGTTCGGCTTTAATGAGAGGTATGGAGTAGTTGGTAGCTGGTAGTTTGTGTGATGCCGCTTAATGGGGCTATGTTAATCAGGAAGGAGCTTCTATAATTCCCTTTGTAAATCATCTGCGGATTTATTGAGAGAAGATGGGATTGGGGATTAGGGGTTTAAGTGGAAAGAAAAGTATATTTTTAAGGGAGTTTAGGTCTGGATATAATCGCAATTGAATCTTCTGTATTTCCTTTGGTCGGATGTTTTTATTTCTGGATTTAAAGTCGATAATAAACTAGTTGAAAACATATTAAAATGAAGAAAATATTAATCATCTTATCAATTTCCTTTCTTGTAACATCTGTAACTGCAAAACATACACAAGGCATCCCGAGCCCAAATGAACTTCAGATAATTACTGACTCGATTCAAAATAGAATTTCTTTAATTGAAAAAAGTAGTAGTGAAATAGTAGAAAGAGTCGAGAGAATTGAACGGACAGAGAATAACTACGTAGGTATGATTGTTTCGCTCATTTCTGTTCTCGTTGCTCTTGGACTGCTTATTATTACTGCAAGGAATAATATTAGAACAAGAAATATTCTAGAAACTCAGATTGAAGAACAAAAAGCGGTTAATCGCGCTCAATTAAGACCGGTTCTTCATGCATATAGGACTGGGTGGAAGGAAAAAACAGGATTAATTCTTATAAACTATGGCCAAGGTCCTGCTGCGATTAATGAAATCTACTTTGAAAGAAATGGAACGAAAGCTAAATCTATATCTGAGTTAATAAACCTAAAAGCAATCGATGAGGATATTTGGTGGGACGATAAATGGACCTTCACTCAAAATGAATATTTCTTACACTCTCAGCAAAAGGAGCCATTGTATATGTTGACTAAAGAACAATTGATAAAGAAATATCGAAAATCTGAGAAAGAATCTGAAAGAATTATCAAACAGGTTCGAGCCCAGAGAAAGGATATTGTGTTGGTAATTAAATATTCAAGCTTGATAGATTATGATAATCAAGATGGAGGTCAGGAGTATGTTTATGAAATGGCTTTAGATGTAAAGAAAAAAGGAAATGAGTCGCTAACACCCACAACAAAAAATGTGGGTTGACTGCCTAAAAAAAAATGACTTTACAACTGAATGACATTTGATCAATCGGACAAAGTTTCGGTTTTATAAACCGGCAATGAATATTGCTAAGACCCATACAACTGAACAAAAACCGATCAAAACCTATATCCTTTCACATTAAAACCAAATGATTTCCCCAAGATCAGATTGGCGACGAAGTCATTCGAGTTTTTAGATCCAAGAATAGAGTCACTTCATCAATACCATCAAGATCATATAACCCAAACCTCCCTTAGCCCCAGAAAAATAAGCAGAATTTTTTTTTGACTATGCTAATCTTCCCTCCCAAACATGCTGATGATTCGACTCAAACATGCTGATGTTTGCCTTCATTCATGCGGATGTTTGGATTAAAACCTAAGCTCTTGCTTGTCTGGAAGAGGAGGGGAAGCTTGTTTTTAGGAGGCTTCCGAGCCGGAGATGGACGGCCAATATTCATTTATTGAATGCAGCAAGGAACTGGCGATTGAGGGCCTCGGTTTGGCTTTATTAGGATATTTTGCTTTTTGAGGCCGGGGAATGTGATGGGATAAAAATGTAATTTTAGGGGAGCTAAAACCTGAATTTAATCACAATCTTGAATCTGCTTTTTTCTTAGATAGGATCTTGTTGTTGCTGGAATTAAGGTTAGGAGATAAGGAGGTTAGCGCACATTTGACAAAGAAATGACTGACAAAGAAAGAGCCAAACTAAAAGACGAGATTTTAAACCGACTTCAAGGAAGTGAAAAAGACTGTGAGAAACTGTCCAGAGAAATGGATTCTGACTTCGATTTTATTTGGACTTTAACGGAAGAAATGAACTTTGAAGGTCATTTAATGACTCGTGATTATAGCACCAAAAATGGACCAGGAAAAGCAGTTCAATTGACGCCGAAAGGTAGAACGTTTGCCAAGACTTCATCCTACTCATTTTTATTAGAATCTGAGAAATCAACCCTGAAATCAAGACAGAGGAGTAAGATTACTCTTACTGTGATTAGTATTGGATTAAGCATCATTTTTGGTTTGTCAACTGCTATTCTCGGCTGGTTGACCTTTTCTCGAGACCAAACGATTAATAAACAACAGACAGAAATTCATAAACTTGAGAGTCAAATAGATTCATTGAAAAAGGTATTATGAAACGAGAGCTAGCAACAAATAAGGTCAAGCCGACTTTAATCCCGCTGCGGTAAAGGTTTCAGTGGCGATAGATACCTTCCTTTTTCCACTAAACCATAGACAAAACCCTTTGTCTATCTTAAAACTTGGGTACTGAATAAGAGAATATGAAATTCCTGACCATCATCCTATTGCTTCTCACTTGTAAATGGGTCGACATACAGCCCACAGACCTGGAAGTTAAGTACGTAGAAGGCGCAATGATGGGCGATTTTGAAAAACTGGAATTTACCGGCATTTGTGGTGGGACGGAAGCTATTGAAGCTCATTTTGACCAAATCCAGTATTGCAAAAAACTCCACCAACTAAAAATAAAAGGTAGGATTACAAGCAATTATGGTGAACCCTATCCCTACATGAGCTTTGTTACAGGAAAGGAACAGTGGAATAAAATAATTCGCAATTCTGAAATTTTGACTTCCGATTCCACCGGAACTTTTGATTTAAGCATCGACTATAAAAAGGGAGATGAGCTTTTCATTTATGGAGTGGGAACTTATATTTTGAGGACTAGAATAATAGGGAAATAAAAGCGGACTTCGATAAGTAGAAAGTTGCTTCGAATTGAAAATCAGTGCAGCAATACCGCCACAAAGTCATTTGTAAACCGTTGGTGTTATTATGAAATGAAAGTATTTCTATCCATATTGACTCTATTTATTCTGTTTTGCTGCACCAATCCTGAGAGTCAGCAAATGAATGATAGCCAGCAAGAAATTGTCGATTCCACGCAAGACACTTTCACGGTGAATGGTTTATGGGCAATGCCGAATTATGTTGATTCTGTCTTGGCTTACAAAAGCATCTCAAAATTTAGAAAACAATGGCCAGCTTGGTTTGCCATCCTTATTGAGATAGACAAGGACACATTAAGGTCATATGGTTCCATTATAAACATCGAGGCACCATATATGCCTAAAAGCGATACCCTGCAGGTATTTGAGAAAACCCTTACAGGTCAATGGATATTAACTCTAAACGAGAAGACTAAAAAACTGGAATTAAGAAATTCAGATTCCAAAAGGGAAGACAAGGATACTAATGTTTATGTTTTTGAAAAACGACCTGACCTGAGTTTTTTACTAGACACTCCCAATCCCGCACACTATACAAGTATAAGTTTCACAAGCTACTTCCATGACCAGTTATTTGCAGGGACTTACGAGTTAATTGGTACCAACCAGCAAGTTACCCTTAGTTCCAATGGCCAGATCAAAGGGTTTCAAGACTTTCACAAGTACACTGTCGACAACTACTTTGGAACCCTTCATCCCTACAATAGCCTGGATAATATTATTTTCAAACGAGAGCTTCCTGAAAACTCGAATGAGATTGATTGGGAATTATTTAAATGGGAGTTTCATGGAGACACGCTTATATTGACTCAGTTTTATTGGGAAATATTAAAGAATAAGGGAAGAGAGCTAAGAAGTGAAAATTGGAAACTAAGTGGCGAACAAATAAAAATGATAAGAAAATTGAAACTGGACAAGCAATAGCTTTCAGTGATACTGCCTTATGGAACAAGTATCATATTTAAACCCCTAGCTCTCCTTAAAACCTCAATAAGCGACATTGATAAAGCCAACAGATACACTAGAAAGAATAGGCTCTCTGGATTTTTTAAGGGGAATAGCCGTACTGGGAATTTTATTCATAAACATTGAAAACTTTGCTTATCCAGACTCTTGGAGTCCCTGGAGCTATGGTTTTAAATGCTCGCTTGATCACACTACCCGGTTTTGGGTTTATTTTCTAAGTCAGGGTAAATTCTATGCAATGTTCGCCCTGCTATTTGGGGTAGGCTTTTATATTTTCTTGGAGCGACTGCAAAAAAAGGGACTGGGCTTGAAAGCGGCTGATCTATACGCTCGAAGGATGTTATGGCTTTTTGTAATTGGCATAGCACATGCCTATTTAATCTGGGATGGAGACATTTTATATCATTATGCCATTTGTGGACTGTTATTATTGCCTTTTAGATCGATAAAGAGCCCATATCTTGTTTTGGTGATAGCCTTGCTTTGCACCCTATTGCTGGTTCGTTCCTGCGAGCAAAGCCAAAGAAGGCTGGGCTGGCAGCAGGCAAATGATACTGCTCTTAAGATTCCTGAAGACCAAAGAACGGAAGCAGATACTAAGGCCATATCATTTTGGAATGAAGTTACCAGTCCTCAAATGCCGGATATCTCTTTGCAGCAAATTCCGAAATCAACTTATTGGATCGGCCTTAAGGAAAGCTATAAGCATATTAGTGCCCATAAAGGGATGCTCTACTATCAGGGTTTGCTTTTCTCAACTCTGATCCTCATGATAGTCGGGATCATTTTTTACCGTTCTGGAATTTTTAGTGATTACCGGCTTTGGAAACATTATTGGCTAATTAGCTTTGCGGTGCTGGCTTTGGCTTTGGGAATCAATTACCTCCGCTATTACCATTGGACCTATCTGGAGCATAAACCTATCTTAAGTGTCTATAAAGCTTGGCTATTCACTTTTCCGAGGGAACTGCTGGGGATTGGCTATGTGCTGCTTCCCAATGGATTGTATCAAAAGTATTGTAAATCCTTTCGGTTCAAGCTTATTTCAAATGTGGGTCGGACAGCTCTTAGCAATTACATATTTCAAAATGTCCTACTGGGCTTTGTTTTCTATGGTTACGGATTGGCGTATTTTAATCGACTTTCAAGGTTCGACTTATTAGGGATCGTCTTTATCATCTGGATTTTACAGTTGGTTTTAAGTTCCTTTTGGTTAAGGAAGTTTCAACAAGGTCCTTTGGAGTGGGTCTGGAGAAAATTAACCTATGGCAATTTTGATAGATCAAATTAAAAGGAGGAGAAGCGATATTAAGAACAGCTTTGCTGCAGGCTGAAAAAGATGAAAGCTAAAGACATACAGAAAGAAATTATAAAGACTTATTTGAAGCCGAAGCTCCGTGAAGAAGGTTTTAGGACCACTGCGCAAACCTGGTGGAAGATTATGGATGATTTCTTTATCCTGATTAATCTTCAAAACTCACAATGGAATACTAAAGAGAGCTTAAGCTTTTGCTTCAATATCGGAATTGGCTTAACCGAGAACCTGAAAGACCCAAACAAGAAAAGGGCGACCTATTTTGACCTAGCGACGCCATTACGAGAAGGAGCCTACTTGTCGGATAAACGGGATAAGCACAAGTATCGACGGGACGCTTCGCTTGGCTATCTGATTACCGAGAAGACAGAGCTTGAAGATTTCAAAAATGAACTTAGGATCGATTTTGAGCATGATATTCTACCAAAATTAAATCGACTAAAGACGCTTCAAGACTGTTTAGAATTCTATCAACCATTTACCTTTTGGGGGGAGCGACTTCAAAAACAGGTGAACGATCTAAAGAAAAGCTAAAATATCGGCCACTAAGTTCTGTTTATGTAAATGAAGCTAGCACGCCTTCAGATGCCCCAGCCTTAGATGATAATAAAATCACCTTTCCCTTGCTAAGCGGCAACAACTGCACGTACTTAGCTAAAATCTTAGCACCACTTGATTAATGACAGAGGAACAGAAGATACTTTGGACCAAGATTGAAGAATTCGAGATAGATGACATAGACTCGAGCTTCACCTTTACAGATCGACTTGCAAGAGAAAATGGCTGGACTATAGAATTTTCACTGCGGACGGTAGAGGAATATAAAAGGTTCATCTTTTTAATCTGCATAGCAGACCATCCCTTAACTCCATCTGATCAAGTTGACCAAGTTTGGCATTTACATTTGATATATACCCAATCTTATTGGATTGACTTTTGTAAAAACACAATCCATCGAGACATTCATCATGGCCCTACGAAAGGAGGGCAACAAGAAAAGGACAAATACAAGGATTGGTACGCGGAGACGAAAACACTTTATCAAAGAATATTTCAAACACGCCCTCCTGAAGACATTTGGCCATCAAGTCAAATTAGATTTGGGGAATTGAACTATACGAGAGTCAATAGACATAGAAACTGGGTAGTTCCTAAACCAAAGCTAAAAACAAACTAATGGAATTACTCTCAAAACTTACACCTGCGGAAACCTATTTGCTTCTTGAAAGCTCAAATGCGGACCTAAAAAAATTATTGAAATACACCTTTATGGACTTGCTTCTCAAGCGAGTCCTTAAAACAACAGAGCTTAAAAAACAAAGTCATCGTAAGGACCGTGTTCGGGTATACAATTATGTAATTGCGGCTAAGAACTTCCCTAAGTACAAACCCTTAGCTCATGAAATGATTTATCTAAGCCCATATTACAGAAGTAAGTCCATGAAAATCCTTTTTCGAAACTTGGTAGCTATGGGCTTTCAAAATGCTGGCGGTAAAAAAAGGTTCATCCGAAATTATCTGGTGACATCACCAAATCTTGAAGGATACTTTAAAAGCGGATTATTCAATTACTTGTTTGCTGAGCTCAAGTTGACTGATAAAGGCTTTGATGCACAACAAAAAATTAAATTGAAAATTGCTCAACTTGAAAAGGAGCTGCCAGAGATTCTTCAGGCTGATAAGAAAAAAGCACTTGAAATTCTCCTCACTATAAAGGGTAATATTTTCCTGCTAAAGGACCTTGACTTTGATTTATTGAAACAAATCGACAGGCAATTAATGGAAGAATTCCAGCGGCAAAACAGAGACTATGACACTGGATGTTACGGCTGTGCGACCTGGGATACTTATGACAGCTATGAAGATTCCTTCGATAGCAGTTATGACTCGGCTGACTCAGGAGGAGGAGACAGCGGGTGTAGTAGTTGCAGTGGGTGCAGCGGTTGCGGAGGCTGTGGGGGTTGCAGTTAAGAAGAATAGAAATAATAGGAGGGCTTAAAGGAATTTGGGAGATGAGGAAAAAAATTCTTCGGTTTGATATCGGAGAATAGACCTAGCTCTAGAACCTTTAAAATGAAAACTAATAAATCGCCTAGCAATTACAGGCAGTTTTAAAGCAGCTAAAGCGTTTGCGGCCGTCTAAACCTTAGTTGACCCTAAATATCACTGTTTCAATGATTACCGCGACACCATATTTATTATTAGCGTAATTAAAAAATGAAGGACTTCGAAAAACAAATGACTCAATATTGGATGAAAGAATTTCCTAGTGTTTGGTCATTTTTAGGGTCGCCTGAAGAAGCAGGAAAAATTCCAACTGAACATAAGGACCAGATTCACTTTCTGAATGATAGGGGGACTGAGCTGATTGAGCAGTTTCTGGAAAGTTCAAAAATGACAAAAGGCTTTCCTTTTAAGCCATTTATTGATTATTTCAAAAGGATTGACGATTTCCGGATCACGGAAAATTGCGATACAGAAATAAAAAAGTGGTTATATAATAAAGGAATACCCTTTTCAAAGTACGTTTTCATTGATTACGACAGAAGTGGACATGCGCTAATGTTGACCTGGAAAATGATACTAAAATATTGGGAAGGAATATTTTTCGCTGAGGACATTTTGATTTTCGACAGTGCCCTGCAATGGGGACTGTTTTATTACCACGGAGATCAACTCTGGTTTGGCTCAGAAGTGATTTTTAAGCCGAAAGCAGAAGTACAAAGGACCATTGAAATGAACGAAATCCTAAAAAGCTTAAGCAATGCCAATAAAGGGTATGAAGCATAGGTCAGGCAGTGGTTTCGAACTCTTTGCAAGCTTTGTCATAGTCAACAAATGAACCTGCCCTAACTATTTTTAATGAGTTCATTTTTAGGGAAGTTTACAGTTTACGAGATCCTTAAAGCAAAATGAATTAATGACTAAAGAAGAAGTCAAGTACATACTCAATTATTTCAGCCATTTAATGCCCCAGGATGATAGGTTGACGCTTAAGTATCATATGTATACCCATAGCAAGTCTGATGAACAAAAATTGCGGAAAGCCATAAATGAAAGAGCGGAGACTAGTGAAAAAGTAGAAAATCAGGAAATGCCAGGGAAGGCTTATGAAGAGTTTGCGTTGGGAGTGGCTAAAAAAATAGTGAATCAATATCCTGATAAGCTGTACTTCAATCGGTGTCCAAAATGTAATTCACTTGCAAGAACGCCTTATTCCAGGCAATGTAAAAGTTGTGGATTTAATTGGCATGAGAATGCTTTAGCGCGTTTTAAACTTGAAAGATCCTTTCAGCTCATTGGAAGACAATTTTTTCTTCTAGGTCAAATAACAAAAGGAGAGATTAAGATTGGTCAGTTTATTGACCTAAAGATGCTAGGCCTAAGTAGAAGAGCTGAAATTGAGGCAGTAGAATTTTATGATAAAAGGGAGAATGGAAAAGTCCAAGCAGGTATTAGTCTCGGACTAGGAGAACTAAGCGAAGAGGAAAAGGAGTTTATTAAAAGACTAGGTTCATTCGAAACTCCAATAGACATATTCGCGAAAAATTAAATGGCTAAAATAGTCTTGAGTATATAAACCTTAGCTTAAAATGAATATGAGAAACTTAGCGATACTCACTCTTGTCTTAACAATGCTTAGTTGTCAAACTAACGACTCAAAAAATGAAAGTTCCGAAGCGACAAAAACTCAGCAATCAGAACCAAATTTTGAAGTGGCTCTTAAGTTTATAAATGACTATCTAGACTTTTTAAATGGCCCAAAGTCCGAACTTGCTTATGTCGATTGGGTGGACCAACGAAATGATGTGACCCTCGGTTTTAAGAATGAACTGAAAAGAGTTCTAGAGGAAGCAGAAAGGTCTGATCCAGAATACGGCTTGGGATTTGACCCCATTCTTGATGCTCAAGACAATCCAAATGAATTCGTGCTTGACACAGCGGACTCGGAATATATGACTGTAAAGGCTAAAGATTGGCCAGGTTTTAAGCTGACCTTAAAAGTGAAACTAGTAAATACTAAATGGCTTGTTGACGGAGCAGGAATAATTAACATTCCAGAAAACAAGAGAATCGAAAGATAAAATACGGTGCCCAAAGTAGGCTTAAGAGTATAAGAGCTAAAAGTCTAACAGCAAGGCTGCCCCTAGCGTATACACTTTCAAATATATTGTCCGGATGGAAATTACATTGAATTGAAAATCAGTACAGTTAAAACACCACAAAATTTTTTGAAACCCTGGAGGAAATTATAAATGAATGGCAACCGATGGAACTAAAATAATTGACGGAGATTTAGCTCACGACAGCTATTGGGGTATTATGGATCTTTATGATAGCGGTGCTGATATCCCGATGATTCTTAAAGAATTTCCTCTCGAGAAAACGGAATTTCTTGATGACTTTGATCAGGAAATCTATGTGACTAGTTGTGGGCTTGCCTATTGGGAATTAGGCTTAATGACAGCCGAGCGATTAGCATTTATCAAAGACGTAATCCGTAAAGATGCTTGTGTGAGCGAATGGACTTCCTATTCTGAAAAAGAAGGTAAATCGAGAAAATTAGTTCTTAAGAGATACCTCAATAAAATCGAGAAACTGAATGGGAATGTCAGGAAACCCAAGAGCTATCGAAAAATAAGCAAGTTCATTTTCACTGAAAACTCGATCCTGATTTTTCAGCTTTCTAATGGTGAATATGCAACCACATGTTGTGTGAAAATTTACCAATACCGTGGAAGTTGTAGTTATTGGCTTGTTCCGATTAGCTATAAGTCTACCTCAAAACCAAGGATCGATCAAATAATGGAGTCCGAAATCCTGGGACGAACTATAGGTAGTGGATATAGTCGAGAGGAAATCCAAGTTTATCAACCTGGAATTGAAAAAATATGGGACTATGTTGGGGGAAAACCAAAATTCTGTTTCGGCTTTGTGATTCATGCAGTTGAACACAAAGACTTATTAAACTTTAAGGATAAATTCGAGAAAATTGGTGAACTGGATATTAGCGAAGGACTAAAAGAAATTGGGTCCATTGCTGGAGTAAATACATTTGAAAGTTATAATGAAATCTACTCAGACCTTGACAATCAAATAGAGGTTTATAGCTATAAAAAATATCCAGTTTCAATTGTTGTAGGTGAATAAAGGACACAATCAGGGCGGTAGTGCATACTTTTCATGGTCCACGACATATATATAGTATCAGTAAAATGGTTGTTCAAAAGAAAGCTAAACGGGATATCCAAATTGAATTATTCCCTGAAAATGTTCAGTTTGAATACAATAATGATGTGTATCAAGTTAGCTTTTCTGAACCAAATGAAATCAGAATGGCTGTTTATGTTAGAGAACTGGAAGTGCTTAAAAACAATGATTTATTCAAATCAGTAACTGTTTCTGATTGTAGCTACTTAGAACTTCATTCTCCAAACAAACAGTTTTTAGCACTTCCCACTCGAAATGGACTTGAAATAATTGACTTGGAAAGTGATAATTCAATTGAAGTGAATTCATTTTTCATGCTCGGCAATCAATTTGATTTAAAGAGCGAGTTCTGTTTGATAAATGGACAATATGATTCTCAGTTAATTGACTTAAAGTCATTTAGGGTGATATTTCGACATAAGAATCTGGATAACTACATTTCGCAGGCTAGGTTCGGCTCAGACAATAAAGTGTGGACGATTGAAAATTGGGGACAAAAAATGAGAATTGAGCACCTTGACCCACAATCGCTTAAAACGATTTATTCTGTTCTTGAGACTCCCTTTGAGTTTTTTAAAATAGATGGAGCCAAGTACCAAAATCTGATTCGAAGCAATAAACATTGCCTTTGGCTAATGCAAAGCGGTGGTATGCGGTTCTCTTCTTATTTAAACAAATGGGAGTTTGTGAAAACTAGCAAAGGAATAATTTATAGGAGTACTGTGCCAAAGACGGAAGTCAAGTATAATACGAATTATAAAGTTGATTCATGTGAGGTCGATTTCGAATATATAGAACTAATAATTGGTCAAGAAATACAGTCAGAAATGGTCTTGGAGAAAGAAAGTTTATGGGAGAAACTAAAAAGACTATTAAACTAAAAACATGGGTGAGAACTAACCCAATTTGACAATATGAACACCACCTTAAAATCATCAATTCTTGCCTTAACCTTAGCTTCATGTTCTACCGGACTATTTCAAAAAGGAGGTGAAAGGACTATCCAGCACTATTCTGAAAAAATGGAGTTTGTAGAATTAATAAATAAGAGATACCCAGCCTATAAGATTTACCTGGCAGATAGCTTAACCAAACAGGATATGTGGAAGCATATTGAGCCCTTTAAAAGAATTCAATTTATTTACGCTGACATAGATACTTTGGTGGATTACAATTCTGGACTTTCATTTCTTGGAGAAGGACTCACAGCGGAAAATCTTGAAGTACGAAAAGCTTTGTGCCGAACTAAAGAAATCTGCTCTTTTGACAAAGACCTGGAAATACCAAAAGACTCTTTGATCTTTATATCAGAGCCTCAAATCTATATCCTCAATAAGAGACCTGTGGCATTCATGATATTGAAAAGTTATCAACCCAAAACCATTCAACTAAAAGAAAGTGACACGACATTTTTATTAAGCAAATTTCACTTAAAGTCAGCCATTTGGGAGTCAAATGAATGGAAAGGAAATCTAACAGTGGATTTAGATTAAAACCGAGCAGTATAAAACCTATAAGCAAAGCCCTTTTAAACACCTCGTTTTACCAAACCGATCCAGGTAATAAGCTTTCGAAATGAACCTGAAACCTAAACAATCCCCGAATCTCATCCTGGCTATCAGTATTGGCCTTATATATCTATGGTTCGGAATCTTGAAGTACTTTCCAAATCTTAGTCCTGCAGAAGATTTGGCTCAAAGCACAATAGGCTTGCTGACTTTTAATTTGATCTCTCCTAGGGTATCGATAATCCTTCTTGCGACTTGGGAATCGCTCGTGGGCCTTCTATTGTTATTGAATATTTTCAGGAGAACAGCCATTATTCTGGCCTTTATACACATGACTTTCACCTTTTTCCCTTTGCTATTCTTTAGGGATCAGGTTTTCGGAAATACGCCACTTCAACTCACTTTATTAGGTCAGTACATCATTAAAAATTTGGTCATTATAGCTGGGCTATTAGTCTTGTATAAACTGCCTATAAGCAATCCAAAACTACATTAAAGGCAATTTGGCCAAAAGCTCGTAATGCACTTAATAAGACCTATCATGCCAATTAATTTATACATCGATTCAACAAAAGAAAATTTACTTAGCCTGTGTGATGACTCTTGGGAACTTCCAGACCAATTACATCAACTTGAAAGCTGGTTGGAGGAAAAGGGTAGATTCTTAAAGCCTGGAAAGTATGTAGCAGATATTGGGTTTGCAATTTGTAAAGGAGCGACTGGTGGTGGGGGAGTCTTGAGTTCTGAATCGATGTCTATACTAGGGAAAATAGGAATGGATATTTATTTCTCTGAATATCCTTCTGATTAATAAGTGCTTAGGTGTGGTTTGAGGAAAAGGGCTATTTAATAATTGATAGAATATATACCTTGGATAGAATGGAGTTTTAATGCTGTTAATGATATGGAACGAAGAGAGGAATACCAGGGATATGTTCCTGAAATCATAAAGGAAATTGTCATTAATGACAAGAATGAATTGTTAGTAAAACTGATTGGAGATGCTAATCCAATGTATCAGTATCTGTATCGGGAAGCTGCAGGTGTCTACTGGGATGAAGATCTGAAAGCCTTTAAGTCAACTCCCTTAAAAGAATGGACTGCATCAAAATGGTTTTTTCATATCAAGGATCTTGTAAGTTCGGTTTTGAAAGTGGAATTGCTTGTTGACGAAAAGATAGAATGGGTTAATGTCGCTGAGGATGAGGTGAATAAGATAAAGAAGGCCATGAAGGGATATTCTAACCAAATTGAATGAAGTTTAAATATGGGATATGAGTTAAGTATTCAGCGAAAGGAAAATCGACATAAGATATCTAAAGAAGAATGGATAGCCTATGTGAATTCAGACCCAGAATTTGTGCAAATCGAAGAATATTCAGCAGAACTCGATGGTGGAGGATCTTTCACTATCCCGACTCCGAATGCTGGATTATGGAAAACTGAAAAGGGTGAAGTCCCATTCACATTCTCTGAAAAATATGGAGAGATTAGTGTTAAAAATCCGGCCGAATGGATAATCACCAAAATGATTGCGATTTCAATTAAGCTGGATGCAATTGTTCTTGGCGAAGAAGGTGAACTTTATGATGAAAAGTATTTGAAGAGAACTAAATCCAATTTTGGGAATGAAATATCAGAGAGAAAATGGTGGCAGTTTTGGAAAAGAAGGAATTCAGAATCTTCTTATCCTAAAGCGATCTCTCTGGAAACCGATCCTGAAAATGATTTATTTGTAGGAGATTGTTTTCTTTCAAAAACTCAGGACTTTGAAATCGGTTTGACATTTTTGGAAATCTATCAAGGACAAAATGGTAAATATTACTCCTTGATACCGGTGATACTTGACATGTCCAAAGATTCTATCGATAAATTTCGTTACGGACAGGTCAAAGTTCAACCATTCCTAGGTTCAAATTCATTCGGAATACCAGTAATAGGGATTAAGACTGAAGAAATGTTAAGGGAGTTAAAAGTACTTTTTAATAAAGTGGGTAAAATAGAGTTTAAAAATCCAAAACCCAGCAAATTGGGAACCTCATACATATTTGATTATTCCGATGAGTGGGTGCGAGATTTTGTTGGTAAAACTACAATGTACTTCAATAAAGAGCGAGAAATAATTCCTTTTTCAGATTTGATTTAATAAAGCAACGATTTAAGATCAAGATGGCTTTTAAAAACACTTTCGATTTAGAATAAAATGGAAAAGACAGAAATGGATAAATTTCGTTCTTCGTTTGATATTAAGACCATATTAAAAACTTCAAATGGCAGATTTTAGAAGGAGTATAATTCCCCTGATTCAATTGGAGTTTGCTGTTTTTCATGGTTTTGCGGAATTTCTTCCAATTGTATTTAAAATCCGGAGAAATGAAAATCAAATCCTTAATTAGTGTATTAGGCTTTATCTATGCTTTAACGGCTTGCGAGGGCAGTGCCCAAAAGGATACTGATTATACGATCTATCATTCAAGGATTATAGAAGCGGAAGAGCTAATTAGTCAGGAAAATTATCAAGCAGCTTTAACTCAGTATGAAGACTTGTTTGCCGACTATGATTTCACTTTTTTGCGTGATTATAAAATAGCTGCTCAAATCTCCTTCCTGATTGGAGATAAGGAAAAAGGCTTGCTCTACCTTAAGAAGGCAATTGCCAATGGTTGGGAATGGATGGAGCTCAAAGAGCAGAAATTCTTAAACCAGCATCTTTTGGCTGCCGACTGGAAATCCATTGAAGACCAATATGAGGACCTGCATGGCCAATTCCTAAATAGAGTGGATGCAAGCCTTAGAGCAAGAGTTCGGGCCATGTTTGAAAAGGATCAAGAACTCGCCTATGAGGCTTACATTATTGAAGATGAGCAAGAACAAGAGAGATTCATAGCGGAGAATTTCCCAAAGCATAGCGAAGCACAAATAGCTAAGCTTTTGGAGATTCTGGAAACGAAGGGCTACCCCGGAGAGTATCTAATAGGGAATGATTTTTGGGTATCCACGATATTGAGTCATCATAATTCTCAGGGCCTGGAATATGTTAGAACGGATACCTTATTTGATTTCATCAAGCCAAAATTGAAGCAATACTTAAAACTTGGCTATATATCGCCCTATGAAATTGCATTGCCAGAAGATTGGAAGGGATCAATACTATCCGAAGGGGAGGATTCACCTTATGGCTACCTGGTTCCTCCTAATGCTTCCAATATTTCCCAAATTAACAAAGCCAGAAGGGCAATTGGCCTACGCTCGGTTGAACTAAGAAATCAATTGATAGTTATTGAGGCTAAAACGGGTATGAGCCTTTATTTACCTGATTGGGTGGAAGGTAAAATAGAAGTCCAAGAGAATTAATTGCTTGACAGCTTTACTTATTAGATCGAATTAAAAATTGGATTGAAATTGCAATTCTAATTGAATCGAATTTGCAATTCGATTCTTTTCTAATCCAAGGATTTTAGATAACTCACTTGTTTCTCCGCTTCCTTCTTGGCTTTATTTTTCCATTCCCTAATTTGATCGAATTTGCAATTCGAATCTTCCCAATTGGGATTTTCAGCACTGATTTCCGGTGGAGGAGGTGGCAGAATATTCCAGGGATGTTTTAGGGAAAGGCTTAATCCGCAATCGTTCGCTTTAAAATGCTGATCGTAATTTCCCAAAAAGATCCAGGCTCCGCTTTTGGAAACAAAGGGACCACAAAGACCTTCGTTTATGCCTTTAATGATTTGTCCTTTACTAAGATCCCCTTTGATCACTTCCACTACACGAATTTCAAAGCTGCTGGAATCGGCACTAAAGCTTAGCACCTCGCCAATAAATACCGCATTGGAAATACTGTATTCCCGGCTCAAGGCCTTTTCCCGGTTTTTAATGGGAATGCAATCGCAGGCCAGCAGGCTTAGGCTTTGAGAGAGGAGTAAGAGGCTGAGGAGGGATTTTAAAATCCTGTATTGAAAGTTTAGTGCCATGTTATTCCTATTCTTTGTTATAGATAGTGCTTTGACTTGAATACATATCCTTGTAAATAGAGTCGACAAAATAGAAATCTCCTAATTCAGAGTATCCTGTATCTACTGTTAGTGAGGTACCTAAATAGTTGCCATATTGGACAATAGAATCAACGTAACCAGTACTGTTGAAATAATACCATTTTCCTTCTTTCACATTTCTAATTGTATCATTAATAAGCGCGGGGCTTGTCCGGTATTCATTAGGAACTACGGCAGTAGTCATAAAGCCATATTCACCGCTTCCATCTTCATTTTTCCTAAAATACAAGCCTTCATAATAAATGACTTTTGGATCGATTTGGTTGTCATAAACTTCTCTTTCCGAAAAGATGGTAGCTGCTCCGTTTTCAAAATGTTCAAATCTCACTTTAATTCCTTGCTCTGTTTTTCCGGGTAATTCTTTATACTCATGGTAGTTTGCAATTCCGAATGAAAGGCTAAATAGGGCTAATAGGATTAGAAAGGTTTTTTTCATTTCAATTAAACTTAAACAGAATTGATAGCCGGGATTGAACTTATTCTTTGTCCAATTCCTTTTCATGGATTTAACCGTAATGGAATCGCTGACCATCGTTTATAAGCTGTGACTGAATTTGGAAAAGACAGAGAAGAACTTTCAAAACCCTTAGGCATAGCAAGGAAATTAAAATAGGTCAAGAAATTAGCGCTTTCTCAATTTTAAAAGAGCCCAGACATAAATCAGGAGGCTGATTAAGAATAGTCCACCGAAGAATAGACTTCCCAAATGCTCCTTTTGTTGAGTTTCTGTTTTACTTAAAAAATCTTGAGATCCACTGGATAGGGAAAAGAGGTGTAAGCTTGCCTTTTGCTCAATTAATTTCCCATCTGGCCAATAGCTTAACTGGATATCAGGATGGGGATTGTTCTAAATAAGATTTGAAATCATGATAGAATGCGCGATTTTCAGAAATACCAAAAGTTTGATGATGCCCGAAAATTTGAAATGCCAGAATGCTATCTTGATTATAATAGCCATTTTCATTGGGTCCGGTTTGATGAATGAAAGTCCATGATTCTACTAGGGGACCATTCAAAGAATTAAGTTCATTATCCAGATGGGCACGATCCAAGGTCTGAAACAACATAAATCCCTCAATACTCAGGATTGAAAGGAAGAAAATATGAAAGAGAAGTTTCTTAATAGTTTGAGGCATAGATTGCAATCTAAGCTAATCCTTCAGCAATCTTGGTCTTTATTCTGAATTCTGAAAATTTTATTGGGCTTCATCCTTTCCTTCTCTATTAGTAAGGCTTAGAGAAATGAGCCCTGCACCGAAGAGCACAGATCCAGCCACAAAGGGAAATCCTGCACCAACCAGATCGGCCATATTAGCAGACCATAAAAAAGGAAAGCAAAAAAACATTCCCAGAAGCCCGGCAACCATTGTAATAGCACTAATTAGCGGAATCAAGGATTTTAAATTCACTTTATTCATTCTCAAAAAAATGATAATCAGGATTAAAGATATTCTCCGATTCTTCATCCACCCGGATCAATTTTCGGGAGTTCATTTGATTGGCCAGTTCATCTAAATCTGCTTGTAATTCCGTTATACTCTTATGCTTTCTCGATTCCAAGCATAGGGCAATTAAATCTTGCATTAAGAGCCCAAAACTTTCCAGGTTTCCATTATTGGCTTGGTAGGTATAGCCAAAGAGATCATCTTGGTGTCCCCAAAAGCTGCAACGAAGATATTGATGACTGCCATCCTTATAACCCGTATTTGTAGGACGGTATTCTACATGCAAAAGGGCAATTACAAATAGCCTATGTAGGCTTTTCGCCAGGCTTGTATCAATCGCTTTGCTAATGCTTAAAATAGTATCCCTTTCAATGCGCTTATACTGCAATTGATAAATTCCATTCACCTGCAGTAATTCCAGACATTCATCTGGACCTACTAAGCTATTATCCAAAAACCAGGAACAATAACTATGGTCAGACCAATTGGCTTGAGTTCGCTCTAAATGCTGCTCCGAGATGGGATAGGGTTCAAAATTAGCCTGTGACCAAAGACTCAAAGGCAAGCAAAACAGTGCCAGAATTTCGCGGATAAAACTTGAGTTCATTCAAGTAGTGCAGATTTCGTTCTCAATCATCGTGTTTGATTAGGGGAATTTAGAGGATCCTTTTTTAAAGATCATAGCGATTTCATTTATGGCTTGTTCAGTATTTCCAGCAGTAGGAAAATAATTTAAACTTGAAGTCAGTGATAAAAGGTAAATTCTTCGCATTTCGATTCAATACTGCCTGTCCAAACTTTCTGCTCTTTCGTATGAGGACTTTCCTGGATGCTAAAGAGCGCGGTCATTTTAAAGGTTATTGGAGTGGTAGTAAGGTTTAAGGGGGAATCGCTCCAATATCCTAATTTACTAGAGTCATTAGCAAAGTTCACCTCAAAAACAGCGTGGCCATGGGGTGGGATTTCCATCGAATCCGGGAAGTTTTTATCCCAGGCAGTCCTTTGCTTCATGGGATAGAGAATTTTTCCATCCGCTAATTCGATCTTAAAAGAAAGGGAAAAATAACCCCAAGAACACCACTCTTTCCAAATCCGAATAGGTTTTTCACCCTTGTTGGTCAGGAGAACATGAAATTTTTGCTGATCTGGGTTGTAAAGTGATATAAATGCCGGCCTAATGCTATTGGCATATCTATGAGGGATGATTTCCAGAATTAGCCCTGGGCTTTTAGGGGCGGAAATGGCAAGATCATTTGAATTTGCAGCAGATATGCTGAGGAATAAGCTGAGTAGAAATTGGGTGAAGATCATTTGGTAGAATATTAAGCTTCGGATATTAGAAAAAAATGGAAGCCGCAATATTAATTTGCTTTTAGCCTACTACAGTTACTAATCCAAATTAGAAAGAAACTTAGGTCTTTCAATATCTACGACTTAGCTGTCTTTTGGACCAAAAATTAAGTCTTTGGTTGTCCTTATTTAAAGCATTTATTTGTGTTCGGAAAGAAATTGCGCGAATCAATAAGCTAATTTTTCAGTGGAATGATTTCCAAGGATTTCAGAGAATGAATTAGCGCGGACATTCTGGCCTCTAAACTATCATTCTCCCTTGCCACAGCACTTAAGTAGTAAAAGGAAGAGTCATTCTCCGTATTTAAAATAAAGGTGATGACTCGACTTCTCTCACTCCCTTTCTTTAGTACTTGGCTATGAATAAAGTAAGCTTCGTAATTTAAAATATCAGTGGAGCCAGATTCTAAAATCTCTATAGGAAAGTACCCACTTTGCAGGCTTTGCAGCGCATGATTATATTCCGAACCTAGAGATATCGAACCATTAAAGCTCTTAATTCTTTGAATCTGAATATATTCCAAACTATCCTTTAAGGATGATGGAGCCTGAAGCATTAAACTGAATTCTATGTTTTCAGAATCAAATTTTTCAGGATAAACTTGATAGGACTCGGGTAGGGCGATCCTGATTTGATCATGAATCTTCTGGCTTTTATTGCTTTCGGATGGACTAGACTTGAAATCATCCAAATAAAGCAATTGATTAGTGCAGGAGCCCAAAAGGAATAAGACAAGTAGTTTTAGATATCGGGGCATTTAGCTCTAGTACAGGGATGAGTTTCATGCGAATGAAGTGCTAAGGTCTTAGCGATTAACAGTAGCCTCAAATATCGCATTCTTCGGTGGCTATTCAATAGAAATCCCCAATATCTTCTCCGCCCATCCATCGCCCCAATTCCCTTACCTTTGCCGCATGGAAATGAATGGGAAAAAGGTGGCCTTCCACACCTTAGGATGTAAACTGAATTTTTCAGAAACGGCAACCATCGCCCGCGATTTTAAAGATCAGGGTTTTGCCCAGGTAGATTTTGAGCAAGCGGCTGATGTTTACGTAATTAACACTTGCTCGGTAACCAATAATGCCGATAAGGAATGTAAGCTTTGGATACGCAAGGCCAAGGAGGCCAATCCAGATAGTTTGGTGGTAATTGTAGGTTGCTATGCCCAATTACAACCCGAAGAAATTGCGGCCATGGAAGGGGTTGACCTGGTTTTAGGGGCAACCGAAAAATTTAAGATCACCGATTACCTCGATGGCCTCACCCAAAGTGATAAGGGGGAGGTGCACTCCTGCGAAATCAATGAAGCTGATTTTTATGTAGGCGCATATTCTATTGGCGATCGCACCCGTGCCTTCTTAAAGGTTCAAGATGGCTGCGATTATAAATGTACCTATTGTACCATTCCGCTGGCTCGCGGTATTTCCCGTTCTGATACCCTGGATAATGTGTTGGCCAATGCCCGCATGATTGTGGAGGAAGGCGCTAAGGAAATCGTTTTAACCGGAGTTAATATTGGCGACTATGGTAAAGGGGAGTTTGGCAATAAACGTCATGAGCATACCTTTTTAGAATTGGTGCAAGCCCTGGATGAGGTGGAAGGCATCGACCGATTCCGGATTTCATCCATTGAGCCTAATCTCCTGAAAAATGAGACCATCGAATTTGTAGCACAATCCAAGCGATTTGTGCCGCATTTCCATATTCCATTGCAAAGTGGGAGCAATAAGATTCTCAAGAAAATGAAGCGTCGCTACCTCCGCGAACTCTATGCAGAGCGGGTAGCCAAAATCCGGGAAGTAATTCCTCATTGTGCCATCGGCGTTGACGTAATATGTGGCTTCCCTGGTGAAACAGAGGAAGACTTTATGGAAACCTATAACTT
This sequence comes from Croceimicrobium sp., assembly GCF_965228705.1. Lineage (GTDB taxonomy): Bacteria > Bacteroidota > Bacteroidia > Flavobacteriales > Schleiferiaceae > Croceimicrobium. The sequence goes on from NZ_OZ245832.1 coordinate 617,591, forward strand.
CCTTAAAGATCTTGATATTAGTTACTTACATGTCTTCACCTACAGTCAGCGTCCCAATACGGAAGCCGACGAAATGGAAGCGCAAGTACCTTATGGCGAGCGAAAGAAGCGCTCAAAAATGCTGCGTGTTCTAAGTGCCAAGAAGCGTCGTTCCTTCTACGAATCACAATTAGGAACCCAACGAGAAGTGCTTTTTGAGGATAATTTTAAAGAGGGATACATCACTGGTTTTACCGAAAATTATGTGAAAGTAAAAACCACCTGGAATCCCGAACTCATTAATCAGAAAGCCAAAATCAGCTTAAAAGATATTGATGAAGATGGCCTGGTTCGTTTTGACTACCTCGATAATGTGCCTATCTTAGTCTAATGTTCGCAAGCCTGATTCAATACCGCCTTAATCCGATTTTTAAAGCCGATTTTTTCCGCTATTGGAAAGAGCATCGTCAGCATTTAATGGACCTTAAGGTCTTGGAATACGCGGTTTTACATCGTGAAACACCAATTGCCTATCTAAGCTATGCGCATTGGTCAAATCGCAGCGAATTCGAAAAACACATCATCGACCCTCAAGGTCCTACCTGGACTTTCCAGCAAAAGATCGAAGAATGCTGCAATGATGTGCGGGTTTTACACCGAATGGATATTATCAAAGATTCTCCCCTCTATGAATCCTAACTGGAAGCAGCTCCTGCAAGAAGCCGCTGATCTTTGCCGGGAAACCGGTCAATTTATCGCCTCACAACGTCGCCAGGTAAGTGGCAATCAAGTAGAAGTTAAGTCCTTAAACAGCTTGGTTTCCTATGTAGATCAGGAAGCGGAACGTCGCCTCGTAGAGGGCCTATCCAAAATATACCCTGAAGCGGGATTTATTACTGAGGAAGAAACGGTGGCTCAGGAGCGCAAGGAGTGGAATTGGATTATCGACCCCTTGGATGGTACCACCAATTTCTTATTCGATCTTCCCATCTTCGCGGTAAGTGTAGCCTTGTATCAAGGCGATCGTCCGCAATTAGGGATAGTTTATGAAGTAGGTCAGGATGAGATGTTCACCGCTGCTGCAGGATTGGGAGCCTGGTGTAATGATCGACCGATTAAGGTTTCCGACGAAAGTGAGTTCAGCAAAACCCTCTTAGCTACCGGTTTCCCATATTATGATTTTGATCGCCTAGAGCCTTTCAATAAGCTCTTAGCGCATTGTTATACTCATACCCGTGGGGTACGCCGATTAGGCTCAGCGGCTACCGATTTGGCCTATGTAGCGGCCGGTCGTTTTAATGGCTATTTCGAATACGGACTTAGTCCCTGGGATGTGGCAGCCGGAATTCTCTTAGTGCAAGAGGCAGGAGGGAAGGTAACGAACTTCAGCGCTGGTCCGGATGCGGTATTCAGCGGCGAAATTGTAGCTTCCGCGGATGCGATCTTTAATGAATTTCAGGGCCTGGTAGCCGAGTATATGCTTCCCTAAGCGATAGGAAGCCAGTCTTTATGCCAGCTATTGCTGATAATGGTTTCCCATTTCTTTTCCATCTCACCTTTGGTGGCCACCAGATTATTGAAGACCACCGTATTCTGATCTAAATCTCCGTTTTCCAAAGCGGCGCGGAAATCCATCATATGCATGGTTTCAATCATGGAGTTGTGATCGCGGAAGGCAATCTGAGTACGATCCAATAGAGAGATATTCAATTCGCGCTCCAGGTTTTGCATATGCTGCACCAGCTTGTCAATGCTGCAACCGGTCGCTTGATAAGAAGTTTCATCCAGGCTCACCACAATAAAACGATCGTAAATGATAGTAAAGCTGGCATTTAGCGGATGACCGTGGGCCTTCCAATCATCGAGAAAATTCATGAGGCGGGCGGTAATGCGCTCCACCTTTTCAAACTCCAAGAATTCCGTGCTTTGGTAAATCCAAATACGGGCATCCTCATTCATTTCGTCAAATGCTGAATACATAGTCTTCGTTTAGAGGTCTTCGGCGCTAGCGATTAATTCGGCAAGGTCTAATACGGGTAAATCCCCTTCGCGGGCACTGTTTTTCACTCCGTCGGTCATCATGGTATTACAGAAGGGGCAACCGGCCGCGATGATGTCGGGCTTGGTTTCCAGGGCTTCCTCGGTACGCTCTATATTGATGTCCTTATTACCCGCTTCGGGCTCCTTAAACATCTGGGCACCACCGGCACCACAACATAAAGCATTGCTTTTACAACGACGCATTTCCACCAGCTCGGCATCCAATTTTTGGATAAGCTCACGCGGAGCTTCGTATACCCCATTGGCCCGACCTAAATAACAAGGATCGTGGAAGGTGATTTTCTTGCCTTTGTATTGGCCTCCTTCAATAGTAAGGCGACCATCTTTCAAAAGCTGATTGATAAATTGGCTATGATGTAATACTTCGTATTTACCACCCAATTCAGGATATTCATTGGCCAGGGTATTGAAGCAATGCGGGCAAGTAGTTACAATCTTCTTAACCTCATAAGCATTTAAGACCTCAATATTCTGCATGGCTTGCATCATAAATACAAACTCATTGCCAGCTCTTTTAGCGGGATCTCCGGTGCAGGACTCTTCGGTACCTAAAACACCGAATTCAACGCCGGATTTATGTAAAATCTTAACAAAAGCCTTGGTTATTTTCTTAGCACGGTCGTCGAAACTACCGGCGCAACCCACCCAAAATAATACTTCGGGGAGTTTATCGCTGGCGGCCAACTCGGCCATGGTGGGGACTACTAATTGTTCTTCCATTAGTCAATCAATTCATAAAGTTTACCACTTTGGGTTCTAAAGCCCACTAAGCCTTTGCTTAGGTTAAAGTAGTACATCCTATTTTCGGTGGGATCTTGCACAGTAGGACCAAAAACCTCCGTAAAGGTTTTGGAAATTAAGCTTAAAGAGTCCGCATAAAAGACATTAGCAGAATTCAGATAGAGACTATCATTGCGATAGCTGAACTGAATTTGATCTGCTAAAACTCTGCTGGAATCTTGCAGTTCCAGGCTTAAAATATCAGAATAGCCGCGGGCATCACTGGCCGTAGATTGGAGGTAAAAGCGATAGGTGAAATAAATTTCAGGATCGCTATTATAGAGTTGATAGGTTCGCTTTTCCGCTTCAATACGATCGGTACCTCCGAAGGACCCTAAATTGGTGGAGCCTTCAAAGTTTTCGAATTCCTGCAAGTTCTTGATCAGATTGAGGGAGGTAGTATCGCCCTCATCATTAGCAAAGCGCTTACTGTACTTCTTGGCGGGTTTTAAAGAAAGAAAGGCATTATTGAGCACCAGGCTTTGACTCGATTCGGTTTCACAGGCTGTGGACGAAATCAAGATTGCCAGTATCCAAACATATATGCCAATACTATTTTTCAAAAACCTGAATCTTTACTTCGCGTTCTACTAAATCGGTAAACTTGCCTTTATAGCGAGTGGCTTTTACCAGGTGATTGTCAATCCAATGGTAATTACCTCCACGAGGTTTCCCCATTAGCATACCGTGGTATTTAAAGCCTTTTTCATTGAGCCATTTTTCGGTTACTTCCCGGTGTTCCTCAGTTCTGGAGGTAAAGAAGTAAATAATATGTCCTTGCTCGTACCAGCGGTTTAAGGTTTCCAAAGCATCCGGGTAGTGATTGGCAGTAGCCATGCGCTCGGGTTCCTCATTGGGAATATCGTCGCAAACTGTGCCATCGATATCAATGAGGTAGTTTTTAATCCCCTTGGGTAACTGGGGGCTTAACTTTTTCCCATCGACCTCCAGTTCCTCTAACTCTACATTCTCTTTGGTCTTGGACATGTTTTTCAGGTTTATTCGGTTATCCAATTGGCACGATCTGCCTGCGCATAAGCCCAGGGTGCCGCATTGTTCTCAATATTAGTCATCATGGTATTAAGCGCAGGATTGGCGGCGGATTCTTCCATCACCAAATAGCGACGCATCTCTACAATGATTGACATAGGGTCAATGTTCACGGGGCAAGCTTCAGCACAAGCATTACAAGTGGTGCAGGCCCAAAGTTCTTCGCGGCTGATATAATCATCGAGCAGGCTTTTTCCATCCTCCTCAAATTTTCCTTTGGCATCTACAATGGCACTCACTTCTTCTAAGCGATCGCGAGTATCCATCATAATTTTACGAGGCGATAATTTTTTCCCGGTTTGATTAGCTGGACAGGATGAAGTACAACGGCCACACTCTGTGCATGAGTAGGCATTCATCAATTGTACACGGTGTAGGTCTAAAACATCTTTGGCCCCAAAGCGTGAAGGTTCTTCGGCAGCATCTCCTTCCGCAGGAGCGGCAAAGGGATCTGCATTGGGGTCCATCATTAATTCTACCTCCTTCTTCACGCTTTCCATATTGGTGAACTGTCCGGCAGGCTCTAATTTGCTGTGCCAAACATTCGGGAAAGCCATAATAATGTGGAAGTGCTTAGAGTAGGGGAGGTAATTTAAAAAGGCCAAAATGCCCAGGATATGGAACCACCAGGCAATGCGCTCAATGGCATGTAAAGTTCCTTGATCCATACCACTAAAAATGGGCGCCAATTGGGAGCTTACTATCCAACCATCCACACCATTACCTTCAATATTGGCTTCTGCGGCTCCTAAAAGCAAGAGGGCAGTCATTAATACCAATTCGATGTAAAGGATATTATTACCGTCTCTTTTGGCCCAGCCTTTTAATTCTTTAAAGCGATCGACCTTCTGAACATTTCTTCTCCAAAGGAATACCAAGCAGGCCATGATAACCAGTACGGCCAGGATTTCGAAGAAGTGAATAGCGGCATCATATACCGGTCCTAAAAAGGGACGAAACATGCGATGACTACCTAAAATGCCATCCAGTAAAATTTCGGCTACCTCGATATTGATCAATAAGAAACCGGCATATACAATTACGTGAAAGAAGCCGGCAACCACCTTGCGTTTTACCATTTTGCTTTGCCCCAGTGCCACACGCGTCATTAGTGCCCAACGCTCATTGGGGCGATCATTGCGCACTACGGGTTTACCCAGATTGATATTGCGCCAAACCTTCCCAAAATTTTTAGCGAAGAAATAGGCTGCCAGGCCCAATGCTACCAGAAAGAGGATGTTTTGGATGCCGAAATGTAGTTCCATATACCTTAAATTTTACAGTCCCTATTTAGATGAATCCTCGCTTTGCTCGCGCTTGGCTTTGGCCTCTTCTTCTTTGGCCAGGATTTCCTCCTCACTGTATTCATCACTTCTGCCGAAAAGCGAAAAATGAACATAGCGTTTGGGATTGTATTTCAGATCGAGTAATACCAAATTAAGCTGTTCGGTAACCTTAACCAAATTTGCATAGAGCTCCGGATCATTTACCAGGGCACCGGCGCTGCCACTACCGGCATCAATCTTGGTCATTACAGCATTGGCCCGCATTAGGGTGCTATCCAAATTTTCTACGGTGCGCTTAAAGTTTACCTGCGCCAGACTATCACTCAAGGAAGCTAAGTTGGTGAAAATCGCATCCAAATTGGCGCGGTTCTCTTCTACCGTAGAAGTGATTTTACTCAGATCGTCTACGGAGCTAACTATATCTTCTTCACTGCGTTTTACCGCACGATTTAAGCCTTCTACAACCTCTTGTAATTTACCAAAGGTGCTGCGGAAATTATCGCGAGTTTCTTCATTCAAAAAGGCAGAAGCCAATACCATAACAGTATCTATGGAGCCGATAAGTTTTTCGGCTTTCTCCTTAATGGGACGTACCTGTTCATTTACTTCATCGGCCAGGCTCAATTGAACTTTAGACTCCAAAGTATCGCCGGCCGAAAGTGGATTAGGACTTTTTCCTAAAATCAATTCGATAGAGCGATTTCCCAAAAGATCGGAAGAAATCAGAGCAACGCTATTATCCGGAATGGGGAAGTCGGTGGTAATATTCATCGCTACCATCAAGGTTCCGGAGCCATTCGGATGGAAATAAATCTGATCTACCTGACCTACTTTAAGGCCATTGATGGTAACCGGACGAGCAGGGGACAGGCCATCAACCGTCTTATACTCAGCATATATGATGGATCTTGAACTAAAAAGGTCCTGACCTTTTAAGAATTCGATACCCCAGTATAATGAGGCGAGAGCGGCTAAGGTGATTAGCCCTACTTTAAATTCGCGCGATAACTTCAAGAAGAAAGCTTTTTAGGCCCACAAAGATTAAAAATTTAGCGCAGCTTTTTACGGGCTTCCGTAGCACTAATTTTCTTGCCATTGTCTAAGCCTATCACAAAGGCGCCTTTAAAACCCAGGGCCTGCATCCGTCGGGCTGTGGCCTGAGCTTCACTAAAACTTTCTGTAAGTCCGGTATAATACTTAAAGAGTCCACTTTCTTCAATTTGACCAATGCCTTTTTGCCCTTTAAATACAGGATCGCCCGCTTTCTTGGCGCTGCTTAGGGTAAGAATTTGAACTGCAAATTTCACCCCCTGGGTATCGGGCTTTTCCTCTTCCTTAGTAGTTTGAGCATGGGGTTCTACTTTTAAAGGCTCTTGAGGCTTGGGCTTAACTTCTTCCTTCGGTTTATTCTTTTCCGGATCAGGATTGGCTTTTTCTTCCTTCGGCTTTTCGCCGGATGCGCCATCACTAGCACCTTGATTGGCTATGGCGTCTGCGATCAGTAAATCTTGTTTTTCCTTGAAATCGCGAATCGCACGAAAAATTGCAGAAGCCATATAAGATTGTCCACGCTCAGAGTTTAAAAAATCCTCTTCAGCGGGATTGGTTAAAAAGCCTAATTCAATCAATACAGCTGGCATGGCGGTACGACTGGTTACATACAAGGGCTGTTGTTTAACCCCGCGATCTTTACGTTGCACGCGTTCCCGAAACTGATATTGAACGGCACTGGCAAATTCTACGCTTTCATTGAGATAGGTTTGCTGCATCAGGTTTAATCCGATATACGACATGGGATTCTTGGGATCAAATCCTTCGTAACGTTGCTCGTAGTTTTCTTCTAAGAGAATGGCGGAGTTCTCAATAATTGCAATCCGGTTTTCATCATCGTGGTTTTTCCCTAATACAATGGTGGTACAACCATGAACGGAACTTTTGGTGAAACTATCGCAGTGAATACTAATAAAAAGATCGCCCTTAGCTTCATTAGCAATTTCAGCCCTTCTCTCCAGAGTAACCGATTTATTGGTGGTACGAGTGTAAACCACTTTTACATCGGGTAAATTCTCTCGAATGTATTCCCCTAATTTGAGTGTAACTGCCAGAGTAATATCCCTTTCTACCGTTTTATAGCGTTTGGTTCCCAGGTTTCCGGGATCCCGACCTCCGTGCCCGGCATCTAGCACAATGGTACGTATCCCGCCTAAGTCCTGTTGCGCATAGGCTGTAGCCCAAAAGCAGGATAGAAAGAATAAAGCGAGGAATAGCGTCGTTCTAGAGTTCAATGGCGCGAATTTTGATTAGTTTTGGCCTCAATTTGCGGCAGCATATTTAATAGCAAATTTACCTTCATATTGCGTCCTTCGGCTCTTAAGATCATCATTTTATTAACGTGTCTTGTTGGCATTTCTGATGCAGCATGGGCTCAGATAGACACTTCGGCTCGAGCTCGCAGGGCAGCGGAGGATACTTTTGCTATTCCCGATCCGGTGGCAGCGAAACCCGGTGATCCCAAAAAGAAGAAGTCTATTTTAGACTATGACATTGTCTATGATGCTCTGGATAGTATTCCCTCCTCACCAGATAATAGTATCATTGAGCTTTACAATCAAGGGGTTATAGAATACGGCTCCATGAAAATCGAGGCGGGTTACATTCGTATCGAATTTGAAAAAGCGGAAATCTATGCTTCAGGCCTGCCGGACTCTACAGGTAAAATGACGCAAAAGCCCATTTTTGTGGAAGCTGGTAAAACCTATCGGGCTGATGAAATGCGCTATAATTTCGAAACTGGTAAGGCGCGGATCAATAAAGTGATTACCCAAGAAGGAGAAGGTTTTTTGCACGGTGAGAAGGTGAAAAAGACCGGTGGCGCCGCTTTTTTCGTGAAAAATGCTGCCTATACTACCTGTAGTCATGAGCATCCTCATTTTCGCATCCGCACCCCTAAAGCCAAGGTAATACCGGGGGAGAAGGTAGTTACGCAATTCGCGTTTCTCGAGCTTTTTGATATTCCTACTCCTCTAATGTTACCCTTTGGTTTTTTCCCAACTACCGATAAGCGTAAGTCGGGGATTATCATTCCTACTTATGGTTCTTCACAATACCGGGGTTACTTTTTAAAGAATGGGGGTTTCTATTGGGCGGCCAGTGACTATCTGGATTTAAGCGTAACCGGAGATGTATACACCAAAGGGGGATTTGGTCTTCAAGGGCAGAGTAATTATAAGGTGCGGTATAATTTTAATGGTAACTTCAATGTGCGCTATAACCTATTAAAATACGGTCGGGAAGAGTTTGAATCGGTGGTTCCCGGAGCCTATGATAATCGTTCCGACTTTTCGGTTACCTGGAGTCATCGTCAGGATGCTAAAGCCAATCCCTATTATAATTTTAGTGCCAATGTAAATATAGCCACTACCCAGTTTTATCAGATTACCAGTATCAATCCCGATCAGGTATTACAAAACCGTTTGAACTCCAGTGTTTCTTTTTCTCGTCGTTGGGCCGGTAAACCCTACAGCCTGAACGTTACTTTAAACCACTCCCAGAACAACCAAACCAAAGATATGACCCTGACCTTACCGCAGGTCAACTTCTCGGTTAACCGGATGTTCCCCTTTAAGAGTGAGGGTGGAATTGTAGGCAAGAAAAAATGGTACGAGGAAATCGGGATAACCTATACCGCCAATGCGAAGAACCAGATTCAGACCCGCATGGATAAACCGCTTTTTACCGAAACGGTATTTCGCGATTCCAGTCGTATGGGTATGCAGCATAGTATTCCAATCTCGGCTAATTATAAGGTCTTTAAGTTCTTCGTATTTAACCCATCCATCAATTTTACCGAGCGTTGGTATCCCAATAAATTGGAATATGCCTTTGATCCTGAATTAAATCGGGTAGTGGTTAGGGATACCTTAAATGGATTTTTCGCCAATCGCGACTTTAATGCCAATGCCAACCTCTCCACTAAACTTTATGGTTTATGGCGTTACCGCGGATTTTTAAGGGCCATCCGACATGTTATGACCCCTACTGTGGGTTTAAGTTATCGCCCGGATTTCAGTACGCCATTCTGGGGTTACTATCAAGAAATTCAAAGTGATACCTTAGGCAATACCACCTTGGTGAATCCCTACAGTCGAGGAGTGTATGGATCGGCTGGGCAGGGCTTAAACGGCGCCATCACCTTTGGGGTTCAAAATACCCTGGAAGCTAAAGTGCGCTCGAAGAGCGATTCTACTGGCTTGAAGAAAATCAAATTGCTGGAGCGCTTCAGTTTAAATGGTAGTTATAATATGGCGGCTGAAGAGTTTAAACTCAGTACCATTCGCATGGCTGCATCCAGCAGTATGTTTGATCGCTTAATTACCCTGAACTATAATGCTACCCTCGATCCCTATGCTTTTGATGAAGGCTTAAATAGGCGAATAAATGACTATGCTATAGGGAAGGGCCAGGGCTTATTCCGACTAACTTCTCAAAGATTTACGGCCGGTACTCGTTTAGATGCCAATAGTTTTAAATCTAAGGATAAGAAAAAGGATAAAAAGGAGGAGGAAGATCAAACGGATCCTAATCAAGCGGCAGCTTTGGGTATTACCGAAGGGGATATTGATTATTACCGCTTACCGGGTTATGTAGATTTTAATGTTCCCTGGTCGCTCAACTTAAACTACAACTTATCCTATACTAAAAATGGAGCGACGGATCCGGTGGTGCGTCAGTCTATGGATATTTCCGGGGATATGGATTTAACCCAGGGTTGGAAGGTAGGCTTCCGTACGGGTTATGATTTCGAGGCTCAGGATTTCACTTTTACCTCATTCAATTTCTATCGCGATTTACACTGCTGGACGATGAGTTGTTCTTGGGTGCCCTTTGGTTTCCAGCAATCTTATATGCTTACCATTCGAGTGAAATCGAGCATTTTACAGGATCTTAAATTAGAGCGCCGTCGTGGTGTTGGCGACTTCCAGCGATAAGCTTAATTAGTCTTTGAGCAGTTCTCCTTCGAAGCTGGTATACTGCATCTCCTTGCGAATAAAGCATTCTTCTTCCTCATCATAAATCCGACAAGAGTCAATTGGATTAACATACAGATGAAGGGTCATGGCGCGCTCATCGCTCAGATTGTGCAGACTGTGAAAACCCATATCATCATTCATATAGGCTACACGTCCTTCGCGCATCATTGCTCTTCGGGTCTCATGAAGATCATCGTTTTCCTTTTGCTCATCTTCGAGCTTAAAACGACGTTCTTCTAATTCTCCTTGCAGGGAGTACACCCAGCATTCTTCGCCATTATGGCAATGGATCGGGGTTTCTTGACCCGGTTCCCAGCAGAGCAAAATAAGCTCGTAGGTATCATTGCGACTGACACAATTTCGAGTGTAGGAGTCCTCATCCCAATGGGCAAAGGGCTCCAAATCTTCAGGCCCTAAGGACAGTTTTTTTGTGATATCAATAAACTCGGTTCCAGAACAGTGAGGCAGGGCTTCAACCAACTCCTCTATACTACTAATAGCTTGCACTTGATGGTTTTTTGATCACCTCAAAAAATGTGAAAAAACGATAGAAAATGAGGTGATTTCATTCAAGAATGCTCAAAAATAGCTCAATTTTATTCGAAATTGAAGGATTTTCCTTTAAAAAATTAAAATTTACATTTGTCAAGATTTCCTCAAAAACAATCCATGAATCATGATTTAGACCTCTTCCGAAGCATCGTAAATGAACTGATGAAAGAGGAGGAGAACGAACCGGTACTTCAACCCGAAGCTCCGGAAGCTCTGTTTAGCAAGCTTAATATTCACCTTTCGGAAGAAGGGATTAGCGACCAGGAATTTGGCCCTTTACTCAAGGATTTGGTGCTGCATACTCCAAGAACTGCTACCCGACGATTTTTTAACCAACTTTTTGGTGGCCGCAATTCAAAAGCCACTCTCGGCGACCTCCTGGCGGTAGTGCTCAATAATAGTATGTATACCTACAAAGTAGGCGGACCAATGGTGGGCGTCGAAAAGGAGGTTTTGAAACAAAGCGCTTCACTTTTAGGCTATCCCGCGGAAGCGGATGGTACCTTGGCTCCCGGGGGATCCATGACCAATTTTATGGCCATGCTTATGGCTCGGGATAAGGCTCAGGAAAGTATTCGGGCCAAAGGAGTAGAAGGATCAAAAATGACCTTGTATACCTCCAAAGAATCGCATTATTCCATTCCCAAAAATGCCGCCTTTATGGGGATTGGACGTGATCAGATTCGCTATGTGGATAGCGATGATCAAGGTCGCATGCGAGCGGATCATTTGGAAAAACTTATAGCCGAAGATCGCCAGGCTGGCTATCAACCTTTTTTAGCGATTGCCACCGCCGGAACCACCGTTATGGGTGCATTTGATCCCATCGAAGCCATGGCAGATATTTGTGAAAGGGAAGGGCTCTGGCTGCATATTGATGGAGCCTATTGTGGCAGTGTAATTTTTAGTGATCGTTATCGCGATCTGGTAAAAGGCGCCAATCGAGCGGATAGCTTTAGTTACAATGCCCACAAAATGTTGGGAACGCCCTTATCTTGTTCGCTCATTCTCGTAAAGGATAAGCGTTGGTTGTACGAAAGCTTTGCCAATGATGCCGATTACCTCTATCAAACCGATGGGGATGATTACAATTTAGGCAAGACCTCCCTGCAATGTGGTCGTCGAAATGATGCCCTTAAATTCTGGAGCCTTTGGAAATCAGTAGGAACGCGAGGCTTGGCCGAAATTGTCGATCGTCAATTTGAATTGGCCGATCATGCCTTGCAATACGTGAAAAATCATCCTGATTATAGAGTTTACAGTTATGAGAACTCTCTTGGTATCTGCTTCAATTATAAGGATATACCAGCAGATTTGCTCTGCAATCAATTGTATGAAGCCGGAGAATTGATGGTGGGTTACGGACAGTTCCACGGCAATGAGTTTGTACGTCTGGTAACTGTAAATGCCGGAAATGAAAAAAGCGATATCGACTTGTTTTTTACCAAAATGGAAGCTTTCGCGGATAAATTAAGCACCTCTAAAGTATAGCCTATGCTCATTAACCTCGTAGTACTCGGATTGTATTTCGCCGTTCTTTTTGGAATTGGCATTGCGGCATCACGCCGAATTAAAAATATGGACGACTACTATGCAGGGGGCAAAAGTCTAGGCTACTGGATGGTAGCCTTTTCGGCACGAGCAACAGGCGAGTCTGGATGGTTACTGATCGGCCTTACTGCCATGGGCGCCCTGGCCGGTGTTTCCGCCTATTGGGTGGTAGTAGGTGAGGTGCTGGGAGTAGCCGTCTCCTGGTTTTTTATGGCTAAGCCCTTTAAGAGGCTAACGGATAAATATGATTCACTCACCGTTCCGGATTTTCTGGAGAGTCATTTTAAGGCGAAAGGACATACCCTTAGAATGGTGGCAGCACTTTGTCTGGCCAGCTTTGTCGTGATTTATGTTAGTGCCCAGATTGATATTACTGGCAAAGCTTTCGAGACCTTTTTAAATCTAAATTATTTCACGGGGGCCATAATCGGCTTTCTGATTGTAGTGGCTTATATTTTTATCGGTGGCTTTTTGGCGGTGGTGTGGTCCGATTTCTTTCAAGGCCTGCTCATGTTTGTCGGCTTATTAGCCTTGCCCGTGGTAGCTTATTTCGCTTGGGATCAGCATGCAGAGCTATTTAGTCGTTTGGAAAACATTGATCCTAATTTGGTGAATATATGGGGTGGCAATGAAGACCCCTGGATGCAAAGCGCTAAAATGTTGGGCTTCGCTTTTATCGGATTGGGCTTTTTAGGTTCGCCACAGGTTTACGCTCGTTTTATATCGGTTAAGGATACCGCCGAAATTAATAAAGGCCGTTGGGTGGCCATTGCCTTTACTTTGATCAGTGATGCTGCAGCGGTGAGCATAGGATTACTGGCACGAGCTTTATTTACAGATGCCGGTATGGACCCAGAATCTGCTTTAGGAATGAGTGGCGAAGACACTTTAATGGTCTTGTTAAATGATACCTTCCCGGCAGTAATCATAGCCATTTATATAGCCATTATCCTAAGTGCTATCATGTCTACTATAGACTCTTTGTTGGTAGTGGCCTCCAGTGCGATTGTGCGCGATCTGTATCAAAAGGTCTTTCATCCGGAAATCAGCAATGATAAGCTTACGCGGATGTCGTCCTATATTACCCTGGCGATGGCATTATTGGCATTGGCGGTAGCGATGTTGGTGGCGATAAATGTGCCGGGCAGAACCGTATTTTGGTTTACCATTTTTGGATGGTCGGGGATAGCCGCCACCTTTTGTCCCATGATAATCTATGCCTTATTCTGGAAGAAATTCAATCAGAGTGGGGCGCTGGCTTGTATGATTAGCGGCTTCTTAGCGGTACCCTTCTTTAAATTCTATGTGCAAGAATTAGAAGGTATTGGACCTTATTTTCAGGAGTTGGATGTAATGGGACCGGCTTTTGCCGTATCCTTTATTGTGGGAGGAGCGGTAAGCTTATTGAGGGCCAAAAAACACCGTCACCTGGAAACCTTAGAAAAGTAGAATTAGCTCTTACCTACCTTAGGGAAGGATTCGGCCAATAGTCGGATGCAAAGCTTAGAGTTAAAGTCGAAGTCGCCAGGATGCATTTCAGGTAGCATCATTTTAGCAAATTCCATCACCCGATCTTCCAGTTGATTCATATAATCTTGTTCGGGATGTCCGGTAACGGTAGTGGCTACCGAGATACGCTTAAAGGTGATCAGGTAAATCTTATAACCATTAAAGTCTACCCAATCCAGAGCCTGACCTTTACGCAATACAGCATCCTCCACCATACGACGGATGGTATCCAGCATTAAAGAAGTGACTTCTTGATCGTCTACAGCATTATAGCGACTACGCATACCTAATAGGTTGCGGGCATCATTCTCAAGAACGAAGATGTCGCTGATCTGTACTTTCTCCTCACGCTTCTGTTTCTCCTCTACCTTAATGGGATCACTCTCAGGGAGATCAACCTTTTCACGGTAAAGCTCCGTAGGGTCTTTCAATTTGTTGATACGACCAAATCCGAGACGGTCGCGCCAGGAGCGAAAACGATTATTAAAATGCTCACCGATCATATCGTCTACAATCGGATGCAATGCGGCTTTAATTCTTTCGGGGTTTTCCTGGATTTCACTTTCCAGGGTCTGATAAAAAAGATGTCCAAATTCCCTAGGGAAATCACGGCGGAAGCGCATAAACCAATCCATCAGGATGGGTTCCATGTTTTGCTCCAGTTTTTCACGAACCTTAATTTCATCTTCAAGGCGTTGTAAGTCACGCTCATGGTCGTATTGCTGAGCGCGCTCTTCCCGAAGAAGCAGGTCTTTTAGGATTTCCAGGCTATTGGGTTTCTCACTCATCTAACAATTGACTTAATTGTTTCAAAGTGTCCTTGATGGCTTTTAATTTAGGATCTGCCTGCGGTGCTTGTTTGGCAGCTAATTGACGCTGCGTCATATCAAACAGGGCATCCATTTTAGCCTCCAGGCGAATGTTGTTTTCATAGATCTTACGCTCCAAATCGCCGGCCAGTTGCTTCACTTGGCTATCGGAAATACCGCTGCCACCGGGATTGTTTTGTAAGAAATTGATAATATCGTTTTCCAGAATATCCTGGATGCTATTGACGCGATCTTGTAATTGAGATTGCTGATTTTTCAGTTCCACCTGCTTTTGAGCAAGCTGTTCTTGATTATCAGCTAATTTTTTACGGCTATTGCTGGCAAAATCGAAACGCTCATTAACACGGCCGGCTAAACGCTCTACCAAATCTTGAACACCATCTTCAAAAGCTTCCTGACGCTGCGTCAGTTTTTGCTCCATTTTCTTAGGGTTCAAAGATTTGATTTTAGCTTCCAGGCTGCTTAAACGCGCATCTACCTTAGCTTTATCTTCAGGGCGCGCTTCTCGATCTAGGCGGCTCAATTTCTCTTGAGTAGCTTGAAGCTTTTCCTTGAATAGTTTAATGTCCTCAGACATAGCATTGATCTGCGCTTTGCTTTCTGCATGCAGAGGAGTGCTAGCCTCCAGGTCTTTTTCCAGGGTGTTGATTCGTTCTTCCAATTGATTGCAAATTGCGGGATCGACTAAATTAAAGTCTTTTCTCGCATTCAGCAATTCTCGCATGCCCTTTTGTAATTCTTCACCAATAGGCTGAGAATTATTTCCACGCAGCTGCATTTCGGTTTTCAGTTTTTGAAGCTCGTTGTTCAGGTCATCAACGGTAGCTACAAGATGGCCGTTAGTAGATTCTACTCTACGGCTCAATCCCCGGAAACGGTTCTCCAATCGCTCGATCTGATTCCCTACCAGAATCTTTTTGATCGCTTTCAAGCGCTGCTCCTCTTGCGATAGCTGGGCAGGCTCTTGCTGATTGATATCTATTTTAAATTCTCGCGCTTCCATTTTGGCTTCGTTTAGAATGCTTAACAAATGTGGCAAGGACTAATTGAATCTGGGAATCTATTCGATGAACGGTCAAAAAATGCTGTTGATTTGATATTGGATGAAAATCCATTTAAATTGATGGTTTTAAATATAAAGGCTTTTTCAACAACAGTTGTATATTCGCAGCCTTAAAATCCAAACTCAGATAAATGGCGACATTAGAGCGTATCCGTCAACGTTCAGGTTTATTGCTAATTGTAATCGGTCTGGCCATGTTGGCTTTCATTCTTACCGATCTTTTTAGCTCTGGCAATTCTATGTTTCGCAATGATGCGAATATCGTAGGAGAGATTGACGGCAAAAAAGTTGATTACCGGGAATTTACCTCACGTATCGAGGAGCGTATCGCCCTCTTACAAAATCAGAATCCACAGCAAGCGGCCAATCTTTCACGTACCGTGGTTGCCAATCAAATTTGGACCGAGTATCAAGAACAATATTTATTGACCGATAATTTTCAGGATCTGGGTATCGAAGTAACCAGCCAAGAATTATTGGAGCGTATTATTTCCAATCCACAAATTCAGCAACAAGAAGGATTCCGTGATCCTGTGACCGGAAAATTCTCACCTGCTAAATTGAAGGAGTATATCGATCAGATTCGCACTAATGATGATGATCAGGCAAAACAAGCCTATCAGCAGTGGATTGGTTTCGAAGACGGAACTCGCGAACAAATCCTTAAAGACAAGTATTTAAACGCTGTGCGCAAAGGTATTTACATGCCTAGCAATTTAGCTGAGATGGATTACCAACGTCGTAATGAAGCTACCTCTATTCAGTACTTTGGATTGGAGTATGGTTCTATTGCCGATTCCAGTATCAGCGTAAGCGAGTCTGAAATGAAGGCGTATTACAAGTCTCACAAAGAAGATTTTAAAAGTGATAACAGCCGCGAGATTGCCTTTGTAAACTTCCCTGTGGAAGCTTCCGATAAAGATCGTAATCAATTGCGCGCTGAATTAGAGTCTTACAAAACGGCTCAAGTAATTAGCAACCGTGGTAAAACAGATACTTTACCCAGCTTTGCTTCTGCTAAAGATGATTCAACCTTCGCAGTAGGTCGTTCAGATCGTCCGGTAAATCCTATTTTCCGCACTAAGGATCAATTCAATGCACCATTAGACAGCATTCTCTTTAATGAGGAACTAGGTTTTGTTTACGGTCCTTATGAGCAAAACGGAACTTTTGTTCTTTCTAAGATTTCAGATATCACTGATAAGCCGGATAGCGTTCGTGCCCGTCATATCTTAATCACTTACCAGGGTGCTAATCAAGGACGTTCTCAATCTACTCGTCCTCCGATGGAAGCCAAAAACTTAGCCGATAGTCTTTTAGCCCTGGTTAAAGAAGATTCTACCCAGTTTGGTGCTTTGGCCATGGCCAATAGCGAAGACCCAGGTTCGGGTGCTAAAGGCGGTGCTTTAGGTTGGTTTAAGCCGGGTCAAATGGTACCTGCTTTTAACGATTACTGTTTCTATAATGAAGTAGACGATATCGGAATGGTTATTAGCCAGTTCGGTTTACATATCATCCACATCCAAGAACAAAAAGGGGCTAATAAGGCGATCAAATTAATCGACATCGTGCGTGAGATTGAGCCTTCAGATGCTACCCGCGACAGTATTTACAATTTAGCTACCGTATTTGCTGCAAAGGCAAATGATACCAGCGACTTTGCTGCCTTAGCCGCTTCAATGGGTTATGCTGCTCGTCCAGCGGCCGGAATTGAGCCTATGCAAGAAAGCATTTTGGGTATCGGTTCGAACCGTGAAATGGTAAAATGGATTCACAATGATGAAACTCCCTTAGGAGCGATTCAAATCTTTAGCCAGGATAACTCCTCTTACGTGGTAACTCAGTTAACTGAGATCCGTCCTTCGGATTATTTACCCTTAGAATTGGTAGAAGATCAAGTAAAAGCTGAAGTAATTAATGAGAAGAAGGCAGCTCAATTAAGCGAGCAACTGAAATCTAAGATGGGGGATAATATTGAAATTGCATCTTTAGCAACGGCCTTTAGTAAAACAGTGCAAAACCAAAGTATCAATTTCGGAACCGCTACTTTAAGCAGCTATGGAACCGAGCCTGCTGTGATTGGTCGCGCTACGGCCATGGCTCCTGGAAGTCTTTCTCAGCCTATCGTGGGTGAGCGTGGAGTATATGTGGTTTACATCAACAGTCGCAATAAGGCCAATGAATTAAACAACTACGATTCAGAGCGTATTCGGGTTGAAACCGAAATGGCCAATGCCGCTGCTACCCGTGTGGTAGAGTCCTTGAAAAACGAAGCTGAAATCGTTGATAGTCGTAAAAAGTTCTTCTAAATAGAGCTTTCCGCAATAAAATGAAGACCGTTCCTTACAGGGACGGTCTTTTTTTATGCGCTGCTTCTTAGTTTTGTGCAAAATCAACTTTTAATGAAAAGAGTTCTATTCTTCTTAATAGCCCTAAGCATTGGCGGATCCTTAACTGCCAAGGAAGGCATGTGGCTTCCTCATCTTATTGCCCAGCTCAATTATTCCGAAATGCAAAGGATGGGTTTGCAAATCAGTGCTGAGGATATTTATTCGGTAAATCAATCTTCCTTAAAGGATGCCGTGGTGCATTTCAATGGGGGATGTACCGGTGAGCTCATTTCGTCGC
This sequence comes from Croceimicrobium sp., assembly GCF_965228705.1. Lineage (GTDB taxonomy): Bacteria > Bacteroidota > Bacteroidia > Flavobacteriales > Schleiferiaceae > Croceimicrobium. The sequence goes on from NZ_OZ245832.1 coordinate 635,910, forward strand.
AGGGTTTACTCTTAACGAATCATCACTGCGGTTACAGCCAAATTCAAAGTCATTCTACCTTAGAAGATAATTACCTCAAGGATGGTTTTTGGGCCGCTTCTCGCGAAGAAGAATTACCCAATAGTGGCTTGTACGCAGCCATCATCAAGGAAATTAAGGATGTAAGTAATGATGTGCTGAAAGGGACCACCACCGAGATGGCCGAGGCAGAGCGCGATTCTATTATTCAATCCAATCGTAAATTGCTCTTGGCCAAAATGAGAGAGGCTTATCCTAAGCTCGAATTTGAGTTAAAAGACTTCTTTTTTGGCAATCAGTATTTATTGATTAGCAAGACGATTTACAATGATGTACGCTTAGTGGGAGCTCCTCCCAGCAGCGTGGGTAAATACGGCGCTGATACCGATAATTGGGTATGGCCTCGTCATACCGGTGACTTTTCCATCTTCCGTATTTATGTTGATGCCAATAATCAACCGGCAGAGTATTCGGCAGATAATGTACCCTTCAAACCTGCTCGTCACCTTAAAGTGAATATAGCCGGGGTAAGAGAAGGGGATTTCACCATGGTATACGGTTTCCCTGGAAGTACTCAACAGTATTTACCGGCGGCGGAAGTGCAGAATATTGTAGAGCATTACAATCCTGCCCGCATTGCCGTGCGCGATAAGATCTTGATGATTCTGGATGAGAAGATGCGCAAAGATGAAGCTACTCGCTTGCGTTATGCCAGTAAATATGCGCGGATCAGCAACAGCTGGAAACGTTGGAAAGGTGAAATTCTGGGTATCGAAAGAACCCATGCTATCGAAGCCAAACGTGCGGAAGAACGACTTTTTGAACAAACTTGCAAGGCCATTCCTGAATTACAGAGTGAGCAACATTTAGTTGCGGAGATGGTAGACCTTTATACCAAGCGTCGTCCCATTAATATGGAGCGTTATGCTTATATCGAAGTAGGTTATTTCGGAATTGAAGCCTTCCGCCATGTATTGGGTTATGGCAAATTGGTATCCCTTGCCGAAGCTGGTCGCAGCGAAGAACTTCAGGCCGAAGCCGAACGCCTGGCTAAGGTAATGGAGGGCTTTAAAAAGGATTACGATTATGATTTGGATTTGAAAGTAGCCAAGAACATCCTTCCCATGTATTTAAAGGCTATTAAAACAGAGCCCGGAGAAGAAGTGCGTGAATTGCAGGGTCAGGGCATGAATGAGCAGATAGAGGAGATTGCCGAGATGTTTGAAGAGGCACCCTATTTCGCCAGCGACTTTAGCGAGAAGCTCTTAAAAGATCCCGCCAAAATGGCTAAGAAGATTGCCGATGATGATCTTTATGAATTGAGCTGGGAGATGTACGATCATTATTTCCAGGTATTGAATGCGCGCAATCGCGAAATTGAATTGAAGATTGAAGCGCTCCAGGCCCGCTATGTTCGTGCCCTGCAAAGAGCCTTCCCTAAAAAGCCATTTTATCCGGATGCGAACTCCACCTTGCGTGTGGCTTATGGTCAAGTAAAATCCTATGAGGCGAGGGATGCAGTGCTTTACCAATCTCAAACTCATTTAAGTGGAGTAATGGAAAAATACATTCCGGGAGATTATGAGTTTGACCTACCACAGAAATTGATCGACTTATATGAGAAAAAGGATTATGGTCGCTATGGCAAGGATGGTGAGATGCCAGTTTGTTTCGTAGCAACCAATCATACTACCGGCGGAAACTCAGGATCTCCGGTATTGAATGCCCGGGGAGAATTGATCGGATTAAACTTTGATCGCGCCTGGGATGGGGTAATGAGTGATATGTATTTCGATCCCAGTATTTGTCGCAATGTAATGGTGGATCTGCGCTATGTACTTTTCATTATCGATAAACTGGGAGGTGCCACTTACCTGGTAGATGAAATGGATCTGGTTACGGTGCATCCGGATGATCAAAAAGAAATGAAAGAAGAAGCGGTCGAAAGTGAGTCAACGGAGACCTTAAAGAAAGCTGGATAAGCTTACAATAATTTAGCCCCGCCTTGTGCGGGGTTTTTTGTTCAAGGCCCTCTTGAATTTTATACATTGCTAGGTAATACTTACAATATCAGTCTTTATGCGAATCAAATACCCCCTTTTGAGCCTGGTCCTTTTTTGCAGCTCCCTTAGTCTTAATGCCCAAAATGCCCTCAATTTCGATGGGGCCGATGATCGCCTAAGCTGTGGCAATGATGCCAGCGTGCAATTATCCGGTTCTGCCATAAGTTTAGAAGCCTGGATTTTCCCCACCGCCTGGACCACCCAGGTTTGGCAAGGGAATATTATCAATAAGGAGAATAATTCGCCCGACTACGGCTATATGTTGCGCTGTGGCGATAATGGTAAACTGAATTTCAATCTCGGTAATGGCAGCTGGAATGAGTTAACTACCGCAGCCAATACCCTAAGCTTAAATACCTGGCAGCATGTAGCGGGTACCTATGATGGCTCCATGATTCGCCTTTATGTAAACGGAATTCAAGTAGATTCTGCCAGTATGAGTATGAGCTTCTCCAGTGGTTTACAGAATCTTACTGTGGGAAATTGGAGTAATACTCCCGATCGGGCTTTTATGGGTAGTATTGATGAAGTAAGGGTTTGGAACATTGTACGTACTAAAGGGGAGATTGCAGCGAATATGAATGCCGAATTTTGTACCGCTCCCGCCGGATTGGTGGCCTATTATCAACTGAATGAAGGAACAGCCGGAGGCAGCAATGCCAACCTAAATATTGCTCCCGATTTAAGTGGAAATGGCAATACCGGCAACCTGGCCAATTTTGCTTTGAACGGATCGGTATCTAACTGGATAATAGGTTCCCCCATAAATCCCGCTTCGGATTTTGTGCAAATTGTTGATAGCACTTGTACTGATTATTTGGGAGCAGGGGGAATAGTTTATGATTCTACAGGGGTTTATTTAGATACCCTTCAGAATAGCGATGGTTGTGATTCGATTATCGAATTAAATCTCACCGTAAATTCAGTGAATAATGCCGTAACCGCTAATAGTAATATACTGGTCAGCCAACAAACAAATGGAACTTACCAATGGCTAGACTGTAGCAATGGAAACGCCTGGGTGAATGGGGCCACCAACCAATTACTGAGTCCCCCGGATCCCACACACTCCTACGCGGTAATTGTCAATTATAAGGGATGTGTGGATACTTCTGATTGTACATTTTTAGCGGGTATCGGGTTAAGCGAACAGAGCAGGACAAACTTTGAGGTGTATCCTAATCCGGCGCAGGGTCCTATTCAGGTTTCCCATCCCGGAATACATGAAGGTAGACTGGAGCTAATTAGCCTGGGTGGAAAAATCCTCTTAAGCCAAGCCCTAAAGGGGGAAGCGAGTACAATTGATACCGAAGAATTGGAAGCAGGATTATACCTCTTGCGATTGCAAAGTGGCCAAAGCCAGCAGCTCGAAAAAATTAGAATTCTCAAATAAAGAATGGAAAACAAAGACCTGAAACAATTACAATATCCTGTTGGTGGATATGATTGGCCGGAAAGCGCCACAGAGGAACAAATTCAAGAATGGTTTCAAACCATTGCTGAATTTCCGGCGGCGGTACAGAAGATAGTAGAAGAAACAAGCGCCGCGCAAAGAGAATGGCCTTATCGACCCGGAGGTTGGAATATCCGCCAATTAGTGCATCATACTGCCGATAGTCATTTGAATAGCCTGGTGCGCTTTAAATGGGCCTTGAGTGAGGATTGTCCAACTATTAAGGCTTACGATCAAAATGGCTGGGCTGCTCAAAGTGATTACAGCAATACCGACCTAAGTTTAAGTCTTAATTTTTTAGTGGCGCTCCATGCGCGCTGGGTCGATTTAATGCGTTCCTTGAGTGAAGCAGAGCTGCAAAGAAAGTACAAGCATCCAGATCACGAGGAGCTGCGCACTTTAGCCGGAACCATAGGAGGCTATGCCTGGCATTGTCGCCATCATTTAGCTCATATGCAACTGGCTATTAGTTCAAATGGTGATTATCAGTAACTAAGGTTAAGATAAAATCCGTACATTGAGCTGGCGCCAAAATTCACCAACCATGCATTTCAATTTTAATCAGGCCCAAAATGGGTTTGGAAATAAGTTGAGTGCCCAACAAAGCACCTCCCAAATTCTAATGATCCGTCCGGCTCGTTTTGGATTTAATTCTGAAACGGCAGACAGCAATAGTTTTCAGGAAAATTTGGAAGCTGAGGCCTCTGAAATTCAAATTCGGGCTTTAACTGAGTTTGATGCTATGGTGGAGAAAATCCGCTTTAAAGGCGTGAAGGTATTGGTTGCTGATGATACGGAATTACCAATTAAACCCGATGCAGTCTTTCCCAATAATTGGGTTTCCTTTCACGGAAGGGGTATAATGGTATTGCATCCTATGAAAGCGCGTAATCGGCGTTGGGAAAGACGTCCGGTATTGGTGCGTACCTTAAAATGTGGCTTTCAGGTAAAAACGCTATTGGATTTAAGTGAGTCGGAAATACGCGGAGAATACCTGGAAGGAACCGGGAGTTTGGTGCTTGATCGAATCCATCATATTGCCTATGCGGCATTATCACCACGCACTCACCTTAGCGCCCTGAAAGAATTTTGTGATCACCTGAATTATGAGCTCCATGCTTTTCACACTTTAGATTTTAAAGGTCAGGAGATTTACCATACCAATGTGATTCTGACCTTGGGAACCGATTTTGCAGTTATCTGTGCAGAGGCTATATCTAAGGAAGAAGAGCGAAATTCTATACTGAAAACTTTGCGGCAAAGTGGAAAGGACTTAATATTGATTAGTCCTGATCAAGTGCAGAATTATTGCGGCAATATGCTCGAAGTGCGCAATGAAGACGGTCAAACCTTTTTGGTAGTCTCAGAAACGGCTTTAAAGGCCTTTGATTCTTCACAAATTAGGCAACTGGAAAAGTATGTTGAACTCATTCCGGTTAGCATCAATACCATCGAGAAGGTGGGAGGGGGTAGTGCCCGTTGTATGATGGCCGAGATTTTTTAAGAATTATGTCGCAGTTTGTATTGCATGGCTCTTTGCGAGCCCAAGATTCCAAAGCCTTGGAATTAGCACAAATCCTTATTCAAGCTTCAGAAATAGTGGGTGCTTTGAAAGCCTGCCAACTGTATGCAGTATCACAGCCTGCCACGGGAGGTAATGAAGTTTGGGTCACCGAAATATGGGATTCCAAAGCCGATCATCAGGCTTCCTTGCAAATGCCTGAAGTACGTGCCTTAATCAGCCAGGCCATGCCCTTATTGGATGGAGCTCCCCAAGGAGGACAGGTTTTAGATTTATTAGGAGGCTATATTCCAGTATCCTCAAAATCTTAGGCCATGGTTTCTGCTTATATCGAAAGTTTGCGAAAGGAGTTTGAACGCTATAAATCTTTGGGGGAAAAGACTTTTGCCCAATTAAGGGATGAAGAATTGTTTTGGCTTTATAATGATGAAAGCAATTCCATCGCCATTATCGTGAATCATCTGGCCGGGAACATGCTATCGCGTTGGACTGATTTTCTAAACAGCGATGGCGAGAAGGAATGGCGGCATCGCGATCAAGAGTTTGAGGATATTATCAAGAGTCGAGCGGAACTACTCGAACGCTGGAATAAAGGTTGGACTTGCTTATTCGAGGCCTTGGATGCTGTAAATGAGCATAATTTCCAACAGACGATTTACATTCGCTCAGAGGCCCATAGCATAATGGAAGCCTTTCATCGTCAATTGGGGCACTATGCCTCCCATATTGGGCAAATTCAATATATCGGCCGTATGATCAAAGGAGCCGATTGGCAGAGTTTATCCATCCCCAAAGGAGAGTCGGAAAGATTTAATGCCTATATGAAGCAAGGCAAATCCTAATGTCTGAATTTAAGGCTTGGACTAAACTTTACCGCACCGGCATATTAAAGGCCTTGGTGCTAGGACAGCTTTGCATAAATCTCCCTATCCTCATTTTTATTTTCGGGGGTTTTCCATTTTTCCTAAAGGCAAACTTAGACTGGTACTGGAAGCTAGTTTTAGCCCTTTCGAACCTAAGTTTGGGATACCTGCTTGCCAAGCTGTATTGGGCTCGAATGATTACCTGGTGGCGTCTCAAAGCATTTTCCTGGGTGGATCAAGAACACTGGTTACTCCTAAAGGATAGTGCGGAGCGTGCCTATCTAATTTATCCTCAGTTTGAAGCAGGAGAAGCTTCTGAGAAACGCAGTTTTGGGGAAGCGGAAGTGATATCCGAAATCAACGAATTTTTGCAGCATTTGGAAGAGGTGGAGCTAACAAAGCTGGATTTGGAGTCGCCCTGGCAAATGGAATTCGCCCTAAAGAAAAATGATTTGATCCTGGAGCTAGCTTTAAAAGTGCTTTTTCTAGGTTTATCCATTTATTACCTGATCCAGGCTAATTACATTTTTGGAATACTAATTTTGGTTCTGATTTTAGTAATTGGCCATAAACCCCAGGTTTTCAAACTAATTCGCAGTGATGCCTATGCTTTAAAATTGAGTGAAAGCGGCCTCGACCTCAATTATCCGAAACAAGTTTATATAGCTTGGGAGCAAATGCAAAGAGTAGAAATGGATGTTCATGATGGACTATTGTTATTAGTTTATCATCAGGGTGAACAGGTAAAGAAACAGGAAGTAAAACTGGATATGCTGAAAATCGAAGATAAAGATCAGTTCTTTCGATTGATAAGTATCTACCTCAGTCGACATCAAGAATATAATTTACAGTTAATGGAAAATCAGAGCCCATGGAATTAAAGCAAATCAAACTATATCAAATTGTTTCAAAATCTGCTTTACTGCTGCTAATGCTTTTCCAATTAGGAGCTTGTCAAAATCCAAATAGCAGCTCAAAGACTAGGGAAAAGACGATAGCAAAGGAAGAAGGCATATCGAATGCACCGACCTTAAACATTACGGCAGCTATGCGCCAGGTTATGTGGAAGGGAGAGCTGGGGGCCAAAATTCGTTTTGACAGCCTTAATCTGGATGACTATTTTGGTTTAGGACCTTTAGAGGGTTTAGCCGGAGAGTTAATGATTTGGGAAGGTCGGGTTTGGGAATCGCGCTTTATTAACTCCGATAGCATGCAAGTGCAGGAAAACAGCAAGGCTGGTGCCCCATTCTTTGTGGCATCACGGGTTTCAAACTGGCAAAAGATCGAACTGCCTTCGGAAGTGGTGGATATCCATTCTCTGGAAAAATTCCTGGATGAGCAGGCTTATTTTTCGGGAGGAGCTTATGCTTTTCGCCTGGAAGGGGACCTGGCATATGCCGAAATTCACGTGCAAAACTTAAAGCCTGGGACTAAAGTTTCATCACCTGAAGAGGCCCACGCTGGTCAGGTAAACTACAGCTTAGAAAATATAGAAGGCGACATTCTCGGCTTCTATTCCCAAGAGCATCAGGGCGTTTTCACGCATCATGACTCCCATTTACATATGCATCTCTTATCCAAAAATCAAGATTGGATGGGGCATTTAGACTCTGTTAATTTTAATTGGATAAATTTCTACATCCCTGAAAGCTAGGATTTGATTTTGAGTATCTTGTAGTGGTAATTACAAAGGGATGAAAGAAAGTATTGAACTCCGAATGATTTTTCCGGTGGGGGTGGAAGAATTGTTCGACTCCTGGTTGGATGGACCCAGGCATAGCGCCATGACCGGATCCCCAGCCACGGCCAGTGATGAGCCTGGTTTCGAGTTTAGAGCCTGGGAAGATTATATCCGCGGTCGAAACCTCGAAATTGTACCCTATCGTAAAATTGTACAGAGCTGGCGAACCACCGATTTTTATCCAGAAGATGAAGATTCGCGGGTGGAATTGTACTTTAAATCGGTTGAAGGAGGTACCGAACTCCATTTACTCCATACCCATATTCCTGAGGGGCAAACTCAGTATTTGCAAGGTTGGCAGGAGTTTTATTTCAAACCGATGCAAGCCTACTTTTCGGGACGAAATGGCTAAATTCAAGGCTTCTAAATAAACCGCAATGGATCAAGCGCTGCAAACCATGATCGCCAATATGCCGGAGAAAACCGGCAAGTCTTTGGCAGAGTGGAAGAAAATTTTGGCTCAAACCGAAATGTCTAAACATGGGGAAATGCTCAAGTTTCTAAAAACGGAGCATGGGGTGAGTCATGGATTTGCCAATACCATTGTGAGCCTGTATCGTCAGGATTCTGAGGAGGAAGAAGATTTAGTGGCTCTGCAATATCAAGGGAAGGAAAACCTGAAACCCATTTATGAAGCTATCCTGCACTATGTTCAAGGCTTGGGAGCCGATGTGAAAATAGTTCCAAAGAAAGCCAGTGTGAGCATCATCCGCAAGCGACAGTTCCTTTTGATTAAGCCCGCGACCAAAAGCCGAATCGATCTGGGCTTTAAGTTTAAGGATCGGGAAACTGGCTCTAGATTAGGTGCCTCCGGACCTTTTGGTACCATGTGTACGCATCGGGTAATAATCGAGTCGACCGAAGAAGTAGATTATGAATTAAAAAGCTGGATTAAGGAAGCCTATTCCGAAAGCGTTTAAACTAATTCCTGAATCTTTTTCAGGTTTTCATCTAATTGCTCGCGCGAAACATAGCCGCGTGACAATAAGTAAGCCTTGTCTTTATCTTGATACACTACAGTAGGGAAGCCTGTGATGCCCCATTGCTTTACCACCTCAAATTCTTTCTGAACCAATTCCAGTCGCTCCTTGTCCACCATCAATTTCATAAAGTCTTCACTGTTCATGCCAAAGTCCTCGGCGCAGTGGCCATAGGTAGCAGCTTGAGCAGGAGGCAAACCTTCTTGATAAAAGGCTTCTTGCATGCGCTTGGCAAAGGCCATAGCATTATCCGGCTGATAAGTACGGAGGGTCGCCAATGCCAAAGCCCCGGGTAAAGAGCTTAATTGCGCTTCTCCTTTTTCCAGCATTTCATAGAAAGCAGCACTGAAGGGTCTTCCGCTCATTTCTTCTACGCGTTTGAAACCTTCTTTTACAGCATCGGGTAAATCACCAATAGCTCCTTCACGTTCGCCCAATACCATTCCGCCGCTCATAATGCGGAAATCTATGCTGTCTTTATGGTCTTCATGAAATTGATGCATGGTTTCGCTAAATCCATAGCACCATGAACAAAGTACATCAAACACATAATAAACTACCGGTCTTTCCATGCTTCTAAATTGTGGCGCAAAATTACATAAGTCCGAAGGCTCTGCAATCTTGATTGACGCTGTCTATACGACTATATTAAAGACCGAGGTCCTTGATTACGGTACCTACCTCTTTTTCAGTGTCTCTTAATTTATCATGACAGAATTTAAGCAGCTCTGAGGCGCGCTTCACCTTTTCGCTTAAGCTGTCAACGGAGATTTCTTCATTTTGCAAGGCCGACATGATTCTTTGCAATTCCTCAAAGGCCGATTCGTAATTAAGTTCTTGAGCTTCACTCATTTTTCAGAATTTTTACAATTTTAGATTCCAATTGTCCATCATGTAATTGGGTTTGAAGTAGATCGCCTTCTATCAGGCCCTCTACTGTTTTTAGGCTTTTTGTGCCCTTTCGGGTGATGGAGTAACCCCGTTCTAAAGTACGCTCTGGTCTTAAGAGATCGAGGCGTTCGGATAGGTTCAAAAGATCTTTTTGAATACGCTGTAATTGCTGTTCCCCATCGCGACTTAATTGAAGATTAAGATCCTGCAATTTCTCCCGCTGCCGGCGAATCAAGGCAGGAGCCTGTTCTTTTAGTTGACTTTGATAACGCTCCAAAATTCTTTCGTTCTCACGCAGACCTTGCGCACTGAGGCGAACCAGTGCTCCACCACTTAAGTGGATTTCCCCTCTTTGTCGGCGAATTTGACTCAAGGGTAAGAGTTGTAATTTCTCCCGAAAGGAGAGGAGGATTTGATCTTCTAACTTGATCAGGTCCTTGCATTTATGTTGCAGCAGTTCAGCCAATTGTTGTAGATCCCCTTCAAAAGCCGCCATCTTATCCAAAAGATAATCCGCCAGGGCCGTAGGGGTTTTATGTGCTTTTTGGGCCGTGAGGTCAATAACGGTCCAGTCGCTTTCATGGCCAATTCCCGTATGCACCGGAATCGGGATTTCGGCTACGGTTCGGCAAAGTTCTTCATCATTAAAGGCATCTAAATCCAGTTTAGAGCCACCACCACGAATCAGTACAATGAGATCGTAATGCTCATAAGGAATCTGCTTGAGGCGAGCGCTAATCTGGCTGGCCGCTCCGCTTCCTTGCACCGGAACCGGGTAGAGGTCAGTTTGTAAGCGATAGCCAAATTCATTTTCCTTTAAATGCTGAACAAAGTCTTGATAGGCTGCCGCTTCGGCCGAACTAAGCACGGCAATGTTTTGGAAAACCATTTTAGGACTCAGCTCTTTTTGTTGGTCGAGCAGGCCTTCAACCTTCAATCGCTCCAGGGTCTGGCGTTTGCGCTTTTCCAATTCCCCCAGCATAAAGCTGAGATCCAAATCCTTAATCAAAAGCTTGAGGCCGTAAACAGGGTGGTAATCTACCTGCACCTGCATTACCAATTCCTGGCCAGCCTTTAATAGTTGGCTAACCTCCGGACCATGCTTGGCCAAGATTTGCTCATAGTCTAAAGCCCAAATTACCGCCTGAATAGAAGCCAAACGGTTGCCATCGCGCTCTTGCACCAGCTCTAAATACCAATGTCCGCTGGCGGCTTGCTTTATTTGGGCGATTTCGGCCTTGAGCCCAAATAGCCGGTTTCCGATTTTCTCCTGAATAAGGTTTCGGATCGACTGACTGAGTGCCAGTAAAGTATAAACTTTAGAGTCGGGCTGTGACATTGGTGGCGAAGGTACTGCATATCCCAAGGAAATTTAAGATAGGAATAAGCTAAACAAGCTATTAACTTAAGGAATACTCGTACTTTTGCCGCCTTTTATACAGAAGCTCCATGCGCGAATTTATAGCCAAGCAAAAAGCCAATTTACGGAACGATGTTTTTAGCGGATTAACGGTTGCCCTGGCCTTAGTGCCCGAGGCAGTGGCCTTTGCCTTTGTGGCGGGAGTTCCCCCACTGGTAGGACTTTATGCTGCTTTCATGATTGGATTAATCACCTCTATTTTTGGCGGCCGTCCCGGGATGATTTCCGGAGCTACCGGCGCTCTGGCGGTGGTAATGGTGCATTTGGTAGCCGAAGGAAATGCCATGGGAGGCGAAGGTTCCAATGCTGGATTGTACTACCTCTTTGCCACCGTCATTTTAATGGGCCTCATCCAAATGTTGGTGGGAGCTTTAAAGCTGGGCAAATTTGTGCGCCTAATTCCTCATCCGGTAATGATGGGTTTCGTAAACGGACTCGCCATTGTTATCTTCCTTAGTCAGTTAGGCATGTTCAAACAAAGAGTAGCTGGTGAAAAGGTATGGTTGCAAGGCAATGAATTGTATTGGATGATTGGCCTGGTAGCGCTTACCATGGCAATTATGCATTTTCTCCCTCGATTAAGTAAAAAGGTACCGGCAGGATTGATCGCAATATTGGCGGTTTCGGCCCTGGTTATAGTCGGTGGATTGGATGTAGCCACGGTAGGAAGTTTTATTCGTAATGGCGGAGGAGAAGGTCTGAAAGGCGGTTTGCCCCAATTCCAATCTGAAATTTTCACTGCTATTCCCCTTAATTGGGAAACCTTGAAATTTATCTTTCCCTATGCCCTAATACTGGCGGCGATTGGATTGATTGAATCCTTAATGACTCTAAATCTAATCGACGAATTAACCGAAACCAGGGGGAATTCTAATCGTGAATGTCTTGCGCAAGGAGGAGCCAATATTGTAACCGGTTTTTTCGGAGGTATGGGAGGCTGTGCCATGATTGGCCAGTCCATAATTAATATTAAAGGTGGAGGTAGAACTCGCATTTCGGGCATCGTAGCGGCTTTAACATTATTGGCCTTTATTCTCTTTGCTTCTCCACTTATTGAACAAGTTCCCATTGCCGCCTTGGTAGGGGTAATGTTTATGGTGGTGATTGGCACTTTCGCCTGGAGTAGCTTCAGAATATTATTTAAGATTCCTTTGAGCGATGCGATTGTATTAATCGCAGTTTCCGCCTTAACGGTAATCTTCGATTTGGCGGTAGCAGTAATGGCGGGCATTATTTTAAGTGCTTTGGTATTCTCCTGGGAGAACGCCAAACGAATTCGAGCTCGCAAGCATGTGGAGGCCGATGGCACCAAGGTGTATGAAATTTGGGGACCCTTGTTTTTTGGAAGTATTAGCGCCTTTAAGTCCAAGTTCGATCCGGCGGGAGATCCCGATAAGGTGGTTTTGGATTTTATGGAATCGCGGGTATCCGATCACTCTGCCTTGGAAGCATTGTTTACCTTAGTAGAGAAGTACCAAAGTTTAGGTAAAGAAATTAAAATTCGTCACCTGAGTACCGAATGTCAGCAATTGATGATTAAAGCCTCTCCTAAATTAGAGGCGGTAATTGAAGAGAATATTGATGACCCTCGTTACCATGTGATGGCTCAGGTGATGTCGTAATGGAATTAGGAAAAATCAATCAATTAAAGGCCGACCGTTTTGCTCCTCAAGGCCTGTATTTAGTGGATGAGGAAGGCAATGAAGTGCTATTACCCAACAGTCGCTTGCCTAAAAAGCCAGAATTGGGAACCCAACTCGAAGCCTTTGTCTACCGAGATTCTCAGGAACGACTCATTGCCACTTTGGAGCGTCCAACCGCACAAGTAGGGGAGATTGCCAGTTTACAAGTAATGGATGTAGCTCCCTTTGGATATTTCCTCGATTGGGGATTAGACAAACAAGTTTTACTCCCTAAAAAAGAAGTGCGCCACGAATTAAAGGTGGGCGACTATGTGGGTGTATTCCTATATGTAGACACCCTGAGTGAGCGTATTACCGCTTCTGCACGATTGGAGCGCCATTTTAATCATCAGATCGATCACCTTAATGAGCAAGATGCGGTGCAAGCCACCCTATTGCAAAAGGAACGCCTGGGTTATTTAGTAACTTTTGGTGATCGCTTTCATGGGATGATCTATGATAATGAGATCTTTACGCCTCTCAAGCCCGGCCAAAAAGTAAAGGCCTATATCCGCAAACTACGAGAAGATGGCAAAGTGGACCTTATCCTTCAACCCGAAGGCATGGACCATGTAGAGCCCAGTGCACAGGCCATTCTCGAAAAATTAGAAGCCGCCGGTGGTTTCTTGCCCTTCCATGATAAATCGGACCCTCAAGCTATTCAAGCTGAATTTGGCATGAGTAAGAAGACCTTCAAAAAAGCGATTGGCACCTTATATCGCAAGGAGCTGGTTGTGATAGAGGAAGGGGGGGTTCGGAGGAAGTAGCTAGGTATTTTCTTTTGATCATTGACTGGTTCTTCGAAAGACGGTAGATATTAGACCATAGACGATAGAGGCGCTGATGCCGCCTGAAAATGGTTGTCACTACCTACTCAGATATTTCTACTAATTTATACTTTTTGTTTTTAGTTCTAGGCTTACTGGGCTTAAGGTTTAAAGTGTAACTACTTGGACTGGATTCCATGGATTTGATTTTCCATTCAAAGTCTATTGGAGTGCTATTATTCAATACTCGCTTTTGCTGGAACTTGTTATGGTGTTCCACTGCTTGTTTGAGGCATAGTCGGAGCTCATGAAGGTTAGTAGGCTTCCAGTAATTGAGGTATCGGTTTTTAATCAAATCATTGGTTTTCTCTGCATAGGGGTTTTCCCAAGAATAGTAACACATACTTTGCTTTAAGCCTTTGCCTTTGCAATACTCACGATAGCTACGCTCTTCATACTGTCGGCCTCCATCACTATGATGAATAAGACCGCTTAAGTTGGTGTAGCCGGCTTTCTTTCGAGTGGCAATGGCCTGCTTTAAAACTTCTTTGAAGTGGACTGCGTTAGCTCTGCTATAAGCCCCATAGCCTAGGATCCTTTGAGAATAAACATCCGTAATGAACATCAAATAATAGCATTTTGACCCGTTCAGATAATAGGTCATATCGGCTTGCCAAACCTCATTGATGGATCGTACTTGTTTATCAATGAGAAGGTTGTCAAACTTACGTTGATCGCTTTTGGTGGTTCGGATATACCTCGTATTCCTTTTAACCTGTAAGCCCAGTTCAGCAGCTAGTGCCTCGAACTTATCCCGTCCAATGGAAAGCTGATCCGCATGAGCATAATAGATGGGTCTACAGCCTAAGCCAGGGCAGGCCACACGCGCGGACAGGATCAGGCTACGCAGGCCGTCTTCAAGCCCAACAAGCTCCCTTCTTAGAGCTTGGGGCTTGTAGTAGGCCTGCCGGCTAAAGCCCAGCAAATGACAGCTTCTCCTGATCGACACTTCAGTCTTTGTCTCCAGCTTTATTTGCCTTTGGATGCTCTCGCGCCAAAACTTTTTTTTAGGTCCACCTTATATTCTTCTGAGGCCAGGTCTACGATATGGCGGTACAAATCGGCTTCTAACTGCTTTCGTCCTAAAGCAGCCTCCAACTCTTTGGTGCGCGCCTCTAATTCCTTCAGACGTTTGTCAACACTATTGTTTTCCACTACTATGCGTGTTTGTGTCTTCAAGGTACGAGAATACTTGTTTAACCAGTTATAAACTGTTTGTGGTGATTTAATCTCGTAAATCCTACAGGCTTGATATACCCGAAGTTCTCCCGATTCAATCTGTTTGACCACTTCCTTGCGCAAGGTCTCACTAAATACACGTTGACGTCTTAAGTTTTCTTTTTGTCCCATTTTTCTCTTGGTTTTAGAGAGAATAGGTGTCAACTTTTTTCAGGCGCGGTCACGCTGATGGTAGATAGTCCTTGGTAGCTGGTAGTTTGTTTGAGACGATAGTAGATAGACTATAGACGGTAGACTTGATCGAAGTAGTAGTTGGTCGCTGGTAGTAGGTAGTTTGTAGGATAGGACTTCCAAACGAACTAAGTATTTAACTCCGTGAACTCTGAGTCCTCCCAGCCTCTGTGTTGAAGCAATCCAAGCATAGTAGTTGGTCGATGGTAGTTCGTAGTTGGTGGGATTGGGTTTCTAAGAGAATTGAGTTTTTAGCTCCCTGAGCTCTGAGTCCTCCCAGTCTCTGTGTTGAAGCAACCCTCTACTATATGATCTTTGCGAACCTTTGCGAACCTTTGCTCCTTTGCTCCTTTGCTTCTTAAGCGCAGCGAGCGGTTTTAATTGGTAGTTGGTAGCAGGTAGTTTATTTGAGACGATAGTAGATAGACTATAGACGGTAGATTTGATCAAAGTAGTAGTTGGTCGCTGGTAGTATGTAGTAGGTCGTTGGTAGTTTGTGGGATTTGACTTTCAAGAGAATTAAACTTTTAGCTCCCTGAGCTCTGAGTCCTCCTAGTCTCTGTGTTGAAGCAAGCCTCCAATATATGAGCTTTGCGAACCTTTGCTCCTTTGCTCCTTTGCTCCTTTGCTCCTTTGCTCCTTTGCTCCTTTGCTTCTTAAGCGAAGCGAGCGGTTTTTATTGGTAATTGGTAGCTGGTAGTTTGTTTGAGACGATAGTAGATAGACTATAGACGGTAGATTTGATCGAAGTAGTAGTTGGTCGCTGGTAGTAGGTCGTTAGTAGTTTGTGGGATTTGACTTTCAAGAGAATTAAACTTTTAGCTCCGTGAGCTTTGAGTCCTCCCAGTCTCTGTGTTGAAGCAATCCAACTTTAGGAGCTTTTTGAATCTAACTAGTTATTTGTAGTAGGTAGTTGGTAGTTCGTAGTTGGAAAGAATTTACTTCTAAGAGAATTGAGTTTTTAGCTCCCAGTCTCTGTGTTGAAGCAACCCTCTATTATATGATCTTTGCGAACCTTTGCTCCTTTGCTTCTTAAGCGAAGCGAGCGGTTAAAAACCCATTCGCCTCTTCACCTCCCCGATGATCTTATCCGCATGTACCCTCGAGTTTTCGATAAACCATTTATTGGTTTCCAGGCCCCCGCAGATCACCCCCGCCAGGAAGAGATTCGAAACAGAGCTTTCCATCGTGTCTTCATCATACAGTGGTTTATGACTAGCCTCCTCAGAGAATTCCAAACCAATGTTTTCCAGCATTTTGAAGTCGGGGCGATAACCAGTGAGGGCCAGTACCGCATCATTAGCAATCTCCTTGCTTTGACCTTGATGCTCAAATACAATATGGTCATCGTGAATCGCACTTAATTCCGCTTCGAAATAAGCTTTGATGGAGCCTTCTTCAATGCGGTTAATTACATCTGGGCGCACCCAATATTTTACCCGGGGCGAGATTTCACTTTCGCGAATGATCATAGTCACCTCTTTGGCACCTTTGCGATATAGCTCCAAAGCAGCATCTACGGCAGAGTTAGCCGCTCCCACCACCGCTACTCGCTGACCGAAATAGGGATGTGGATCCTTATAGTAATGCGCCACCTTGGGCAAATCCTCACCCGGAATATTAAGGGGATTCACCAAATCGTAAAAACCGGTAGCCAAAATCAGATATTGACTTTGGTAAGAATCTTTGTCCGTTGTAATACTGAATCCTGCTTTGGAAGATAGCACATCTACCAATCGCTCTTGCAGATGAATATGGAGTTGATGCTTCATGCATACCCGACGGTAATACTCCAGAGCTTCGGAGCGCGTAGGCTTAGTGTTTTGTGATATAAAGGGAATGCCACCAATTTCCAATTTATCGGCGGTGGAAAAGAAGGTCATGCTATGAGGATAGTGGTACAGGCTGTTTACCAAATAGCCCTTTTCAATGATCAGGTAGTTTATTCCTGCCTCCTGAGCCGCAATTCCACAAGCCATACCAATGGGGCCGCCGCCAACAATAATCAGATCGTACATAATTAGAAAACCAAGAGATTTTAATTTGGTTGAGGGAAGAGCAGGCAAAGTAAAGGAATGTAACTTCTACCACCTTCTCCTTGGGCTTTCTATTGCATCTTTGTGCAAATCCTCATCCTATGTTTAAAAAGAGTATTAGTCTGGGAATAGTGCTCAGCACTCTGATAGCTTGTCAATCCGGAAGTCCAGCGCCCAGCGAAAGTACTACTGCCGAAAAGCATAGTGCCACAGCTGAATTTATGCGCATCAATTGTGAATCTTGTCATTCACCCACGGCTAATCCAAGTACTCGCTTAGCGCCACCCTTTTTTGCTATTCGCAAACATTATTTGAAGGAGTATCCCGCCCAGGCGGATTTTCAAGAGGCCATGCAATCTTTTTTAATCAAACCGGAAGAAGAACATGCCCTGATGTTGGGAGCGGTGGAGAAATTTGGCTTAATGCCTCCCATCTATGTGGAGGAGGAACAGCTTAAAGCCATCACTGAATATTTGTTCAGCGTAGAGCAGCCCCATCCTCAGCATGAAGGGGGCGGTAGAGGCCAGGGTGCCCGAGTAAAAGAATTGGCCTTGAGCACCAAAAAAGTTTTAGGTAAGAACTTAATGGGAGCCCTTAAAGAAGGAGGTAAGGAGCATGCCTTGCCCTTCTGTAATGAAAGAGCTTTGATGCTCACGGATAGTATGTCGCAGCAATTGCATCATAAAATACGCCGAGTAAGCGATAAGGCGCGTAATCCCTTAAATCAAGCGGATTCTTTAGAATTGAGCATCCTGGCAGAATATGCTGCACTAATTGCTGAAGGTCAGGAACCAGGGCCCATTGTTCGACAAACAGAATTTGGCAGTCGTGGCTATTTCCCTATCACCACCAATGCCATGTGTTTGCAATGTCATGGAACCTTGGGAAAGGAATTGGATGCTGATTTCTATCCTAAAATTCAAATTTTATATCCTCAGGATAAGGCAATTGGCTATGGAGCTGGCGAACTGCGAGGCATGTGGGTGGTAGCTCTGGATTCTTTGTAATTTAGGAGGAAAATCCACCTATGCTCAGAGGTCTCTTATTGGGATGCTGTTTATTGACTGCAATGGGGGGCAAAGCCCAATCGCTGGATACCTTGATTAGTCACTTCAATCGGGATATTGCTTTGTATGAATCGGTATATCCTTTTCAAGAGCCCATACCCTTGGACAGCGCCGGATTAAATGCAAAAGAAAGAGCTGAATTCTTTGAGAATTTTGCTGGCTCAGATAAAATTTATCCAACTGATTTACAGTGGGCCTATCTCAGCCGACTAAATACATCGGTACAGGCCTTATTTGAACATCCGGATTTATACAGTCGGGATTTGAAAACAGAACTTAATGCTGAGATTCAATTCACTGATGATGGTCGCTTCCTCCAGATTTCCTTTGAAGAAAATACCGGTGGTACCTATCGCAGCCAGTTGGTTTATTACCACTACCGCGGTCCACAGGGACAGTTTAGTTTGAGCAATAGGGAGGAAGAGCCACAGAATTTTGTATTAAAGTCGGATGGATATACCAGTATCATTGCCCTTGGCACAAAGAATGACAGTACTTATTATTTCTTTACCGCCTATGTAAGGGGTTGTTCCTATTGTTTTGAAGAATCGTTCGGATTGATTCTGGTAACGGAGGAAGGAATTAAGGAAGCATACAATTACACTATCGATAGCAGATCCTGGGGTGAGAAAATCGATGTAGATTTTAGTGAAGAAGGGGATAGCCTAATAAAAGTGCGCTATCTACCAGATGACCTAAATGCAGGTTGCCAGTGTGGTAGTTTGGAAGAAGCTAGCACTCATCCGGATCAAGAGGGCTACCCGGCACAAGATCGCTTATGTAAATTGCTATTTCGATACCATCAATTTCAGATCTATCTGATTGAAGAAGGATGTATTTATCAAGATCCTTTGGGGCAGCCTCTAGAAGAGTATTAGAGGCATCACATAATAACTATATACCGTAATTAGGGCAATGCTGAATAGGTTAAAGACCAATCCGGCCCGAGCCATATCCTGAGTTTTAAGAAAGCCACTGCTGTACACAATCGCATTAGGCGGGGTGGCTACCGGAAACATAAAAGCGCAGCTGGCTCCCAGGGTGAGCGGTACACTTAAGGCCCAGGCGTCCATTCCCAATTGAGAAGCGATAATAAAGGCTACCGGGATAAAAACCGAAACCAAGGCTACATTACTCATTACTTCGGTAAGGAATACTGCAAAGGCACAGATAATTAAACTAATCACAAATAGGGACTGCCAACCACTGGCCATTACCATTTGCGCTAAGCTTTGCACCACCTCAGTTACTTCCAGGGCTTTAGCCAGGCTTAAACCGCCGCCAAAAAGCAGGATAATATTCCAGGGAAGCTTGCCTAAATCATGTTCGCGTAAGAGGGCTTTTTCCGCAGTGGAAGATGGAACCAGAAAAAGGGCGACCATACCTGCAATGGCGATAATGGTATCACTTAATTCACTGAGGTAGGGGATGGCATTAAGTTGGGCCCGGAATATCCAAAGCAAGGCCATGGAGGCCAAGACAATGGCCACGCGTTTTTCAGCGGCTTGCATAGGACCTAGTTTGCCTAACTCTTCCTTTAGCATAGGTTTAATGCCCCCTAAATGGACCTCCTTACTAGGGAATAATACCTTGCTCAGGAAGAACCAAACCACCAAAAAGAGCAAAGCACTTAGAGGCAAGGCAAAGATTAACCAATCGGCAAAAGCCACCTCCCGATTAAGACTACTGCTACTTAAACTGGCAAACACCAAATTGGGGGGAGTGCCAATCAAGGTGGCCATTCCACCAATATTGGCTGCATAGGCGATCCCCAACATCAAGGCAATCCCAAAATTCCGGGCCGCCTTACCGGAACCCAATTTAGTTTCCAGGAGTTTATAGAGGCTTACGCCGATGGGCAACATCATTACAGTGGTGGCGGTATTGGAAATCCACATACTCAATAAAGCGGTAGAGGCCATGGTCCCTAAAAGAATGCGCTCCGGCGCCGCGCCACTAATCATAAGGATGTTAAGCGCTATTCGCCGGTGTAAATGCCATTTTTCGATGGCTAAGCCCAGAGCAAAGCCACCCAGGAATAGGAAGATGATCGGATGACCATAAAGGGAGCCTACGGTTTTAGCATCTAAAATTCCACCAAGCGGAAAGATCAACATCGGTAATAAGGCAGTAACTCCAAGTGGAATCAGATTGCTCATCCACCAACTAAGCATCCAGGCCAAGGTGCCCAATACTAAGGACTGATCGCCATTAAGTTGCGGAATTCCCTGCACTGCTAAAAAGGCCAGAGGACCAGAACTAAGGTAGAGGAGACGTCGGTTCATGGCGGCAATTTAGTAGAAAGCTTCGACCTGAATTATCGACCATTCCTCGAATTTAAAAGCGAGGATGCTATGCTTTGTTTAATTTAGTCTCAATCCTAGCGAAAATGCACCCACAAGAAATCCCTCAAGGTATTGATCTAATTTATCGCTTCGACCCGCAAGGCCGCTTCACCTATGTGAATGAGAAGGCACGGGCGCTCTTCGATATGGATATTGATGCCATTTTGGGGCAGCCCTATTATAGCTTTGTTCGGGAGGATTTTCAAGAAAAGGTAGCCGCCTTTTATGCTTTGCAAATCGAAAAACGACAAGCCTCCTCTTATTTTGAATTTCCATTTATTGCAGCTGGTAAGGAGGTTTGGATTGGCCAGACCATCGAATTGGTCTGTGAACAAGATAAGGTGGTCGAACTTTTAGGAGTAGCACGCCCTATCACCGAATTACGAAAAGTAAAGGCCGATCTGAAAGAAAGTGATGAGCATTTACTGGCCTTATTAAAGCATTTGGATGCCGCAATTTTAATCGAAGATGGTCAGGGTAAAATTCGTTACGTAAATGAAAATTTTTGCCGCTACTTCCGATTAGACTCCAGTCCTGAAGCATTGATTGGTCAAGATTGTGCCGAAGTAGGAGCAGGCATTAGCCATTTGTTTAAGAATCCAGAAGCCTTTGGTGCCGGAGTAATGCGCTGCTTGGAAGAGCAAGTTATAAGGCGGAGCGAGCGTATCGCTATGGCGGATGAACGGGTTTTGGAACGGGATTATATTCCCATGTTAATTGAAGAGCAAAAGAGGGGACATTTATGGGTTTACCGGGATGTTACCATGCGCTATCTTACCGAGCAAGCTCTAATCGAAAGTGAGAAAAAATACCGGGAGGTTATTCAGAATATCGACCTGGGTTTAATGGAGGTAGATAAAGATGAAACCATTCTTTGGGCCAATGATTCCTTCCTGAAAACCACGGGGCACGAATTAAAACATTTACAAGGCAGAAATGCCAAAGACACTTTTTTAACTGCGGAGGATATAGCTTTTACCGCTAAACGCTTAAAAGAAACTCAGCATTTGCGAGAGCGGGGTGAAAGCAGCGTATATGAGCTTCCGATTCGCCATAAGGATGGCAGACAGTTATGGATGCAAATTTCCGGAGCTCCGATTAAGGATATCAGTGGGAAGGTGATTGGCTCCCTAGGTATACACCATAATATTACGCCACTAAAATCGCTGCAAAGTCAATTGGAGTATCGTCTTACACTACAGGCGATTTTATTGGACCTGGCCAATGATTTAATTTTCCTGGATCCCGATAAGGAGAAAGAGGTAGTTCAAAAGGCCCTGGCTCGACTAGGGAGCTTCGTAAATGCAGATCGGGTCTATATTTTTGATTATCATCTGGAAGAAAATTATACCACTAATACCTATGAATGGTGCGCAGAGGGTATCAGTCCTGAAATAGATAATCTACAAGAAGTTCCGCTGGAAGCCATTCCCGAATGGTTTGAAACCCATGAGAAGGGCAAGCCCATGATTTATGATCGGGTGGCTGATTTGCCGAAAGATCATCCCGTAAGGGAGATATTGGAACCCCAGGGAATTCAATCTATTATCACCATGCCTGTTTTGGGTAATGGCAAATTGCGCGGCTTTATTGGCTTTGACGCGGTGCGCTCCTTAAAAAGATGGAATGCGGATGAGAAGGAGCTCTTAGAGTTTATGGCGCAAATGCTTGCGGCCCACAATATTAAAAATGAGTTTGAAAATCGCTTAGGGGCCAGTGAATATCGCATGCGAACCGTTCTCGAAAATGCTCTGGATGCGGTAATTACCATTAATGAGCAGGGACTGGTGGAAGATTGGAATCGCCAGGCAGAAGAGATGTTTAAATACAAGGAAAAAGAAGCCGTTGGCAAATCGCTTAGCAGTTTGATTATTCCCGAAAAATATGCGGTAGCCCATGAACGGGGTATGCAGCATTTTTTAGAAAGCGGTGAAGGCCCGGTATTAAATCGCCGTATTGAGTTGATCGGGCATGATAGAGAAGGTCGGCACTTTCCTTTGGAACTGAGTATTATTCCTTTTAAACTTGACGGTCAGTTTTATTTCTCGGCATTTCTTCGCGATATAACTTCGCGTAAACAGGCCGAAGACGATATGAGTCGCGCGCTCGAACAACAAAGGGAATTAGCAAGAATGAAATCAAGGTTGATTTCCATGGCTTCGCATGAGTTTCGAACTCCCCTTACTACCATTAAGGCCAATGCGGAAATGCTGGAATTATGGTCAAACAAGCTTCCTT
The DNA here is from genome assembly GCF_965228705.1 of Croceimicrobium sp. GTDB lineage: Bacteria > Bacteroidota > Bacteroidia > Flavobacteriales > Schleiferiaceae > Croceimicrobium. The sequence continues at coordinate 658,466 of NZ_OZ245832.1, forward strand.
CTGAGTTTAGAGAAAAAGCCGATCGTTATATTAAAAGACTTAATCATGAAACCGAACGTCTGAGTAATACCATGACGGATATTTTGATGTTAGGAAGATTGGAGTCCGGTCGGGTAAATACACAAAGCAAATCTTTGGATTTAGTAAGTTTCATTCACGATATGAATGATCGACACTTTAGTAATCAGGAGGATGGTCGGAAATTAGGCATTGCCTTGTTGGGATCCCCTAAATTGGTTCGAATCGATCCAGAAATGTTAGAGCATATCATCCAAAACCTGGTCGGTAATGCCTTTAAATATTCAGCGGGAACAGCTAATCCTATTTTGGAACTCAATTTTGGTCCGCAAAAAGTGCGCTTAAGTGTGAAAGATCAGGGCATAGGCGTACCAGAAGAAGATCAAAACAAAATATTTAACTCGTTTTACCGAGCCGAGAATACCCGCGGTATCCAGGGAAGTGGTATGGGATTATCGGTGGTAAAACAGATGAGTGACATGCAGAATCTTAATTTGCGTTTCTTTAGTAAGGAAGGGGAAGGTTCCGAATTTGTTATTGATATCCCTATTTACAGTTAAAAATGGAGAACCTTAAAATTCTGATCGTTGAAGATGAACCGATGATTGCTGAAAGCTTGGCAGAAATGCTGGAGCTCATGGATCATACGGTATTAAGTGTTGCTGATAGTGGCGAAGAAGCCGTGATGCAATTAATGCAGCACGAGCCCGATTTAATGCTTCTCGATATCCAATTGAAAGGAAAAATGGATGGAGTGGAACTCGCTCGCCTTATTCGGCAGAAGTACCATCTTCCCTTTATTTTCACAACCGCTTATGCAGATGAGGAAACCTTAAACCGGGCCAAAGCTGAAGGTCCCTATGGCTATATCGTAAAACCCTATGGGGTGAAAGATATTATGGCGGCTATTGAAGTGGCCATGTCTAATTATCGACTTTTTCAGGAAATTCAGGGGAAAGAGCCCCTTGCTCCCATGCTGCTGAATGATCATTTATACCTAAAGGTAGATCAGCGTTTGGTAAAGATTCGTCAAGGAGATATCGCTTATGCGGAGGCCAAGGGTGATTATGTATTGATCAAAACCCTGAATGAAAGCTTTATTATTTACTCCACTTTAAAGAAGGTAGTGGATAAACTGGAAGCACCTAATTTCTTGCAGATACACCGTAGCTTTTTGGTGAATTTGGATCATATCGAGGATATTGAAGAAAGCACGGTAAGCATTGTAGGTAAAGTAATTCCGGTGAGTAGAGCCAATCGATCTGAGCTTCTTAGTCGCATTCGCACTTTATAGTAAAACATTCAACGGGAAAAAGATTCCATTCGTCGTGAGCGCCACCCCAATCGACTAATATTCTATAAGGGCGCAAGGTTCCAGGATACTTTAGCAGTATAAAATTACCCCTAAAGAAATCTATCATGAACCGTTACGAGCAATTAAGAAGACAAGAGAGCCGCATTGCGGTTTTAGGTTTGAATGTTGAGGGAATTCGCTATGCCCTAAATTTCTCTAAACGATTTAAGACTTTGATTTACGATCAGGTGATTCCTGAAGGCGTTCGTTTACAAGATTTTTTAATTGCTCGTAGCCTGGATATCAATCCTGATGACCATCAATTGGAACTGGCCAATCACTCCGGTGATTTACGTGCTGCCGGGGTATTCTACCTCAATGGTTTAAGTCATTCGATTATGGATTGGGCCAGCATAAAAGATGCGGCTACTGAAGTAGCGCGTAGCCTTAATGTAGGAGATTGGGTAATCTTCGGACCTCATATTGATCCAGATTTGGCTGAGGTAGTATTATTAGAAATCCTCGAGCGTAATAGCGGCCTGAAATTGGGCAACGGATTTGAAATTGCATTTCATCCTCTGGTATTGGATCAACATAATTTCTCCAATATGAGTAATGAGATGAAAATGTCACATAACCTGATTGTTGATGAGGTAGAGCGTATTCTCGATGTAAAAAAGAAGAATGAGTTCGGATCCAATTATATCAACTATCAAAATCAGGAAACCGAATTAAAAAGAATTCAAGATAAAATCAAGGAGCTGTGGATTCCCATGTTGAACGACATGACCCGGGAGACCTTTATGGAGTTTATGCAATTGAGTATGCATAATGGCTTTTTAGATGCTTATGGCCATTTGCGTTTGTCGACGGAAACCCGGGTAAACTGGAGGCGTTTTTTTAAGCTCGTCCTCCAGTTTGGAATCAAAGCAGAGCTGAGGGGACTTTTACTTCAGCAGCAAAATCGTTTGGCAGTGTAGATAGATCATTGTCAAGGGGAGGAAGGATAGACTCCTACGGGAGGATAACCGGAGCGTTTTGCTCTACTCAACCCAAAACCGGCGCTTGGGGAGGCGCCGGTTTTTTTAAAGAAATGTTTCTCCTACTAACCCCCTGTAGGAGATTCAGGGAGGCGGCTTTCGGGTCGCCTCTTCTTTTTTTTATTTTGAGATTGGATTCATAAAAAAAGGCCGGTGATTACCGGCCTTTTTTAGTCTATTAGAAACGCTTAAGCTTCTGCTTCGGAATCTCCTTCCTTCAGAGCTTTGGCTTGCTTTTCAACCTCTACTTGAATTTCAGAATTTTCACCTTCTGTTTTCAAGCTGATTTTAATGGTGTCACCTTCTTCGATTTCCGAATTGATGATTTGCTCCGCCAAGGGATCTTCCACGTATTTCTGAATGGCTCGTGCTAATGGACGGGCGCCAAATTTTTCGTCAAATCCTTTATCAGCGATATATAGCTTGGCTTCCTCGGTCATTTCAATTTGGTAACCCAAATCATTAACGCGAGCATAAAGCTTCCGCAATTCGATATCGATAATCTTAACGATGTTCTCCTTGCTCAAGCTGTTGAAGAGGATCACATCATCAATACGATTTAAGAACTCAGGGGCAAAGGCACGCTTTAAAGCAGTTTCGATAACGCCTTTTTCGAGATCACCCTTACTTGAGGTCCGCGCCGAAGTTCCGAATCCAACACCCGTACCGAAGTCTTTCAATTTACTGGTACCGATATTAGAAGTCATGATGATAATGGTATTCTTGAAATCCACCTTACGACCCAGGCTATCGGTCATATGACCATCATCCAGGGCTTGCAGGAGTAAGTTGAATACATCCGGGTGGGCTTTTTCGATTTCATCGAGCAGTACTACAGAATAGGGCTTGCGACGCACTTTCTCAGTTAACTGACCACCTTCTTCATAACCCACGTATCCGGGAGGCGCTCCCACCAGACGAGAAACTGCGAATTTTTCCATGTATTCGCTCATATCTACCCGAACCAAATTGTCTTCACTATCGAAGAGGGATTTGGCCAGTTCTTTCGCCAATTGGGTTTTACCTACACCGGTAGGGCCCAGGAAGATGAAAGAACCAATAGGTTTCTTAGGATCTTTTAAACCAGCACGGTTACGCTGAATGGCTTTAACGATTTTATCTACCGCTTCATCCTGACCGATAACTTCTTTCTTCATATCGGCACCCATGCTGGAAAGGCGCTTGCTTTCTTGTTGCGCTACTCTTTGCACCGGAATACCGGTCATCATAGCTACCACTTCTGCAACGTTTTCTTCACTAACAGTTTCACGATTTTGTTTCACCTCTTCTTCCCAACGGGCCTGGGCCTCTTGCAATTGGTTTTCGAGGTTTTTCTCATCGTCGCGTAAGCGAGCGGCTTCTTCGTATTTCTGTTTTTTAACTACCTGAATCTTTTGATCACGAATGTCTTCCAGGCGTTTCTCGAGGTCCATTACCTCTTTAGGAACGTGAATAGAAGTAATGTGTACCCGTGATCCAGCCTCATCCAAAGCATCAATAGCCTTATCGGGCAAGTGACGATCTGTTACATATCGGGAGGTAAGGGTTACACAGGCTTTAAGGGCCTCTTCCGTGTAGTTTACATTGTGGTGATCTTCGTAGCGATCCTTAATATTTTTAAGGATCTGAAGGGTTTCTTCAGGATTGGTAGGGTCTACCATCACCTTTTGGAAACGACGCTCTAAGGCACCATCTTTTTCAATATGCTGGCGGTATTCGTCCAGGGTGGTAGCACCAATACATTGGATTTCACCTCGGGCTAAAGCCGGTTTAAACATATTGCTGGCATCCAAAGAACCGGTTGCGCCACCGGCACCAACAATGGTATGAAGCTCATCGATGAACAAAATGATATCATCGTTTTTCTCCAATTCATTCATCAGGGCCTTCATGCGCTCTTCAAACTGACCGCGGTATTTGGTGCCGGCTACTAAAGAGGCCAAATCCAGGGAAACCACGCGCTTATCAAAAAGAACACGCGATACCTTACGCTTAATGATGCGCAGGGCCAGACCTTCAGCAATAGCGGATTTACCCACACCTGGGTCACCAATAAGTAAAGGGTTGTTCTTTTTACGACGGGATAAGATTTGCGATACCCGTTCAATTTCTTTTTCACGGCCAACTACCGGATCCAATTTGCCTTCTTCGGCCATTTTGGTGAGATCGCGTCCAAAATTGTCCAGAACCGGGGTTTTGGTTTTGCCTTCGCTTTTAGCTTTGGAAGGGCCACTGCCAAAACGGCTGCCTTCACCACCGGAGCCCGCGAATTCGTCATCCTCATCGCGATAAGGGCTCTCGCTGCGTGGGCTTTTATCTTGATCCCATTCGCTGTCGAACATAGATTGGTATTCTACTTTCACGCTATCGTAGTCAATGTCATATTTCCGCAGGATACGCGCTACCGGATCATCATCGTTACGTAAAATGCAGAGTAACAAATGGCTGGTGCGTATGGTGCTGGAACCAAAGAGCTTGGCTTCGAGGAAAGTTGTTTTCAGGGCCTTCTCCGCTTGACGGGTTAAAGGCAAATGTTTCTTCGTGCTAACCTGACCGGATACATTGGGAGCGCTAATCGCTTCGATTTGACGACGGAACGCGGCCACATCTACACCGAGGTCTTCTAATATCTTAATGGCCGAGCCTTCGCCTTCGCGAATCAAACCCAGCATTAAATGTTCGGTGCCAATATAGTCGTGCCCCAAGCGGATCGCTTCTTCCTTGCTGTAACTGATCACATCTTTTACACGGGGGGAAAAATTCTCGTCCATAATTTATTCTCAGGAAAATTCTGTTTTGGGAAGGTACTAAGATTATGCCATTAGCAGACCTTCCCATCAAAAGTACTTTATTGGCAATAGGAGCACTCAATAATATAGAGGTTTTATCAACAGTAATCGGTCGAAATTGTGAGTAAAATTAGGTCTTACGGGGCTGGAGAGCCCTTCGCATAAGGTTATATTTGACTTTTGCATAATCTACATTTAAAGTACTGACAGTATGGCTGCAGATGAGCGTATAATTCCGATCAATATTGAGGAGGAAATGAAAACCTCCTACATCGATTATTCGATGTCAGTGATCGTTTCCCGTGCCCTGCCGGATGTCCGAGATGGCTTGAAGCCTGTACACCGCCGGGTACTTTTTGGTATGTATGAACTCGGAGTTCTCTCCAATCGATCTTATAAAAAGTCCGCAAGAATTGTGGGTGAGGTCCTCGGTAAGTTTCACCCTCACGGTGATTCTTCGGTATATGACACAATGGTACGGATGGCCCAGCCCTGGAGCCTTCGCTACATGTTGGTAGATGGCCAAGGTAACTTTGGTTCTATCGATGGTGACCCGCCCGCGGCCATGCGTTATACCGAAGCCAAATTGCGGAAAATCTCCGAGGAGATGTTGGCCGATATCGACAAAGAAACCGTTGATACCCAACTGAACTTCGATGATACCATTTCGGAACCCACCGTATTACCTACCCGTATTCCGGGCTTAATGGTAAATGGTGCTTCTGGTATCGCGGTAGGTATGGCTACCAATATGCCACCGCATAACCTAACCGAATCTATCAATGCTATTAATGCCTATATCGACAATCGCGAGATTACGATTGAGGAATTAATGCAGCATCATATCACCGCTCCTGACTTCCCTACCGGAGGTATTATCTACGGATATGATGGGGTAAAGGAAGCCTTTGAAACAGGTCGCGGTAGAATCGTATTACGCGGTCGTGCCGAAATCATGGAGGTGAAAGGCCGTGAGGCAATTATCGTAACCGAGATTCCCTATATGGTGAATAAGGCGGAGATGATTAAAAAAACCGCCGATCTGGTTAATGATAAGAAGATAGAGGGTATTGCCGATATTAAGGATGAGAGCGACCGTAAAGGGATGCGCATCGTTTATTATCTCAAGCGCGATGCTGTGCCAAATGTGGTGCTCAACATGCTCTACAAGTACACGCAATTGCAATCGAGTTTCTCGGTAAACAATATTGCTTTGGTGAGTGGCCGTCCGGTTCAATTGAACTTGAAGGACATGATTCACCACTTTGTAGATCACCGTATTGATGTGGTGATTCGCCGTACGCATTACGAATTGCGTAAGGCCGAAGAAAGAGCTCATATTCTTGAGGGTCTGATTATTGCCAGCGATAATATCGATGAGGTAATTCAAATCATTCGCTCTTCTGCCAGCCCAGATGAGGCTCGCGATCGTTTAGAAAAGCGTTTCGAACTATCCGAAATTCAGGCTCGTGCTATCGTGGATATGCGTTTACGTCAGCTAACCGGACTGGAGCAGGATAAACTCCGCTCTGAGTACGATGAGCTGATGAAGACTATCGAATACCTTAAGCGTATCCTTAATGAAGAGGATCTGCGAATGAGCATTATTAAAGAAGAACTGGAAGAGATTCGCGAAAAGTACGGTGATGAGCGTCGTACCGATATCGATTATACCGGTGGTTCTTTAAGTATAGAAGATATGATTCCGGATGAGGAAGTAGTAATTACGATTTCGCATGCCGGTTATATTAAGCGTACTTCACTGAGTGAATACCGCAAACAAGGTCGTGGTGGTGTAGGTCAGAAAGGGGTGAACACCCGTGATCAGGACTTTATCGAGCACGTATTCGTAGCTACCAACCATAATTACTTACTCTTCTTTACGGAATGGGGTCGTTGTTATTGGTTACGGGTTTATGAAGTGCCTGAAGGCAGCAAGGCCAGTAAAGGTCGTGCTATCCAGAACCTGATCAATATCCCTCAGGATGATAAGCTCCGTGCCTTTATTAATACCAAGGACTTACGGGATGAAGAATATGTAAACTCCAATTACATAGTGATGGTTACCCAGAAAGGGGTGATCAAGAAAACCACATTGGAAGCCTATTCTCGTCCACGTTCCAACGGTATTAATGCCATTACCATTCGCGAAGGTGATATGCTCTTAGAAGCGAAATTAACCACCGGTAACGATGATATCCTAATGGCAGTGCGCAGTGGTAAGGCGATTCGCTTCAATGAAAATGCCGTTCGTGCCATGGGGCGTAATGCCAGTGGAGTACGTGGGGTAAGCCTGGCCAATGATAATGATGAAGTAGTAGGTATGGTTACCATTCCTGAAGAATTACAGGAAGCGACTTCTATCTTGGTAGTATCTGAACATGGATACGGCAAGCGTAGCCAATTGGATGATTACCGTATTACTAACCGTGGCGGTAAAGGGGTGAAAACCATTACCGTAAGCGAGAAAACCGGTGATCTGGTGGCCATTAAGGCGGTAAGTGATGAAGATGATTTAATGGTGATCAATAAGAGCGGAATTATGATTCGCATCGGAGTTTCCGATCTGCGCGTTATGGGCCGTGCTACCCAGGGGGTACGATTGATTAACCTCAAGAAGAATGATACCATTGCTTCAGTAGCCAAGGTTCCGGCCGGCGACGAAGAAGAAGATGTTGAATTTGATGAAAATGCAGGTGAAGCACCGGAAACTAGCGGTGAAGCTCCGGCAGAAGATTAAGTTCCTATCGATAGAATAAAGCCTCCCTGCTTAGGGAGGTTTTTTTTTAGCTTTGCTTACTAACTCTGCGAGCATGAACGGTAATCGATTGATTTACCTCTTTGTACTAATTCTCTTTACTGGAGGCCTCTTTGGTCAATCTTCCATATCGGGTACGATTAACTCCTACGATAAGCTCATCACACACGGACAGGTGTCTTGTGGAGACTCGGTAGTTACCGCTGGTTTAATGAATTACAATGTGGGCGACCTGTTGATGTTTTACAATCCCGGGGATGCCAGCTTTGTAAGTACAGACAATGCCAGTTTTGGGGATAGCATTAATCTTAACCACAGCGGTAAATTCAAGTTTGCTTACGTTACCGTGGCCAATACCCCACTCATTCAAGTGGATCGTCCATTAGGGGCTGATTTTGGCAACTGGTCCATGATCATCAAAGTTCCAGAATTTGGATTTGTAGAATCTACCGGAACCCTTACCGCACCGGCCTATAATAATGGGATTGGCGGTGTATTTGTATTGCGTGCCGAACGTTTCAAGTTTACTGCTGATATTGATATGGATGAAAAGGGCTTTAAAGGCGGATTTTCATCTAGTAATATGGGGGTGGCTTGTGGTACCCTGGGTTATCGCTTTGCATCAGGTAATAATGGCGGTGCACCCAAGGGCGAAGGTGTAGCCCCAATTCCCAGCACAATGGCCAATGGTCGCGGTCATGTTATTAATGGCGGCGGTGGTGGTAATAATCATAATGCCGGTGGCGGCGGTGGCGCTGGTGGCGGCCCGGGAGGAAATGGTGGTGATGAATGGAGTGGTTGCGCCGGTAATGTCGCTAATGGCGGAATAGGGGGCCAGGCCATGCTTACATCTCACAGTCGCTTTTTTATGGGCGGCGGCGGAGGCTCCGGTCATAATAATGTTTCGGGTTTAAGCTCCGAAGGCGGCAATGGCGGTGGTTTGGTAATGATTATCGCCGATACCCTGGAAGCCAATGGAGGAGAAGTTTTAGCCAATGGCGGCAATGGTAAGTCCATTATTAATCAGGGAGCTGAAGGTGCCGGTGGAGGCGGTGGAGGCGGTACTTCGGTACTTTCCTTTAAAATGGTGGTGGGGATGATTGTCTCCCGACTGGAAGGTGGAGATGGAGGTGACATTAATGGTGGTCAAGCCGGCCCAGGTGGCGGTGGCGGTGGCGGCCATTTATGTGTTTCCGATCCGACCATAGCCAATTATAGTGCTGGCCAGGTGCAAGGTTTTCAATTTGGGGGCGACCATGGTAGTTTGAATAATGGTAGTGCTTATGGTAGTACTGATGGTACTATGGGCTCTTTTGATATTACTTTAAATATGCCTTTTCCCAGCCCCTTAGGTGGGGGTGGTACCGGAGCAGGTACTAATGTTTTGGGAAATGACACCACAATTTGTTCTGTAGACTCGATCTTACTCAGTGCCCCGGCGGGTGCCAATTCCATTTTATGGAGCACTGGCGATACGCTAGCTTCCATTTATGCTTCCAATGTGGGCTGGTACTGGTTGCAGTATACCATGGGTGGCTGTTTGTTTGTGGATAGTCTGAATATTCAGCATTTCGCAGGTGGTGGCGGATCTTTTCTAGGGCCCGATCAAACGCTTTGTCAGGGTGGAACTTTAAGCTTGTCGACTTCAATTAGTGGCAATTATTTATGGAGTACCGGCGGAACGACTAATACTATTACGGTTTCAAGTCCTGGTTGGTATTGGTTGGATATCACTATTAATGGAGCACGTTGTCCGGTGCGGGATTCGATTTTTATCGATGAGGATGATTTTCATACCACTGCAACCGGAGTAGATACCACCATTTGCGCAGGCGATGTTTATCAAAGGATATATCCACCGCAATGGCTGGCCTTTTGGCCGGATGGAACCAGTGGTCAGCAGTTTAATTTCAGCGCTTCAGGAAATTACCTTATTCGGGTAGAGAATGAAAATGGTTGTGAACGATTTGACACCCTGGAGATTAGCACCTTCGGATTAGATTCTGTGGTAGAGGTTTTTGAAGAAGTGGATACCACAGCCTGCGCTACAGAGGGCTACCCGGTAGATTTAAGTTTCTTGAATGGTTCGGTCTTATGGGATGATGGACGAACCAGTAAGATTCGTACTCTCTTTCAGAATCGTCGTTATATCGTAACCTATGAGGAAGGCTGTTTATCCACCAAAGACACCCTGTATCTGGAAATTATCGATTGTGATACTTGCGGATTTGCCTTACCGGATGCTTTCTCTCCCAATGGCGATGGTTTAAATGATGAATATCTAATTAAATCGGATTGCGAATTTGAGTACTATCAGCTCTATATCATTGATCGCTGGGGCGAGGTGGTTTTCGAATCGCAGTCGGCGCTTGATACCTGGGATGGCACCTTTAAAGGAAAGGACTGCTCGCAAGGGGTGTATATCTATGATCTGCGCTATCGATTGCCTTATAAGCAGCAGAAGCGTATCCAGGGTTCCCTTTTCTTAAGGCATTAAGATTCTAAATAAGCTACATTAAGTAGCGGTATATGCAGCCAGGCTTCAGGAATTAAAGCCTAAATGATAAATTTGCCGCCTAATACCGAATAAACAATTTACCATGGGCAGAGCCTTTGAATATCGCAGAGCAGCAAAAGAAAAGAGATGGGGTAAAATGTCGCGACTCTTTCCGCGCTTAGCCAAAGCCATTACGATGGCCGCTAAAGAGGGTGGGGAAGATCCGGATACCAACTCTGCTTTGCGTACCGCTATTGCGAATGCCAAGGCGCAAAACATGCCCAAGGACAATATCGATCGCGCCATCAAACGCGCTAGCGGTAACGATGCGGCCACCTATGTAGAAGTAAATTACGAAGGAAAAGGTCCGCATGGGGTTTTGGTTTTTGTAGAATGTGCTACCGACAATACCACCCGTACCGTTGCCAATGTGAAGTCGTATTTCAATAAAACCGGCGGTCAGATTGTTCCTACCGGATCTCTGGAATTCATGTTCGATCGCAAAGCGGTATTTGAAATCGCCAAGCCTGAGGATTTTGATGCGGAGGAATGGGAATTGGAATTAATCGACGCAGGATTGGAAGACATCGAAGTGCATGATGAATCCGTATATATCTATGGCGATTATACCGACTTCGGAACCCTCTCTTCTGCTTTGGAAGAAAGAGGTGTAGAGGTGAAGAATGCCAGCCTTAAGCGTTATCCTACCACCGATGTTGAATTCGACGAAGAACAAACTGCCGAAATCGAAAAGCTATTAGATAAGCTGGACGATGATGATGATGTGCAGGCGGTGTTTACGAATATGGCTTAGGGGAGACTTTAGATTTTAGACGATAGATATTAGAAGGATTTTTCACAAGGAATAGCGTTGGTGCTTTCAAGGAGATAGAGTTCAATCGTCTGAACTTATCTAATTTCTTTTTGCTTCAACACAGAGACAGAGAGGTTTGGAGTTCTCAGAGGTTCTTTTTGCTGTAAAGTAGTTTGAGGAGACGATAGTATTTAGAGGGATCTTTCACAAGGAATAATGTGGGGTGTTTTTAACCGCGAAGAAGCGAAGAGCGCTAAGTTCCGCAAAGCTTCTGTGTAACTCCCTGCCTGCCGGTAGGAGGGTAGCGTAGCGGGCGGTGAGAAAGTAGTTGGTAGTTAGTCTTTGGTATTTGGTTGAGACGATAGATATTAGACGATAGTATTTAGAGGGATCTTTCACAAGGAATAGTGTGGGGTATTTTTAACCGCAAAGTCGCAAAGGGCGCTAAGTTTCGCAAAGTTTCTCCCTGCCTGCCGGTAGGCGGGTAGCGTAGCGGGCGGTGAAGCAATTCGCAATTGCCTCTGTGTACCTCTGCGTCCTTTGTGTCTCTAGCGAAGCGGGCGGTGAAGTAAAAACAAAAAATCACCCTACCCCCCGATGATCAAAGCTTAAAACCCTTTTTAACTTCCACTCTCCATTTTCCAGGATCCAGAGGTGGGTGAAGCGAGCGGTGCTGCTTTTATGGGCCGAGCGGTTTTTCTTCTGTTGGAAAAAGCTATGCCTACCTCTTTGAATAATACCGTAGAGTTCCTGACCATTGTTCCGATACAGCGGAAAAATCTCGGTCGATTTGCGATCCAGTTCTCGCCAGGTTCTAAAGCCAATACCCCGTAGATTTTGAATGGACTGCACAAAGTCCGCTTTGGAATCGGTGATGCCATGCTCATCATGGTAAAACTCAAAGTCATGGGCTAGAAGTGCCGCCACTTGCTGGGTATCGATATGATTGAAGCCCACCTTAAAAAGCAAGCTGTCCCTTTCGAGGATTATAGAGCTGAGGCTGTCCATCTGGAATTCTGAAATACGAGATTCCCAGACAGAAATGGATGATGGCTTATCAGAGTTGCAGGCGGCTAATAGGCAAACAAAGCCAAGACTTAAGTAAAGTAATTTCATGAGGAGTGTAGAGTAGCTGCAAAATGGTAAAATTGCTTGAGATAGGAGGGTTTATTTTAAAGAAGAAGCAATGAAGGGTTTAGATGAGTTGCCTTCTTTAATTTCATCCAGGTCAGAATTGGAAATCTTATAACGCTGGGATTCCATATTGTCACCAAGAACTGAGATATGAATCACTCGGTTTGTAGGCCACTTATCTAAATTTAAACCCAAGCGGATTTCGATATGGGAGTGAGCTCCTTTAGAATCTAAATACTCAAATTGCTTGAAGCTGAGAATCTTGGTTTTGGCCTGTTCGTGAAATTCAGCGCTGGAAGTAGTATATCCGCCACCAAAATACAGGTCTAAGTCATTAGGGATATTCATAAGAATAACCATGTTTTTAATAAGCTGATTCGACTGGTTGGAGAGTTTAAAGACCACCAGTCTTTTATCGTTATCGACTCGATCTCTATTAGGAGACCAAATGGCTAGCTCGGTTTTGATCTTGGGTATGCGGGTGTCGGCCAGCATAATAGCCACAAAAGAGGCAAAGGCAGCCGTAAATCCTAATGATAGATTTATAAGTCCGCTAATGTCTTTAGGATAGTATTGATGAAATACAATCGCACAGGCAATACCACCAACAAATAGGATGGAACAAGAAAGAATCCAATAGCTTTTAAAGCGTTTCATAAGGCGAAATGGATTTTGAAACTCTCTCCTTAGCTTGATGTCCAAGGGGATTGTAAACCAGTTTCAGCAAATTAGCACTTTGAGTTCAATTGCTAATCTTTAAGTTTCATCTCACATCTCACATCTCACATCTCACATCTCACATCTCACATCTCACTTCTCACTTCTCACTTCTCACTTCTAATTTAGTACACCCGACCTATTTTAGTATATTTGACCTAAATCGAGCTTGGGCTAAAAGTGCTTTACTTGAAAAAAGGATTATTTGAAATGACCCCTAAGAAGCAATCCTTAGCCCTTCTAAAATCCATCGCTTTTATTGCATCTTATTTAATCTTTGGAGCGATCCTGGCACAACTAAAACCTTTCTTTCCACAGCATTATGAGCGTTATGCTCAGGGGCTGGTAGGTACCACTGGGGTAATGCTTACAGTAGGCTTCTTCCTCAAATTGGAGAAGAAGAGCCTCAAGGATTATGGCCTGAATTGGGAGAAAAGCACCTTTTCCAAATTCATAATCGGACTACTATTAGGGATTGTACTGGCAGGGGGGATGCTATTTTCCCAAATTTCCTTTAGTGATTTAGAGCTTGTTTTAAATGATGAAGTTTCGCTTTTTCCATTTTTACTTTGGTCCCTGGCCTTTGTACCTCTGGCTTTTATGGAAGAGGTGGCCTTTCGATCCTATCCACTTCTAAAACTCAATCAGGCCTTTGGCTTTAAAATCACCCAGATCATCTTGGCGATCTTATTCGCCATTTACCATATGTTGATGATGTGGTCACCGGAAGTTTCTTTACTGGGGCCAGGAATATGGGCTTTGGCTTATGCATTAGCCGCAGTGCGGTCGGGGGGAATCGCTTTGCCAACCGGATTGCATTTCGGACTTAATTTTGTGCAATCTGTTATTGGCGGGCAAAAAGGAATAGATCCGATTTGGACCCTGGATTATCCTGCAAATGTTTCAGATTCTGCCATTGAGGCCAATAATCAATTCGGGATCGGTCTTCATATTCTGCTTTTAATTTGCTGCATTATCGCAACAGAAGTTTATGTGCGGAAGCAGAAGGCATTGAAATAGAAAAGATCCTTGTCTCAAATCCCAGTTACCAGAATTAAAGCAATCCATTAATTCATCCTATTTTTCAGTTCTGTTGCCAATGAATTGGAATTAACATGAATTACAAAACCTATAAAGCCCATCAGGATTTAGAGTCCATTGTAAAGTTTTATTGGACCTTGGAAGTGCCCTTTGATCCCAATAATCAAAAGCAAAAAATTGTGCCTGATGGCTGCATCGAAATGACTTTCAATTTTGGAGATCCGATTAAAAGATTCATTTCCGGGAAGGACTTTGTTTTTCAGGCTAAAGCCATGCTGATGGGGCAAAGAACCCAAACATTTGAAATTTTACCGGCTGGGCATGTAGATACTTTTGCCATTTGTTTCTATCCCATTGGATTTGCCAACTTCGTGGACTTGTCGCTGGATAAATGGCTAGATCAAGAAGTGCCCCTTTCAGAGGTATTTGAAGCTGACGAGGCCTATGATCTGGAGCAACAAATTATGCAGGCGGACAGTACTCAAGAGAGGATTGGCCATATTGAAGGCTTTCTACTGCGGAAACTTAAGGAGCATGATACTATCAGTCATATAGTAAGATCTACCGTAGATAGCCTGCTTCAATCGAAGGGAAGGGCGCCTATTCATACACTCGTGAAGGAGGAGGGAGGCCAAAGAAGGCAATTGGAAAGGCATTTTAAAAAGCAAATTGGCATTAGCCCCAAACAATTGGGGAAGGCCATTCGACTACAGACCACCTTACATTTACTACTCAATAAGAAAAAGGAAACCCTCACTGATATCGCCTATGAAAGCGAGTATTTCGATCAGAATCATTTCATTAAGGATTTTAAGAACCTGATGGGCCTCAGTCCGAAGGAATTCTTAAACAGCGAACAGATGGCCTTAAGTTCTCTCTTCTATAAATAAAAACCCTGTCGCATTTCTACTATTTTGAATTGTCAGCTCCTGATAGCTTTGTCTTAAATCTAAAAAAGGCTGGCATGCAAATCCGGAAAAAGATCCTGGCGTTAATGATTAGTGCAATCTGTTGTAGCTCCTGTAATTACTCGGGTCAAAGCAGTTCTAAGACAGAACAAAAAGCAAGTACAAGCAATTCAAATGAAGAAGTGATGAGAAGCTATATTTCTATGTTGGAAATCCCGGTACAGGATATTTCACGGGCCATTAAATTTTATCAGGCCTTATTGGATATTGAGATTGAAGAAATGGAATTCGAAGGAATGCATATGGGCATTTTCCCTTATGAGGACCAATTGGTTAATGTGGTTTTGATTCAGGAGGAAGGATATCAAGCAAGCGGAGATGGGCCAGTAGTATATTTAAATGCGGGTGAGAATTTAGAGCCCGTACTGGCTCGAGTAGAAAGCCATGGGGGCAAAATCCTTCTGGCCAAAACTGCACATGCCGATAATAGTGGCTACTTCGCTCTCTTCCAGGATTCTGAAGGAAATAAACTGGCCTTGAATTCTCCACATTAGGAAACAAGGACTTTGCTAAGATTAAAAAACATGGCGGTTTGGGTGTATACTCAAACCGCCATTGTTTTAAGGCATTCCTTATTGGAATTTCACCTTATTTGGTCGGAGCTAAACAAATTACTTCCTAATCGACAATACCTTCTCACATCTCACATCTCACATCTCACCTCTCCCGCAAAGACTATATTTTGCTTTTGAACTGTATTTTAGAAGCAAGCGATTGTACCTTTATCCAGCCCATGAATCTTAAAAACTACAAAATCCCCACTATCCTGGCTGTATTGTACTGGATTCCGGCTACCCTCTATTTGTTTTCCGACGCCGGTACCGGTTCCAATAGTTTTTTAGTCCCAGGCTGTATTTTGGGTTTTGCCTTCGGCTATGGAGGTAGTTTGCTATTAGCATTGCTAGGGCAATTGATCAATTTGGTAGTGCTCATATTAATCGGGAGACTTCTTTATGAACCTATACGAAGAAGGAGAGCAAATGAAAAGTAGATTCAATGTTTTTAGGGTACTAGTAATCTTTGTCTGTGCGCTTTAATCCCCTGCATTGCCTATTGGTTTTATAAGTGGGACAAGCTTGAGTTTTGAGGAGCAATTCGCTGGGATCCTGGCATTTTGATTATGAAGGAAAAACAACAAATAAAACATAGCGATTACATCCTTACGATTAAGGAGTTTTGGAGCCCTAGTCAATGCGAGGATTTTTAGCAAAGAGCGAAGCTTTGGGCTATGAGCAGGCAAAAGTTCAAACCGAAAGTGGTGAAAAGTTTATTGAAGCGGTTCGAAACAATCAACGCGTATTGTTTAGGGATCGCGAATTGGCGAACGAATTATGGCTGCAGGTAAAGCCCTTTGTCCTCTCCAAATTGGGTAATAGCATCGCCATTGGTTTGAATGAGATGTTCCGCTTCTATAAATACCAAGCTGGCCAAGAGTTTAAAAAGCACCGTGACCAAAGTTTTATTCGAAGCGAAAGTAAATCGAGTTATTTTACTTTTATCATATATCTGAATGAGGGATTCTTAGGAGGGGAGACCGAATTCAAGGAAGTGAAAATTATCCCTAAAACTGGAGATGCGCTGCTCTTTTTCCACGATCTGGAGCACTCGGGAAATCCTATAGAGGAAGGTGCCAAATACCTGCTTCGAACGGATGTGATGTACCGATTGGAATAGTTTGCATTGCTTTTTGAGCGCATTGCGATCTCTATAAGAGCCATTGAATCGTTTATCGGAGCATAGTGATTTGAAAATAGCTAGGGAGTTGTAATAATTATAGCAATGAGTAAGACACCAAATTTTGGAGTTTTTAATGATTTCTGGAATGGGTTTCCAAATCATTTACCTTTCCTGACTTTAATTGAAACTCCCTACCAGCCGGAAGAATGGAATCTTACTAAAAGTATTGAAAGGCTTGATCATATTGTTTCAGAAAGCTCTGGTTCTCAAATAGCAAATGGAATCAGACTATTGCTAAAAAACGAAGATTGGAGGCCACATTTAGTTGCTGCCTTGGCAATTCTAAAGATTGATAAAGACCTGCAGTTTGAATTGAAGTCTGATTTATGGTCTCGTCTAAAGTCTGGATCTTGGGTAAGTCCTCAAATTCTGGTAATTCTTTCCCTTATAGATTCTGAGTTTAATTTAAAGGCAAGGGAAATTTGTGAAAATGGATTTGAGATTTCCTATTCCGAAATGCCGATGCACGAACATCATTTCGCAAGAGGACCAGCAGGTCTAAGTGTTGATAACAAGAAAGTTGTTGCTTCAGTTGAATATCTTCTGAATGGACTTATTATCGATTCTAGAGAAAATGATAATGGTGGCTCCCTAGCAAAAGGTTGGAAGGAAAACCTTTTTAAATTGATTGATAATAAGCGGTTTAAGATTAAAGAATAAGATCACTGGCCAAGCCCTGAAAGGAATAGCCTCACTCAAAAAGCAAGGTTAATGAAAGCCAACATCCTTGTCCGCTTAACATCTTCTTTGGCTCCAATCCCCTCTCACATCTCACTACTCACATCTCACTACTCCTAAGGGAAAATCCCCCATTCCCCAAAAAGGATATTCCCTCTTTTTAAGCAAGGTAAAAGCGTAGCTTATTGGTTTTGGGTATTTTGTATTACCTTTTCTTCATGTTTTGCTGATATTTTTTTAGATTAAATTGAAGTATACCTATAATAGTAAGTTAAACTTTATGGGAATAGATAGTATTTGGTAAAGCAGGTTTTCATTAGTTTTTTTATTACTTGGAATACAAATGAAACCAAACGTTAGGATAGATATCTACCTAATTTTAAGTAACTAAATTCAGTTTTAGGGTTTTTTCTGCTCGAGAAGCTGAGACTTAAATTGAAAATAAAATAAAACAGCAATAGGTTATATTTATACATTTAAAGTGAAAAAAAATAAAATCAAACATGTTTGGTAAGAAGAAAATAGAAATTAACGCAATACAGGACTCTGATTTAGCAGAAGCTTTGAAACAAACAAGACAATATAATGACTTAATAGAAGGGAAAATTCATTGTGTTTCTTGTGACACTGTTATGACGGAAAATAATATTGGAGTAATTCAATCACAAGTTATTAATGGTGTTGCAAATCTCACTTTTTATTGTGAACGAATAGATTGTGTAGATGAATTTAAAAGAAAATTAAATGAATAAATTTGTTGAGAAATTATTAGTCTTGATTGAGTCTAGTGGTTTGGAAATCAGCTTGACATTGGTTTTAACATTGGTTGTTATAGTTGCTGCAACTAAACCTGAAAATTTTAAAATTTTATTTGGATATTTCTGGCATGTATTAGCCATACCATTTAAATATTTTAGAAAAAAGGCAATAAGGTTTCAAATTGAAGGTCCGTTGACAAAAGCACTTAAACGGATTTCTAAAGAATTGCCTGTGTAAGCTTCCCTTAAAACCGAACTGTTTAAAAGTAGAGGAATAGGATTAATTTTAAACAGTCGATTATGAGAAAGAGTAAGTTTTCGCCAGAGAAGATTGCCAGGGTCTTGAAAGAGTTTGATCAAGGTAGAAGTGCACAGGAATTGAGCCGAGAGTACGGGGTTAGTACCGCAACGTTTTACAAATGGCGAGAGCGTTATGCTGGCATGAGTGGAAAGGAGTTAAAGCGTATAAAGGATCTTGAAGAGGAAAACAGGAAGCTTAAGCAGATGTACGCGAACCTGGCCCTAGATCATCAACTAGCTAAAGAGATTATTGAAAAAAAGCTTTAAAGCCCTGCCGTAAGAGAGAGATTGGTCAGGAAATATCTAGACGCTACGGTATTAGCAGGGCATGCCGTGTATTAAACCTCAGTAAAAGCGTGTATTACTATCAAGCCCAAGCAAAGGATGATCGTGAGCTGGAAGAAGCATTACTGACGAAAGCAAAAGAACATTCTGAGGAAGGCTTTTGGAACGCCTATCACCGCTTACGTAATGAAGGCAAGACTTGGAACCACAAACGACTACATCGTGTTTATGTGGCTTTAAAACTACCTTTAAGACGAAAGGTTAAGAAGCGATTACCCGCTCGGGTAAAAGAACCGTTAGTGGTGCCTGATAGGCCGAATCAGACCTGGAGTATGGACTTTGTACATGATGTACTAGAAAACAAGCGCAAGTTTCGTGCATTCACGGTAATTGATGACTACAATCGAGAAGCACTACATATCGAAGTAGATTTCTCACTTCCATCAAACAGAGTAGTATATGTGCTTAATCATTTAATCAATCGCAGGGGTAAACCCGATGTGATCCGAATGGACAATGGGCCCGAGTTCATTGCTGAGCTCACTAAATCATGGAGCGTCATTCATGAAATAGAATTTAGATATATCCAACCCGGCAAACCCACACAGAACGCTTTTATAGAGCGATTTAATGGAAGCTACCGCCGAGGAGTGCTGGACAAATATATTTTTGAAGATATCCATCAGGTAAGGGAGCAAACAGAAAAGTGGATGCATGACTATAACAACTTTAAACCTCATGATTCATTAGGAAATATACCGCCTAGGGTATACGCCAAACGCAACCACCCCGAGGGTACCCTCGGGGTGGTTGAAAACAATACTATCTTTGGAAAAGTCAATTAACTAATGGTTCGGATCAGGGGAAGCTTACACCTGAGATTGATATTCCAGACTTGAAAGTAAATTGGGTTAATCATGATAATTTACAGTCTAAACTAAGTGAAGGTAAGGCAATTATTAAACTGAAATTTGATAATGATAATTCAAGAAATATAATAAAGGCAACTTCAATATATGTAAAGGATGCTTTCTTAATTAATTCAAAACCATATTTAAGTGATAATTTAGTCAAGGCATTGGATCTAACTGTCACAAAAAAAATTCTTTTAACATCTGATATAAAAAATAAAGGGAGTGTTGTGCCTATTTTTATTAATGAAAATAAAAATGAAAGCAATGAGGTTTTTGAAAAATGTGAAAAGCTTGAAGAAATTGATGATAATGGACTTTTTACAAGAGTTGTTTTGCGTGAGCTTAATTGTTTGGGTGAATCCCAGTTTGGAAGGACTCCTAAACAAGAACATCATATTGAGAGTGAAGAATTTTTGGATTTTATTTATAATGTAGTTACTAGAGAATATGATGATAATACACCTTTAGTTTATGTAAGTAGGTACTATAAAGTAGGTTTTCTACTTGTTGCTAAGGCTGAAACATATATGAATCACGGTTTAGATCCTTATTACAGAAGGATCAGGCTAGGAATTGCTAGTGGAATAAAGAGTTTCTATTTATTAGCAAGATCAGAAAAGGTTGAAATTCTGGAAAAGGTAGCGAAAGAGTTGCTATATACTGGGAACTTTATCCTTAAAAATAATCCAAAAGAGTATATTGATACATTAAATAGAAAGTGTATTTGTTACTCGCTGGAAGTGAATACTGATAGTATTTTATCAAGTACATTATCTACTATTGGAAAAGCGATAAAAGATAAGTCAATTGTACATGGAGTGATAACAACAGTTCGTGATAATAGGCTACTAATAGATGTTAATGGCTTGTCGGGGGAGGTGAAATATCACAACCTTAGTGCAGGAGATATCATAGATGCCCGAAATTATTTTATGGAAGGTAATGACATTGAGTTAATACCTTTAGAAATTTTAGAAGGTGGTTTAGTCAATTTTAGTTTAAAAAACACCAAAAGTGATCCAATAAACTTTGTGAAGTCACAATATGAGATTGGTAAGTTTTTAAAGGGCAGAGTAATCTATGCTGATGACGGATTCATTAAACTTGACATTGGGAATCAGGTAATTGAAGGGATTGCGTTTAGAAGGGATTTAACATACAGTAAATTTTTGTTTCTTCATGATAAGTTTAAACTTGATCAGAGTTATGACTTTATAATTAAGGATTATGATTTTTCTAGAGGTCAATTAATTTTAAGGCTAAAAGATTTACGTGATCCATGGGAAAATAATAATTTCCGAGTTGGACAAAAGTTAACTTTTACTTTAATGCGAAAGTCTAAAAATTCACTTTTGGGAGAAATAGAAGAAGGAGTAAATGCATTAATCCCTAAGTATGAACTCGGCTGGACTGAAGAGCAGCAGAAGGTATATTTTGAAAATGTTAGTTTAAACTCCTCCTTTAAAACTACGGTTCAAAATGTTGAAGATAGATTATTAATAGTTTCAATTAAAAGAGAGCAGGAAAATCCATATCAGGAATATTTTGATAAAAATGCCAATGAAATTAATCAATTTTATATCACAAATATTAATGATTATGGTATTAATGGTCTAATTGGGAATCTAAGAATTTATATTCCAAAATATGAAATATCTTGGAAGGGCAGTGATGCAAAATATTTGGAAAATAATTCTTACGATGTTTCAATAAAAGGTGTTGGTAAAAATGGTGACAAACTCATAGGTACCTTTAAACCTCTATTAAAGCATCCCTTAGATGATTTTAGTAAGGTTTATTCTATAGGTGATACTTTGAGTAATTTAAAGATTAAAGAAGTTTTCGAATGGGGAATTATTTATACTATTTCACATGATGAAAAGGCGATTGATGGCTTTCTTTTGAAAAGAGATGTGAGTAACTATTTCTTTATTAATGATATTAAGTCTTTAGCTATTTTTTTGGATAATGTTTCTTTGAACATTTCTGAAATTAACCTGGAGCTAAATCGTGTGATTTTAAGCTTAAAGGATTTTACTAGAAGTAATACTAATTCTCTCAAATATTTTAACTATGAGGATGCATATGAAGCAATTGTAATAGGTTTTAATAATAATGGATATGGAGTGATTGTTAAAGATTATTGGATTGAGGGAATTCTTGAATCAAGTAAAGTTCTTTCTATTGGTTCGAAGATTTCAATTAGACCAACTAGAATTGAAGAAGTATTAATCTATTTTACAATAGATTAATATTCAAGTTGTCTCTTTAATTGGTCTTGAAGTTGTTATTTACTTTGAAATTTCATCACTTTTATCAAGTCTTTATTATTAATTGTAAGATACTCCTCCTCAAACTTCTCCCAATTGACCAAAAGAAAGGCCGCCAGGGCATGCGCGAGAGAATTTTAAGGTTGTCTAGCCAAGAACTTTCTTCATCCAGAAAGCGAAAGATGCGCGGGATGGGGTGCACCCTAAATAGGCGTTTAAAGATCTCCAAAATGGGGCTCTGCTTTTTCTGAAAGAGGTTCAATAAGAGTTCATCGTAAATCCAGTATTGTCGACCGTGACCCGCTTGGGGAATGGGGCCTTGTTCTTTTAAGGCTTTGGCAATGGCCCAGGAGTGCTGGGCGATTTTCTTAAAGGCAAAGCCGGTTGACGCTTTTACCACTCCAGCCCTTACTCCGATAGGGATATAGCGCTTGTTTAAAGAATGCAGTTTTTCCTTCTGGTTTAAGCTTAGGGTCATGGGGATTTTATTAATCTCCTTTTCTTCAATTTCGAAATCAGAAATGCCCATTTTTTGGAGGTAGCGCTCAATTTCGGGCTGAGCTTCTGTTTCGCTTAAAATAGCTTCGCCAAAGCGGGTGAGCTCAATTAGGGCTTCCGTTTCGGAGGTGGGGAGGAAATACATAAACTGCAAACCTTCACTTTGCTGCACCTCAAAATCCATCAGTCGGCAAACTTCCGTTTCGAATTGCGCTTGGGGGGCTTTAATACGATAGCCGACAAAGCTTTGCCAAATCAGGTCGGGGTCGTTTAAGGTCGGAGGCCGACTATCGAAAACCAAATGGGCATAAGCGCTTTGGTCCTTATCCAATTTCAGCTCAAAAGGCCTTTGATTGCTGAGCTTGCTGACTTTCCCATTATAGAAATCCAGATTAGGATACGACTGCAGCGCATCCTTAACAAAGCGGTAGAAATCCTTGCTCCGGATCTGCACATAGCGATAGGGGGCCATGTTTTGCCGTTGAGGAAAGGCAGAGTCTAATTGCGACCAGGATTTAGAAACCGAGGAACCAAACATCTGCCAGGCGGCATCTTGCTCATCGGTCCAAAAGCACCAGGTACGGTCATTGGAATTTTTAGGATCGGGCTCAATTAATAGCACTGAATACTGATCCAAAATGCCTTGCAAATGCATAGCATATAAGAGACTCAGGCCGGAGGCGCCGCCACCAATCAGGGCGATGTCGTATTCTTCTTTCAATCGAGATAGCTTACTTTTTGGATAAAATCCTCTGCTGCCTTAAAGATGCGCTTTTTTCGCGCTTCCTCCATGCGATCCAGGGTGCCGAGCATCATGCTCATACGATGATTATGGGCAAAGGTTTGCCGATGTTGATCGATAAAGCGCCAATAGAGGCCATCCATGGTATCGCACCAAGGCCCTTTGGCATAATGACTCATCTTCCGCAAATAATTACTGCCGGCGATATAGGGTTTGGTAGCAAAGGAACCGCCATCTGCAAACTGACTCATCCCAAAAACATTGGCCGCCATTACCCAATCGGCACTATCGATATACATCTCCATAAACCAGCGATACACTTCCTGTGGATCAATTTCACAGAGCAACATAGTATTGCCAATAATCATCAGCCTTTCGATATGGTGATTGTAAGCTTCCTCCTGGCATTTCCGCAAGACATCATCCAATGGTGGTATACCGGTATTCGCTTCATACCATAAGGGGCTTAGCTTGCGCTGCAGGCCAAAATGATTTTTCTCGAAATCGAAATTGCGATACATCCCGCGCACAAATTCGCGCCAACCGATTAATTGCCGCACAAAACCTTCTACCGAAGGCAAATGAGAGTCCTGCTTTTGATAATGCTTTAACACCGCAGCCAAAACTTCTTCTGGCAGCAAGAGGCCGCAATTCAGATAAGGACTCAAAGTAGAGTGGTAGAGGAATTTTTGCTGGGCTTCGAAGGCATCTTCATAGGGACCAAAGAGCGCCAGTTTTTCTTGGAGAAATTGATCCAGCACTGCCAGGGCTTCTTCACGGGTGGTGGCCCAGGCAAAGTCTTGCACCTTTCCGGGATGTTCGCTGAAATGTTCCGCCACCAGGCTTTTTACTTCTTTTAAAATATTGGATTCGGCGAAAGCCAGGCGTGGCGGTGTGTGGGCCTTCGAGGGGAGTTTCTTACGATTATCAGCATCATAGCTCCATTGTCCGCCTATGGGCTGATTATCCGCGTCCAAAAGGATCTTTAAAGCCAGTCGTTGTCTTTGATAATAGGTCTTAAGAAAAGGCTTTTTATGCTCTTGCAGATAAGCCTTAAAGTCGGAAAGAGGAAATAGAAATTTAGGGGAAGGCACAAATTCCAATTCCCGATTGTAGCTATGGGCCCATTGCTTTAATTCTTCCTCAAAAAAGCGATCATCTACCTCATAGCAGCGGATGGAATCAAATTCGGGATGATCGTTCAGGAATTGCTCCAGTCGGGCAGTAAAGCTTTGTAGATGAATCTGATTTTGATCATCGACCAATTTTAAATAGTGTACTTCGTGTTGGGCTTGCAATAAATGCGCATGATGACGCATCGCCGTAAGGAAGAAAAGCAATTTATGCTTGTGATAGCGAAAGTGGGTGCAGAGGCCATAATCCTCAATAAAGAGGAGGCTTTGCGGACTTTCATTTCCTAATAATGCCGAATGATCAGGAAAAAGGCAATCGCCCAAAATAAGGTGCAGGCTTTTCTTCATAGGCATTAAACTTCCAGGGCGCCTCGAATGTTGAGAGCCTATGAAAAAAAGTGAGCTTCCGGAGAAAATTTGTCCGGTATGTGAAAGGCCTTTTAGCTGGCGAAAGAAATGGGAACGAAACTGGGAGGAGGTGCGCTATTGTTCGGATGCCTGCCGAAAACGAAAAAAAGCCGGACGGTCAAATTAAGGGGAAGAAAGTATTGGGGAAGTTTGACAGCGTCCGACTTTTCTAACAGAAACTGGGGCAAAGGAAATAAAGCTTTTCGGGCTTTAAATTCAAGATTTCATTCCCTAAATATGGATTCAAGCAAATGCCTGCCTGCTCTGAGTAGCATGGCATAGGAAAAGCAGAAAATTCACGTATATGAAAGGATAATAGGGGGAGAGTGTGAAAAATTGCAATACCACCCGATCGGAATGGTAAATTCCCGTAAAAAAATCGGCTTTTCGCCCTTCAAAAATTAAAACTAATTAAATCCGCGCTGAAACCACTGCTGTAGGTCCCGAAGATTTTCATGATTTATGCCGTGACCGGAAATATATTCCTGATAACGGTGCTTGATTTGAAGCTTTTCCAGAAATTCTACCGTCATGCGGGCCGCGCTAATCGGTATCACATCATCTTCCCGTCCGTGGGAAACAAAGAAATCCAAATGCTGTATATCGGCCGGGCGATACTGCTCCGGTACAATTTCCTTTAAAACATAGCCACTGAGGGCCATAATGCGTTGGAATTTTTTAGGATGATTGAGGGCAAGGCCATAGCTTAAAATCGCTCCTTGACTAAAGCCTAGTAGCCAAAGGGGATTGCTTTCTAATCCTTCTTGGGCTTGAAACTCTTCAATAAAGTGGAGTACTAAATCACGGCTTTGGGCCGCGGCATCCGTATTATAGGTTTTTATGCCACCTGCCCCAAAATGTATAGGATACCAGGCAAAGCCCCCAAAACCCAAATTGATGGGGGCACGTAAGCTTAGATAATGAGCTGTAGAACCCAAAGCCAGTCTAAGGTCAAATAGATCATTTTCATGACTGCCATAACCGTGCATAATCACTACCAGGGGGGCAGATTCGGGATTGGATTTGGCTTTCTCGAAATTGTATACCAGACTAAGATCTTGCATTAGTGCAGCTTTAAGGTGCCGATACTGAGTTCATCCGGCGCACCATTTTGAATGTGAATCCAATGTTCCAGAGCGTGAACATTGCTGGAAAAGGCAATCTCCTTCCAGGGAATTTGATCGGCGGGAAAGAACTGAATTTCGGTGCTTTCCGGCGTTAGTTCATAATAATCCTTCAACATTTGAGCCCGGAAGAAAAGATAAACCTGCTGGGCTTTCAGAAGGTTGTAGATGCTGTGCAGTTTGATAAGCTCCACTTCAGCGCGGGTTTCTTCAAACACTTCGCGTAAAGCACCACTATCTACCGCTTCATCATTTTCTAAAAATCCAGCAGGTAAATTCCAAAGACCTAATTGGGGCTCAATGCCGCGACGGCAAAGCATTACCTCATTTTTATCATTGAGAATAAGGCAGCCCACAATGGTTCGTGGGTTCTCATAGTGGATAGTTCCGCAGTTTTCGCAGACTATTCTTTTTACTTGATCGTCGGCGGGGATTTTCCGCTTTAAATGATCGCTACCACAATGAGAACAATAATTCAATATTCTAAAATTGCCATCTTAAACTTAGGGCCAAATCGAGATCAAAATCATCGAAGGCATCGTTCAGCAAATTTACAGCAGGATTTACATCTAAGGCAATTTGCAAGGGAAGATCTGCCACATTTAGAAAACTATATTCCAAACCAAAGATCCCTTCCACCACCAGAACGGTTTTGCCATCATCCTCTAAGGGAACATTGTCGTAGTCCACAAATCCTAAACCACCACCAGCACCATAAAACCACTGGAAGTCGGGGCTTAGAGCATTAAGAGGTTTTACCCACTGATAATTGGCGGTAATCAAAATTGCATCTACCGCTCGGTTGTCTTTCAGGCCTAAGTCGACCTGTAAGCGATTCATGTTGCTCAATTTACGTTGATAGCTGACCTCAGTTCCAAAGCCATTACTTCCGCCCAAGCGCAGGCCCAGGGCATTGGGGCTGATTTGCTGGGCATAGCCGGTGAAACCAATGGTGAGAAGGAGTAGAGTTGACAAGTGCTTTAACATGTGCTAAATTTTGGTGAATAATTCATCCACAGCCGAGTGCGTATTTACATTAGCGCCTAAAACATGAAGAATATTGTATATACCAAAATAGGTGCGGTTTAAGTAAATGGCATCTTTGGGGCCACGGGCCGCTTTGGCCTTACGCACCATTTTATCATTTTGATAAATCTCACTCAAGGCATATACCTTTTCAAAGTATGTTTTATCAGCAAAGTCGAAACTCGCACTGTAAAAGGGCTGTCCTAATAAAGACAGAATTTCAGCATAAATGTTCGCGAAATGGGAAACTTCTTCCGGACTATCCGATGGCAGCAAGAAATTGAGCTCAAAAAGTAATTCTGTAAACCTTTCCTTTTCGGCTCCAATACCAGGTTGCATGATTTGGAAATAGTGATCATGAAAATCCGCGGGCAATTCCTTCACACAGCCGAAATCAATCACGCCAATGCTGCCATCTTCATTAAAGAGGAAGTTCCCCGGATGAGGATCGGCGTGAACCTCGCGTAATTGATGAATTTGGAAATCGTAAAAATCCCAAATGAGTTGCCCTAATTGATTTCGAAGTTCCTGACTGGGATTATTTTTGAGGAATTGATCCAGATGTAAACCGGGCATCCAATCCATGCTCAAAATGCGCTCCGAAGAAAATTCAGGGTAGTAATGGGGAAATTTTAGTCCTTCTAAGTGCTGACAGGCCTTAGCAATCTTTGTGGCCCTTTCCAATTCCAAATGGTAATCGGTTTCTTCCATCAGGCGGCCTTCTACTTCGGAGAGGTAATGGGCCATTTCCTGTTGACTGATATTGAACATGGCGCCCACCACCGGCTTCACCATTTTAAGATCGGAGGAAATGCTTTGGGCCACGCCGGGATACTGCACTTTTACCGCTAAATCCAAATCGCCCTTTTTGGCGCGGTGCACCTGACCAATGCTAGCAGCGGCCACACTTTGTCGTGAGAATTCATCAAAGATCTCATTGGGGCCTTTGCCAAAATACTGTTGGAAGGTTTTCACCACCAAGGGATAGGAGAGCGGTGGGGCCGAATATTGGGCCTGAGCAAATTTTTGGGAATAGGCCTGGGGTAAAATTCCCTGGTCCATGCTGAGCATCTGCGCCACTTTTAAAGCGGAGCCTTTCAAATTACTCAGGGCATCGTATATGTCGCTGGCATTTTTTTCCTGGAGGGCGGCTTCATCGCTTTCGCCTGAAACCAATTTCTTACTGTAATGCTTCAAATAATTGGCCCCCAGCTTGGCTCCGGTTTTTAGGAATTTGCCGGTCCTTTGACTGCGACTGCTGTAAATCTTATCCTGTTCTTTCATCGGTTCTGGAAGATGAATTTGCCAAAGTCGAAGGCGGAGTCCAGGGCATTTTTCTCGATCAGGTCGAAGGAGAGGTTTACGGATTTTTCGATCGCCTCATCACTGCTTTCAAAGGAAGGGGAGCGATCCTTGCGCCAGAAATCGAGCAGGAAAAGGAATTGCAACCAGAAGAGGTCATCGTAAACATCATTAAGCTTGGAGCGACTGGCAATCTCATGTTTTTGCTGTCCTTCAGAGATTAGGTCTTTGGCCCATTCCTTAAAGGCATTTTTGATTTCCTTTAATTCGGTGATGCCCCGCGGATTGGCAATATGCACCTCCTTTAAAATGAGCAGGGCATAGGAGCGGTGGGATTTTAGGGCTTCGAAGAAACTGAAATAGAAGCTTAGCAATTTTTCGCGAACGCTAAAGCTGTTCCATTCTTCACTTTGTTCTAATTTGCCTTTGTTTTCCTCAAAAAGGGAAAGCCAAAAATGAGCAGCGATTTGATCAAAGTCGCTGAAATAGCGATAAAAGTCGGCTTCGGAGATTTCCAGTTCCTTGCAAAAGGCATAAACGCTGGCCGGGTTTTGGCCATGCAGCAGGAGGTACTCTTTGTACTGATCAATCAAGCGATGCTTGAGATCATTTTGAGATTCGGTTTTACTTTCTGTAGTCATAAATAATCAAGTTTGAATGCTAAACGATGGCATTAAAATTCTGTTCTCAGCAGAAGCCTAAAGTTTTCTTAGAATTAATCCATTAAGGCGAAAAAGGTTCAGGCTATTCTTTTAACCAATGCTGGCGATAGAGTGCTTCCGGATCATAGCGCTTGGCTTGGGATGCCAGATTGAAATAACGGTCTTGGCGCGGATCATTGCCAATTCCAGCCACATAGGTCCAATTTCCATAATTGCTACATACATCGTAATCAATCAATTGCGACTCGAACCAGGAGGCCCCTAAATACCAGGGCAGTTTGAGGTCGTGCACCAGATAAGAAGCCACATTTTGCCGACCGCGATTGCTCATAAAACCAGTGTTGAGCAATTCCCGCATATTGGCATCTACAAAGTCCTGCCCGCATTGTCCCAGGCGCCAGGATTCGAAAAGAGCATTGTTTTCTATAAGAGGATTACGCTTGATCTTAAAAAAGCGATCACCTTCCTTGGCCGCGGTAAAGCGGAAGAAGTCACGCCAAAGCAATTCGAAATAGAGCCAATAGGTCGATTGATTTTGGACCCTTTCCTTTTCATAGCGCTTGATTTCACCATAAATCTCTCGAGGCGAAATACTGCCAGTGGCTAACCAGGGCGAAAATTTAGAACTGTAATTAGGGCCTAGTAAGCCATTGCGAGTTTCTTTATAGGATTGAAGATGGTTTCCTTCCCAGAAATAAGTGTGGAGTCTTTGCCAGGCGGCCTTACTACCTCCCTTAAATTGGAGTACGGCTCGGGGATCTGGTTTTAAAACAGTGGATAGAAATTCATCCAGCGGAATTAAGGAGCAGGGCTTTAGGTCTGGGGGGCAAAGGATTTGGGCTGGGGCCGGAAGGATCGAAATCTCTGTAGCGTACTTTTCGATCTTTTTTCGAAACTCCGTGAAGACCTTGGGAAGGGCCTCTATTTCGAAGGGTAAATCTTCCGACTTATAGAGGGAGTATTGTTCAAATCGCATCAGGCGAAAGCCAAAAGATTCCAATGCTGCTTGGGCTTCTATTTCTTCGGAGCTGTACTCCTGAGCGCAGTAAATGGCCTCAAAAGGAAAATCGGCCTGCAGTTTTTGCAAGGCTTTTAAGGTAGGGCCATAATGGATTTGTAAGGGGGCAGATTTAGCTTCCAGAGCGGATTGCAGATCGGCCACCGACTCCCAAATAAAGCGCTTGCGTAGGTCACCGATTTTGGGAAAGCCCCAGGGGAATTGATCTTGAAAAGCTTCATCAAAGCAATAGAAGGGAATGATTTCATCCGCATCCATACAGGCCTGATGCAGGGCGGGATTATCGCTTAATCGCAGATCATTCTTGAACCAAACTACTATTCTTCGCATGGCCAAATAACTCGGGATTTAGCAAAAGGTTGAAGGCCTAAAGAATTAAATTGGGAGGGACAACCTTGGGCCTTTCTTAGGTGTCAATTACTAAAGTCCCTGCCATGAAAGCCATCATCTGCAAGCGTTATGGAGCTCCTGAAAATCTGCATTTTAAGGAATTGCCCCAGCCCAATCCTAAGCCTGGTGAAATATTGATTCGCATTAAAGCCGGATCGGTGCATATTGGCGATACCCGAGTGCGCAGAGCCGATCCCTTTTTAGTGCGCTTGGTATTTGGATTGTTCAAGCCCAAGAAGAATTTGGTTTTGGGAATTGAAGTCAGTGGAATTATTGAAGCCCTAGGTGCAGAAGTCCGCAATTTTAAGCTGGGCGATGAAGTTTTCGCCTTAACTGGCTTTGGCATGGGCGGCTATGCGGAATACATCACCTTGCCGGCCATTCCCAAAGGAAACCCCGAGTGGAAAGGCTTGGTGAATTTAAAGCCTGGTAACTTGAGTTTTGAGGAAGCCGCGGTAATGCCAGCCGCCTGTTTAACGGTGATTCAGAATTTCCGCAAAGCTAAAGTGGTGGCTGGGCAGAGCATATTGATCAATGGCGCTTCGGGCAGTTTGGGCACTTATGCTATTCAAATTGCCAAGCATTTGGGTTTATCCGTAACTGCGGTTTGCAGTGCAGGCAATAAGGATTTGGTAATGGGCTTGGGCGCTGATGCACATATCGACTATCAAAGTCAGAATTTCCTGGAAACCGAACAGCGATTTGATGTGGTTTACGATGCCGTTTTTAAATCCAGTCGAAAGAAATGTCGAGCGATATTAAAGCCACAGGGAGTCTACCTCAATAATTATGGCCTACCGCGCACTCAGATTGAAGATTTGGAACAAGTAAGAGCCTGGGCAGAAGCCGGGGAAGTAAAGCCAGTAATGGATCGAAGCTATGATTGGTCAGAGGTGATAGAGGGGCATCGCTATGTAGATCAGGGACATAAAAAGGGCAATGTTTCGCTGATCATTGCGGAATAAGCTTCGCTACCTTTTAGAAAATCTTGCGAATTTTCATCGTGCTAAATCACTGGAATAAACTGTGTTGAAGGCCGGTTTATCAGGACAGATGTGCCTTTTAAATCTCCTGTACTCGCTACATTGGCTTAAGTAAAGGACCAATATGTCTATTCAAAAACCGAATGCTCCAAGGGCTCATTGGCCTTTGATGAGCATTTTTTTATGGCTCTTATTCAGTGGCTGTGCTAGCAAGGAAGCAAAAATTCAAGCGAGCCTAGATGCCTATACTGAGCAAGGTACATGCAATGGCTATCTCTATATCAGTCAGGCTACTGAGCTTTTGTATGATAGTGCTTTTCAAAAGGGTTCACAGAATTTTGCGAGGCTATCCAAAGACGATCGTTTGGCCTTGGCTTCGCTTTCTAAACTGTTTACCGAAGTGGCCATACTCCGCATGGTGGATGCTCAATTAATTGAATTGGATGCTAAGGTGATGGATTACCGTCCGGGTTTTAAGGCCGCCAAAGCCGGACAAATCACGATTCGCCAATTATTGGAAATGCTGTCCGGATTGGCCCGTGAATTAAATGCTGAACACCAGTTTCAAGCTTTGCCCTTAGATACTAATGGCTTTTTAGGTCCTTATTTAGATGGTCTGGAAAGCCTGCCCATGCAAGCGGAACCGGGAACTAAAGAAGAATACAGCAATTTGGCCTATTGGCTTTTAGGGACCGTATTGGAAGCGGTGGGCCAGGCTAATTTGGATCAGGTTTTAGAGCAATGGATTTTCGAAGATTTAGCAATGCATTCCAGCGGTTGGCGAGAAGGTAGAAGCAATATCACGAATGGCTATGTTTTTAAGCGGGAGCAATGGTCAGAGGATCCGCAGGATTACAGCTGTCGCTATGCTTCGGGAGGCTTTTATTCATCGGTAGCCGATCTGGTCAAATTGGCTAAGGCTCTACATGGCAATCATTTCTTAAGCGCTGAAAGCAAAGCATTTTTACAAAAGCAGGATGCCTTAAGCATTTACGGTTCCTTACCCTCGAGCTCGCATCTTATAATGCTGGATTGGCAAGCCGAGCTTACTATAATCATGCTTCAGAATTTGGCTTTGGAGGATTTAAATCGAATCCCTCAGTTTGTAACCGAATGCAGGAATGCTTTGGATTTGGCTTCCGCCGAAAGGCCTAAAAGGAAGGTAGTTCTCAATAGCATGGAAAGTCTAGCGGATACGGTGCCTTTGGAGTCGGCGATGAAGGAATGGCTAAATGCAATAATGGATGGGAATCCCAGGCAGATATTTCAAATTCTGGCTAAGCATTCTGAAGCAGGGAGTTTTAATCCAGATGATCCTACCTGGCAGGCTTTGGCAGATTTAAATAGAGACTATCCGGATTTGAAAGCTCTGGGCTATCGCTGGATGAAAGGGGAGGAGCCCGGTGGCTTGGAGCTTTGGTTGCAAATGAATGATCATTCGAAAATGGCTCTTCTGTGGATTCCTTCCGAAACAAATCCGAATAGAATTGGGAACCTCTTTATCCGTCCTGATGACATGGAATGGATGGGCGAAAAGTATTGAGATGAAGAACAGCTATCCATTGATCATTGGTTTTTTAGTCCTTAGTGTTGGATTTCTAAATGCGCATCCCACGGGAAACCTCTGTGTATTTCAGGATCAGGCTTATTGGTCTTATATCGAGCCAGTAGATGATCAGGAGCATCATGCCTGCATTTGGCGCATGGATAGTACGGGCAAAAAGAGCTTGTTTAGACAATCTAAATATGCGGCCAGTGATTTCATGCTTCAGAATGCCGATACGGCCTTGTACATTCTGGAACGGCGTTATCTATCGGCTCAAGACATCTTTGAATTACGGCTTTTTAAATATAATGGGCTGGGCCCGGCCAAGCTTTTATGGGATTGGTTTCGCGATCCTCTTCGAGTAGGCGAAGCGGGCTTTAAAATGCTCTCGGATCAGGAGCTAATCTTTGTGCGCTATCCTTCGCTTTATCGCCTGAAAAAGCAGGGTGAGCCTCAATTGGATCCCTCCATTAGCGATACCCTGCATAAAATGCGCGCGGTTGGTCCCAATCAAATCTTATTTGGCGGTGATTTCTGCGCCTGGCTGCGAAACGATGAGGGTCGGCTTTTACAAGATTGGCCTTTAATTGGCGATCCTAATGCCGATGCCACCAAAGCCCCCATGGGACGCAATAGTATTTTCGGGATGGACTATCATAAGGGCCATCTACTAGTTGCCTACTGGGGCAAGCGCCAGTTTTTAATCTACGATCCTAAGGGCAAATCGCGAATCTTACTTCAACATAAAGATCCCTATACCCCGCATTGGGTATGCTTTTGGGATAAGAAGGCCTTGCTTTTCGCCTCGGCATTGTATTGGGATGGGAGGACACCGGAGCCGAGCTTGGTGCTTAGGAGTTGGTAGTTCTTTTGAGACTATAGTAGATAGACGGTAGACGGTAGATTTGATTGGAGTCAAGGAAGCGTGATTGGTCTTGCAAATTAGGGTGCCGTGGGTTTAACCGCAAAGTCGCGAAGAAGCAAAGGTTCGCGAAGTATCTACTTAGACCTCTGTGCCTCTAGCAAAGCGAGCGGTGAAACAATTCCGATAGGCCGTAAGATGGAATTGAATTACAAATTCAATCCATTGGCGGTGAATCAAACCGCAAAGAAGCAAAGGGGCAAAGGTTCGCAAAGGGACTCTGTGAAACTCTGCGTCCTCTGTGCCTCTAGCGAAGCGGGCGGTGAAGCAACTCAAAAACTTTTCTTGACGGCTCTCTGCCCATATAAGCTAAACACCTCCAAGGCATCCTCCTTTTTAAAAGAAATCATCACCCCGGTTTTTGGATGAATAAGTTGCAATCCATTTGACTGCACCGGACAGAGTTCATAGCGATCGCCATTGGGGAAAACCAGCACAATCTGCTTTTGCTTCGAATCAAATTCGAGACTAAGATCAATTTGATCGTTCCATTTGTAATCACCCGTCAAAGCTTGGAGGCTATCCTCACTAATTTCTCCACGTCTTACCGCGGTTTGCTTGAAATGTGGCCAATCATAAACCGCAGAGGCGGATAAGAGCAGTTCATTGCCTAAGTCGGCACCATTATCAGAATTGATCAAATAAACCAAGCCATTGCCGCTGGTCAAGTTGATCGTCATGCCGCTACGATAACCCACATTACCACCATAATGCGTAAGAGAAATAGCATCTCCTGCGCGCTGGATAATAAAACCATAAACATGTCCTTCTCTTTGCTGATCCAGCATCGCTTCGATTTCCGCTTGCGTAAAAAGCGCACTCTTGCCATGATAGGCCTTATAGATTTCGATTAGGAAAAGGGCCATGTCTTGTGAGGTGCTCCAAAGTCCGGCCGCAGCTTGCTGAGGATAGTTATTCCATCCGCCATTTATCATTTCGCCATTAGGGTCATGGCCTTTAGCCACACGTGGAGCCAGTGAATCGGGCAGGGGCTGATCAAATAGGGAATGCTTCATTTGTATAGGCTTTAGAATCCACTGGTCCATGATCTCGGAAAACTCTGTTTGAAAAATATCTTGCAAAGCCAGCTCCGCCAGGGTATAGCCGCCTCCGGAATAGCTCAGGGTGAAATTTGGTGGTAAAGCAACCTCAATGGCGGGACTGTTAACCCCTGGACTTCCCTTTAGAATATCAAGGTCGGAGGGAAGGGCAGAGTCTTGATTATAGCCTAAATAACCCCCGCGGCTAATGCCTGAAGTATGGGAAAAGAGATTGCGAAAGGTCACTGGATTTTCTGCGCTTTGTTCTCCTTCCGGCAATTGAAAGTCCTGTAAATAGGATTCAATATCTCGGTCCATATCAATAGCCCCGGCCGCTTCCATGCGCAGGGCCGCCATAAAAGTTACCGGTTTGGATAAAGATGCCGCCTGAAATATTGTTGAGCAATCCAAATCACCCTGAGTAACAAAGGCTGGATTTTGATAAAACTCGCTCCAGCTGATTTCACCATGCTCGATAACACTCAGCGATAGAGCCGGAATAGTATACTCACTTAATTTACTTGGGATAGACTGCAACTCCTCTTCTTCATCCAGAAATTTTACTTGCTCGCGAATGCCATTTTCAAGTTCGGATTTTTTAACGGTGGCTTCTTCTTGACTGAAGCAAATGGATTGAACCGGGCTAGCCTTGTGATCATCCCCTTGTTCTTTGTTGAAATTACAAGATGACAAGGAGAATAATAGTAGACTGGGAAGTAATAGGTTTTTCAAGTTTCTGGATTTGAATGGGGAAGCTAGCACATTGCTGCCAGCTAGGAAAATTAACCGCAAAGAAGCAAAGTGGCTAAGGTTCGCAAAGGTTTCTGCCTGCCTGCCGGTAGGCGGGTAGCGTAGTGGGGACCGAATTACAAATTCGATCCAATGGTGGTCAAGCATTCAATAACCAGTTAACAAATAAAAAACTCTTATCTGCTAAAAATCTCTGCCCCGGCAGATCCAAATATTGCAAAATGCCTTTCATTTGGCGAGAAGCCATAAGTTAATGTGCTGTATTCAAGTCTTTCCAATCTAATAAGCTGGAAGTTTTTCCAATATTCACTGAATTGATCTGCTGATTTCGGATGTCTCAAACCTATTATCTGTTCACCTAAACTGGGATGAAAACTATCCAGATTCCAATAGTCTGAGCTTAAGTGATTTCCATTGCCACCTCGGAGGCCAAAAACTTTAATGGTTTGATTCAATTCGTCTATACGGTACTCCAGATTGTCTTTGGAGAATTTGTAGCGGTTTTGTTCGTTTTCATCCCAGTTCTGAATTTCTTTTTCTCCAGTTTCAGGATTGGAAATGGAGTAAGCATCTGAGGATAAAAGAAATATCTTATTATCATGTGTCCAACCACCAGCAATGATTCCAGCTGCGCCAATTACTATTCGATTTCCCCAAGGATTAGGTGGTTCCCCAAGGTGTTGGAATAATTGAGTCTTTGATTTTCTAAACATCCTTATAAATTGAAGCGATTATTCTTGAACTGATTTTAGTTGGAACTAGCCTCGCTTTGATTAGCCAAAATTAAATTTCGGGTAGTTTGGTTAACCTGATCAATCCCTTTTAAAAAATCAAGACTTACTAAACTTAAGGGGCCAAAACTTAGTACTACTATATCAAAAGAGTCATTCGGATTAATTTGTGGAACTCCGCCATCCACTAAATTGGTCAATGGATTAGCTAAAAAAATTGCTCTTCCAGATAGGAAGTGCTTTTGAGCCACTTGATTTGCTCTTTCAAAAATCGAATTAAAAAAGGTTGAATCCTGAATGCCAGTTTCTAAAAAACCTAGTATCAGGAAGCTGCAACAATGTTCTTCAAAAAGGGAATTAGTGTCGATGTAGCTAATTTCACTTAAAGAATCAAAAGTCATTTCTAAATACTGCCTATTCAAAGTGTCAGAATAATCAGGCAGAACTTGAGAAGACAGGTTTAGCGATACAATAGCCAGGAATAAGGTTAAAGCATTAGTAAGCACTATGGTTTTGGCTTTGGTCAAGATTTGTAATTCTTTAGAGTAGGGCAATTTAAGATAGAATCGAATTACAAATTCGATCCAATGGTGGTGAAGAAAAGTAATTGGTAGTTTGTCGTTAGTAGTTCGTGGTTTTATAGACAAGTGATATTGGTTATATCTTCAAGCTTGATTTGCGGATGGCTTGGCCACCATGTTTCTCAATAGACCTCCCTGCCTGCCGTTAGGCAGGTGTGACCCTCTGTGCACCTCCGCGTCCTTTGTGCCTTGAGCGAAGCGGGCGGTGAAGCAAGCAAACAAGCAAAAAAACTCCCCACCCAATCATCAGACCGGGCAGGGAGCCTAGCTTTAAAAGAATCCAAGCTTTAGATTGATACCATACTCCCAGGAAGAGAGGTCTTCTTGTTTAAAGTCCCGATCATTCTCAGCCCAAATTAATTGATAGCCACCGTAGAAGCCAATCTGAGCATGGGGACTGATATTGAAATCCCAGTTCAAGCGGGGACTAAAGACATAAATGGTGCTTTTGGCCACCTTGTTATCCAAGGCATCTTTAAGGCTCACTCCACCCACCGCGAAGGGTAAACGCAATCCGGGGATATAGAGATGCTCCTTGTTTTGAACGCTCTCAATAAAGAGACCACCATAGCCCATGTTTAAGTCCAGTTCTTGGTCGAGGCCATAGGCTAAACCGCTTACCGACATGGAGTTTACGGCGCCCATCCCAAATCCGCCTAAGGCGAAATAGTCTTTATACTGCACCGCTCCCTGGCCACCGACCCAAAGCGCAAGCTGTTGCATGGGGCTGCTATTGGCTACCTGGATGCCGCCAAAAGAGGTCCAGTTGCGACTTTCACTGTTTTGTTGGGCTTTTAAAGCAGCTTGACTGATGAAGAGCAGTCCGAAAAGAATGAGGGTTTTTCTCATGATTTGTGATTTTAGTTGATGTTATAGTTTTCAGTTAAAAATTGAATGGCTCCCTCCAATACAAGGTCTTTGCCAGACTGGATATTTGAAGGATTATTTTTGATATTTATTTCCGGCTTGATGCCCAGCTTCTCAAAGCTACTACCATCGGGCTGGAGGATTTTTTGAATGCTGTACTCATAGCGCCAGCCATTGGCCAGGAAGCGGGCCGGACTCACCATCGATAAGGCACCGGCCGTACTATCTCCAATGTGATGTACCTGATCGTAGGAACGCAGGTACAGACTGAGGATCTCCGCCTCACTTACCGTTCCTCTATCCGTTAGGAATACAATAGGTTTGGCAAAATGAGGAGAGGAGGGAGCCGGACTATTATAATCTTCTGCAGCACTAAATTGATGGGCTCCGGGACCAGATTTTATGCGGCTACGGAATACCAGGTCCTGATGCCGACTGAAATGCGCAGCGAATACAGCCGCTAATCCATCGTAACCCCCAATACATTGTCTAAGATCAATAACCAAGGCTGATTTCGCATCTAAATCCAAAGCCTCCAAGGCATTGATTAAATACTGTTCATCCTCTTCCAATAAGGCCGCCACGTAGAGATAGGCGATTTTGGGACTCAGTTCTCCATAGAGCAACATATCCCCCGAAAGGCCTGCATTTTCTAAATAATCAGCAGCAATAAGCTCAAGGCTGAAGGCTTGCTGACTAGCAATAAAGCCCTCATCTCCTGATATGAATATTTCCTCCTCCGCATCGCGGTAAAGCTTTATATGTTCATCGTTCAAAGCATCTGCATAAGAACAGAGGGCCTGCCACAATTCGGCATCGGAGCTATTTGCTTTTAAGTTCTTATGCAAACGATAGTAGAGGGAGTCGGCCTGATGCTCATTTGCAAAGCCAGCATAATGGCTTTTCAAATCTTGATGGAAGGAATCATAGATGCTGAGGGCATCGCTATCGGCTTCTGCTAAATCGGATTGGCAGGCCAAGGCCAAAAAGAGGAGGCTAAACAGGCTTAGTATTCGAATCATTAGAAGGTGAAGTTTAGGGCGATTAATAAGGATTGACTAAAAAGGGCGAATTCGGGATTCTTAGTAAGATGAATGGCTTGCCATTGATGCTTTAAGCCCAATTCCAATCTGCGGTGCAGGGCATAGTAAATGGCCGTTTCGCCTTCCAATTTTTGATTATCCAGACCCGAAGCCCATTTGGAATTCGAAAAGAGCAATTGTTTTAGGCTTTCAGCATCCTCAGATCCAAAGGCATTAAAAGGAGGTCTTTTATAAGAGGAGATTAAGCTAAAGGCCAAATCGGTTTCAAGGCGCCATGCCGCTTTGCGATATACAAAGCTCGAGGAGAACGCTAAATTCTGCTCCTGGAAGAAGCTTAAAGCTGAGCTTAATTCATAGTCATCTTCCCATTGCAATACTTGTACATCCAAAGCATAGCGCGGACCCAAGCTAAGGTTCCAGTTCTCATCACTAAGCACAGACCATTGATAGGAGAGCTTAGCTTGAAGTTGCAACCAGGGACTTTCCAAAAATTCAAATTCGCCGGGTGTTAAGCCTCCGGTATGATAAGCTAAATCCATGCGAAAGCGATTGCCTTTGCGGGATTCCCAAAATCCGGAGATCGCTGTATTCAGGCTGTTCCCTTCATAGAGCAAGGGAGAGAAATCCGCATCCTTAATCTTCATGGAACTTAATCCGGTGCTTAGTTGAATGCGTCGATAGGATTCGGTTTCCTGAGCCAGGCTAGGGCTACTATTTAATACCATTAGCAAGCCTAGTACTTTGTAAATTCTATTTTTCATCAGCTGTAATGAGGTTTAGGGTTCCAATTAGGACTGATTTTTAAAGCGATATGTCCTGCCTTTTCACCGCTTTCCGCTTTGCGATGGGCCTTTTGCACTTCTTCCCAGAGAAAGACGGAATCGAGGAAAACCTGGATTTTGCCCGCGGCTACTAAATCAGCTAGCTTTTGCAGCTTAGCTTGACTGGCGCGGCTTTTCATTTTAGATACAGATCGAAATTGCCCTTTGGGATTTAGCACTCTTTGGGCATCCTTAGCCTTAATCTGCCCCCAGGCATCGATAATGAGATCATAGCATTGTGGACTTTCCCAAAAGTTTTCTTCGCGATAGTCGAGGCATTTTTGAGCCCCCAGTTTCTTTAACCAAGCATGATTGTTGCGCCGACTTACCACGGTGATTTCAGCACCCGCATTCTGGCATAATTGCAAGGCATAGTTTCCAACCGATCCGGCCGCTCCACAGATCAATACTTTTTGATCTTTGAGGGCTAAGTCTTCTATTAAGTGCAAAGCGGTTAAGGCACCATAAGGCAAACAGGCCGCTTCCAGATAATTGAGATTCTCGGGCATTTTCACAATCACCTCGTTTTCATTCAGACATTGGAACTGAGCATAGCCACCAAAACCGGCACCGCTGTAGGCCATCACTCGATCACCAGCCTTAAATGCTGTTACCTGAGGGCCAACCGAATGAACTTTTCCGGCGAACTCCAAACCTGGTACCGCCATACGTCGAGGCTTAATGATTCCATTTTTGAAGCGGCAAAGCAGGTTCTGACCCCTCCGTAAATGCAGGTCACTTTGATTTACACTACTTGCCATAATTTGGATACATAGCTGCTTGCCTCGGGCTTGCGGTCGGGCTTTTTCCTCGCGAAGCAGCACTTCCGGTCCACCGTATTTATGGGCTTTAATGATCTGCATCGTTTTCCTTACGAGCTTCGTTTACTTCTTCTTGAAAGAATTGATACAAACGCCGATGACCAAAGCGTGGCGCAGCATGGTGTAGGGCCATGGCAGAAAGGAAAAACTCATAAGGCCCGTAGAATTTGGCTGAGGTAAAGAGTTTTAAGCTGGCAATGATCAGCTTTCTTAAGCCATCGGGGAGATGCACAATTTTCAATTCCTTGTAATAGGCATCTAGGGCCAAGGCGGCAATTTCATTCTGACTCAATAAATCTGGTCCCCCCACATTTAGTTCCTCCGCTTTAGAAGAAAGGGAGTTCACTATAAACTCCGCTAAATCGGCTCCATGGATAGGATTGAGCTTACAATGTCCATCCCCAAAGAGGTAAACCTTACCCTTGGCGGCCATTTGCAGAAAATCTGCCATATCGGAGAAATAGCCGGTAGGTCGAATTACCTGAGAAGAAATGGATGATTGCTGGAGTTCTTTCACAAAAGCTTCCTTAGCCTCAATAATCTGAATGCCTTTAAGTAGGTGGGCATTAAAAACGGAGACATAAACGAACTTTTGCAAACCGGCCGCTTCCGCTTCTTTCAAGAGATTCACATTGGCTTGATAGTCTACATCCCAATAGCTTAGCCCATCTTTTTGACGGGTAATCCCCAAGCTGCTAATGATCATACTGGCGCCATCCATAACACCTTTCAGGCTTTCTGCCTGGGTGGCTTCCGCCTTGATGATTTGTTCCGCCTTGAGCTTAATCTTGAGCTTTTCAGGATTGCGAACCAGCGCTTTAAAAGGGATGCCCCTATCTTTTAGTTCATGAAGTATATGCTGTCCGAGGTATCCACTGGCCCCCGCTACAATAATGGGAGCCAGCTTTTTAGATGGAGTGGGTTCCATTTTCAGTTTATGTTTTAATTAATCTGGGGCAAAGGTCTCATTGCAGGAGGCGCGGGTCGTCCTGTATTATGATTCCATACTTATTGAGATTCCGAACTTTGGTCGAAAGACCGAACCTGATTTAGATTTCGGATTTAAGGCGGCGCTGTATGATAAAGAAGAGCCAGGTGCTGAGGCCGTAAATAATCAGGATCAGCAGCATTAATTGGGGATAATTCAGCATGCGATTATCCTCGCTTTGTACCAATATCCATCCGGCTAAAGCCGCCCCAAAGCCAGCCGCCACTCTTTGCAAGGCCGAATCTATACTCAGAAAAGAAGCACGATTTTCGGGCCGCGGTACCATCAGGCTTAAAGCCCCGGCACTTACCGTACGACCAGCCACCGAGCAAAATAGCAAGGAGTTGAGGATCAAGATCCAGTTAAGGCCTAGATCCGAAAGCAAACTTAAGGGGATGAGCACCAAGGCTCCTAAGAGGGTACTAAGGCTGAAAATCTTGCCCTGCCCGAAGCGATCCGCCCAAAAGCCAAATAGGGGCCCAAAGGCTAAACTGGACACTCCGGCCAAGCCAAAAACCAAGGCTAAATCCGCTTCTTCCAATCCTTGATTAAAGATGAAATAAGCAGATGAGAAACTCATGAAAGCTACATCTGCCGTAATGAGCAGGAAATTATTGGCGAGGCAGTATTGTTGTTTTTTAGCTTTGAAGGCAGCCAACCAATTTTGCCAGAAATGGCTATCTGGAGATTGCGTTACCTCACTGCGACGTATCAGGCTTAAAGCCAGGAAAAAGGCCAGAATAGCTACCAGAGCCAGGGCGGCATAAGCATACTGCCATTGAAACTCGGCCGCTAAATACAAAGCCAAGGGTAAGCCGGCTAATTGGCCAATCCCAAAGGGAATTTGAATGAGGCCCATGGCACGGCCTTTTTGCTTTTCCTCAAAATGCTCGCTGATAAGGGTAAAGCAGAGGGCGGCAATCATTCCCCCCGAAATACCGGTGGCCAAACGGGCTGCAATTAAGGTGTAATAGTCCGGGGCTAAAGCCGAACCAATCAAACCCACACAGAATAAAGCATAGGTAATAAGGAGCAGTTTTTTCCTTTCAATACGATCGGCAAATAGGGAGAGTGCAAAGGCGGAAATACCAGCTGCCAGCGAATTAAGACTAAGAATTAAGGCGAAAGCTTCGGTGCTAAGGGCCATGCTTTCCAAAACCATAGCACTTAAGGCCGGCATCAACATAAAATCGAGGGCCATGCCAAAGAGCAAGAAACCGAGGCTAAGGACTAATAAGCTTTGATAGCGACTAAA
Organism: Croceimicrobium sp.; assembly: GCF_965228705.1. GTDB lineage: Bacteria > Bacteroidota > Bacteroidia > Flavobacteriales > Schleiferiaceae > Croceimicrobium. The sequence continues at coordinate 701,129 of NZ_OZ245832.1, forward strand.
AGGCTTTTTCTCAGGACTGGGAGCGGTGCTGTTCATTTAATAGCGGGCCTTCTTTTGGAAGAGCATATACAGGGTAAAACTTACTTCGCCAAGGAATGTATAATCTGCTACCAAAAGTAATTTATCCTGAGCCAGGTAGGCGAGGCTGTCAATTAAATATCCCAAGGCCGAAAGCATTAATAGCAGACCAATAATGCGGGCCAATCCTCTTTTAAGGATCAAAGCTACCCCCGGAGGAATTAACCAAAGACCCCAGAATACGGTGGCCAGATATACTCCAAAGCGGTATTGATTTAGGTAGAAGCTTATTTGGCCAGCGACCTGAGGGCTAAAGCTTTGTTGTGACCAATAGCTGAGGGCATAGCTGTTGAGTTCATTGGCCAAAGAAATAAAGGCACCACAACTTAATAGGATGGCGGTGCTCAGGGCCAGGCTCTTCGAAAATTGCCCTAACCATAAATAGCTGAAAAGCGCTAGAAAGAGACTGGCGATATTCATAAAAACGGTAGCGATAATGCCTTGGCGGTGCAGTTGGCCTTGAGCCGCAATTTGCTGATAGCTGTGCTCGGCATTGCTATAATCGAAGAGGGTGTTGGGCACATAGCCCATCCCATAAAAGCCGAAGATGAAGAGGGCCAGAAAACTAATTCCGGCCCATCTTGCATAATGTCCTCTACTCTGCATATTAGAAGTAAATGCGGTACATTAAGTTAGGTAATAGTCCAAACTGAGTGGTATAGCCTACTTTACCCGCTTGATTGGCATCGTAGTATTCGCTCAATTTTCCTTTGTTATTGCTCAAGTTTTCGAGGTTTAAGAACAGCTCATGGCTGGTGCGTTTCAACTGCCATTTGTAGCTGGCAGAGATGGTAAGGGTATAGATGTCTTCCAAATCGGTTTCATAGGCCTTATCGTAATCCCAGTACTGACCCTGAGCCGGATTCACCGCTAAATTGCCATTCTCGTCTCGCAATAGTGGAATCACCTTTTTACCTCCGCCAATAAAGGCTTTGAAATTGATTCCTAAAGTTTGATTGTTTTTAGAGCCCAAGCCTGTCCATTCTTTTCCGGCCAGGAAGTTAACAATGTAATTGCCATTAAAGCGGGTATTTCTCTCGCGGCCGTCTAAGGTGGTGTATTTCGAATCGAATACCGAGGCATTGATTAAGAAATAGTAATTGTTAGCGAGGAAGCGCTGTAGGGTCATTTCCAGTCCGTAATTGCGCCCGGTACCTTTATTTACTAAGTCTACATATTGAATATTGAAGTCTTCATTAATGGTGCTGTAATAGCTATTCGCATCATTGGCCACTGGCAATTGGTAGAGGTGCTGATAATACACTTCGGTGCTCAATTTCAGATTGGAACTAAAGGCCCAATCATAGCCTAAAACAAAGTGGTGGGCTTTTAATAGGTCGAGATCAGTATTGCTTTGGGCATAACTGCCATCCGCCTGCTTTACCTTGGCGAAATAGTGATTTAATCGCTCCATGCTAGAGTGCATTCCATAACCAAAACGCAGGGTTCCTTTGGGATGATGTTGGTAGGAAGCAGAGAATCGAGGCTCTACGCTATACTTGTTATTGTAGAGGATATGATGGTGATGCAGCCCTGCTACCAAGCTAATCTCATCGCTTAAGCGGTATTTCATAGAAAGGTAGTTCCGGAGGGCACCTACTTGTTCTTGAATACCAATGGTGTTTTGCAAACTGCTGTCGCCGGGCATCATCATGGCCTGCTGGTAATCGAGATCAAAAAGGGTGTAACGACTGCCAATGCGATAGCTTAAACGGTTATTATGCTTACGCTGATAGCTGGTAGCTGCGGTATAAGTACGGTTTTGCATATCAGAGTCGAAGCTGGGAATCCCCACGCCATTGGAGTCGGCCTTTTGCCAGATATCATCTTCCAAACCATCAAGGCTAAAGCCGATACTGGATTTTAAGAAACTCTTATCATCAATCTTGATGCTGTGGTTAATTCCACTATTAAAGAGGAAACTTTGCTTATCGTAATCTTCGTACACATTGCCGCTCATTACATCATCACCAGGCGTTTCCCAGTCGGCTGGGGTTGCATTCTTTAAAGCAAATCCACTGTAGCCTCCTAATCCAAAGATGGAGAAACGGCCCGCTTTTTTGGTTGGCAATACTACTTTAAAGGCTGCATCCTGAAAGAACATATCGCCATTTACATCAATGGCACCCAGGTCATTGAGTAGGGTAGCGGTAGAATAGCGGTAATTTACCAGGAAGGATCCATCGTAACCTTTAGCTAGGGGACCTTCGAGGGTAAGGTCGGTGCCGATTAAGCCAATACCGAAAATGGCTTCCAGCTTTTCATTGTTCCCTTCGCGAATTTGCAAATCGTAAACCCCACTCAAGGCATTGCCATATTCGGGTGCAAAGGCACCGGTAGAGAAATCGGAAGTTGCCAGCAAATTACTATTGAGAGCACTGGTAGAACCACCCACTGCTCCTTGATCGGCAAAGTGATTGGGATTGCTTATCGGAAGCCCGTCTAATTTCCACTGCATGTATTTAGGGGCGTTTCCGCGGATGATGATTTCGTTACCACCACTCCCTGAATTGGAGACCCCGGCATAATTTGCGGTTACTAAAGCCGGATCATTAAAGCTGGCCGTAAAACGATTGAGCTCTTCCATGGAAATGGAGCGACCACTCACCTGAATCATGTCGTTTTGGGCACGGCCGCTCTTTATCTTTGCCTTAACTGTTACTTCTTCTAAGGTGGAAAGCGATTCTTGCAATTCAATTTTCAGGACCATCTCTCGGGCCGAATTCACTTCGATATTATTCAGAACCCGACTTTGGTAACCAATAAAGCTTACTTCAATTTGCAAACGACCTAAGGGAACCGCTTCAAATTTGAATTTACCATCAAAATCGGTGGAGGTTCCTAAAATGGGATCGGTCCCTAAAATAACCACATTGGCACCGGGCAGGGGCATTTGGCTTTCCTGATCGATAACGGTTCCGCGCAATACCTGGCTGAGGTTTTGGCTTTGGGCCTGAAATCCGAACAGGATCATACAAGCCATTAGAAGGATTGACTTTTTCATTTTTACGTTTTAGAGTTGATAGAGTTGAGGTTGAATAAGGAGGCTTATGCTTTCAGCCCCTGAAGGAGTTAGAGCACAAGTGTTTTCAAAGCGAAGGCTTAGCTCCGGCTGCTTAAATTCTGGACTTTCCGAAGCCCCAAGTTTTAGGCTAAGCAGTGATAAGCTGAATAGGAGAGTTGAACTTTTCATCTTTGCGTTTTAGCGGGAAAACCATTTTGATTTCCGGGGGCAAAGGTGAAAGTCCGGCCAAGGCCAATCGTCTTGAATTATGATTCAGGACAAATCTGTAAATCAGGAATTAGGGCGGCTTTTTAGCCAGGCGCGTGGGCTGAGACCAGTACTGCGCTTGAAGAATTCGTTAAAAACGGATTTTGAATTAAAGCCACTGTCGTAGGCCAGGGCCAGGAGGGTAAGATTGCGATTCTGTGGATCGAGGGCTTTTTCTTTAAAGCTTTCCAGTCGATATTGGTTGATGTATTCGTTGAAATTCATCGCGCAATGCTCATTAATCAACCAGCTCAGTTTATTGGGATGGAGATCTAGTTTTTCGGCCAGGTTTCGAAGATTCAGGCCGGGGTCGAGATAGGCCTCCTCTTCGGTCATTAAGCTTTCTAGTTCACTTAATACCGCTTTTACTTCTTCATCCGGTTCGGCTATCTCGGCACTAAGTCTGGGGATATCTTCCCAGCCTTTTTCTGGAAATTTCATGCGGGCCAGGAAATCCTCGAAGCGGGGATCCTCCTGAACCTTCTCCCAAATCCAGTAATGCTTGAGGCTTACCATCATTACCGATCTTTCTTGCCAAGCTTTTTCCAAATACGAGAAGCAGGCCTCCTTTTCGCCCATTTGGGCATATACTTGGGCGGGATCGGCCGAATCAATAAAGTGTCGACTGTTTAAGGCTTCTCTTACTTTATCGATTTCACCCATTTGCAAACGCAAGAGCAGGCTATTGAAATTCTGATAGGGATCTTCGGCACTCAGCTCCAAAGCCCGATCCATGTATTCTTGAGCTTCCTTTATCTTACCAGAGAAACCCAAGGCAGTGGCTTTCCAACGCAGGGCCTCGGTAAAGCGGGCATCCAGTTCCAATGCCTTATTAAAGGCGCGAATCCCATCTTTAAAATTCCGTGCAAATACATAGCAGAGACCTAATTGCCAATGGGCCTCCGCATGCAATGGATCACTTTCGAGGGCTTTCTTGGCTATGCTAATTGCCTCTTGATAATCGCCATTAAGGAAAATATGGTAATAGCTGATAAACTCATTATAGGCACTAAGTCCAAAGTGCAGCGCTTTATGATAAGAATCGCGGGCTGCCTCCCAATCCCAATCGTAGAAGAGGGAAATATAGGTAAGGAGCTTATAGGCTTGCGCTTCATAGGGGTTAATGGCCAAAGCCAATTGTGCCAATTTTCGGGCTTCTTCATGCGCTTCGCTGGTACCGATTAAACCGTATGCCGCATGGTGAATTAGGCATTCACCGGTATAGGCATAAGCCTCGGCATAATTGCGATCGAGGCGGGTGGCCTCCCTAAAATATTCTAGGGCTTTAACCGTGCCCTCATAGTCCTTCTTAAAGAAATAATGGCCTTTGAGGAAAGCCTCGTAGGCGCTAATATTATCGGTATAATGACTGCTGCTAAAGTTTTGGCGGAAGTAGATTTCTAGGGCCTGCAGTACCTCAGCGGCGATATCATCTTGCAGGTCGAAGATGTCGGCCATTTCCCGATCGTAGGATTCGGCCCAAAGGGTAAAGCCATCTTCAATGGCCACTAATTTGAGTCGTACCCGAACCCGACTGCCAGCCTTTTGCACACTGCCTTCCAGCAAATGGCTCACCTTGAGCTTTTCGCCGATGGTCTCCAAACTGAGCTCTTGCCCCTTCAGGCTAAAAGCCGAAGTACGGGCAATGATTCCTAAACCTTCAATCCGACTAAGCACATTGATCAATTCCTCCGTTAATCCATCACTGAAATATTCATTTTCTGGATCAGAGGAGAAATTCGCCAGAGGCAAGACCAATAGTGATTTGCGGGGCATAGTTTGGTTTGGAGCGGATCAAAAATAAGGATTGCAAACAATTGCAAAAGCGAAAATCCGGCCCGCCTCCCGAATATATTTCGAGAAGCGTGGCCGGAACAATCCAACTAAAACCTAAAGTTGGCACCGATTCCCAGGTGGGAGTCGCTAAATTGTAGTTGATTGGATTTAGACATTACCTGCAGATCGCCCTGATATAAAGCACTGAGAGCGAACCAGCTATTAAGGGCATACTGCGCTTCAAAACGAAGGTCGAAGGCGAAGTATTTATGCCAGCCCATAAATTGATTGGCACCGAAAACATTGTTCAATAAATCGGAATTCAGCTCGGCATTTTCAGCGGGTGCGCTGAGGTCTACCCAAGATAGCAAGGGCAGGCTGGCATCGGCCTTAAGGGTCCAGCTATTGTTTTGATAGCGAGATCCTAGGCTCAAATCAATACCCCGGCGACTGAAATGCTGGTAGGGCATGCCTTCATCAAAATTCGCTTGATCGGAAACCAAACGACCTAAGGCCTGGTATCGCAATCCGCTGGAAAAGGTCCAATGCTCCGTTTGAAGAAGATTAAATCCGTATTCTGTATTGAACTTAAACTGCATAAAGGCCAGTTCTGCTCCATTGTTGTTTTCGGGAGCTAAGCGACCACCGCTGTAATCCATGGATGCGCCCCAATAAGCCAGATTATCACTTTGACGACGGTAGGCTAAAGACCACATGCGACTATTACTAAAGTAGTCGGCAGAGTTACGAGCCGGATTGTTCCAAATGCCTCCACCAGCACTGCTGTACAGGCTGATTTCATTTTTAGGCATACTGATTTGAGCAAAGCTGCTCATAGTACCCATGGCAAGGGCGATCATAAGGGTGAATTTCATTTTCATGTTTTAGTTATTTTGAATTCGAGGGCAAAGGTGCGGGGGATGCAGGCGCCAATCGTCCGAAAATGAAATTCAGGAAGAAGTAGGAGATTAAGGAAGTTGCCGGGCTTTTAACCAGGCTCGCGGACTTAATCCGGTGTGCTTTTTAAAGTACTCGTTAAAGACGGATTTGGTATTGAAACCACTGTCGAAGGCCAAAGCTAGCAGGGTAAGGGATTTGTTTTCCGCTAGGAGGGCAATATGCTGGAAACGCTTCAGGCGGAAGCCATTGACATATTCATTAAAGTTTTGCCCCAAACCCTTATTGATTTGCCAAGATAGATAGTTAGGGCTGCAATTCAGGGTTTCGGCCAATTCTCGCAAGCTCAGCTTAGGGTTGAGGTAGAGCTCCTCCGCTTGAATTAATTCCTCAAGTTGTTTTAAGAATTGAAAATCCGGTTTTTCCTCTGCATGAGCCTGGACCTTTCGGTTTTGGATACTATCCCAGCTTTCCAATTCGAATAGCGCTTGCGCGGAAGGATATTCTCTTAGGGGCTTTAGCAGGGGATCAAAGCGATAATTGATGCAGGTGCCAGCTTTCTGATGGATCATTTTCTGGAGATAAGCGGTGGCTTCTTCCAAATGATCAGAATGCGCCCAGAGGTAAAGGTTCCAGGGAAAGAGGCTGCTTTCGGCATCGCTCGCAGGCAGACTTAGCTTTTCCTTTTCGGCGGTGGAGCCATGCATACGTAGGTAGAGTTCCTCCACTTTTTCCGGGGCAGCGCAATGCGCTAAGCAGCTTTCCATTTCTTCCTTGCGCTGCAATTGAAGTAAGATTTGAATTTTATGTCCCCAAGCCAAACTGAATTTAGGATTGAGCTCGAGGCAATAGTCATAGAGCTTCAGGGCCTCTTCCTGTTCTCCTTTAAAATTGAGGAGGTGGGCCTTGGTAAACCAGTGATTTGGGGAAAGGGGATCTATCTCCAGACTTTGGTTGATGTATTGCAAGCCTTCCTCAAAATGACCGGAAGGCAGACAGAGCTCGGCCATGCTTTCGAGCATAGTGCTGTTTTCCGGATCCAAGGCTAATGCCTGAAGTAAGAAGGCCCGCGATTTCTTGAAATCCCAATGGAGCCAAAAGGCTTCGGTGGCCATTAGGTAATAGTATTCTGCGGATTCCTGTACCAGGCTTTTACCTCGTCGGGCATAGGAATGTACTAGTTCTATGGTTTCCTCGGGATCAATATATCCCCAGGCGATAAGCATAATATAGGACCAGGCAATTTCGAAATAGGCCTTAGCAAAGCTGGGATCTTCGGCGATGGCTTGCTTTTGATGGGCAATGGCCGTTTCCAAGTTTTCGGCCGTCCACTCCCGCATTTTATGTCGGCCTTTGAGGTAATGTTCATAGGCCGAAATGCTGCTGGTGCTTTTATTTACAAGTTTATCCGAAAATTCAAGGTGCCCAAAATTCTCACGAATTCGATCGGCCACCACCAGGCTGATTTCATCTTGCAGGGCGAAGATGTCGGATATATCACGCTTAAAGCGATCGGCCCAAAGGCAAAAGCCATCTTCTACATTGATCAATTGCAAACTGATGCGCAGCTGATTCCCGGATTTGCGGATGCTGCCTTCCAATAGGTTATCTACCCCCAATTGCGCACCAATATCTCTAATATCGAGGGCCTTTTCCTTAAAGCTAAAGGAAGAGGTTAGGGCACTCACCTTTAAGCCCGGAATCTTGCTAAGGGAGAGGATTAGTTCCTCCGTCATCCCATCGCTGATGTATTCATCCTCCGGATCACTGGATCGGTTCACCAGGGGTAAAACGGCTATGGAGAGTTTGCTACTTGCTTTCATTGGGGAAGGGCAAAGATGGGGAATTTGGGGATTGGAGTGGTGGGTAGTTGGTAGGTAGTAGTTGGTCGTTGGTAGATTGTAGTTTGCAGGACAAAGAGTTCGTTTGAGACGATAGTAGATAGACGATAGATTTTATTTAAGCCAAGGAAGTTTGATTTGTCTTTCAAATTATAGTGTAGTCGGATTAACCGCAAAGAAGCAAAGGGGCACCTGCCTGCCGGTAGGCGGGAAGGTTCTCAAAGTATCTCCCTGCCTGCCGGTAGGCGGGTAGCGAAGCGGGCGGTGACGAAAAGTAATTGGTAGTTTGTCGTTAGTAGTTCGTGGTTTTATAGACAAGTGATATTGGTTATACCTTCAAGCTTGATTTGCGGATGGCTTGGCCACCATGTTTCTCAATAGACCTCTGTGCACCTCCGCGTCCTTTGTGCCTTGAGCGACGAAGGAGCGGGCGGTGAAACAATCGGTCATTTAAGCCACAAATCACCTCTGCGAACCTCTGCGTCCTCTGTTTCTCCCTGCCTGCCGGTAGGCGGGTAGCGAAGCGGGCGGTGAAGTAATCGGTGAAGCAAAGAGTATCCACCCCAGTTTCCAACCCAATACCCTAACCAAGCATCCTTTAAAAAGAAAAACATCCAAACATTAAATACGGTAAATTCAATCGCACCGTTTAAAGCCTTGAAAGAACCTAAAAAGCTTCCTATGCTTCCCTACTCAAAGACCCTTATCCTCTTATTATTCCTTTTCCTTTCAATACATAGCAAGGCACAGCACCGAGTAGGCTTGCAGATAATGGGAGGGGTTAACCAGATGGAAACCGATTGGAATACGGAACTGGAAACCTATACTTTGCATTTAGCTCCCTATGCCGCTTTTGGAGCATTTTACCAGTATGAATTTTCTGAGCATTGGACAGCGGGTTGCGATGTGCAGTTTCAGCAGCTTTATGCGAAAGAGAAAGTAGGGATACCGCTTCGAGATCAGAATAATCAAGCGATGGGGGAAATCTATAATATCTACAATCGCCAGTTTTTATACTACTCCATGCCAGTGTACATGGCCTATTCTTGGAAGGATTGGCAATTTCAATTCGGTTGGCAAACATCCTGGCTTTTAGGAAGCAGTGCCCGCTTGAGGAACGAATTCACTGAAAACGGAACCTTAGTACAATCGGATATTCGTTATGATGATGTACCGGTCAAAGATCTGGATTTTGGTCCGCGCTTTGGGCTGGCTTATCAAATCACCGACCGCTGGCAAATAGAAAGCTTATGTTATCAGGGCATTGCTCAGGTAGCATTGGATAATGCCCGATGGGAAGCCCGCTTTTGGCATGTGGGGCTGGGAGTGAGATATGGGATGGGGGTTTTAAGGTAGTTGGTAGATAGTAGTTGGTAGTTTGTTTGAGACGATAGTAGATAGACGATAGACGGTAGATTTGATTGGAGCAAAAGAAGTAGGATTGGTCTTTCAAAATTGGGTGCAGCGAGTTTAACCGCAAAGACGCGAAGAAGCACCTGCCTGCCGGTAGGCGGGAAGGTTCGCAAAGTTTCTCTGTAAACCTCTGTGTCCTTTGTACCTCGAGCGACGAAGGGGCTAAGGTTCGCAAAGTTTCTCTGTGCATCTCTGCGCCCTCTGTTTCTCTAGCGAAGCGGGCGGTGAAACAACCGGTGAAACAACCATTAAAAGCCCTCCTTTTCACTCGATAAACTATCTTCGTTCCAAGCTTCCTGCATCTTGAAAAAAACCATTCTCTTCATCTTAATCCTGCTAGGGCTGAAACTGTCAGCGACGCCCGAATTGGATTCGTATAGCTACGACAGTCCTAATCTAAAGCTGGAAATTATTTATCGCTATGATAATCCCTTGGATAGAGCATTATACAAGGCAATGGCGGCAAGCCTGGATTCGTATATCGATAGCTTAAAACATAAAGGCCATTTGCAGCGAGGCCCATTGCATTTCGAAATAATGACCGCCCAATGGATGGACTCCACCAAAGGGGTAGAGATGTACCGCTATCCCAAAGGCTATTACTGCTATCTCAATGGATTAAAGCAAAAAATAAGTTTGAGCTATTTACAATCCATCGTTCTGTATTTCGGTTCTGAGCAATGGTCATCTTTCTGCTATGATGAACTTAAATTAAAACCGAGTTTGGCTTTACAGCTCTTTAATCAAAACTTGTTGCCTGTAGATTCAATGCCTCAAACTAGGGCATATGATCTGGAGCAAATTGGAGCTTTAAGGGTTTACTTCAAGGAAGATGCCTTATACGCTCGCATTTCCAATGAAGAAATTGGGAAGCTTCACTATCTATTACCATTTGAAGCACAGGCTTTGATTTTTATTAGTCAAGCTGATGGGATAAAGGTTTATAAGGAAGGCCGGCTCCTTCAAGAGATGACTTGGAAACCTGAAGGTCTAGCTAAACCTTATCATGAGGCATTAAGAGTGGAGGTATTTCCAAAATGGATAAATATCGCCTCCAGAGATGTTTTTCTATTCAGCTATTCGATAGAAGACAATCGTTTTTATAAGCTTTAGATGGAGGGTAAGGGGATTAGAATATTTCTTAGTGTGCTGTTGATACTACTGGCATTGATCCTATATAATTGGGAAAGTAGCCCTGTACAAGGTTCTAAGGAAACTAAGGAAGTGGCACAAAAGGTTTCAGAGCCCCTAATAAAAGAGGAAAAGGAAAGTGATACACTGATTTTCAGTTTAGAATCGATCCTGGGTGTATCAAATTATGATGTCCGATTGATTCAAATCGATTCGAATTTTGTGAGTGAAGACATTCCAAATCAGCGGCTTGAATTGGTTCATCAGGGGAATGCTACACTTCAAGTGATTTATAGCGATCTCATTCATTCTGATTTTGAAAAGGTGGAGTTTAAGGATTTCAATAGTGATTATATTCCTGACCTCTTAATACAATGTGCTTCAGATGTTCGCAGTAATTGGACCTATAATCTCTATTTGATAGAAAAGGATGGTCCAAGCCTTAAGAAGATTGAAGGATTTAATGAGATTAAAAATCCGGATTGGGATTATGAGACGGGACTAATTCGTTCCTATGTGGTATCTGGTCAGGATTATGAGGAGCTTTATCGTATTAACCGCAATGATAGTGTGGAGCGATTTGAATGGGTGATACCCACATCGCCAAATACCACTGAATAAGGAGTTGTTTAATAAATCTTGTTTAACCACAAGTAGGATTGAGTAAAAACAGGGTTTTTCCTGTTTTAATTGAATAGATTGAGGGTAGTCTTGATTAACTAATAGTTTTGGTGGTTGAATTCTAGTCCTTTAGCAAGGAAAAGATGTGATTAATCTATCGAAACCAATCCAAATGAAAGTATCAAGACTATTAACCATCATCCTCGCAATATTTCTAACTTTTAGTTCATGTACTGAAGATGGAAAAAGTATCCTAGATCCATGTGCCGGAATTACCTGTGACAATGGGGAGTGTATCAATGGAGACTGCGATTGTGATCCTGGTTATTCAGGTCCTTCATGTGCAAATGAATTGAGACCGGTGAGTATTATTTTAACTCGTGTTCAAGTAACTCAGTTTCCTCAAACTAATGATCAAGGCGGTGGCTGGGATAGTGATGGGACTGGACCTGATATTTACATTAAAGTGAAATCGGGAGGGAATGTGGTTTATGAATCGGGCTACTATCAAGATGCCATAAATACAAGTAATTACACCTTTGATTTAAACCCGGATGTCAATATCCCTAGTACTTCAGATTTTGGTATATCACTTTATGATCGGGAGTTTCTTGTTTCCGACACCTTCATGGGGGGAGTTGTCACTGGCGGTGAAGTTTGGACAACTTACTTAAAGGATAGGGGATTTCCTTCAACTACGACTTTAACAGCATTTGCAGGTTATACTTTTGAATGCTATTGGACTTATGTTCATTAATTGTGAAGTAACAATTAAAGTATTAGAAGTCGTTAGTAGGATTTTGAAGGAGAGTAGTAGTATTCTCATTCAAATTAAAAGCTTGTCGATTTAATCGCACTTGCCTGCTGATAAGCCTCCGCGTCCTTTGTGCCTCCCTGCCTGCGGGTAGCGAAGCGGGCGGTGAAGAAAAGTAATTGGTAGTTTGTCGTAAGTAGTTCGTGGTTTTAGAGACAAGTGATATGGGTTATACTTTCAAGCTTGATTTGCAGATGGCTTAGCCACCATGTTTCTCAATAGACCTCTGTGCACCTCCGCGTCCTTTGTGCCTTGAGCGACGAAGGAGCGGGCGGTGAAGCAAACCGCAAAGAAGCAAAGGGGCAAAGTTTCGCAAAGAATCTCCTTGGTCGCCGATTGGCCTCTGTGCATCTCTGCGCCCTCTGTTTCTCTAGCGAAGCGGGCGGTGAGGCAATAGCGAAGTGGGCGGTGAAGCAATCGATAAACCCTCTCTTAGAATCAATCAACAGTCACCGTTCTTGGGTACCGCACCTGATAGGAAAACTTAAGCGTACGTGTTTCTTTAGCATCAAGGTCGATCTTCCACACGAGCTCCCCTGTTTTGCTATTTAGCTTAGCGCCACCAAGGTCTAAGGCTTTAACACGGATGTAATCTCTACCGCTAAGAGGAACTTGGTCGTAGACTAAAAGGCTCACCATTTCATTTTTCAGATTACGGATTTCAATGTCCCAGGCCATTTGCTTACCAATATCATCGCCAAAGAAACCTTCTGCTTCTACCAGCTCATCTACCTTCCGCTCAACGTTCAAGCCTTTATCTTGGCCCAAGCTAAGACGTAAGGTATCCTTAATTGTTCTGGGATCTACCTCAGTTATACCTACATAACTTCCATATAAATACATACGTGCTGGGCCAGGCAGCAATTGCAATTGCTCCCAATCACTGATTTCGGCAATGAGGTAGGCTCGGGGATCTAGCTTTGGAACTATCTGATAAACATAGTGAGTGGGTACTTTGGCTTCTTGCATATCAAAGCTGTAATCCTTGCCATCACTGGGAATGCTTTGCTGCTTTCGAATCTCATATTGTAGGTTGCTGATATCATTACTCGTACCAGTCGCCATAATGGGAACTTGCACAATTCGCTGATAAGATCCGCCTACCGTAGTGATATCGCGTACTGCCATGTTTTGAATATCCTCGGCAGTTACTACTTTACTGCTCTTGGTGGAATGGTTTGCTTTATCCACTAATACCTGACTTTTTTCCAGCTTGATATCGAATTTAACTTCTGGTCCGGAAATACGGAGGGATTGCCTAAACTCTTGGTAGGCAAAGTGATTTACCTTCACAAAGTAATTCCCTGTTGTTAGGGGTTTAAGGCTGTATTCCCCTTTGGCATCGCTAAGAGTCTGATAAATAAGATTATCGAATGAACCCTGGAATATTTCAATGGGAGCATAGGGCACCGGCGTCCCTTCCGGACTTAAAACCTTACCCAGCAAACGTGAAGCTTGTTGTGGCTTTTGATAGCGTGAAGCCTGTTCCTTATTAGGTAATATCCAAGTGGCAATCTTCGGAGCAATGCGGCTCAGCTGTGGGTTTTCGGTAGAAAGTTTCAACTTCACTTGGCTCCAATCTACACCGCTGGACTGATAAATATTGGCCTTGTAAATCAGACTTATGGGCTGGTCGAGGCTATTCACCCGAATGTCATAATGTGGAGTCCATCCCGCGAAAGCGGTATAATAGCTAAAGTTTAGACTATCCCGCAAAGGCCTCAAACATTCTAATTTAATGGTGATCTCCAATTGAGAGCTCTTAATGGCAACAAAACGTTTATTGTATTTCAATTTCAGGCTTTCCCATTGATTATGCAGGCTAGTGATTTGATTTTGAAGTTCCACTTGTTTTACACTGAGCTCCATTAATCGCTGACGATAGAAATCTGCGGCTTCTCGAATTTGAGTAGCGGTTAAACTGCTTTCCCCATTGCTGAGTTTACTGTTTTCAATGATTATTCTTTTTTCAACATGATAGACTTCCTGCTTTTCACTTAAAGCTCCAATTTGATGAATCAGTGCTTTTTCCTCTTCTTTAAGTCTAAGTATTTCGGGGTCTTTCCAGGGCAAATGCTCAACCACTCGATGGTTAACCGAATGAATTAGCACTCCATCCAAGCCGCTCACCTTTATACTCTGGGGATCGGCATTAGGCGGTAAGTTTTCGATAATGATGAAATGTTCTCCCTTATTCACTTGCAGCTGAGCCTGGGAGAAGACCTCCGCACCGGAGAAGAATACTGTTACCCTATCAATTTTGGATTTCAACCGCAATGTATCTGCGGCCCTTAAGGCAATACTATTCAGGGATAAACAGGCAAATAGGACAATCCACTTTTTCATAATGCATCTTTACTCTTGGACGGAGAAGCGGGAAAAGGTGGCTTTTGGGGGAAGTAGTAGCTGGTAACTGGAAGTTTGTCGTTTGGTTTTAACCGCGGAGAAGCAAAGAAGCAGAGGTTCGCAAAGCATCTACAAAAACCTCCCTGCCTGCCGGTAGGCGGGTAGCGAAGCGGGCGGTGAAGCAAACCGCAAAGGATCGCAAAGTAACTCTTAGGTCCCTCTGAGTACCTTCGCGTCCTTTGTGCCTTGAGCGACGAAGGAGCGGGCGGTGAGGCAATAGCGAAGCGGGCGGTGAAGAAAACCCTATCCAAATCTCCCCTTATATTGCACCCCTCAATACCTTTCCTGATTAAAAATGTCCCATAAAGGTATCCAGCAAAGCAAGCTTCTCAGTTTAGTGCTGCGCCATAAACCGGAGGCCATCGGATTAAAACTCGACCCAAATGGCTGGGCGGAGGTAGATGAGCTGCTCCAGAAATTGGCAGATTACAAGTCGCCCATGACAATAGAGAACTTGAAGTCCTTGGTGGCCAATAGCGATAAAAAGCAATTTGTCTTTTCCTCCGATGAATCAAAAATCAGGGCTAATCAAGGGCATTCGATAAAGGTAGATTTGGGTCTTAAAGCCAAAGTGCCACCCGATGTGCTATATCATGGCACCGCCCTTAGGAATTTAGAATCCATTAAAGCTCAAGGATTGCTTAAGGGCAATCGTCACCATGTGCATCTTTCTGCCGATCGGGATACGGCCAGGGTAGTAGGGCAACGTTATGGAAAGCCTATAGTATTAAAGGTAAAAGCTGCTGAAATGCACAAAGCGGGATTTGAGTTTTATTGCTCAGAAAATGGTGTTTGGCTCTGTGATGCAGTACCGACTCAATATATTGTTGAAGCTTGAATTAAAGCTCGGGCTTGAATTACAATTTCAAGCCAGTATTACATCGATCAACTATTTTAGATTATGAAAACCTTCTTCTGCCTCGCCTTATTTATCCTCAGTTTCAACATCCGAGCACAATACCGCTATGGCCCTGTAGTGCAATTTGGCTTTAGTCATGTGTGGAGTGATTTTGATGATGAGCTCCTGGAACATCGTCGATTATTTGGTGCGGCTTATTCTTTGGGGTTTTTTGGAGAAAAGAATATTTCGGCTAAATCGAGCCTAGGAATCTGCTTACAATTACAGCATATTGGCAGTCATGAAGAAACGGAAGGGGCTTATTATACACCCCGAAATGCTAGTCATAGCTATCAGGATGTGGATACCTATCGCCGCTCTCTGGGCTATCTAAGCATTCCGATTTACTATTCTTACGATTATTCGTCAAAAATTAAACTCCAAGTAGGCTGGAATACATCATTTTTTCTGGTCCATTTTCAAAATTATATCTGGGCGAGACACAGAGATGATAAATTTGTCCCCACCTATCTGGGGCAAAGTAAATATTTGGGCTTTGCCGGGGATGATAGATACACGTTCATCGATTTTGGTCCTCAGCTAGGCGTCCTCTATTCCTTTAAACCACATTGGCAAATTCAGGCCACCTATTACCACGGATTGCAGCAAATTGTAGCCAGTCGAAGTGATTGGCAAGCCTATAACCGATCCTTCCAACTTGGACTGCGGTATATATTGAAGACGGTTCCTCAGTCATAAATAAAACTTAGGCTTGAATTTGTAATTCAAGCCAGTATTACAAATTCAAGCTATTATTACAAATTCAAGCCAGTATTGACACTGAATAGAATTTGCAACTGAATCGAATTTGCAATTCGATCCCAACATTTTAAATACTAAAGCCACGATCATCGTAATGATGGACCGTGGCCTTAGGATTGCTATGCGAACAAATTAATCTTTAGAGAACCTGAATCTTTTGCATCTTCAGTACTTCTCCGTTTTGGTTTTTGATTTGCACCAGGTATAAACCAGGATGTGCAGGGGGGAGGATATTTATTTGCTTGCCGCTAGTAGCAATTTCGCTGCGATTGATTTGACTCAATAATTGACCATTAAGGCTCAGAATTTCGATTTGGCCTAAATCATTTTCGTTCTCAAGCGCTATGCTTAAGGTCTCACCACTTTGAATAGGGTTAGGATAAACTTGGATTTTAGCAGTTAGATTTTCTTCTAATCCGATGCCCAAGGCATTGCGAGCAACATAAGGGCGGTAGAAGAACCCCACAATATTATTCAGTCCATCTAAATTGTAGCTAACAATCGGATAACCAGAACCGTTTTTAGCATAGAATACTACAAAGTGTTGGGTGCTTGATGCCCCTTGAGTTAAGCCAAAAGCATTCATCAAAGCTGGTGGTGCTGGAAGGCCTCCTAAAAAAATACTATCGGTAGAAGTAAGCAGCACATCGATCATATATACATCTACCGGAGCCAGGACATTACCCATTTCATCCGGTATTATAATTTGTCCTTCTCCCACTACAGTGCGGGTTTGTTGATCGGTATTCTTGAAGTAGCCCGGTGCCTGGTTTAATCCAAAGCCAGAAACGGTTAAATTGAAGTTTACTATTCGATTATTGGCATCAGACCAAGAGCTTTGCGCGTTTACCGGAAACCGAACAATGTGCAATGAATCTTGAAAAATTTGGCGTTGCTGGGGAATTACCAAGGCATCATTGGCTCCCCCGGTAAATACTGCCAGGTTCTCGGAATAGGCATCCACATAAAAGGCAGCTACATAAAAACCACTGGCATTGAGATTGTAAAACTCATAACCGTCTATAGCACCACCACTGGGACTTTCCAGCTCTTGATAGCGATAATTGTAAACATCCGGATAACCGTTAATACTATCCTTGGCATCAAAATATACCAACGAATCTATGGTGGTTGGAATTAAATTGGAGTAATCCCAGGTTTGATTGCTTCCTGGATTTGCTGTGCTTACCGAAGAAACCATTGCTCTGTGGTAAATATCAGCACCTACCGGAGGCACGTAGAAATTGCTAATGTCAATGCTTTGCGACTGTAGGCTACTTCCAAAAGCCAAAGCAGTAAAGGCGCTAAATAGTAGTTTTTTCATAGGTATTGTTTTGAAAGATTTACTGCCGCAAAGGAGCAAATAGTGCCGGATTTTGGATATTAAAAACAAACCAGGCTTTATAAATTTTGAAACCTGTTTGTTGTTAAGTGTTGATAATGAGGGTTGAGGCTTGAACTGCAAAATTTAGGTTTGAATTACAAATTCAAACCAGTATCGACTAGATCGAATTTGCAATTCGATCGGTAACCGCCTATATATACTGCCCAGGCGTTTCCTCGAATTTATCCTTAAAGCACTTCACGAAATAGGCAGCACTATTAAAGCCACAGGCAAAGGCAATCTCTGAAACATTGCCTTCCTTTTGTTGTAGCATTCCCTTGGCCTTATCCAAACGGAAATTCTGGATAAGCTTATTGGCTGATATGCCTAAGAGGGCCTTAAGCTTTCGGTTGAGATGGGTTTTACTCATGGCCACCTCATCGGCCAAATTCTCCACACCAAAGCTTGGGTTGCTGAATTCCCTTTCCAGGCAAGTTTCCAGCTTTTGCAAAAAGGCTTTGTCTACCTTATTAACAGTATTCTCCTGTACTTGCTGCAAGTTTTCCTGTGCTTGCTTTTGCAACCATAGCGCTCTTTGCTTCAAGATATTCTTGACTCTTAAAAGCAGTTCTTCCGAATCAAAAGGCTTGGCCAGATAATCATCCGCTCCAGCTGCTAAGCCTTCATTAACCGCTTGTTGTTCGCTTTTAGCTGTAAGTAGAATGATAGGGATATGACTGGTATGAGGATGGTTTTTCAGTCTTTGGGTAAGGCCTTTCCCATCCAGATCTGGCATCATTAAATCACTAATAATCAAATCCGGCATTTTAGCCTGAGCCACTTCCCATCCGACTAAACCGTTTTCAGCCACTAAGATCTCAAAGTCTGGTTCTAAACAGGATTTAAGGTATTTGCGCAATTCCGGATGGTCTTCTACCACTAATACCCTCGCTTTTTGATCTTTTAGTTCTGTATCCTCAAGATCGGGATTAGGTGTCGCTTGAGGGATTTCATTTACTGTACTTTTCTCGAAGTTTTCTGGATAAGGCAGTTCAATACTAAATAGACTGCCCTCAAGAACCTGGCTTTCAACCCAAATTTTACCCCTATGTTGCTCCACTAAAGCTTTACAGAGCGCTAAGCCGATTCCCGTTCCGGCCATTGCGCTGGGAGGAGCATCGGGATCCTGATAGAAACGATCAAATATATAGGGGAGGGCTTTGGCGCTAATTCCCGACCCTTGATCCGCCACCTGAATGAGCACTTTCTTATTTTCCAGTTGCTGCAATTTTAGAATCACGCTCGAATCGGCGCTACTAAACTTTATGGCATTACTCAGCAAATTGGCAATAATTTGCTGCATCTTTTCTCCATCAAATGGAAAAATTAAGGCTTGATCCACTCCTTGAAACTGAAGGGTAATACCGCGCTCTTGAGCCAAAGAACTGAATTGGCTTAATTGATGTTTCAGAAAGGCATTGAGGTCTTGTTGCTTTAATTTGAGTTGGGGGGGAACAAACTCCTGCCGACTTAAGTCTAATATTTGATTGACCAGATTCTGTAAGCCTTCCGTTGCATTTTTAGCAATTCCTAAGGCTTCCTTTTGATCGCCTTCAGGTAAATTTTGCCATACCCGTTTTAATGGGTCTGCTACTAAAGTAAGCGGACTACGTAGTTCATGGGATATATCCTCGAAAAAACGACTTTTAATGGCAATGAGTTGTTGCACCTCTTGTCGCTCTTGCTGAATTTTAGTCACTTCTGCCGCTAAAGAGAAAAAGAGGATTAAAGAGAAAAGCAATGTACCTACTTGAAAGAAATAGGGACTAAAAGAGGAATGAGGAACCAAGCCTAATTCAGTAAGAGTCATAAGCAGCGCTCCCAATAGCAAAATCGAAAATGAAATAAGCAATCGCTGCGCGGCCTCTACCTTTTTGGTACTGAAATAGATCACCGTAAAAAGATGCACCAACAGGACATAGGCCAAAGCATAATTGATCCAATAGAGCATTGGACCGAAAATGGAAAGCAATAAGAGGCTCAAGGTAATAAGATGGCTTAGGCCGAAAAACCAAAAGCCCTTTTTAGTCCTACGCCCTAATTGTAAATACTCCTCAACAAAGAGACCGCCAAAAACGCTTAGTAAAAAGAGTACTATTAAACTGGGTTTAAAGGGGTTAATATCCTTAAACCAACTTAGCCAGAAGGGGTTTAAATTGCTGCGAATTTGGAAATAAGGAATCCAGAAAAGCATATGCAAACCAAAGTAAACCAGGGCTCTGTACTTAATGAGATAAGCTGCTATGAAGGCAAATAGACCGATCAATACGATCATTCCTGCATAGAGATTCTGGACGCGGGTTTTTTGATAGTACTCCTTATTTAGGGCCGAAGCCTCGTAAATGAAAAGCTCATTGTAATGGGGCTCGGTATTACTGAGGTCAAATTCAAGGTAAACCAATACTGCTGCGGCCTTAGAAGAACTAAGCTGGAGAGGTAAATAATGATGGGCGCTAGGTAAGGCCTTACTGCTTTGCCCGATCTTATCGATATGGATGCCATTTTCCTTAAAGTGGAAAAGCACAATTTTCTTGCTTAATCGGCAAAAGCGGAGATATAAGTTAAGATCATCTCCACTGCGGTTATCCAGTTGAAAATAAAGAAACTTCCCTTGGGTATGGGAGCCAAGTTCTTCCTTAATCAGGCTATACTGATCTGTAGTGAGGGGAATGGATTCCAATTCCCCAATTACTTCCAGAGAATCCTTAAAATCTGCATTATAGATTTCAGGATTTGAAATGCGAAAGCTTTGTGGGCTTTGATTATTCGCTTGGCACCATAGGCCAAGTGGCAGAAACAAAGCAAATAGTATAAGCCGAAATGGCTTAAAAGGGGGCAAAGGCATGTTGGAGAGTTTCCCAGCGAATTTAGCACAATTCTATACTGAAAGTCCCTGAGATAGACCCCATTTATTTCCTTTCGGCTTTAAGCCTGAATAATCCCAGGATTGTAAGCTTTTTCAATCGGAGCATGGTTGGCCATTTCGATGCCCATGCTAATCCAGGTGCGTGTATCTAAGGGATCAATAATAGCATCGGTCCACAAACGAGCGGCGGCATATTCAGGTTTCATTTGCTCTTCGTAGCGATCCTGGATTTTCTTGAGCATCGCTTCTTCCTTCTCCTTGCTGATTTCCTCACCTCTGGATTTTAGGCTCGCCTTTTCAATTTGCAAGAGCACCTTAGCAGCCTGAGCACCACCCATTACGGCCAGTTTACTGTTCGGCCAGGCCACAATTAGGCGTGGGTCATAAGCCTTGCCACACATGGCGTAATTACCGGCACCAAAGCTATTGCCAATGATAACCGTAAACTTGGGTACCACTGAATTACTCATGGTATTCACCATTTTGGCGCCATCCTTAATAATACCACCGTGCTCACTACGAGATCCTACCATAAAGCCAGTAACATCTTGCAAGAATACCAGCGGAATTTTCTTCTGATTGCAATTGGCAATAAAGCGGGAGGCCTTATCTGCCGAATCGGAATAGATTACGCCTCCAAATTGAGTTTCACCTTTTTTGGTGCGCAGTAATTCACGATTATTCGCTACAATACCTACCGCCCAGCCGTCAATACGGGCATATCCGGTAATGATGGTACGACCATATCCCGCCTTATATTCTTCAAATTCGGAATTATCTACCAGGCGTTCAATAATATCCATAGTCTTATAGGGCTTGCCATCTCGTGGAATTAAGCCGTAAATTTCTTTAGGATCTTTGGCTGGCTTTTGAGCTTTGGCACGATTAAAACCGGCTTTATCGGTATCGCCCATCTTATCCACGATATTCTGGATAGTAGTTAAGGCATCCTTATCGTCTTTGGCCTTGTAATCGGTAACCCCAGAAATTTCGCTGTGCGTAGTAGCGCCACCCAGGCTTTCATTATCAATATCTTCTCCAATGGCCGCTTTTACCAAATAAGAGCCCGCCAGGAATATAGAACCGGTTTTATCTACAATCAAAGCCTCATCACTCATAATGGGTAAATAGGCACCACCAGCTACACAGGAACCCATGATTGCGGCAATCTGACTAATCCCTTTAGAGGATAAAATGGCATTATTCCTAAAGATGCGTCCGAAGTGTTCCTTATCGGGAAAAATTTCATCCTGCATCGGTAGATACACGCCGGCACTATCTACTAGGTAAATGATGGGAATATGGTTTTCCATGGCCAATTCCTGAGCCCGTAAGTTTTTCTTACCAGTAATAGGGAACCAGGCCCCAGCCTTTACCGTGGCATCATTGGCCACTACTAAGGTCATGCGACCTTTAATATAACCCAGAACTACCACCACTCCGCCACCGGGACAGCCGCCATGCTCGGCGTACATACCATAACCCGCGAAGGCACCAATCTCAATTTGAGGTTTTTTAGAATCCAGCAAATAAGCAATTCGCTCACGAGCAGTAAGCTTACCTTGCTCATGCTGTTTGGCGATTTTCTTGTCGCCGCCGCCTTTATGGATTTTATGGAGTTTGGTTTTTACTTCCGAAACCAGCAGTTTCAGATGGTCTTCGTTCTTGTTAAATTCCAGGTTCATTCGTTCGCGCAGTTTTCAACGGTAAATACCGCTTTGAGAGAGAAAAGTTGAGGTGAGAAGGCATCACTCTGTAAGAAGCTGAAGACATTTTGATCTTCACGCACACTTACAAAGATGATTTCTGGCAGGCCATCACCGCTAAGGTCGCCATACCAGTATAATTCGGGGATGCTGCAGCTTCCATAGTCGCCCAGCACCTCTTTGAGGTCTTGTGTTTTAGCTTCGGAGCCAAAGCCCATGCTGGCCACCAGCTTATAGTTTTCGGCTTCGGGGCATGGTCCAGCCTTGGTGATGGAACCGGTAGCACTGAGTTTCAATCCGTTTTGAGGATCTAAAGTCCATTCCTGACCCGGGAATAAGCGCTTACCGCGGATGCTAATCGTTTGTAACACATCGGCTAATTTCACTTCCTGATAAGGGTAGGAGCCGGGTACGCCAAATAAGAATAAGCTTCGTTCATCCTGATCCGTAAGTACATCAAATTCCATGGTTTGGCCATTCTGATTCTTACTTAAAACCACATTTAGGTTTAAAGGTTTAATGGTCATGGCTCCGGTGGGATTAACTTCATCATCCAGGAAAACTCCGTACCAATAAAGTTTGAGATTTATATCCTGCACCGGACCGCAATAATTATAGGTCTCGGTTAAGAATTGGAATTCGGGATTGGGCAGGTAAATATGCGGGGTTTTCAACGCTTCCTCTTTCGGTTCTTCCTCAGAAGCAGCTAAGCTATCGCTACCTGCTACTAGTTTTTTAGAAGCCTCAATAATGCTATCGGTTTCAAAGCGGAGTTCGATCACTTCCAGAAAACCATCGAAGGAATACCCTTTTTGACCTTTGTAGTTAACCTGACGCCAATAGCCCTTAATTCCTTCGTACTCCAGTTCACCAAAGGTGCTGTCGGCACAATAGTTTACCGTATCATTTTGTGGAATGGTTCGGATAAAGCCTTTACCTGGAGCTTTTCGGAGTATTAATCCACTTGGAGCTGTAACCTTGGCCCAGGTTTTTGGGCAATCCTGAGCAATAAGCGCGGGGCTCGCCAAAAGGAAGCAGAGCAGCACCGCAATGATGGGGAACCTTTGGAGCATGCGCGAAAATACAAATTATAGCTGCCTTAAATAGTCGTAGGCCGCCGGACCTTCATTGAAGATTAAATCCAAAACGGATAGCTCAGACTTGAAAGGGCTTTTGTGATCAAATACCTGTGGATATTCCGGATTTTGATGTTCAGATCGGCGTTTGGGAGAGAAGCTTTCGCGGAAGTCGTTTTCAGCTAGATTAGGCTCCAGCCAGCTTTCACTGAGTTGGATAGTGCCTTCAAAGCGCAACCATTTTAAGATCAGCTGGGTAGTGGCTAAGTTTAACTCAGATAAGTTCTCAGGCGCTTTGCTAAAAAGGGCTTCAATCTCTGGAGCCAGGGCATCAAAAAAGGGACTGCTGCCATAAGAGGTGTTTAGGGCTTGCCAATGTTGCTGAGGCCAATGATCTCGATTGCTAATTTGGGTATCCCGCATTAAGCCCCGACTGTTTTTATCGATGGCTAAATTGAGCATGAGTTCCCCATTGGGTCCGTCGATATAACAACGATTGCGATAGCTCTGCTTTTGAAAACGATCGTATTGTTCCAGAATAACTTGATCACAGCGGATGAGCTGCGCATAATAGGTGACAGGCCCCCAATAAGTTAAGCTGAACAATCCTTGAATCAAGCGGCCTGCTTTTTCTTATTCCGCCAGTAACGGAAACCATAGAAGGCAGCCACTACGCCAACAAAGTACCAGAAGTAAGAACGACGTTCGCCATCACCACTAACGGTGGTAAATACGCGGTCGGTGCGAATCTTATCCATGCCACTAGCATATTTATCGTAGCTCATCCAAATGAATACGGGCTTTCCTACAATATGGTCGGCGGGTACAAAACCCCAGTAGCGACTATCCAGTGAATTATGACGGTTATCTCCCATCATCCAGTAATAGTCCTGGGCAAAGCTGTAATGCGTTTGTTCTTGTCCGTCAATAATAAACTTATGACTCATCCCTTGTTTGGGCGAAACCACTTTAAAGTCATGCCCCTCGTATACTTCAATAATACGCTTGTAGAGATGGTAATTATTGATGGTGAGCTCTACTTGCGATCCGGCCGCTGGAATTTGAATGGGGCCGAAATTATCGCGGGTCCAATGGTAAGGGTTTCCAGGAGGGAAGATTTGAGAACCATTGTCGTGGTAAGCAGCATAGTAAAACTGCAGACTTGAAGGAATGGATTTATCTAAATACTTGTGATTAAGTACAAAGAGGGTGTCGATATTTGAAATCTGCTTAAAAGTCTCAATAGCCGCATCACTAATGGTAACCACATAATCTTGCATACCTTGAGGTATCTCAATTTGGCCTACTCGATTTCCGTAGTTACGCACAATGTTCGTGTGTAATTCACGTAAATCGATTACATCGGTAGCATCTCCAGTGGTATTAATATCAAAGTCTTCTTTTAGATGGTTCTCATTTAAATAACCCTGGGTGCGAACGAAGTACTGAAACTGCTTAATGGTGCGATCCGGCATTTCCTGGGTTTCGCCATTAATGTAAACCTCACCATCTTTAATATTCAACTGATCTCCGGGTAAGCCCAGGCAGCGCTTTACATAGTGCTCGCGCTTATCAACCGGATAATAGTCCTCCATGGGATAATTGAAAACCACCGGATCATTGCGTTTTACATCGCTAATCTTGGGTAAGCGTAAATAAGGAAAGGTCACCGCATCACTAAAGGATTTCACTTCGGTAAAAGGAACCTTATTGTGCATCAGCGGAAGCGAGAAGGGAGTCATCGGTAAACGACTGCCATACTGCAATTTGCTCACGAAAAGGAAGTCACCCACCATCAGCGATTTCTCCATTGATGGAGTAGGGATGGTAAAGGCTTCGAAGGTATAAGCGCGAATTAAGGTGGCAGCTACCACAGCAAATACAATAGATGCAAAGCCTTCACTAATGTATTTTCGGATGATTTGAATATCACGATCTTGATACTTCAATTTGCTGGTATAGCCCAGATAACCGAAATAGAGACCGAGGGTAATAACTCCCAATACGGTATTGATGATATTGGCGATGCGGTACATGTGCATCAGCTCAAAGAAGATCACCACCATCATTACATTACCCACCACCGGTAAAATGGCCAGGATGGTCCACCACCAAGGACGGTGAATCACCTTAGTCATGATGTAAATATTGTAATAGGGCAGCAGGGCTTGCCAACTTTTATAGCCGGCGCCAGTGATGAAGCGAAGGGCTAAAACTCCATAATATACTTGCAGGAGGGTAAGAAAAATCAGCGTAAGGCCTATACTCATGATGGTAAATTTAATACATCGCGCATGCTGTAAACGCCTTGCTTGCCATTTAGGTATTCGGCAGCAATAACAGCGCCTAATGCAAAGCCCTGGCGGTTATGCGCAGTATGGATAATTTCAATATCGTCGATGGCACTGCTATAGCGAATGCTGTGCGTGCCGGGTACTTCGTTTTCACGGATGGCTTCAATACTCAGATCTGAATCCGATTGAGCATTTTCTTTTAAAGCCCATTTATCTTTTTGAGGAAGACCTTTAATTAAGTCTTCCGCCAAACTAATGGCAGTGCCGGAGGGGGCATCCAATTTATGGATATGATGAATTTCGGTCATCTCCGCATTGTAATCGGAATAAGGAGCCATCAACTCGGCCAAATAACGATTGAGGGCAAAAAAGAGGTTCACGCCTAAACTAAAGTTAGAGGCATAAATTAATCCACCATTCTTCTCCTGGCAAAGGGATACAATTTCATCGTAGCGATCTAGCCAACCCGTGGTACCGGTTACTATGGGTACTCCCGTTTCCAAGCAAGTTTTTAGGTTGCCGTAGGCTGCTTCCGGAACTGAGAACTCAATGGCTACATCGGCCTTTTCCAATTCGGCAATTTGTATGCCTTCCGAACCAAAACGGGCCACTACTTCATGACCGCGATCCACTAAAATCTTTTCCAGGGTTTTGCCCATCTTTCCGTATCCTACTAAGGCTACTTTCATGGATCGAGATTTATTTTGAGACCAATGCCTACGGCCGAGAAATTGCCCATGGGGATAATTCGCGGTTCGAGGTTAAAGCTCAGGTCTTCGTTTACATTGTAATAAAAGAGATGGGCATCTACATGGGCATCTACCACATTTAAGGCCCAAATAGCAGCGCCAATAATTAGGGATAGATCGCGCCAATCGCGGTAAATATTTTGCAATTCTACCAATTGCCGATCGGAATAAATTCCTTGATATTGATCTATACCCGAACTATCTGCCCGCATTAAAAAGGCATCCAGATACTGACGGTACAATCGGTGATTATCAATTGCGAAATAAGCACAGGCGCCAATACCACCGTAAATGATGGGCATTTTCCAATACTTGCCATTATAGGCTTGCCCCGCTCCAGGAAGGAGGGTAGAAAGCCAGGTTGCCCTGCTTACCGAATGCAGCTCCGAACTGTCTATGGGTTCTTTACGACTGTCTTCGTAGCTCAGACTATCATTGCTTTGGCCACTGAGCTGAAGGCTCGCCAAACAAATTATGATATGAAGGATGTACTTGGAAATGACCTTAGTTTTGGAGTTGCTCCAGAATGCGATCTAACTCGGCATCATTGCGGAAGCTAATGCTGATTTTCCCACGACCACGCTTGGTACGGCTTAAGTCTACTTTCATCTGAAGTTTTTCAGAGAGATTTTCCTGCGCTTGCGCATAGTTTTCGGGCAAAGGGCTGGAGCCAGTACTGGCTTTGCTTTTGCTTTCCGTTTTGGAAGTTTTAAGCTTGCGCACGGCCTCCTCAATTTGACGCACACTCAAATCTTTCTTGATGGCATTATGGTAAAGCTCTACTTGCTCCTCTTCCTGCTCTACATTGATTAAAGCTCGGGCATGACCCATGCTAATCATTTTGTCGCGCAGTCCCGCCTGAATTAGAGGCTGTAATTTAAGGAGGCGTAAATAGTTGGTAATGGTCGAACGTTTTTTGCCCACGCGCTCGCTCATGGCTTCCTGAGTAAGATCACATTCCTCGATCAATCTTTGATAGCTCAAGGCAATCTCAATGGGATCGAGTTCTTCCCTTTGAATGTTCTCCACCAGTGCCATTTCCAAAGTGGACTGATCATCCGCCAAACGGATATAGGCTGGAATACTTTCCAGACCTGCGATTTTAGAGGCCCTGTAACGACGTTCGCCAGAGATAATTTGGAAATTATCCCCCTCAACCTTGCGAACAGTTATGGGCTGAATGATACCGAGTTCCTTGATGGATACGGCTAATTCTTCCAGCGCCTCAGGGTCAAATAGGGTCCGGGGCTGATCGGGATTGGCCACGATCTGCTCCAATGGGATTTCGGCAATGCTGCCTAATACTTTATCTGCATTTTGATCTTTACCGGTACTAACATTACCGGTGTCATTTAAAAGGGCGGCGAGGCCCTTGCCCATAGCCTTACGTTTAGGTGTAGCCATTCAGTACTTTTTCAAAAGGATGCTTAGGCTTCTGCCTCGATCGCTTCGTTTTTCTCTAAAAATTCGCGGGCCAAATTTAAGTAATTCTCTGCGCCATTACTGGAAGCATCATACATGATGATGGTTTCTCCATAGCTAGGCGCTTCACTTAAACGCACATTACGTTGAATTATGGTATTGAAGACCATTTTACTGAAATGGGTCTTCACTTCTTCAACCACTTGATTGCTTAGCCTTAAGCGCGAATCGTACATGGTTAAAAGTAATCCTTCGATATCTAAATCAGGATTGTGCAGGTTTTGCACACTCTTAATGGTGTTCAACAGTTTACCTAAGCCTTCTAAAGCAAAATACTCGCATTGGATAGGGATAATAACACTGTCCGCTGCGGTAAGGGCATTCAGCGTAATCAATCCCAAGGAAGGAGCACAGTCGATAAAAATATAGTCGTATTTGTCTTTTACGGTTTCCAAAGATCGACGTAGCATTTGCTCGCGTTGATCTTTGTCGACTAATTCAATCTCTACCGCTACCAAATCAATTTGGGCAGGGATTAAATCGAGGTTTGGGTTTTTAGTGCTTACAATCGCATCAGCAGCGTCTATTTCATGTTCAAGAACCTGATAGGTTCCCACTTTAACCTCGTCGGGATTAAAGCCCAAAGCCGAGGTGGTATTGGCCTGAGGATCCGCGTCGATTACTAATACTTTCTTTTCCAGCACGCCTAAGCTGGCCGACATATTTACAGAAGTGGTAGTCTTACCTACGCCGCCTTTTTGGTTGGCAATGGCAACAATTTTACCCATTGATAGATTATTTTGATCTTTTTAGAGCTTCGCTTGTTCCTAATTTTGCACGACGGAACCGCCGTTTTGCGCCCGATTTTTTTCGGATGCCTAAAATACAAATCTAATTGCTTAACCTTTCGATTTCGATCGGATTTACAAAGATTATTGAACAAGATGATAACCGTAATTTGTGGAACCCACAGACCCAAGAATATAACTCGAAAAATTGTAGATAAGTATTGTCAAATGCTTCGGTCAGCCGGACAGGAGATACGCTTATTTGAACTGGAAGAATTACCGCGTGATTTCGTTTTTGGGGATAGCTTTGGGAATAGAAGTCCTGTTACTGAGGCGATTATCAAAGATAAAATCATTCCTGCAGATAAACTGGTGATTATTAGTCCAGAGTACAATGGCAGTTATCCAGGCGTTTTAAAGGCCTTTATGGATGGCATGGACCCACGTCTTTGGAAAGGTAAAAAAGTAGCCTTGGTAGGAGTGGCTTCTGGCCGGGCAGGAAATATCAGAGGAATGGATCATTTGACCCATGTATTGCATTATCTAAGGATGGAGGTGTTTTCTAATAAAGTGCCCATCTCTAAGGTTAATGGTCTTCTCAATGATCAAGGGGAATTGGTAGATACAGAAACTTTGCTGGTATTGCAAAGACAGCTGGATGAATTTTTAGAATACTAAATAAAAAAAGCTCCTTGAAAAAGGAGCTTTTTTTTAAGCCTGCATTACTGCTTAGATGTCATCAAAAGAAACATCGGTATAGCCTGCAGTATTATTTTCAAGGGTGGTTTCCAATGCCCCTTCTTCATGCTCGTATTCGTCGGATCTGCGATGGAAGTCCGGTTCATGCCGATCGGAAATAACTTCTTCACCTCTTTTATCGATGATGTAATCGGTAGCAGCATTCAGCATTTCACTGAATTGCTCGAAGTCTTCTTTGTACAGGTAAATCTTATGCTTCTTGTAGTACACATTGCCATTCTCTGCAGTGTGTTTCTTGCTTTCCGTAATGGTTAAGTAGTAATCGTCAGCTTTAGTAGCTCGTACATCGAAGAAGTAAGTTCTTCGCCCTGCTCTTAAAACCTTGGAATGGATTTCCTCCTGCACGTTTTTTCCTTGATCACTCATCGCAATTGGGTTTATACGGGCAAAGCTAAAAAAATATGGTTTCGTGCATGGATCGATTTTCAAATTGGATTTAGCCTGGAGTTCGATTTAACTAGGATCGAATTACAAATTCGATCCAGTTAACCAACTACTGACCGCGCCTGAAAAAAGTTGACACCTATTCTCTCTAAAACCAAGAGAAAAATGGGACAAAAAGAAAGCTTAAGACGTCAACGTGTATTTAGTGAGACCTTGCGCAAGGAAGTGGTCAAACAGATTGAATCGGGAGAACTTCGGGTATATCAAGCCTGTAGGCTTTACGAAATTAAATCACCGCAAACGGTTTATAACTGGTTAAACAAGTATTCTCGTACCTTGAAGACACAAACACGCATAGTAGTGGAAAACAATAGTGTTGACAAACGTCTGAAGGAATTAGAGGCGCGCACCAAAGAGTTAGAGGCTGCTTTAGGACGAAAGCAGTTAGAAGCCGATTTGTACCGCCATATCGTAGACCTGGCCTCAGAAGAATATAAGGTGGATCTAAAAAAAAGTTTTGGCGCCAGAGCATCCAAAGGCAAATAAAGCTGGAGACAAAGACTGTAGTGTCGATCAGGAGAAGCTGTCATTTGCTGGGCTTTAGCCGGCAGGCCTACTACAAGCCCCAAGCTCTAAGAAGGGAGCTTGTTGGGCTTGAAGACGGCCTGCGTAGCCTGATCCTGTCCGCGCGTGTGGCCTGCCCTGGCTTAGGCTGTAGACCCATCTATTATGCTCATGCGGATCAGCTTTCCATTGGACGGGATAAGTTCGAGGCACTAGCTGCTGAACTGGGCTTACAGGTTAAAAGGAATACGAGGTATATCCGAACCACCAAAAGCGATCAACGTAAGTTTGACAACCTTCTCATTGATAAACAAGTACGATCCATCAATGAGGTTTGGCAAGCCGATATGACCTATTATCTGAACGGGTCAAAATGCTATTATTTGATGTTCATCACCGATGTTTATTCTCAAAGGATCCTAGGCTATGGGGCTTATAGCAGAGCTAGCGCAGTCCACTTCAAAGAAGTTTTAAAGCAGGCCATTGCCACTCGAAAGAAAGCCGGCTACACCGACTTAAGCGGTCTTATTCATCATAGTGATGGAGGCCGACAGTATGAAGAGCGTAGCTATCGTGAGTATTGCAAAGGCAAAGGCTTAAAGCAAAGTATGTGTTACTATTCTTGGGAAAACCCCTATGCAGAGAAAACCAATGATTTGATTAAAAACCGATACCTCAATTACTGGAAGCCTACTAACCTTCATGAGCTCCGACTATGCCTCAAACAAGCAGTGGAACACCATAACAAGTTCCAGCAAAAGCGAGTATTGAATAATAGCACTCCAATAGACTTTGAATGGAAAATCAAATCCATGGAATCCAGTCCAAGTAGTTACACTTTAAACCTTAAGCCCAGTAAGCCTAGAACTAAAAACAAAAAGTATAAATTAGTAGAAACATCTGAGTAGGTAGTGACAACCATTTTCAGGCGGCATCATACTCACTACCAACTAATCACTACCTTCTTCCAACTCCAAAAGCTGCTGTTCGTACATCTCTTGATAGTAGCCACCTTCTTGCATGAGACTTTCGTGGTTCCCTTCTTCGATAACGCGGCCATTTTCCAAAACCAGGATATGATCAGCATTTTTCACGGAGCTTACCCGGTGACTGATAATGAGGCTGGTGCTTTGATCGATCAATTTCTTGAGGTTGCTGAGGATGGCTTCTTCTGTTTCCGTATCTACGGCCGAAAGGCAATCGTCGAAAATAAGCAAGGGCGGAGCTTTAATGATGGCCCGGGCAATACTCACCCTTTGTTTCTGGCCACCGCTCAGGGTTACTCCACGTTCGCCAACCTTGGTTTGGTAGCCTTCGGGGAAGTCCATGATATTATCGTGTACATGAGCGTTTTTCGCCGCGGCAATAATCTCTTCTTCCGAGGCGCCATCCCGGCCAAAGGCAATATTGGCCCCAATGCTATTGGAGAATAGGAAGGCTTCCTGAGGTACATAACCAATATTCTGTCGTAGGACATCCAGGTTCACCTGACGAATATCCTGTCCGTCGATGAGCAATTCACCTTCATCCACGTCGTATAGTCGACCAATTAAATTGGCCACGGTACTTTTCCCACTACCAGTACGTCCAACAATAGCCAGCGATTTTCCAGGCTCCAGCTTAAAGTTTAGTTTATCCAGGGCCTTGATACCCGTATCGGGATAGGTGAAGCTCACATCCTTAAAATGGATTCCGCCTTTAAAGGCCAAATCTTCCTCGCTTGGGTTTTTAATTTCAGGTTCTACCCTTAGGAACTCATTTATACGCTCTTGACTGGCCGCTGCTCTTTGCACTAAAGAGGTTACCCAACCAATGGAGGCTACGGGCCAGGTAAGCATATTCACATAAATAATAAACTGGGCAATAACTCCGGTTTCAATCTTCCCGGCAATCGTTTCTTGCCCACCAATGTATACGGTTAAAATAGTTGATAGTCCAATTAAGAGGATCATTAAAGGGAAAAAGAGGGCATTGATGCGGAATAATTCCTTGTTACGATCGAAATAATGATTGGCTTCTTCATTAAAGTCTTGCAAGGATTTTTCCTCTCGAACATAGGCCTTCAAAACTCGGATACCTGAAAATGTTTCCTGAACAAAGGAGCTGATTGCACTGAGCTGACGCTGCACCTGCTCGCTCTTCACATTGATCTTGCGACTTACATAATAAATGGAAGTTGCCAGTAAGGGCAGGGGAGCCAGCACATATAAAGAGAGTCGTGGACTCCAATAAATCATAATGGGGATGATCAGTAGTAAGGTCATACCCACGTTCATCGTATACATAATTGCAGGACCCACATACATTCTTACCCGACTCACATCTTCACTGATACGGTTCATAAGGTCGCCAGTGCGATTACGCTTGTAAAAGGCCAGCGAAAGCTTTTGATACTGATCGTATATCTCATTCTTCATGTCGTATTCAATGTGCCTGCTTACCACAATAATGGTTTGGCGCATGAAGAACATAAATAGGCCTTTAAGAAGGCTGGAGCCGATGATAATAACGCCATAGAGAATGAGCTGATTTCGCAAATCACTGTAATCGAAATCAGGATTTTCGCGGTAAGCGGCTATCGCATCTTCTACAATATTGAAACTCTCGCGAACCAGCTCTGCGGGCAAGATGCCGAAGATCACTGAGATGGCAACGAACAGTAAACCGGCCAGAAGCTTCCAGCGGTATTTGTAAAAGTATTTGTTAAGACTGAGGAGGGACTTCATCAATTGTTGACTCAAAAAATTAGCCTAATTTCGCGACCGAAATAGACAGGTCGGCAAAGGTAAAAATAAGGTGGCTTGTCTAACTCTATCTCTCATAGCATTTAAAAATGAACGATCTTAAACTTACTGACTCATCCACGGTAGACGGCGCAGTATTCTCTGCCAGCGCCTTCAAGGACCACGAACAGGTGGTTTTTTGCAATGACCGTGAGACTGGCTTAAAGGCCATTATTGGTATTCACGACACCACTTTGGGACCGGCATTAGGCGGTACTCGTATGTGGAATTATAATCACGAGTCGGAAGCCATCCGCGATGTTTTACGTCTCTCCCGTGGTATGACCTTTAAGGCCTCCATCAGTGGATTGAACCTGGGAGGAGGTAAAGCAGTAATTATCGGCGACAGCCGAAAAGATAAGACCGATGCTTTGATGCAAAAGTTTGGTGAATATGTAAATTCACTTTCCGGTCGCTATATCACTGCCGAAGATGTGGGTATCAATACCCATGATATGGAAATGGTTAAAAGCAAAACTGACCATGTAACCGGTATTCCGGTAGAAATGGGGGGGTCTGGCGATCCATCTCCTGTTACGGCTTATGGTGTATTTATGGGTATGAAAGCCGCCGCTGAATACAAATTCGGTTCCAGCGATTTAGGCGGTAAGCGCGTTATGGTGCAAGGTATTGGCCATGTAGGCGAAACCTTGGTGAAACACTTAACCGAAGCCGGTGCTACGGTATTGATCAACGACATTCATCGTGATCGTATGGAAGAAGTGGCTAAACAATACGGGGCACAAATCCATGAAGGAGATGTGTTTGCTGCTGAATACGATATCTATGCTCCTTGTGCTTTAGGTGCTACCGTAAATCCAGACAGCATTAAGAAATTAAGTGCTCAGGTAATCGCCGGTGCTGCTAACAATCAGTTGGCAGACGAATGGCGCGATGGAGAAACCTTGAAACAAAAAGGGATTCTTTATGCTCCTGACTTCTTGATTAATGCTGGAGGTTTGATTAATGTGTACTCTGAGATCGTTAAATACGACCGCGAAGAGGCTCTACGTCGTACTGAAAACATTTACCATACTACCTTACAAATCTTCCGTACTGCCGAATTGGAGAATATTACTCCTCACCAGGCTGCATTGAAGATTGCTCAGGAACGAATTGAACAAGCGAAAGCCCAGCGAAACTAAAATATGCTCACACGACGCCACCTGCGAATTAAGGTTTTCCAGGCGCTATATGCCTATGCTTATGATCCTCAAAGGGGATTGATTAAAGCAGAGAAGCAACTGCGTCAGTCTATTGACGAGATTTATCGATTGTATCTCTACGATTTGGCGGCTTTGGTATTAATCCATCGCTTCGCAAAAGAACGCTTAGAGATTAATCGCCAAAAACGATTACCCAGTCAAGAAGACCTCAATCCGAATTTGCGCTTTGTTGAAAACCGCTTTTTAAGTTGGTTGGAACGCAATCCACGTTTTAAGCAGGAGGTAGAAGATCTGCATATTAAGTTTGGTGATGAAAAGGAATTGATTCGCAAGATTTTCCGCGATATTCTGGAAGATGAGCGTTTTCAGCTTTATATGGAGGCTGATCATAATGATCTGAAGGAAGACCGCAAATTGGTAAAATACCTTTATGGTACTTATCTGGCAGAAAATGACGATTTGCACGAGGTATACGAAGCGCGCAATATGTTTTGGTCGGATGATTTAGATGCGGCCCAGGCTATGGTGGTAAAAACGATTACCAGCTTCGATACGAAACGCGAACAAGAATCGAGCTTAATTCCTTTGATCAAAAATCAAGAGGATTTGGACTTTGCCCTTAAGTTATTTCGCATCAGCGTGAATGAAGGTGAAAAGTTTGAATCTAAGATTTTGGAGAAAGCCGAACATTGGGAAGGTGACCGTATTGCCGCAATTGATCAGATTTTGATGAAAATGGCTTTGGCCGAATTAGTCACTTTCAATCAGATTCCGGTGAAGGTAACCTTAAACGAGTACATTGAATTGGCTAAGCAGTACAGTACGCGCAGAAGCGGTCAATTCGTCAATGGAATTCTAGATAAGCTTCAACAGGAAATGACAGATTCAGGAGAAATTCGCAAAATTGGCAGAGGCCTCTTGTAGCATAGTTCTTGATGAATCTTTAATATTGCTAACAGTAAAAACAACAAAATGACCAGAAGACTCCTATTTTCCGGCATGATCGGATTAGCTATGATCAGCAGCTCTTGTGATAATGCAGCCAGCAAGATTCGCAACGGAGCAGATGATAGTGCAAGTAGCAGTGCAAATACCAGCAATTCTGTAAACGCCACAAATCAAAACGCAAACCAGGAAATCAGCGTTAAGGTTGATCCTAATGCCAAGCTTCCTGAATTTAAGTTTGAGAAGGAAAACCACGATTTCGGAACGATCGAAGAAGGTACTTTGGCGAAATACGATTTCGAATTTACCAACACGGGTGAGGCACCTTTAATTATTTCAAATGCCAGTGGAAGCTGCGGTTGTACCGTGCCACAATGGCCTCGTGAGCCAATCGCTCCAGGTGAAACCGGAATTATTCACGTTGAATTCAATTCTAACGGTCGTCCCGGTAACCAAGCTAAAACTGTAACCCTTAACGCGAACACCGTTCCTAATAAAAAGATTCTTCGCATTAATGCTATGGTAAATCCTAAGCCTAAGCAAGCTGAAGAGCAACAAGGATAAAATGATGAATTATATTTTTTTACAAGAACCAGCTCCCGGAATGATGAACAATCAATTGATCATGTTCGCTCTGGTGATTCTGGTGATGTACGTTTTCTTTTTCCGTCCTCAGATGAAACGTCAGAAGGAGGAACGTAAATTTCAGCAAGAAGGTCTGCAAAAAGGAATGCGCGTAGTTACTACTTCGGGTATTCACGGCAAAATTCTGGAGGTTCAGGATAATATCCTGATTATCGAAAGTGAAAACAGCCGTTTAAAGATCGATCGTGCTGCTGTAAGTAAAGAGCAAAGTGCTTCTTATCTACCTGATGAAAAGAAGGATAAGAAAGCCAAAAAAGAAGAAAAAGAAGACGAGAAATAAATCGTCTCAAGCTTATAAAGGCCTCGGCATTGCCGGGGCTTTTTTTTTGCAATATTGTATCTTCATCCCAGTGAAACAACAAAGCGAAAACAAAGGCTTTAAGCTGCGCATCCCCCCCTGGCTTTTAGATGGAAATACCCGGGTGCGTTTACTTTTTATCGGGCTCTCATTGATCCTTTGGTTTTTAATCAAGCTTTCCAAAACCGGCTATGTAAGCACCATCGATTTTGCAATCGAATACAGCGATTTACCCAAGGGAATGGTGTTTACAGAAAAACCACCTAAATCCTTGAAAATTAAGCTACAGGGGAGTGGTTATAATCTCATTAAATACGCCTGGTTTAATTATCGGGATTTGGATGTGGATTTGCAGAATTTGGAGAGTAACCGCAAAGGGCAAAATTATTGGACCAGTGAATCTTCTCGTAATTATTTAGAAGCACAGCTAAGCGATGAAAATACTCGGATTTTAGAGGTGCATCCTGATACGGTTTTCTTTAAAATCAGTCAGTTATTAACTAAGGCGGTGCCTATCAAAGTGCGCTATAAGGCCCTTTTTGATACCAATGCCTATGTCTTATATGGCGCTCCTAAATTGGCTCAAGATTCGGTTTGGGTAGAAGCACCCGCTAATGTTTTAAACCGATTGAATCATATTGAAACAGAAATGATTACTATACCTGAAGCTCAGGATAGCCTCGAATTTGATCTGAAGTTAATAGCACCAGACTATCCCCATTTACATTTAAATCAGGAGTCGGTTGAGCTTAAACTCTATTTCTCCGCCTTAACGGAGGGTAAGGTGCAAATCCCCATAACGGCCATACATCTGCCAGATACAGTGCAAATGGAATTATTTCCTTCGCAGGTGGAGCTTACCTTCCGCTGTGCTTTGAGGGACTATCGAGATATTCGCCCGGAAGAATTTGAGGTCTATGCAGATTATCAGGAAATTGTGAAGAATCCGGAAACCCGTTTTTTATCATTGAGTACCGAAAATCCACCCTCGCAAATTCGAGCCCTACAATTGCAGCCCAAGCGCGTGGAATACCTAATTAGCAAGCCATGATTGTTGGTTTAACGGGCGGTATTGGCAGCGGTAAAACCACCGTAGCGCAGATTTTCGAGCATCTTCATGTGCCGGTATTTGTAGCGGATGAGGAATCGAAAAAGCTCCTGGATAGGGATGCAGACTTACAGACGCAATTAGTAGATTGGCTGGGTCCGGAACTCATAAAAGAGGGAAGAGTAGATCGTGCTTATATGGCATCGCGTATCTTTAAGGATGAAGAATTATTAAAGAAGGTAAATGCCTTAATTCATCCTGCTGTAGGCAGAGCTTTTCAAACTTGGTATCAAAAGCAAAAAGCGCCCTATATTATTCGGGAAGCAGCCATATTATTTGAAAGCGGAACCCATAAGGATTGTGCCAAGGTTATAGTTGTAACGGCTCCCGAGGAACTGCGCCTGCAAAGGGTAATGAAGCGATCAGGCGAAAGCCAGGATCAGGTAAAAGCGCGCATGGCCAAACAATGGCCTCAGGAGAAGAAGGAAGCTTTGGCCGACTATATTATTCATAATGATCATCAGGAAATGTTGATTCCTCAAGTATTGCAAATTCATGAAGATCTTATCCATATCGCAAACACAGGCCGCTGATCGCTATGCGATTGAGCATGAGCCTATCTCGTCTTTGGATTTAATGGAAAGAGCGGCCCAGGCCTTGCTGAGCTGGTTTCTCCAAAATATTGATCCATCCAGACCGATCGTATTGATCTGTGGTAAGG
Source organism: Croceimicrobium sp. (assembly GCF_965228705.1). Taxonomy (GTDB): domain Bacteria; phylum Bacteroidota; class Bacteroidia; order Flavobacteriales; family Schleiferiaceae; genus Croceimicrobium. The sequence continues at coordinate 738,635 of NZ_OZ245832.1, forward strand.
GAAATAATGGAGGGGATGGTTTGGCTCTAGCTCGATTATTAAAGGCTAAAGACTATCGAAATCTATCGGTCTTTTTGGTGGATCATTCCGGTTCTCCCGACTTTGAAGCGAATTTAAACCGCTTGGGAAGCAGTGTTTATCAAGACTTACTTAAGGATCAAATAAGTCAAGATGAATTTGCAAACGATACGGTTTGGGTAGATGCTTTATTTGGTTCGGGGCTTAGCCGGGTTTTAGAAGGTCGCTATGCTACTTGTATCCAATCTTTAAACACGAAAGAGGGAACTAAGGTGGCAATTGATTTGCCCAGTGGCTTAATGGGCGATGCCATCGCTAAATGTGATTTGGACTTAGTTTTTAAAGCCGATTTTACCTTGACCTTCCAATACCCTAAATTGGCATTGGTACACCCTTATACGTCGGCTTTAGCCGGACAGGTGGAAGTATTGGATATTGGATTACACCCTAATTATATTCAATCTGCTGAGAGTCGCTTTCATTGGTCGACCTTAACTGATATTAAATCCATTATCAAGCCTCGTAAAAAGCATAGTTATAAAGGCGATTATGGTCATGCCTATTTATTGGCGGGAAGTCCGAATACCATGGGCGCGGCCCTAATTGCAGGGGAAGCCTGTGCGCGCAGTGGGGCCGGTCTAATTAGTTTAAATACGGCTAAAGAAACTTTTGGAGCCTGCAACAGTCGCTTACCGGAACTGATGTTGTATGAGCGCAGTTCTCAGAATCCGGGTTTAGAGTCGTATCATGCCATAGTATGTGGACCGGGCTTAGGCCAGGATGAGGCAGTAAATAGCCTGTTTAAAGATATTCTTCAATACTGGCAGGGCCCCTTGGTTTTGGATGCCGATGCCTTGAACCTGATTGCTAAGAATCCATCCTATTTACAATGGGCGAATGAAAACTGGATTCTTACACCGCATCCTGGTGAATTTAAACGCTTATTAGGCTTGGATCAGCTTGGTCCGGATCAATTGGATTTAGGGATTGAATACTGCCGTAAGCATCACCTAAATCTGCTTTTAAAAGGAAGTATTTCGGTTTTGATAGAATCCAATGGTGATAGTACCTTTTTTGATTTTGGCTCATCAGCTCTAGCTAAAGGAGGAAGCGGAGATTTATTGGCTGGATTGATTTGCGGCTTATTAGCACAGGGCTATACTATCAAGCAAGCAGTAGGTTTAGGCATGGCCTTGCAAGGGAGAGCAGCACAAATTGCTGAACAAGAACTTGCTTCACCACATGCGGTACTTAGTTCTGATATTCTAAATCAGATAGGAAAGGCCTACGCTAGTTTTTAGGGGCATCTGGAAAAGGATAGCGCTCATTGGCTTCGAGAAGGATGTACTTTCGACCACCCATTTCCCAGCTTTTAATGAGAGTTAACCAGTCTATTTCACGAATCTTCTCTTCATTCAGCCCGGTGTAGAAAGGCACATTATGGCTGTCCCAGATATAAATACTGGAGCGATGCATTTGTTGCCAAATATCTTTTTGTACTCTTTGCCAATTGGATTGCTCCTTAATATTGAGGGGATTATGGCCGCTCAGCATGGCTAGATAAGGCAAATCATTTACCAGATGGCGCGATTCTAAATCGGGATAACGCTCCTTTAAAAAGGGATAAACCTGGTTATGAAGGAAGGTTTGATAGGGACCTAAGTCCCAGGCAGTCTTTCGATAAGGCTCAGCGCGACTATCTGTAAACAGATTAAGGATTCCAAGGATAGCGATGAGTCCTAAAATAGCATAGCCCTGTTTAGCTTTTAATTTAGACCAAAATAGTTGGAAGGGCAGAAGGGCCATTAACCAAAAGAGGGGAAAAACCATTAGTAATACTCGCTCTAAACCGGCGGATGCATAAAGTCCCAAGGCCCAAACCATGCTGTGGGCTGAAAAGAATCCCCAGGCACTTCCAAATAGCAAGAGAAAGTCCTGTCGCCACCAGTCTTTCTTTTTAAATAGCCAGTAAATACTAATGATGGAACCGGCCAAAATAAGTAGGAAATAGATGGCGCCCATCATAATTCCCATGCGCTTAAAATAATGAGTCCAATCGCCTTTACCATAAACACTGGCTCCGGCAACATAGGCTTTTTGATAAAACCACAACCAATCGCCCTGATGGTAAAAGGAACCAAAAAAGCCATATACAATGGAACCAACTAAGATTAAAGGCAGATAGCGAAACTGTTTATTAAGTAAGCCATATACTAAAAAGACCGGGATGAGAACCTGCGCTTCGCCACGACAAAAGGGGAGGAAAGAGACCAAACTATAAGCGGCAATTAAGTACTTCTTATTCTTTTTGCCTAGATCTAAAAAATAGAGACAGAGTATGAGACACAAGGCGGCAAAGGGTTCGGTTAAGCCGCTATTGAGATAGGAGCTAAAAGCCGGACTTAAAAAGGCTACTATGGGAATTAGCCATAAGGCCTGCCAGCCTTTGCGAGCCGCATAAAGTGTAGCAAAAAGAGAGCTTAATACCCCACAGAGGATATTAAAGATTTTGATGCCGGTAAATCCAAAATAGGCGAAGGGACTGGCAAATAGCGTGAAAAAGGGTTTCGCCCAAGAATTAAAAAGGGCCCCGGAGTCTGTCCACACATGCTGTGCCCAAAAGAAATGCATTATGGTATCACCTTCACCACCAACGGCCGGACTCTGAATGGCCAGAATCACTAAGATTCCGAAAATGGCTCCATGTATCCAGTAATACAGTTTAGGCATTTAAAGCAGGTCGAGTGAGCCTTTTCCCTCGCGAATGACTTCCGGGTAACCTTCGGTGAGGTCTACTACAGTAGAGGCAAAGAGATCACCCATTCCTCCATCCACTACCAAATCTACTTGCTTGTCGAATTTTTCCGCAATTAATTCAGGATCAGTAGTGTAATCGACAATTTCATCCTCATCATGTACCGAAGAGGCAATAATCGGACGGCCCAGTTCGCGTACAATTTCACGAGGAATGCTATTATCCGGAATTCGAATTCCCACTGTTTTCTTCTTTTTCTGAAAGATCTTGGGAATTGCGCTGCCTGCCTTTAAGATAAAGGTGTAAGGACCGGGTAAGCAGCGATTAAGAATTTTATAAGTAGGGGTGTCTACCGATTTGGTATAGGAACTTAAAATGCTGAGATCGGGGAAGATCAAGGCAAATTCGGCCTTTTCAGGCTTTAAGCCTTTTAATCTGGCTACCCTTTCAATAGCCTTGGGTTTACTGATATCACAACCGAAAGAATAAACTGTATCGGTTGGATAAACAATAATCCCCCCGCGATCTAAAACCTCTACTACTCGGGCTATTTCGCGGGGGTTAGGGTTTTCTGGATAGATCCGTACGATCTCAGCCATTTTTTTATCCGTTTCCTTTACGGTAATCAGCCAAGAATTTCTCTAAGCCAATATCGGTCAAAGGGTGATTTAATAATCCGGTGATGCTAGACAATGGTCCGGTAATTACATCAGCACCAATTTTAGCGCATTCCAATACGTGCATGGTATGACGTACAGAGGCGGCTAAGATTTCAGTTTCGAAATCATAGTTATCATAAATCAAGCGAATCTCTTCGATCAATTGCAATCCATCGGTAGAAATGTCATCCAAACGACCGATGAAGGGAGATACGTATGTAGCACCTGCTTTAGCGGCTAATAAAGCTTGACCCGCGCTAAATACTAAGGTACAGTTGGTTTTGATTCCCTGATCTGAGAAATATTTAAGGGCCTTAACACCATCGCGAATCATTGGAATTTTAACCACGATTTGAGGGTGAAGAGCCGCCAGGGCCTCGCCTTCGCGTACCATTCCTTCGAAGTCGGTGCTAATTACCTCGGCACTTACATCGCCATCTACGATATCGCAAATTGCTTTGTAGTGAGCAGTAATATTTTCTGCTCCGGTGATACCTTCTTTGGCCATAAGGGAAGGATTAGTGGTAACCCCATCTAAAACGCCCAGTTCCTGTGCTTCTTTAATTTGCTCCAGGTTTGCAGTGTCGATGAAAAACTTCATGCTTAATGTAAAATTTTGGCAAAAGTAACTATTGTTTGGCAGCTCTTTGCGGACAATCCAGACTAAAGTAAAAGACTGTTCCTAAATTTAAACTGCTCTCCACCTGTAAAGTACTGCCCATCTTATAGAGTAAATCCTGGCAAAAATGCAATCCCATACCTGTCCCTTCTTCGCCCATGGTGCCTTTGGTACTATTGAGCTTTTCACCTCCCAATAAGTTGGCAATTTGCACCGGGGTCATACCGCGACCATTATCCACAATAGCAATCTCGATTTTGGCGGAATTAATTCGGCGACTTTGGATTTGAACTCTACCAACTTTAGGTTCCACAAATTTGATGGCATTTCCAATCAAGTTTCGCAGAATTACCCGCAGCGCATTAGGATCAGCTACTGCTTGTAAATTCTGATCTACCTGATTGAGACATTCTACCGATTTCTGTATTAAGATTTCCTCTTTTTCTTTAATTACATCAGCTACTAATCTTCCGATGAAAAACTTATTTCGCTGAAGCTCCAGTCCATTACTTTGATGCTTCACCCAATCCAGTGTCTTAAAAAGCAAAGTTTTGGTGCGTCCCAGGCTTTCATAGATGAGTTGCAAATGAGTACCATGTTCTTGCGGGTCACCATCAAGCGAAAGCTTAGCCAGTTCCAGGCTGCTTACTACTCCTTCTTTAAGATCATGGGCCAGAAGAGAGAGCATTTTTTCTTTGGCTGAATTCGCAACTTCCAAAGCTTGAGTTTTACGACTTAATTCCAGGCTTCGTTCTTGACTATTCGTTACATCCGTTATAACGGCAACTGCTCCAACTTTTTGATCCTCAGTTTTCATTTCCCGCATGGAGACCAAATGATAAAATTTGCGATCGTCTTTTAATCGCGAGCTCATATTTTGAAAACTTTGCTTGTCTTTTACTTCCTGAATTCGCAATTGCCAATCTTCCAGCATTTCCTTTTGAATGATTTGAGAAAGGAAGTCTTTATTTTCCTCCAGATCGAAATTGCCAAAAAATCGAAAGTGGTCTCGAGCGGCTTGATTGCTGAAAATGAGTTCACCATTGGGGTCGAATGCTAAAATTCCGGAGGTCATTTGTTCTGCAGCCAGGCGTGATCGTTCATTGAGAATGCGAATATTCTGACTCAGCTTTCGTACGCGATTATTAATTCGATAATAGAGAATAAAGGCACTGAGTAGGATTAAAGCAATAATGGTTACCAAAAGGATGGTCGTATTTTGGGAAGCAATGATTTTCTCCTTCTCTCGATAGGAGGCCTCAAGATTTTGGAGGCGACTGCGATTTTCAATAAAGTCACCCTGAACTACCATTAAGTTCTCTTGCATGGTGTCTTTGATCCTCAACAATTTTTGACTCAAGGCGGCCACTCTTAAAAGTATGCTGTCCGCCTCTTTATCCAGGCCAATTTCGCGATAGAGCTTTTCTTTTTGGTAGAGTAGGCTTAGTTCTAAGTCTAGGTTTCCAAAGCTCTGGGCTGTACTAAGAGCAGAATCGATATAGAATATCAGGCTGTCTTTAAGACTTAGTTCCTTAAAAAGTCGAATTTTTAGATTGAGCCAGGTGAGGTCTTTAAATGGAGAGCTCATTTCCTTGGCCTTTTGTAAGTGATATGAGGCACTGATTAAGTCCTCATCATCAAAGGCAATTTCTGCCCATTGGCAGTGGATATCGCCGATAAACTCGAACTCTGTAGAAAGATCATTGTAATATGCCGCTTTCTCCAACGCGGAATCGGCTCGGGATCGATTTCCCATTTGGCGATACATTCTGGCGATATAAAGCATCGAATGAGTAAGTAGAAACTTATCATTGAGGCCTAATCGAAGTTCATAAGCCTGAGTGAAATAATATAAGGCACTATCCGGTTCACCCAAATTGGAATAACAGAGTCCGATATTATTCAGGGCCACTGCTTCCCCGTATGTATCAGAATTCCGATGCATTACCTGAGCACAGTCCTTAAAGATTCCTTTAGCGTCTTCGTAGAGCTTTACTTTATAAAGTAGTATTCCGTAACCGGTAAGAAACCAGCCTTCCTGTTGAAGCCAATCTTCATCATTTTTGTAGCCTAAATAATCGATTCCTTTGCTAAAGGCTTCCAGGGAGGCGGCATATTGACCTTTATCGAGATTCATACGTCCCGCCTGACTGTATATCGCCAAAATATTATGCTTATCCGCCAGCTCCAGGGAAATTTGCTCTGCGATGTTCAGATAGTGAAATCGGTCTGCTAAGGGCAGGTAGAGGTTTTCGGCGAGGTAGCGATAGACTTCACAATAGCGCTCAGGACAATCCAGACTATCACATTCTTCGCGTAAATCAATCAGGGAAGCCTGCTGATAAAAGGAAGAACCGGAACTCAGTAGAGAAAAGGAAAGAATATTAAATAAAAGAATGCTAAGAGCCTTCAAGTTGTTTTGATTGGGGGTTCCTCTAAAGTACAGAAAAATGGAAAACAAAAAGAAGGGAAGAAAATAAGGCAAGCGATCCATATCACACCGCTACGACCGATTACCCTTGCTGCGTTCCCGCCCTGGGGGAGTTCATCAGGAGCTGGTTGTATGGGACTTGCCTTATGGCGACAAAATTAAGCTAAATCCTGCGAAGGAAAAAGCCTAGAGGGCGTATTATTCAATTATATTTGCTTTTCCTCAAAACCAAGTCTTATGAACAATCGTCGACAGATCATTTGGAATTACGGGTTAATGATGGGTTTATCCCTGGTACTGTTATATGGAGTACTTTATGCCTTAGGAGAATACAATCTTGGTGACCAGAACTCTAGCAATTGGGGCCAGATGTTTGTGAACTTTGGCATGGCTGTAGTTTTTCCACTTTTGGCCATGTTGAAATTAAAGTCTATTCAAAATGGCTATATCAAATTAGGGGCTGCATTTAGCTCTGGATGGCAAGTAATTCTGATTGCATCTATTATTGGTGGACTTTGGATTATCGTATATGCGATGTTCTTAGACCCTTCATATCAAGATAAGATTATTGAAGCGGCTTATGATGAATGGGCTAAGCAAGGCTTAGGGGATGATCAAATGGAACAAGCGGAATCCTTCACTCGTATGTTTACTTCGCCATTTATGATGGCAGGCATGGGGATTGTTTCGTCAGCTTTGATTGGAGCATTGATTTCACTGGTTTTAGGTTTAATCGTTCAGAAGCCAGACCCTTCTGATATTTAGAATACGATATCCCTCAATGGATTTATCTCTTGTCATTCCTCTTTTTAATGAGGATGAGTCACTTAAAGAATTATACAGCTGGATTTGCCGGATTGGGGAATCGGAAAAGCTGGATTTTGAGATCATCTTTGTTAATGATGGCTCTACCGATAAAAGTTTGGAAGTTATCCATGAGCTTGCCGCTAAGGACAAGCGCGTTCGTTTAATTTCTTTCCGTCGTAATCATGGTAAATCAGCCGGCCTTAATGTGGGCTTTGCAGCTGCCAGTGGCGATGTGGTAATTACCATGGATGCTGATCTTCAGGATAGTCCGGATGAAATTCCAGGCCTAATGAAAATGATTAGGGAAGAGGGCTTCGATCTGGTGAGTGGTTGGAAGAAGAAACGCTATGATCCAATTTCCAAAACCATCCCTACCAAATTCTACAACTGGGCTACCCGTCGTATCAGCAAGATTCACTTACACGATTTTAACTGTGGTCTCAAAGCTTACCGCAATGAAGTTGTAAAAGCAGTGAATGTGCAGGGTGAGATGCACCGCTATATTCCAGTATTGGCGAAAAATGCAGGTTTTACCAAAATTGGCGAGAAGGTAGTGCAGCATCAAGCTCGAAAATATGGTACTACCAAATTTGGCTTGAGCCGCTTTATTAATGGTCCCTTGGATCTTCTTACCCTGGCCTTCGTATCCAAATTCTCTAAGCGCCCCATGCACTTTTTTGGCTTGTATGGAACCTTGATGATGATCTTTGGTTTTTTAGCCGCTTTATTCATTGGGGTGGAGAAATTAGTGGCCTTGCAAATGGGAGAGAAGGCGCGCCTGGTAACTGATAATCCATTTTTCTATTTAGCCTTAGCCACGATGGTAATAGGTGTGCAATTATTTTTGGCGGGTTTTCTGGCCGAATTAATCATCCGCAACAGCAATAAACCGGTAGAATACACCATCGAAGAGCGTATCAATTTTGAATCTTGAGCTAAGCTTAATTATTCCCCTCTATAATCGTCCGGATGAAATCCGCGAACTGCTTGAAAGCCTTTGCTTGCAAAGTGATTCGGATTTTGAAGTGATTATTGTTGAAGACGGCTCCAGCCTGAAGAGCGATACTATTGTCGATTCCTTTAAGGATCGATTGAATTTAGCCTATTATTTTAAGCCCAATAGCGGTCCTGGTCAATCTCGGAATTATGGTGCCGAAAGGGCCAAAGGGAATTATTTCATTTTTCTGGATTCGGATTGTATTATCCCCCCTGATTATATCGAAGCTGTAAAAAGCTTTTTAAAGGAAAAGCCCGTAGATGCATTCGGTGGTCCGGATCGGGCGGATGCGAGTTTTAGTCCCATTCAGAAGGCCATTAATTACTCGATGACCGCACTCTTCACTACAGGCGGAATCAGAGGCGGAAAACACAGTGTGGAGAAATTTCATCCTCGCAGTTTTAATATGGGCTATACCAAAGAAGTTTTTGAGAGAACCGGTGGTTTTGCTCCTATGCGTTTTGGTGAGGATATCGATATGAGTATCCGAATGATGAAAGAGGGTTTTAGTACCGCCTTAATCCCTGATGCCTATGTTTACCATAAGCGACGCAGTACTTTTAGGCAGTTTTATAAGCAGGTGCATAATTCGGGGATCGCTCGTATTAACCTATTTAAGCGCCATCCAGAAAGCCTGAAGCTCTTACATTTCTTTCCAGCCAGCTTTAGCCTTTTTGTGATTTTTAGTCTCTTGCTTATGCCCTGGACTTTAATCCCACTAAGCTTTTTAGGCTTCTATTTTCTCTTGATATTTATGGATGCCTTTCGTCAAAATAAGAGCATCTACGTAGCTATCCTGGCGATGCTGGCTTCCTTTATCCAGCTCTTTTCCTATGGTTTAGGCTTTATCAAAGCATTTTACCGTCGATTGATTTTAGGAAAGGGGGAGTTTGCGGCTTTCGAAAAGAATTTCTACAAATAATCCTGGCGGATAAAGAGAACCGCTCCATTGTCATAGGTAGCTATCAGGCTATAGCCGGATTGTTCTTGTTCCAGTTTTTGAATAAAGCTGGCATCCTTTTCCTTCCAGAGGTAATAGGCATCATATTCCTTGTCCTGATAACCCTCTCTGCTTAAAGGTGCTAACCAGTCTAATTCTTCACTTTCGCGGTAGAAGTTCATAGCGGGTTCAAATAACCAATTGATTCCTAAAGTAAAGGATTCGGAATGGGAGGCTTTGCTTTCTTTTAAGTCAGCAATTGCATCTTTATGTGAAGCATCATAGGTCCATTCTACGGCTTCTTTAAAATTGAGGTATTGAAAATTAAGTGCGGAGCCAATTACCAATATCAGGCTTAAAGCCAGTTGGTAATGCTCACCGTGGCGATATCGGTTTAAGCGTTGAAACAGGAAAATAAAATAGGTGAGGAGCAAAGGAGCGTAAACCATTACGGTACGTCCAATGAGGTATTCGGTTCCCAAAATAAAATGTTGGGCAATTTGAGCACCGGCGGTGAAAAGTAGCCAGATTAGCAATTCGGAATAAAAGTACCAGCCAATTTGGCTTTCCTTTCGGAAATGATCCCAGGCGAAGAAGGCTGCACCAACCACCAGAGCAATGGCCGTAAAACCACTAATCCACAGCCCGATATCAAAATGTTGCTTATAGGTGAAAATCCAGGACAAACTGTGCATGCTACTTTCCCAGAAATTGGAATCACTGCCAAACAGGTCCCCGGAAATATTGCGAAGTGGTATGAAAATTAATAAGGCCAGGACACCTGTTACAATGCCAACCGGACGCCATAATACACCGAGACTTTTAGTTTGGTTTTTCCCTTCCGACCAATAAAGCAGAAGTATCAAGCCCACCAAGGCCACATAAAAATAGAGGAAAGTAAAATTGGCATAAACCGCAAAGGCCGCAAATAATAAGGTGCGCCAAATATGATGACCATTATTTAAGTCGCGATAGCAATACAAATGGTATATAGAGGCTAAGCTCAAGGCCATTCCCATACCATAGCCACGTGCCATGGCAAAGAAGTCAATAAAATAGAGTTGGAAGCAAAGTAAGAGGAAGGCTAAAATTTGAATTCCGGGGAATCGAAATTTACGGGCCAGCAAGGCAGCATAGCGGAAATAAATAATAGCGCCGATAACATTCGGGAGCCTTAAACTAAAATCACTTAATCCAAATATTTGAACACTCAATTTGGCTAAAAGGGTGTTTAGAATATGATTATTTGGAATGTGGGGAGGCTTGTAGAGAATGATTCCAGCCCAGGGTTGACGCACATAATGCAGATATGTATAGGCTTCATCGTGGGTGATGGGTACCCATAAGGCTCTGAAAATGACGATGCTAAAAAATACTGCACCGACAGCAAACATGAGCCAAAGAACATAAGGCTTGCGAATCTGTTTCCCCATGAATTAATTTTAGACAGCGCAAATTTATCGATAAGCATCGTTTATGCTTTGAAGCATCCCAATTAAAGCTAGTATTTTTGCACTATGAAGAATATAAGCTTGCTCTGCCTTATCCTTTTCCCCCTGATTATGCCAGGGCAGGAAAACCTTAGTCCTACTGATGCTCAAGGTCGTAGACATGGATTATGGCAAAAACTTCACGATAATGGAAAGCTTCGTTATCAGGGTCGATTCGACCATGGCACTCCGGTAGACACCTTTAAGTACTATTTCGAAAGTGGACAATTGCAAACGCTTAACGTCTTTAGAGGGAAGACTGGCAATTGTATGAGCTTTCAGTATGGTGAAGGAAAAATATTGGCGGCTCAAGGTTTGTATACAGATAAGCAGAAGGATAGTGTGTGGACTTATTTTAATCAGGAGGGAGATGTGATCGCCAGAATCAGCTTTAAAAAAGGAATTCAGGATGGACCAGCCTTAAAGTATCATGCCAACGGAAAGCCTGCTGAGAGCGTAGTTTATAAGAATGGAAAGAAATCTGGTCCCTGGGTACAGTATTATGAAAGCGGTCGTAAGATGTCGGAAGGGCAATATGTAAATGGCGAACTTGAGGGTGAGGTGACCTATTTTTATTCTAGTGGAAAGCCCCGTTCTCGTGGTCATTATCGGTCCGGTCTAATGGTTGGCACCTGGTATTTCTTTACCGAGGATTTAAAGTTGGATCATAAGGAGGTCTGGAAAAATGGAAGGAAGGTTGAGGATCCTAAAGAAAAAAATAAAGGAGGAGAGGCAAATTAAATGGCTCGAATAGTAGTAGGATTAAGTGGTGGAGTGGATAGTAGTGTGGCTGCTCATTTACTTCAAGAAGAAGGACATGAGGTAATAGCCTTGTTTATGCGGAATTGGCATGATGAGACGGTTACCATTCACGATGAATGCCCTTGGATAGAAGATAGTAATGATGCCATGTTAGTGGCGGAAAAACTGGGGATTCCTTTTCAGGTAATCGATTTGAGTGAGGAGTACAAGGAAAGGATTGTAGATTATATGTTTTCTGAATATGAGCATGGTCGTACCCCAAATCCGGATGTACTTTGTAACCGCGAAATTAAGTTTGATGTATTCCTGGAAAAGGCATTAAGCCTGGGGGCTGATTATGTAGCAACCGGTCATTATTGCAGGCGTGATGAAATGGAGGTGGATGGAAAAACGGTTTACCGCCTTTTATCTGGAGTTGATAACAACAAAGATCAAAGCTATTTCCTTTGTCAACTTAATCAGGAACAATTAAGTAAGGCCTTATTCCCCATTGGGCATTTACAGAAAAGTGAAGTGCGTAAAATAGCCACTGAACTAGATTTGGTAACGGCCGATAAAAAGGATTCCCAAGGATTGTGTTTCGTTGGGAAAGTACGTTTACCGGACTTTCTTCAGCAGCAACTTGCGCCTAAAAAAGGTCAGGTGATTGAAATTGCTGCGGAGACTGAAATTCCAAAGGATTATAGTCGTCTACCTGAACAAAATGAATGGTCGGAGAAAGCCGCACCTTTTGCTTTTAGTGCAGATTTGGGATCCGTAAAAGGGGAGCATAGTGGAGCGCACTATTTTACGATAGGTCAGCGTAAAGGCCTGGCCATTGGTGGTACACCTGAACCCTTATTTGTGATTGGTACTGATACGGAGCATAATTTAATTTATGCTGGTCAAGGAGAAGCCCATCCCGGATTGCGGAAGGAGGCATTATTTGTAGCGGCTGAAGATGTACACTGGTTAAGAGAAGATCTCGCATTAAAATCAGGAGAACAAGCACATTACAGCGCAAGAATTCGCTACCGGCAACCACTTTTTCCGGTAAACTTGCATGCAACGGATAAGGGATTGTACGTCTTATTTGAAGAAGCCCAAAAGGCTGTAACCCCCGGACAATTTGTAGCCTGGTATCAAGGTGAAGAATTGATTGGATCCGGCGTAATACAATTTTAAAGAATGAATCGAATTTTATTCCTGCTGCTGGCGGTTTTAAGCATGAGTCCTATAGCAGAGGCTCAGTCTTACAGAGTGTTTTTTACCGACAAAGGTTCTAGTGAGCATTTATTGGAACAGCCCGAAAAGTTTTTGAGTGAAGCTGCTTTGCTACGTCGAAGTATGCAAGGAATTGAAATTGATCGCAGTGATCTACCTGTAGCTCCTGAATATATCAAGCAAATTCAAAGAATGGGTGGAGCCGTTAAAGCACATTCACGCTGGTTGAATTATGCCTTTGTCGAAGGTTTAAGTGCGGAAGAATTGGAAGCCTTGACTTTTGTGAAGCGGCTGGAGTATCCTAAAAAGCACAGAAGCCAATTAGCGGGGACCCAAGCTCAGTTTGACTATGGATTAGGAACTACTCAGGTGGAACTATTAAATGGAGATGCTTTACATCAAGCAGGTTATACCGGAAAGGGTGTAACAATAGCTGTAATTGATGCGGGTTTTACCGGAGCCCTGCAGGCCGCTGTATTGGATAGCTTAAGACAAAGTGGTCGCCTAATGGGTTCTTGGAGTTTTATAAATGGTGATACCAATGTTTATACCGGTCAGGGTGGACATGGGGCTTCCGTGCTATCGGTAATGGCCGCTTTGGATACCGGCGTCTTTGTAGGAACTGCCCCTCATGCCAATTATTGGTTGCTTACCTCCGAAAATGTTAGTTCCGAAACCCCGGTGGAGATGGACCATTGGTTGATGGCTGCTGAATTTGCCGACAGTGTTGGGGCTCATGTTATCAATACTTCATTGGGTTACACAACTTTTGATGACTCAACCGATAGTTTCGATTACAGTGATATGGATGGTAATACCACCGTGGTGACCCGTGCAGCGGATTGGGCGGCATCGAAAGGAATTGTGGTTGTTGCCAGTGCCGGTAATGAAGGAGCTGGTTCCTGGCAGCGAATTGGAGCACCGGCAGATGGCGATAGTGTTTTGGCCGTTGGAGCCACAGATGGAATGGGGAATTATGTGAATTTCAGCAGTCGAGGTCCTTCTTACGATTGGCGCGTTAAGCCTGATGTATCGGCCATGGGAGCTGGAACCACATTAATAAATATTGTTGGCCAGGTGTCTAGTGGTTTTGGTACCAGTTTTTCATCACCATGTATAGCAGGAATGGCCGCTTGCCTGGTTCAGGCCAAGCCTAATGTGCACGGAGAGGAGATTGCCTGGAAAATTCGCCGTAGTGCTCATTTATTCAGCAGTCCGAATAATACATTGGGATATGGTATTCCCGATTTTGAATATGCCTTAAATATTGGATTGGAAGAAGTGTCTCCATCATTTGAAGCTCAGGTTTATCCTAACCCTGCTTCCAATAAGGTATACCTTCAGGGAGATTTTGGCCGAGGTCAAAAATTGAAATTATCAGTTCATAATCAAGCCGGTCAGCAGCTTTTGGCCGTAGAGCGTATTTGGGAGAATCAAATGGAAATACTGGATCTTTCTCATTTAAGTCCAGGAGTTTACTTCTTGAGCATCCATACTGATTCAATGTCTCATCAGCTTAAGCTTGTGAAGAAATGAAGAATAGAATAACGGAATTGTTTGGCATCGAAATTCCCATCATTCAAGCGGGAATGATTTGGTGCAGTGGCTGGGAATTAGCCAGTGCGGTATCCAATTCCGGAGCTTTAGGAATTATAGGAGCCGGATCTATGTATCCGGATATTCTGAGAACGCATATTCAGAAATGTAAAGCAGCAGTAGGAGATAAGCCCTTCGCGGTGAATGTGCCTATGCTTTATCCTCAGATTGAAGAATTAATGGCCATAATTGTTGAGGAGCAGGTACCCATAGTATTTACATCAGCAGGTAATCCTAAAACCTGGACCTCTCATTTAAAGGAGAAGGGCATTAAGGTGGTGCATGTAGTAAGCTCACTGAAATTTGCCTTAAAAGCTGAAGCAGCTGGCGTTGATGCGGTTGTTGCAGAGGGTTTTGAAGCCGGAGGACATAATGGTCGGGATGAAACGACCAGCTTGGTTTTATGGCCCATGGTGAGTCGAGCTTTGCAAATTCCAATGATAGCAGCTGGTGGTATTGCTAGTGGTCAGCAAATATTAGCTGCCTTTGCTTTAGGAGCCGAAGCGGTGCAAATTGGTTCTCGATTTGTAGCCAGCGAAGAAAGTTCAGCGCATCAGGCTTTTAAGCAGGCCGTAATTAATGCCGGTGAAGGAGATACCATGCTTACCTTAAAGGAACTGGCGCCTGTTCGTTTGATTAAAAACGAATTTTTTCAACAGGTTCAAAAGGCCTATATCAAAGGAACAACTAAAGAGGAGCTTCAACAAATCTTGGGAAGAGCTCGTGCAAAAAGAGGGATGTTCGAAGGCGATTTAATTGAGGGAGAGCTTGAAATAGGCCAGGTTAGTGGCATGATTAACAACTTAAAGCCGGCACAAGAAATTGTGAAAGAACTCTGGCAAGAATTCGAAAATCAAAAGCAAGCACTTCAAGAAATCTGAAGGTTCTAAATAGCAGAAACTAAGGTAAGTCAGGCATTTAATAAGTTATTCTTGCCAAGACATTCGTTATAGGATATATTTGAAACAAATATTTTCGAATGTCTAAGTTAAAATTGTGGTTTGTAGCCTTGTTGGCAACCGCATCATTTACCAGTCAAGCTTCGCATTTACTAGGTGGGGAGATCTACTGGGAATGTACACCCAGCGGACAGTATATTTTCACCTTAACTCTATATAGAGATTGTACAGGTATTTCTATTCCTACAGGAACTCAAACCTTAACGGGACCAGCTACCATTTCTTGTACTTATATTCCCGCACTTTCTGGTGATGTGTCTCCTGACTGTCCCAATACTGCCTTGGACTTACAATGCTCATCCAGTGACGATGGTGCCATCGAGAAAGGGGTGTATCGTAGTTCCCCAGTAAGTCTGAATGGTATCCCACCTGCAGGGGGCTGGGAGTTTGCTTGGACTTCTTGTTGTCGTCCTTCCTTAGAGAACACCAATGCCTCAGGCTATTACCTGCGTTCACGGATGTATCCTTATACTCCACCGGGTTCTAGTCAGCCCTTGAATACCAGCACCTGTTATGATAACAGTCCGGTATTTGCTCAAGATGCTAATGCGGTAACCTGCCCTAACTTCTTGTTTGAGTTTAACCACCTTCCTTCGGATAAGGATATTGATAGCCTGGTTTTTGATTGGGGACATCCCTGGGATGCTGCTAATAGCAATATTAACTTCAATACAGGTTATTCTCATACCGCTCCTTTCCCTGATGGAAGTGAAGATCCTAATAACGGACCTAATACCCTGGATCCATCTTCAGGAGAGATTACCGCATTAGCCAATAGTCCTAATGATGGCTGGTATGCTTCCTGCGTAGTAATTAAGGAATACCGTTGTAATCAGCTGATTGGAGAGGTATACCGAGATGTACCTTTGTATTATCTGGATGCCACGGATTGTCCAACCAATCCGAGTACTCCCTCGGCGGAGATCGATACAGCGATTTACCAAAATGTACAGCGTAGCGGTAATGTGTACCGCATTCGTACCTATCCTCAGGACACGGTTCAGTTTAGGGTAGTAGCGCGAGATTTAGATCAGTTTGCCAATGGTTCTTTCCAGCAGATTTGTATGAAAGCGGGTGGACTGCAATTGAACAGTAATAACTATGCCTCAAGCTCTGGCTGTAATGGAGCTGCACCTTGTGCGACTTTAACTTCCTTCAACTCTACTGGAACCTATTGTAGCGTAATCCAAAACACGGTTGAGTTCTTCTGGGTACCAGATTGCGTACACCTGAACTTTGGTGGTTGTGGAACGGCATCGAATACCTATTTCTTTACCGTTCGGATGGAGGATGATGGTTGTGCCGCGCCTAAAGTAGGTCTGGCAACGATCATTGTAGAAGTTATTGCGGGTGATCCCACTCCTCCAGGACTTAGTTGTACGGATGTTCAGCAAGATGGCTCGATCCGCTTGGGCTGGAGTCAGCCGGAACTGGATAGCGTTTTAGAGTTTAACTACTATCGTATTTATGGATCCTCCTCAGCAGGAGGTCCCTGGACAGTGGTAGATAGTATTCCTCACTATGATACATTGAGTACCATTGTACCTTCTCAGGGCAATGTAAGTTACTTCTATATGGAGATGAGTACGGGTCCATGTGACTTTATCTCCTTACCGAGTCAGGTAGTATCAACGATGACGATGACCATGACGGCCATTCCTCCGAATAGTCCTGAGATCGCTCAACTGAGTTGGACGCCTTTAAACGGAACGGGCTTAAATCCGATTCGTGGTAATATCTACGAAGTATGGGTAGAAGCCCCGGAAGGCAGCGGTAACTGGCAAAAGATCGGGGAGACCACCAATACCAGCTTTACTGATACAGTAAGTGTGTGTGATATGTTGGTGTCTTATCAGGTACGAGTACCGGATACGGTAGTCGGCTGTTATTCCGGCTCTACTCAAGATACCGGTCGCTTCCAGGATCGTACGAATGTGTCGAATGTTAGCCTGGGTCGGGTATTGGTAAATCAGAATAACAAAGCGATGGTAGAGTTTGAGTCTACCCAGTTTGAAGATATCGTAGAGTTTTATTTATTCTATAATGATCCGCAAAATGGCTGGGTGATTGTAGATACGATCGATGCAGGAACAGCGATGCCTTATGAATGGGCAGACTCGGATGCGGGTAGTCATTCAGAGCAGTTTAAGATCGTATCGGTAGACAGCTGCGGGAATCAGAGTGATGATTTAGCAGTAAGTCCCTACAATACGATTTACTTGCGCAATTATCTAAACAAATGTGAGGGCTATTCCCGCATTAGCTGGAATGCCTACAAAGAGTTCCCCAATGGGGTACATGAATACCGAGTATGGGTACAGATTACCGAGCCTGATGGCACCGTAATTCCTCCGACGATCTTATTCACAGCCAGTCCAACGGATACGAGCTTCCGTCAGAATGTGATTAAGAAGGATTATGAGTATTGCTATGTGATAGAAGCTCGAGATACGATCGCGAACTTAAGCTCTACTTCGAATACGGTATGTGTAGAGGCGGCAGTGCCTCAACAATCGGAGCAGTTGTACATCGCGAAGGTGACTAATGATCCGAGTCGTAACTCCTTAGACATTAGTATTTATATTGATGGTCAGGCGGATGTGCGCAGCTTCCAGATCCAAAGAGCACCCGAGTACTATGGTCCTTATCGTACGATAGCTACAGTAGGTAAGCCAACCGCACCTCCTTATATCATCTCTTTCCAGGACTTTGGTGTAGAGCCATCTAAGTTTAATTACTTCTACCGTGTAACGGCTACGGATAGTTGTGGTGGCTATGATACCATTAGTAATATCAGCTCCAATATGAAGCTGGATGTAAGAGCCGCTGAAGATGTAACCAATCGATTACGCTGGAATGCTTACTTCGGCTGGGGTGGCTATGTAGAGCGTTACGAGATATACCGCCGTCCAGCAGATGGCTTTAACTGGGAAAAGGTAGGCGAGAACATCACTATCAATGGTCGTCAGGATACCACCTGGATCGATTACGAGATTGCCGATTTAGTGAAGGCCGATCCAACAGCAGGGGAGTACTGCTATTATGTAAAAGCCATTGAAGGCGGTAATCCTCAGGGTATTGTCGACAATCAGGGGAACCCGATGACCGCGATATCCAATCAGTCCTGTGCTCAACAAGAGGCGAAGGTTTACTTAGCCACGGCTTTCCGTCCGGGAAGCTCGATAGGAGAGAACCAGACTTATGGTCCATCCATGCGTTTGAATGAGGTAGAGAACTACCACTTCTATATCATGAACCGTTGGGGTAAGAAGGTATTTGAGACCAATAATCCAGAGGAAAGATGGGATGGAAGTTATGAAGGAAATGATGCTCCCCAAGGTGTATATATCTACTATATTAAGTTCCAAACCCCTGGTGGGTCGGAACAAGAAGAACGCGGTAATTTAACACTGGTTCGATAGTTCAATAAGAAATTGAAACAAGAAGGCTTCCAATTTTGGGAGCCTTTCTTGTTTTTAGCGAATATGTCAGTTTATGTGCTTTAGTTTTTTGGAAGGCAACCTTTACTAATCCATCCTTCCACGTTAAATATTTGTAGGCTATTTTCGGAGGAAATTTTTCATGGGCATGAACTGGATCAAATCTATCCTCCTTACTGCAGTTGCATTATTGTTTGCAGGCAACTTACAAGCTTCGCATTTACTAGGTGGGGAGATCTACTGGGAATGTACGCCCAGTGGACAGTATATCTTTACCCTAACCTTGTATCGGGATTGTACCGGAGCACCTATCCCAACTGGTACTCAGTTTATTAGTGGCCCCGCTGGAAATATTGGTTGTACCTATATTCCCGCACTTTCGGGTGATGTGTCTCCTGACTGTCCCAATACTGCCTTGGACTTACAATGCTCATCCGGTGATGATGGTGCCATTGAGAAAGGGGTGTATCGTAGTTCCCCTGTAAGTTTGGCTGGTATTCCACCTGCCGGGGGCTGGGAGTTTAGCTGGACCTTATGTTGTCGTCCTTCCTTAGAGAACACCAATGCCAGTCAGTATTACTTACGTTCACGGATGTATCCTTATACTCCTCCGGGTTCTAGCCAGCCCTTGAATACCAGCACTTGTTACGATAACAGTCCGGTATTTGCTCAAGATGCTAATGCAGTAACCTGTCCTAACTTCTTGTTTGAGTTTAACCATCTTCCTTCGGATAAGGATATTGATAGTCTGGTTTTTGATTGGGGTACACCTCAAACTGGCGCAAACCAAAATATTGCATTTGATCCTGGTTATTCATCTACCGCTCCTTTCCCTGATGGAAGTGAAGATCCTAATAATGGACCTAATACCCTGGATCCATCTTCTGGAGAGATCACTGCATTGGCTAATAACCCTTCAGAAGGCTGGTATGCTTCCTGTGTAGTAATTAAAGAATACCGTTGTAATCAGCTGATTGGAGAGGTATACCGAGATGTACCTTTGTATTATCTGGATGCCACGGATTGTCCAACCAATCCGAGTACTCCCTCGGCGGAGATCGATACAGCGATTTACCAAAATGTACAGCGTAGCGGTAATGTGTACCGCATTCGTACCTATCCTCAGGACACGGTTCAGTTTAGGGTAGTAGCGCGAGATTTAGACCAGTTTGCCAATGGTTCTTTCCAGCAAATTTGTATGAAAGCGGGTGGACTGCAATTGAACAGTAATAACTATGCCTCAAGCTCTGGCTGTAATGGAGCTGCACCTTGTGCGACTTTAACTTCCTTCAACTCTACTGGAACCTATTGTAGCGTAATCCAAAACACGGTTGAGTTCTTCTGGGTACCAGATTGCGTACACCTGAACTTTGGTGGTTGTGGAACGGCATCGAATACTTATTTCTTCACTGTTCGGATGGAGGATGATGGTTGTGCCGCGCCTAAAGTAGGTCTGGCAACGATTATTGTAGAAGTAATTGCGGGTGATCCCACTCCTCCAGGACTTAGTTGTACGGATGTTCAGCAAGATGGCTCGATCCGCTTGGGCTGGAGTCAGCCGGAACTGGATAGCGTTTTAGAGTTTAATTACTATCGTATTTATGGATCCTCCTCTCCTGGAGGCCCCTGGACAGTGGTAGATAGTATTCCTCACTATGATACCTTGAGCACCGTCGTTGCGTCTCAAGGGAATGTGAGCTATTTCTATATGGAGATGAGTACGGGTCCATGTGACTTTATCTCCTTACCGAGTCAGGTAGTATCAACGATGACGATGACCATGACGGCCATTCCTCCGAATAGTCCTGAGATCGCTCAACTGAGTTGGACGCCTTTAAACGGAACGGGCTTAAATCCGATTCGTGGTAATATCTACGAAGTATGGGTAGAAGCCCCGGAAGGCAGCGGTAACTGGCAAAAGATCGGGGAGACCACCAATACCAGCTTTACTGATACAGTAAGTGTGTGTGATATGTTGGTGTCTTATCAGGTACGAGTACCGGATACGGTAGTCGGCTGTTATTCCGGCTCTACTCAAGATACCGGTCGCTTCCAGGATCGTACGAATGTGTCGAATGTTAGCCTGGGTCGGGTATTGGTAAATCAGAATAACAAAGCGATGGTAGAGTTTGAGTCTACCCAGTTTGAAGATATCGTAGAGTTTTATTTATTCTATAATGATCCGCAAAATGGCTGGGTGATTGTAGATACGATCGATGCAGGAACAGCGATGCCTTATGAATGGGCAGACTCGGATGCGGGTAGTCATTCAGAGCAGTTTAAGATCGTATCGGTAGACAGCTGCGGGAATCAGAGTGATGATTTAGCAGTAAGTCCCTACAATACGATTTACTTGCGCAATTATCTAAACAAATGTGAGGGCTATTCCCGCATTAGCTGGAATGCCTACAAAGAGTTCCCCAATGGGGTACATGAATACCGAGTATGGGTACAGATTACCGAGCCTGATGGCACCGTAATTCCTCCGACGATCTTATTCACAGCCAGTCCAACGGATACGAGCTTCCGTCAGAATGTGATTAAGAAGGATTATGAGTATTGCTATGTGATAGAAGCTCGAGATACGATCGCGAACTTAAGCTCTACTTCGAATACGGTATGTGTAGAGGCGGCAGTGCCTCAACAATCGGAGCAGTTGTACATCGCGAAGGTGACTAATGATCCGAGTCGTAACTCCTTAGACATTAGTATTTATATTGATGGTCAGGCGGATGTGCGCAGCTTCCAGATCCAAAGAGCACCCGAGTACTATGGTCCTTATCGTACGATAGCTACAGTAGGTAAGCCAACCGCACCTCCTTATATCATCTCTTTCCAGGACTTTGGTGTAGAGCCATCTAAGTTTAATTACTTCTACCGTGTAACGGCTACGGATAGTTGTGGTGGCTATGATACCATTAGTAATATCAGCTCCAATATGAAGCTGGATGTAAGAGCCGCTGAAGATGTAACCAATCGATTACGCTGGAATGCTTACTTCGGCTGGGGTGGCTATGTAGAGCGTTACGAGATATACCGCCGTCCAGCAGATGGCTTTAACTGGGAAAAGGTAGGCGAGAACATCACTATCAATGGTCGTCAGGATACCACCTGGATCGATTACGAGATTGCCGATTTAGTGAAGGCCGATCCAACAGCAGGGGAGTACTGCTATTATGTAAAAGCCATTGAAGGCGGTAATCCTCAGGGTATTGTCGACAATCAGGGGAACCCGATGACCGCGATATCCAATCAGTCCTGTGCTCAACAAGAGGCGAAGGTTTACTTAGCCACGGCTTTCCGTCCGGGAAGCTCGATAGGAGAGAACCAGACTTATGGTCCATCCATGCGTTTGAATGAGGTAGAGAACTACCACTTCTATATTATGAACCGTTGGGGTAAGAAGGTATTTGAGACCAATAATCCTGAGGAAAGATGGGATGGAAGTTATGAAGGAAATGATGCTCCCCAGGGTGTATATATCTACTATATTAAGTTCCAAACCCCTGGTGGATCGGAACAAGAAGAACGCGGTAATTTAACACTGGTTCGATAATATTTATTTAGTGCGAATAAATACTGAAATGGCTCGCCTTTGTGCGGGCTTTTTCTTTTTGGTAAAGCAGTGTAAAGGGATGGCCTTTAACAATTTCAAAAGGGGGCTACACTCATTGCCCCTATGAATATATATATAAGGCCTCTACTTTTAAGGAAAATTAATTCCCTATGAAACACCTGAAGCTAAGCCTAATTTTATTTCTAACTTTATTAATAAGTCCGCTTTCAGCGTCTCATTATTTAGGGGGAGAAATATATTGGGAATGTACCCCTGGCAGTCAGTATATCTTTACCCTAACCTTGTATCGGGATTGCACAGGGTCTCCTATTACAACAGGGCCTAAAACCATCGCAGGTCCTATAAATATCAACTGTAATTATGTAGCCAGTTTATCGGGTGATGTATCACCGCAATGCCCGAATTCAGCATTAGATCTAAATTGTGCCGATGGTGACCCGGGATCGATTGAAAAATTTGTGTTTCGCAGTAATCCAGTTTCTTTAAACGGCGTGCCACCGGCTGCGGGTTGGGAATTTAGCTGGACCGGCTTTGCACGTCCAACTCTGCAAAATGCGGGCGGTAATACCGGTTATTATTTGCGTTCAAAAATGTTTCCTTATACAGATCCAAATTTGGGGACTTTAAATACTAGTACCTGTTATGATAATAGTCCTGTATTTGCCCAGGATGCCAATGCGGTAACTTGCCCTAACTTCTTGTTTGAGTTTAACCACCTTCCTTCGGATAAGGATATTGATAGCCTGGTTTTTGATTGGGCTATGCCTAAATTGGGTGCGAACCAAAATATTGCATTTAATAATGGCTATGGTTCCACAGCTCCCTTTCCAGATGTAAGTGAAGATCCCAATAATGGCCCCAATACTTTAGATCGTTTTTCTGGGGAGATTACCACTTTGGCAAATAATCCCAATGAAGGTTGGTACGCCTCATGTGTGGTTATTCGAGAGTATCGTTGTAACCAATTGATTGGTGAAGTATATCGCGATGTTCCGGTATATTATCTCGATGATGGAGATTGCCCTACTAATCCCAGTACTCCCTCCGCGGAGATAGATACCGCGCTTTACCCCAATGTTAGTCGTAGTGGTAACATTTATCGAATTCGCACTTACCCTAAGGATACCGTTCAGTTTAGGGTAGTTGCTCGGGATTTAGACCAGTTTGGAAATGGCTCTTTCCAACAAATCTGTATGAAAGCAGGTGGACTGCAATTGAACAGTAATAATTACGCCTCAAATACCGGTTGTAATGGTGCTGCGCCTTGTGCTACTTTAACTTCTTTCAATTCAACGGGAACCTATTGTAGTGTAATCCAAAACACGGTTGAGTTCTTCTGGGTACCGGATTGTGTGCACCTGAACTTTGGTGGTTGTGGAACGGCATCGAATACCTATTTCTTTACCGTTCGGATGGAGGATGATGGCTGTGCGGCCCCTAAAGTAGGGCTGGCGACTATTATTGTCGATGTAATTGCAGGAGATCCTACACCGCCAGATTTAAGTTGCTCCGATGTGCAAGTGGATGGCTCAATCAAACTAAGTTGGAAACAACCAGAATTGGATAGCGTACTTGAATTTAACTATTACCGTATTTACGGAGCATCATCACCCGGGGGGCCATTTACGGTGGTAGATAGTATACCGCATTTTGATACCCTCACTACCATTGTTCCTTCACAAGGGAATAATAGCTACTTCTTCATGGAAATGAGTACGGGTCCTTGTGACTTCATCTCTAAACCCAGTGATATTATTAGTCCAATGGAATTAACCTTAACGCCAATTCCCCCTAACAGTCCGGAATACGCTCAATTGAACTGGACAGCACATAATGGCAGTGGCTTAAATCCCTTACGAGGAAATATCTATCAAATTTGGAAGGAAGCCCCTGCAGGAAGCGGTGATTGGATCAAAGTAGACTCCACCACCAGTCTTGATTATATCGATACGGTTAGTGTCTGCGATATGCTGGTTAACTATCAAATTAGAGTACCAGATACCGTTGTTGATTGCTATTCAGGCTCTAGCCAGGATACCGGGCGCTTCCAGGATTTAACCAATGTGGAGGATGTGGAATTAGCACGCGTGTATGTTAATGAGGATAATAAAGCAGCGGTAGAGTTCGATTCAGACTCCATAAAGGATATCGTAGAGTTCTATTTGCTTTTTAATGATCCTTTAAATGGATGGGTAATCGTGGATACCATACCGGCTGATGAACCAATGCCTTATGTTTGGGATGGCTCAGCAGCTGATACCCGCTCGGAGCAGTTCAAAATACTATCGGTGGATAGTTGTGAAAATGCCAGCGATGATTTAGCGGTGAGTACCTTCAATACCGTTTATGCCCGTAATTATCTGAATAAATGTGAGGGTTATTCTCGCATTAGCTGGAATGCCTATAAAGAGTTCCCTAATGGGGTGCATGAATATCGGGTTTGGGTTCAAATTACGGAGGACGATGGTACCCAATTACCCCCAAGCATTTATTTCACAGCCAGTCCAATGGATACCAGTTTCCGTCAGAATGAGCTGAAGAAAGACTATATCTACTGTTATGTGATTGAAGCGCGTGATACTATTGCCGATTTAAGTTCAACTTCAAATTCGGTTTGCGTAGAAGCCGCGGTTCCACAACAATCTGAGCAATTGTATATTTCTAAAGTAACCAATGACTTTAGTCGCAATGCCCTGGATGTGAGTGTATATGTCGACGGAGATGCCGATGTGCGTAGTTTCCAGGTTCAAAGAGCACCACAGTTCTATGGGCCTTATGAAACCATTGCCACCATGGGAAAACCTCAGGCTCCACCTTATATCCTTTCATTTCAGGATTTTGGAGTGGAACCCAATGAATTCAACTATTATTATCGCTTAACCGCCATTGACAGCTGTGGCGGATATGATACCATTAGCAATATCTCAACCAACCTTAAATTAAAAGTAACTGCAGCTGAGGATGTGACCAATCGTTTAAGTTGGAATACCTATATCGGTTGGGATGGTTATGTAGAACGTTATGAGATTTACCGTCGACCAGGAGATGGCTTCAACTGGAAGAAAGTTGGAGAGAACATCACTGTAGATGGTCGTGAAGATACCACTTGGATTGATTACGAGATTGCAGATTTGGTTGAAGCAAATCCTATCGAGGCTGGTTCTTATTGCTATTATGTAAAAGCCATTGAAGGCGGTAATCCCCAGGGAATCGTTGATAATCAAGGAAATCCTATGAGTGCATTATCCAATCAAGCTTGTTCTCAGCAAAATGCCAAAGTGTACATGGCTACTGCATTCCGTCCGGGAAGTACGATTTCCGAGAATCAAACTTATGGTCCCTCCATGCGCTTAAATGATGTGGATAACTATCACTTCTACATCATGAATCGTTGGGGAAAGAAAGTTTTTGAAACCAATGATCCTGATGATCGCTGGGATGGTACCTATGAAGGTAACCAGGTCCCTCAAGGGGTTTATGTGAGCTATTTAAAGTTCCAAACCGTGGGTGATCAGGAAGTTGAGGAACGTCAATCTTTTACCCTTATCCGCTAGAAAGGTTAAGGCGATTTCAAGTAGCCTCTCCCGAAAGGGAGGGGCTTTTTTATTTTAAGATAAGCTTAAACAATAAGCTCATATTGCTAGCGCTAGGTCTACTATTAATTGCTAAATTTGCGCGCAATTTAATTCTAATTGCACCGCTCTATGTCAACTTTCAGTGATAAAATCATGGGTGAAGGTTTAACCTATGATGATGTACTTCTCGTACCGGCCTATTCTCAAGTGTTACCACGCGAAGTTGATCTTTCCAGCAAATTCACGCGTAATATCAGTTTAAAGACTCCCATCATCTCAGCGGCGATGGACACTGTAACCGAAGCTACCATGGCTATTGCAATTGCGCAAGATGGAGGTATCGGAGTATTGCATAAAAACATGACCATCGAGCAACAGGCGGTGGAAGTGCGTAATGTTAAACGTGCCGAAAGTGGAATGATCCTCGATCCGGTAACTTTACATGAAACAGCCCTGGTGAGCGATGCCAAGAAAATGATGGCCGATTACCGAATTGGTGGTATCCCCATTGTTAATGATCACAAGAAGTTGATCGGTATTATCACTAACCGCGATTTGCGCTTCGAAAAGAATGATATGCGTCCTTTGGCGGAAATCATGACTAAAGATGGATTGGTAACTACCTTCGAAAATACCAGCCTTTCTGAAGCAGAAGTGATTCTGCAAAAGCATAAAATTGAAAAATTACCGGTAGTCGATAAGGATAATCACCTAATTGGATTGATTACCTATCGTGATATTACCAAATCTCATATTAAGCCTAATGCCAATAAAGACGACTATGGACGTTTGCGCGTAGCTGCGGCAGTAGGAGTTACCCCGGATGTATTAGATCGCGTTACCGCTTTAGTAGAGTCTAATGTGGATGCCATTATTATTGATACAGCCCATGGCCATAGTGCCGGGGTGGTAAAAGCCTTAGAAGCGGTAAAAGCTAAATTCCCTAAACTGGATGTAGTGGTAGGTAATGTGGCTACGGCCTCAGCGGCTCGCTACTTAGCGGATGCCGGTGCCGATGCCATTAAAGTAGGTATCGGTCCAGGTTCTATTTGTACTACCCGTGTAGTGGCAGGAGTAGGGGTGCCACAGCTTACTGCGGTAATGGAAGCACGTAAAGGTTTGGAAGGTACTGATGTTCCTCTCATTGCGGATGGTGGTATTCGCTTTACTGGCGATATCGTAAAAGCCATTGCCGCAGGTGCTGATACTGTAATGTTAGGTTCTCTTTTAGCCGGAACAAAAGAAGCTCCGGGTGAAACCATTATCTACGAAGGTCGTCGTTACAAGACTTACCGTGGAATGGGCTCCATCGAAGCCATGCAGCAAGGGTCCAAGGATCGCTATTTCCAGGATGTGGAAGACGACATTAAGAAATTAGTACCAGAAGGAATTGTAGGTCGGGTGGCCTATAAAGGTGAAGTAGGTGAAGTGATGTATCAATTTATCGGTGGTTTGCGCGCTGGAATGGGATATTGTGGCGCTGCAGACATTGCTACTTTACAAAAAAATGGCACCTTCGTGCGAATTACGGCCGCCGGCGTACATGAAAGTCATCCACACGATGTGCATATTACCCGCGAATCACCAAACTATAGCCGTAAATAAACTCTGTTTATGATGAAAAACAAGTCCTTAGTAATCCTAAGTCTTGCGCTGCTTTGCGGCGGTCTTAAAGCTCAGTCTGAGCTGAACAACAAAGTCCTGTTCACGGTAGAAAATGATACCGTAACCGCCGAAGAGTATATGGCGGTGTACAATAAGAACCGCGACATTGGTCAGGAAATCGATCCTAAATCTCCCTCGGAGTATTTGGATTTATACCTCAATTTTAAATTGAAGGTGCACGAAGCCAAAGAAATGGGAAAGGATACCATGCCTGCCTTTTTACGCGAATTCCGCAATTACCGTGAGCAACTCACCAAACCTTATTTATCCGATAAGGATGTTACCAAGGAACTGATTCGTGAGGCTTATAGCCGGATGAAGTTCGATGTGCGTGCATCGCATATCATGGTGGGCTTGCCTAAGAACCCTACTCCCGAAGATACTTTGGCTGCTTATAACAAGATTATGAGCTTAAAGAAAAAGATCGAGGAAGGGGCTTTGTTCGAAGAAGTGGCTCAAACCAATTCCGATGATACCTATAGCGCTCGTAAGGGTGGTGATTTAGGCTATTTCACCGTTTTTGATATGGTATATCCATTCGAAAATGCTGCCTATAACACTCGCATTGGAAAGATTTCGGATCCGGTACGCAGTCAGTTTGGATACCATATCGTTAAAACAACAGATAAGCGTGATGCTCGTGGTAAAGTTCGCGTAGCACACTTGATGTTGATCGATAATGATAAAAGTACTTCACAGCAGAAAGAAGATGTGAAGAAAAAGATCGATGAGATCTACGCCAAGCTTCAAGCAGGAGAGGACTTCGTAACTCTGGTAAAACAATACTCCGAAGATAAAACCTCCGTTCCACAAGATGGAATCCTCGAAGCTTTTGGAATCAATAAAATGTATCCGGAATTTGAAGATGCGGCCTTTGCTCTGCAAGACAGCGGTGCATACTCAGAACCAATCAAAACACCAGTAGGTTGGCATATTATTATGCTGGTAGATCATATTGGCGTGCCCGATTTCGAAGAAGCCGAAGGACAAATTCGCAATAAAGTAGAACGTGATGCCCGGGCGCAACAGAGTCAGGTTTCCGTAATGAAACGCATCAAAAAGGATTACAAATTTAAAGAGTATCCAAAGGCCTTTAATTGGGTATATCAGCAGGTAGATGAGTCGTTTATGGAGCGTTCTTTTGAAGTGCCTTCAAAGCTTCATCATGCCGACCAAAGCGTATTTGAATTTGCCAATTTCAAGTACACGGTAAAAGATATCTTGGCTGTTGTTAAGGATCGTCAAGCGCGCTATGGTCGCGGTGGTAACTTGCGTTCGCAGGTTTATAAGCTAATTAAAGATTATCAGGAAGAAGAATTATTAAGCTATGAGAAAAGCCGTCTTTCTGATAAATATCCGGATTTCCGAATGTTGGAGCGCGAGTACTATGAAGGAATTCTACTTTTTGATCTAACTGAAGAAAAAGTTTGGCGTAAGGCCATGACCGATACTACCGGATTAGAGGCTTTCTTCCAAGAACATCGCGACGATTATCAGTGGGATACGCGCTACAATGTTTATTTAATCAATGCAGTAGATAAGAAAACTGCTAAGAAAGCCAGCAAAGCTTTGGAAAAAGGCAAGAGTCGGGCAGAGGTGATGAAAGATTTAAATATCGAGTCTAAACTCAATTTAAATATAGACAGTGCTACGGCCGAGTTAAAAGAATTAGGCGACTGGGCTCCTCTTATTGAGAAGGAAGGTGAGAAAGGTCGTACCGATATTATCGAAGTACATGAGCGTTATAAACAAGCAGTAATTTTAAATATTGAGGCACCTCGGGCCAAAGAGCTTAGTGAAGCAAAAGGTCGAGTGATTAGCGATTACCAAAGCTATTTGGAACAAGCCTGGATTGAAGAATTACGAGCTAAGTATACCGTTAAGGTAAATGAAGACGTTCTGAAGGAAGTCATAAGCGAGCTTGAATAAGGTTTTTAGAATAGCATTAATTGCAAGCCTCCTGTTCACCGCAGGAGGCTGCGATTTTTTCCAGGGTTTGGAAGAGGAGGAGAACAAGGGTCCGATTGTGGCTCGGGTATATGATTCCTATCTCTATCAATCGGAACTGGAAGATATCATGCCCAATGGCTTATCCGCTGACGATAGCATAAGTTTTGTTCAGAATTACATTAATGTTTGGGCCAAGAATGAACTCATGATCTATAAAGCAGAGTTCAATCTTACCGAAGAGCAAAAACAGTTTGAAGAGCAGATTAAAAACTATCGCAATGACTTGTTGAAGTTTGCTTATCAGCAGAAATATGTAGATGATCGATTGGATACCAGCATTAGCGATGCACAGGTAAAGGAATATTATGAGGCTCATTTGGATAACTTTCAACTGAAAGAGAATATTCTTCAATTACGCTATTTGAGTGTGCCTAAGGATGCACCTGATGTAGACAAGGTTTCAGCGTTGTTTAAAAGCTCTAAGGCAGAAGATCAAAAGGCATTATTGGATTATGCATTATCCTTCGCAAGGAGTTTCTCTTTAGAGGATACCAGCTGGATTAGCTTTAATGAGTTCCGCCAATTATTACCGATCCGCACTTATAACCAACAAGACTTCCTGGCGCAGAATAAATTCGTGGAAATGGAAGCCGAGGGTTTAGTATATTTCGCTGAAATCAAGAATTACAAGATCAAAGACAATCCTTCGCCCTTAATCTATGTGGAGGATATTATCCGTAAAACTTTGGTAAACAAACGCCGTTTGGATTTGATAGCAGAGTTGGAAAAGAACTTACTTAGTGACGCATTAAAAAAGAAAGAATTTGAAACCTACCCTTAAATTCTACCTCATATTGGCAGGCTTAAGCCTGAATCTGGCGGTATCAGCTCAACCTAAACTGGTAGATGGCGTTTTGGCTGTTGTGGGAAAAGAGATTGTACTGAAAAGTGATCTCGACCAAACTGCTGAGGCCCAAATCCGTCAAAATCCTGGTATTAAAGTGAACAATTGCCAGGTTTTTGAAGATCTATTGATGGAGAAATTATTGCTGCATCAAGCGGCCCTCGATTCAGTGGAAGTAGGAGAGGAAGAAGTGCAAGCCAATATTGATCGTCGTATCGCGGTATTTATTCAGCAGATTGGTAGCGAAGCCAAATTGGAGCAGTATTACGGAAAATCTATTTTGGAAATAAAGGAGGAAATGGCCCCCTTGATCCAAAACCAGCTTACGGCGCAAAGAATGCTGCAGGAAATTAATGGTGATGTAGAAATTACCCCTTCTGAAGTTCGGGAGTTTTATGAGAGCATTCCCAAAGACAGCTTGCCTCTAATTAATGCAGAGGTAGAGTATGCCGAAATTGCAATTTTCCCTGAAATTACGGATCAAGCTAAGCAAGAAGCCATTGATAAACTGAAAGAAATTAAAGATCGAATTGAGAATGGATCTTCCTTCAGTACTATGGCCGTGCTCTATTCTGAGGATCCCGGAAGCTCTCGTAATGGAGGTGAATACAAAGGCATTAAACGTGGACAGTTCGTAAAAGAATTCGAAGCAGTGGCCTTTAACTTAAAGCTCAATGAGATTTCAGAGCCTTTCCGTACCGAATATGGCTATCACATAGTACAGATTCAAAAGAAAATTGGCCAGGAATTGGATTTGCGTCATATTCTGATCAAACCCAAAATTTCTGGTGAGGATTTAGAGAAAGCCCGTTCAAAGGCGGATAGCATCAGAACGCTGATCTTAAATTCCAAAATCAGCTTTGAAGATGCCGCACAAAAGTTTTCAGATAGTGAAGATTCGCGCCTAAACGGTGGTCGGGTGATGAACCAACAAACTGGTGATAGCCGTTGGGAAACCGGACAATTAGATAAAACGGTATTCTATACCCTCGAAGGAATTGAGGAGGGCACAATTTCGGAACCGGTATTGTTCCGCACCCGCGATGAAAAAGAAGGCTATAAAATTGTAAAGCTTATTGATCGCAGTGAAGCGCATATAGCAGATATGGCTACCGACTATCAACGTATTAAGCAGGTGGCTTTAGCCAAGAAAAAACAGGAAGTATTGGAGGAATGGGTTAATGATAAGATTTTGGATACCTACGTTCGGGTGAACAATGATTACTTACAATGCACTTTTGAGCGCCAGTGGCTAAACAATTCCTCGTATGCAGAACAATAGCGGAGACGTAGAAATGGTAAAAGAGTTAGGTGTCAAATACCAACTCTTAAAAGATGAAATTGGCAAAGTAATTATTGGTCAGGATGAAGTAATCCACCTTCTTTTACTTTCAATTTTCTGTAAAGGTCACTCGCTTTTAGTGGGGGTACCCGGATTAGCTAAAACCTTATTAGTTAACACGGTAGCACAGTCATTAGGTCTGAGCTTTCGCCGGATTCAGTTTACACCGGATTTGATGCCTTCCGATATTGTGGGAGCCGAAATTCTGGATGAGAATCGTCAATTTAAATTTGTAAAAGGGCCCTTATTTGCTAATATCATTTTGGCTGATGAGATTAACCGTACCCCTCCCAAAACGCAGTCAGCTTTATTAGAAGCCATGCAGGAACGTTCAGTTACCGCCGGAGGGCATACCTATAAAATGGCTAATCCATTTTTCGTATTAGCCACACAAAACCCGATAGAGCAAGAGGGAACTTATCCACTGCCAGAAGCTCAGCTCGACCGTTTTATGTTTAATATCGAAGTGGGATATCCCAGCTTTGAAGAGGAAGTGAGTATTGTGAAAAATACCACTATTGGGGTCGAAGCGGAAGTAAATGAAGTCTTGACAGTTGAAGAAATCGTAAAATATCAACAATTGGTGCGTAAAATTCCGGTGAGTGATCATCTCTATGAATATGCCATCCGATTAGTACAAGCAACTCGCCCCGATACCCCTAATGCTAAGGAGGTTACCCGCGAATACCTGTCCTGGGGAGCCGGTCCTAGAGCTTCACAAAATTTAATCCTTGCCGCTAAGGCGCACGCTGCTTTGCAGGGCAAGTTTAGCCCTGACACCGAAGATGTTATGGCCGTAGCCAAGCCAATATTGCGCCACCGTATTGTGAAGAACTACCGCGCAGAGGCTGAAGGAATCAGTATTGAAAAGATCATTGAAGGCTTAGTCTGAAAGGGCTCCGTATACTTGGGATAATTAGTAGCTTTGCACCCCAGTAGACAACGCAGGTCACCTATACTATGCCATCAACAAAATACATCTTTGTAACCGGGGGTGTTACCTCTTCACTGGGTAAGGGTATCATTTCAGCTTCTTTAGCCACCTTATTGCAATCCAGAGGATACAGTGTAACGATCCAAAAGCTGGACCCTTATATCAATATCGACCCGGGAACCCTCAATCCATACGAACATGGCGAATGCTATGTAACTAACGACGGAGCCGAAACGGATTTAGATCTGGGGCACTATGAGCGTTTTTTAAATCGCCCTACCTCACAGGCTAATAACGTTACTACGGGTCGTGTTTATCAAACCGTAATTGAGAAAGAACGTCGTGGAGATTATTTGGGGAAAACCGTTCAGGTAATTCCACATATTACCGATGAGATTAAACGTCGGATCCAATTATTAGGGAATACTGGAGAGTTCGAAATCGTAATCACCGAAATAGGGGGTACCGTAGGCGATATTGAAGCTTTACCCTATATCGAAGCCGTTCGTCAGCTGCGCTGGGAACTTGGTGATGATAGCCTGGTAGTGCATTTAACCCTGGTGCCTTATTTGGCGGCTACGGGAGAAATGAAAACTAAACCCACCCAACACTCCGTACAGAAATTACAGGAATCAGGCATTCAGCCCGATGTTTTAGTTTGTCGTACGGAACATGATTTGGGAGAGGATATTCGTAAAAAACTGGCCCTCTTCTGCAATGTAAAGAAGGAAGCCGTGGTTCAAAGTATTGATGCTGAAACCATTTATGCAGTGCCCATTTTAATGCGCAATCAGCATTTGGACGAGGTGGTATTAAACCGTTTGAATCTTCCTATTGATGACAATTTAGATTTGGTAAATTGGAAGGACTTCCTTTACAAATTACGCTTCCCTAAAAATGAAGTGGAAATTGGACTCATCGGAAAATATGTTGAGTTAAAAGACTCCTATAAATCGATCGCAGAAGCCTTTATTCATGCAGGCGCCACCAATGAAACCAAAGTTAAGATTCGTTGGATTCACTCCGAAAATCTGTCCAAAGACAGTATGGAGAAAACCTTAGGTGGATTGGATGGAATTTTAGTAGCGCCAGGATTTGGTGAGCGTGGTTTTGAAGGAAAACTAGATGCGATCCGTTATGCTCGTGAGAGTAAGGTTCCATTCTTAGGAATCTGCTTGGGTATGCAAGCCGCGGTAATTGAATTTGCCCGCAATGTATTAGGCTTTGAAGGTGCTAACAGTACTGAAATGGATGCTGATACTGCCTATCCGGTGATCGACTTAATGGAAGATCAAAAAGGTCTTACCCGCAAAGGAGGAACCATGCGTTTAGGTGCATGTGATTGTGCCCTTAAAGAAGACTCCATAGCCTATGGTGTGTATCGTCGTCCTACCATTAGTGAACGTCACCGTCATAGATATGAGTTTAATAACCAATATCTCGCTGATTTCGAGAAAAATGGTATGATTGCCACGGGTAAGAATCCAGATATGGATTTAGTAGAAATTGTAGAAATCCCTGATCATCCTTGGTTTATGGGTGTACAATTTCACCCGGAGTACAAAAGTACTGTGGCCAACCCCCATCCCTTATTTGTAAAATTTGTAGCCGCTGCATTGAAGTACAGCGAAAACGAAAACGCTTAAAATGAAAAGTAAGCTGGATTTAAACAGCATCGTTGGCTTTTTGCTAATCGGTGCAATTGTTCTTTATTTCACGGTATTCTTCGATAATGGAGATGCTACAGCTGATGCGGCTTTAGCCAATTCTACCGATAGCACTCAAGTTGAAAAAACGGCCATTGATACAGCTGCCTTGGTTGCAGTAGAAGAACCTGAAGTGGTTCTAAGCAATGATACCCTACAAGGGGATAGCCTTGAGTATTTAAAAGCCCTAAGTCTCTATGGACCATTTGCCAAGCACATGATGGCCCATTCAGAAACCGAGTTTTTTGTTCTGGAGAATGAATTGTTAAGGGTAAAAATCTCAAGCCTGGGTGGTCAAATTGTAGAAGCGGAATTGAAGAAGTACCGTACCTACGATTCTTTACCGCTTTACCTATTAAAAGAGAATAGCAATTTCGGTTTTAGTATTCAGGCCGGCCAGCTACGTAGCAGCTCTCAATTGCAGTTTAAACTGGCAAATCAGGGCGACGACTTTGTGGAATTATTGGCACAAACGGATGAAGGCGGTCAATTGTTTTTTCGTTATGCGATTAAGGATAATGACTATCGCCTAGATTTTGATGTTCAAAGTCAAGGTTTGAGCAGCCTATTAGCCAATGTAGATCAGAACTTGCTTTGGGAGATGAAAGCTCGTCGTCATGAGAAAAACAAAGACAACGAGATTACGCGCTCCGAAATGCAGTATCGCCTGGTTAAAGATCAGGATGTAGAAAGTTTCAATACCACTTCTCGTGATCAAGAAGTAGCTGAAGGTTCTTTAGATTGGGTGGCCTATCGCCAACAGTTTTTCAGCACCATTTTACAATCGAGAGGTGAGCCATTTGCTACTGGCGATTTCGAAGTAGCCAGTTTAGATGAAGAAGGCTATACCAAATACTATGCTTCCAGCTTACAGTATCCGAAGGCCAGCAATGGCGATTTGCAATTACCCATGGCGATTTACCTGGGACCTAATAAATTCGAAATTCTTGATTCATACGAAGCTGGATTTGAAGAACTCATTCCATTAGGTTGGGGAATCTTAGGCTGGATTAACCGTGGTATTGTACTCAATGTATTTAACTGGCTCGAAGCTTACGGTATTAATTACGGTCTGATCATCCTAATCATCGCCGTATTGATTAAAATGATCTTATTCCCATTAACCTATCAATCCTATCGCTCTATGGCGAAGATGCGGGTATTGAAACCTGAGATTGATGAGTTAAATGAGAAATACGATGATGCAGCCAAGAAGCAGCAAGCGCAATTGGAATTGTATAATAAAGCCGGGGTAAGTCCGCTGGGAGGTTGTTTACCAATGCTCTTGCAGTTCCCAATTTTGATTGCCCTGTTCCAATTTTTCCCTGCCTCCATTGAATTGCGTCAACAGCCATTCTTATGGGCCACTGATTTAAGTACTTACGATTCAATTTATCAATTGCCTTTTACCATTCCTGTATATGGTAATCACGTAAGTTTATTTACCCTTTTAATGACCGTTTCTACCCTGATTTACACTTATATGAATCAGCAGTTAACCGGCTCGGCACAAAATCAGCAATTCCCACAGATGAAGTACATTATTTATCTGATGCCGATTATGTTCCTTGGGGTATTCAATAATTACGCAGCGGGCTTAAGCTATTACTATTTTGTTGCGAACATGATCACTTTTGGTCAACAGTTTGCTATTCGTTCTTTCATTGATGAGGACAAGATTAAAGCGAAGATTGCCAAGCGCAAAGAAGGCCCTCAGAAAGAAAACCGATTGATGCGTCGTATGCGTGAGGTGCAGGAACAGCAGCAAAATCAAAGTCGTCAGCAACGTCGTAAAAAGTAATATATGAAGCGCCTATTTCCCATAGCCATAGTTTTAGCAGGTCTTACGGCCTGTTCCTCCTCAAAAGCTTTGTATAAGAACATGATTATGCAAAATGAATCATGGTCTTTTGCGTGGGAGTCTAAAGCATGTATGGGTACTTGCGCTATTTATTCCGCTAAACTTGAGGGTAATACCTTGAGCTTTCAGGGCATTCGAAATACAAAGTTTGTAGGCGATACTTTGCTGGAAAATCAGAATGAATTGAATGATGATCTGGCTTCACTGTTGGAATATTTGAAATTCAACAATTTAGATAGCTTGTATCAAACTGAAGGAGCCATGGATGGTCCCCATTATGTTTATCACTTAGAGTGTACTGCACAGAACTCTATAGTGGACAAAAAGGTGAGTACCCTGCAAAACGAGCCGGAAAAACTTCTCACATTAAGGAAGTGGTTGAATCGACAACTTCAAAAAAAGGGCCTATTATAGGCCCTTTTTTTATACTGATATTTTGCTCTCGATTTATCGCAATACCTTGAAGCTGGCTTTTTCGCCCTTAAGATTTTGAACTTCTAAAAAGTAGAGTCCGGTACTAATAGAGAAGTTAAGTTCAGCGGCTCTTCCTTCCAGATTTCCTTCATGTACTATACGGCCTTGTGCATCACGCAATGCATAGTGACTTAGTGAATCGTCGCTTTCCAACATTAAAGATTCTCCCTTGATAAAGCCCAGGGTATTGAATAGACGAATTCCAAAGGGGTTTCCGGGCTCTTCGAGGCTAAAGTCGGAACTCAACACATTTCGGCGTACAAAAGCCGTTTTAATGACTTGAAAATGGGCACCGCCATAAAGGTTGGCATCTGCTTGAATCACCATTCTGGCAAAATCAGGATAGGTACTGTTATTCTGTAATGTGAATAAAGCCTCCAGAATAATTTTATCTGCGATTTGTCGACTGGTATTATCGCGAATTTCCAATAAGCAAGAGGCCATTAAGTCCGTATGCTGGTAAATATTGGAATTAAAGCTAAGGGTCTGATAATCTTTATTGCTAGTCGCAGATCGGCCGGGCCAAAATGCATTGTGACCGTCCCAGTTAAAGACCCGGTCTCTTTGATTGGGGCTAAATACCAAAGACCAGCTAATGGCGAAATAATCACAAATGGCCTCTTCCATACCCGCTCTTTCGCTTATACGATTGGTATTTGCTGCTGCGCCACTTATTAAGGAGTGACCGTATTCATGGATTACTACATCTGCATCCTCTGCATCATCAACACCACCTTCACCCATGTAAATGCGGCTCTCGGCCGGACTGAAATAACTCTGATCTGCATCACTCAATGCGTGAACATCAATAGAAATTTGAGATCCCGGAATTGAAGTGAAGCCCAGACTATCGATATAGTTTTTGTAATGGCTTAAATGGAAAAAAGCATTTACATCCTCAAATTCATCATCCGCACGGGTATAGTTAAATACCGGAATCGTGCTAGTGGCGGGAGCAACCGATGGAGCACTAAAGTCATCAATCTTAATGTCGGCATTTTCGAGCTTAAAGACCCCATTATCAAAGCTTGCGGTAAAATTACGCAGGAAGCGTTGCGCGTTTAAACTGGAGTTGGTGCCATCATTATTATCCGAATAATTACCACCATAATTCACATTGGCGGTGCTTAATGGATCGGGTAGAAAAATGTTAGCCGTACAAGTAGAGTCCGAACCATAACGACGGTTATCGGCCAAATTGAATATTTCAGATCCGGCAACGAAAGCTTGAAAATGGGCACCTTCAGGACCAAAGAAATCCAAATTATAACCAGGTAATAAAATATCTTGCAAGGCCAGGATACCGGCTTCGCTATGCATGCGCTGGCAGTCCAGTTCTAAGCGCATGGCAGTAGTATCAATTTTAAGATTTTCCAAATTGGCCAAAGGCCTGGGTAAATCCGGATATTGAATCAGTAGGCTGCCATTATTGTAATAATGTAGGGATAGAGCCTGAAACGCCAATTTACGTCCTTCTAAAAACAAGGTATAATGCTCATGCTGGCCTGCCGGGCTTTGAACACTTTTATCCAAATCTAAAGTCCAATTCGCATCAGGCAATAAAGCCAAAGCAAGATTTAAAGCACTTTCACCTGAAAAGTGATCCTGGCGGTACTCGAGCATGGGGCTGCCATAAGTCTGACTATTATGGAGAGGTGTTTTATTGCCATGAGCCCAAAGCAAGGTCGGACTAAACAGGAGCAGGTAAAGGGCTTTTTTAATCATCTTCATCCAGTTCTTTGATCTTAATTTGATATAATTCTTTCAGTTGATCCAGGGCTAAATCCGTTTTTGACCTTCGCACTTTTAATTGATAGCCAGCGTCCTTATCCATAGATTCACCTACAATTTCAAACTCGCTTTGGGGTAAAACCCGCATTACTTCATCCATGGCGAAGTAAGGGAAGCGTACTTCAAATTGACGATATAAATATACATCCAAAGGCTGGGCATTTCGCAAAGCCTCTTCAGCGGAGCTCCGATAGGCATTAATTAAGCCGCCCACTCCCAACTTGGTTCCTCCAAAATAACGCACTACAATTACCGCTACATCCCATAGTTCCAGCGACTGAATGGCATGGTAAATAGGGGTACCCGCCGAATGAGATGGTTCCCCATCATCATTAAAACGCCATTGAGGCTGAGTAGGTTGGCAGCGATAGGCATAGCAGTGGTGCCGAGCATCGTAGTACTGCTTTTTTACTTGCTCCAGAATGGCAGGGAATTCACTTTCATCCTTTAAGGGAAAAGCCAGGGCTATAAATTTCGAACCACGGTCTTTAAAAAGCGCTTCTGATTTTTCCTTTATACTTTGGTAATTGTCGGCGGTTAGGGCCTCTTGCATCATAGGGCTAAAGCTATCAAAACAATGGAAACTATAGCCAGGCCTATACCAGCGAGGTTAAGAGAACTTAATTTTTCCTTGAAAAAGAAATAGCCTAAGAGGGCACTTAAAAACACGATCCCCACATTGTTAAGGGCAAAAATGCTGGAGCTTTCTAATCCGCGCATGCTTAAGGATCGCAGTAAAAAATAGATGCTGCCATAATTGGGTATTCCTAAAGCCAGGCCTCCTAAAACAGATTTTAACTCAAACTTTTGCTTCTGTGCGAATCTTTGATAGGCCACGAAGACTAAACCGAAAAGAGCGGCCATCCCAAAAATGCTGGAGGCAAACCAGGATTGATCTGCG
This sequence comes from Croceimicrobium sp., assembly GCF_965228705.1. Classification (GTDB taxonomy): domain Bacteria; phylum Bacteroidota; class Bacteroidia; order Flavobacteriales; family Schleiferiaceae; genus Croceimicrobium. Next base: position 777,991 of record NZ_OZ245832.1, read on the forward strand.
GCTGGAACTAATTCGGCTTCATTGTATTTTAAGAAGGCATCTAAAAATCCAGAGCCTAAAAAGAGAATAATCGGAAACCAGAAACTCGCAGCAGAGCTTTTCATCTTTCTGGGTTGGTAGGTGGTCATATAAACCGCCAGTAAAGCCAATAGGATGCCCGTTAATTTTAGGGCTCCCAGAGATTCCCCAAAATAGATCACTCCAAAGCTAACGGGTACTATTACCGCCATTTTTACCGCTACGGAAACGGTGGCCATTCCGTAATTCTGACTTACCCAAGCCATTAAACGAAAGAGGCTAATAAACAATAATCCTAAGATTAAGACCGATGAAAACCAAGGCTGCTCGACTAAGTTCAATGGATGCTGCTCACCATTACTAAGGGCCAAACCAATCCCAAAAGCCACGAAGTAATTGACCAAGATGGCTTGCAGATTGTCAACTGAATAAGTCTTAAACAGCTTGAATACGATGAAGATAAGTACCGAACAACTTATGCTAAGAAGCAGCCAAATCATAGGGGACGAAGGTTTTGAATGAGGTCTTTACCTAATTTGAATTCATCGTAAATCTGTCCTTTTATTTTTGGAGCAGACAAACCGGATTTTAAATCATGATTGGCTTTTATAATCCAAGCTTCATCCCAAAGACCTGCATCAATAAAGGATTGTAGGGTATGCGCTCCGCCTTCAATTAAAAGGCTTTGAATGCCTTCTTCATACAAGGTTTTGATCAGGGAAGACAAAGAATCCGAATTGGGCTCTAATACTCGATCTCTTTCATTTTCTGCCTTTCGGCTGAAACGCAGGTAGTTTTGATCTCGGAATACGCGGTATTCAGATCCTAATTGATAGCTAGGATCCAAGACAATCCGCAAAGGATCGGCTCCTTCAAAAGCCCGACAATCTAAGGAGGGATTATCAATCTCCACGGTTTTCCGTCCTACCAGAATAGCCTGGTTCTCGGCTCTTAATCTATGTGTGAAAACCTGAGTTTCGGGCTGACTAATCCATTGAATCCCTTTTTCTTGTGCTTCACGATCCGGGTCCATTATACCATCTGCACTTTGGGCCCATTTTAAGCTGATATAGGGGCGATGTTCGCGGTGAAAAGTGAAAAAGCGTCGATTTAATTCCAATGCCTCTGCTTCCAATATTCCTTCGCGAACTGTAATTCCAGCCGCTTGCAATTTGGCAATGCCCTTGCCATTCACTTCGGCATTATAATCTCGAGAGGCGATTACCACTTCTGGAATTCCTTTTTCGATGATCAGATCAGAACAGGGGGGAGTTTTACCAAAATGGGAGCAGGGTTCTAAGCTCACATATATGCAGGACTCTTTGAGTAGTTCCGGGTTCTTCACTCGAGAAATGGCCACCACTTCAGCATGGGGTCCACCGGGGTGATGATGGTATCCTTCAGCGATTATTTTTCCCTGATGCACAATTACCGCTCCTACCATGGGATTGGGAGCAACGGTGTATCGGCCTTTTTCCGCCAGCTCTAAACAGCGTTGGATATAGAGTTCATCCTGCGACATGAGCGCAAAAATACTATTCCCGTTTTGCTAATAGTCCATCGAATACTGCCTTTTAATAAATTAGCTCCATGAACCAACCCAGCCTTAATGAGTATCAAATGCGTCCTCGTTACAAGTTTAGTAATGAGCGTACTGCAGCTGAATTACGTAGCTCCTTAAAACAGGCCTTGAGCAGCGATGCAAATTGGCCTTTGCAGTATAAGGATACGCACGGACATTTAATTTTCTCCTACAAGAAAAAAGATCGTCATACCTGGTCTCCAGAAATGGATTTAAACCTGGAAGAACGACCGGAAGGAGGGACTTTAATTCGCGTCTTAATAGGACCTGCTGCTGGTATATGGACCTTTTTCATGTTCCTCTATACCATCTGTATTTTAATAGCCGCGGGAAGCTTTGTTTTAAGCTATTCCCAATATGTTTTGGACAAAACAATTTGGGGATTCTGGTTGCTGCCCATCGCAGTTTTGGGGGCAGTAGCGGTATACTTGGCGGGACTTTATGGAAAGAGTAGAGCCATTCCCCAAATGATCTTTCTCAAGAAATTTTTTGATGCCGCCTTACCTAAAAGTGTTTTGCTGGAGGGCGATCTTAGGAAGGTATAATTAGGCTTAAATAGCTGCAAGGATAGTATAACGAAAAAAGGCCCTGAAAATCAGAGCCTTTTTCTTTTTGTAGCGAGGACGAGGTTTGAACCCGTGTCCGCCTCTGGCGGATAAGAATCCTCCAATATTTTGAAAAGTTCTGAATAGAAATCAAAATCGATCCTCTTTATAAAAGCTGGTCCTGCGGAGTTGATAATAAAGTCAAGTTTGAGGGCTTAAGAATCCGACCAAAATCACTAAACGAAAAAAGGCCCTGAAAATCAGAGCCTTTTTCTTTTTGTAGCGAGGACGGGAGTTGAACCCGTGACCTCCGGGTTATGAATCCGACGCTCTAACCAACTGAGCTACCTCGCCGTTTTCGGGCGGCAAATATACTGACATTTCTAAATTCACAAAGATTTGTTGCAAGGTTTTTCACTGGTACTTTTTTATATATTGCGCCCTTCTCAATAGTTAATGATCTAAGATGTCCGATAAAACAAAATTCGAGCTTGAATTTCCGGTAAAAGCTTCCCCATCAATGTTATTCCCGTATTTATCCACTCCCAGCGGTTTGTCTGAGTGGTTTTCGGACGACGTAAATTCTCGCGGTGAGAAGTATACTTTTATCTGGGAAGGAGAGGAGCGCGATGCTTTTCGTATTGCCCGTAAGAAAGATCAATTCATTCGCTTTCGATGGGAAGAGGATGAAGACGAGGGCAACAAATATTTCTTTGAATTTCGCATTGAGGTGGATGAGCTCACCAATGATACTTCTTTAATCATTGTAGATTACAGTGAAGAAGATGAGATCGAAGAAGATAAACTTCTTTGGGATAGCCAGGTTCACCAATTGCTGCACACGATTGGATCTTAGACTATGCGAATCAACCAAATCATTCGGTCGCTAAGATGGTATCTGGCACCGACCCTGATCTTTGGTTTAATTGCTCTGTTTTTTACCGCCCGCAATGGCTTGGCGGAGACACAGATATGGTTTAATCAGTACTACAGCGATTTTTTAGATTCTGCCATGCCCTGGTATACTTACCTAGGGGATGGCTTAATTTTTTTAATGCTGATTATCCCTTTTCTGTTCTTGAAAAGACGAGCGATGCTAGCCCTGATTTTTTCAGCCCTGCTTACTTTGGTTTTCTCTTCAGCTTTAAAAGCTTATTTTAACGAACCCAGACCTCTGCGCTATTTTGAGCAGCTGGATTATGATCTACGGGAAGTACCAGGCGTAAAAGCCCATTACAATCATTCCTTCCCCAGTGGTCATACTACCGCTGCTTTTGCCGCTTGGGGAGTACTGGCATTCTTTCTTCGTAAAAAGGGCTGGCAATTACTTTGTTTCAGCATTGCTTTAGGAGTGGCTTATTCTAGAATTTACCTCTCCATGCATTTTTTGCGAGATGTGGGTGCCGGGGCTATTTTAGGTGCATTTATTGCTATAAACGCCTTGTACCTGGCATTCAGAATTAATAAGGAATGGGTACAAGCCTACTGGTTTAAACGCCAATGAAGTACTTCGATAAAAATACCTGGTTTTGGATTCTCATAGGGGCCCTCTTTTTCCTGCCTTTCTTAGGCGGAGTGCACCTTTTTGATTGGGATGAAGTAAATTTTGCGGAGCTCGCACGTGAAATGGTAATGAGCGGAGATTGGTTGCACATGACCATAAACTTCGAAACCTTTACCGAAAAACCGCCTTTGTTCTTTTGGTTGCAAGCCAGCTCTATGGAGCTCTTCGGTATTGGCGAATACGCGGCGCGATTCCCTAATGCCTTATTGGGAATCATTGTTTTACCTTTTCTCTACATCAGTGGTAAGTTTTTGGTAGATCGCAAATTTGGATTCTTCTGGGCCTTAAGTTGGTTTGGCGCCACCTTGCCCTTCCTCTATTTCAAATCTGGGATCATCGATCCCTATTTCAACTTCTTCATTTTTAATGGCCTCTTTTTCCTGATTCACTTTTTATGGAAGCGCAATCAGGTAAACTTCATTTTCCTGTCTAAATCCGCTCGCTTTTACCTGGTGGTAGGAGGGATTTTTATCGGCCTGGCCATTTTAACCAAAGGTCCGGTAGCTTATCTAATCATCTTCCTCACCTTGCTGGCTTATGCTATTTCCAAGTCACTGCGATTTGGAATGAAGATTTCCGATTTTCTCATTTACTCCTTAGTAGCGCTAGGGGTCTTCTTACTCTGGTTTTTAGTAGAATACAGCTTTAATGGCCCCGACTTTATTGTAGATTTCACCATCCGACAATGGGAACTGCTCACCACTAATGATGCGGGTCATGGTGGATTTCCGGCCTATCATTTTGTAGTGCTCTTGCTGGGCTGTTTCCCAGCCAGCATTTTCGCTTTACGCGGATTAGGCAAAATAGAAGGCCTGTATCCGCATGTAGCCGATTTCCAGCGTTGGATGATAATCCTCCTATCGGTGGTCCTGGTATTATTCTCCCTCGTTGGAACGAAGATTATTCACTACAGTTCCATGGCCTATTATCCGATTAGTTTCCTATCGGCATTAAGCCTGTGGCAAATCAGTGAGTTTCCGCGCAAGCATAAAATTTGGATTGCCATCAGCTTAAGCTTTATTGCCCTGATTGGCATTGTACTTTCTATAGCCTTACCCTGGGCAGGAATGCATGTAGAGGATATTATTCATCTATTTGATAAAGATCCTTTTGCAAAAGCGAATTTGGATGCCGAAGTGCCCTGGTCTCTTTGGGATTATACCCCTGCCTTAATTCTCTTGCTAAGTATTATTGGCTATTGGATTTATCGAAAGCAAAACCCAGATTTTTCCTTCCGTTTACTGTTTTTTGGAAATGCCGTATGGGTTTTCGCCGCTTTGATCTTCTTTATCGGTAAGGTGGAACGCATTTCACAAAGAGCGGCGGTGGAGTTTTTCGAATCCCATGCCGAGGAAGAAGTCTATCTAGTGAATTACGGCTATAAGAGCTATGTGCCCTGGTTTTATGGCGAAGTACAGCCTTATGTAGATCCCAAAGCGTATAAGCGGGAATGGTTATACCATGGTCAGGTAGACCGGGATGTATTGATTGCTACTAAGGTGAATAAGGTAGGTCAAATGATTCGAGAGATTCCCGACGCTCAATTGCTCTACCATAAAAACGGATTTTACTTCTATCGCCGAAAGGCCTATGCGAGATAAGCAGGTTTAATTAAACCCCATTTGGCAAATCGGTACTGCAAGGAAACCTTTAATACTCCTAAGCCATAGATGGCCGAGCGTTTAAAGTTGATTGAAGATGCTTCTTCAAAATACTTGGTAGGACAGGTAATCTCGGCAATTTCGAATCCTTTATAGAAAATCTGAGCCAGCATCTGATTATCAAAGACAAAGTCATCTGAATTGCTGTTATAGGCAGTGGCTTCCAAAACTTCTTTCGAAAATGCCCGGTATCCGGTATGGTATTCGGAAAGTTTTTGACTCATTAGAATATTCTGACTCAGCGTAAGAATACGATTGGCCACATACTTATACCAAGGCATGCCTCCCTTAAGGGCACCTTTACCTAGAATACGAGAACCTAAAACCACCGGATAGACATCATTGGCAATTAAATAAGCCATCGACTCAATGAGCTTAGGCGTATATTGATAGTCGGGGTGAAGCATAATCACAATATCACCACCAAGCTCCAGTGCTTTATTGTAACAAGATTTCTGATTACCACCGTAACCCTTATTCTTTTCGTGGGGGATAATGTGCTTAATGCCAAGAGATTTTCCTACCTCAATGGTATCGTCAGTAGAGTTATCATCCACTAATACTACTTCATCTACAATGGAACCTGGAATTTCATTGAAGGTGCGCTCCAGGGTTTTAGCAGCATTATATGCCGGTAAAACCACTACTATTTTTTTTGTGCCGATCATGGCCTGCAAAATTAGAATTTTCAAAAGCTCCTGAAAGCGTCTATTCGCAAAGAATTAATTAGTTTGCTAGACAATATATAACAGCAGTACACAGTGAGGAGAATTAGTATTGGGCTACTTTGCTTTTTGATGGTGCAGTCGGTTGCAGCTCAGGTAATTAAAGGAAAGGTCATTGATGCTAAAACCGATGAACCGGTAATCATGGCCAATGTAGTAATTAAGGGTACCAGCCTGGGAACTTCCACAGATTTAGATGGAAATTTCAGTTTAGACGCAAAAAAAACTGCTTTTCCTCTTCGAATTTTAGTCTCATTTATAGGATATCAAGAATTGGAGGTGGAAGTTAAATCTCCTGAACAGGAATTAACAATCCGATTAAGAGAAGACAGTGAAATGCTCGAAGCGGTGGATATTATCGAGCAAAGACTCAGTAAAAAACAAAGAGAATCCGCTTTAACCGTGGAAGCTTTGGATGGCAGGGCCATTCGTGAAACTCCTGCACCTAACTTCTATGAAGCCCTGGGTAATTTGAAGGGGGTGGATTTAACCTCTGCCAGTATCGGTTTCAAAATCATTAATACGCGTGGCTTTAATTCTACTTCACCTGTGCGAAGCCTTCAATTGATTGATGGGGTGGATAATCAAGCTCCAGGTCTGAACTTTTCTTTGGGAAATTTCCTTGGCGCCAATGAATTGGATATTACCACAGTTGATATCATCGCCGGTGCTTCAACAGCATTTTACGGTCCGGGCGCTTTTAATGGTGTAATCTCCATGACTACCAAAGATCCCTTTCTATATCAGGGATTGTCTTTTTCTCAAAAAGTAGGGGAGCGGGCCTTATCGGAAACCGCGGTGCGTTATGCCGAGTCTTTTAAGCTGTTTAGTGATAGCCGTGATGATTTCGCTTTCAAGATCAATTTATTTTACCTCCGTGCCGATGACTGGGAAGCGGATAATTACGATCCCGTAGATGATTCGAAAGTAGATCGTACTAATCCAGGTCGTTATGATGCGGTGAATGTTTATGGCGATGAAAGTCTGGCTTCCAATAATGAGCGAGAGTCCTTTGAAGATGTGAAATTCAACAATCGCCCGGGTTTAGGGATATTTTACCGTCCCGGTTATCAGGAAGTAGATTTGGTAGATTATGATACGCGAAATTTCAAGGGTAATATTAATCTGGCCTACCGCACTGATAATGATCTACGCTTTGATTATACCTTGAACTATGGTACTGGTACTACAGTGTATCAAGGTGAAAACCGATTTAGCCTCAAGGGGATCCAGTTTATGCAAAACATCGTGGAAGTTTCCAAGCAGGATAAATTCTTTGTTCGAGCTTATGCAACGGTTGAAGATGCAGGGCAGAGTTACGATGCGGTATTAACCGCCTTTAAAATGAATGATGCGGTTTTAGGGGATGAAGCCACCTGGAACCAAACCTATAGTTCTGCATGGTCTGGCGCTCCATTCCGCTTTGCCAATGCCTTTCAGAATGCCGCAAATTTTAATGTCGCTAGCCCTAGTTTCGATTCGGCATTTTATGCCAATGAGTACCAGGATATTTTAAGAGAATACAATGAGTTGCTCAGCAATTTCCATGATTCTTTATTGGGCATTATTGCAGGCGGACGTCCTTTGCCAGGATCGGCAGCATATGATTCGATTTTTAATGATGTAACCTCCCGCACCTTTACCGATGGCGGTTCTCGCTTTTACGATCGTTCCGCCCTTTATCATATTATGGGCGAATATAAATTCGAAGCCTTTGATGGAAATATGCGGGTAGGAGGTAATTTCCGTTTGTATCGCCCTAATTCAAGAGGAAATATTTTTGATGAAGTAATTCCTTCTTCCATTAAAACCGATAGTGTTGGAAATGTGATTTCGCAAGAATACCGACAGATATCCAATTCGGAATTTGGTTTTTACTATGGTGCTGAAAAGTTCTTCTTAGGTGAGGTTTTAAAAGCCAGCTTTACCTTACGGATGGATAAGAATCAAAACTTTGATTATCTCTTTTCACCCGCAGCTTCTTTGGTTTATAATTTGGGAGCAAATCACACTTTCCGTGGCTCTTTAGGTCGGGCCATTCGTAATCCAACTTTGCAAGATCAATACCTGCGTTATGATGTGGGAAGAGCCGTTTTATTAGGTAATATCAATGGTTACGATTCCTTGATCACCTTTGATTCTTTCGACTATTACCGCTCTCAGGAGAATTTGGATCGTGATAATCTTGATTTCTTTAATGTGGCACCCATTGAACCTGAACGCGTAACCACCGCCGAAATTGGTTATCGCGGAACCTGGTTTAAAAGAGTATTTGTGGATTTCAATTATTTCCACTCCTGGTATACCAGCTTTATAGGTTTCCAATTCGGGCTTGACCCGCGTTTTGATCCCACTTTTAGAGATCGAATTCGCAGTTTAAGTGCTTATAGGGTAGCGGCTAATGCCGAAGGTTTGGTTACTACCCAAGGCTTTAATGCTGGCGTGAATTACTATCTGGATGATCATTTGAGTTTAAGTGGGAATTACAGCTATAACTCTATCGACCTGACTCCAAAATCAAATTTCATTACTAAGACCTTTTATCAGGAAGAATTGGATAAGTCAAGTTCTGAAGATCCCATCGTTCCAGCTTTTAACACCCCTAAGCATAAGTATAATTTAAGCTTCTCCGGAAGGGACTATAAGCCCTGGAAAGGCAAGGATCATAGCTTGGGCTTTGCGGTAACCTATAAGTGGATTCAAGGATTTACCTTTGAAGGGTCCCCACAGTTTACCGGTTTTATTAATACCTATGATTTGGTAGATGCGCAGGTGAGTTATGCTGTAAAGCCCTGGCACAGTACCTTTAAGCTTGGTGCTTCCAATATTTTAAACAATAAAGTATTTCAGGTTTACGGCGGACCAAGAGTAGGTCGATTGGCGTACTTTTCAGTATTGGTCGAGCTTGACTGATATTCCGGATAAAAATTTCCTTAAATTCGAAACAACAAATAAATAGCAGATGAAAAAAACATTACTTCTTCTTTTGGCCTTCAGTGGTGTGGCTTCAGCCCAGCGATATACCGCCGAAGTATTTAGCCAAGTGAATGTAAACGCAAATCAACCCTATGCGACGAACATTGATTTCCTTACCTCGGACCTCAGTGATCCTGCATCTGTAGTAAATGATGTAACCACTATTAAGACAGCCCTGGCTCAGGGACAGCCGATTCCTTCGGCATTTTTCAATCCTTTTGATACGACAACTGATGTTAAGGTTACGACCTTAAACATGGATGTTTATACTCCGGTTGGAGATACGGCTACCAATCGTCCTTTAGCAATTTATATCCATACCGGTAACTTCTTACCTCCTGGATTAAATGGCGGTATCAATGGATCCAAGAATGACAGTTCTGCTATCGTAATGTGCGAGAAATTAGCCAAGCGTGGTTTTGTGGCGGTAGCCGCTAATTACCGCTTAGGATGGAATCCATTAGATCCGAATCAATTTGTACGTCGTGCTCAATTATTAAATGCTGTATATCGTGCTATTCACGATATCAAAGAATTGGTACGGGTATTAAAAGCGGATGCTTCTAATCTGGGAATTGATCCAAACCGTGTAGTATTATTCGGTGAAGGTTCCGGAGGTTATGTAGCCTTGGCCTATGTTACTTTAGACAAGTGGGCTGAAGTGGAAATCCCTAAATTTATTAACCCTGCAACTACTAACTCTTTCGTTGATTCCAATCTGGTTGGTAATATCGAAGGCTTAGGTGGTAACCTAAACTTATACGTTGGTAATGGTCAGTCTACTGAAGTAGATATGTGTATCAATATGGGAGGTGCTTTAGCGGATCTCTCCTGGTTGGAAGCTGGCGATGCATCTATGATTTCTTTCCAGTGTGTTCGTGATCCATTTGCACCTTTCGGAAATGGTACTGTTGTGGTACCTACTACTCAAGATGATGTGGTAGATGTATCCGGTGCTAATGTGTTCCAGGTAAAAGCAAATAGTTTAGGAAATAACAATGCCTGGATTAACAATACCTACAATGATCCTATTACTTTGGCGGCCCGTGCTCGCTACGGTGTAACTTACCCTTATATTTTCCCTGCGCCATTTGATACTATTACCGTATCGAATGCAGAAGGTATGTATCCGGTAATTCGTCCTTTGGCTTCCAGCTTATTCAATAATAATGGTTCACCATGGCAATGGTGGGATCCCAATGGTCCTATCGCGTCGGATACCTTAATTGCAGGTCCTCCCGTAATTACTTATCACATGGCTGGATTGGCTAGTAATCCTAATATGTCACCTGCATTCGGTCGTGCTTACCAGGATACAATCTTAGGATATGTGACTCCACGTTTGATTTATCAAATGAATTTGATCGGAACCGATGAGTTCAACTTCAATAAGTCTATTTCTATGTATCCTAATCCTGCTCAGCACACTCTTTCTTTAGAGTTGATGGATGCTGACCTTGATTTAAGCAGCTATGAGATTATGGATAATACCGGTCGCTTGGTTAGCGCTGGTCGTTTGGAAGGAATGAAGAATGACATCTCTATCGAGAGCTTAAAGCCTGGTGTATACTTTATTAGTGTGCAAACTAATCGCGGATCGGCAACTAGCCGTTTTATTAAGCAATAAGATTTAAAAAGCTTATCATACAAAAGCCCCGAACTACAGGTTCGGGGCTTTTTGCTTTATACCTTTGTCGGCCAAATTTGGGAGCATGAACTACAATCTCAACGGGTATATTATTCGCAATAAGCATCTCAACATTCAGCTCAATAATCGGGGTTTGAATTATGGGGATGGCATATTCGAAAGCCTTAAATACAGTCGCAATCGTCTCAATTTTTTTGAAGACCATTATTTCCGTTTAATGGCGAGTATGCGAATTGTACGAATGGAGATTCCCATGAACTTTTCGCCAGAATATCTCGAAGAACAGATTCGTAAAACTTTGAAAGCAAATCAGCTGGAAGACCAAAGTGCGAGAGTTCGTTTATTGGTGGTTCGCAAAGCAGGAGGATTGTATAGTCCCGAAAGCAATGAGATAGACTTTCTCATTACAGTAAAACCTTGGGAGCACAATGCTTATGTGCTCAATGAAAAGGGGATGGAAGTAGATCTCTTTAAAGATTACTATAAGCTTAGTGGCCTATTGGGAAACATTAAGTCTACCTCTGCTCAGTTGTATGCAATTGCCAGTGTTTTTGCCAAGGAGAATAATCTGGATGATGTATTGCTCCTCAATGAAAAGAAGGAGGTAATTGAATCGACCAATGCCAATATTTTCATGCTGAAAGGCAAGCAATTGATTACTCCACCATTGAGCAGTGGCTGCTTAAAAGGAGTGATGCGTAAGCAGATTATGGAATTGGCTCCTCAATTGGATTTAGAATTGAAAGAAGAGAACTTTTCACCCTTTGCTTTACAAAAGGCAGACGAAGTATGGCTAAGCAATAGCATGCATGGATTACGATGGATAGAGAAATACCGTCGAAAGACCTATACTTCTGAAATAGCAGCTGAGATGCTGAAAAAACTCAATGTGAAAGTGGCTCTTAGTTTAGACTAGGATCTAAGGGGGCATTATGCCAAAGGGCGTAGTCTCCACCCATTTGCTTCATGATGGTCGACCATAAGCCATCAATATCGGTATCGAAAATTAATGTAGAATTGCTTTCGGCTACCAGCCATGACTTCTGATTGAGTTCATCATTAAGCTGACCGGAAGACCAACCGCTATAACCTAGGAAAAAACGAATATCGGAGGGTAGCACCATTTCGAGGGCAATCATCTCTTTGAGGATATCTAAATCACCTCCCCAAAAAACGCCCTCCATAATTTCCTCGCTACCCGGAATTAAATCGCCTTTGCGATGCAAGAAAAACAGATTATCGCCTTGTACCGGGCCTCCTTCATAAATTTCAGCATCGAAAGAAGGGAAGTCTAAGACCAGATCATCAAATTCTACATCCACTTTTCGATTTAGGACAAAGCCTACTGTTCCTTCCTCATTGTGATCGGCTAGTAAAACTACTGTGCGATCAAAATTCGGATCCCCTAGCATGGGTTCAGCGATTAGAATTTTTCCTTTATCCGGGATGCTCAAATTTAGACTCATCGTAGATCGAAGATAGTGGCTAATGGGTACTTTTGCAAAGAGAATTATCAACGAATTCTTAATAAAAAACGCAAGCCATGAAAGAGAAATTGCAAGATCAAAGAGTCGATTATCAAAAAGGAACTTTAAATGTGAATGAAGTTGCTGAGAATCCACTCTCGCAATTTCAAAAATGGTATGAAGATTATGAGGCAGCTTCACCCAAAGATCCTAATGCCTTTGTCTTGGCAACTGTAGATTCAGATGGAATGCCTCATAGCCGCGTGCTGCTGCTAAAGGGAGTGGATCAAGGAGGATTTGAATTCTATACTAATTACAAGAGCGCTAAAGGACAGGAATTAGCTGCAAATCCCAAAGCCAGTATGTGTTTCTTTTGGCCCGAATTGGAACGTCAGGTGAGGGTAGAAGGAGAAGTACAAAAATTAAGTGCAGAAGAATCCACCGCCTATTTTAAAAGTAGGCCCCACGGATCTCAGGTTGGCGCTTGGGTTTCACCCCAGAGTACGGTTATTGAATCTCGTCAGATATTAGAAGATCGATTGACAGAATTTAGCGCCAAATACCAGGATGATGTACCTCGACCTGAGCATTGGGGTGGTTATCGATTAATGCCTAGCCGCATTGAATTCTGGCAAGGTAGAAGCTCGCGATTACATGATCGGGTTCTCTATGAAAAATTGGAAGATCAAGATTGGAAGATAGAGCGATTAGCGCCCTAATTGAATTCGAATTATTCAATTATTAGTGTGAATACTACATATTGCTTGTTAAGTCAATATAAACTGAAGTAGGTTGGCTTTAAGAGGTCAAGCCTAGGTTAATTCTTAAGTCTTAAAAAAGACACATGGATTTACCGGTAAATAACTGACTTTAAGTGTTTTATATTGTAGTAAAATGCTGTTATAGTTTTTGTGATACTGTTAATTCAGCGCTGCAAGAACCGAGCTTAACATTGAGGTAAAAAGCTTAACATCAGCTTGAGAAACGCTTAAACCTGCTTTGAATTACTTATAACTTTAATCGAAATTTTCAGGGCTTTTTGGCCTCTAGTTTTGTGGCATTAATCAAAATTCTGGATTATGCTGCAAAAATTAAAGTTAGTGGGATTGTTCCTTTTTCTGGGATCAATTCTTTATGGTCAAACTACAATCTACTCGGAAGACTTTACCGGACAGAATGGTAAAGGTGCCGTGGGGCCAACACCCACCATCGATGTTTCAGGGGTTACTTGGAATGTAGATGTAAGTGCCGCCACTTTATCGGCAACTTCCGATTGGTTTCAAGTAGTGAGCGAAATATTTGAGGCTCGCGATATTGATGGTGATGCCTACTGGTTAAGTCCTTCCATTGATATATCTGCTTATACCAATGTTAGTATCAGCCTTGATGCGGCGGAAGATGGAACCATGGAAGCCTCCGATATCTTTGTTACCGAATATCGTATCGATGGTGGAGCCTGGACTCAAGCCAGTACCAATGGTTCCTTAAACGATGATTTTACTTCAGCTACCGTTAGTGAAAGTGGCTTAAGCGGATCTTCCTTAGAAATCAGAGTAACCATGAATAATGGGGCCGGTTCGGAGTACCATCGCTTAGATAATGTGTTGGTTCAAGGTACGTTGGCTTCTTCGGATACTCGCGTAAATTTTGCCAGCTCTTCAGCTACCGTAAATGAAGGAGATGGTACTTATGACCTTACATTATCCATTACTAATGAAGATGCCAGCAATGCTACTACCTGCTATGTTGCTATTGTTGCTGGCGGTACGGGTACAGCCGCGGATGTAAATAACTATCCTAGTCCAGCTGCCCAAGCCAATGTTACTTTTCCTGCGGGAAGTGCGGCCGACCAAACTATCACTTTAACTATTACTGATGATGCTGTCTATGAAGGAACTGAAAATCTGATTTTCGAAATTCAATCTGTTGCCGGTGGTTCTAATGCTGCGGTTGGACCCACCAATCAATTGGATTTAAGCATCACCGATAATGAGAATGCTCCTTTACCTTATAGCCAGGCTTTTACCAATTCATCAGTACCTACCGGCTGGACTTTCACTGACTTTACGGTTGCCAATAGTGCAAATGCCGGAGGTTCTGCCTATGAAGCGGAATTGACATTTAGTAATGACAATCCAGGGACTAGTGCTATTACTTCCGAACCCATTGATGCTTCAAGTGCTAATCTAATCGACCTGAGCTGGAAACAGAATCTGGATTATTATGAAGGTGGTTCTGGTGCGGACTATGTAATTAAGGTCCAAACCAGTACTGACGGATCTAACTTTAATGATATCTATACTAAGACTGTATCGGTTGATGAAACTGGAACTGAATCGGTTCAAATCAGTACTTCCAATGGTGCTGGCAGCAGCAGCTTATATATACGTTGGTTATATGCATCTAATGGTGATCGCTTCTCTTATTGGAGGATAGATGATATTAGCTTAAGTACTGCGGCTCTACCAAGTATCACCGTTGAGGACAATGCTCAACCCTCAGTAGCTAATGTTTCTCAAGGAGCCTTAAATCATATTTTGGCGGCGGTTTCAGCTGCGGTTTCGGATAATGATGCTACCCTCAGTGACTTTGATATCACGGTTAATGGAACTTTTGATTCTGATGATATTGATAATTTCCAATTGTACTATGCCAGCAGTAACAGCTTTGCTTCAGCCAGTCAAATTGGTTCGGATATCGCTGGTAGTGGAAATGGAACTTCGCAGAGCTTAAGCTTTAGTGGATTATCAACTACCATTACTTCTGGAACTTCCGGATATTTCTGGTTAGTGGCTGATGTTAATGCTTCAGCGGATGCGTCTAATACCTTAACCGCGCAAATTCCAAGCCTTAGCTTTAATGCGGGTACAGTTACCAATAATTCCAGTGCTGCCGGAATCCAAACTATCGTATCAGCAACTCCTCGTACGGTTTTAGCCGATAATGGCACTCAGATTACAGCAGCGAATGTACCGGGGGATAGCTCTAACCATGTCTTATCAAGTTTTCAGATTAGTGTTAGTGATGCAAATGCCGACTTTAATGGATTAGACATCACTACTTCAGGAACTTATCAAGCTTCGGATATTAGCAATCTTAAATTATGGTATTCTACGGATAATAGTTTCGATGCTGGTTCAGATCAGACTTTAGCAACTATTGCTAGTCCAACTGCCGCAGGTGTACAATCCTTTAGCTCCTTTAACCAGATTATTACCAATGGTTCTACGGGCTATTTCTTTATTAGTGTTGATTTTCCTTGTGCTGCAATTGCCACTAACACCATTGCAGTTACATTAATTGAGGATGCCGATCTTGGATTTAATGGCAGCACCAATACTTCTGGCACAGCCAGTGGTGCAGGAACCCAAACTATAATTAATGCCAATCCAGCCGATGCTAGCTCGTTTAGCGCAGGTGCCGGAAGTTCTGAAGCAAATTTAAGTTGGACCAATCCTTCTTGTTTTGATGAAGTAATTGTAGTAGCTCATACTGCAACTATTTCTGGAACTCCAAGTGGTAGTGGATATACTGCCAATTCACAGGATTATACGGATGCCAATAATCCAAGTTTCCCAACTGCTGGATCCGTAGTTTACAATGGAACCGGGACCAATACCACTATCACCGGATTAAGTAATGGAACTCAGTACTTCTTCAAGGTTTTTGCCCGTAAGGGATCAAACTGGAGCACCGGTGTCGAAGATAATGCTACCCCAAGCTCTGGTATCGCGGTTTTCATCAATGAAATGTCTCAAGGATCCGGTGGATCTAAAGAATGGATTGAAATCGTGGTTACTGAAAATGGAACTGACCTTAGAGGTTGGGATATTGGTGATAATGATGATGGTTCCTATTCTGAATTCTTGGAGTTCAGTACTGATAATGCCTGGTCAAATGTGGATGCAGGTACGGTGATTGCCATATATAATGGTGGCGATGTGGATGGAACCATTACAGATGATACTGATTTTAGCGATCATCAAGTAACTATAGCTTCAAACAACAGCACCTACTTCTCAGGTTCTTGGGGTTCTTTCGGAAACTCTGATGGTGATGACCTTGCCGCAATTCGCGATGCCAGCAATGTGATTGTTCACGATATGGCGGTTACGCATCCATCTTCAACCATTAGTGGACCAGGTTCAGGTCAGGTTACTTATTATACCGGATCTTCCAGTGCAAACTCTGCATTAAGCAATGCTTCAAACTGGACTACCGATGCCTCTACCAGTGGTACTCCTGGTGCTCCAAACGGAGGGGCTAATACCACCTGGATTCAAGGCATTCGCCCAGCAGTAGGTGCGGTGCCTACACCAATTGGTTTAAGTATCGGAACCTTCACTACCACTACCATGGATATTAGCTGGACTAAGCCTAGTGGTACTTTCGGAACAGATTGGGATGGTGTTTTAATCTTTGTTTCGGATGGTTCTAATGGTATCGATTTAAGTGCTAGCGGTCAGGATGGTATTGACTATACGGCCAATTTAGCTTATGCTAGTGGCACCTTTGCTACTGACGCTGGTATTAATGACAATGCCTATTGTGTGGCCAATCAAACCACCGATGCCAATGGTAGTATTACCGTTACAGGTTTAACCACCGGAACCACCTATTATGTATATGGATACACCTATAAAGTAGTAAGTGGAAACGCAGATGATGATGAATTCTCCAGTGAAGTAAGTGGAGGTAATGCAACCCCTGCAGCCCTTCCTTCCGCCGGTGACTTAGTGATCAGCGAAATCATGTACAATTCCAGCAGCACCGATGATGAGTGGATTGAAATCTACAATGCTTCGGGTTCCGCTATTAGCTTCGACGGCTCTTGGAGATTAAGCTATTCTGGAAACAACTTTGACTTAAATGGTTTCACCATTAATACTGGAGCCTATTTAACCATTGCGGTAGGAAGTAATGGAGATGGTACTTTCAATAATGACAATGCCTTCACTCCAGATACCAATAGCTTAAATGTTCTGAATGCCAATGTGGCTTCTACCAACAATAGCAACAATTTGGGTAATGCCAGTGAAACGGTAGCTATTATTTACGATCCCAGTGGTGCTAATGTTACTATTGATGAAGTAGTCTATGATGATGCTTCGCCCTGGCCAACGACTGCGGATGGTAATGGTCCAAGTTTAACTTTAATGGATCTTGCATCTGACAATTCACAAGGAGCTAATTGGAGAGCTTCTTATGCAGACGGAGGTACACCCGGAAGCGCGGCCATTACCGAGCTTATCTATACCAGCTCTGCCTGGAATACTACTCCGAATAGTAGTACAGATTCAGCTAATGCTACTGTGAAAACTGGCGAAAGCTATTCATTTGTAGCTGATGCAGCGGTGAAGGATTTGAGCATAGAGTCTGGAGCAACTTTAACCGTTAGCTCGGGTAATGTATTAACCGTTCACGGTGATATCGCCAACAATGGCAGTATTGTAGTAGAAAGCGGTGCCAGCCTGGTACAAACCAAGGCTAGTGATGCGAACTCAGGAAGTGGAAGCTATAGCGTAAGCCGTGCCTTTACTCCTTTTAACCAAACCCGTTTTAGCTACTGGTCTTCACCGCTTAGCAATGCCAATATTGCTACCGTATTTAGTGCTTCTAACCCCAATGACCTGTATCAATATATCACCGGTACCGGTTGGTCATCTTATTCCAGCGGAACCATGAATCCTGGTCAGGGATATGCCGCTACACCTAGCTTAAATGGAGGAGTAAACTTCAATGATAGCAAGACCTTTAGCGGGAATATCAATAATGGGGATGTAAGTATTACCGTGAATAGTGTTAGCGCTGGAGATTATATCCTTTTAGGTAACCCTTATCCATCTGCTATTGACTTCACCGCCTTTGCTTCGGCTCATAGCGATATCGTTGCTACTGCTTACTATTGGGATGCCAGTCCATCAAATGCTGGTGATGCCCAATATGCAAGTTGGAATGCATCTGGCCATGTGGCTGCACCTAATTCTAACCGCAATAGCCCAAGTAGCAGTACGCGTGCCATGCAAGGTTTCTTTGTACAGGTAGCACCTGGCTACGCCGGTGGAAATTTAAGCTTCACTTTCACCAATGCCATGCGTGATGTGAGCGGTAATACCAGTGCTGGATTCTTCAAAACCGAGACTCGCGAGAGAGCCTGGTTTAATCTAAGCACAGATTCTGCGGCAAACCAAATCTTGATCATGTTGGATAATCGCGCCAGTGATGCTTACGATAACCTTTTCGATGCCCCAATCTACAAGGCCAATCAATACCATTCTTTCTATTCTATGCAGGATAGCTTAGAGTACAGTATTCAAGGTTTGCCTTATGTACAAAGCGGTATGGTGAAGAGCATTCCATTAGGTGTGGATGCATGGTACAAAGGAATGTATACCATCTCTTTGGATTCTCTGAATACCTGGGATGCAACTAATGCCATCATCTTAGTAGACAGCTTAAATGGTACCAAAACCGATTTAAGTCAGCATGACTATCAGTTTAGCGTAAATCAAACGGGAATCATCCACAATCGCTTCTACTTATTGTTGGGAACAGATCAAAGCATTGGCTTAGAAGAGAATTCTAACAATAGCTTGAGCTGGTATCAAGATGCCAATGGAAATCTGGTGATCAATGATGATTTCAAAGCAGGCTTCCAAGAAATTGAAGTACGCGATATGCGCGGTCAATTGATTTACCAAGGTCAATTAGACGCCCAAAACATCCAACACCAAATCGGAACTGAATCTTTCAGCACCGGAGTATACTTGATCCATTTGCTGGATCGTGAGCAAGTAAGCCACAGTAGCAAGGTGATGATCAAGAAGTTTTAATTAAAACCTAAGAGAACATGAAAACAATGAAAGTACTAGGCTTAGGGCTATTCTTAATGCTCGGTCTTCAAATGAGTGCACAGCCTGCACCGCCTTCTTCCGATAATACCGCGCCCATTCCTGGCTTAGCCATTTTGGCTGCCGCTGGTGCCGCCTTAGGAATCAAGAAGGTTCACGATAGTAAAAAGGACGCTTAAGCGCAGCTCCAATTTACTGCTTGTCCAAACCAAAGCCGTCTCGGTTTAACCGAGACGGCTTTTTATTTTTATTGAGTATTTTGAAGGGCATGATGTTTAAGTTTTTGAAGATGAAATTTGGACCTTAGTTTTTACTAATCGGTTTACTGCAAGTTTTCTTGGGATTGGCAGTTCTCTTTATCAAGTTTTATGAAGCGTACTTTTTGTATAGTTTTCTTTTTCCAATTCATGGTAGCTCCCAGCTATGCTCAAACTTTTAACTTAAAAAGTTACTCTAGTCGACTCGATATTTTTGGTTCGCCGGCTATGTTGGTTGAGGATAGCGTGCTGTACAGCTTTTCTATGATAGAAGGTAGTCATACTGCTTTCACCTATAAGAAGTTTTCGCGTCAAGGGCAACTTTTAGATTCCAATTATTACGATGTTCAAGAAAAGAGGGTTAGCCTTATCGGGATGAGGAGGAACATGTTGCGACGAATTAGTAGTTCTTCACTTTTGTGTGTTCAGGATTTTTTCAATCCAACTCATGATACTGCATACCCTAGATTGTATAAGATAAACAACGATTTAGATACGCTTTATTCTGTGAAATTGGATTTACCGGGAACCACTGGTATCAACTCGTTTGATGTTTTAGTTGATTCCAATCAAATCGTCCTGCTTGGGCATTATATTAATATTGATTTGCAACTGGGTTTGTATTTAGCCCGCTATGATACTGCTCTAAATTTATTAGGCTATTCAACTATACGCGACTTCAGACCCATCTATACTCCTGGTTATGGCCATGCCTACTTTCCATACCGATTAAGGAGAATGGCGGATAACTACTACATCACTGGTCGTTGTTTTTATGTCCATAAGTTTGTAGAGGGCTTCTTGGTTAAAACGGATTTGCAGGGAAATAAGATTTGGGATAAGCGCTACCAGTACATGGGCTTAAATGGACTGGATGCAAGTGTGGTTCCTATTGGGCTAGATAGTTTGTTTATACCTCACTATTTTCTATCATCTCAAGATAGTGGAGCAGATAAAGGAAAGGCAATTTTCAGGATAGTTGACACATCAGGTGTTGTTATTAATGACAGTGCTTATTCTGATGAAGAAGCCTATTTTACAATAGAGAGCGCATGGCAACAAGGTGGGTTTATTTATGTGATTGGGAATTACAATCTGGACGGAGAAAAGGGTTTTGTCTGGAAGCTAGATAAGGGCTTAAATACCATTTGGCGACGAGTTTATTATCATGGTGATTGGGAAGATAATAGTTCGCTCTGTAAGCTTCCCTTAAAACCGAACTGTTTAAAAGTAGAGGAATAGGATTAATTTTAAACAGTCGATTATGAGAAAGAGTAAGTTTTCGCCAGAGAAGATTGCCAGGGTCTTGAAAGAGTTTGATCAAGGTAGAAGTGCACAGGAATTGAGCCGAGAGTACGGGGTTAGTACCGCAACGTTTTACAAATGGCGAGAGCGTTATGCTGGCATGAGTGGAAAGGAGTTAAAGCGTATAAAGGATCTTGAAGAGGAAAACAGGAAGCTTAAGCAGATGTACGCGAACCTGGCCCTAGATCATCAACTAGCTAAAGAGATTATTGAAAAAAAGCTTTAAAGCCCTGCCGTAAGAGAGAGATTGGTCAGGAAATATCTAGACGCTACGGTATTAGCAGGGCATGCCGTGTATTAAACCTCAGTAAAAGCGTGTATTACTATCAAGCCCAAGCAAAGGATGATCGTGAGCTGGAAGAAGCATTACTGACGAAAGCAAAAGAACATTCTGAGGAAGGCTTTTGGAACGCCTATCACCGCTTACGTAATGAAGGCAAGACTTGGAACCACAAACGACTACATCGTGTTTATGTGGCTTTAAAACTACCTTTAAGACGAAAGGTTAAGAAGCGATTACCCGCTCGGGTAAAAGAACCGTTAGTGGTGCCTGATAGGCCGAATCAGACCTGGAGTATGGACTTTGTACATGATGTACTAGAAAACAAGCGCAAGTTTCGTGCATTCACGGTAATTGATGACTACAATCGAGAAGCACTACATATCGAAGTAGATTTCTCACTTCCATCAAACAGAGTAGTATATGTGCTTAATCATTTAATCAATCGCAGGGGTAAACCCGATGTGATCCGAATGGACAATGGGCCCGAGTTCATTGCTGAGCTCACTAAATCATGGAGCGTCATTCATGAAATAGAATTTAGATATATCCAACCCGGCAAACCCACACAGAACGCTTTTATAGAGCGATTTAATGGAAGCTACCGCCGAGGAGTGCTGGACAAATATATTTTTGAAGATATCCATCAGGTAAGGGAGCAAACAGAAAAGTGGATGCATGACTATAACAACTTTAAACCTCATGATTCATTAGGAAATATACCGCCTAGGGTATACGCCAAACGCAACCACCCCGAGGGTACCCTCGGGGTGGTTGAAAACAATACTATCTTTGGAAAAGTCAATTAACTAATGGTTCGGATCAGGGGAAGCTTACAGCTCTATAGTGCAGATCATTGGGGAGATAAGGGTATCATAGCTACCGGAACTTATTTCGACAGATACTTAAATCCGAGCCCCTACAATGTATATGTTTGGCTATTAAGCCTTGATGACTCTGGTTGTTTAGGAGCTGGAGATTGTGGCTCTGATATTAGCTTTGTGGAATGGGTTTTACCCGAACAGGGTTTGAGCGTGTATCCAAATCCGGCACATGATTACCTGAACCTTGAAATGGGACTTCCTGAATGTCAAAATATGCAGGGAACTGCTCACATTTTTAGTTTGGATGGTGAGCTTGTTTTAGAGGAAAAAGTTCAATTCTTCCAAGGGGAGCTACGCTTGGATGTAAGTAAGCTTAATCAAGGTCAGTATGTTTTGGAGCTGAAAACTAATAGAAGCTTGTTTTTGGTTAGGGTTCTAATTCACTAATACCAATTGGAAGAGCCGTCTGTAAGGTCACCGCCCTTAACTCTTTTAATGAAATATTTCTCATACATATTAATATTTCTCCTTTTAACAGGAGGCTCCAGTTATGCTCAAACCTTTGACTTAAAAAGTTACTCTAATCGACTTGCAATTTCTGGTGCACCTGCAATGTTGGTTGAGGATAGTGTGCTGTATAGCTTTTCTGTGGTAGAAGGTAATCGCACGGCTTTCACCTATAAGAAGTTTTCGCGCCAAGGTCAACTTTTAGATTCTAATTACTACGATGTTCAGGAAAAGGGTATTACCCTTATTAGTATGAGGAGGAACATGTTACAGCGAATCAGTGGTTCCTCACTTTTATGCGTTCAGGATTTTTTCAATCCGACTCAAGATACGGCATATCCTAGATTATATAAGATAAACAACGATTTAGATACACTCAATTCTGTAAAATTAGATTTACCTGGAACCACCACTATAAACTCCTTTGATGTTTTAGTGGATTCCAATCAAATTGTCCTGCTTGGGCATTATGCTAATATAGATCTGCAACTGGGCTTGTATTTAGCACGTTATGATACTGCCCTTAACTTGTTGGGCTATTCAACTATACGCGACTTCAGACCCATCTATACTCCTGGTTATGGCCATGCCTACTTTCCATACCGATTAAGGAGAATGGCGGATAACTACTACATAACCGGTCGATGTTTTTATGTCCATAAGTTTGTAGAGAGTTTTTTAGTTAAAACGGACTTACTAGGAAATAAAATTTGGGATAAGCGCTACAAGTATCTAGACTCTAATACCGTTAGTTTTGAAATTCTGCCAATAGGCCAAGACAGTTTGTTTCAGGCATCGATTTATCGAAGTAAATATATAAATGGGAATGGCTATAATAGGGCCATTTTTAGAGTTTTGGATTCAAATTACAATGTATGGGATTCGATTGTTTACCCTGCGGAAGAAACGCAGTTTGAGTTTACCAATGCAATACGTTCGGCGGATGGTGCTATTCTTTTAACAGGCTATTATTACCTGGACGGTACAAAAGGTTTTATTTGGAAACTAGATAAAAATTTGAATACTATTTGGCGGCGCGTCTATTACCATGGAGATTGGGAAGATAGTAGCTGGCTTTATAATATTGATCAGTGGAATGATGATGGAATTATTACAACTGGAACTTATTTCGATCGGTACTTAAACCCGAGCCCTTATAGTGTATATGTTTGGCTATTAAGCCTTGATGACTCTGGTTGTTTAGGAGCTGGAGACTGTGGCACTGATATAAGCTTTGTGGAATGGGAGCTACCCAATCAGCAACTTAATCTCTATCCAAATCCAACGCAGAGTCTTATTAATCTGGAGATTTCTAATTCTGAATTGAAGGATGGTCTTGCGCACATCAGAATTTTTGAGCTTTCCGGGAAGAAGGTTTATGATACTGATGTTCTTTTTCTTGCGAATCAGTTCCATTTAAATTTAGGCTCATTGCATCCCGGTCAATACATTATTGAAGTGAAAACTGATAGTCGTTTATTCTTGAAAAGGCTAGTGGTGAATTAACGAATATTGATCTTGAAAATCGTCTTTATTCAAATCTAAAGGACAATAGCAATCCAAGGGGGAAACCACTACCGCATCAGCTTTAAAAGCTTCTCTTCATTAGGGTATTGAATCTGCAAAAGCAGTACTCCCGTATGTTCCTTAAGTGCTATAAGTGCTTGCGGACTGTATTCCTCTGTTTCATAAATAACCTGTCCTTGCACATTCAGCACGCGAATGGATTTCCATTCTTTAAAAGAGTTGAGGTAAATGTCCCCAGCATCCAAATACCAAAACACTTCTTTGAAATGCACTTCGCTAAGTCGATGTTTTGATACTACTAATTGTAGTCCCTGACCTAAGCTTTGCGCTGCCAATTCCTGTTCATGCTGAACGTCGATCAAATTGTTTTTCGCATCCAGGAAATAATAGAAATAATCTTCAGGAGCATCCTTCAATTGAATATGGCCTTGAGCAAGAGCTTTACTTCCCAATTGCAAGGGATAAAGCTTAAATCCTTCTAATGGTGCATCATGACGAATGATTAGTGCCTTCTCCGCATCTAATTGGAAATAGAAAGATTGTTCATCCAAACCTCCGGCCAGTAGGGCATCTTCGCTAGCATTATAATCATCTTCAGCTCCTGGCTGATAGCGTAATGCAATCTCAGAGAAGTAGTTCGTATCAATTCGCAAACCCAAGCGGATGGCTTTTTCCTCATTCATTTTATGTCTACCGCGATTATTTGCTGCGCGCATAGATTGACCGAGTCCAAAACTGCGGGTATTCATGCCGGCGCCAGTTTGAGCATGGGAAGAGTGTACAAAGAAGGCTTGTCCGGCCGGAATATAACCATTGGCATTATTCACACCCGTGCCATTCACATAAGCAGCGTAGGCACTGCCATTATAGATCCAATAGCTTTGATCAAAACCTTCACTAGCAAAATCACTCTTGGCGCTCCAATCCAAAGCCGTAGGAAAGGGGTTGGGCAATAAATTCCAACCTCCGTTTCCATCCTGGGTGTTCATGCTTTGGTTTGCCGACCTTGTGGTGCCACTTAAACTGATAATTAAAGGAACCGTTCCAAAATTGGGTGGACCAACAAAGAGATAGTATCCTTTGTCCTGAGATACGATCGCATTGGAATCGTGCACGCCTATCCAGGTTCCGTAGGCTGTGCTGCCATTAGTGCCAATGTTTTGACCATTATTCAGATCCGGATCGTAATAAAACAAATTGCAGGAGTCGCAAGTACTGGAGCCCGCAGTAGGGGCATAGTTTAGCTTGGCGCCATTGCTCCATTCAATATCCTTAAAACGGGCATCCGAAAAGGGAAAAGCAATCGGCTGCCAACCAGCGCGATCGATATAGTATTGCAAAGTGAGGTAAACCGAAGGACCCACATAAGAACCCGTACCCAAATTATCTGCTTCCAGTATTAAGGAGCCAGCGGAATTCACTACACTGTTTAAGTTCAATTTACCGGTACTTCCAACCCGTAAAACGGCATTGCTACGCAGATCCAGAGAGTTTAGCTGAGCCAAACCATCAATTTCAGCATCTTCACCGGGATAAATGATCATATTTCGGTTTTGGGTGTTGGCGCTGGGGGCTTCATTGTTTTTCCAATAACTGCCGTTCCAAACCAGGGCATTGGAATGTCGACTCAAGCTGATATCATCAATACTCCAAACTTCGTTGGTCGAATTATTGGATGCTTCAATCTTGATGGCTAAGGTGCTTACTGATTTTAAACCGAAAATTATTTGATGGTAGGCATCTGCTTCACGATAACCTCCGCCGGCAGGGCTGTAGCTGAGGTTCTGTCCAGAACTGCTAATAATTTGTCCACTGGAGGTATTGCTGCCACTACCGCTGGAATAGCTTCCATAACCCCATTTAGCATTGTTGTTTCCATTAATGGTAAGGTCTGGGCTTGCGCCGAATCCGCCCCCATTTATATCCAGATAAACTTTAATGTAATCGGCTCCATCCGCTCCATTTCCAGAGGTCAAAGCCGTAGAACTTAAATTGATCACCAGACTTAAACTATCCGCTGATGAGGTGTTTACCGTGGCTAGTTCTAAGCTCTGACTGCTATTGTTTACCTGCCAGGAATTGGATCCACTTAAAATACGTTCGTTGGGTGGATAGTCCGAGGCTCCAAGGTCGCTGCTTATAGCTCCATTACCGGAATTCAAGGTCCAATTATCGGAAGCATCGCCTTCGAAACCTTGAAAATAAAGTTGAGCACTGCCACTGCCTTCAGCATCAGGGAGACTAAGGCTGGCACTTACCGGACTGCTATAGGAATTTCCATTAAAGCTATAGGCCGCAAAACTATAGTCGGCCCCTTCATTTAATCGTGTGATGGGAGCCAAGTTGGTAGCCGGTCCGAAATAGGCTACTTCGCCAATTCCTTGAAAGCTTTGCCCCACACTGTACAATCCGCTGGCGGTGCCAAAGTTTAAATTGGCGCCTTCGCCGTAAACGAGTAAAATAGAATCCCCATTACTGTTTGCCGTTAATTGTACCTGGGCGGCGGTAGGACTGTAGGCCGATACTGCTAATTGAGGGGCCGTCAAAGCGGATTCCAGTACTATATGATCAAAACCTCCAAAATCGGATCCACCATCTTGCTTGGCTCTTAAACGCAATTGAATTTGATTAACCGCATCGGGAATGGATAGGCTTATGCTTTGCCATCCACCACTGGATATACCGCCAGTAGCACCTTGAAAGAGAGTTACAATTCCTTGACTAACATTATCATAAAGAAGCTCATATTCCAGGAGATCGCTGCTTTCAAAGGCTTCTGCATAATAGTCGAAGCTCAATTCAACATTGCTTTGAGCACTGATATCAATGGTTTGGAACTCGAGGATGTGGTAAAAATTTCCACCGCCATTGCTATTATTCAAATCACGAATTCCCCAGAATTGATTGCCATCACTGGCATTGGCTACTCCGCCATTGGAGCTTACCACATCCCAGATATCATCATTTAAATTATAGGCGGTAGGGTTGGCGGTATAATTCCAAGTATCGCTGGTTGTGCCTTCAAAACTGTTTTGGTATAGAGAAATTAGGGAACCACCAGTAGTGCTGATCGACTTTTCAATACCGGTGCTGTAAGTATTGGAACTGCCAACTGACCATAATTTGTATTTGTAAACCGTGCCGGAATTTAAGCCGGTATGATCCGGAATATTGGCAGCAGGACCTTTATACAAAACCGTACCACCACCACTAATACTATTTCCAGCGCTTAAGCTTCCACTGGGTGCTCCAAAGCTTCCATTGGCAGAAGTAAAGGCCAATAACACATCATCACTGGATGAATTGGCAGTAGCACTAAAACTAATACTGCTTGCAGCGGCGGTTAGACTAAAGTTTTGTGGATCTGCAATGGCATTGGTGAAACGGTCTTGAGCAGTTGGACCACCCCAAATGCGAGTAGCAAAAATGGGATTATCAATAAAGGGATTACGGTTCCCCTGAGCCTGATAAACTTCATCATTGCGTTGATCTTCTAATGCCGAAACCGGATCAATCGCATTCCATTGGAGAAGTAAGGTCATGGTGGCTACATCGCTTGCCTCGCATTGACTGCTGTAGCGCAAGTCCATATAAAAGATGGCTCTGGCTACATCACCACGCCAATCATCGCCAGGGTAAAAACCAGTGCTACTTACGGAACCATAGGATCCTGAACCGCTTTCGTAACGCTTATTTCCTCGGGAACCATTAATACTATTGGTACAGGGTGCTAAATTATGGGCATCGGCCCCAGAGCCAGTGGTGCCTAAACTAGGATTGGCTAAAGATTTTGGGAAAATGTGTTCCCGTGTCCAGCCTGTACTGGCAGTTCCGGTACCACCGCCACCATAACTATTTGTTTTTGGGTCACTTACACCGCTGTATATTAATATAACATTCGCGGTATTATTAGGGTCCTCATTCGCGTCTTTCAATAATTGAAAGGCGGTACTATAACTAATGTTAGTAGTATGTGTTGTGGTAATAAGATTTGTTAATGCAGCTTCCAGATTGCTGCCGCTTGCACTGGTATTTATCGAATTGTAATAGGCGACATTTTGAGCTGATAAATTGAATATCAGTAATATGCCGATGATTAAGGGGGTAAATCGACGCATGAGGGTAGTTTGAATAAAAATCGAACTATTTGGGCTGCATTTTCGTTAAGTCAAGGTTATTTTTACAATTAATTTCTGAGCTCTTTAAATAGGATTTGTCGCTTTGGTCTGGTTCTTGTTTTTAGGGCTGTAAACAAAAATTAAAATGAAAAAGCTCTATTATCTTAGTTTACTCAGTCTGGCCTTTATAGGCATGCAAGCCCAAACCGAAACACTACTGGGTTCCAATTTTAAAGTAGGAGGCTTTGGTGGCCCCTTTTTTCAATTTAGCAGTGTAGATGGAAACTTCGCCTATTATTCCGGTGGTGGCGGTGGGGTTATCCTTGATGGTAAATTCTTTGTTGGTGGTTTTGGAATGGGGCTCAATACCCAGCATCGTTATGATATTCCTTATTTAGGTATACCCACAGAGCATGAATTGGAAATGGGTTATGGTGGTCTGTGGTTAGGCTATATCTATCGTCCAACTAAAGTGGTGCACCTTAATTTCTCCTTACCAATTGGTGGCGGCTCTGCATCTTTCGATCGAGTAGGAGATGGCTTCAGTGCTGATATTACTGATGCTATTTTTGTGATCAATCCAAATTTGGGTATGGAATTAAACCTCACCAAATGGATGAAGTTTACCGCCAATGCCGGGTATTTACTGGCCACGGGATTGGATAATGATTATATCGCCAGTGATGCTTTGAACAGTCCAAACCTTACGCTGGGCTTCAAGTTTGGCTATTTCGCTGAATAGTAAAAAGATAGTATAATTGATATATGGCTTGCTTCGAAAGAGGCAGGCCTTTTTTAGTAATAGCCGCGGCGAAGGCGATTAATGATATTGCCTAATTGCAGATCCAGAACAAAGCGCATATTCGAAAGGTAATTAGCTTCGGAGTAAAAATTGCGATCTTGATTTTGGATCGGTAGATACAGTTCCACAAAATCTGTAAGCAAAGCCAGGCGCACTCCATAATCCCAGTACATCTGCTCTTCCGTCCAGGCGATATCAGCAAAAGCTCCCAAAGGACCTATAAAAGGCACGCTCAAGTTGGAGCTTAGCAGCCAAGAATCGGCAAAGGCTTGGGTTTCGGACTTAAAGCCACCATCGGTGGTAAAGAATTGCCGACTCCAAATGCCACTTTGGTCGGATCGACCAATGAAATAATAATCGAAAAGGTAATCCGGAGTTCCACTGATTCCAAAGCTGTAATAGTTATCGCGTAAACCTTGATCCGCCAGATTATTATAAAGGAAGGCGCCCGCAAAGCCTCTTAAGATTAACCACTTTTTATTGGGCAGCATCCAACGTTGATCGTAGTCGGCAAAGAGCTTACCGAATTGATCTGCAGCTTCGAAATGAAAGCGGAAGATAGTTGGACGTAAAATGGAGGTGTACTCTAATCGGTAATTGGCATTAAAAACCGAGAAGCTGGCCGTTTCCAAATTTCCTTGCGGATTTTCCTGATCCGGGGCTAATTCTCGATTTAATAGTACTCCCCTAAAGCGCAGACTTTGGATATAAGGACTACGCGGGTATTTCTTGCGCAGATATAAATTAAGGGAAGGAGAGATGCGATAATAGGCTAGATCACGATCGTAATGGTTGTATCGACTGTAAACACCCAAACGGATTTGCCGGAAGAAATTGCTTTTTGGTAATACCCAATTATAAGCCACT
Source organism: Croceimicrobium sp. (assembly GCF_965228705.1). Taxonomy (GTDB): domain Bacteria; phylum Bacteroidota; class Bacteroidia; order Flavobacteriales; family Schleiferiaceae; genus Croceimicrobium. Next base: position 807,514 of record NZ_OZ245832.1, read on the forward strand.
GAAGCAGTTCCCGTTAATTTCCCGGTTCCGGTGCTGTATTCGGGTACCAATAGGTATTCAAAAGGTTTTTGAACCAGAATGGAACGATTGGATAGATTTATGCCTAAAAGGAATTGATCGTAGGCATTGTAATACACACTGGGTACATAGAAAATCTGACTGGCCTCGGCCGCTTCAAAACTATTGTACAATTGAAAGCTCAAAGGCTCCATTCTAGGTAAGAGCCAGCGATTGTAATAGGTATTGTTTTTTTGTCGGTATTCAGCATGGTTAAGGTGAGCGTTGAGAACTACCTTATCATAATCTTCATGGTACATCTGCACCGAACGTTTGCCCTCATGGCCACCATACCATTCGGTTAAAACCGCTTTCCCATCCTTAAATCCGGTAAGGGAGTAGGGCAGGGCTAAGTCACCTGTATTGCGAATGGTAGCCGTGCTTACGGTGGGGCAATGCTCCTGACGCACTAATTGATAGTCGTACAATCCTGCGCTATGCAAGGCAGGGCCAAAAAACCAATCCATTTTTTTGGGACTGTAATAGCGCAGGGAATACTCCAGTGCAGTATAGCTAGACGCTGCGCTGTCATTGGCGGCAAAGTTGTGCATAGAGCGTACAAAGTCGCGGGGACTGAGATAAGCCCGCAAATGGCTGAGCACTAAAAAGCTTTTAGCCTGACTAATGGCTTCGTAGTTTAAACGGGAAAGGGAATCTACCGGACAGCTTAAAGATTGATCCAAGCCCTGGCGTTGCAAAAAGAGAAAGAGGAAACGATTTTGATAGGCGAAATCAAATTCATCAAAACCAAAAAGACCATTTAAAATGGGGCTTTGAAAAGGTATCCAACGCTTTTGCGGATAACGACTTTCAATAAATTGATACTTGTAATAATAGGGGATACCGCAAGCTATCCAAGGCCTTTGCCAGCCATTGGTAGCTTTTTGATAGCGGAAGAAGGATTCGGCCAAGGCTTGCACCAAATCAAAGCGCAGATCGATCCAATCTTTTGGCCTTTTCAGGCTGATGAGTTCGGCACTTTGGTATTCGCCTTTTTTGGAGTCCAGGAAAATATAATTGCGTTTCTGGCTTAATTCTCGTCCAATTTCTTGCTTAAAAAAGACATCAGCTTCTTCTAAAGCCAGCTCTAGATTGGCTGGGAAAATGGGGTCAGCTTGATTTAAATACAGTTTAGAACCTGATTTCAATTCATAGACTTCCCAATGCTTGGCAATGAAGAATTGTAAGGATTTGGATTGGCCAGCAAAATGAAACCATTCTCCTTGACGTACCTGAATAGGTAAATTACTTACGACCTCTTTGCCTTCCGGCAGATGCAGACTTAACTGGAAGCGTTCGGAACTAAAATAACTGTCGTAATTAAAGCTAACCGGATGCCGATGTTCTGATTGGAGGATGATTCTGGGTAGTAAATCAATTATGCGGCTTTCCGACTTTAAGCGGCCATTACCAGTAAACTTTGCATCCGGAAGCATAAAACGGTATTCAATATGAATCCGCAGGCTGTCCTCTTGATTTATGGAAAGGTCCAGAAACTCGCTTACTAAGGATGCATTGATCTCTTTACCATTGAAAATGAGCTTATCAATCTCTAGCCAGGCCAATTCATCTTTTTTAGCAAAATGCAGATCTGGATCTTGAAAATCCCTAAGCTGATCATTTAAAAAAGAGCCTTTATCTAAATAGGCTTGTAATGGAAAGTGAATGCTCAGGGAATCTTGGTTCGATGGTCTTTGAACTTTGTAATCAAGAACAGCAATGGCGGTATCGCCTTGCATGTCAATACTATGCTTGTTGATTTGTGCCCGAACTTGAAAATGCCCAGACAGCATTACTAAAATAAAGCAGAGCTTTTTGATCATGGCCCCAAAGATAGTAGGGGACTATAGAATAGTAATTCAAAATTTGATTTTGATGACTTATATGATATCCCCTGTCTAATAAAGGGGTTTGATTAGTAAAAACCGTAATAATTGAATTTTACCCCTATTTAAATAGGGGTGTTGATTTGTTTTTCTTGTTTTTTAAAGTAGTGACCCCTATTTTCGATTCAAATATTTCGAGATGGGCAAAAAGCTAAATTTTATCTTTTTAAGTGCATTGGTATTAGTAGCCTTGTTTTTAGGTTCAGACTACAGTTTTGAAGGGGCCGAAAATATCAATGCTGGAGATACAGCTTGGATGCTGGTGGCATCGGCATTCGTATTATTAATGACTCCGGGGCTGGCTTTTTTCTATGGCGGTATGGTAAATCGCAAGAACGTGATTTCGACCATGTTGCAGAGCTTTGTCGCTTTAGGTGTGGTTAGTATCCTTTGGGTAGTGGTGGGATTTAGCCTTTGCTTTGGTGATAGTTGGAAGGGCTTGATTGGTAATCCCTTAAGCTATTTTAATTTGAAAGGAGTGGGTTTAGCCCCTAATCCAGCGTTTGCAGATGGGATTCCCTTTTTACTTTTTGCCCTATTCCAGCTCAAATTTGCCATTATCACTCCGGCCTTAATTACGGGAAGTTTTGCCGAGCGAATTCGCTTTCGGTCTTATATCCTCTTTATCGTATTCTTTACTCTCTTAATTTATGCACCCTTAGCGCATATGACCTGGCATCCGGATGGCCTGTTTCGAAATATGGGGGTTTTGGATTTTGCCGGTGGTACGGTGGTGCATATGTCGGCCGGTTTTGCTGCTTTGGCAGGGGCTCTTTATTTAGGTAAACGCAAACAATTGTCGCATGAGCCGGCCAATGTACCCTTTATAATATTAGGTACAGGTTTACTTTGGTTTGGTTGGTTTGGCTTTAATGCCGGATCTTCTTTGGGGGCTAATGCCGATGCAGTGGCCGCTTTTGCTAATACCAATCTGGCTTCGGCAGCAGGTATGATCGCCTGGATTTTCTACGATCGTTTTCAGAATCGTAAGATGTCGGCCTTAGGAGCTTGTATTGGAGCCATAGTAGGTCTGGTAGCCATCACCCCGGCAGCTGGTTTTGTAACCATGGGCGAGTCCATCTTTATTGGTTTTATCGCTTCCTTAACCAGCAATTTTGCCATTCGCTTTAAGAATGCCCGTGAAATTGATGATACGCTGGATGTATTTCCCAGTCATGGTATTGGCGGTATAGTAGGAATGATCTTAACCGCCGTTTTTGCGCGGGAGGTAGGCCTCACCAGTGGTGAGTATGAAACCTTCCTTTATCATATCCTGGCCTTAATTATTACCGCCGTTTTCACTTTTGGTGGCTCCTTATTGCTTTATCGACTAGTAGATGCGATGATACCATTACGGGTAAGCCCAGAGCAGGAGCTCAAAGGCTTAGATGCTAGTCAGCATGGGGAAGTAGCGGTTTAGCTGATACGATTGGAACGAAAAATGGTACTAATCTGATAAACTACCAGGCCAATAATAAAGATGGGCAAGAAGGCATCAATTGCTAAATTAAGTACCAGTCCACTGATGTTAAGTATAGCTCCCAAGGCAATTATAGAATACCCCAGATAGCTTAGCAAATTGGACTTTTCCATGTGGTGTAGACTCCCCGACACTATGGCCATACCTACAAAAACTATAGAATAGAGGTAGTTTACTTCGGAATATCCGGCCCTATTCAGTCCAACGAAAGTAATGAGGGCCAAGAAGGTGAAACTTAAGGTAAGTAAGCCCATTACGCGCTGTCTCTGAGGGATTAAATGCCTACCAAAGCGATGGAAGACCATCAAACCATCGGATAGCGAATCCAAAATCCAGGTTGATAGGGCAAAAAGACCCAGAAGTGCAATCACCGGCGTTAGCCATAATTTTGAGTCTGCACTTAAGCCAGCCATAAACCGCACCAACCTGAAAATGATGAAATAGATCAGAATAAAGGCATAACGGTTTTTCTGATTCAAGCGCATTATCCAAAACTCGTATTGCAGATAAAAGCGGTAGAATATATTGCTAGCCTTAATGGCGCTGAGCATTCCATCTTTAGCAGCTTCATTATTGGGGTTTAAGCGTAAGGCTTCCTGAAAATGCTCCATGGCCTTTTTATGCTGGCCCTTTTGCAGGTGAATCAATCCGGTGGAATAATGACTAAAAGAGTCTTGAGGATTGTGATGAAGAGTATGACTGGAATTTTCCAGGGCTTCACCGGTGCGGCCCATTCTTGATAAAATGATGGAGCGATTATTTAGAGCCTGAGTGTGCTCGGCATCCAAACTAAGTGCCTGTTCAGCAGCCTTCAATGCTTGCTCATTCTCTAACATATTCATCAAGATCAAAGACTTCATGGCCCAGTGATCCGGATCATTAGGTTCGATCCGGATGGCTTCTTCAATATCCTTGAGGGCGTCCTCATTCAAATTGACTTGAAAGGCTCGGTAGGACCTTAAGTAGAAAGCCCAATCCGCATTAGGAAAGAGGGATAGAAAATGATCGGTTTTTGGCCTGGCCGTTTTAGGGTCTTTTCGAATACTTAAATAAGTATCAAGATATGTAGCATGAAAGTCCAGTGGGTTTTGTTCCAGGATTGGGCCGAGTTCTTTTTCGGCCTGATCATAACGATCTTGTTCGATTAGTAAATGGATGCGATCGAGAGCAGCTCCCATATTATTTCTTGATTTTCAAGTAATCGAGAATGGCATCGTAATTCCCGGAATTATTGGCGAAAAGGGCAAAGTTCTTAGCCTGACTAAACCATTCCTTGGTAGTGGCTTTATGTTTTTTCACTCCTTTTAATAAATCTTTGGTTTCCAGTGGACTGACTTTCCCGCTGTTGAAGGATTCTTCTAGTTTCTCCTCAATAGCTACATCAATGATGGCTTTTAGATCAGCTCCAGAATATTCCTGGGTTTTGGAGGCTAGTTTGTTGAAATCTACTTTTCCTTGAGGTTTATCTTTCAGTTGTTGCTTTAAAATTTCCAAGCGGGCTTCCTCATCGGGTGGGGGAACAAATAAAATTCGATCAAAGCGACCCGGGCGACGGAATGCAGGGTCTAAGTTCCAGGGCATATTGGTAGCACCTAATATGAGTACACCTTCATTGCTATTTTGGATACCATCCATCTCTGCCAGAAACTGGTTAATAACAGTACTGCCAGCAGAATTTTTCATCTGACTGCGACTGGCGCCCAGGGCATCTACTTCATCAATAAAGAGTACACAAGGGGCATTGCGACGAGCCAATTCAAAAAACTGATGCAAGTTTTTCTCACTATTGCCAATCCACATATCGAGGATTTCATTGAGGCTGATGCTAATAAAACGTGCATTAATTTCTCCGGCGGTAGCACGGGCGATATAAGTTTTACCACATCCCGGAGGACCGTAAAGTAGAATTCCGCCACCAATCTTTTTACCATAAGCTTTATAAAGCTCAGGGTGTTGCAAGGGTTGGATAATTTTTAAGGCGATTTCCCTTTTTACCTCTGACATGCCCCCCACATCCGCAAAGCCTAAATCCGGTTTTTCCATGAATAATTCATCGATGGGATTTTCGTCGACTTCCATACCGCTTAAGCGAAACATTTCATCCAGTTGCGCATCTTTCCAATTGGGGTCCAGATTAAGCGCCTTTTCGTATGCTTCTCGGCTTTCAGTAATATTATCCTCGGCCAAATGGGCTTTGGCTAAGAGGCTGTAGAGTTGAGCTTCTTGAGGATATTTTTCAATGGAATCTTCCAGAAATACAATGGCAGTGGAAGGATTATCAGTCTTAAGCCATATCTGCGCCAAAGCGAGGCGAGGCTTTAATTCCTCTTGCTGTTGCAAAACCTTTAAAAAATGACTTTCAGCTTCTTCATATTGTCCTTTTTCCAAAAGGCTATTGGCTAATATTAATCGAAGGGGACGGTTATTGGGAGAGGCATTTAAGGCTTCTCTCAAATCATCAATATTCATAAAATAAGATTAGTAAAATTCTAAGGGATCCATACGAAGGATCCTACTTATGGCTTTGTAAAGAACGGGCATTTCCTCCTGGAATTTTGCTGGTCTTTCAACGAAGTTTTCGCAGCAAACGGCAAAAAACTCATGCACATTGCTACGGGCATAGTTTCTCAAAAATGCACCTTTATCAGCTGGTCTGCTGGTAAATAGCTCAAACTCTTCCAGAAATAAATGATAATCGCGGGGATCAATAAAATCGTAGTTAGAATTTAAAATTTTATTCTCCAACTTTAAGGCATGAGCCATTTCGTGCACGCCCAAATTTCGACCGTCATTGCGATCGGAATTTCCTTTTTCAAATGAGGACCAGGAAAGAACAATCATTCCACGAATGTTGACTTCACCGGCATGATACTGTTTACTGATGGTCGAATAGTAGTCATCCCGGTACACTAAAATGCGGGAAAAATGATCGAAGTAAAATCGGCGAAAGCCAAAGGTGAGTTCTACCGCTGTGGCTGCTATCAGCGCCTTCTTACGATCATCAATCTGCATGTATTTATCGCGGGCAATAAACTTTTTGGTGTTGATGAACTGCTGTACTCTGCGCTCAAAGCGCTTTTGCAATTTGGGCGGTAAGCGTCGGTACAATGGAATTTCCTGAAGATAAGGACGGTAGCCTAATTTGAGTTGAAGGGGGTATTGTTTGTTAGTCCAGCGGTAAATGCTAAAAATCGGAAGAATAATCATTAAAGAAACCGCAGCAATATCTCCCATGGCCTCCACAATCTCTCTTTCAGGAGAAGGTTCTGGAAGCTGAAGAAAAAACAGGGCTTGCTGGATTAGCGATTTATATAGAAAAATCATGGCCGCTAAAATTAGGATATTCCTTAAACACTACGCTTCGTATATTCGTGAGAAAGCTTCGCATGAAATTAAGTCGCCTCTTTCTAAAAGCTCAGAGCAGCAAATACCATAAATTTTTATTAGAGCAAGGCTTACGCCGATTTGTGCCTTTTAATCGTTCCCATCGATTTCAGATTGATCAAATCAGCGCGCACTCTTTGCGAATTAAAGCGCCTTATCGAAAATCCAATTTAAATCACCTCAAGGGTATTCATGCCTGTGCTTTGGCAACCATTGCTGAAATCAGTTCAGGCCTATTACTCATTGGTATCTTGGACCCCAATAAATACCGAATCATTTTACAGAAGTTAGATTTAGAGTATCATTATCAGGCCAAAAGTGAGGCGGTAGCTCGCTTTGAGGTTTCGGAAGACTGGTTGCAGGATCGGGTTTTTGAACCACTTGAAAACTCAGATAGGGTTTTTGTGGATTGCAATATCAATCTATTTGATAAAGATGATAAACAAATCGCCACGGCCATTGCTCGTTGGCAGATTAAAAATTGGCAATCGGTTAAAACCAAAGTTTAAGCTTGGTAAGGCAAAAATCATTACTCTATTTACACAGCTCGGTGGCTCTATTTGGTTTGGCCGGATTGTTTGGACGCTGGCTTTCCTTTAGCCCTTTAATCATTGTAGGAGGGAGGGTCTTTTTCGCCGCTTTATTTCTTGCAATAATTTTAGGCATAAGAGATGGAGCTGTTCCTCGACTTAGCCTAAAACTTCTTTATAAAACGGCCATTTCCGGTTCGATTCTCGCTTTGCACTGGTATGCTTTTTTTAGATCCATTCAAGAAACTTCAGTGGCCTTAGCTTTATTAAGCTTTGCGAGCTTTCCCTTATTTACCTTGATTTTGGAGAGTGTTTTCTGGAAACTGAAGGTTCATGCTATCGATGTTTTTTGGGCCTTTTTATCCATCAGTGGTACGGCACTTATAGTGCCCTGGGATATGGCTTCGCCAGAGATGAATGGTGTCTTATGGGGTCTTTTTGCAGGCTTTAGTTTTGCAGTGCTTAACCTTTTAAATAAGGACCTGGTTAACAAGCATTCTGCTTTGGAAATTGGCTTTTATCAAGATATCTGGGCTTGCCTGGTTCTTTTGCCTTTTTGTATCGCAATTTGGCCTCCCTTTACAGTTCAAGAAATAGGCTTATTGGTTCTTCTTGGAACGGTGTTTACAGCCTTATCTCATTTCTTATTTCTAGTATCGCTCAAAGATTTGAAAGCCCGAACGGCGGCCTTGATAACTGCATTGGAACCGGTTTATGGCATAATTGCCGCCTATTTCCTTTTTGATGAAACTCCAGCACTTAGCGTATTCTTAGGTGGCATTCTTATTCTAAGTGCCAGCCTGGGCGGTCAATGGCGGGATAAGCTTTAAATGAGGAGATGTTGATCGACTAATTCACGAATACAAGCCTCACCACCTTTGCGGCTTAGGATATGGATTTCAGGATGGAGTAAAACATCTTCTACCGCATCAGCAGGAGCAAAGGCTGCTCCTACAGTTTCCAATATCGGAATATCATTAATATCATCTCCAATGTAGGCAGTATCTTCCGGGCTAATGTTGTGTTCTTTCCACCAAGATTGAATAACCTCCAATTTTGGGGTTTTACCAACATAGACCAAAGGGATACCCAATTGCTTAGCTCGGGATTCAACTACTCCGGTAGAGTGGCCATGGGATATAATTCCGGTGAGAATACCAGCTTCCTGGGCTTGCTTTATGCCCATACCATCTTTTACATTAAAGATCTTAGTATGCTCGCCATCAGTGCTTACGATCATCTCGCCTTTGGTCATCACTCCATCGCAATCCATTACCAGCATTTTAACCCTTTTAGGTCGCTGGTCGATGCGCTTTTTAAAGAGGACCTCTGCGGGATAACCCGTTTCTTCGGCAATGCGAAAAAGGTCGAAAACCTCTAAATTGGCGCCACGCGAAAAACGCTCAATTGTAGAGTAGAGGCGATGCGTAGGCGGAATGGTACGCTGCAAATAATGGAGGTTTGCCCTCAGGTTATCCCAATGATCGGTCATGATTGCAGTGCTTCACGCACTTTCATGCATTTTTCCAAAATCGAACGCAGCTTGCTTAATTCCAACATGGTATATGGATCTGATTGTGCGGTATGAGGTGCGGGATGGGTTTCAATAAAAAAGCCATCTGCTCCTGTGGCAATCGCTGAAAGGGCAATGGTTTCAATTAATCGTGGATCACCACCGGTTACTCCTTCTGTACGATTAGGTTTTTGTACCGAATGGGTGCAGTCCATAATAACTGGCACCCCTAAGTCCTTCATGCGGGCAATGCTGGTGGCATCCACAATTAGGTCTGAATAGCCAAAGCTAACTCCGCGTTCGCAAGCCCATACATTTTGATTACCAGTACTCTGTACCTTTTCAACTGGCCATTTCATGGCTTCTGGAGAAAGGAACTGTCCTTTCTTAATATTCACCCCTTTACCAGTTTCGCCAGCAGCGAGCAGCAAATCGGTTTGCCGGCAAAGGAATGCGGGAATTTGCAAATGATCCACATATTGAGCCGCTAAAGCAGCTTCCTGACTTTCGTGGATATCGGTTATGGTCTCTACCTGGAGTTCCTTGCCTATAGCTTGTAAAATCTCCAAGGCTTCAATGTCACCGATTCCGGTAAAAGAGTCTAAGCGAGAACGATTCGCCTTGCGGTAACTGCCTTTAAAGATGTAGTGGATGCCCAGATCATCGCAAATGCCTTTAACTTCGCGCGCAATGGCAAAGGCCAAATCGCGATCTTCAATGGCACAAGGACCAGCAATTAAGGTAAACTTCATTTCATTCGTGCTTTATCACCAAGGTAGCCAGAGTGATGGCGCTTGGCATATTCTTCTTTACTAAAACCAATTCGCTCCATCAAGAGGGTCACTAATACATCACCCACCACCGTCATTACCGTGGTAGAGGTAGTGGGAGTAAGTCCTAATGGGCAAATCTCCGCTGGGTTTCCGGTTAATAATACCACATCCGAAAATTCGGCTAAAGCTCCGTCCGGGTGACCGGTTAACCCGATGATTTTCATATCCGGATGCAGGTTTTTTACCAGATATTCCAATTCGATAATCTCACGGGTTTTCCCAGAATTTGAAATTAAGATCATCACATCATTTTCCTGAACCATCCCTAAATCACCATGTTGCGATTCACTAGGATGCAAGAAAATAGCTGGGGTTCCGGTAGAGCTTAAAGTAGTGGCGATGTTCAAACCTATTTGACCGGCTTTACCCATGCCTGAAACTACTACCTTGCCTTTTTTCTGATGTACTTGTTCGTAAATGAGATCTATAGCGCCTTCAATAACTCCGTCGATGGGAATGTTTTGAATGGCTTCAATTTCCTTATTTATAAGGGATTGGATTTTATTTGTAAGCGTCATAAAGCAATTATACCAAAAGTTTTCCGTCGCGCATTTCAATCAGGCGGTCAGCCGTTTCTGCTAAGGCACGGTTATGTGTAATCACCACGAAGCTACTGCCAAACTCCTGGCGAATACGGTCAAATAATTTGTGAATTTCCTCCGCATTATGGCTGTCGAGGTTGCCAGTAGGCTCATCCGCCAATACCATATCCGGGCGATTCATTAAGGCTCGGGCCACCGCTACTCTTTGCTGCTCACCACCGGAAAGGGCAGAGGGTTTATGTGCCATCCGATCCTTAAGTCCCATAAAATCCAGCAATTCGGCAGCTTGTTGCAGGCATTTTTGTTTAGCCTTACGGCTGATCAGACCGGGGATTGCTACATTTTCCACTGCAGTAAATTCGGGCAATAAATGGTGGAACTGGAAAATAAAGCCCAGATGCTGATTTCGAAACTGACTCAGTTTTGATGCTCCTAATCGACTGATTTCCTGATCACCGAAAAAGATTTCACCGGAATCGGCCGCTTCCAGAGTTCCTAAAATTTGCAAGAGAGTTGTTTTACCAGCACCACTGGCACCCATAATGGATACTACCTCGCCAGATTGGATTTCAAGATCTACTCCTTTTAAGACTTCAAGCTGTCCGTAGGACTTGTGAATATTCTGTGCGCGTATGATCATTTCCCTTGCAATTGATTGCGGGTTTGGTGGTAATCGAGGAAATAAGCCAGGCGAATCGACAAGTTATTCTGAACTGGCGAATCGAAGGCATTATTTAAATTCTGAAGATAGTTGTTGTTGATGTCATCCCCAAGATTGGAGAGGGCCACCCGATATAAAATCACCATTTCGGAGGCGGGAGCAAACCACCAGCTAAAACGAAGATCCAAGTTTAAGGTGTTGAAATAGAGGTTATAATCATCGCTACTTTCACGAAGGCTTAAGGTTCCATTCGCATTAAGATTATAGTAGTCTTGATAATCTACCCGACTCCAAAACTGACGTAACCTTAATCCTAAAGAAGCTTTAGGATTAAAGGCATAACGACCGTCAATTAGGGCGATTAAATTCTTTACATCACGAGAGCCGAACACAGGACCATCTGAACCAAAGGAAGCAAAGCCGCGATCATTGTAAAATAAATCGAAGGTAACCTGGGGAATGATAAAGAAATGATCGCCCAGGCGAATGCGAGGTTCAATATTTATATTGTAATAATCCCGGTCCCAATCCGGTGTGCGGTCATATCCAAAATCTAAATCCAGGGCAAAAGGTTTGCGGTAATCGGTAGAGATAAAGAAGATGGTAGCGTAATTATAGGGCTTATAAAAGTAGGAGCCTGCTACTCTTGGCTCGAAATAATCATAGGACTCAATAGGCTTTAAACGTAAACGAATACCTGTACCGGTGAAATCCCTCAAAAGGAAAAAGGTGTTTAAACCTAAGTAGAACTCCTCAAAACGTTGGCTGTCGTAAAGCTGCGAGTAAACAGAAAATAGGGTATAGGAGGTACGGTTAAATGGCCCCTTGGGTTTAAAGGTGGCATATTCCAGTTCATTGTAATTCCGAATCTGGTTGTTTCGGGCTAAAAAGCCTAAATCATTCGGATCGAAATCATCGCTAATCACATCCTGACGAATGGCCCAACGCCAATTGCCATCTACATCGCCAAAACGCAAATAATACTGTTCTCCGCTAATCGTCGCATTGGAGCCTTGAAAGCGATCACTGCGCTTAATCTGAGCGTCTACGCGGTATTGCCCGCTTTTAGTATAAACACTGGCTAATAAGGCTGCCACATTTGCATCGGCATATTCGCCATTTCGGAGCACATTGGTATTTATAAAGCTTAAGCTTGAATTCCGATTAAAGCGCTGATCCAGAACCAGAATATTGTAATTAGTAAGGGGTTCCAATAAACGCTGACTGGTTTGTCCGGCCGAATCAATGATGCTGTAATTATTGTCGGTTACGGCATTTAAAAAACCGATCCCCAGATTGCCATTAGTACGACCAGAAATTTTAGTGGCATTTAATAAGCGAGTAAATTCCGTTCGAACGGTGACTTCGGCCGTATCATTGCCACTAAGGTCCTGATTGGTAATATTTTTAGGAGCACCTCCGATGCGCCGGGAGTAGAATAAATCTCCTAAGCTAAAGAGCTCTGTACCTTCATTAAAAAACTGCCGATTCTCCTGAAATTGGATTTCGAAAGGACTTAAGTTTAAGACCTGATTATCAAAGGCCACCTGCCCGAAATCTGGGATTAAAGTTGCATCCAGCGTAAAGCTTTCATTGATCCCATATTTAAGGTCCATACCCGCATTGAAGTCCAGGGTAGTTTTATCCTCAAAATGATCTATATAAGTAGAGGCGTAGGGCATTAAGGAAAGACGAATAGGAGGGTTGATATCGCGAATATTGCTCAAAATACCCGCCTGATATTCCCAGCTGTATCCAGAGCCACGATCAATATAATTCCAGGAGTATTCTTCCCGTGAACGGCGGATGGAACGAATCACATTAAAACCCCAGTCTTTCTTTAATTCATTAGGGAAACGCAGGGAGATATAAGGAATCTTTAATTCGCATACCCAGCCTTCATCGGTGATTTGTACAGCCGAATACCAAATGGAGTTGAAGGAATAGTCCTCGCCATTGGCCGTAGTACGACTGTCGCCTTGGGTTCCTGCCGAAGTAAGGAAGAAGGTAAAATCGTTTTGACCATCATTAAAAGGATTAATGGCAATGGCTAACCAATCGTGATTCTGATTAATATCATCACGAACTGTAACCTGTTTTAAGATAGAATCAGGCCGTGGATCGAGCATAGTCACTCCGAAATAGATGGCCTCATCTGTATAAAACACCTTAAGGGTGGTTTTAAAACCAGCGGGAATAGCCTCCCCACTTCCGGGGGAAAGCATCACAAAATCAGTTGCTTCAGGAGCGTATTGCCAAATGGAATCTTGTAGAGAACCGTCGATTTCAACTTCAGCCTTCGTTTTTAAAGGTTCCAAACTTTTCTTTTGCGCCTGAAGAGCCCAAGATAACATAAGGAAAAAGAGAAGGGCAGAACGCTGCAACATCTTAGAAATTCGGGTGAATTAGTAAATGGCCGCAAAGGTAGATAAAAGGCAATCAAAATTTTCCTGCTAAGACTTTGGGTGGTATTTTTGCGGCCATCAGCAAAAAAGCAAATCGATGAATTTACACGAGTATCAAGGAAAAGATATTTTGGCAAGCTATGGAGTACGCGTTCAACGTGGCATTGTAGCAAGCACCCCTGATGAAGCTGTGGCAGCAGCTCAGAAACTGAGTGAAGAAACCGGAACCTCTTGGTGGGTAGTTAAAGCCCAGATCCATGCCGGTGGCCGTGGTAAAGGCGGTGGCGTTAAATTAGCCAAGTCTTTGGAAGATGTGAAGAGCATCTCGGAGCAAATCTTGGGAATGATGCTGGTTACTCCTCAAACTTCCGCTGAGGGTAAGCTTGTAAATCAGGTGCTTATTGCGGAGGATGTTTACTATCCTGGAGATAGCGAAACTTCTGAAATTTATATGTCAGTATTGTTGAACCGTAATACCGGTCGCAATATGATTATGTATTCTACTGAGGGTGGAATGGATATCGAAGAAGTGGCCGACAAAACTCCAGAGCGCATCTTTACTGAGGAGATCGATCCCAAAGTAGGATTGCAAGGTTTCCAGGCTCGTAAAATTGCCTTCAACTTGGGTTTAAGCGGAACCGCCTTTAAAGAAATGGTGAAATTCGTGAGTAGCTTATACAAAGCTTACGATGGTATTGATGCCAGCCTTTTCGAAATCAACCCAGTATTAAAGACTTCTGACGATAAAATCTTGGCCGTAGATGCTAAAGTTACTTTAGATGATAACGGTTTATTCCGCCATAAAGACTACGCAGAATTACGCGACAAGCGTGAGGAAGATCCTATTGATGTGGAAGCCGGTGAAGCGGGCTTAAACTTCGTAAACCTTGATGGTAATGTAGGGTGTATGGTGAATGGTGCCGGATTGGCGATGGCCACTATGGACATTATTAAAATGGCCGGTGGAAACCCTGCAAACTTCCTGGATGTAGGAGGTACTGCTGATGCCGCAAGGGTAGAAAAAGCCTTCCGTATCATTTTACAAGATGAAAATGTAAAAGCAATTTTGGTGAATATCTTTGGTGGGATCGTGCGTTGCGATCGGGTAGCTCAAGGTATTATCGATGCTTATAAAAACATCGAAGACATTAACATTCCAATCATCGTTCGCTTACAAGGTACCAATGCCGAAGTAGCGAAAGAAATGATCGATAATTCTGGATTAGAAGTACATTCTGCCATTGCTTTGGCAGAAGCGGCTAGCAAGGTTCAGGAATTGGTAGGATAAGATTATTTGAAAATCATACGAAAGCCGGTTTCTTGGGAAGCCGGCTTTTTTTATTCAATTCGTAGGCCATGAAGAAAAGACCTGCTCTTAAATATCTCATCTTTAGTATTGCTGTCTTGATCTTGATTATCATTTTCAGGCCAGCACCACCTATCGATGAAGCGGAAGCTTTAATTGAAACCGGTCGGGTTAAGCGTATCTATGAAATTGGCAATGTTGATCTGGCTTTCCAATTGGAAAACGGTGAAACATTTGTTGTGCGAGAAGGAGTGGAGCAAGAATTAAAAGCAGACAGTCTCTCTGAACTTTATCTGAACAAAGAGCTCACTTTTAAATATCCTGAATATTGGTCGCCTATCAACAAGGATTCAACGAAAAAGCATGCCTCTCAGGTGCAGTGGGGCGAGGAGATAATCTATACCGAGTTTAAGAAGAAGCCTAAGCCTTAATTCGACTCTTTGCGCTGTACCTTGCGATTGGTGTTGCGCTTGTAAATTTCATCCGGAATCGTAACTGTGGTGGTAGTGGGAGTGTAGATTCCAATGGTAAGGGTAGAGACGATCATATCCTGGGGGGTAGACCGCGTGTAGATTTCATAGTTCAAAGTGTCGCCAACCATCTGGTCTATATGACAGCGTTTAACGGGAATGACACCAAATCCCATAAAATGATTCTTTTCCGTTACCTCACGAGTTTTCTCAACTCGAACGCCTTTTCCAACGCTGTAATGGTGACTGAAACAAGAGCTTAAGAGTAAACTGCTAAGGATTAAAGCAGCCAGGCTTTTCAATTTCATGAGACTAATTTGGCGCTAAATTAACCGGGGATTGCGTTTGATGCAATATTGAGGTTTTTTAAAATGTCGGATTTTCCTTCAGAGTGGCCTCTCCAAAATCCAATCGCCTTTCCACGAGCGGCAAACGATCTCAATTGCTGAATGGCTTTTTCCGCATAATCATGGGGATAATGCCCCGCCTGCTTTAGATAGCCATCCATTAATACCATCAGGATTTCCACGCCTAAATACTCATCCACTAAAAACTTGGTAGCCTCAAATAGGTCAGGCATTTCGTAAGCATTCTTACAGAAGTTAGAATAAGTCGCCGCACCATTTACCTTATTAAGCTGAAACTTTCCGGCTTTAACCAATTCAGCTACCGGGGCCTGTGTTTCCTGCCAAAGTAAGTCGATAGCCTCTAGAAGTTCCAAATACTGTAATCCAAGTCCAGTACTAATAAATTCCGGGTATTGTAATTTAATGGACTCACGATAGTCAAAAACGCGACTCATACTACTGGCACTAAAAACGGCTTCTTCTTCAGTCATATAATAATTGAAGAGCAATTCTCTGCCGCGCTCTAAAACTTCATCCAGATTGATCTGATTAGCCCACTCCAGGATTAAAGTCCTGTGCTGCTGCGCTGTTTTCATAGCATCTGAATCCGCTTTAAAGTTCCGATTCCAGGTCAGAGTATTGAGAAAAAGCATTTCTGTGGTATTTGCTAGCAAAGTAACGGATAAATAATTTTATTGTAATGATATGTTTTATAGGAGTTTGTGTTTTTTTAATAACATTTTTTAATATTTGTGGAAAATTAGGAAGTGGGGGTTTTGAACTTGAGTACAACTAAGAAGAAGCTTTTTAGCTTTGAGGTGGACCTGGAAGAGAATTCCGTGTGGTTTTCGGATTCCTTTTATGAAATGATGAATCTTTCGCCATCCCATTCCTTTCTCTTTAATGATTATTGGAGCCTGGTACATCCTGAAGATCAAGCCAGGGTTCGAAAGATTTTGGAGGTTGGCTTAGAGCAAGCTTCGGAAATCGATCTTAAGTATCGATTGCAAACCAGCTATGGTAAAACCATTTATGTGTACAATGAGAGTAGTTTTAGTACCAATGCTATTGGCAAGGTAATAAGAATGCGGGGTATGGTGATGGACATAAGCCCTTATGTAAATGTGCAAAACCGCATTGATGAAATGCAGGATCTTCTCGAAATGAAAGATCAGGCTATTGCGATGATTGCTCATGACCTACGCAATCCCATTTCACAAGTTGATGGGATATTAAGACTGCTTCGCACCGAATTGCATAAGGAAGAAAATATTGGCTTGGTAGATATGGGCTTTGATGCTGTAAATCATGCCTATACCATATTAACTGAACTTAATGAGGCCACCCGTAATAAGGTAGCGGGGAAAAGCATTGAAAAGGCTAAATTTTTACTAGCACCATTATTGCTAAAAGTGGGGGATGCCTTTAAAATCCGATTGGAAGAGAAAGGTCTGCATTTGCATATTGATGCTCCAGAAGATTTGATGGTTTTAGCGAATGAGAATAAAATATTCCGCGCAGTAGAGAACCTTATTTCCAATGCAATCAAGTTTTCGAAAGCTGGAAAAACCATTCATTTATCCGGTCGCAATGAACGGGATTGCTTTTGTATAGCAGTAGAGGATCAAGGAATTGGCATGCCCGAATCCATTCGCAAACGCCTTTTTCAGGGAATGAATAAAGATATCCGCCGAGTGGGTACTGCGGGTGAAAGCTCGATTGGTATTGGTTTGAGTATTGTTAAGGGGGTTGTGGATCTACATCAAGGGAAAATACGAGTAGAGAGTGAAGAAGGTAAAGGTTCTTGCTTTACCATTTGTATTCCCAAGCCTTAAAAGCGGTAGTGGAGTTTTTGCATACCGTTTTTATAAGAATGGGCATGGATCAATTTTAGCTGGCGTTGTTTATCCTGTTTTAGAAAAAGAGCTTGACCGTCACCCAGGAGGATTGGGACCATAAACCAGATTAATTCATCTATCGCATTTAATTCTAGGAAAGACTGAATTAGTTGTGCGCCTCCTTCCAGAAAGACATGTTGAGCACCTTCATTTTCCAATTTCTGAAGCAGACTGCTAATGGAATCTTGCCAGAGTTCAATATTTCCGGCAAATTCTAATTGTTGGCTGCTCAAAACAAAATGACGCTTTTCGGGATGAGGCACATCAATGCCTTGTGCTTTTACCCAATTGTAGGTTTTTCTTCCGGTAATTACAGTGTCTATAGAGTTGATAAAATCGTAATATCCATAATCTTCACCTTCCACCTGCATTGGGTTTAAAAAGGAAAGGTCATCATTGGGGCCGGCAATGTATCCATCTACCGAGCTGGCTATATAGAGGCTTACTTTCATATTTCTAATCTACTAATCTCTTATTGATAAAAAGGTCTTAGTTTCAATAAGAAACGAAAAAAGCCCATCCTTTTCGGGATGGGCTTGCTGGGTTGATTCAAATTGAATCATGGAGAATTATAAATTCGGCAACTTGGGTTTTTCCTTTGGTTTATCAAGGAAATAGGAAAGGCCAAGATGTGCCTGAAAGTACCAATCGTTTAGGCCATCTGTAGATCGGAAGGTGTTTTCACGAGGTAAATCTACAGGTGTAGTTAAGCTGTTAAGGTGTTTTGGAGGTAAGTCTCCTAATTGCTGATTAGCTCGTACCGCATCTCGGTCACCTCCAAACCATAATCCGGGTCCAAAGTCATCCAAATAGTCAGTTGAAGTATACACGGCTTTTACTTCACCTTTTAAGCTAAAGTTTCGGAAAAGCCAGGTGGTACTAAAACTCAATCCGGTGGATACCGCTATTTGCGAGTAGGGCTTAGCGCCAGGCAGGAAGTTTTGCCCCTCAGATCCTAAATCCCGCAGGTTATAGCGATTTTCCCGTACTCTGGATAAATAGGATAGGTAGCTTTCATTTGGTTCTTGAGGAGTATATACCGTACGGTAGGGAGTGAAGTGGAAGGCTCCAATTGACAGGCCTAAGCTTGGAATCAACTTAGATTTTTGATTCGGTTTTAACTGATACTGCCTTAAATGCCAGACCCCTTCTAATTCCAAACTTCGAATTTGCGTTATGAAATTTACCGGATAGGAGTTGGGAGACATTTCCACTTCTTGATATTCATCGTCGTAGCCCGTGAGTGGAGCGGTTCCAGAGAAGAAGCCAATGGATGAAAGATCATGCATAGAAATGGTGGTGTGGTAGAAAGAAGCCTTTGCTGCAAAGCGTGTATTAAAATTATATTGAGCAAAAGCTCCAAAGCTCCAATCAATGGTAGAGGGGATGTAAACCAAATTATCTACTAATTCAAATTTGGGTTTAATATCTCCAGCGCCGTACATTCCGCCGCCGCCCCAGATTCCAACTTCCCAGCGATTAACCGGTGTGGTGCCTTTGGTGAAGAAATTATGAACCCGATTTCCCAAATTGGCTAAAGCTGTATTCTCTTCAGCTGCGGTGGTATCCAAAGCTTCCTCCTCAGCATAAACGGGAAGATCCTCTCTTTCATTGCTGTCTAAGCTTTCAGATACATCAGGCTTAGGAAGGATAATACGATATCCATCGGCCAACTCTAAGAATTTAGCTGGTCCTTCCGTGTAGATTACCCAACTATGATCCTTTTGACGAATTAATTCATATTCCAGTGAATTATCATCTTCATCCAAAAGGGTGAACATCAGGTTTTTTTGACCCACATTGGCAATTTGCATTTGAATGCTGTCTTGCACGTGTTTTAGGATTTTAAAGTCTGTGGCCTCCTTGGTTTCGAGAGGACGAATCTCTATAAGCTCTAATTGAGCTAAGCGATGGTCTACACGATGATCCAGGATGCTCACTTCCTTAGTTTCGGCAGCTAGCGATTTAATTTTCAATTCCTGTTCAAAATTGCCTCCTACAGAAATGAGGTAATCATCATCTTCGAAACGGTTACGATCGAAGATAAAGGTGCCAATATCCTGTGGGTTGGGCTCATCGGGGTAAAGGTCAAAATGAACCAAAGCCTGTTCCGGACCTTCAAAATAATTGTCGCGGAAATGGATTTGGTCAAAATCATAGTTCACCAATGGAGAGCCGTAGGCTTCGACAACCATGCCGGAGCGATTATTGACAAAGAGCAGGTCTTTTACCTTGAGGTCGATGCTTCGTCCCCATCTACGGTCGATATAAGGATCGCCTAAGTACAATACCGGCTCACCACTGGTGCTCCCCTGAAAATGAAGTTGTTCTAAAATGACTTCCTTTCGATACCAAAAGGGATCAAAACGCAAAGCTTGGGTCAGGTCTTCGAATTCTACATTTCGAATTTTAACCGCGGCATCGGCGCTTTGAGCCTGGATTTGAATTCCCACCCCTGGGTTTTCAGGGTCACTATTAATAATTCGGATGGGCTTCTCAGCACTTCCTTCTAAACATAAGGACCCTTCGATAAGGAGCAGTACTCCGGGTCCTAATTCGATCACAGAGCCAGCATAGGCCTCCAGGCTCTGACCTTCCTTAAAGAAGGTGTTTTTCTCAAAGCGCAGCGTGTCTGAGGCCGCATGCACTGTGCTGCCAGCTCCGGTGAGGCCGATGGCAAGCAGCATTGAGTAGATTTTACTTTTCATGAGTTATCACATTAATGATGAGTCGATCACTGATTTTCATCTCGCCATCGGGACTTTGAATCAGTACTTCTTCTATTTCGATATAAGAGAGGCCCTTTACATCGGTGGCCTCTAAAATGAGCTTATTGGGACTGCTTACCGTTTTCTCTCCAAAAGAGCCATAAAGTTTAGCTCTAACTTCTTTGATATCTAATTGAGGGGCCTCATCCTGACCCGGGAACAATACTTTTAGGTCGATCTCAGGCTTTTGTACTAAGCGCGTTCTGGAAATTTGGTTTCGGGAAATACCACTGGCATAAACCAAGGGAGCAGGTAAAGGATGGATATATACCGAATCTTCAAAGGCCAATGCCTGAAGTTTTGGGTCCATGCCTTTTATATAGCACCAGCCTGCTCTGGAGGGTTGTACTCTTAACTTATTTCCTTGAGCATGGATTGTGCGTCCGGGCATACAAGTACAGCTGTAATCGAGTTGGCTTTGCCAGTTTTCCAGAGGCAGATAAAAGGGGAGTCCAGAATAATAAGCTTCTGGTGCATTATAACTCTTTGAGCTAAAATTCCCTGGTAATACCTCAAACTGGAAGCTGCGTTGCTCACGACCTAATTGGAATTCTAATTTATAGGAACCGGTATCCAAAGCCACAAAAACCAGACTGTCCTTTTCCCAGTCATAATTTTGCGCTTTTCCCTTGCCTACCGTGAGTTCCAAATTAGGTCGAACCTCACCTTCGTAGACAAAATAGGCCGTATCACCAATATGCAGTTCGTCGATATTATAAGCCAAAACTAATTCAGGGCTATCACCATTACCGGCAGGTTCCACTTTAAGATCGCCCTGCAGGAGGTTGAGCTTTAAAAGCAGATCTGCCATTTGCAATTGCACTACGGTTGCCGGTACATGGGAAAACTTCCAGCTGGTCCAGCTTTGATGACTTTTCGCCTCCAATCCATGGTCCAGGTCGCTTTGAAATAGCTTTAGGTAAGCAATGCGGGTTGGATTGTCTTCCGGCAATTGGTTTACACTATCGTCCAGGGCTTGCAGGGCTAAAAAGAGCTCTTCGCCCTTTTTACCTTCCAGAAAAAACTGGTCGGTTTGAGCATAGTTTTCAGGATTCAACAAATCACCGGTTAGGGGGTCAGATCCGGCAAAAGCCATGAATTCACTTTCCATGGTTTTAATGCGGCTCTTTAGTCCTTCGATATTATCACCTTGCTTGGATTCAGAATCAAAGCTGAGTAGGGTAGTTCTCAAATTGGGATTTACCCTTAGCCAGCCGATCGGAATCTGAATGATAGAAAGGGAAATGAACAGTAGGTAAAGGATACTGATCAAACGGAACCGAAGGTTCTTGGATTTTTTGATGCGTATATACTTTGCCATTATTTCATTTTAAGGATGGCGCGGCCGTTGCGATAGCTATGACCATTTTTGCCAATTACTTTGATATTCTCAAAAGCCATAATGCTACCTTCAGGAGCTCTGCGGATCGCTTCTTTCAATTCACTGCGCAGAAAGCGCGTGGCATTGTGAAATACCTGATCTCGTCCTTCAGGGCTTTTAATGCGTAATTTGAAGTTCACGACCTGCCAAAAGGGATTAGTGGCTTCCAAATAGGCTAATTGATTCAAACCGTTTTCCTTACCGGCAATGTCCATGAGAGCCACATCTATGGTATTTACATCCTTAGCATACAAGCTCAGGGAGTCTACCTTTTCGTCGTTCAGTCTCATATACACATCAAAGGCACCAGGATTGTAGGGGGTGATTTTCAATTGCCCATTTTCATAGCTCAAATCAGCATGCTCAGAAATAAAGCTTAAATCACCCACTGGTAAATACTGCGGATTTAATTGCAAAACCTGAGTTTCCCCAACTTGTGAAAGATAGGAGGAGCCCTGGCGATTGAGTTTGATGCCGGGCTTGGTAACCTTAAAGTTGTGGAAGTAGCGGTCTTGATCTAGATATAAATCGACCACATAATTTCCGGGTGCTTGGGGTAAGTACTCAAAATGCTGAAAGCCGGAATCGACCAGGAAAGGAGCGAGGTCCTCACCATTGATCAATACTTTCAAGTCTTGAATACTATCAGGTAAGCGAACTTTAAACAGGAGCTTTTCACCTTTGGAAAGGGTCTTTTTGAAGTTTTGGATCAGATCCAATTGATCGGCTCCATTAACTTCCTGTTTTAGCAATTCAATCTTTTCGCCTTTCAGGGCTTCGATACTGTGGATGAGAATTACAGTTTCTAAATGATTAATCACCGATTCTATCACGGCATTCGGCGTTTCTTTAAAAAAGAAATCACGTGCCTGTATTTCTTGATCGGCAAAGTCTTTAGGACTGAGTAATTCGGCACTTAGATCCGAACCGCCAAATTCTAGATAAGCCTGGTTGAAGTTTTCAAGGGTTTCTTGAAAACGGGTGCCATAGCTGCCTTGAATGATTTCGTTGGTTGCAAAAAGGTTCTCCTTGAGCTTCTCACCAGCAATATGATTAGTATTGCGATAATCGTAATAGCCCGCGCGGATTTCCTCTAACTTTTGTAAGCTGGATAGCGTTTGCGCCTTGAGGTTTTGACTCTTGGAATCACCTTCCGGCAATTCTTTGAGTTGAGTCCTCAATTTTTCAAGAACCACTTCCTGTGCGGGAACCAGGTTTTCATAATGATCCAAAAACTTACCCGGACTGGATAAAAAGAGGAACAAAATGAAGACCAGGTACAAGAAGCTCAGTTTCTTGAAGATCAGGTTCTTCGCTTTTGATATTTTAATGGTATTCGCCATTGTACAGCGGTATTCAGACTAGGATTCCAATACCCGGTCGTACTTATCATTGATACTGCGCAAATTGGCATTGTAATGGTCCATCAAATGGATATAATCCTCCATTTGATTTTGCATGGCCACAGAGCTTTGTGCAGAGGCTTCCATATTGGCGCGGATATCACGAATACTAAGGGATAGATTGTGAATCTCACTGCTCATATTTTCCATACTGGCATTAAAGATCTGCATAGCCTCGCCATAATTTCCGGCGCTGCCGTTCATTGGCTGACCTTGACCATTAAGTTGTGGGAAGACATTTTCCCATTGGTATTCTTTTTCTTCCTCCTTACGCTCGAAAGCGGAGATAAGGAATACAACAGCTTCAATACTTAAACCAACGATAAAGAGCTCATTGGCAAAGGACCATCCCAAGAATTTGAACATGGCGCCTACCAATACGATAGCGGCACCAAAGCCATAAATAAAGGTGATGCTGTCGAGCTTCCCCTTCTTGGTTTCTTTCGCTTTTTTCATGCTGGTATGACCATTACTATATTGTTGATCATTGCGCATTTCTCGTTTTCCATTTCTTTCCGAATGGCCATTGCGATAGCCATTAGTTCTTCCGTTTCGAATTGTGGTTTCTTGACTTTGCATGATTAGTTGTTTTTTAGAAAATAGTCTTGAAAATGATTCCAGCTGGCCTGGCTGCTAGCCAGACTGCGATTAACACTGCGGCGATTGATCAGCACAAAGGCGATGATCAGTACCAGAAAGGCAATTCCAGCCGCTAGTAGTTGATAGTTGATTTGACCTGCCAGTTGCGCTTCTAATTTGGCTGCCACCCGGTTTTGGTCTTCAAACTGCTCCTGGAATTGATCCAGTGCCAGATTCAAGGCTCTTTCCGTTTGCACTTGCTGTGCCTGGAAATTTTCCATTTGACTCTGGTTTTCGGCGATTTGGCTCGCTACCTTCTGATTGAGGGAATCGCTATTGCTTTCCATTCGAATCAATTCCAGTTGCAGGGCCTGGGTTTCGCGTAAAACCTGATTCTGAGTTTGCATCACATTGCTGATGCGGCTTTCCATAATCCGGATGTCCTGTTGCAGTCGATTGAGCCGTAGTGAATCGTTCTCTGCATGCAGGAAAGGAGGGATCATTAAAAGAATGACTAAAGTTTTCCTTACTGTCATGGGGAGTTTATGATTGGTTAGGATATCTCCAAATGTAGAATTAACAATGACTTGTTGAAAACCTTAAATAAAAAATTTGATAGGTAAAATATTCTAAAAATGAATACCGCAAAACCTTGATATAAAAAGGATATAGTGTTTTTGTGTAAAAAACGACAATTGTATAAAATAAAAATTGATACTCATTTTTTGGCCTATTTTGGACTATGAGGCGCTTGTTAGTAAGTGGAGAAGAGATGGAGGAATCCGCAATTTTGATGAAGAAACTTAAGATTGATTAAGAATGATAAAGCCCGAAAGAATTATTCCTACTAATGCAAAAATTAAAGGCTTTCAAGCACAGAGCTGATGGTCTTTATATAAGGATGCTGGGTGAACAGGTTTTGATTTAACTCATCCATTTTTCTTGATTACCCAAATGGAATTCAATTTGCAGGAATATTGTGAGATTTACTTAGTCCAATATCCACAACCAAGCATCACCAATCTCCTCATCTTGAACTGTTTTGATTAGCCGAAAGCCATTCTTCTCCAGAATATGGGTGGAAGCATTGTTCTCTGGGGCGGTTTTAGCACTAATAACAATATTGAGATTTTCTTTTTTGGCGATGGAAATCAATTCTTTACAAGCAAAGGAAGCAATGCCTTGACCTTCAAAAGCCTTAAAAGTCCAGTAGGCAATTTCCACCTGTCCATCTACTGGCTTTCCGGTAAAGCTTCCAGTGCCCAGGACTTGCTGATCCTTAATAATCAAATAAGCCACCCATGGAAAATCATATCCCATTTTGGGATAGTACTCATCGTAAATTTCTAGGAGCTGCTGACATTCGTCAGACTGGAAGATTTCCTCTTCCTTGTTTTCGTTGGGGCTAAGGGCTCTAAGGATCAAGGCTATTCGGCTTTATGAGAGAACAAACCTATTGATATCATCAATACCTAAGGATTCTAATTATCAGAAATGTTTATTCAAAGTCTGTTTAAAAGAAAATCGGCCTGAACCTAAGCTCAGGCCGATCCGGAAACACCTTATTAAGATTTTGCTAGCCATTTAATTAAGGCTTCATTCAATTCATCCGGTTTTTCTTGAGGTATCCAATGACCGCAATCCAAACTTAGCACCTCTAAATTCGGGGCAAAGTTTACCAAGCTTTCAGACTTTGGAATATTATCTCTATCGCCGTAGACCATTAAAGTAGGATGCTCAATTCGAGCTTCTACATCGGCCATTAGATGCCAGTTCCGATCTAGATTTCGATACCAATTAATGGCGCCGCTAAAACCGGATTTTTGGAAAGCGGATACAAAGACCTCTAATTCTTCTTCATTGAGTATAGGATCGCCCGCTGCCATTTCAGCTTCAGCCAATTGGATCATCAACATACCCGGTGCTGGTGGAGCAGGAGGGAGATTCTTCCGAAAAAGGTTGGAGATAAATTGTGCGGTATTGGCCTCTAAAATAGCATCGGCCACTCCTGGCTTGCGATTGAAATGCACAAAATAGAAGTCCTCTCCAAAGAATTCTTCCATCATTTCAATCCAAGGCTTGCGGCCTCGCTCCTGATAGGGTAGAGCTAGATTAATGACTTTAGATACGCGCTTTGGATGCAGTAAGGCCAAATTCCACACCACATTAGCGCCCCAATCATGGCCCATGAACACAGCACAGTCGTAATGGAAATAATCAAGAAGGGAAACCATATCCTCACAAAGCTTGATGATATCATAAGCTTCAACATTCTCTGGGCAAGAAGAATTTCCATAACCTCTTTGGTTGGGGACTATCACGTGAAATCCCGCCTTAACCAAAGCTGGAATTTGGAAGCGCCAGGAATAAGCATGCTCGGGGAAGCCATGGCAGAGAACGATGGGATTACCAGCATTTTCAGTACCGGCTTCAAAGACTTCTAATTCAATTCCATTTATTGGAATTAGCTGAGGCTTGGGGAATTTAAAGGGCGAAATTCTAGACTGAGTGACTTGTGACATGTTTTTAGATTTGAATTGGCAGCAAACCTAATGGGGCCATGTGACAGCCCTATGTCAAGGGTCGGGGTGGGATTATTGATTTTTATCGAAAAACTCCTGCAAAGTCATATTATGGGCTTCAAACTTCTCATTGCTCAGGTCGAGCTTTTGGATTCGGTCTAAGCGGAAAAAACGGAATTCCTTACGAAGCCGACAGTAAGCAATCAGGTACCAGTTTTCGCTGCTTAGCAAGGCAAAGGGTTCTATTTGTCTTTGGCTAACTTGCTCTTCTTTGTTTTGGTAATCGATATTCAGAACCAGGTGATTGGTAAGCGCATATTGAATATCGGAGAGATTGGTACTGTTGCGCTCCAGATCCTTGATTTCATTATACTGGGTGCGCTGGCTTAAGATTTCAGCTTTGTCCTTCTCCGCATATCTAAGGATGGCCTTCACTTTATCGATGGCTTGGGAATAATCTTTTATAAAGGAGGCATCTTTGTTTTTTAGCACCAGTTGTTCGGCCAGAATCAAGGCATTGGCCTCTTTTTCGCTAAACATCACTGGGGGCAGTTTATAGCCTTCCATCAGGCTGTAGCCTTTGCCTTCCTCGGTAAAAATGGGAACGCCAGCATCCTCAAGCGCCTTGAGATCACGATAAATGGTGCGCTTACTAACCTGAAATTTCTCGGCTAATTCCGTGGCGGTTACGAGTCGTTTAGTTTGAATTTGAATGAGAATAGCGCTTAAGCGGGATAATCGGCTGATTTCTGGGGAATCCATTTTCTTAAACTAGTAGGGGGCTAAAATAATGGACCGCATTAAAAGAAATTGATATAAATCCGGGCATAAAAAAAGTCCTCGTATTGCTACGAAGACTTTCAGTGCCCAGAACAGGACTTGAACCTGCACGACCATAAGGCCACCACCCCCTCAAGATGGCGTGTCTACCAATTCCACCACCTGGGCAAAGGGTTTTAGATCTGTATTTCAAATCTAAAAAAAAAGCTTCGTTTTACCGAAGCTCTTGGTGACTCAGCAGGGGCTCGAACCCTGGACCCTCTCCTTAAAAGGGAGATGCTCTACCAACTGAGCTACTGAGTCGTTTATACCCCTTTCGTTTTGGGGCTGCAAATATAGCGTCAATCTTTTGTTTTGACCAAGCCTAAAAAGGAAAAAATTGTAAAGAAATTTCATAGCCCCATTTTTAGGTAGCGCATTCCCTTTATTCGCAGTAATTTAGCTCCATGAAAATTTCTTTGCTCGGATATATGGGTTCAGGCAAATCAAGCCTGGCAAAGCTTCTGGCGGCGCATTT
Source organism: Croceimicrobium sp. (assembly GCF_965228705.1). Taxonomy (GTDB): domain Bacteria; phylum Bacteroidota; class Bacteroidia; order Flavobacteriales; family Schleiferiaceae; genus Croceimicrobium. The sequence continues at coordinate 834,776 of NZ_OZ245832.1, forward strand.
AGATTTACCACTACTCGATTTAGACCATTTAATTGAGGAGGAATGCGGGCAGTCGGTTTCGGAGCTCATCTTTAATCGGGGGGAGCTCTTTTTTCGTCAAAAGGAGCGTGAAATTCTACTTGATATTTTGCAAAAGCCTGAATTTGTGCTCGCTTTGGGTGGAGGAACACCTTGTTATTATGATAATATGGATCAAGTTAATCGTTCCAGTATTAGCATTTACTTAGAGCGATCCATCCAGGATTTGTATGATGTTTTGGCCAAAGACCGCAGGGAACGTCCCTTAATTGCGCATTTAGCCGATCAGGATCTCAAAGAATTTATCGCGAAACATCTTTTTGAGCGACGCGATTTCTATGAGAAAGCCATTTTCAAGATTAGTCAAAAACAAAAGGACGAGGAAGAACGTCTACACAGTATTCTGAATTACCTCAAATGAAAGAAGAATTAGCTATTCTGAAACGCATTCTCGCCGAAAGGCGCAGCATAAAACCCGAAGACTACAGCGGGGAATTGATCGATGATCATTTTATAAAGCTCATTTTAGAACAAGCCAATTGGGCGCCCACGCACGGGTATACGGAGCCCTGGCGCTTTGTGGTATATAAAGGGGAAGCCTTGAATCGCTTGGGACAGTTTTTAGCCACTTATGATCAGCCTGATCCTAAAGCGGAAGGTTTTAATCAGATTCGTTTCGATCGTAAGGCTAATCGCCCGACAATGGCTTCTCATGTAATTGGGGTCGCCATGAAAAGCGGCACTAATCCTAAAATCCCGGAAATTGAAGAGGTGGCAGCCGTGGCCATGGCGGTTCAAAACATGTGGCTTATGACCCACACCTTGGGTTTAGGCTCTTATTGGAGCACCGGCGAAGTGGCCTTTAGCGAGGCTCTACGTGATTTTATGGGCTTTGATGAAGAACATAAAGCCATGGGTCTCTTTTACCTTGGGAAACCCGCTAAAGAGAATCCTAAAGGCCGTCGGATCTCAGAAATTGAATCTAAGGTTCGCTGGGAGAATTAATTGTAAAGCACTGCTGCCTCAGCCTCTAATTTGGCTTGGGTAGCTTTAAGTTTTGCTTCCAGTTGAATTTGCTTCACCAGGCTATCGATATACTTTAGTTCTCGGGAATTCACCAAAAAGAGAGAACTTTCTCCATTGCGGAATTTGATATTCTCTGCCTCCAGTAATCGAGCATAATTAGTCCGCATCTTTTGGGCATTATTCAATTGCTGAATAAGAAGACTGAGTTCAGCATTCAAGGCTTCCACCTTATTTTGAATCTGAATCTGCTTTAAATCCAAGTCCAATTCGGTTTCCTGGATTTTTAGTTTTGACTTCAGCACTTCACCGCGGCCCTTACGAATAAAGAGCGGGAAGCTGGCCTTAAGTCCCCATGCATAGTTGTTTGTGGAATACTGGCTAAAGAAATCATTTTGGGTCGGGGCATTCAAAAACTTATAATGCACGGTTAAATCCGGTTTCAGAATTTCCTGGTTCAATCGTTTTTCTATTTCCAGACCTTCAATTTTTAAATCATAGGCCTGCAATGCAGGATGTTTTTCGTACCAATCTGAGGGGAGGGGATTGGCAATTTGACCTAATTCAAATTGAGGATAACTCTGTGCACTCAATTCCAGTGGAATGCGCCCATCCAACCATAAGAAGGTATTGAGGTGATTTCGAGTTTGAATTAATTGTGCCTCTGCCGCCTGCAATTTGATTTGACGATCTTGTACCTGGATTAAGGACTCCAGGGTGTCGATCGCTGGCTTATCACCAATCAAGGCCGAACGTTTTAATGCTTCAAAACGAAATTGCGCCATTTCATAAGCCTGTTGATAGGTATTGAGCTCCTGATGGGCCGCGTACCAATCCCAATAGGCCTGCAAAGCATTTTTCAATAATTCGTTTAGCGCCAATTGGATTTCGAAGGCAGCAGACTCTTCCAGTAATCGCGCTTGCTTTAAACTGGCCCGACGTTCGTCTAAGAAGAGCCCCTGACCTAAAGTCCAACTGATATCGCCATACCAAAGTCCACTAGCAGGAACGGTATTTTCATTATTGAGGTAAACTCCTTCATTTAGCTCATATCCAGCTTTAGCTTTAAAGCCAAACCAGGCTGGAATTTCCAATCCCGAATTTTGAAGACTGTAATAGAGGTAATCACCGTAACGCTTTTGTTCTACTTCGCTAAATAACTTGGGATCAAAAGCACCACTAGCCTTGAGTTTAGCCGCTCTGGCTTGCTCTTCAATTAAGCGTGCTTTTTGGGCCATGGGATGTTGTTCCAAAACGATCACCAGGAAGCTATCCACCGGAAAAGCTATGGAGTCGGGGCTTTGCGCCGATAAGCTGCCTGAAACTAAAATCAGGCTTGACCATAAAATAAGGACCTTATTTCTTAGCACTGCTTTTGCTTTCTGGGTTTTCAGCTTTGTTTTCCGGAGTATAGAAGTCTGCCGGGAAGCCATTGATCTGCCGCCAGATTTCATACCAAATAGGCACATCGTTTAAGAGGGCAAAGGTTTTAGCTCCGGCACCAGGTCGGATACCTTCGGGCCAATCGACACCCTCGGGATCTGGAGCCACCAAGAGGCGATACATTCCATTTTGAGAGGTGAAATTATCGATGGCAACAATTCTTCCTGCAAAAGTACCTACCGATACGCCGGGCCAACCACTGAAGAATATAGCAGGCCAGCCATCAAACTGTATGCGCACTTCTTCACCCACATGCATGAGGGGATAGTCGATAGGGCGTACATACATTTCAATCGCCAAATCATAATCCGCAGGCATAATGGTCACAATTTGCTCACCTTCCTTCACTGTTTCACCCAATCCGGTTTTAAGAGCCTTGGTGATATAACCATCCTGTGGAGCTCGCAAATAATAATTACTAGTGCGCACTGCGTAGTTACTGTATTGATTCTCGAGTTTGCTAACCTCGGCTTCCGTGCCATACATGGAAGAAAGGGTAGCGTAGCGCTCACTTTCTGCTTTGGAAATTTTTGCATCGTAATCAGCAGATACTGCATTTAATTCCACCTGGGCATTAATCAATTCATTGCGTGTGGCCAGCAACTTACTTTCCTGGGCCACGCGTTTCGCTGTGGTCTCCTGCAATTTTTGGCGGCGTTTTTCCAGATCGGTTTTGGAGTACAAACCTTGACTGTAAAGGGTGTCCATCCGCTGCATTTGCGCTTCCGCTATGCTTTCATTGGTCTTTGCGGCAACCAGATCTATGGAGTCGGCTATCACCTTTAATCGGCTAATCTCAATCTTATTTCTAGCCTGCTGCAATTTTAGTCGACGGTTTTCCTTCAAGGCATTTACTTGGGTCTCCAGAGAGGCCGCTTTTTGCTGGTAATTGTCTTGAGAAGAGCGCTTCGATTGAATTTGCGCATCCGTACGCTCTAAAAGTCGAGGGTCGAAATAGTCGTTTTTGGTTTCCGAAATGTAGAGTAAGGTGTCGCCTTTGCGCACAAAATCGCCTTCACGTACATACCATTGTTCGATTCTACCACCAATAACCGATTGAAGGGTTTGAGGGCGTTTCTCCGGTTGAAGCGAAGTAACATAGCCTTTAGAGCGAATATTCTGCGTCCAGGGCAGGAATAATGCTCCCACCATAATGGAGAAGAATATTAGGTACAGACGTTTACGACTCTTTTGCAAGCGAGCTTCATCTAAAAAGACCCGCATACTGGAGTAGCGACGGCGATCTATCTTTTTCGCCACATCATTTTCGGGCGATATATTTAGCATGGCAGGTCATTTTTAAGTTCTTGATAAGTTCCTTCTTTGAGGATGCGGCCCTTTTCCAGGATAAGGATACGGTCCATGCGCTCCAAAGAGGCCTTATTGTTAGTGGCTATAATCACGGACTGACCGCAATCGAAGCAGAGATAGTCTAACCACTTATTGCGGGTCTCATCGTCCACATCAAACCAATTGTCTTCCAATAACAGTAAGCTATGCGTGCCAGCAAGGCTCCTGGCCATTAAAATGCGATTGCGTGTGCTGGAAGCCAGTCCCAGGCCTCCGGTAGGTAGGGTAGTGAAAATGCCATTGGGAAGATCTTCTACAAAGTCTTTGAGACCTACCAATTCCAATAATTCCAATACCTGTTTTTGATCTACCGACTCGCGACGCAGACTGATATTGTCTAAAATTGAAGCTTCAAAAATCTCTTCCTGGCGCAAATTATCTCCAATCAAGCTGCGCAGGGTTTCCAATTGTACTTTATTGTAGGGGATGTCATTATAAAGTAGGCTTCCTTGATAGGAATCGAATAGACCGGCAATAAGCTGCAGCAAGGATGACTTACCTGAAGCCATGGTGCCGGTAATCCCGATTTTCTCCCCATGATTGATTTCCAGGTTAATATCGCTTAAAATGCGCTGACCCCATTGGGGTGAATCCAGATTAAGATTCTTGATTTTCACTTTAAGTTTATCACCATTTTTAAGTTCGATTTGCTCTTCTTCATCATGATTCTCCAATTCCAGATCGGTAACGGCACCCAGTTTTTCGAGGCCAGTTAATACATCGTAAATGGTTTCGATGCTGTACACCAGTTTTTCAACTGATGAAATGATCTGAACAATAACAATTTCAGCCGCTACAAACTGGCCGATATTCATCTGCTGATCAAATACCAATAGACCCCCTAATAAAAGTAAGCCCCCGGCTATCAATACTTTAAAGAATACTAAAGAGGTGTACTGACGAACCAACACCGCAAAGTGAGAGCGGCGAGAACGCAGGTAATTGGAACTCAGCTTATCCGTTTGATCCATGGGCAGACTAGTACGTCCGGCCATTTTGAAAGTAGACAGGTTTCGCCCTAATTCTTCCAACCAGGAAACTACCTCGTATTTATACTTACTTTCCTGTAGGCTGGTTTCCAAACCGCGACGAGAGGTAATGCGGAAGAAAATGATCAGAACAAAGATCAGGAAGAAACCAAAGGCAATAAAGAATGGGTGGTAAAGCGATAAGAGAATTAAGCCGAACAGAATCTGCAGACTGGCCACCGAAAAGTCGAACAGCAGTTTGTAGAGGCCTTTTTGTACGGTAAGTACATCAAAGAAACGGTTCACCAACTCAGGCGGGTAGTAGTTCTTTAAAGCGCTGAGCTTAAGGCGTGGAATGCGATAGGCAAATTCAATAGAGGCGTTTACGAATAAGCGCTGTTGAATGCGCTCTGCCACACTGAGCTGGAAAATTTGGAATACCCCAGCCAGAATAAGGCCTACCAAAACCACAATTACCAGCACTACCCAGGCGGTAGAGGTGGTGCCACTTTGGATAAGGTTAATAATAGCTTGTATACCCAGAGGAATGGAAAGGGAGAGCAAACCATTAAAAAGGGCATAGATGTAAATATTGCCGATGTCTTTTCGCTCCGTAGACAGTAGCTTCCAAAATCGGCGAAGCGGTCGTTTAGGATCGTTTAGGGCCATAGTTTAAAATACTGGTGGTCATAGTTTCAATAAAATGGATCAGGTCTTCGTCCTGGGTAGCGATATCCGTAATGGATGGTAAATGCTCCCCAAAGAACTTTTGCAAATGATTAGCCTCTAAAAGAGTAGAAGCCAGGGTGCGCGGATGTTTAAATTCGGGATTTAAATCTGAGATAATACCCGCTAATCTTTCAATTAGGTTTTTATAATTTTTGAAATAACCATTCTTATTTTCTTGATCAATCTCTTTGGTTAAAAAGGTTTTAGAGGATTCAGCGATCACGATTCTTTGCAATAACTCCTCATTAATATGTGAAAAATCTTGATCCTGTTTAACGGTTTCACAAATGGTACGGATGCTATTGCAGAGCTGATCTTCAGCCGTTTCCACATTGGCGGTGGCAAAAGCTACCTTGTATTCGAGCCAAGCCCAATACCAGGAAATAAGATAGAGGAGCAGCTTATGCTTGTTTTCGAAATAGCGATAAATAGTGCTTTCAGGTGAGCCAATGGCTGCGCCTAGTTTTCGGAAAGTGAAACATTCGAAGCCTAATTCATTGATTAATAAAATGCTGTGTTCAACAATACGTTTTCCTAAATCGGTGGTTTCCGGATCTTTAACGTAGAGTTGCTCGGGGATTTGAATTCTAAGGCTTCCTAGTAATGTTCGCATAGCATAAGTTCAGTGCACACAAATATAATAGTAATACTATCACAACTGCAAGTTTAGCTTTTTGTTCAATTGCTTGCTGTTAAATTTTATTTAATAGAAATTCGGACTCTTAAACCAATCGATTCGAATGGATCTATTTTCTGTATTTGCGATTATCAGTACGCTTGCGGCACTTTTCGCTTTTGTGAATCAGCGCTTTTTAAAGCTTCCCTTTACCATAGGATTAATGATCATGGCATTGGCTTTCACTATCCTGGTAATAGTAATTGGTAATTGGCAACCCTGGCTAATGGACCTGAGCGCTCAATTTGTTTCGGCTTTGGATTTTAAGAGCCTTCTGCTCGATATTATGTTGAGTTTCTTGCTGTTTGCCGGCGCTCTGCATGTGAAGTTTGCTCCCTTAAGGCGAAATATTGGTCCCATTCTTTTGCTTGCTACGGTAGGGGTTCTCCTTTCGGCGGGACTTATTGGAGGCATGCTCTACTTCATCTTACAATGGCTGAATTATCCGGTTGATTTTATTTACTGCCTGTTGTTTGGTAGCATGCTGGCTCCAACCGATCCCATTGCGGTTTTAAGCATTTTGAAGGAAGCAGGTGCTCCAAAGAACCTCGAGGTTAAAATTGTAGGGGAATCCCTTTTTAATGATGGTGTTGGTGTGGTGGTCTTTTTGGCTTTATTATCCATTGCCGCCGGTTCTGGAGCCGATTTTAATGCAGGCGAAATTGGAATTCTCTTTCTGGAAGAAGTGGGTGGGGGCTTAGCTTTGGGCTTTGCTGGTGGTTATTTAGCCTTTCGGCTGATGCGTTCTATTGATCATTACGAAACTGAAGTGATGTTGAGTTTAGCCTTAGTGATGGGTCTTTATTCCTTGGCTTCAGCACTTCATTTTAGTGGGCCGCTTGCAGTAGTAATTGCAGGCTTATTCATCGGGAATAAATCGCCAGCTAAGGCTTGGAGCCCAAATACCCAGTTGTATATTGATAAATTCTGGGAGATGCTCGATGTTTTCCTCAATGCCATTTTATTCGTGCTCATTGGGATGGAGTTATTGGTTATTCAATTGGATGGCTTTTACATACTGTTGGGGTTGCTGGCTATTCCTATTACTCTCTTGGCGCGCTATTTAGCGGTTTTAGGGCCGGTTGAATACCATAAAGAAAGATTGGACTTTGCCCCTAAAACCGCCTTGCTGCTTACCTGGGGTGGTATTCGCGGTGGTATCTCCATTGCTTTGGCTTTAAGCCTGGATGAAAGTATGAATCGCGATTTATTCTTGACGATGGCCTATATCGTGGTGATTTTCTCCATCATCGTGCAGGGCCTCAGTCTTAAAAAGGTGCTTAAAATTACTTTGAAGGGGCAGGATTCAGGTCAATAGCTTAGGAGGAGGATTTAAGATTATTACCTCTAAACAGCGCTAAAGTCCTATCAGGCGAAAGCCAAAAACAAAGCGGTATAAAAAGCCTAATCGAACTGATTTAAGAAGCTCTCCAATTCACGGTCCTTCATATAGCGATGAAAGCAAGCTTGAACCGATAGGAGAAATTCGTAATCATTTAATTGATGTATACTTAGCGGTACATATTTGCAGTAAAACATGAAGGCTTCCAATTCATCTTTACTTAAGCCGGTCATGCGCATTACGGCCTGTCGATTATTGGATTCCTCCAGTTTTTCGCGATAGGCATCTTCCGCTTTTAATTGAGCCAATTTGCGCAATTGACGAGGTTTGGATCCAAAGAGGTTATAAAGGTATTCGGCCGGATTATCCATTCCCGCCTGAATGATCTCAGGATCATCAATCTCGTCATTGGACGGGATATTGGGCTTGCGGAGTTTCATCTCCTTGGGTTTATTGGTGCTCAACTCATAACTGAAAACACTCACTTCTTCCAGGAGATAATTTTGCTCTTCCATCGCTACAATCACATCGTTCAATTGCAGGCTGTCATTGGTGTAAATGAAGTAAAAGTATTTGTAGGCGATATTCGAAAAGATAATACTGTCGCCCAGTTCCAGTGTAATTTCGAAGTAGCCATCATCATTGCTAACCGTTCCTTTTAAGGTGCGTTTATTGATTACATGCACCCCTGGAACTACATCTTTAGAATGTCCGTCGAGGACCCAGCCATTAAGGCTCAGCGGACTTTTTTCGCTTTGCCCGAATGTTGATAAACTAAGCAGGCAAAGGCTTAGGGCGAATAGTAGGGAGAGTGTATCTTTGGGCTTTCGCATAATCATCATCAGTAACGCTACGAAATTAGATTTATGTCGGACGATAAGAAAGTGATTTTCTCAATGAGCGGGGTAACTAAAACCTATGCTCAGAATAACAAGACCGTTTTAAAGAATATTTACCTGAGCTTTTTCTACGGCGCCAAGATCGGAATTCTTGGTCTCAATGGTTCGGGTAAGTCCACCTTATTAAAAATCATTGCCGGGGTAGAGAAAAATTACCAGGGTGATGTTGTATTCTCATCAGGCTATTCGGTAGGCTATTTGGAGCAGGAACCTGAATTGGACGAGTCCAAAACCGTTTTGGATGTAGTAAAAGAAGGTGCGGCCGAAACTGTGGCCATTCTGGATGAATACAATAAAATTAACGATGATTTCGGTTTGCCGGAAGTTTATGAGAATCCTGATAAAATGGAGAAACTCATGGCACGTCAGGCCGAATTGCAAGATCGCATCGACGCTCTTAATGCCTGGGAACTGGATTCGACTTTGAATCGGGCTATGGATGCCCTGCGTTGTCCGGAGCCAGATACCCCAATTTCAGTACTTTCTGGTGGGGAACGTCGTCGAGTAGCGCTCTGTAGATTGTTGATTCAACAACCTGATGTATTACTTCTGGACGAGCCTACTAACCACCTTGACGCTGAGTCAGTTCTGTGGTTAGAGCAACACTTGCAGCAATACAAAGGAACCGTAATTGCGGTAACGCACGATCGTTATTTCCTGGATAATGTAGCGGGCTGGATATTAGAGCTTGATCGCGGTGAAGGAATTCCCTGGAAAGGTAATTACAGCTCTTGGCTGGATCAGAAATCCAAGCGATTAGAGCAAGAAGAAAAGCAAGCAAGTAAACGTCGTAAAACCCTGGAGCGAGAGCTGGATTGGGTACGTATGAGCCCTAAAGGTCGACAGTCGAAAGGAAAGGCCCGTTTGAACAATTACCAAAACCTTTTAAATCAAGAGCAGAAAGAGCGCGAAGAGAAATTGGAAATCTTCATTCCCAATGGACCGCGCTTAGGTTCTAATGTGATTGATGCCCAGTCGGTTAAAAAGGCCTTTGGCGATAAGCTTCTTTACGATGATTTAAATTTCAGCTTGCCTCCAGCGGGTATTGTGGGGATTATCGGGCCTAATGGTGCGGGTAAAACCACCATCTTCCGCATGATTATGGGGCAAGAGGAGCCTGATGCAGGTAAATTTGAGGTAGGGGATACTGTGAAAATCTCCTATGTAGATCAGAGTCATAAGGACCTCTTACCTGAGAAATCGATTTATGAGGCTATTTCCCAAGGCGATGAAGAAATTATGGTAGGGGATCGCAAGACCAATGCCCGTGCCTATATCAGTCGCTTCAACTTTGGAGGATCCGATCAGAATAAGAAGATTGGCAGCCTATCCGGTGGGGAGCGAAACCGTTTGCATTTAGCCATGGCTTTGAAAGAAGGAGGAAACGTATTACTGCTCGATGAGCCTACTAACGACTTAGATGTGAACACCTTACGAGCTTTGGAAGAAGGTTTGGAGAACTTTGCCGGATGTGCGGTAATTATCTCTCACGACCGTTGGTTCCTGGATCGGGTTTGTACGCACATCCTAGCTTTTGAAGGCGATTCCAATGTGTATTATTACGAAGGAGGCTTTAGCGATTATGAAGAGAATAAGCGTAAGCGCCTGGGTGATGTGGATCCTACTCGTATCAAATACCGTAAACTTCTCAAGGATCAATAGTGTGGCTTAAGCTGCTCTATAAGATTAAAAGTTTTAAGGCCTTGCTGTATCCTGCCCAGGCAGTACAGCAGGCGCCTCTTTTTATTGCCGCGGTTTTTAAAAATGAAGCTCCTTTCTTAAAAGAGTGGTTGGACTTCCATCTCAGTCAGGGGGTCTCGAGAATTTACCTTTCCGACAATTTCAGTTCTGATAATCCGGAAGCGGTTTTAAAGCCTTATCTGGATAAAAATCAAGTGGTTCTGCTGAAAAGCCAGAGCCCTGAAATGAACACCCGACTACAGGCTTTGGAGCTTAATCGTTTGCTTAAACGAATTGAAAATCAAGAATCTAAAGATTGCTGGATTGCTACTATAGATGTAGATGAGTTCCTTTTTCATCATGAAGGGCAAAAGCTGGATGTATTCCTACAGCAATTCAAGGGGCAAAAAGTAGCAGCAGTGGTGGTTAATTGGTTGATGTTCGGCACTTCCAATTTGCCCAAATTAGATCCGCAAAAATCCATGCTCGAACAACTAAGCTGGCGGGCGCATTGGAGCCTGGGCGAGCATAAAATGGTAAAACCCATATTGTACCTTGCTAATTGTCAGGGTTTTTTAGAAGGTCCTCATCGACCTTTCGCTAAAAATGGAGCGAAATTCCTGTATTCGGATTGCAGTACCTATCAGGCCGAAGAGCCCCGAATTCTACATGAACCCTTACGCCTCAATCACTATTGGTATCGCAGCGAAGAGTATTACAATTCTGAAAAGCGATTAAAGCGCCAAGCCTTTGGAGATGAGCGCTCTGGAAAGCGGGAAGCGGATCATATCAAGGCTTGTAATTATGAGCAAGATTTCAGCATTTTAAAGCATCAGGCTTCTACAAAAGAACGTTGATAATTTAGTTAGAGCAGGCCCGAAACAGTGAGCCAAGGTCTTATTTTTGGGCTATGAGTCCAGATGAAGCCCGCAATAGAATTGAGCTCTTACGAAAGGTGCTCAATCACCATAATTATCTCTACTATTTATTGGATAAACCCGAGATCTCTGATTTCGAATTTGATCAATTATTAGAGGAATTACAGAAGCTGGAAGCGGAATTCCCGCAATTTGATGATCCTAATTCTCCCAGTCGTCGTGTGGGAGGTGGCATCACCAAGGATTTCCCTACTAAGCCGCATCGACATCCTATGCTTTCCCTAAGCAATACTTACAGCCGGGAAGAGCTGGAGGATTATCTCAAGCGCACCCAAAAAGCCTTACCCGATGAGGATTTGGAATTTGTATGCGAGCTTAAATACGATGGAGCAGCGGTAAGCATTCAGTATAAAAATGGCCAATTGGTGCAGGCCCTTACCCGTGGCGATGGCAGTCAGGGCGATGAGATTACCAATAATATTAAAACCATTCCTCGGGTTCCCTTGCATTTAAGAGGTAAGGACTATCCGGAGGATTTTGAGATACGCGGGGAAGTGTTTATGCCGCTGGAAGGTTTTGCTCGTTTGAATCAATCGCGGATTGATGAAGGGCTGGAGCCTTTTGCCAATCCCCGAAATTCAGCTTCAGGGACCTTAAAAATGCAGGATTCGAGCCTGGTGGCACAACGTCCCTTAGATTGTTTCCTCTATTTCGTGATGTTGGAGCAGCCCTTATTTGACACCCACTATGATGCGGTTTTAGCGGCTGGTGAATGGGGTTTTAATATCCCCAGACCCGAAAAGGGCTATTTACATAAGGCCAAAAGCATTGATGAGATTTTCGAATTCATCAATCGCTGGGATGAAGAAAGGCATCAATTACCCTTTGAGATTGATGGCATTGTGATTAAGGTGAATTCCTTTCGCTTGCAAGAGCGCCTTGGAGCTACCGCCAAAAGTCCGCGCTGGGCCATTGCTTATAAGTTCAAAGCAGAGCAGCAGGAAACAGTATTGGAAACAGTGACCTATCAGGTAGGGCGCACCGGCGCCATCACTCCGGTGGCAAATCTGAAGCCCGTTTCCATCGCCGGAACCACCGTAAAACGCGCCAGTTTGCATAATGAGGATCAGATCAAAAAACTGGACTTACGTATTGGTGATTGGGTTTATGTAGAAAAGGGTGGTGAAATCATCCCTAAGGTAGTAGGGGTTAATTATAGCAAGCGTTCCGCAGATGCGCCAGAATTTGAATATATCAGTCATTGTCCGGAATGCGGCACCGAATTGCAAAGAGCAGAAGATGAAGCCCAGCATTATTGCCCCAATGCCGAGACTTGTCCCCCTCAAGTAAGTGGTCGGATTCAGCATTTCATCAGCCGTAAGGCCATGGATATTGAAGGTATGGGCTCTGAAACGGTGGAGCAATTTGTGCAAGCGGACTTGATTCAGAATATTGCGGATCTCTATGACCTAAAGGTGGAAGATATTCTCCCGCTGGAGCGAATGGCCGAAAAGTCGGCTCAGAATATTGTAGATGGAATTGCGGCTTCCAAAGCCATACCCTTTGAAAGGGTATTGTTCGCATTGGGAATTCGCTATGTAGGCGAAACTGTAGCTAAGAAATTAGCCCGTCATTTTGAGACTATTGAGGCCCTAATGGCTGCTACGGCAGAGCAATTGGTGAATGTGGATGAAATTGGAGAACGCATTGCTGAAAGCGTAGTGGCCTATTTCTCCGATAGTCAAAATCGCAATCAGATAGAGCGCTTGCAGCAGGCAGGTTTGCAATTTGAGATTGTAAAACAGGAGGGCGCTTCAGAATCATTGGCCGGACTAAGTATTGTGATCAGCGGCAATTTTGAACGTTTCAGTCGCAATGAACTCAAGGAATTGATTGAGCAGCATGGTGGTAAGAACACCGGCTCAGTATCAGGCAAGACCTCTTTAATTGTGGCAGGTGAAGGCATGGGGCCTTCCAAACGCAAGAAAGCAGAAGATTTAGGGGTGCGGATTATCGATGAAAATGAATTTGCTGAAATGATTGGATTATGAGCTTATTAAATTGGTATCGCAATCGTCAATTGCAAAAACTCAATTTACAGCATCATTCAGATTATAAGGGCTGGGAAGGGGTAGAGCGCATTGCTCTGTACTTTGAAGCCACCCAAATCAAGGAAGCGGAGATAGAAGCCTGGATTCAATTTTTTGAATCGGCAGGTAAAAATGTGGAAGTGCTGGTTTACCAATCAGTGAAGCGCAAAGACCTTAATCCCAATTGGCCCTATCCATCAATTTGTAAGGATGATAAAAGCTGGTGGGGCTGGCCTAGTGGTTTGGACTTCGGCACTTTTAAGCAACATAATTTTGATCTCTTCTTCGACTTTAGTAAGGGTGAGGAGCCCGTACATCAAATTGTAGCGGAAACAGCGGTAGCTGGAATGAAGGTAGCTTTCCAAAAGCGGAAATCCGATTGGGCCGACCTGGTTGTGCGTTGCGAAAAAGAGGGCTATACGCAAGCTTGCCGCGAAGAAGTATTAGCTTTGCTGAAATTTATAAATGCTCAATAAAATGCCTGAATTCAGAGGTACTGGAGTAGCCTTGGTTACTCCCTTCCAGGCCAATCTGGAAATTGATTTTAGCGCCCTCGATAAATTGGTAAACCATTGTATTGAAGGTGGTGTAGAATATCTGGTGGTGATGGGAACCACGGGGGAAAATCCGGTTTTAAGTAAACAGGAAAAACGCCAGGTATTGGATGCAGTACTAAAGAGCAATGGCCAACGAGTACCGGTAGTTTATGGAGTAGGAGGAAATCACACCGCCGCTCTGGTAGAGGAGTTAAAGAGCTTTGATTTTACAGGAGTTTCTGCCATTTTGAGCGTTTCCCCATATTACAATAAACCTACGCAGGAAGGAATCTATCAGCATTATAAGACCTTGAGTGAGAATTCACCCTTGCCCATAATCCTTTATAATGTTCCCGGTAGAACCGGATCTAATATGAGCGCGGACACCACGCTGCGCTTAGCCCGTGATTTTGATAATATCATAGCCATCAAAGAAGCCAGCGGCGATTTGAATCAGGTAATGAAAATCATCAATGAGCGTCCTGAAGGATTTATGGTAATTAGTGGGGACGACAATCTCACTTTACCAATGATCGCCTTAGGCGGTGATGGCGTGATTAGCGTTAGTGGTCAGGCCTTTCCTAAGGTATTTACCGATATGGTACGTAAGGCTTTGGCTGGGGATATCACAGCTGCTCGTCCTGGACATTATCAGCTGTATGATATCACCAATATGCTTTTTGCCGAAGGGAATCCCGGCGGTGTGAAACATACCCTGAAATTACAAGGCATTATGGAAGCCAATATGCGTCAACCTCTTTGGCCCATAAGCGATGCTTTGGCCGCTCAAATTGAAGGAGAGATGAAGAAGCAGGGATTGCTTTAAGCGGAACGCTTTAAATTAAATAGATATAAAAAAGCCTCCTAAATGGAGGCTTTTATTTTTGAGATTCAGCGCTACTAATTTTCAGAGAACAGAAGTAGACTTATGTTTTCGGGATTATCAACATCTGAAAGATGAAGGAGTATTTCCTTTCCGGGAGAAGCTTGGAAGGAGTGGATGTATGAAATACTCGCTAGATCCAAAAACAGTTCTTCGCCTAAACTATTTAGATAATTGTTAATCGGATGATTTTTAGGGTATAAGGCAAGGTCTCCAAGTGTACTACTTGCGAGGGCATTTATATCTAATACATACAGATTATATTCAAATAATTCTAATTTGGAATTTAATTCTGCTATGTAAATATCTTTATCTGTCCATACTTTGAAACGGTAGCTGCCATCTTCATTGATTTCCAGTTTCATTTGACGACCAAAACCACCTTTTAAGCGTGAGTTTAAATCACAGTCTTCAAATTCTTCAGTAGTTGGAGCATTGTGCTGGCTGTGATTAATTAGACTACCATTTTGGTCATATTCACTAATAAAGAACCCATGAAAAGGGGTCCTTTCAAAGTCATTATCAAGATCCCCTTTATTATGCAAACCATAATAAATATAGTGCCCGGTTTCAGGGACATAGACAAGGGTACCATAGGCATTTTGATTTGGTGTTAAATGAGTTTGCTCTCTCTTTGTAGAAGCGACATTATAACTATAAAACTCTCCTTCTATTCGACCAATGTTATTGCCTATAACATGATGATTAACAGGGATTGCACCAGGGATACACAAATAATAAATTGATGAGTTGGGCCCCTTTTCATAGGTCCTGCTTACGATTGGTCTATATTCATTCTGCAATGCTCTTTCAATCGAAATCTCCTTAATAAGCTTTCCTTTTAAATCAATTTCAGCTACTAAAATCTTATTTAGCATTCGATCCTCATGTTCTTCCTCCTCCTGAGCCTCCTCATTCCGCATTTTAACACGTCGGCTAAATAGGAGATGGTCTTGATCGTAATTGATAAATTCCCAGGTAGTTTGGTGTTCATCAGACATTTCTAAATCCTGGATTTTAGGTAAATAAATTGGTTTGGCTGGATTAGCTCGAAAGGAAGCGTGATCAATAAGTCCTAAAAAATAAGATTTGGTTTTTTCTTTATATACAATACCAACTAAATTACTATTGGTGCAGAAAAAGGTGTAAGGGATATCACGAAATTTTGATTTGGTTAAAACCATTTTTTTCATATTTCCATTCTCGTTGATTTGATGTATTAGATGGTTCTTATCATCCATCCAAACTACGTACGCGAATTTCGTATCCGGGCTCACATACACAGTGGGCCAAAGAAATAAGGAAAACCTCTTTTTTTCATATTGAATCTGAGCTTTAAAAATCAGCTCTAAGTCGCTGGAATATTTATGTAGGAAGAAACTGGAACTTTCCGATTTTGAGGTAGTTTGTCCTGTTAACAGAAAAAAGCCTTGGCTTCCCATGTCGACTTTACCTAGAATTTGACTATTCTCTTCAATCGGTAAGTCAACTTTCTTTATTTGAGATTTTAGAACTGAAAAAGGGGTACAGAGCAATACGAATATTGCAAAAAGCCTTAAAATCATTGAATTCAGGTTTTGGTTGGTTAAAAATAGCGAATGTCCCTTTCGGGATTCACCAAAAATACTCGCTCCGTATAAAGGAGGAAAGTCTAATTGAATAAAATTCCAAGAGCGCATAGAATTGAAATAGTTCTAATTCTACTATGTCTAACATCATTTACAATATGTAAAGATATTTTTACGTGATGTAAAATATTTTATACATTTGAAGAAACAAATTCAAATCGTATGACCTTATTATTTCACCATCGGTATAAGAAAGTCAGTAGGATACTATTCTACTTCTGCTTTCTTTTTGGCTTTGTGTACCTGATCTTTTTAGAAGGAAATGAAACCCTGGAAGAGTGGTTCACCTTTAAGGTGCCGGCCTTTATAAGTAAAGATTTCTTTACTAAGCTCGAATTGGGTTGGCACTGGGTAGACACCATGTTTTTGGATGAAGCCCTGAGTGTGATTCTAGTGCTCAGCGGCATCTTCGCCGGATTCTCCAAGGAAAAGCATGAGGATGAGTTGATTGACAAAATGCGCAATGATTCGCTGCGCTGGAGTCTTTTTATCAATTATGGCATTCTTCTCTTAACCTTATTGGGGGTTTATGGCGCTATCTATCTAAGCTTTATGTTTGCCCAGCTTTTCTTAATCCTGCTATTGTTTAATCTCATTTTCGATATCAAATTATATCGGCATTATAAATCGGGCCGTAATGAAGAATAAGATTCGTGTATATCGCAGCATGCATAAGGTTTCGCAGCAGGATTTAGCGGATAAGCTTCAGGTGAGCCGGCAAACCATTAATGCCATCGAAAATGATAAATATTCACCTTCCTTAGAGTTGGCCCTTAAAATGACTCAGCTTTTTGAATGTAAGGTGGAAGACCTCTTCGAACTCTAGTAGAAGTAAATCCAGATAGCCAGCACCGCAATCACCAGAGCAATGGAGCCATACAATTCGGATGGACTCCATTTTCTGCTTTGATCTAAATCCGCTGCTTTCATCCAATCCAAATTCGGACTGAAATTGGGCGCTTTAAGCAGTGAGCCGGCAATCATAACCATAATGCTGACCACAAAGAGGAAGATGGCATAATGTAAAAAGTTCATGTGCACCAATTGGCCCAAGAGGCTAGCACTTTCAATTTGAATTTTGTGACTCTGTTCCAGAAACTCTAAAACTAATCGACCTATACCCAGGATAAAGCCGGTCCATAAAGCGAGCAGGGCACCGCGACCGTTGATTCTCTTATAAAGGATTCCCAATAAAAAAGCAGCGGCAATAGGAGGGGAAATATAGGCCTGAACACTTTGGAGGTATTTATAAATTCCGCCCCCTTCGGTTAAGGCACGCATAAAGGGAATCCAGGCCAGGCCTATAATCACCAGCACCAAAGTGGCGATTTGGCCAATCCGCACCAATTCCTTTTCAGTGGCTTCCGGTCGCCATTTTTGGTAAAAGTCGATGGTGAAAAGGGTAGAAGTACTATTGAAAACACTGGAAAGCGAACTCATTAAAGCCGCTAAAAAACCGGCTACAATAAGGCCTTTAATACCTACTGGCATTACTCGCAGTATTAAGGCTGGTAAGGCTGCATCGGTAGTACTGCGAATTTCTCCCGTCAAAGGGTTCTCAATAGTGAATAGTCCTGGATATTCAGTTTGGGAGAGGGCATAGGCAATGATGCCCGGAAATACAAAAATGAAAAGGGGTAATAATTTTAGGAAACCACCGAAAATAGTGCCTTTGCGAGCGGTGGAGATGTTTTTAGCAGAAAGTACCCTTTGCACGATAAACTGATCGGTACACCAATACCAAACCCCTAAAATGGGAGCGCCTAATAAAACACCGGTCCAGGGATAATCTTTATTACGCCAAAGACTCATAAAGGTATCGGCCGATTCATGATTTTGATCAATAGCCAGAATGACTTGATCCCAACCGCCAATTGCTTTTAAGCCGAACCAGGTTGCGGCTAATCCACCTAAAATGAAAATGATGCTCTGAATCATATCGGTGTAAATCACCGCTTTGAGTCCGCCAAAAACCGTGTACAAACCAGTGGCGATAACTGTGATTAAAGCACCGGTCCAAAAGGGAATTCCAATCAATACTTCAAATACCAAAGCCCCAGCGAAAATGGTAAAGGAGATTTTGGTGAGGATATAGGAGATAATAGAGATAATGGATAAATAAGCCCGCGCGCCTTTATTGTAGCGCTTTTCTAAAAATTCAGGCATGGTAAAAACTCCTGATCGAATGTAGAAGGGTACGAATACCCAGCCCAAAAGAAGTAGGATCAGAGCTGCTAAGATTTCAAATTGGGCTTCGGGGAATGCACCGCGGGCACCAGCGCCTGAGAGTCCAATTAAATGTTCACTGCCAATATTAGAGGCGAAGAGGCTAGCACCAATGGCAAACCAACCCAAATTCCGTCCACCCAGGAAATAGGAGGCGGAATCTTTAGTTTTCCCTTTTTGCTGCCAACTGACCCAGGCGGCAATACCAAATATGATGAGGAAATACAGCCCGATAATCAGGTAGTCCAGACCCTGCATAGCTTTTACTTATAGTACTATGTACAATAATACAAATTTCCGCTGTGCTTAGAGCGTCTTTAAGGGGCTGCGACTTTGGTAGCTTTTGTTTTTAGCTAAAGCGGTTCTTTCGAGGTAGGGATATAAAAAATCAGTGTAAAATCCTTCCAATTCCTTTTCAGTCGCATTAATGTAAATGGTAACTACGCTATTCCCGAAACGCGCTACGAGAAGACTACCTGCAGGTCGGCCAGAATGATAGTACTCCGCGCAATAAAATTCGTCGCCTGGAATTACTAAATCCGGCCGTTCCTTTTTCTTAAAGTCTTCCTTTTCAAAGGCTTCATCAAAAGCAGAAATATTATCGATCAAGGAGTTGCGCGCTTCTTGTACGCTGATTTTATGCTCCATGATATAACTGTAATAGACTTCAGTAAGCGGATGACCTTCCCGATTATCAAATACATATTCCAAAATATAACTGCCATCACTAAAGCTGATCAATGAGTTCTGTTCATAGGGTTTTAATGTGCCTAAGCTAAGATCGAAATGTTTGGCCAAGGCATGAATATCCGGTACATAGGGATGATCATCTAAAGGAATGTTTTTTTGAATATTGCAAGCCGTATTTAGGAAAACTAAGACTGTAAATAGGATGATTAGGGCTCGACTCATAGCTCTTTTTGTTCTTGGGTCAATAAGATGATTTTAGCACAGGTTTGCTTATCCAATTTTCGAATAAAGGTCCATTTGCCATTCATGTATTCCTCCAAAATACCACCTTCCTGGCTAAAGCTAATGCGTTTGTTGGGACTGGCTAAAATGGACTTAGCATCTGGTTCATCCTTTTTCCTTTCCTTAAAATGGGAGATGCTAAACTCAACTTCTTTTCCTTTCAAGTGCTTTTCACCAAAATACATAGTGGGAGGATAAAAGTTGAAGTCTCCTTTTTTATCAGGGTAATAGTAAAAGGTGTAGGAAACTTCACGGGTAGTAACACCATTGATAATGCTCATTTGACTGGAGGTACTACTAATGGGCAGGATTTGCCCATCCATTTCTAGATGGCCTATTGAATCCGGGCTTTCGTCTACCGATACTATGATTCGCACTCTTTCTGTGCCTTCACCCTGATCGTAAAATTCCAGGCGGGTTTTGACATTTTGAGCCATCAGGCCAGAGCCAAAAACAAGTAATAGCAGATAGAGGAGGCTTTTCATAAGAGAGGATTTAGAGCCCAATTTAGAAAAAGCTCTTAGGATTATTTGTTTGGATCTTGCATTATTCCAGAAATCCATTCAACATCCAATACATACCCTTCACCGCCTTTTTTACAGAGTTCAGGCTATCTGGTTTTTTAGGACTGTGGGAGTTGCAGAACTTTACCCAAAAAGCAGATAATGCAAACAATTTTAGGGGCCGGAGGGGCCATCGGAAAAGAACTCGCTAAAGTTTTACCTCAATATACCGATCAGGTTCGATTAGTAGCCCGAAATCCAAAGGCTGTGGTGGGAAATGAAGAATTGGTTTCGGCTGATTTATTGGATTTAGAGGCCACCAAAGCCGCGGTTCAAGGCAGTGAAGTGGTCTATCTCTGTGTAGGACTTACTTACAATATTAAGGTGTGGCAGAACAGCTGGCCGCGCATTATGTCTAATACCATTGAGGCTTGCGCCGATGCGAAGGCCAAATTGGTTTTCTTCGATAATATTTACATGTATCATCCTTCAGAGATGTCCAATATCACCGAAGACTCGAAGAAAGATCCCCAAAGTGAAAAGGGAAAGGTACGCCTAGGCATATTAAATCAATTATGGGCAGCTCATAAAGAAGGACGCATACAAGCCACTGTGGCTCGTTCAGCCGATTTCTATGGACCTAATGCAGGCTCGGTAAGTGTATTGGAAGAAGCGGTTTTAAAGCCCCTTCAAAAGGGTAAGGCCGCCAATTGGTTTGGCAGCCTTAAAAATCCGCATTCTTTTACCTACACAATTGATGCTGCGAAAGGAACAGCGATCTTGGGTAATTCCGAAATTGCCTGGGGAGAAGAATGGCATTTGCCTACTGCCAAGAATCCATTGACCGGCAAGGAGTACATTGAGACCCTAGCAGCTTTAGTAGGAGCAAAGCCTAAGACCCAAGTGGCGGGAAAAGGCATTTTGCGGATTTTAGGATGGTTCAATCCCATCATGAAGGAATTCGTTGAAATGATCTATCAGTATGATCGACCTTATTATTTCAATTCTGACAAATTCGAATCTACCTTTAAGTACACAGCAGTATCCTATCAGGAAGGATTAAAGTCATTGATCTGAAAAATTTTCCGCAGCTTTGAAAAAAATGAAGCATGCGAAAATTAAGTCTGATCCTTTTAACTTGTTTAAGTATTTCGGCCTTTGCTCAGGATGAGCCAGAGTATAAGCGTGAATTTGGTTTAATAGCTTCTGGTTTGAATAATTTTGGGGCTATTTACAAGCAACCCACAGACAAAGGCAATTACTGGCGATTTCATTTAGCCAATTTGCAATATCAATATCAAGATAATTCTACCAGCAACTTTAATAGTTCTGCGGGAGCGATTTTGATTGGGATTGGATATGAATTTAGAAAAGGGATAAATGAAGATTTTCAATTTATCCATGGTCCCCAACCTAATTTGAGCTTAAACTTTAGCAATAGCAGTTCCGCAATGGGAGTAGGACTGGCCTACGTATTAGGAGCGCAGTATAAATTAAATACAAATTTTTACATCGGCTTAGAGATTAAGCCTGGTCTCAATTATAGGGTTTCTGATCTGGGCGGAACCGAACAGAGCAACTTATTCCTAAATGCTAGCAATGATGCTTCCTTGTTTATTGTATACCGTTTTTGATTTCAAAGAATGAAAGCATTCTTAAGAGTCCTGAAAAGACTTAGCCTGGCGATTCTAGCCTTAGTCCTTCTATTTGGTTTGGCATTAGTTATTTTCTTGAGCTTTGCTCCTCAGATCGGTCAGCATCCGGTAGGAGAGGATTTGGAACGCATTTCCCAATCACCTTATTGGGAGGAAGATCATTTCGAAAATCTCATTCCCACTTCCGTAGGTTCACTAAAGGACGTTTTAGGAACCCTGGGAGATTATCTCAATGCTGAAAATACCAGTCCGGAGGATAGTTTACCCGTACAGTTTGGCTTTAATGAGGCTCAAAACGATAGCCTCACTTGCATTACCTGGTACGGGCATTCCGCCTTCCTTTTTGAAATGGATGGGAAAAAGATTTTAATCGATCCTATGCTGGGTGATTATTCGGCCCCCATTAGCTTTGGCTCCAAGCGCTTCCCTTATAAGGAGGCTATTCCCATTGAGGAGCTTAAGGATATTGATGCGGTAATTCTTTCGCATGACCATTATGATCATCTGGACTATCCCAGTATTATGGCCCTCAATGATGAAGTAGGACATTTTTATACCGCTTTGGGAGTAGGCTCTCACCTTAAGTCTTGGGGCATAGAAGCCGATCGCATTACTGAATTGGACTGGTGGGAGGAAGGTGCCTTGGAGGACTTAAAACTGGTAGCCTGCCCATCCCGACATTTTTCGGGTCGCAGCCTTGTACATCGCAACAGCTCCCAATGGGCTTCATGGGTATTGATAGGTCAAAATCGTCGCATTTACTTTAGTGGCGATGGGGGTTATGGTCCTCACTTCAAGGAGATTGGAGCTAAGTACGGACCTTTTGATTTAGCCATGATGGAATGCGGGCAGTACAATGAGGCCTGGAGTGAGATCCATATGATGCCCGAAGAAAGTGTGATCGCTGGCATGGAAGTGAAGGGGCAGGTATTGATGCCTATCCATTGGGGGGCTTTTCAATTGGCTTTACACAGTTGGACCGATCCCATCGTACGCTTTAAGGCAAAGGCCAAAGAAGAAGGGCAGGAAATGATTCATCCTATGATTGGAGAACGTTTTTCCCTGGAAATTGATAGCCCGAAAACCGAATGGTGGCTAGACCTTTAAAATGGCTTGGTTTTTCCCTTTCATAGCGCTGTTTATAGCCTTCATTTGGATTCGGTATTTCCGCGATATCGACATTTTTGAGCGGGAAAAATGGGGGCCAATGGTCCTCAGTTTCTTTCTAGGCGCCTGTTCTGTAGCGCTGGTATTTTGGATTAGTCCGCTGCTTGGTAGAGCCCTGGGACTAAGACTGAGCGGTAATTGGCTGGATGATTTCCTCTTTATATTTATCCAGGTTGCCGGATTAGAGGAGTTGGCAAAAGTGCTGGCCTTTGGTCTCAGTTTTTTATTGATGCGTAAGCATTTCAATGAGCCATTGGACTACCTCATTTACTGCTCCTTAAGCGCTTTGGGCTTTTCTGCTTTTGAGAATATACTCTATTTCAATAGTGCCGGGGCCTCGATCATTGTAGCGCGAGGAATCCTCTCTACCGTTGGCCATATGTTTAATACGGCGCTATTCGCTTATGGAATTATCCTTTTTCGCTTTCGATACCGTAAATCCCGACCGGGAATTATTCTACTCTTTTTTGTCCTGGCTGCTTTAGCCCATACCTTCTACAATTTTCCTTTAATGCATCAAGGGATGCGCCTCTATGGCTACCTGCTAACCTTGGTCTATTTTCTCAGTACCATTAGCATTTATGCGGCTATTCTTAATAATGCTCTCAATCAATCTCCATTTTTCAATTACCAAAAGGTGGTTGATTCTACCACAGTGAGTAGTCGCCTTTTGACTTCTTACATTTTACTGTTTTTCATTCAATTAGGTCTCATGTACTGGGAGGACCGCGATTTAGGCTATAGCCTGATGCGCTTTAAAGAGGATATGATTACCACGGGATTTGTGGTACTGGTGAGCAGTGTTCGCCTCAGTCGTTTTTTACTGATAAAGGGAAGATGGCATCCCTTGCGTTTAGAACTTCCATTTAGTTTTGGCCATTCAGGTTCTAATGGTTCAATATTATCCCATCGCTTTCGCGTGAAAGGAGAAGCCTATAATGCCGTGTACCTCCATCGTTATTGGAATCAGTGGCTTGTATTAAAGACCATACCCGGAAAGGAGGCATTAGCCTTGGAAAATGCCCGTGCTTTTATTGAGTCGAAACATTTTATTCAAGGAGATTTTGCCGTTTATAAAGTTCAGGTCGAACAGGAGGGGAGATTGCAATATTTCGGAATTGCTCCCAAATTAAGAGGAAGTCAGTTTATTGGTGAAGAGAAATTTCCAATAGCTGCCCTATTTGAATGGCCCGATTCCTTTGATCAACCAGGGGTATTAGCCAAAACAAAGGCGAAGAAATTAAAACTACTGGGATGGGTAGCCTTAATTCCTTCGCCCGAAAAGGATTCTCTAATAGAATCTTAAAAGACCTGCGCTACGATTTCGGCTGGTAAAATCTTTTCTACCATTAATTTTTGCTGTGGTTCTATGCTTAGATAAGTCCAGTTATTGCCATCTGTACTAATGGCAACTGCTTCCTTCTCCATATGAATCGTAAAGTAGCCGGTACTTTCATTGTATGTCACATTTTCGGCACCAAATTGCTCATTAAAACCAGCTTGCATCCGATCCTTTAAGAGGGCCTGTTGTTCGACATTACCACCTGGCTTCATATGGGAAACCCCTTTATAGGTGATGATCATGTATTTCTTCCCATTAATTTCTTGAACTTTCCCGGTTTTGGTCACTTTGGATTCGCCCATTTTCACTTCCAACATCGGATTGCTAAAAGTTTGGTTTAGGATTTTTAACAATTGCTCCTTTGGAACCAGGGTAAAAAGTTCAGGGTAGATATAGTTCATGGCCTCATTAAACTTTTTCTCCTGCAGTAAAACCTGGTATTTGTTAAAGCCATCCTTTACCGCTTGGGCTTCAGATTGAGCATGTGAAAAGTTGAAAGCTAATAGGCTGATGCTAAAGCTTAATATTAGTTTTTTAAGGGATAAATTTTTCATTTTTAGACTGTTAGATTTAGGTTTTTAGAGAAAAGAATTAATATCTGTGCAACATGCAGTTCATGTGCCAGGCTGACTTTTGTTTACTGTTTTTGGGAAGAAAAAATTATGTTCAAGACCTTACAGTTTCGGATTTTACGCGGTTTTATCATTATCATGGCCCTCTTCGTTTTCTGGGGCTTTGCTTACCACCTGTTTGATACGCGCCGGGAAGATTTAAATGCCCTAATTAATCAAAGCCGGGAAATCCAAAGAAGACAATTATTCAACATCCAAAATTTTCAGCTTTTTCAGCTCTTAGGCTATAAAGATACAGTCCTCTATCAAAGTGGAAAACAAGAGTACCTCGAAGTTTTCCGTCACAATACCCTCGAAATAAAAAATGAGGTGAAAGAATTGCAAAGCTGGGCTATAGAGGAGGACTTACCTTATCAAAAGCTGGCGCTTCTAGAGGAATCGCTAAATCAGTTAAATGATTCGGTTGCCAAATTAAGCAGTCTATATATCCAAAGAGGATTTAAGGATTTTGGCTTGGAAGGGCAGATGCGTGAAGCCATTCATTTAATTGAACAAGAAAAATTGCTTCCACCGGCGCAGTACCTAAGTTTTCGTCGCCATGAAAAGGATTTCATCAATCGCAATCAATGGGAATATGTAAAGCTCTTTAACCAACATTATGAGAGACTTCAATCGGAAACGAAAATAGTTCCTGGTAGTCGTTTAGATAGTCTCTTGAATGCGTATCGATCCGTATTTAATCAGTTTGCAGCCATTCAGGCTCAAATAAGTCTGGAAGGTAAAAAAGGCTTGGTAGAAACCATTGCCAGCATGAATACCGATTTGGAAGCAGAATTCGATTTAGCCCTATCCGGTATCAACAAGGAGCTTAATGCCTTGCAAAGTCAGGTGGATAACTTGATTAATATCCTTGGGGTTCTCATGATCCTGCTCATCTTGATCTACAGTTATAGTTTGTCGCGCCGCATTAGTGGTGACCTCAAGGAATTTGGCAACGCGCTACGCAAATACACCAGCAGCGACTTTAAAACACGTGGTTTATTCAAGAATCTTAAAAGTGGCACTCATGAGGTGCAAGAGCTTCTGGAGGATTTCCGCAAGATGAACCAAAAGCTGCAAGCCAGTTTAACCGAACTCAAATTAGCGGCGCGTAAATCAGAGCGGACCGCTAAAGTGAAATCCTATTTCCTGGCAAATATGAGTCATGAAATTCGCACCCCTCTTAATGGAGTTTTGGGCATGATTCACCTTTTAAAGGATACCCATGATCCTACTCAAAGAGCGGAATATATGCGAACGATCGAATTTTCAGCTGAGCATTTAGGGGATTTGGTGAATATGATTTTAGATTTTTCCAAGATTGATGCAGGTAAGATGGAATTGAATCCTCAAAGTATGAATCTGGAGGAGGTGATTCATAATCTGGTGCAGATGTTCCGCTTTAAAGCCGAAGAGAACCATAATAAACTGATTCTCGATCAGGATAATCCTCTGGAGCATTTGATTATTGCCGATAGCTTGCGTTTGCAACAGATCTTTATTAATCTGATTAGCAATGCGCTGAAGTTTACCAAGGATGGTGAGGTACGGATCATTATTCGGGAATTATCTACTGATAATGATGCCAACTGCAAGCTTTATTTTGCCGTTCAGGATTCCGGTATTGGCATTCCCGAAAGAAAGCTAAAAAGCCTTTTTGATGCTTATTCTCAAACCGATCGCAGCATTCAAAAGGAATTTGGCGGAACTGGATTGGGCCTGGCAATTACAAATGAATTGGTCAAATTAATGGGTTCCCAGCTAGAAGTGAAAAGCCGTATTGCCATTGGCAGTACTTTCTCTTTTAGTCTCGAAATTCCAAAGGGCTCAACCAAATTGAGTGATTTGGATCATCCTTATCAATCGCCCTCACATTTAAGTCAGAAGGTATTAGTAGCCGAAGACAATGAAGTAAATCAAAAGGTTTTAGGCTTGCTTTTGGAGCGTAAAGGATTAAGTGTTCAAGTGGTGAAAAATGGTCAAGAAGCTTTGGATGCATACCTGGAAGAGGATTATGGATTAATCCTTATGGACCTGCAAATGCCTGTTATGGATGGCCTGGAAGCCACTCGGGAAATTATAGCCAGTGCAAAATATCAAAGTCGACCTTGCCCCATTGTAGCGGTAACAGCCAATGCTTTTGAAGAGGATAAGCGGGAGGCTCTTTTAATGGGCTGTCAGGATTTTATCCCCAAACCTATAAAGCCGGATGAATTGCACCGCGTATTGCGGAAGTATCTTATTCTAAATTCCCTGAGTTAGCCGGAAACCAATGCGGTAGTATAAAACGTTTCAGGTATATTAAGCCTAAGCTCGTTAAGGGTACACCAATCAATATTCCGGTAAAGCCTAATAGGTAGGTCCAGAAACTTAATCCCAATACCATAATTACTGGGTTTAAACCAATATGGCGTTCCATGATCCTTGGGATTAATAGGGCTTCTTCCAGAATTGATCCTAGGATGAATACGCCCACAATAATGCTCATCACCAACCAATAGGGCCAGGCTAATTCCATGCTTAGCACTAATCCGGATAAAGCCATGGGGATCAGCAGCAGGTAATGCAAATATGGAATATAGAGTAGGAGGAAGATGAGAATTAGATAGAGATAAGTTCCGGGTAAATCCAGAATTAGAAAGGCTACTAAGAAGACCAGGCTTTCCCAAAGTACAATGCGAGTTCTCAGCTTGAAGTAACGCACAAAACTCTGATTGAAATCGGTCCAGAATTGTTGCCAATTACGGGATAGACCCGGATTATGATAGCGTTCGCGCAGCGATTCAAAATAAGGATAGTAAAAGAGGATGAGCACAAAATAGAGCAGGAAGGAGCCGAATTGATACCAAAAACCAAATTGAGGTAATTGAAATCCTTTTTCGGCTTCGGTCGGTTTAGATTTAAAGAAGGATTGCAGTTTGCTGAAGCCGGCACTGATATTTTCCATGCTCAGCGATAAACCGCTTTTTGCACTATCGCTAGAGGAGAAACTGGCTATTTGTTGACGAATCTTTTGTTCCAGATCGGTGCTATCTACAAATTCACTCATCCAGGCTTGAACCTTTTGCGCTCCGGCATCTAATTGACTTTGATTTTCCTCCAGAAGTAGACTAAAACTTTGATTAAAGCGCTGCATGTCACGAGCAATGAAACCGGCGCTAATACTGAGGAATAGCACCAGGACTAAGCCTAAGCTCAGCAGAAATAGACCTACACTAAGCTCCCAGTTTCGAAAGAGTTTTTGCCATTTCCGGATAAAGGGCCCGATGCCATAAGCTAAGCCCAGGGCGAGAAATAAGGGGAGGAATATGCCGTAAAAGTAAAGGAGAAGCAGTGCTCCAGCTAAAAGACTTAATTCGGGGATTCGGGCAATGATTCGATCCTGTAAATTCATGAAAGCGGCTTAGGCTGGCAATTTGCTCATTTTTTTAATGGGAAGGGAAATAAATATTTAGCGTAACCAGCTATGACGCTTGAAAAATAGAATACTCACACCATATTCATTTTTCAATTGCAAATGTTCCGCATCTACCATTTTATAGGAACGGACTTCTTTAAGCTTTTCGAAAAACAGGTCTTCCAATTCTATAGATTCGCAATAGAGCAGAGTGCTGTGAATTTGAGCGAATTTCATTTGATTCGGTTCTTTCAAAATCAATTCACCACCATAGCTATTACAGCTGGCAAACCCACCAAACAAAGAATCACCTTGGGTCAATAAGGTTATGGGTTCTTTACCGGATAGTACATCATGGAAACCTTCCATCAGATTAAGGTCCCACTGTCTTTGATTGATTTCATAATGCGACTTCACATCATTCCAGTAAAAATCCGGCCAATGCCTATTTGCTGTATTGTGCAGTGCCGAGTCGATCTGAAATAAGGAATTTCCCCAGCTTATTTGCAAGTTACCTTTGGGATCAATACTAGCAAGAGTACTGTATTCCTCTAGTTTTCGAAATCGCCAATCATAAGCCGCGATCTTGACTTGAGCATCGGCCGTAACCTTCATCTCCAAACTGTAAAACAAGGTATCTTGATGGATAAAGGCCTCATACTGCCCCGCCCAATAAGAGCTATCTGTGGATCCGCTTTTAAGCAATCCGCAGGAGCAAATTATTGCGATAGCAAAGAGGAAGCTGAGAAAGGCTGGAATTCGCATCAGCCTAAGCTATAAAAAAAGCCCGACATATTTTGCCGGGCTTTGATTATCAGATTTTTAATCTTAAAACTGGATTAGGGCACTGCCCCAGGTAAATCCACTACCAAAGGCTGCCAGGCAGAGGAGATCGCCTTCTTTGAGTCGTCCTTCCGCTTTAGCTTCACATAAGGCGATCGGAATGGAAGCGGCCGTCGTATTACCGTACTTCATGATATTGTTAAATACCTTATCGGCTCCCAAGCCCATTTTGGCTTGCACATATTGGGAGATGCGCAAATTGGCTTGATGTGGAATTAAGAGGTCCAGATCTTCTGTGCTTTTGCCCGCTTCATTTAAGGCTTCGTGAATAACCTCCTGGAAACGAGTAACGGCATGCTTAAACACGAAGTTTCCGTTCATATAAGGGTAATAGCTTAAATCTTCAGGATCATTTTCTTCAATGATACGATCTACCCAATGGGAGGTAGAAGGACCTAATAAAGCTAATTCCTTGGCATGCTTGCCTTCCGAATGCAATTTGGTAGTTAATACTCCTTTGCTCTGATCGTCACTGGCTTGCAATACCACCGCTCCGGCACCATCACCGAAGATCACCGATACGCCACGACCACGAGTTGTTTTATCCAAACCACCGCTGTGCAATTCAGAGCCAATCAGCAGCACATTTTTATACATGCCCGTTTTGATAAATTGATCGGCAACAGAAAGTCCGTAAATAAAGCCACTACATTGATTACGCACATCTAAGGCCCCTACCGTGTCGATACCTAAATTCTCTTGCACTTGCACACCGGGACCCGGGAAATAATAATCCGGAGACAAGGTGGCAAAAACAATAAAGTCGATATCATTGGGCTCCAATCCTGCATCGGCAATCGCTCTTTGTGCGGCAATAGTACCCATGCTGGAAGTAGTTTCTTCGCCATCGGATCGAACCCAACGACGTTCTTTAATACCGGTACGCTCCTGAATCCATTCGTCAGAAGTGTCCATAATTTGAGAGAGGTCGAGGTTGGTTACCACATTTTCTGGAACATAGTGTCCAACCCCGGCTATAATTGTTCTTTTCATGTCTGAATTTTCAATCCTAAAGCGGAAGCAAAGAAATGAAAAAGGAACGAGAGACTTTGGTGACCTTAGTGGATCGCGTCGTGGTACTCTCGAAGGATATTTTCACGATGATCAGGATGGGCAATGCCCGCTAAAGCCTCTGCTCTTTGTTTCAAAGTTTTGCCATAGAGGTCCGCAATTCCGTATTCTGTTACAATATAATGAACATGGGAACGTGTGGTTACCACTCCGGCACCTTCTTTTAAGAAAGGTACTATACGAGTAAGGCCTTTGCGAGTGGTAGAGGGCAAGGCAATGATAGGTTTGCCACCTTTGGAGAGCATGGCACCGCGAATGAAGTCCATTTGGCCACCCACACCGCTGTACATATGGGCTCCGATACTATCGGCACAAACCTGTCCGGTTAAATCGATTTCTACGGCTGAATTGATACTGATCGCTTTTGGGTTTTTACGAATCACCGCCGTATCATTTACATAGCCGATATCAAGGAGGTTAACCTGTGGGTTATCATCAATAAAGTCGTACAAACGTTGAGACCCCATTACAAAGCCACTGATAATTTTACCAGGGTGGGTTTTCTTTTCGGATCCATTGATGATGCCTTTTTCAACTAAATCCAGAATGCCATCGGAAAACATCTCGGTATGAATACCCAGGTTTTTCAAGTGCCCCATCTGACTTAAAGCCGCATTGGGAATGGCACCAATACCCATTTGCAAGCAGGATCCATCTTCTACCAAAGAGGCTACGTGACGACCGATTTCCATTTCTACATCGGTAGGTGTTCCGGGTTCGTGAGAGGGGATAGCTTCATTCACTTCTACCAGAGAATCGAATTTGGATACGTGAATTAAGCTGTCGCCATGGGTACGCGGAACCTGTGGGTTTACCTGGGCAATAACGTGATCAGCGGCCTGAGCTGCAGCTAAACTCGCATCCACGGAAGTGCCCAAAGAACAAAAACCGTGTTTGTCGGGTGGCGAAACTTGCATTAAAGCCACATTAATAGGCAATACTCTTTTACGGAATAAATAAGGAATCTCAGAAAGGAAAACCGGGGTATAAGAGCCGTTTCCGGCTTTGAGGGTATGGCGAACATTGGCTCCAATAAACAAGGAGTTTACATGGAAGCTTTGGGCGTATTCTGGATTGGCATAAGGCGCTTTCCCTTCAATATGCAAATGCACAACTTCTACATTGCGTAATTCGGCATGGCGAGCAGTCATGGCATTAATCAGTTGCTGGGGGGCCATAGAAACGGAGTGTACATAAACGCGATCATTGCTTTGGATCACTTTTACGGCTTCTTCAGCGCTGCAATAGTTCATGGTGTTTTCAAATTTTATACAAGATTACGACGGCCCAAAAGGTGAAACTATGATGCTTGTCAGGGTTTACAGAGCTTTTCTGACAGCAAGCTGATAAGATGTCAGTTTAGCGCCCCACGGCACAGCCTTTGCCTTTCGGAGAATGACCAAAAAATAAAATTATGAGTACCGGTAAAATAAACGTTACAGCCGACAATATTTTCCCGATCATTAAGAAATTCCTGTACAGTGATCATGAAATCTTCTTACGGGAATTAGTTTCCAATGCGGTGGATGCCACCCAGAAGCTTAAGACCTTAAGTCGTATTGGTGAGTCAAAGGCCGAATTAGGTGATCTGACTATCCAGGTGAAAGTGGATAAGGAAAACAAAACCTTAACCATCTCCGATAAAGGTATTGGCATGAGCCCAGAGGAGATTGATAAATACATCAATCAATTAGCCTTCTCCGGAGCCGAGGAGTTTGTGCAGAAGTATGAAGATAAAGCCGATGGAGCGGCCATTATTGGTCACTTCGGTTTAGGATTCTATTCCAGCTTTATGGTAGCTTCGAAGGTGGAAATCTTCTCCCGTTCGCATCGCGATGGCGAAAAAGGAGCTTACTGGTCTTGCGATGGTTCGCCTGAATTTACCCTGGAGGAAAGCGATCAACGTCAAGAGCGCGGTACTGAAATCGTTCTGCATATCAATGAAGATTCTACAGAGTTTTTAGAAGAAGGTCGTATTCGCGATTTATTGAAGAAATACTGCCGTTTCTTACCGGTGGCCATTCAATTTGGTGAAAAGGAAATTACCGAAACCGAGGGTGATGGCGAGGATAAAAAGGAAACCAAGCGTACAGTTCCAGATATTATTAATGTAACTGAACCTGCCTGGGCCAAAGCTCCGGCCGATTTGGAAGCAGAAGATTATAAAGAGTTCTATCGTCAGTTATACCCCATGACTTTCGAAGAGCCCTTATTCCATATTCACCTAAATGTGGATTATCCCTTCGACCTGAATGGTATTCTCTTCTTTCCGCGTATTAAGCCCAATATGGACTTACAGCGCAATAAGATTCAGTTATACCAAAATCAGGTGTTTGTAACTGATAATTTAGAGGGTATTGTGCCTGACTTCCTGACTTTATTGCACGGAGTTATCGATTCTAAGGACATTCCGCTAAACGTATCACGTTCCTATTTGCAGGCCGATGGTGCGGTGAAAAAAATCAGTGGCCACATTACCAAAAAGGTAGCTGACAAACTAAGCAGTCTCTTTAAAAAGGATCGCGCCGATTTCGAAAGCAAGTGGAACGATATCAAGGTAATCATCGAGTATGGTATGCTTAGCGATGATAAGTTCTTTGAGAAAGCTCAGAAATTTGCTCTTTACCAGTCAGTGGATGAAAGTTACGCCACCTTTGAAGAGTACTTGGAAAAGATCAAGGCTAGCCAAACCGATAAGGATGGAAACCTGGTAGTACTCTATGCTGCGCATAAGGAAGGCCAGCATGCATACATCAAAAAGGCCCAGAACAAGGGCTATGATGTGCTCTTGATGGAAGGTCCATTGGTGAGCCATTTGATGCAAAAGCTGGAAGGCGGTGATCAGAAAGTGAAATTCGCTCGTGTAGATAGCGATAGCATCGATAAACTGATTGCCAAAGATGAAGAGCAGGTATCCCTTTTAAGTGAAGAGCAAAAAGAAAAGCTGAAGCCCATTATTGAAGGAGAGGTAGATAAAGCTACTTATACCGTAGTATTGGAATCACTGGATAGCAGCGAAGCCCCCTTCAATATTACCGTACCTGAATTCATGCGTCGTATGAAGGAGATGAGTGCTACCGGTGGTGGCATGATGGGAATGGGGGATATGCCCGATATGTACAACTTGGTGGTGAATACCAATCACCCTTTGATTTCTTCGATTTTGGATGAGAAGGATGAAGCCAAGCAGAAAGAGCTGATTAAGCAAGGTAAAGATCTGGCCATGCTAGCCCAGAATCTCTTGCATGGTGAGGCTCTTACCAATTTCGTAGAGAAGCAGTTTGAGGCCTTAAAAGGCTAAGAATTAGAGATAAGAAAAAGCCCTCCAAATGGAGGGCTTTTTTTATGCCTTGAAAGGAATAATGTCAATTAGCACAGCGCTGAAGATTATTAATTTGTGAAAGCCCGCACCAGACTTCTACAAATTGCGCTGATACCTTAACTTAGCGGGAAATTGACCCTTATGAAAAGCATTTTATCCTTTATAGCGGTTTTGGCCCTCACTACTTCCTGCATGGTTGGTGTTACCGGCAGTGGAAAGGTAATAGAAGAAAACCGCAACGTGGAAGAATTTGACGGCATTGATGCCAGCGGAATGTTCGAAATTCATCTGGTACAGGCTGATGTTCATCGACTTAAAGTGGTAGCCGACGATAATTTAATGGACTTGATTGAAACCTATGTAGAAGGTGGAGTTCTCCATATCCGAAGCCGCAAAAGCATTGGTAAAGCCAAGGAATTGGATGTGTATATCAGTAGTCCGGATTATGAATCTATTCAACTTTCCGGTGCTGTGACCATCGATAATAAAGGAACTTTAGATGTCAATGACCTGGATATTGAATCCAGCGGAGCCGCTCAAATCACCCTTAGTGTAGATGCTGATGATATTAAATTGGAATTAAGCGGAGCTACGGAACTCAATATGAGTGGTACCGCCGATAAAGTGAGCATTGAGGGCAGCGGCGCCTCCGAATGCAAGATGTTTGATCTCAATTGCCGTAAAATGCGCATCGATGTAAGTGGTGCCTCCGAATTAGAAGTTAATGTAAGTGAAGAACTGGAGATTGAAGCTTCCGGTGCTTCTGATATTCGCTACCGAGGAAATGGACGTATTGTACGCCAAAACCTTAGTGGTGCTTCCAATGTAGTAAAAGACTAACCTAAGCCCCTTAACACAAATGACGCAAGCAGCAGAAAGAGCCCAAGCCTGGCTCAAAGCTCCTTATGATACTGAAACCCAAAAAGCCACCCAGGCCTTGATTGATGCCGGTGGAGATGCCTTAAATGATGCTTTTTACCAAGACCTCGACTTCGGAACAGGTGGTTTACGTGGAATCATGGGCGTTGGGACTAACCGAATTAATAAATACACCTTAGGTGCTGCTACCCAGGGATTAGCGAATTACCTGAATAAGCAGTTTCCTGATATTCAAATTAAAGTGGCGATCGCGCATGACAGTCGCCACAATTCCAAGCCTTTTGCCCGTCAGGTGGCGGAAGTACTTTCGGCCAATGGTATTAAGGTTTTTCTCTATGAGGATTTACGGCCAACTCCGGCTTTATCCTTTGCTATTCGCCATTTAGATTGTCAGAGTGGAATCGTTTTAACCGCCTCCCATAATCCGCCTGCCTATAATGGCTATAAGGTATATTGGAGTGATGGCGGTCAATTGGTACCTCCTCATGATAAGGCCGTAATTACTGAGGTTCGTGCGGTTAAAGCCGATGAAATTCGCTATGATGCCAATCCGGATCTGATTGAAATGATTGGCGATGCCGTAGACCAGGCCTATCTCGCCAAAGTGAAAGAGCTAAGCTTGAGTAATCAAGGTAAAGAAGACCTTTCGGTAGTATTCACCAGCATCCATGGTACCAGTATTACTTTGGTGCCACCTGCTTTGGAAAATGCCGGTTTTAAAAAGGTTTCCATAGTGGAAGAGCAAGCTACTCCGGATGGAGATTTCCCTACTGTAGCTTCTCCAAACCCAGAGGAAGCAGAAGCCCTAACCATGGCCCTTAAACAAGCTGAGAAGCTGGGGGCGGATATGGTTATTGGTACCGATCCCGATGCAGATCGGGTAGGGATTGCGGTTCGTAATCTTGAAGGTGAAATGGAATTACTGAATGGTAATCAAGCTGCTTCGGTATTGATTTACTATCTCCTTGAACGTTGGAAGGAAAATGGCAAATTGACCGGTAATGAATATGTAGCCAAAACCATTGTTACTACAGACCTCATTGCAGATATCGCTAAGGCCTACGATGTACCTTGCCCCGAATGTTTAACCGGTTTTAAATGGATTGCCGATATCATTCGCCAGCGCGAAGGTGAAGCCACCTTTATTGGTGGTGGTGAAGAAAGCTACGGCTATATGATTGGTGATTTTGTACGTGATAAGGATGCGGTAGCTTCTGCAGTAATGCTGGCAGAAACTGCTGCTTATGCTAAATCCCAAGGCTCCAGCTTCTATGAGATGATGGTAGAGGTGTACCACAAATTTGGTTTCTACCTCGAAAAACTGGTTTCCTTAAAGCGTGAGGGCATGAAAGGTCAGCAGGAAATTGCCCAAATGATGGAAGACTTCCGTACCAAAACCCCCGCTACCATTGCAGGAGAGAAAATTGTGGAAGTATTGGATTATCAAAGTTCTGAGCATCGCTATGTAGCGGATAATCGCACAGAAGCTATCGACTTACCTAAAAGCAATGTGGTGCAGTTTGTTACGGATCAGGGCACAAAAATTACTGCACGTCCTAGTGGAACGGAACCTAAGATTAAGTTCTATGTAAGCGTAAAAGGAAATTTAGCCGATACTTCCGAATTTGCTGTCAGGAAAGCAGAACTCGAAGGTCGATTAGAGGCAATTACCAAAGAATTAGGATTATGATAAAAAGAGCCACAGGGATTCTGCTTTTAGGCTTGAGTCTCGGAGCTTGTCAGAATTCGGCTCCCAAGCCAGATGGTAGCACTGCCGACTCCCAATTAGCAGAAGGAATTTGGCAGGCTGTGATCGCACAAAACGATAGCACCAACTTAAAGTTCAACTTCAACTTAGAGTCCTTAAGTGATTCTGAATATGTAGCGCATATTAAAAATGCGGAGGAGATTATCGATGCCAAAGTAATTCGCTTAGCGGCCGATAGTTTCAAGATTGAAATGCCCGTTTTTGCCAATTATTTCTTGGTTAAAAAGGAGGGAAATCAGCTAAAAGGTCAGTATATCAATCCCGATGCTGAGGACTATTATCTGCCTTTTACCGCAACCGCCGGAGTTTCTGAACGCTATGAAAATGCCCAGCATCTTTATCCTTTGCCTGGATATTGGAAGGTGGTATTTAATCCGGGTACCGAAGATGAAAGCCTTGGCAAAGCTTATTTCGAATGGGATCAGGAGAAAGGGGTTTATGGTACCATCATGACAGCCACTGGCGATTACCGCTATTTGGAAGGTTCGGGCGCTGCAGGTAAATTATACCTCTCTGCCTTTGATGGAGCGCATCTCTTTTACCTGGAAGCCGATTTGCATGATACACTGCAAGGGCATTTCTATTCCGGTCGTAGCTACCATGCTACCTGGATTGCTTATCGCGACAGTACCTTTGAATTGCCCGACCCGGATACCTTAACTTATTTGAAGGAGGGCTATTCTAAAATGGATTTTGCCTTTCCTAATTTGAAAGGGGATACTATTGCTTTGAGTGATCCTCGCTTTGCCGATAAAGCAGTAATCATCCAAATTAGCGGCTCTTGGTGTCCTAACTGCTATGACGAAAGTCGTTACCTCTCAAAGGTCTATGAACAATACAAAGATCAGGGCCTCGAAATCGTTTGCCTAAGCTTTGAGCGCACACGCGATTATGCAACCGCTCAGAAGCGCTTAGCCAAAATGCAAAAGGATCTTAGCATTCCCTATACCGTGCTGCTGGCTGGAGCCACTCGCGATGATAAAGCGGCGGAGAAATTGCCGATGCTCAATCACATAATGAGCTATCCAACGGCCATTTATCTGGACAAGGAGCATAAGCTGCGAAAGATCCATACCGGCTTTTCCGGACCAGGAACTCCGGTTTGGGAAGACTTTGTGAGCGAAAATGATGCATTTTTGCAAAAATTACTCAACGAATAATTAGCTCTCTTAAAATTATAACATGCAGAAAGTAGCAGTGATCGGAGCGGGAACCATGGGAAATGGAATTGCCCATGTTTTTGCTCAAAATGACTTTGAAGTAAATCTGGTTGATATTTCTGACGAAGCCCTCGATCGCGGATTAAACACTATCAGCAAAAACCTGGATCGTCAGGTTTCTAAAGGAATTATCGACGAAGCGAAAAAGGAAGCTACCCTCACCAATTTGAGTGGTTCCACCGATATGGCTACCGCCTTAAGCGATGCTGATTTGGTAGTGGAAGCCGCAACGGAGAACGTAGACCTAAAATTGAAGATTTTTGGCGATATGGATCGCTATTCTAAGCCTGAAGCGATTTTGGCCTCGAATACTTCTTCCATTTCCTTGACTCAAATTGCCGCCGTTACCTCTCGTCCTGATAAGGTGATTGGTATGCACTTTATGAATCCGGTACCAGTAATGAAATTGGTAGAAGTGATTCGAGGTTATGCCACCTCCGATGAAACTACCAAAACCATCATGGAATTGTCTGAGAAATTAGGCAAGGTTCCTACCGAGTGTAATGACTACCCAGGTTTCGTTTCCAATCGTATCCTGATGCCGATGATTAATGAGGCTATCATTACCCTATTCGAAGGTGTAGCCGGAGTGAAGGAAATCGATACCATTATGAAATTAGGTATGGCCCATCCGATGGGACCTTTGAAATTAGCTGATTTCATTGGCCTCGACGTTTGTCTTTCCATCCTGAATGTATTGTACGAAGGCTTTGGTAATCCTAAATACGCTCCCTGTCCCTTATTAGTAAATATGGTACGTGCCGGAAAATTAGGCGCAAAATCAGGTGAAGGCTTTTACGATTACAGTGAAGGCCCTAAAAGCGAAACTGTTTCTTCTCAGTTTAGTTAAGCCTTGCAAACAGCATTGAAAGGCCTCCCATTGTGGAGGCCTTTTTTGTTTTATCGATAGGAACTATATTTTCATAGAGCTTTTGGTGCCTTTTGTCATAGTACAGCGATAACTCCGTCTATACCTTGCAAACCGAAAAAATAATAGACCATGTCTGATACAGCAATAGAACGCAAATCCTATACTTACCCCGAATACCGCGATTTAATTAAGCAATTGCGCTACCAAGGCCAAGCTACTGGCGGTTCTGAATCGGATGATTTCCTGCGATATACCGATTTAAATATGGCCCGCATGGACAAGTGGGACAAGCGCTATGAGTTTAGCGATGAATTGAAGTCCACTCTCGATAATTTGAATCGCAAGGAAAAGTGGGTAGTGCTAAGCGAAGGCTGGTGTGGGGATGCAGCTCACTCAGTCCCCGTGCTAGCTAAAATCGCAGAATACAGTCCTAATATTGAATTAAGCATTCTCCTTCGCGATGAAAATCTGGACCTTATGGATCAGCACCTCACCAATGGAGGACGATCTATTCCTAAATTGATTCGTTACAGCGAAAGTGGCGAAGTATTAGGTGAATGGGGACCTAGACCGGAAGCCGCGCAACAAATTCACTTAGATGGTAAAGCGGAGGGTAGAGCTAAAGCGGATGTGACCATCGACCTGCAAAAATGGTATGCTCGCGATCGCGGCGAAAGCCTCAGCAAGGAAATTGCCGATTTCTTAAAAGACTAAAATTTGGCTAGGAGGGATTTTCGAGGTTCCGATCTGCAGAAGCCTTGTAATTACGATACATCGCTTCAAAAATGCGATAGGTTTCCTCGCTAAATTCCTCATCCAGCCACTTTTGTACTTCCGCCTGACTGGCGGCCCGGGCTTTTGGAACCTTAAAACATTGTTTCATGGGCCCGGTTTCTATTTCTACATACCAGTGCTGCTCTTGTGCATAGAGCACTACTTTGAACTTTGGATGGGGCAGAGGTCCCACTATTCTCATGAGGCTTGATGATTTAAAATGAGGGCCTTAGCGGCCAATTCACCACTAAGCATGGCGGCATTTAATGAGGGGTTCAAGATATGATCTCCGGCCAGGTAAATTCCATCCAAAACTCTACTTTCTTCAAAGGCTCGGCTATAAACCACTTGATCGATACGGGGCAAGGAGCGATTGACCTTATAGGTTCGAATCAATTTCGATTGGCTGGCTTGAGTTCCTAATAAGGGCGCCAGTTCCGACTGAATTTTCGCTTCCAATTGATTTTCGGATAAACCCGGATCCTTTTTTAAGCTTACTGAATACAAGTGCTTGCCTTTGGGCGCATAGGCAGGCTGCACTTTCGATAAACAAGCCACATTGCTAATTAGGCCTTCCGAATCTGAGTTCAGGGCAATCAAGCTTTTCGTCAATTTGCTGGCTGTACCTTCAAAATAGGCTTGTAGGGTTGGATTCCATTCAGTGCTATCTGCCAATTGGGGCAATAGAGCACCCGGTTCACAAGCAATAATAATTTGCTTTGCTTCCAAACTGCTGCCGTCTTTTAGATGTACTTGTCCCTTTTCGACTTTCAATACTTCGGTATTTAAACGAAACTCGGTAGAACGCAGTCCTGCCTTGATTTGCTGAGCTACCGAAGCTATTCCTTTTTTAGGAAGACAGGCTTCGCCTTCCGCAAACATCTTAAATACAAAGAGGAACTGTCGATTGGAGGTTTCAAGGTCATTTTCCAGAAAAATCCCGCTAAAGAAAGGGCGAAAAAAGCGCTCAATAATCTTGCGTGAAAAACCATAGCCCCGCAAATAGTCGTAGGTGCTTTCTTCCTTAATCTCAAAAATATCTTCAAGGGATTGCTCCAAAACCCATTTACGGAGCCTAGCCATTTTTAATTTATCCCAAATGCTGCCAACCGGACTAAAAAACATGGAAATGGCTGCGGCCGGATTTCGCTTTACATCACTAACAGTAAAGGATTTAGCTCCATAAAAGATAAAGGCACCTGAGTCAAAAGCCTTGCATTCCAGAGCTTTTAGATCCAAATGCTTCTTTACCATGGGATAGGCACTAAGGATAACCTGAAAACCCTGATCCAGCGTAAAGCCTTCAAAGAAATCGGTTTTTAATCGACCACCCACCTGTGGAGCCTGGTCGATGATCAATGTTTTTAAATTATACGATTCCAGTTCTTTCGCAGCGATCAGGCCCGAAACTCCGGCGCCCACTACAATCGCATCGTAATTTGCCATTATCCTTTTAGGTTTAAATTGAATTGCTGACGAAGGCTTTCAAATTTGGGCCAGTCATTTTGCTTAAAGGCTTTCCATTCTTCCAGGAAAGCTTGTTCTGATTTACGGTATTTATCCTCTAAAATTTGGGCTTGAGATGGGACTTCCGCCCAATTGCTCCAGAAGTACATTAGGATCGCATTGTACTGACTTTGCAAGGTTTCCGGCTGATCATAATAGCCATCTACCACCTTGCCAAATATCTTTTCTTCCAGTTCTTTTAAGCCTTTCTCCAAGCTTTTCAAGGAGTCCTGGTAGGCTTTCGCCTGATCTGCCTTCAAGGATAATTCTGCTAATTCCTTACTGATCTGGATTTTCATTTTGGCCTCTTTTAACCAATCGCTTGCCTGATGCAAAGAATCTAAAGAAGCATCTAATTTCTGCCGATAATGGAAACTGGCTTCCAGATCCTCCAGAGAGATTTGATCGCTCAAACGCGGATCCAGGCGATACACAAAGCTTTGATCTGCCTTTTGGCCACCATAGCTCAGTTCTAAGCGATAATTGCCACAGGGCAGGGGAATTGGGGCTTGCTCCGTGGTATCATTCAATTTTCGATTCTTATCAGGGAAACCTAAACCTTTGCCCTGCATTCCCAGGCGGTATTTATGCAAACCTTCTTTAGGGTCGAGGTACCAGGTTCTTTGCAGCTCATTTTGAGCATCGATTAGTTTCAATTGAAGTTTCTTGCTTTTCACAGAATCTTCTTTCTCAAAACCATTGTAAACAAAGACTTCCAATCCTGAATTACGATTCTCCCCCTTGAAAACCCCATCTGCCGGAAAGCGAGAACCATCCGCTCTTTTAGTGGCATGCTTCCAGGGATCATTTACCGTGTAGAGCTGCAGCTTAGGATCTTCATTACTGCGGAGTAGGGCAATACTTTCTCTTAATTGCTCTAAAGGATCCAGGATATAAGCGGCTCTTCCGAAGGTTCCTACAATGAGGTCATGTTCACGCGGATGAATCTTAAGGTCATTAACGGGCACGGTAGGGAAGTCCTTAGTCCATTTTTGCCAGTGCAAGCCCATATCCCAAGTAAAGAATAGGCCTCTTTGGGTGCCGGCAAATAATAAATTGGGATCTACCGGATCTTGTACCACCGATAGCACATAGGCGGGGAGGTCCATGCCAATATTGCGGAAGCTTTTGCCATAATTATCGGTATAATAGAGATAGGGTTTTTCATTTCCACGGCGATAATCATTGGCCACTACAAAGGCTGCTCCTTTTTGATGGGCAGAATGCACGATTTGGGGAATCCAGGCTCCTTCAGGCAAAGCCTTCATTTTAGCACTTAATTCCTGCCAGCTTTTACCCGCATCACGACTTAAATGTAAAAGTCCGTCATCACTGCTCACCCAAAGCTCTCCGGGCGATAAGCCGGGCTCAATACAAAGTAAAGTGGTGTAATTTTCAGCTCCGGTTACATCATAAGTTAAACCGCCACTTTCATCAAAATGCTGCTTGCTGGTATCATTAGTGGTGAGATCAGGAGAAATAACTTCCCAGCTCTGGCCTTGATCTTTAGACTTAAACACAAATTGAGCTCCGAAGTAAATGCAAGTGCTATCAAAGGGATCTTGAGCAATGGGGGCATTCCAATTGTAACGCAGTTTTATATGCTCTGGATGCACCGGGCGAATCATTTGGGTATACCCAGTATTTACATCAACACGACCTACAAAGCCCTCCTGACTCATCGCATACACATAGCGATTGTTATTGGGATCGGGTAAAACATCAAAGCCATCGCCAAAGAAGAGTTCTTCCCAATAATCATTGCGAATGCCATCGGCACGCCATACATAGGCCGGACCTTTCCAAGAACCATTGTCTTGCATACCGCCATAAACATTATAGGGCATTTCCATATCGTAGCTGATATGATAGAACTGGGCCAGGGGTAGATTATTCACAAAACGCCAGCTACGACCACGATCCCGACTGATGTTTAAGCCTCCATCATTACCATTAATGATATAGTTGGGATCCTGAGGGTGAATGTAAAAAGCATGATGATCGGGATGGATATAGTCGTAAGGAGCAATAACCTCCCAATTCTTGCCTCCGTCTTCGGAACGACTCAGCACCGACCAAATGCTATACACCCGATTTTCATTTTCAGGATCCACATAAATTTCGGCATAGTAGAAAGGGCGATTGCCAATATTGGGGTCCACCGAAATCTTTTGCCATTTCGTGCCGCCATCATCACTGCGGTAGAGGGCGTTCTTTTCTTTGTTTTCAATTAAGGCATAAATGCGATTGGGCTGGGAGGGGGCAATCGCAATACCCATGCGGCCTAATTCTCCTTTGGGTAAACCATCCTTCTCGCTTTTTTGGTTCCAGCTGGCACCACCATCATAGGTGATATACAAACCACTACCGGGACCACCTGATTTAAAGAACCAGGGATTGCGGCGGTGCTCCCACATATTTACAATCAGCTTATCCGGGTTTTGAGGGTCCATCACCATTTCAGCCGCACCAGTTCGTTCATTATTGTAGAGAATGAGTTCCCAGTTCTTACCGCCATCAATACTCTTGTATACCCCGCGGTCTTTGGAGTCTGCCCAGGGATTACCAATCGCAGCTACATAAATAATATTGGGTTCATAGGGATGCACCAAAATGCGATGGATATGTCGGCTTTCCTCCAATCCCATCAGCTTCCAGCTTTTACCGCCATCGGGAGAGCGATAGATTCCAGCCCCACCCGTATTGGAATTACGAGGATTTCCTTCTCCGGTCCCCAGCCAAATTACATCCGGGTTTTGAGGATCCAGAGCAATAGAGCCTACACTGCTAACCTTTTCATTATTAAAGATGCATGACCAGGAGGTGCCACCATTTTCGCTGCGCCACAGTCCACCTGAGGCCGAACCTGCATAGATGCGGTTATCATCCCGCGGATCAACCTTAATGGCGGTTATTCTACCACTCATCCCGGCCGGACCGATAGAACGGAAATTGAGATCACTTAAATATTTTTGAGGAATACTGTCTTGAGCAAAGCCCAGAAGGGAAAATAAGAGAAGAATTACAACGAGTAAAGGTCGTTTCATAATAGCTTGATTGGTCATGTCCCCGAAAATAGTCATTAATCGGCAGGATGCAGAGCTACAATAAAACTCTGGCTTCCTACTTTGGTTCAGTACAAGCTTGAAAATGTTTAAACAATAGCTAAATTGGAGCTATGAAATGGCGCTTTCTAAAATACCTGATGGCCTATTCCTTACCCTTGGCGGTTTTCTTGTCTATGCAAAGGGAAGGACTGCTGGCTTATATGCCTTTGTTTTACGCTTTTTTAGTGGTTCCCTTATTGGAATTGTTCTTTGCACCGAATCCAACAAATCTGGATAAACAAAGGGAAGAGCTGATTAAGGAAGATCCCTGGTACGATCGTTTGCTTTACCTGATGGTGCCCATTCAGTTGGCCTTGCTGCTTTATTTTCTTTGGGACCTTAGTCATCATACTTACGATAGTCTCACCTTTTGGGGACGAATAAGCGCCATGGGCCTATTGTGTGGGGTAATCGGAATTAATGTGGGCCATGAATTAGGTCATCGTCGCAAGAAATATGAGCAAGTATTGGCGAAAATCCTCTTGAGTACCAGCCTCTATGTACATTTCTTCACGGAGCATAATTACGGACATCATCGCAATGTGGCTACATCGGAAGACCCCGCCACCGCTCGCTATAAGGAAAATCTCTATGCCTTTTGGCTACGCAGTATGGTATTTTCCTATCTGCATGCCTGGAAAATTCAAGCCCAATTATTGAAGTCCCGGAAAAAGTCATTTTGGTCTCCTTCAAATGAATTGCTGCTCTGGTCATTAATTCAGCTAATGGGCCTGGCTGCCATTTTCCTATTCTTCGGACTGGAAAGTCTTTTGGCCTTTTTAGCGGCCGCCTTAATTGGAGCCTTATTGCTGGAAACCGTTAATTACATTGAGCATTACGGATTGAGTCGCCAAAAAGTAAGTGAACATCGCTATGAAAAGGCTGAGGTCGAGCACAGCTGGAATAGTGACCATATTATCGGTCGTTTGCTCTTATTCGAATTAAGTCGACATAGCGACCACCATGCCCATCCGCATCGTAAATACCAAATTCTACAGCATCACGACCAAAGTCCGCAATTGCCTACTGGATATCCGGGAATGATGCTCCTCAGCACCATTCCACCCTTATGGTTTAAAGTAATGAATGGGCGAATTAAAAGCGCTTAGGCCTTTACCGCACGCATTTCTTCGCGCTGTGCTTGAATTTTATCGCTGGCGATATAATCGTCATAATCCATCATCTTATCCATAATACCGCTTGGGAAAATCTCGATAATGCGATTCGCAACGGTTTCGGTAAAAGTATGGTCATGTGAAGTAAAGAGAATAGTCCCTTTGTATTCTTGCAAAGAGTTGTTTAATGCCTGAATTGACTCCAGATCCAAGTGGTTCGTAGGTTCATCAAAGGTGAGGAAGTTGGCTTCTTGCAACATCATGCGCGACATTAAACAACGCATTTTCTCGCCTCCGGATAATACGCGAGCCGATTTCAATACCTCTTCGCCGGTAAACAACATCTTACCTAAGAAACCACGTACATACACCTCGTCTTTATTTTCAGAGTATTCACGTAACCAATCGATTAGGTTATCATCGGTATCAAAGAAATGCTGATGCT
The DNA here is from genome assembly GCF_965228705.1 of Croceimicrobium sp. GTDB lineage: Bacteria > Bacteroidota > Bacteroidia > Flavobacteriales > Schleiferiaceae > Croceimicrobium. The sequence continues at coordinate 879,713 of NZ_OZ245832.1, forward strand.
CGGTAGGCAAGTAAGCGGTAGTAATGGTTTGACCATAGCTGTATTCTCCGGTATCTGCCTTACGATCGCCATTAATGATATCAAAGAGGGCTGTGATGGCTAAGCTATTATCGCTAATCACCGCAATCTTATCACCACGGTTTACTTTGAAATCTACATTTTGGAAGAGCAAGGTGCCATCCTCCGCATGAGAAGAAAGGTTGGATACTTCTAAAATCTGATCACCAGCTTCACGACCCTGATTAAAGATAATGGCCGGATAGCGACGACTGGACTGAGGCATGGCCTCCAGATTAATCTTATCCAGTAATTTCTTGCGGCTGGTAGCCTGACGAGATTTAGAGGCATTGGCGCTAAATCGCTGGATAAACTCCTGCAATTCTTTGCGTTTCTCTTCTGCTTTTTTGTTAGCAGAAGCACGTTGGCGAGCCGCTAATTGTGAACTCTGATACCAGAAGCTATAGTTACCGGTATAAAGAGAGATTTTCTTAAAGTCGATATCCGCGATATGTGTACAAACCGTATCCAAAAAGTGACGGTCATGCGATACAACAATTACCGTATTGCGGAAATTTAAAAGGAAGTCTTCTAACCAGGTAATGGTTTTCAAGTCCAGGTCGTTGGTTGGCTCATCGAGAATCAACACATCCGGATTACCAAATAAAGCCTGAGCCAAAAGCACTCTTACCTTTTGTGATCCTTCTAAATCCTTCACCAGGGAATAGTGTAAAGATTCGGAAATACCCAAACCACTGAGTAGGGCAGCGGCATCGCTCTCGGCGTTCCAGCCGTCCATTTCCGCGAATTTCTCTTCCAATTCAGAGGCCTTAATACCATCCGCTTCCGAAAAATCAGGCTTGGCATATAAGGCATCTTTTTCCTTCATTAAATCATAAAGCTCGCGGTAACCCATTAATACGGTATCTAAAACCTGATGATCGTTAAAAGCAGCGTGGTCCTGCTTTAAAACAGCCATCCGTTTTCCGGGCTCCAGGTTTACCATACCACTATTGGGACTGATCTCGCCACTCAAGATCTTAAGGAAGGTAGATTTTCCGGCGCCATTAGCGCCAATCATACCGTAGCAGTTATCGCCTAAAAACTTGAGGTTAACTTCATCAAATAAAACGCGTTTCCCGAATTGGAGCGATACATTAGATACCGTAAGCATAGCTTAATTTTTTGAGGCCGCAAATTTAGTGTTTTAAGAGGGGAGGGCTAGGCCAGATCAGAATTATTTAAATCTTTAGGACAGCAGGACCTTATTTGCGTAATTCGCGCCTCAGATTTTCCGCACAAAACCGTGAATTCAAAAGAGATTAAATGTCCACATTGCCACTGGAAACCCGATCCCGGGCCGCATTGGCATTGCCTGGAATGTGGCAGTGACCTTGATCATTTCGCCAATGTGGGGCGTTGTGATCATTGTGGTTACAGTCATGATAAAACTTATTGCCCGGAAGAATTAGGGGGCTGCGGGCAGAGTTCACCGCATTTAGATTGGTACGGAAGCTTCGATCAGGATTTAGCGGAAATCGACATTTTCAATTCCTAATCCTCTTCCTTTAAGCGAAAACGAATGCCTTTATCGCTGGCATAAAAGTCCACTACCTCCCATTTAAGGAAAAGAGCCAGGATTTTTTCAGCTCTATACATGGGGATCTTAGCGATGCGACTGAATTTGCTCACCGAGATTTCAGGATTTTCACTGAGATAATCAAAGAGCATTCTTTCGGCCGGACCATAGGCCACCAGGTTTTTTCTTTGAGTATCAGGATTGCGATCACTCATAAAGCGCAGTAATACTTTATTAGCCACGAAATTTTCGTCATCCTGGCGGATATAGGCTAAAGCTGGACCTTCCTTTTCCTTCACTTTATGCGGCCTTTCGGCGGAGGGGGCTACTTCAATTCGCAGAACTATTTTCCCGTCGATATCATACAATTTGTATTGAAAGGGAACCGGTGGATCGCAATAAACATCGGCGGCTCCTTCAATCATAAAGTATTCTTCCTCGGGATCAATGCCGGCGATTCGGCCATTGTCTTTTACACCGATAAGCAGCCTGCCGCCATCGGTATTTGCGAAAGCAGATAAAGTTCGGGCAATCTTTAAATTGCTGTCTATCCGAAACTTAAAGTCTTGTTCTTGATGTTCTCCTTCACGAATCAAAGCATAGAGTTCCTCCGGATCGCCTTCGGCCCGCTCCAGATTACGATGATCTGCTCCGGACTGAAAATCCATCAAGCCTTAGCTTTAGATTGCCCCTGCACCCAAATTTGCGCTTTACCTTTTAGTAAAACCTGGTTCATGTGCATTTCGCAGTGAAAGCGGCCTCCACGTGGACTTAATTGCAAGGCTTCCATTTCATTCTTTAAAAGGCGTTCGCTCCAGAACGGGGTGAGGATAGCATGAGAAGAACCGGTGGCATGGTCTTCCAACTGTTGCACTTTAGGAACCAGAGTTCGGGAGACGAAATCAACTGAATCGCCCGGCGCGGTTACAGTATAGCCGAAGGGCTCCAATTGAGCCAGGGCTTTAAAATTGGGTTTCATTTCACGTACTGCCTGCTCTGATTTAAGGAGCACCACATCTTTATTGGAAGTGCTGAAATAATCGTGTACTTCCTGACCTAAGGCCGCTTCCAGTCCAGCAGGCATTTTCCCATGATCGATCACTTCAATCGGTTCTATCCACAGGAAATAATCCGAATCATCGAAGCCTATTTTCACAAAGCCATCGGCATAATGCAGCACTGCTTTTGTTTCACCTTTCACTTGATGTAAATAGGCCGCCACGGCTAAAGAACCATGCCCACATAGTCCAATTTCTGAGTCGGGAGCAAACCACCAAACTTTATAATGACCGGGCTTAGTGGCTTGTAAATAGGTGGTGGCAGGCTGTTGCATTTCTTGAGCCATAGCCGCCATTTCTTCATGAGTCCAGCTTTCCGTGATTTCGATTACCGCAGCGGTATTGCCTTTATAGCCTTTCTCGCGATCGTGAAAAACGGTGCAGATGCAAAAATTATCCATGGTATTTTAAAAGGGCCTGAAGTCTTGCTATTTAGGTTTTAACCCTGCGTATTCAGGCAAATCAGAGTTCAGTGAATAGGCCTGGGCCTTTGATTTTAGGAGTCAGTTTTAGCTTTCGAATTGGAATCCGAATTAGGTTTCGGTCGGCGCTTATTTAAACGACGTTTGGGTTTAGAAGCATTGGTCGGACGGGATCCATCCTCAGCTTTTGGACCGTTTCCATCCTTTTTAGGCTGAGGCTTACGCGATTTATTGCCCCCTTTTTGCGGAGGTCTATTTCCCTTGCCACGTCCACGGTAATTACGTGGGCGACGTTCCGGTTCCTTCCATTCCGGGGCTTTCCCTAGGTCTTCTGGCGGACTAAGTTTTTCATAATCGCGTTCCACGAAAGTTTCAATGCGCTTGAATTTGTAAATCTCATCCGCACTAATAAAGGTAATGGCCATGCCCTTTGCTGCAGCCCTGGCGGTACGACCCACGCGATGCACATAATCTTCGGCATCATTGGGTACATCATAATTGATCACCAGGTCGATATCCTTAATATCAATACCACGGCTCAATACATCGGTAGCTACTAAAATGCGCGTTTTACGGGCCTTGAATTGCAGGAGAATCTTTTCCCTTTCGCTCTGCTCGTAATCACTGGAAATGCCCTCCACATTAAGCCCTTTGCGCTGTAAGGAAGCGACCAGCTTTTGAATTTTCTTCTTGGTAGAGCAGAAGATGATAATGCTTTTAAAGTCGGGATACTGCGCAATAATATGACGAGCTAAGCCTTGCTTTTGCTCTTCATGGGCCATGTAGACCATTTGGGTAACCCCTTCGGCAGGCTTGGAAACGGCTAAATTCACCTCGGCCGGATCTTGTAATATTTCCTTGGCCAATTTGCGAATCTTAGGCGCCATGGTGGCCGAGAACATCAGGCTTTGGCGTTGAGGCGGACATTCCTGAATAATCCGTTTAATATCATCGTAAAAGCCAATATCCAGCATTCGATCGGCCTCATCCAAAATGAGGTATTGCAATTGATCGAGCTTCACATATTCATTACGGATATGGGCTAAAAGGCGGCCGGGGGTAGCAATAATAATATCCGTTCCTTCACTAAGGGCGCGACGTTCGGCTTCCCATTCGGGGCCCGTACCACCACCATAAACAGCGTAGGAAGTAAGGTCCGAGAAATAAGCCAGGCCTTGAATCTGCTGTTCAATTTGAATCGCTAATTCACGCGTGGGGCAGAGTATCAGGCTGTCAATAACTCCTTTCTTTCGCTGATCCACCAGCTTATGAAGGACGGGCAAAACAAAAGCGGCCGTTTTTCCGGTACCAGTTTGCGCGCATCCGATAATATCCTTGCCCTCCAATATTAGTGGAATGGCTTGCTCCTGAATGGGGGTTGCTTCCTCAAAGTTCATATAGGAAAGCGATTCCAAGAGGTCAGGATTTAAATTAAAATCTGAAAATTTCATAATTCGTTATATGCCTCGATTTCGGCATCGAGGGCTAAGGTCTTAAATAATCAGCGTATTGCGATTGTGGGAATGGAAATTCATGAAAGGTAGATTGTTAACAAAGTTGAAGCCTGTCTGTTTAGGAAAATGTTTCGAGCTTAAGCTTCCAGCACTTAACTTAGCGGCAAAGCCAAATTCAATTTTAGATGCGTAAATATCTTCATTGGGCACTTTTGCCTTTATTTATGGCCTGTCAGAATACCGTTCAGGATAAAGGCCAGAAACTATCTTTTGCTATGACTGGTGATATGCTTTTCGCTGGGGCTAATACACTTCAAGGGAAAGGCGAGATAAGCCTGCAAAATCTCGCGGAAAATATTGACTGTGAGGTAGAGGCTATTAAATCCGTTAAAGTATCTGCTGTTAAAGTGGGCTTAACTCCAGCGCATCAAAAGATTACGGAAAGCGTTCTTTTACAAGTGCTGAGTGATAATGTGGAAATGGCCTCCATCGGCACCCTAAACCCGGTACCTGATAGTGGAGTGCTCGAACTAAATTTAGCTGAGGATGTTGATCTGAAACCTTATTTGCAGGATAAAGGCATGACCTGGGTATTGGATATCAATATCAGCGAAGACCACATGGATGTAATGCCTGCAAAAGGTGAAGTTCAATTACTAATCGATTACACTGACTCTAAATAAGAAACCTATGAGAAACTTGATGTACAGCTTATTAATAAGTGTGTTTAGCATTGGATTAGCCAGTGCACAGGAAGATGGAGATCGCTTAATTGGCGTATGGCAACCCAGTGCGGGAAATGCTTATGTGAAGATTGAGAAAATTGGCAATAAGTACTACGGCCGAATTGTTTGGTTGAAAGAGCCCAATGATGAAAACGGAAAACCAAAGACTGATGTGAATAATCCAGATGAGTCTTTGCGGAGTACACCCTTAAAAGGCTATCGAATGTTGAAGGACTTTGTTTGGGATGCCGAAGAAAAGATCTGGAAAGACGGGACTATTTACGATCCTAAAAATGGCACTACTTACAGCTGTAAGATCGAATTAACCGAAGAAAATAAAATTGAAGTTCGGGGTTTCGTGGGTACGGCTGTCTTCGGTCGAACCGATGTTTGGACCCGTTTGGTGAAAAAGAAATAAACCCCTTATTCTTTGTATTAAAAAAGCGGCCTTAGATATACTAAGGCCGCTTTTTGCATTTATTTAAGAACAATCAAGGACTTACGTAAGAAAGCCCGATGGTGAAATAGGGAGTATTGGCAAGATTGTTTTCAATGAAATAAGGTTCATCACTACCAAAGAATCGCACAAAATCACCACCAGAGTCCACATTAAAGCTGTAATTGATGCGGTAACCGATTTCGGCCGACATCCAAAAGAAACCATGCACTTGACGGCTGTACGAAAGTCCCGCTCTAATTTCAGAACGACGCCATTCCACATCTTGAGCATCGTAATAGGAGGGAACTGCAGGCATAACTCCCGGAGCCACAGCATCCTTCAAGCTAAAGCTGGCGCCATTCACATTAAAGCCCAAACCCATATAACTTATGCTATTGAAGCGATAGCGTAACATGGCGCGAGCAGGCAGTAAAGCCTCTACACCCCATTTTTGGTTTTTATAAGTGTGATAGTAGTATACCACCGGAACATAATTAAGGGCGCCACCCAAATAGGTTCTGGATAAACCAAAAGCATACATCAGGCGATCACTGGGTTTCCATCCGTATAATACCGCTAAGGGGAATTTTAGCTTCCCAAAATCAATACTATTAAAGTCGTAGTTACCATTCAGTTCGGTTTGCAATTGCGCCAGAATGAAATTCTTTTCATTGAAAGGCTTAAAAAGGGTAGCCGTAATATTCGCTCTGTGGAAGGTGGACTCATCTAAAACCTTAGTAAATGGATGATTGTAAGGATCTTCGATTTGATAATCTAGGAGTTGATAGTTGACTCCTAGATTGATCAAGATATTATTGCGAGAGATAATGGGGAAATTGCTTACCAGCGAAAACTGTTGAGCAAGAGCGACCTGTACCTCTTCCTCAGGATGAAGAATGGAATTGGCCGCGGGACCTACATTGAGATTATGGGGCAATTGCTGATTGTAAAAAACACCAATCAGGCTGGTTGGACTTTGGCCTAAAACTTTATTGGTACAATAGGCTTTGGCCGGAGGAGCGGCAAGCTCAAATTCTGAAAAGTCGAATTCGTCATCGTCAGTAGTAGTGCTATCTTCTTGAGCGAGAACAGGTAGACTTAAAAAACAGGCAAGGAAAAACATTCCGATGTACTTCATTCCGAGTAATTTTAGATCACTAAAATAAACAGGGAAGTGAATCTCCCCACAATTCAACAATATCCAAACATGAAAAAATTAGCTATTCTCATCAGTTTTATCCTCTCAACCGGGATTATGCAAGCTCAAAAGGCAGAAATGAAAATGCTCAATTCCTTGATGGATGATTGGCATAAAGCTGCGGCGGAAGCGAATTCAGAAGGGTTCTACGGTAAGATGGCCGATGAGGGCATATATATCGGTACCGATGCCACAGAGCGCTGGTTACGCGATGAATTGAAAGCCTGGGCTCAACAAGCCTTTGAGCGTGATGTGGCTTGGGACTTTAAACCCATTGAGCGCAATTGGCATTTTTTAGGAGATGATATTGCGATTGGCGATGAAAAACTGGAAACCTGGATGGGCATATGCCGTGCTACGGTGGTTTTAAAAAAGGTAGACGGTCAATGGCTGATTTTTCATTACCACTTGGCCGTAACGGTACCTAATGAGCAGATAGCAGACTTTAAGAAGCTACTCTATCCTGAGAATTAAGCATATTCTGCCTAAATTATTAGTCACCACAGGCATATTTTGCCAGAGCAATTTTTTACTTAAACGTTTATTTTGAGGCTATAACCAATAAATAAACCAAGCATGAGAACTTGCCTCGCCTGTGATGGAATGATTGTAGGGCGCATCGACAAAAAATTCTGTGATCACAATTGTCGTAATGCCTATCATAATGATCGCAATCGCTCTAGCCGCAATTATGTACAGAAAGTAAACCGAAATTTAGCCCGTAACTATCGGATTTTGGAGGATTTAACTGAAAATGAAGTAGCTGAAGTTACACTTCCGGTTTTAAAAGCTATGGGCTTTGATCCTCAGTATTTTACTTCTTATGCCAGGGATGAAGATGAGGGGCCGATTTACTTTGTTTATGATCTCAGTTATCAACAAAACGCCAACAACCTTGTTATACGGATTAAAGAACTGGAAACCTACCGTAATTCTGCATGACCATCAAGATTGTAAAAGCTTTTGAATTAATGATCTTCATCGAAAGATGCTTTGACATAAATTGTAGAACCCTGGTCTAGCGGCCGGGGTTTTTGCTTGCAGTATATTGACCGAAATGGCGCAATACATCCGACTCAGCTTTTTTTACTTCGAATCACCTGCGCAGCGATGGTGGGCTTTTAAGCAGATGCGTCTGGCCCATAAATCCTTGCGAAAGCAAAGAGGCCTAAGCTTTTACAAGCTTATGGGAAGCGGAGCCGGTGAGGGCTTCAGTACTAAGCCAGATTGGAGGGTTTATTGTCTTTTGCAGGTCTGGGATTCAAAAGAAGCGACTGCAGTCTTTGAAAAGAGTACCTGGTATCAGGAATTACAAAAACGGCAAAAGGGCAGCTACCATTTCGAATTGAGTCCTTATCAATCCAAAGGAACCTGGAATGGGAAAAAACCCTTTGAATTGCAGGCAGAGCAAGATTTTCAATACATGGCCGTTTTAACACGAGCCTCCATAAAGTTCTCTTATTTAAGGGCCTTTTGGCAATCCGTACCGGCGGTTTCCAGGATTATGAAAAACCAAAGGTCTCTGCTTTTTCAAAAAGGAATAGGGGAATGGCCCTTAATTGAGCAGGCCACTTTCAGCATTTGGAATCGAGAGGAGGCCATGCGGGATTTTGCCTACCAACAGAAGGAACATCGGGAAGTCGTGCAGAAAACCCGTAAATTGAACTGGTACCGCGAAGAGCAATTCAGTCGCTTTGGATTGCTCAATCACTATGGCCATTGGCCGGATCAAACATTTACTAATCTGAAAAAAGTACAAACTGAATGATTCAAGAGCGAGAATCGATCGAACCTATTGACCATTTTCATGATAAAGTTGAAAAACTTATTGGGAATGATACCAGCATTGGTATTATTCTCTTTTTAAGTGCCTTAGCCGCCTTAGTCCTTGCCAATTCCAGTTGGGGTAGCGAATGGTATCACCATATTTGGGAGACTAATATTGCCCTTTCTTTTGGAGATAAGAGCTTCGATATGAGCTTACATCACCTGATTAATGATGGCTTAATGGCCATTTTCTTCTTTATGGTGGGGCTGGAGATAAAACGCGAGTTTTTAATTGGCAGCCTTAATTCCTGGAAAAAGGCCTCATTACCTATTGGTGCTGCAGTAGGAGGGATGATGGCCCCTGCCTTAATATACTTACTCTTTACTAGCGGTGAAGCCCAGAGTGGCTGGGGAATTCCCATGGCTACCGATATTGCTTTTACTCTGGGGCTCATAAATTTGGTTCGTAATCGGATTGCCCGTTCCCTGAAGGTATTTGTCACCTCTTTGGCGGTAGTCGATGATATTGGTGCCGTTTTGGTAATCGCCCTTTTCTACACTTCAGAATTGCATTTAGAGCAATTGTACTATGCCGGTGGAGTTCTGGCTTTTTTATTAATTGCCAATCAATTAGGGGTGCGTTCGGTGTTCTTTTACACCTTCTTTGGAATAATGGGTATTTGGTCGGCATTCTTTTACGCCGGAATTCACCCTACCATTGCCGGAATCCTCTTAGCCTTTACCATTCCTGCGCGTACTAAAATTACCCGCCGAAGCTTTATCCACTATGGTAGAAAGCTCTTTAATGCCTATGATCGTACCAAAAGTCTGGACGATCGACACAATAGCAGTCGGGAAGATCAATTGCTGGAAGAGATGGAAAACCTGGGAGATGAAGCCCGTGCACCCTTGCAGAAAATAGAATCGGGTCTGCATCATTTCGTCTATTTTATCATTATGCCCATTTTCGCCTTTGCTAATGCTGGCGTAAGCCTGAGTGGTGATTTCTTTAGCATTATAGGCAGTGGTATCGGTTTGGGAATTATAGCCGGTCTGATTCTCGGCAAAATGATTGGAATCAGTGTTTTCAGTCGTTTAATGGTAGCTCTGAAAATTGCAGAAATGCCCAAAGGAGCCGATTGGCGTCAAGTAATAGGAGTGGCTTTTTTAGCGGGAATAGGTTTTACAATGTCCCTCTTTATTTCAGATCTGGCCTTCGATAATCCGGAACAAATTGGCCAGGCTAAGATGGCCGTGCTAGTGGCCAGTTCACTGGCAGCCCTGATTGGACTTACGATTCTGGGAACCGGAAAGAAGCGAATACCAAGCCCTTAAGTCAGCCTTATTTAATGTCATTTTTTGCAGGTGAATAGGGCTTTATGCCTTATTTTCGCGACCAAATAATGGCAAATTCAAATTCGCAATAATGAGCGTACTTGTAAATAAAGATTCGAAAGTTATCGTACAGGGTTTTACCGGAAGCGAAGGTACCTTCCACGCCGGTCAAATGATTGAAGCCGGAACCAACCTTGTAGGTGGTGTTACTCCGGGAAAAGGTGGTCAAAAACACCTGGATCGCCCTGTGTTTAACACTGTAGCCGATGCAGTAAAAGAAACCGGAGCCAATGTTTCCATCATCTTCGTTCCACCCGCATTTGCAGCGGATGCAATTATGGAAGCTGCTGAAGCCGGAATCGGTGTAATTGTTGCCATTACTGAAGGTATTCCTGTGAAAGATATGATCACAGTTAAGGAATACATCCAAGATAAAGATTGTCGTTTAGTAGGACCTAACTGTCCTGGTGTTATGACTCCCGGTGGAGCGAAAGTAGGTATCATGCCTGCCTTTATCTTCAATCCTGGTCGTATCGGTATCGTATCTAAATCAGGTACCTTAACCTACGAAGCAGTAGATCAAATCACCAAAGCGGGTATGGGGCAAAGTACTGCCATTGGTATTGGTGGAGATCCCATCATCGGTACTTCTATGAAAGAAGCCATCGAATTATTGATGAATGATCCTGAAACAGACGGTATCGTAATGATCGGTGAGATTGGTGGTCAGATGGAAGCTGAAGCCGCTCGTTGGATCAAAGAAAACGGTACCAAGCCAGTAGTTGGTTTTATTGCCGGTGAAACTGCTCCTAAAGGTCGTACCATGGGTCACGCCGGAGCAATTGTAGGTGGTAGCGAAGACACTGCCCAAGCTAAAAAAGCTATTATGCGCGAATGTGGAATCCACGTAGTAGATTCTCCTGCGAATATTGGTAGCAAAATGACTGAAGTATTGGCCTAAGTCCAATTCACAATATGTAAAATCCCAATGGTATCTTACCCTTGGGATTTTTTTATGCCCAATTTTTAATTTCCGCTATGGCAGACCTAGCAGCCTTAAAACGAAATTTCCTTCAATCTCTCGATTCAGAACTTCATTCTGAATACGAAGCCCGTTTTTTCAAGCTCTTAGGGGATAAGTATCAGTATAGTCGCCTGGATTACCTAAGTCAAAAAGATTGGCCGGATTCCGATTTAGCTGCATTACAAAAAGACCTGGAGGAACTAAAAAAAGGGTATCCCGTGCAATATCTAATCGGTTGGACCGAATTCGCAGGAATGCAAATCGGAGTGAGCCCGGCGGTGCTAATCCCTCGTCCGGAGACGGAAGAGTTAATCACTTTGGCCCTTCAGCGGAAGCCTGATGCTCAAAATGCTATTGATTTAGGAACGGGGAGTGGCTGCATAGCCCTTGCTTTGGCCCAGAAAATTGAGCGGGTCTATGCTTTGGATAAAAGTCCAGAGGCGCTAGAACAGGCCTGCACCAATGCCAAATCCTTAAGTCTCTCAATAAATTTTATGGAAGGAGATTTATTGGGCGATTCTGCAAGCTGGCCTCAAAATCTTGATCTGATTATCAGCAATCCGCCCTATGTGCGAGAATTGGAAAAAGCGGAGATGGAAGCCGGGGTTTATGAGAAAGAGCCCGAAATGGCCCTCTTTGTGCCGGATGATGATGCTTTGCGCTTTTATCGCGCTATTGTAAAGTATGCTGTAAAAGCCCTAAAACCACAGGGACTATTGGCATTGGAGATCAATCAATACCTGGGAGAAGAAATGCGTGCCTTGCTTGAGGAAAATTTTGAGAAGGTAGATATCCTCCAGGATCAATTTGGAAAGGATCGTTTTGCCCTGGCTCAATAATAGGGCATAAAAAAAGACCCATCCAAAAGGACGGGTCTTTTCAGTTGAAAATATTGTTTCTTAAAGCTTAGCGTTAAGCTCAGAACCAGCTTTAAATTTAGCAACAGTTTTAGCTGGGATTTGAATCGTTTGACCGGTCTGAGGGTTACGACCTTCGCGAGCTGAACGCTCAGAAGTTGAGAAGGTACCGAATCCAACTAAGGATACGCGACCACCGCCAGCCAAAGTTTCAGTCACTTTATCAGTGAAAGCGTCAAGGGCTTTTTTTGCAGCAGCTTTAGAGATACCTGCCTCAGCAGCCATAGCGTCAATAAGATCAGCTTTGTTCATTTCTTTAAATTTTGGTTAGACATTGTGATTCGAACACCAACAAAAATAACCGAAACCCGCTATCTACCAACAAATCAGGCCAAAAAAGCCCGGTATTGTTAAAAATTACGAATCACTGTTAATAACATTAAAGGCTTAATTGTTGAATATCAGTAATTTAGGAAAAACGGCTCTGACTATCAATCTCCTGTCCATTTAGGAAATCCAAGGCTTTCAGACGTTTTTTACCCTGAACTTGCAGGCTTAATAGCTCCAAATCTTCACTTTGAGTGGCCATAAAGAGCCTTTTTCCTTCACGAATCAGGCTTCCGGCTTTGGTCTTTGATGGTCTTTCGGTTAATGCCGTTTCCAATATCTTGCAAGTACCCTCAAATCCTGGCACCGATAAATGAGCCCAGGCTCCGGGAAAAGGCGACATGCCGCGTACCAGATTATGGATTTCCTGTGCGGGACGATCGACTTCTACTTTTAAATCTTCTTTGAAAATTTTAGGAGCGTCCTTTAAAGGACCTTCTAATGCTTGACTTTCGGCTTTCGCCTGATCTGCCTCAATCAAATTCAGCGTATCTAAAACTAAATCCTGACCTTCAAGCATCATTCGATCATGTAAGGATCCAGCATTTTCATTCGGGCCAATGGGCATCTTCTTTTGTAAGATCACCGCTCCGGTATCAATCTTCTCATCGATAAAGAAGGTACTAAGGCCGCTTTCTGTCTCCCCATTTACAATGGCCCAATTTATAGGCGCTGCGCCACGGTATTGTGGCAGGAGGGAAGCGTGTAAATTAAAAGTGCCTTTGGCGGGCATACGCCAGACTTGTTCGGGCAGCATTCGAAAAGCCACCACTACAAAAACATCGGCTTGATAGCTTTCCAGTTCTTGCAGGAAGTCGGGGTTTTTAAGCTTTTCCGGCTGTAATACCGGTACCCCCAATTGTAGAGCAGCTTCCTTTACAGCGGAAGCCTTTAAGCTACGACCGCGGCCTGCAGGCTTGTCTACCGCCGTAACTACCGCCACTAATTCGTGTTTCGATTGATGAATAGCTTTTAAAATAGACGCCGCAAAAGGCGGAGTCCCCATAAAAATTACGCGCATAAGTTCTTAGATATCCCAACTAAAGCCGAGGCTTAAGTTAGCCCCATTATAGGTGCCAAAGGTATAATCTGCATTTACGTAACCGAAGACTAAGAACTTAAATCGTAAACCTAAATTTCCGGCCCAGCCACTACCACCGGTGCTGGAAATGCTGATAGGATCCGTAATGCTTTGCTCCGGATTTAAAGGATTACCCGGATTGATATAGTCATAAGTACCTGAAACATCAATAGATGAATTCAAGAAGTTATAACCCACACCACCGTAAATAGTAATAAATAAGAGCTTTTTACTGACTAATAAACGAGTCACAAAAGCGCTAGCCTCCATGTCGATTCGCTTATCATTATTGGCATCGGGCTCAATATCCTGACCTAAGTTCAATTGGGAATAAGAAGCGAAGGCCGCAATACTAAAGGGAATCAAACCTCCTTTGGGAATATAATTAGTAATGTCATTTTTAAGGCCAAGTCCCCACATACCAATTTCGGAGCCCGTCAAGAAAGGAATCCCGGTTGTGGGTAAATAACGTCCGCTTAATTCAAAATCGAAGGGTAAACCAATGCCGGCATGGATAGCCATCATAGGGGCAATGGAAACGCCTAAACCACTGGGCATATTAAACTCAGCATTGGCCAGGCCTTGTAAATTCGGGTCTGAATAACGTAAGCGTACTCCCGCATTATCTTCACCAAATACCGTTGGGGTCACATTATCGGATGGATTTACTAATTCCAATTCCTCCAGTTTAGTTGGATCAATTGTGAAGGTTTGAAACTCGGAAGGCACAATCGCTACCGAAGGGGTAAAGCCAATTTCGAAACGCAAGGTTTTCTTCACCTTGGCAGTATTGTACCAGCCCTGGCTTAAACCAAAGGCCATGGCTTCACCAAAAGGCTGTAAATATCCACCACCTAAATAGTTGATATCATTCTGGGTTCCGGCGATGGACGGACCAAATGAAATTTGTGCATTTAGCTGCAAAGTCAGAGCGGCAAAGAGAAAGAGAGTAGCTGTTTTTTTCATACCGGAGCTTTTTTCAAAAATAGGAAATAAGTTGGCGCCCTCAGATTAACTTTAGTTTTTCTCCTTCTAAAGCTAAAACCTCCCGTGCCAAAAGCTCTCGAATCAAGGCTTTCGCCTGATTTGGATCTTCAAAAAGCTGCCCCAATTCCGAATAGCTTTTCGGACCTTCCGCCAGGGCCTTCCGAAGAATGCTCTCGCCATCTGGTTTTTGAAGCTGAGCTTTTTGACGTCGACATACATCACAAATACCACAGTCTTCCTCCAAATCCTCACCAAAATAGGAGAGTAGGTTTTTCAAACGGCAGAGATCATCAATCTCCACAAAGTCTATTACCGCTTGCAATTGCTCCAAAAGCTCGGCCTTGCGCTTTTCAATAAACTGATCACTTAATTGCAAATCCTTAAAATGTTGCCGATCCTGCATAAGGGCTAAACTACCATGATCGGAGGCGGGGAGATAATCAATCAATTCATGACTGTGCATCTGCTGCAAGGCGGCTTTAATTTTATAGGCACTGGTATCCAGTCTTTGCGCTAAAAGATTTTCATTGATGCGACCATAATCGATATCCAATCCGCCGTAAGAGCGCAATAATACCTTGAGGATTTTATCCAGCTGTGGATTTCGTAATTGATAATCATATAAGGTGCGCCGATCTGCTTTTAAATGCAGGAGGGAGAAGCTGCGACCCTGACTGTTGAATTCCAGAATAGCTTCCTTATTCAAGATGTTTAAAGCCTGCAAAGCCATATTGGGCCTAAAGCGATAGCGTTCGGTAAAGGCCTTAAAATCGAATTCATAGGAACTGCCTTCCGCACTACCAATACCGATCTGCAAGAAATTGATGAGCGCCCGATATACTCGAATTACTTCCTTGCGATCTGGAAAAGAAGCTAGAAATTTCTGCTTTAGTTGTACCACATCCGATGGCCCAACTAGAACAAAAGACCAGGCTTTCTTGCCATCTCGGGCGGCCCGACCTGCTTCCTGAAAATAAGCTTCCAACGAATCGGGTAAATCCAGGTGAATCACCAAACGAACATCGGGTTTATCAATGCCCATTCCAAAGGCATTGGTGCATACCATCACGCGACAGCGATTTTGCACCCAATCTTTCTGCTTGCTTTGACGTTCTTCCACACTGAGACCAGCATGGTAAAAATCAGCGGTATAGCCCGTTTGCTTTAGCCATTGCGCTACTTCTACTGTTCCGCGGCGATTGCGAAGGTAGATTAAGGCTGTTCCTGGAATTTTATCCAGTAATTCCTTGCAGCGGCCCCATTTATCCTCCGTTTTTAAAACATTATAGGCCAGTTCCGGACGGGCAAAGCTCTTTTTAAATACCTGAGCCGTTTTATTAAAATGGAGCTTTTGCTGAATATCCTCAACCACTTTAGGGGTGGCGGTGGCCGTTAAAGCCATCATGGGGATATCCGGGAAAAGCTCTCGCAGCTTGTAAATTTCTAAATAGGGCGGTCGAAAATCATAACCCCATTGACTGATACAATGCGCCTCATCCACCACCAGAAAGTTGACCTTTACAAAGCTGAGGCGGTGCATTAGTTTCTCCGATTGCAGACTTTCGGGGGATAGGTATATGAATTTGTAATAGCCATTGCTGGCATTGTGCAGGGCTAATTCCTTTTGACTGCTATTTAAAGAGGAGTTTAAGGCTATGGCCTGAATGCCCACTCGCTTTAGGTTTTCCACCTGATCCGTCATTAAGGCAATCAAAGGCGAAATCACCAAGGCACAACCTTCGCGAGCCAGGCCAGGGACTTGAAAACAAAGGGATTTACCACCACCTGTAGGTAGCAAGGCCAGGGTATCCTTATCCTCCAAAAGGGATTGAATAATGGATTCCTGCATGGGGCGAAAGTCCGAATAGCCCCAATATTGCTTTAATATTTGGTGGATATTTTTATCCATCCAGACCTAAATGCTCTAAGATATAATGAACCCTCTCAGGGGGGCTTACTTTGGGAACTTCTAATACGGTATAGCCCATTTCTGTATACATTTCGCGTAAAGCACGGTCGATGTCCAACATCAAATCCAGGCCTTCCCAACGCACTTCATCGGTATCGTAAATATCTTCCCAGGGGGGCATCAAGAAAATTTCGGGATGGTAGGGGTAAGCACGGGAAGCATCTTCCAATTTTTTATTCTGCAGTCCATCACGACGCAGATAGGCTAGATTATCCAAAATTCCGCGATCGTAAAAAGTGATGCCATCCCGGGCTAAATCAAATTGATTTACCTGACGATCGAATAATTCAATGCCAAAACTGGCGTGATCTTTCCAGGGAACTCGGTCGCTATCGACGGCTTGTTCTTCCGCAATTAATTGGCGGGCCATTTCCGGAATCACCAAATAACCTTTGAGTTCCAGAAGATTAAGGACCGTGCTTTTACCGGTTCCGGGAGCGCCGGTTACAATAACGCGTTGTTTTTGGGGCATATCAGTAATTGAGCCCAAATTTTCGGTAGATAAAACCTAAAATCCAAGCCGGACCGATTAATAAAAATTGAAGATCCTTTAAAAAGGAAGGTTTAGCCCCTTCAATATGATGTCCGATAAACTGACCAATCCAGGCTACGGCAAAGATGAGTAGGCTACTTTGCCAGAGTGGAAGAGGCCCAAGCATCAATAATTTAGTGAGGTATAGGCATAAGGCCGAAAATAGGGCAATGCCAATGAATAGTGGAAAGGATAAGCGCAGGTAAAAAAGGAGGCCGAAAAGGATTAAAACCGTCCCAAAATGAAGATAGGGCTGCCAGCCTTCCGCGGCCCAGCTATTCAAGAAACCATGCGGTATAGCGGCCAATAGCGCAACAATGCTAAAGAAGATCGAAGGCACGCAAATAAAGTGAATCAGTTTATTAGTTGGGTTTTGATGACTTACCGCATATTCATCAAACCAGGTTTGAATGCTTTTCATGGTCGATATTTAGTATTGCCTAAGTTAATTAAGTTTTCAACTTTTGCGGAATGGACCCGCGCAAGGAAAAATACATGAAACTGATGGGGCAGCTCACGGAAGGTTTTGATTGGCCTTCGGTGTATATGTTTAAATTTATTGTCCCCGCCGATAATTCGAAGATCGCTCAGGTTGAGAGTCTTTTCAATAGCAAAGAAGCACAGATCAGCATTCGCAATTCCCGGAAAGGAAATTTTGTGAGCATCACCGCCAAGGAGATGATGATGAGCCCCGAAAAGGTGATCGAGCGTTATTTAGAAGCAGAAGGTATAGAAGGCTTAATCTCCCTCTAATTATTGGCCAATAGCTTCGGCATTAAAGGATATGAGCTTTGAGTTTTCAATTTGGAGACTAAACTCTATGGGATTACAGCAACGTTCGCAATCCTCGATATAGCTTTGTTCTGCCACCGATAGATCAACCAATATCGATACTTCCGTAAAGCAATAGGGGCAGGTATAGAATACTTCCTCCATGGGCTTATTGAAGCTTTTGTTTTTCAGGAACAATAAAAGTTCCGCGTCCGCCCACAACCAGGCGTTCTACCGGACTATTGGGATGGTCCGGATGTATTGCTTTCTCTTTACGGTAATTCACAAAGAAATGGGCCGGGAAATCACCATAATGAGTATCCTTTTGAATGGCTTCTCGCACAACATTTTGGGCATCTAAAAGCAGTTCTTCTAATTTAGCTTCACTTAGATTTTGGCAAGATATATTGGGATGCACACCACAATTAAAAAGCACTTCATCGGCAATCCAATTGCCAATTCCAGCATAGTGCTTTTGATCCAATAGAGCGGTCTTAATAGCGATTTTCCGATTGGAGATTGATTGTATAAAATCCTCTTTTGCAATACTTAAGAGATCTTTACCTAAATTGGAGCTTAATCGAAAGGCTTCCGGACTTTCCACAATTTCAATCACTCCAAATTTGCGCAAATCGCGGTAAGCCAGTTTATCGCCATCCTCAAATTGAATTACAAAACGAGTGTATTTCGGAAGTTCATTATGTCGGAATAATTCCAGGTCGCCGGTCATTCCAAAATGAAGATGCAACCAATTTCCTCCCGAAATTTGAGCAAAGAGGTATTTACCAATGCGCTCGGTTTTTAAAAACTCTTGACCGATCAAAGCCTGTTCTAAATCCTCGGGACTGGTTTTAAACACTTTGAAGAGGGGATCGTGAAATTCCAGAGCGCTAATTGTTTTATGCATGGCCGCCTTTTCAAAATATTGGCGCATGATCTCTACTTCGGGTAATTCCGGCATCTTTATCTTTGCTTTTAGAGTCTCAATAATACCATCTTTTTAGCGCATTGTTTGCAGTAGTCGACATTGAAACCACCGGATCTTATGCCCGCGGAAATGGCATCACGGAAATTGCTATATACATCACTGATGGTCTGGAAATTAAGGATACCTATAGCACACTCTTGAATCCGGAGCAGTCGATTCCTTTTGCTATTCAACAGCTTACTGGTATTGACGACTCTATGGTAGCAGATGCTCCAACCTTTGCTGAAAAGGCGGAGGAAATTCGCGAATTCCTGGCCGATCATGTCTTTGTAGCCCATAATGTAAGTTTCGATTTGGGCTTTGTGCAAGCGGCATTTAAAGAAGTGGGAGTAAATTACAATCCGCGGCGATTGTGCACTGTACGCTATACGCGTCGCATTATTCCGGGTTTACGCTCTTATAGCTTATCCTCCCTTTGCAAGCATTTTAACTATAACAATCAAAGTGCACACCGGGCTTGGGCCGATACGGAGGTAACCACCAAAATTCTGCATCAATTACTGGCTATGGATACGGCTGGGATTTGGCAGAATATGATAAAGCTTAATCAAGGGGAATTGAATTTACCAGCCAATCTCCCGGCTGATGAATTCCACAATTTACCCATGGCGGCTGGGGTGTATTATTTCTATAATGAAAAAGGGGAGATCCTCTACATCGGTAAGGCCAGTCGCTTGAAATCCCGTGTAGCTTCTCATTTTACAGCGGATAAGAGTAGTGCCCGTAGTGCTGCTTTTAAGCGTGATATTGCGCATATACATTATCGCTTATGTGGGAACATTCTGGTAGCCGGACTTCTGGAAGACCATGAAATTCGACGTTATTGGCCTCCTCATAATCGAGCCCAAAAGAGTCCCAAACTACGATTTGGAGTTTTTGCCTATCGCAATCAAAATGCGGATTGGTGTTTGGGAATCAATCGGATAGGTGGTCAGCAAGCCTTTATTGCCAAATTCCATAGTTTGGAAAAGGCTCGTACTTGGCTAGCAGAGATTGTAGAAGAGCGCAATTTGGACCCAAATCGTTGTGGATTCCCCAAAGGAAGTGGCGATACGGCCGATGATCACAATGCCAAGGTGGAGGCTTTAATGGCCGAAATGCAGTCGATTCAAAGTGCAATGCTTTGGGTTGGAGCCGGCAGAAATGAAGAGGAGCAGAGCTTTGTATATATGGATAGTCAGGGCTTCCAAGGCATTGGCTTTGTACCTCGGGAACAAAGCATTGAGCGAGCCGAGCATATTGAACCTTATCTGGAACGCTTGAATAAAAGTGCCAGTACCGAAGGAATCCTAAAAGAAGGTTGGAAAAAGCTTAGTCTTCGACAGATAGAACTTCCTGAAGAAATTCAATCGAACGGTTTACTTTTTTAAGACTGGCTTCTGGCAATTCTGCAGTATTCCAGGGATGTTGACGATCGAAGGTGTGACCAGTTTCTGGAATTACCGCTACGCGAGCTTCCGGCTGCCATTGCTTAAGATCGTAAGCATGCTTAATAAATACCGCTTCATCATCTTCACCGTGAATAATCAGCCAGGGAGCTTTAATGGCGCGGGCAGCAGCTTCTACATCCAATTCAGCTTTATGGGCTTTATACTCTTCATAAAGGCTGTAGCCAATCGGTAAATCCTGTCCGGTTCTGCCATTCTTTCGCGTAAAATTGCCTTGTTCAGCCCAGTCCTTAATTTCCTCCGGCGAAAGTTTATCCCAGGGTGTACGTGCATGGGAAACGGCGGCCCAGGTGATCAAGGCTTTAATGCGAGCATCTTTGGCTGTGGCCAGAATGGCATCCGCGCCACCGCGACTATGACCAATTAAGAATATGTTTTGGGAATCCAAGTCCAATTCAGGATGGGGCGACTCTACAAATTTGAGAATGCGTTCCAAATCCTTTTGACGTTTCAGGTAGCTATCCTCCCTATAGGCCTCCAGATCGAAAAATTCAGTAGGCCGGGCAGGAGTGGTGCCATTATGCGAAAAATTGAATTTGAGGAAGGCAAAACCCGCTTCCGCGAACTTTTGGGCGATTAAATCCATTCCACCCCAATCCTTAAAGCCATTAATGCCATGTGCATAGATCACTACCGGCAAAGCTTTAGTGCTCTTATAAAAGCTGATATCCACACTCATGGGAATGGCATTCGAGCCTGCCACATGATATTCCTGCTGTTTAATCTCCACGTCTTCCACTTTAGGAGGGCAATACTACTAAAAAAAGAATCCTGACACCCTTAAGGACTTTCCAAAAGGGGTCAGGACTTTCAGCTTAATTGCAAGCGGTGAGCTGAAATTTATTTAGAGGACCATTTTTGAATGGCTTCTTCTAACATCGCTCCGTAAGCAAATTCTTTATCGGCTTTATTGGCTTCATCCATACCAATATCCATGGCTTTTTCAGCCGCTTTTACGGCTTTCTTGTTTTCACCTAAAGCGAATAAAATTTCACCATGTACATAGTGTGCATACCAATTGTCGGCTTTCAATTTTAAAGAGGTTTCAATATAATCCAAGGCCGCTTTTTGATCGATATTGTTGCGACTATAATAAATAGCGGCATTGCGATTTACCTTCCACAAGTCGTCTTCATTAGAATTGGCTAAAGCTTCTTTAATATTAGCAATCGCTTTGGCCTGAACATCTACTTCAATAGGAAGTGCTAACATTTGATTCGCCCAACGAATTACTAATTCCGCTTTACCATCATTGATGGATTGGAAGTCGATGGTTAAAGTTTCAGTGCTTTCCTTAGTCGTTGTAGCAGCAACATCCACGCGAAGCACATCTTGTTTTTCATCATAACCATCGGCACCCCATAATTCGGTATTCTTATTCAGAATTACAGTCCAGGTATCTTGATTTGGAATGGTAAATAAGCTGTATTTACCAGCGGGTACCAATTGACCAGCGAAAGTAACCGGGGTATTGAATTCGATGGCGGTAGCTTTATTTGCGCCGGTACGCCATACTTTACCATTAGGCACTAATTCGCCGAAAATTTCGCGACCCTTTACACCGGGGCGACTGTATTCTACGGTGAAATCAGTTAAACCAACACGTTGCTCCACTGTAGAGAAAGGGCTAGGTGCAGGTAAATCCTGGGCGGTCATGGCAAAACTGGCAAAGGCCAGCATAGCTAGTACTGTTTTTTTCATTTTGGTATTTTATTAAGGTTCAAACATAGAAAAAGCAATTCGGTTTAAAGCCGTTCAAAATTCCCGGATTTAAATTCCCAAGTCTGCATTTCGATTTGCGCTGCTGCTTCTTTAAATTGGGTATAATGATTTTGCTCTGATATAAACTCCTGAACCACTTCTGTATAATTGTCCATCAGGCCCAGGAGTAATTCAGACACCTCACGAACGGCGTGTTCATCACCTTGACTTGCAGTAATATAATCCGCTAAATCCGATCCGGCTACCAAGCCTAAAAAGAGGGGATTTGCCAATCGTCCCACGCAAAAACGCAGGCCCACTTCACGGGCTACGGCAAGGTCTAATACATCATCAAAAACATAGCAGATTTCTTCAGCTTTAAGCTCATAATGCTCCATAAAGTGTTCCAAGGCTTTTCCCTTACGGATGGCCCTTTGATACAGCACATTGGCTTGATGGTTTTGCATAAGATCACGAGCTACCGGATTAGCGGCGCCAGTAATTACCCCTAAATAGGGAATGCTGCCGTATTTCTTGAAATGCCCGTAACGAAGCATGCGCAAACCGGCGGAGTCCACCTCGCTAAATCGACTGCCTTCACTGCCCAATTTGGAGCCATCGTTAAAAACACCATCCCAATCAAAGAGGTAGGCCTTGATATTGGGCAATTGCTCGCGCAAATCGAAAGCGCTACGCAAAAACTGCCCGCCGATATCGGTAAAACTATCTTCTAATTCCAGTAAGTCCATAATTCTATTTCTAGTGCTAAGTTACCAAATAGGCCAGGGGATATGAGCTTATAAACATCTTAAAGTGAAAAGAATCTTTGAATTAACCTGCCCGTAAAATTGACTTCACAATTGCAATGAAGCTTTGCCTGCAAATACACTAATATGGCCAAACGTGAACTTCCTTTGGTGGTAATATCCGACACGCACTTAGGTACTTATGGATGCCGTGCGCAAGAACTGTATCGCTACCTGAAGTCAATAAAGCCCGAAACGCTGGTCCTAAACGGGGATATTATCGACATCTGGCAATTCCGGAAGCGCTATTTCCCCAAGGCTCATCTAAAAGTTCTGAAGCAGATTATTTCCATGGCCTCTAAAGGTACGAAGGTGTATTATTTAACCGGAAATCACGATGAGGCTTTGCGCCGATTTAGTGACTTTACTTTAGGGAATATTACTCTGGCCGATAAATTAATCTTAGACCTACCGGATGGAAAAGCCTGGATTTTTCACGGAGATATTTTTGATGCTTCTATCCAGAATGCCAAATGGTTAGCCAAGCTTGGCGGCTGGGGTTATGACTTACTCATCATGATTAACAGTCTTTTGAACTGGGGCTTGGAGAAAATGGGAAGAGAGCGTTACAGCTTATCCAAAAAGATAAAGAACAGCGTTAAGAAGGCGGTTACTTATATTCAGAGTTTTGAGGATACCGCGGCAGAACTGGCCATAGATCAGGGCTACAAATATGTAATTTGCGGTCATATTCATCAACCCCAACAACGCGAAATAAAAAGCGAGAAAGGCAGTTGTACTTATCTCAACTCTGGCGATTGGATTGAGAATCTTTGCGCTTTGGAGTTTAATGGTGAAGCCTGGGAGCTGTACCAATACGACAGCAAACCACCCTTAACCGTGGAGTCGGAAGATGAAGAATTAAACGATCTGGATCTGCAACGCATTATTCAAAAGGTTACCCTCGATGAACGAACACTGGCCTCCTGAGCCACGCATACTTTACGCATTTCAAGGAACGGGCAATGGCCATGCCTCTCGGGCGGCCGAATTAGTCCCCATTTTAAAGAAATATGCCCGGGTAGATATATTGTGTTCGGGGCATAATCGTCAGCTTTCGCTGGATTTCCCTATAGATCTTCAATTGAATGGCATCAGCTTTAGCTACAATAGTAAAGGCGGATTAAGCTACCTGCAAACTGCTTTGAAAGCCCATTTTTTACGTTTCCAAAAGGAAGTAAAGGCATTGGATTTAAGTGTCTACGATTTGGTGCTAAATGATTTCGAGCCCGTTTCGGCTTATGCTGCTAAAAAGCAGGGGAAACGTCTGGTTGCCCTTAGTCATCAGGCTTCCTTTTTAAGTGAGAAGAGTCCACGTCCGCTGCGAAAGCATGCTATTGCCGAATGGATTTTTAAGCATTATGCCCCGGCTACAGAGGCGATGGCCTTTCATTTTAAAAGCTACGATCACTTTATTCATCCTCCGGTATTGCGCCGGGAAATTCAGGACTTGGAAAGCATCAATATGGGGCATTATCTGGTTTACCTTCCGGCCTACAGCGATGCGGTGATTCGCAATATCCTCCTGCAAATGAGCAATAAGGAGTGGATAGTATTTAGCAAGGAATGCCAGAAATCCTACCGTGATCACAATCTTCGCTTTGAGCCAATCCAGGGTGAAGCCTTTTTAAAATACCTGGCTACTTGCGAAGGACTGCTTTGCTCAGCTGGCTTTGAAGCCCCGGCAGAAGCCTTGTATTTGGGAAAGAAATTATTCGTGATCCCTATCAAAGGGCAATACGAGCAGTTTTGCAATGCAGCCGCTTTGGAGCAAATGGGAGTGCCGGTAAGCAAAGACCTCAATGCCCGTAGCCTGCAACTCCTGCAGGACTGGGTCTATCAAGAGAAATCAAATTCGCCATTGGAAGTGGCTGATCCGGAAAGCCTGATACTCGATTTATTGGCAAGGGAAGGACTCCTGAAAAATAGACTCCTTCAAGCCTAAAAAACACTAAAGACTCATTCCTGCGTTATTTCATTGGAATTCGTAATTTTGCCAGCTGATTTATGAGGAAAAGACTTGTCATCCTATTAAGTGGCTTTTTGCTTTTGGCAGGAAGCGCCTGTAATGAATATCAAAAGGTATTGAAGAGTCCTAATGTGGACTATAAATACGAGAAGGCGGTGGAGTACTACAATGAAGGTGAGTACGACAAAGCCTATCCGCTTTTTGATGAATTACTGATCTTATACCGCGGTTCTGAAAAGGCGGCAGATGTGTATTATTACTATGCCATGTGTAGCTTTGAACTGAAGGATTTCATCTTAGCCGCTTATCACTTCAAAAACTTCGCGAAAACATTCCCTACCCATTCCAAGACCGAAATGGCTTATTATATGGTAGGCTATTGCCATTATCTGGAATCGCCCGATTACAGTTTGGACCAGGACTATACCTTTAAAGCTATTAATGATTTGCAGCTCTTTGCCAATTTGTATCCTAATAGCGATAAATTATTGAGCACTAATGAGCTGATTGATGAGTTAAGGGCAAAATTGGAGCGCAAATCTTTTGAGCGCGCTATGCAATATTTCCACATGGAATATTATCAATCGGCGGTGGTGAGCTTTAACAATGTGATGGATGATTATCCGGATACCGAATACCGCGAAGAGGCCATGTTTCACAAATGTGTTGCTGCCTATCGCTTTGCCGATAACAGTATTTCTGAAAAACAATTTCAGCGCTATATTGAAAGTCGTACCGCTTACCTGGAATTCAAAGAGTATTTCCCGGAAAGCGATTACAATAAAACATTGGACAAATTATTTGCCAATATTGATCAACAGATCAGCGAGCTTAAATCACAATCCTAATAAATTCTCGTAGATGGATTTTAAAAAAGTAGATGCCCCAAGAAACACCGTAACCCGCGACCATAACGATTTGGATCGCCCTACTGGTAATATCTATGAGGCGGTTTCCATTTTAGCTAAACGCGCCGATCAGATCGCGGAAGACATGAAGGTGGAATTGCACGAGAAACTGAATGAGTTTGCAACTCATAATGAATCTTTGGAAGAGATTTTCGAAAACAAAGAGCAGATCGAAGTTTCACGTTTTTACGAAAGCCTGCCCAAGCCTCACCACATTGCGGCTACCGAATGGGAGAAAGATGAAGTGTATTTCCGTCGTCCTGCCGAAGAGCAAAAGGAAGACTAAATTATGTTGAGCGGAAAAAAAATACTACTGGGAGTAACCGGTGGTATTGCCGCCTATAAGACGACGTACCTCGTGCGACTGCTTATCAAGGCAGGGGCCGAGGTACGTGTTGTTTTAAGCCCCGCGGCCCGCGATTTTGTGACGCCACTTAGCCTGGCCACTCTCAGTAAAAATCCGGTTTACTGGGAATATTTCGATCGGGAATCCGAAACGGGGACCTGGAATAATCATGTGGAATTAGGCCTTTGGGCCGACCTGATGATTTTAGCTCCCCTTACTGCTAATACCATGGCGAAGATTGCTCAGGGGCAGTCGGATAATTTCTTAATGGCGGTTTACCTTTCTGCTAAATGTCCAGTGTATTTTGCGCCGGCCATGGATTTGGATATGTATAAACATCCTGCCACCCGCGAGAATATCCAAAAATTAGAATCCTTTGGGCATATCCTCATCCCAGCTGAAAAAGGCGAATTGGCCAGCGGCTTGGAAGGAGAGGGGCGCATGGCCGAACCGGAAACCATTATTAGAGCTGTAATTGCTGACCTCGAATCCAAAGCGCCACTGCGCAATAAGCGAGTGGTAATCAATGCTGGCCCTACTTACGAAGCCATAGATCCGGTGCGTTTTATTGGCAATCGCTCTTCGGGTAAAATGGGTATGGCTTTGGCCGAAGCCGCCGCAAATAATGGTGCTCAGGTTCAATTGATATTAGGTCCTAGTAATCAGGATTCGAAAAACCCGGCTATTCAAATCCAAAGAGTAGAGAGTACTCAAGAAATGTTTGAAGCTACCACTACAGCGGCTCAAAATGCAGATTGGATTATCTTAAGTGCCGCCGTTTCGGATTACCGTCCGAAAAACCCCGCCCATCAAAAGATAAAGAAAAGTGATGGCGATATGCTGCATCTGGATTTAATCGAAAACCCGGATATCCTGAAAAGTATTGGACAAACTAAGAAGGAAAGTCAATTAGTTGTAGGTTTCGCCCTCGAAACGGAAAATGCCGAGGCGAATGCCCAAAAGAAACTGGATACCAAGAACTGTGATTGGATCGTTCTGAATCAGGCTGATGCCACAAAACGCGGTTTCGGACACGATACCAATGAGGTCTTGATGATCAGCCGTAAAGGCCAACGCGAAAAACTTGAATTAAAACCTAAGAAGGAATTAGCCTATGAAATTTTGGATCGGCTTATTAAGCATCATACTGCTTAGCCCCAGCCTGCAAGCCCAGGAGTTAAATGCCCGGGTACAAGTGCTTACTCCAAATATTCAAGCCACGAATAAACAGCTGTATACCACTTTGGAAACAGCGATTCGTGAATTTCTGAATAACCGTAAATGGACGGAAGAAAACTATGCTCTAGAAGAGCGGATCGACTGTCAGTTTGTGTTGACCATTAATTCTCGTAACAATAATAATTTTAGTGGGCACCTGCAGATTTTTTACAGTCGCCCCATTTTTAATTCAGATTACGCATCCCCCATTTTAGTGCATCGCGATAATGATGTGAATTTCGAATACCTGGAATTCGATCGACTGGACTTTGCTCCCAACAGCTTTATCTCTAACCTTACCAGTATTTTAGCTTATTATGCCTATATCGTAATTGGTTTGGATCATGATAGTTATGCGCCTATGAGTGGCACTGATTATTACAATAAGGCTCAGAATATTGTAGGAAATGCCCAAACCAGTAATTATGGCGGTTGGGACAGTTTTGGCGGCAGCAATAAGAACCGCTATTGGTTAGTAGATAACTTGATTAGTCCGGCCTTTGATAATTTCCGCACCTGCCTGTATACCTATCACCGCCAAGGTTTAGACCTGATGAGTGATGCTTCTAAAATTCGCACCGCGAAAATGAATATCAAAGAAGCCTTAAAGAGCTTAAAAAAGGTAAACGACCAAAGGCGAAACAGTTTTTTGCTGCAATTATGGTTTGATGCCAAGCAGGCGGAAATCGTGAAAATCTTTAGTGACGGGGCTTCCATACCCACAGCCGACCTTAAGGAAGTGCTGATTGAATTAGACCCTAATAATGCTTCGGAATATCAGAAAGTAGGTCAGGGCGGTTAAGTATTTTAGCGGCATGTTACAGCACCTCAGGATTTCCAATTTTGCCTTGATCGAAAAGCTCGATCTCGATTGGCAAGCAGGCTTTACCACTATTACCGGCGAAACCGGCGCTGGAAAATCAATTCTTTTAGGGGCTTTAAACCATTTGCTGGGTCAAAGAGCAGATCTAAAAGCTTTAAAGGATCCCGAGCAAAAATGTGTGATAGAAGGTCTCTTTCAGATTCCGGATCCATCCTATAAAAGTCTTTTTGAAAGTCTGGATTTAGACTACGAAGCGGAAACTATTATCCGTCGTGAAATTTTACCCAGCGGTAAATCCCGGGCCTTTGTGAATGATAGTCCGGTTCGCTTGGAAAGCCTTTCCCAATTGGCGCAACGCCTAATTGACATTCATAGTCAGCATGATACGCTCTTACTCAATGATGCTAATTTCCAACTCGATCTGATCGATAGCTTCGGATCGCATAAGGATTTGCTGCAAAATTATCAGGAGGCTTTTAAGAGCTGGCGGAAAAGCCAAAAACGCATTGCCGACCTGGAAGCGCAAAACCGGGAAGAGGGCGGAGATTTGGACTATCTGGAATTTCTGCACCAAGAATTGGTAGATGCCAAACTGGTCCCTGGAGAAGTGGCGGAAATTGAAGCACGCCTGGAAATACTGGAGCATTCTGGGAAAATCGAATCGGCCTTAGCTTCGGTTCAAGAAATGGCAGATGCCAGTCCTTTAGGTTTAAGTGAAATGCTTAGGCAGATGCGCCAGGAACTAAGGGCTATCGCTAATCTGGATAAAAAACTAGGCAGCTTTTCGGAGCGAGCTGAAAGCCTTTACATCGAATTTGAAGATCTGCGTCAGGAATTGGAACTCTACCAATCTGAAAGCAATTTTGATCCTCGCGAAAAGGAACAATTGGATGAGCGTTTAAGTCAGCTTATTCATTTACAGCGGAAACATCAAGCAGAAAGTGCAGAAGAGCTAATTGAAAATCGTGATGCCCTGGAAGCCAAGATGACTGCGGCTGCCAACCGAGACATTGCTTTGGAAAAGGAAAAAGCTGAGGCCGCACAATGGCGGGCTAAAGCCGAAACCCTGGCCCAGGAATTACATGAAGAACGTCAAAAGCTCAAAGGCCCACTAGAAGCTCAGGTTTTGCACTTATTAGCTGTTTTAAACCTCGCTAATGCTCGTTTTGATATTTCCATCGAAAAACAAGAAAACTGCGATAACAATGGCAGTGACCACGTAAACTTCCTTTTTTCGGCCAATCCCGGTCAAAAAGTTCAGTCTTTACAAAAGGTAGCCTCCGGTGGTGAATTATCGCGGGTAATGCTGGCCCTTAAGGCTATATTAGCACGTTCGCGCAGTTTACCCACCATCATCTTTGATGAGATCGATACCGGAGTAAGTGGTGAAACTGCCCATAAAATTGGGGAGATCTTAAAAGGCATGGGCAGTTATATGCAAGTAATTGCCATTAGCCACTTGGCCCAAATTGCTTCCAAAGGCAGTCAGCATTATTTAGTGCGTAAAGAAAGTGCGGCGGATAACACGCGCACGGAGATTCGCCCACTCAATGAACAGGAGCGTTTGAACGAAATTGCCCGCTTATTGGGTGGCGATAAACTGACGGATGCCGCCTTGGCCAATGCACGGGAACTCATTCAAGGTGCCTGAGCCCTTGTAATATCGAGGCATTCGCTTATTTTTAACCTCCTGTAATGAAGAACGCATGAAGAAAATTGCACTTTTAGGCCTGAGCCTCCTGCTAATAGGCGCCTGTAAAAAGGATTCAGACACTGATGGTACTGATGGCGGTAATGGAGGAGGTAGCTCTTCTGGTATGCAAGCCTATATTGGGATTGAAGGAACTTCTCCCAATGGAATCAGCAGCCTGGCCCTGTACAATGTGACCAATCAAACGATTGAAAACAATGTATTCCGCAAGGCCAATATCAATCCCATGGGATCACAATTAAGTGATATGATGTTGGATAAATCTCGTAATCAATTGGTTTTAATCGTGCCTGGCTCTAACAAAATTGTATTTGTGGATGCCAAAACCATGAAAATCAAATTTCAAACCCGCGACCTTTTACAAATTCGCAAGGTGGCCCAGGTTTCGGATAACCTCTACTATGTTAGCTGTCCTGAATTACCAGGTTTCTACGTAATCAATGCCAATAATGGCAATGTAGTAGATGAAATTGCTTTCGATGTGGGCGTTAATCAAACCGAAATTGCAGTTTGGGAAGACTTGGCCTTTATCTGTAATAATGGGAATCCTATCTCTAAAGACAGTACGGTAAGTATTGTGCGCACGAGTGAAGATACTTTGGTTACTAACCTTATTGTTGGTCATTCTCCCAACAGCTTTGTTATTGACGAAGACAATCAATTGTGGATTCTTTGTAGTGGGGATTTGAATGTTGCAGATCCTACTCAAAGTGGTGCAGGTTCATTATGGATGTACAATTTAGATACCATGTACCGCGATATCGACTCAGGCTGGGCGATAATGCCGGATACGGTGAAGTACTTTGTAGACAATCAATTACGTCCACATAGCCTTACTCATGACGAGGCCGGTGACAATCTATACTATATCACCAATTTACCAACCGGAGATATTGCCGTAACCAATACCAACGTTAGTATATTGAATGAGAACCCAATTGTAGAGGATAACTTCTATTCGCTGGCATTCGATCCCATTAATTTGGAACTTTATGGAATGCGCACCCCTGATGATATTGAGCAGAACGGGGCTCTGCAGATCTTTGATCCGGTAGGCAGCAAGAAGACCAGTATTACCATTGGGGTAAAACCCAACAATGTCGTCTTTAAATAATCTCAATTTTGATTTAAAACCCTTGAAGCCGCTAAGAGCGGAGGAGAGGGAGAAGATAAAAACAGAAAAGTCCGGGCAGAAATTAAATTTTCAGCCCAGGGCTTTTTTTCAGTTTTTCACCTGGCTCAACCGAGTACAGGGTAAATCTCAGGCTCAATTACTGAATATTGATATACTCAGTTTTGCGGGAGATCATGGCATAAATGCTGAATTCGCTACACCT
Organism: Croceimicrobium sp.; assembly: GCF_965228705.1. Classification (GTDB taxonomy): domain Bacteria; phylum Bacteroidota; class Bacteroidia; order Flavobacteriales; family Schleiferiaceae; genus Croceimicrobium. The sequence goes on from NZ_OZ245832.1 coordinate 910,550, forward strand.
CGTTTTCGCAGTGGTGAATTTTTGATGGAAGCCATGCGGCAAGAAACCATGCCCGAGTTGTGGAAGGGTAATTTAAGCCTTCAACATTATTGGGTAGACCTGGGGGTCGACTATGCCTTTGAGTCTAATATCAGCTATTGGCTAAATCACAATAACAAATTAATTAACAGTAAGATAAAAGCTCGGACCGAAAGCTTTAGTTCATACCCAGCCATGACTGATGACGAGCTTGCAGAAGCTTTTTACAGCGGTCGGAAATTAGTGGATCGAGCCCATTATCAAGAAAAAGATCTGCTGGTTTTACACAGTTTGGGAGAGGGCCAAATATTTAGTGTTTATGCCTTAGCCTGGGCTTTAAGTATTAGTGATGCCAAAGCCTGGACCAACTATTTACCGGCCTGGTTAGGCAAAGAAGTGGAGCAGGAAATTCAGCGCCTGGCCAAAAAACATCCCATCAGTCATAACCCCTTTACCAATCTCTGTTTTTATGGGGGATTTGAGACGGTAGCCCTTTGTGGAGCGATCATTAGATGTGCTGAGAAGGGCATACCCTTTCTATTAGCGGACCCAATGGCTATAATCGCCTGGCAATATGCGGCAAAGATTGTTCCTGGGGTGGAGCAATACGGTTATGCTGTGGGGAGTTTCGCGGAGCATTTAAGGGAGAATTATGGCGTTTTCAAAGAAAACTTAAGCTATACCGCCAGTGGAAGGGAATGGTATCCCTTTATTTGGAAGATGCAGCAGGAGCTTCGGCAATATCATGCCCAATAAAAAAGCACCCCTAAGAGGTGCTTTCAAAAATCTTTAGTCTTGCTAATCCAGGCTTTAAGCTCTGATTCTCTCCAGAATAGGCTTGCCTTCGGTTAGGCGATAAGCCGCTACGATTACCACACCATAGAATACCGTTCCTAACACTTGGTTGAGTAAGAAAGGTAAACCAGCTACATAAGAGCCGATTAAGCCATTAATGTTTTGTGGGTAAGCAGGGTTTCCTAACCATACTCCGAAATTGGTGAGTAAGAAGAAGAGTAAGGTTCCGCTAATACCACCAACAATCACGTGCGCCCATTTAGAGCTGCCGAAATTTAATACGCCTAATAAAGCGATGAGTAAATAAGAGCTGTATAACCAGCCAGCGCCCTGGGTGATTAAGGTGAAGCCCATATAAGAATAGAGGGTATTGTTAATGATAAAGTCGCTTACGAATAAAATAAGCATAGGGAAGAGGAGGGCCTGGTAGCGTTTGCCAAAGAGCATACCACCGGTGAAAACAACCGCAGTCATAGCGGTGAAATTAGGCCAGGGGGCAATCAAACGGCTGCCAATGGCAAGGACAAATAGGATCGCTAGGTAGATCAGTTGTTTCTTCATGTTTAATACTTGAGAGCACAAAGTTAAGAAGCCTAAAGCAAAATCAAGCTTCCGGACGGTATTCTCTAAAGCTTCGATCGCGATAAAAGATGATTATTCGATCAATTTCCTTCTCGGAACCTTGATTAACATTTGTATATACATTTGTTAATTCGGACTTCTCTTTGTTTTTGTCTGATTCAGTACCTTGTTTATCAGGGTCTTTCGGACTGGGATGATCTTGAGGAGTTGGCGCAGCATAGGGAATAGGTGCGCCACTAGGAGCAGATACATAACGCGCGCCGGGAGGTAGGCCAAAAGTAGAGTAGGTGGCTTCTTCCTCATTATCTAGTTCCTTAGTAGTATTTACATCTTCAGCAAGTTTAGTATTTACAGACTCATTGGCCTTAAAGCCCTTTAATTGTTGATCTTCATACATAGAACCCTTGCCATTCAATAAATAATCAAGATTTACATTTGTATATACATTTGTAATCTGTTGAATTAGGTGTAGAGAAGGGTTGTTTCTACCACTTAATACGTGGCTTATGATAGCAGGGGCAACGTCTATGCTCTGAGCGAAGTCCTTATTGCTTAAACCCTGATCTGCGATTAACTCTTTTATCCTTGCGGCGATATCTTCCATAAAAAAAAGACTTTACTACAAATGTAATAAAGTATTTCGAAATGTTAATGTTAAGCTTTTCCCTCTACTTAAATTAAGCTTTAACTAATTCATTTAAAGTAACTGAAAATCAATGATTAAAATCATGAGTTAACAAATGGAATTACTTATGTATATCACTCACTTAAGGACCAGGAGTAGATTTGTTCGCCTTCGCTATTGTAATAGATCAGTACCAGCTTACGGGCTTTACGCTTTCCGCTAATGTTCATTACTGCGAAATTGCGTTCCTGGATTAAAGAACCTTCCACTCGATAGTCATTTTCTTCATTCACTTGATGCGCAGCTCCACTGGTTAAAGGCGAAACCGTGAATTCATACACCCAATTTCCATTAGGTAATTGTAATTTATCTACTTCGCTATGGTGACGGTCACCACTAATGAAGATCACATTCTTGATATCCTCATCATTTATGCGCTTAAGGATGTAATCCCGCTCTTCTTCATAATTGCTATGGTTTTCGAATACCTGGGCAGAATTCAAGAATTGCCCACCGGTTAAAACGAATTTAAAGGGCGCTCTGCTTTGTTTTAAGAGGTCAATCATACGATCAATTTGCTGAGTACCAAAAATCTGCTCAGGATGCCCCACACTTTGTTCAGAGCGATAATAGCGATTGTCCAACATCACGAAATCACAATCCCGGTAATTAAAGGCGCTAAAGGTGCAAGGCATATCACGGTATCCAAAACTGGGATTGGGCCAAAAGAGCTTAAACATCTCCAGGGCCAAATCGCGATGGATCCAGGAGCCACTGGCGTCATTTGGGCCGAAATCATGGTCATCCCAAATCGCATAATTATTACAAGAGGCCATTAGTGCTTGCATTTCCTCAATAGAGCGGGTATGGGTGTAGCGGTGGATGTATCCGGAGCGGGTCCACCAATCGGCATCGCGCAAATAGATATTATCGCCCAACCAAAGCATGGCGTCTGGTTTTTGCGATTCTATACTCCTGAATATCTGATAATCGCCGCCATAAGGTGTGCCAGGACGATCGTAGGCTTCTTCATTAATATAGGTGCAGCTCCCCATGGCGATAGAGAAGGCGGGAGGGTCAGTGCGATAATCCCATAAAGGCTCGGTATCGAACTCCAGTGGGAACTTAAATTCTTGATTTTCAGCATCTACCATCACCTCGTATTCGTAAATGGTGCCGGGCTCCAAATTGCGGAGGTAGAGTTTGGCAGTATTCCCGGTATTGGCAGAGGTGCTTACCAGGTCGGTTTCTTGCTTTTGTTCGGGACTGTTTTGAGGCCAGTAATTGAGCTTAACTGAACCCTTATCGCGGAGCTGTACCCAAATAAGGGCTTCTTTCATCTCCGCATAACCCAATACCGGTCCACTTAAAACCTCATTAGATTGAGCGACAATAGTTAAGGATAGTATACTTAAAGCTATACTAAATGCTAATCGTTTCATTTTATAACGGTTTAAGTGACCGAAAATAAGCGTAAAAAGCGGATTGGCTTAAGCTTTAACTTAATCTTAATCCCGTTATTTGTAAGAGTGCGAGTTTACAGCCCTTTTTGATAGATTTCTACTATGCCATTCTCTACTCAAAACTCTAATAATACTAGCCTTAAATCCCTGGTTCCGGAACGTCGTTGGTTACGCTCAGAACACCTAAAAGACCTTTGGGCTTTCGTGGAAAATCAGCAGGATTTTCGAATTGAATCCATTGGCCACAGTGAAGAAGGTCGGGACTTGAAGGTGATTCGCTGGGGGAAAGGCCCAAAACGAATATTTGCCTGGACCCAGATGCATGGCAATGAGCCTACCGCTACCTTGGCTTGCGCCGATTTAATTCAGGATTTGATTGCGGATCCCAATGTAAAGGCCCTGGAATCCCAAATTGAAGTGGCCTTAATTCTAATGCTGAATCCCGATGGAGCAGAGCGCTTCCAAAGACGCAATGCTCTGGGCATCGATTTAAATCGAGATGCGGTAGCCCGCTGCAGCGCTGAGATTAAGGCCTATTTTTCATTTCTGGAGGCTTTTAAACCCCACTGGGCTTTTAATCTGCATGACCAAAGAAATATTTTTAGTGCCGGAGCTACTGTGCAATGTGCCACCCTTAGTTTTTTGGCGCCCTCCGCGGATGAAGAGCGCAGTATTAAGCTGGAACGCAAAGTGAGCATGCAGATGATTGCTGCCATTCACCAAAAGCTGGAAGGTAGTCTCAGTGGGCATTTCGGGCGTTACAGCGACGAGTTCTATCCCCGAGCACTGGGAGATAATCTAATGAAATTAGGTATTCCCAATATTCTGTTTGAAGCCGGACATTTTCCTGGAGATCGCTTCCGCCGAAAGGCCCGTGAACTCAATTATCGAGGATTAAAGGAAGCCTTAAATCTGGTCGCTACCGATGCCTGGGAATTGATCGATCCAGCGCTGTATCACTTAATCCCTGAAAACAAAAGCCATTTGCGCGACCTTATCTTTAGAGATCTGCAATTTGGCAATTGCCGTTTAGACCTGGCCTTGATGGAGCAGGAGGTAGCAAATAAAGAAAGTGGGGAGCTGGAAATCAAATACCGCATTGATGATATTGGCGATCTCAGTCATCTCCAGGGTATTCAGGAGTATAAAGGTGGTATACTGGCATTTGAGGGTGATTTCAATCAGGATGCCTTAGTCAATGGCCGGATCCAAAGTGAACGTGAATTTGTTTTTAAACATGGCTATTTACAAGAGCATTAATCCTTACAATCAAGAACTTATAGGGGAATTCTCTGAAGATTCATCGGCAGAGCTAGAGGCCAAAATTGCGATTGCGCAAGGTCTAAGTCCTTTAGAGGATCATTATTCATTTCCCATCCGCCGAAAGGCCATCCAAAATTTAGCCCGCCTTTTACGCGAGCGTAAAACTGAATTGGCCGCTCATATTTGCGATGAAATGGGCAAGGTGCTTAAGGAAGCGGAGGCCGAGGTAGAGAAATGCGCCTGGCTCTGTGAATACTATTTTGAAAAGAGCCCCGAATTTTTAGCCGATCTAAAGCTGGATTTAGGGGATGCCCAGGCGATTCGTCGCTATGAAGCTTTAGGGGTGATTTTAGGCATTATGCCCTGGAACTTCCCACTGTGGCAGGTTTTCCGCTTTGCAGTACCCGCCATTATAGCCGGAAATCGGGTCTTATTAAAGCATGCACCCAATTGCAATTTCAGTGCTGATGATCTTCAAAAATTATTTGATGATACCGGTTTAGCTGCTGGTGCTTATACGGCTGTACGTTTATCGAATGAGACAGTAGCCGATTTGCTTAGGGATGCACGGATAAAGGGTGTAAGCCTTACGGGTAGCGAAAAGGCTGGTCGCTCGGTAGCCGAAATTGCCGGTCGGGAATTAAAGCCTCAGGTATTAGAATTAGGTGGATCAAATGCCTTTATCCTGCATTCCAGTGCTAAGGTGAAGACTGCGGCTGAATTAGCCTCCAGGGCACGTTTGCTGAATGCCGGGCAGAGCTGTATTGCTGCCAAACGCTTTTTGGTGCATGAATCGCTGTATACGGAGTTTATTCAAGAATTGAAAGCAGTGTTTTCCACTTATAGCATTGGAGATCCCAAAGCGGCCGGTACTCATATTGGGCCATTGGCGCGCCCCGATTTAAAGGCCCATGCCCTACGGCAAATTGAAGAAAGCCTGGCCCAGGGAGCAAGCTTGGAGCTAGGAGGGAAGGGCGATGGCAATTTTTTGGAGCCGACCATTTTAAGTGGTGTGAATCCAGAAATGACGGTTTTTAAGGAAGAAGTATTTGCGCCCATCGCCTCAATTCTAAGCTATTCCGATTTTGATGAAGTCATTGCCATTAGCAATAGCAGTCGCTATGGTTTGGGGGTGAGCCTTATTGGTGAGGACCGGGATTTTCTGCTCAGTCAGGCTTCGCGCTTCGAAGAAGGAGCGGTATTTATCAATGACCTGGTAAAGAGTGATCCGCGCTTACCTTTTGGTGGGGTAAAGAATTCCGGTTTCGGTCGCGAACTAGGTCCAGAGGGCATCCATTCCTTCTGCAACCTGAAAACCATTTACCTAAAGGGCGATTAAAGGAAGCGTTTGAAAATATAGAACAAGAAGAGAATCAGGACAATACCGATTAATACGTAGATACTACCATTGTAATGGAGTTTATGCAATTTGAGATCCTTGCGATAGCTCCACACCAGATAGCCAATAAATACGAACATAAAGATGCCGGCGAAAATCCAGTGACCGGTAGTGATATTTTCCATAAGACTAAATCTTTTGCAAAGTAAACCATGAAAAAGCAAATTTCCGCCGTTGAGACCTTCCACAATGCTTTTCGCATTGAAAACCGTTATGCACCCACTGCCGATATTGATGAAAAAACGCAGCTCTTGCGCTATAAATTAATGCGGGAGGAAAATGAAGAATACCTGGAAGCCGCTCAGAACGGGGATTTGGTGGAAATTGCCGATGCCCTGGGTGATATGCTCTATATCTTATGTGGCACCATCTTAAGTCATGGCATGCAGGATAAAATTGAAGAGGTATTCGACGAAATTCAGCGTAGTAATATGTCGAAATTGGATGCCAATGGCGAGCCGATCTACCGTGAAGATGGTAAAGTTTTAAAGAGTGATCAATACTTTAAGCCCAATATCAAGGCTATTCTGGATCGGGATTAGAGTTTTTCAACTGCATCTACCAAACGCTGTGCAATAGCGGCTTTGCTGTAGGATGCTTCCATCCTTTGGCGGGCTTTGTGTCCTAAGGCGCTTAATTCAGTGCGATGATCGCGTAGGTAGCGAATTTTATCGGCCAGGGCCTGAGGATCAGCCTCTGTTGTGAGTACATCCAGGCCCGGCTCAAAAACTTCGCGTAAACCCGGACTGTCCTTGGTGAGGATGGCTTTTCCAGAAGCAGCGTAGTGATAGAGCTTATTGGGCACAACCAAATCGGCTTTAAGCGATTCACCAAAAACACCCAGTGCCAGATCGAATTTAGCTATCTGCGCTGCCAGTTCATCATAGGGAATCCAGCCTTTGAAAATATCCAGAGATAATCCGCAGTCAATAGCTAAATGACGCGCTTCTTCATATTGATGCCCGGTTCCTAATAAAGTAAAATTAAGACCCTTCTCATCCTTAAGCAGGGCCATGGCCTCGATAATAGTAAAAACGCCCTGTAAGGGCACGAAAGTGCCGTAAAAGCCTACTTCCAGCGTATCATTCTCTTTGGGATAATGGGCCGGGAATTCCTCCAAATGCACACCCACGGGCACCACGGCCTTGGGTAGGGAAGAAGGGAGTTTCAAGGTTTTCTCGAAATACTGCAGATGGGCAGCGGTATCGGCCAGGAGCAAATCACAGTTTCGGAAATCGCGAAAATCGATCCACCATTTTTGAGGCGCTTTCCAATAATGACCATAGTCGACCACTTTGGTGAGGTAACGCGAAATAAGGGGGTCGAAAACCACTGGTGCCTGGGCATAGCGACGTACAAAACTCAGGTCGCGATGTCGAAAAGGTGGCACCAAAACCACATCGGCCTTTAAACTAAGATCCCGAAGCACCTGGCCGTATTTCGGCTGGCGTTCGGGAATCTTGTAATACTGTACATCATGCCCCAGTTCCTTTAAACCTTCGGCCAGTATATAGGTGCGGTTGTATTGAAAACCATCCTTGGCGGCGAAGAGGAACTGCATGAAAGGAGAGGGGATTAGTGCTTTTGCAATTTGGTTTTCAGCTTACGGATTTGACCTTTAAGCTTGTCTACTGCATCATGCACGGCTTTTTCGAAAGAAGCGTCGTGACTTTCGGCAAAGAGATCATTACCGGGAATATTCAGCTTGATTTCTGCTTTTTTGTTTTGATTCGCTTCGTCCTGAATCAGTTTCAGGTAAACTTCCGCACCTACGATTTGATCGTAGTACTTGTGCAATCCACTTACTTTTTCTTCGGTAAAGGAAAGCAACTCTTCTGTAGCTTTAAAGTCTACAGTTTGGATATCCCATTTCATAGGTATTGTTTTTATTTAAGCCTGCAAAGATAGACTTGGCATTAAATTAGCACGAAGCCTTTTTAAAATAGTATAAATACTAGTTTTGCATCAAAAGCCAAATTCAACATGAAACGACTTATTTTTCTAGGAGCGATGTTAATCGGTTTTTCCGCAATAGCCCAGGAGAAGCCGGTAATTTCCTCAGCCGTAATTGCCATAGACCGTAACAACGATTTAGCTGCCGCTAAAGGTTATATCGATGAAGCCCAGACTATTATCAGCGGAAAATCGCTGTCTGAGGTACGCGAAAAAGACCTGGCCAAATTCTATTATTACAAAGGATTGATCAACTTCCGGGTGCATATAAACGAAGACCCAGCGATCCAAAAATTAGATGCCAATGCTTTGGATAAAGCGGTGGAAGGTTTCAGTCAATTACTCGATTTAGAGAAAAAAATCGGGAAGGAGCGTTATACTGAAGAAGCGAAACAACAATTAACTTCTTTATCGGCTTCTTTTGCCAACCGTGGAATTCAAGCCAGCCAGTCGAATGACTTCGAAGGGGCATATGCCGATTTCTTGAAATCTTACGAGATGAAGAAGAAATTCATGAATACCATTGATACCAGCATGTATTACAATGCTGCCTTGATGGCTCAGAACATGAAAGCCAACGAAAAAGCCATTCCGATTTACAAGGATCTCTTAAAAATGGATTACCACGGCACACGTTTTTATGCCGTAAATGTAGAGTCAGGGGACACCATGGATTTTGCCAGCGCCCAACAAATGGAGATGTTCGTGAATAATGGTCAGGTTACAAACCCCAATATTGAAGGGGATATTCGTCCGGATCTTTATAAAACCGTGGCTTATTTATCCTTAGCCGAAGGAGATACCGCTGGTTATACCAAAACCATTCAGGAAGGCCGTGCTAAATTTCCACAGAATTTAGACTTGATTATTGCCGAATTACAGTTGTTCTTCGACAATAAGGAATACGACAAAGCCTTAGCGAACCTGGATAAAGCCATTGCTGCCGATCCCAGCAATCCTTTAATGTATTACAATAAGGGGGTAATTCTGCAGAATGAGATGAAGCGCACTGACGCCGCTTTAGAAGCCTATAAAAAGACTTTGGAAATTGATTCCAATTATACCGATGCTTTGTATATGACCAGTATCATTTATATCGACAGCGCCAATGCCGTGGTAGCCAAGATGAATGATTTGCCTTACAATGCCACCAAGAAATACAATGCTTATAAGAAGCAGAAGAATGAAATCTTTAAAACGGCATTACCGTATTTAGAGAAAGCCTACAAAAAGAACAGCGAAGACCAGCAAGTGAAGATTGCTTTGAGTCAGGTGTATCGTTCTTTAGAGATGTACGATAAGGCGAAAGCCGTAATGGGCGAATAAGAATTTAGGAGAGGAGATTTTGAGGATCTCCTTTCTTTTTGAAAAAGTTATTTGACATAATATTAATTATAGGGCATAATTAGGTGCCTAAAATCAATACTGATATGTCTTAAACCTTAAGATGATCTTTCAATTTCTCAAATTCTTCTCTATGAATCATTAACCTTTTCCTAATATTGACACATGAACCTTCATCAAATTCATAATTAGACTCATTTCCAAAACCTAATAAAATTAAACTTCCATTTTCCTCGATTGCTTTGGAATGAGCGAATCTATTTCTAACTTCTATAACCTCATTTTGATAAGTCTTGTTAATTAGCAAAAAGCTATTTACAACTTTATCATCCTTTATTTTCTTTAAAAATTTGCGAAATATCTCCCACTTTTTAACCGCACGCATTCTAAGAAAGAAATCTTCAAAACCTTTTTCTTCATATAACTGGATCATATAATCAGGTTCACTTTTTAATTTTTTTTCTACATAGCCACCAACTATACCTTCAATTTCATCTTTAGATATTTTCAAATGATCAATTAGATGCATTGTAATTTCATGAATTATTACATCTAATTCACTAGTTTCCGAAGTAATAAGTCCCCTTGTTGCGTTAAGATCAAGTAATCTCTTAACAGAAAGCTTTATTAAACTTTCAATTTTATCCAAGAGGTGCCTTCTTCCTGAATGAAAGGAGATTCTATCAAAACCTAGTAACTTTTGGGCTATTAAGTTTTTATTATCTTGGCGTGAGGTATAAAATAGAACTTCTGTGAAAATATCTTTTTCTCGAATTTCCTTAATTACATCGTCACCATTTCTACCTTCCTCAATATTGAAATCAGAGATTATCAAATCACATTGATCAATCAGGCCATCCAAAGATTGACCGTTATTAAAAATATTTATATATGGAATAAACCCCAATTCTCTAATAAACACTTCTACTCTTTCAACATCTCTGGAGGCTACAAAATGTTCTATTTCATCGTCTATCCAAGCTATTTTATAATCTAATCGCATTTTTTTTATTAAATGTTAAAATGAACTCTGCGCCAATTTTATAATTAGGATTAACTTCTATACGTCCATTTAATTGACTCATAATTTCCTTTACATTATAAAGTCCAATACCAGAACCTTTAGTTGTTGTAAATCGAAAGTCAAAAATCTGATTGATGATTTTTGAAGAAATGCCAATTCCATCGTCCCGTACCCTTAGCTGTAAATCTTCATCGTTCACATCAATCCATTCAAAGTGAATGTTCTTGGATTTTGCTTTCTTAGCATTATTTAATAAATTATCAAAGAGGATAGTAATATCAACTGGTGAAAAATGAGTTCTTAGAGAAGCTTTATTTTTATTAGTTGTAATTATATTAATGTTTTCATAGTCCTCATAAGCCTGACACACATTAGAAATGTACTCATTCACAAATGACACTATGTCTTCTTCTATCTCTTTAACAAAAGTGTTAAACTTCGTAGATTTATGATATTTGGTAAATGAAAATATTTTTTGATTTTCAAGACTAATTTTATTTAGTAAATCGAACAGATTGTCTTTTGACCATCCTTCTTCTATACCTATAAATAGATTTTCGATATGCCTTTCAATCCAATATGTGGCTTTTTCAGTATGATGTAGTAAACTTTGTAGTTCAATAGTGTCAGCTCCTACTGAATCTTTCAAAAATGAATTTTGACCTATGGTGTATTTTAATTTCTCATTGATGTCAAGAACATTTCGTTCAGCCAATTCCGCTCTAACCCTATCAACTTTAGCGTCAGATCTTACTTGTTTAACAGCAGATTCTATTTTCCGAGCTTCTCTTATTAGGTCTTTGTTCCCTGTTTGAGCTGCTACTTTTGATACATTTTTAATGATTTTATCAACGCTTTTATCCTGCTTACGTTCAATGATATTTAAAAAATCTTTATCGTACTGAATTTCTAAGATATTTTTAGAGTTTATAAACCCTGAAATTAACTCTAAAATTTGCATTTTAACATCATAAGGCCATAACTCAGGGTTAATGATTTCTCCTGTATCCTTATCAATTCTTTCGTCTCCCCATTTAATAATGTTAACAACATAATTCTCTAACCTAAGCAAAACATATTTTGAAAAAAAATCAACAAGATCAAACCACGCATCTGTTTTCACCAATCCCCCATCTCTACTTGAGGTTTCTCTTAATTCATTATTATCTCCAAAAATTTCAATTCTACCGATTAAGTCTCGTGTACCTAAAAATCGACTATAACCCTGTTGCTTTCTTCTGTCAATTAGTAATATATCTTCACTTGGGTCTCCAAAAGGATAAATTCTAAATCCGTTTTTATACATAAATACTGAACCATAATCTATTGACCTTAGTCCCATTACTTTATGGAAAGCAATTTTCGCCTTTCTATTAAGTTGAAATAAATAGACTGAAATATTTTTTAAGCTATTGAAAGGGTTTTTTTCTTTAAGGTAATAAATTAGGTCCCCCCGATCTTGCATTGTTGTTTCAATGTAATCCCCATTTTCACTTATTTGAACATAGATATTCGTGGTTTTAATTTCCAATGTTTCAAAAACTTTGTTTTCTATAGGACCATTTACTTTTTCCCAATCACTTTCTTTCTTTAAATCTTCTTCTAGTTCTTCATTTGCTATAATTTCAATTGAAAAATTTGAGCTATCATTTTCCTGATTTGGGTTAATAAGCTTTACTAATGACCTTTTTAAATGAAGTAATTTTTCTCTATCCCAAGTATCTCTTAATTCATTTATTTCTAGTATTGTGCCATGTTCAATCTCATAATTAAGAGAATCCAAAACCCTGTGTTGAACATCAATTTTGATAAATTCTTTATTATCAACATTTTCAAAACTTTTCCAGTCAACAAATAAATTTTCTATTCTGGGGTTAGAGCTGTCTTTAATCGTTAAAAGATTAAGTGTTTTACCCAATCTATCACAAGAAAACCTCCCAACTCCTTTAGCTCCAGCGAAAATTCTATTTGATTTTATTCTATCTCGATAATTATCTTCTAGTTCCTTTTTTAACCTTTTTGCCGAATAAGCAACAAACAGCCATTTATCCTTCAAATCTGAATAATCCATTCCCTTGCCATTGTCAACAATGAGAATCCGGGGATTTGATCCATAAATACTTTGAAAATGTATTTCAACTTTAGAAGCAAATGCATCAAATGAATTTTTAACTAACTCAAAAACAGCAACAAATTCATCCGTTATTAACTCTTTGCCAATTATATCTTTAAGAGCAGCACTTACTTTAAAGTTTTCAGCGTTCATAATTCACTAAATTAATTTGAGCATAGTTTCACCAGCCAGTTCTCCAAATAAGGGCGGAATTGCATTACCTAATTGAGTATATCTTGGAACTTCAAGAACCCTTTGTTTGCCTCCTGTAGTGTATTTACCTAATATCAAATAGTTGTCTGGAAATGATTGAATACGAGCATATTCACGAACAGTTAGAATTCTTGGTTCCTGATAGTGCACATAATCATCGGGGTGTGATGTTAAAGTAGGTGATGGACTATCTTTGTCCAGTATTACAATTGACCTTTTTTTAATATTGTATTCCTTTCTTTCCTCACCAGCAATTCTTTTACCTGGTGCTATATTTTTTAGCAACGATTTAAATAGAATTTCTGTATCAACTTTATGATTAGCAAATCGATGACTGTCAGGAATTTCAACTTTAGTATCACGCCTGAGGAATTTTTGATAGCTGGATGCAGGTTTATTGTAGTAAGCAGATTTAAATCCAGGTGAATCAGGGCAATCGATTGTTTCTGTTTTTCTAAGATCAGAAATAGCTTCTTCTAATGTGGTTTTTGTAGCTAAACCTTTAGATGTTAAGAAAGCCTCTTTGGAAAAATCAAGATTTTCAAAAAACATCTCAGGTGTAAAGCTTGTTTTAAGATCATTTCTAATGCCAATTAAAATAAACCTTGTACGTTTTTGAGGAATTCCATATTCTGAAAAATCCACTAACTTCCCATGAACTTTGTAACCTGGAAATTCATTGCTTTTTCTTTTAAGAGCGTTAATGACATAGTCAGAATATCTTTTACCTTTAGTCTTGTTATTTTCAAATTTCTGAGTAAATCCTTTTACGTTTTCAAAAAATATGAGTTTAGGTTGGACCAATTTTATGAATTTCACATAGGATTTAATAAGACTATTTCTTTTGTCACTTTCAACTCGTCTTCCGGCCGTCGAGAAACCTTGACATGGCGGTCCACCGACTACTAAATCCAATTCTCCTTTTAGTTTATCTAATTCAGATTTATACTCTATTAGGACATTGTTAATATCATGTGCTTTCTGCGGAAGCCAATCTGGCCATGAAAAATGATTTCTTTGTTTAATAAGATTAAACTCTAGAGTTTCAAAAGCATGGGGACTTTTTTCAATTGCAAATACCCCTTTCCATGAGGAAGAGTTGCAAAGACCTAATGATAGCCCTCCACAGCCAGCAAATAGATCTATGTACAGATGTTTCTTTTTATCCAAAGACATATAGAATTAGCAAAAAATGCTTAAACACGAAGTTAGGAGATCAGAATTATAGAATGTAATTCATTTTGCCAGGTTATACACAATCATAAGTTAGTGGGTTTGTACATATAATCTATTTTTGTGAAGTTTCTAAATTAGGGTACCTAGTTCAGGGACACCTTGTGTAGAAATTGTCATTCATCTACTACAATCAACTCCACCCTACTACTATCCATCGCACCCTCCAAATAGGCAATCACCTGCACAGAACCCACTAAGCTGTCTAAGCTGCTAACTTGAAAAGTGGCATTCATGTCTGCTACACTTACAAATTCTGGCATAGAGAGTCTTACATTATTGGTATCTAAAGGCCTTTGCTTTAAAAATACCTGGGTATTCATGGAGTTTTTAGCGGTTCCATTATTTTGAAACTGGAGGTTTAAGCTCACATTTCCGCGACCATTGTTTAGCACTTGTCGGCTCGAGCTGGCGGTCATTGTAAAAGCATCGGGTAAGGCACGGGTAAAAGAGACTGTTTTGCTCGTGCTAAAGCCCCCTACTTCGGCGCTTAGAGTAACATATTCATTCACCTCTCGGTTAGAAATAATATAGGCTTCTGCGCTTTTACCGGAAGCCTTTACTTTGAGGCTCATGCTTTGCTCTGTTCCGGCGAAATATCCTTGGTCGGTACTAAAGGTAATTTCCTGGTTGGGATCCGACTCAGATTGCAATTGGGCGGTGATTTTAATACGAGAATTACCATCCGCAGGAATGGCCTCCTTTTCGGTTTGCATTTGAATGATCTGAGCACTGGTTAGGCCACCGCGCGGATCTTCTTCATCACAACTGCTTAAAATGAATGCGAATAGGGCTATGCTGATGCAAAAGAGCTTTTTCATGCTTATTAAATATTGATTTGACAAGTATCCGAATCAGGTAGAGAGCCATCCGGCTCACTGGTATGAGCCCTTAATGTGGCACTGTCTTCTTTATTTTCAGGTCCAATTACTTTAAAGTAAAGTTTCGTGTTCTGATGACTGAGTTCATTAGCTGATAGCTTGTAAAAGAGTGTTTTAGAGTCTTCCGATTCTCCATTTGGCTCTGCACCATCCGCTTTGGGGTCAAGATGAGCCAAGTGAAAAAGCTCAGAAATCAATTTCAGACTGATGCTTATAGTTCCTGAATAGGTGGTGTAGATCGATGCATCAATATTGACTTCCATTCCAACTGGTGCATGCAAAACTGATGGTTGAATATTAATATTAGCCATGGCGTAATTTTATTTAGCGGGAATTCGGTAAGCGTCACTGCTGATCAGGGCACTGAAACGGTTGAATATATCAGCGTCAAAGCTTAATCCGATGATTGGCGATGCACTAAAATAGGTGCCACTTTTTAAAGGGCTGATGTATTCCATATTGTAGAAGGCAGCCCCCAGGTCTAAGGAGATATAGCGATTGATATCCAAGCTAAGTGCCAGCATTGGTTTTATATTGCCAATGGCCTGGATTTCTTGATCTTTAAATTTAGGACTGACTCCACTTACAAAGCCAACCATAATGGCAGTAGATTTAAAAAAGCCCCTTCGGGATTTCAAATAAGGATTCACTAATCGCTTGTCCACCGGTTGCAGGTAAAATTTAAGACCTACATATCCAAAACCCTGCAGTTGCCAATAGCGATACCGATCTGTACTAAAAGCCAGGGCACCAGCTCCAATGGCTGTACCAATGCGAATGGCATCTAATTCTTCTTTATTTACAGCTGCTTCCGGACGATAGGTACTTACCTTTCGGATTTCAACTAAAACTCCACGCAAAGGATCAAGCAGTCTTTTAAAATCTGTTTTCATCAATTTCTCAGAGGCTTTGTAAATCGCATAGCTTGCTTCATCCTCTACTATACGCCTCCTTTTATTTGCATACTGTATAATTAGAGGAATAAGCTTACCGTTTACCAGCCCCTTTGGATTTCGAAATAAGAAAAGGACCTCCTTAGACATAGTATTAACAGTGCCATTCCCTACTTCTTTGGAAGCCTTGAAACCCCTTGGTAGATTAGAACTAATAAGTTTGAGTTCATTTAAATAGTCCACCACCTTTTGGGTCTCTGTGAGATTGGTTTTGGCAAGGCTTAAATTGGTGTCTTGTACCGCTTTAGCAAAAAGTTGAATCGTATTTTTTTGTGGGTAATCCCCTAACTTATAGATCAAAGCATTCCAAAAATCTGCATTGTCTAAGGCTAATAATTCCGACTCATTTGATAATTCAGTGTTTTCCACTTTATTGAGGAATTCCGGATCAAAATTTACAGCCGACAGTAATTGTTTGGCAATCTCCAAACCTTGGTTTATTTGCAAATCCAACAAGAGCAGGGAGTCTTGGGTAATTATAGAGTCCTTTTGAAAAGTGTTGTAATTACGTTGCGCATTTAAAAATTGATCCGCCGAGGAAGCGGTTAATAAAAGTCCAGTCTTAAAATCCGGTTTAGACTCCAACATGCTTTCTAATTCCGAAGCAATACTATTTTGCGGTGTGCCTGCATAAAAAGTACTAAGCTCCATCAAGAGCCAGTCGTAGATTCTTTCCGGACTGGCATCCCCATTCTGTCCTGCAAAACGAATCAGTCGATCTTCAATATTGGAGATAATGGTATTAGCCGCATTGTCGGGAATTATTCGAGTTTTAGAGAAAGCGAACTCATATTGATAGGTCTGATCAAATTCAAGAAATTCATTGACATAAAACTCAAACTCCGTTTCAGGATTAGCCCCATCAATGGCTTTAACGCGAAACCATTCTTGCCTAAAAACCTCTGTTTTGCCTGCATCGCTTTGCTTATATATCACCAACTCTACAGCATTGGCCTTTTCGCCTCCTGGTAATTCCAGTCCCCCTTTAATTTTAAAATGTCTACCGTAAACAGGTCCTCCGACTAGGGTACTATTGTTGACATTAAAGCGCAGTTCGGTAATGGATTTCGAAGCATCCTCCTTTGCCTGAGCTCCAAGTCCGAAGCTTAAAAAAGACAAAAACAGGCCAATTAGTACTCTTTGTTTCATGGTTGGGTTTTATAAAGAGTTAATCTTAAATCTATTAGAATAAAAGATTCTCAAGCAAATTAGTGAATTCTAAGGCTTGATAAGGTAGAGGAAAATCCCCGTATCCCCTTCTGGATATTTCCTGATTGTGATTCTCTCCCAAGCCATTTGCGATTAAATACCGATATTAAATGCCTGATTTGCAATTCATTTAACCAAACCAAAAGGCTATGGAATTTCTTTCCTCCTCCTTGCTTAGTGTCCTCATTGCCTTGGGCTTCATCTATGTCTTATTAAGCGTTCTGGTTTCTATTCTGGTGGAATGGCGAAACCATTATGTAAAAGAAAGAGGCAAGCTTTTGCGCGAAGCCATCAATCAGATGCTGGACGATCCCCTAAATGCACAATACGGACTCCTTCTCTACAATCATCCCATGATTGGCGGGATGCAAAACCGTAAAAATCAAAGGCCTCCCCAATACATCAGCAGCAGCATGTTTGCCGAGGCCCTGATTGATTTAATTGGGCAACAGGCAGAAGATGATCTGAATATCGATCGTAAAAAGGATTCCGATCAAAAAAAGTTGGCCTTTGAGGCTTCCGGCGAAAGCCCCGCTCCTATTGATGATCCGCTTTTACGCTTTCAAATGGGAGTGGCGGAAATGAAACACAGTCCGCTCAAAGAACTGCTCCACTCCTTTCATCAAAAGTCGAAAAACGATTATCCCAAACTCAAGTCCCTGCTGGAAGAATGGTACAATGCCTATATGGACCGGGTTACCGGCTGGTATAAAACCAAGCAGAAAAACAAGTTCTTAATCTTTGGCTTTGTGGTGGCCATCGGATTAAATGTCGACAGTCTCCACCTGATCAAAAGTCTAAGCAGTGACTCCGAGTTGCGCAGCAATCTCGAAAAGCATGCCATGGCCCTGGAGGCTAAAGGGGCTTTCGCGGAAGACGATTACCAGCATTTTCTGGCGCAATTAACAGAAGCCAAGGATTCCAACGCTATTCAAAAGAATAAAGTGCTAGCGGCTATAGAAGCCCGTCTCGATTCGGTAGGCAAAGAACGGATTAAGGAAAGTCAGCAGATATTGCGCTACCTCGAAGAGCAAAAGGTCCCTATGGGCTGGTCTTTGCAAAGTGCTCCGCTCAGCTGGTTTGGCTGCGAAAAACCCAAATTGGAAGCCAAGGCTCAAAAGGCTTTGGAAGATGATTACCAATACCAAAGAAACCAGCATCCCAATTTTTGGACGGTGCTTAAATACCTGATCGGTGTAGTTATTAGCGGCTATATGCTCAGTTTCGGTGCCCCCTTCTGGTTCGAAGTATTGGTACGCTTGATCAATATTCGCCGTGCCGGCAAGAAACCTGCAGAAAAACCCAACGCTTAATTCGATTATCATGGCTAAAGCTCCATTTACCAATATTCACATTCACGTTTTTAATACCGAATGTGCCCCCGACAATTTCCTGCGCATCATAACCTCCAATTTTGTGCGCAAGCATCCTAAAACCTTTAAATCCATTATCGACAAGCGCTTTACCCGCGGCATTATCCGTCGACTCGCCAAATGGGGAGCTGATAAAAAAGGAAAGGATCGGGGCAGTGTCAATAAATACATCTCCTTCTTAGAAGTAGGCACCACTAATCGCCAATTGGACATTTACCGCGATGCCCTTGCTGTTGCTCAGAAATACGATCCACAATGTCGCTTAATTGGCCTCAGTCTCAACATGGACCACATGGATGATAAGGGTCGTCCACCTAAGAATTTCAACACCCAATTGAAGGAATTGAAGCAGATCAAGAAATACTATCCGGATCAATTCTTTCCCTTTGTTTGTGTAGATCCGCGTGCCCATGCCGGTCAGTTAATGGTAAACTGGATGAAGAAGTTTTTTGAGAACGGTATGCGCAGTCCGGAAACCGGCATGGTACGCCCCTATTTCGCCGGTATAAAGATGTATCCCGCCCTGGGCTTCTTCCCTTTCGATCCCCGTTTGGATGAGATGTATGCCTATGCTGAAAGAGAGGGCATTCCGATCATGAGTCATTGTACCCGAGTAGGATCCCAGTATATCGGACCATCCATTGAAAGTTTGATACCGCGTGAGGTGGATATGATTCATCCTGAAGATTCGACCTCCCCTGAGTTCATAAAGGCGAAATCCGAGATTCATGCCCGCATAGAACGCTATTACAGTCAAAATCCCTCCTGGATTAAGAATAACGATTATGGCGATAATGATTTGGCCTGCGATCTTTTTGGACATCCACAGAACTATATTCCGGTGATGCTGAAATATCCCAAGCTTAAAATCTGCCTAGCCCATATGGGCGGTGATGATCAGATTGAATTGATGAACCCTGAAAAAGAGACCGATAATGAGATCATCAAGTTGGATGGTTACAATTGGGCCAGTCTGGTAAAGGAGCTCATGTTGACCTTCCCCAATCTATATACCGACATCTCCTATACCCTGGCCAAGCTGGATGAGAAAAAGGTGCGCGATGAGATTCAGGATTGGCTGCGAAGTGCAGATCAGGAAGGTAAAGCCTTGAATCAAAGGATACTTTTTGGTACCGATTTCTATATGACCGAGCGCGAAGCGCGTGAATCGGAATTGTACCAAAAGGCGCAAAACCAATTGTCGCAATGGATGACGGTGATGAGTCGGGATAATTGTGAGCGTTATTTGTTCGAGCTTCCCGAAGCTTAGAAGGCTTAAAAAAGAAAAGCCACCCGTTTGCACAGGTGGCTAATCGAAACAACAATCCGAGTACACAGCTTTAATTCAGTATCCAGGGAAGCACCAACCAGACTAAGGCTAAACCAATAAAAACAACGTATTTCACATTCTTAAGGGTACGCGGATCGAGCTGTTTAATCTTCTCAATGGTATTCATAATTGTATCATTTTAAGCAGGCTGTTTTCGGATCCATGAATACGGATCCCACGTAGATTCTCTGGGTAATTGCTCCATTTGTAAACGGCAATTACCGCCTCTACCAAGCCTGGGGTTAGAGCTTTTGGCGCTTGCGCGATAAAATCGAAATCGTAAATCCCGTCCTGGGGAGGGAATTCATAAGAACGGAGCTTTAGTTTAGGAGGCACCCAGCCTTCAGCTGTACATTGACCCACCGCAGAAATGCGAAGCTCGCGTTGAGGAAAATCTTTAAAATGTAGTTTCACACTATTTACCTCTTCAACCTGATGTAAAACTTGACTAAGGGTTTCCATTGTTAAAGCACTAATGTTTCGACGATTCAAAAGTGCATAGTGTTTAAAGGCCATTCAAGAGGAGAAAGCCTATATCTTAAGGGAAAATCCCCCGCTCCAAAAAGGATATTCCTCCGATTCTCAAATCAAGCCTTGTGTATTGCAGATTGGCCTTTACTTTTACTCTCGAATAACAATCACTAAACAACAATTCGATGTCAAAGAAAATTGAAGACTGGACTACCGAAGCGGTTCCAATGATCCTTAACTATCAAAACGACGATAGCTTGTTTATCCCTACTGCTGGAGGAGCAAAGCTTAAGGGTTTAATGGTGGATGCGGAACACGTTTTGAATATCATCAATAATCCTGATCACAACATCAAAAAGCTATTCATGATCTGTGCCCTGCGTGGTGATACAGATGTGCAGCAATTTACTATGGTATTGGCAGGAGTGGATGAAGATGGCAAATTGGTATGTGACCCTGCATATGAATATTTGGAACCTTGTCCTTCTAATTGTGCAAACTTAGATGCCCATTTATAGACTTTAATGGGAATATTAGCTAACAGTACTTCCTTCCCCCCCTGGTATCCTGGAACAATGGCATTGCTCATTAATCCGGGATACCTTTTTTACGTGATAATACTATTATCAATTATCAGTTTGGGGGCTTATAAATTCAAAAGCCTGGATAAAGCCTATCGCTATCTGGTGGTTTTATGCCTTATGATTTTGATATCAGAAATCGGTGCCAAAGCGGCGGTTTTACTGGAAAAAAGTAATTTTCCTTTTTACCACACCCTGATTCCTGCTCAAAGTCTGGTTTATGGCTTCATCTTCTATCACCTCTTTAAATCGCGTGGCAAAGGGGGCATAGTGGCCTTAATTACCGGTTTCCTTTTTGCTCTTGGTTCTAGCATTATCAGCTTCAATGTTTATGAAGGGAAATTTAGTTTTCCCTCTCTGAATCTGAGTATTCTCAGTATTTTGATGATCATCGGAAGCTTATACCTCTTTTACCAAATTCTCAAAAAACCTTCCGAACTCTCATTGTTCCGAATTGGTGACTTTTGGTTTGCCAGCGGTAACTTGCTTTTTTGGGCAGGTACTTTTTTGATATTCGGACTTTATCAATGGTTATTGGATGCAGTACACGGACACCCTTCCTGGATGCATCATCTTATTCGGATTTTGAATTACATCCTTTACCTTTCTTACCTTCTCAGTGTTTACTTAAACGCCGAATCCAAGCAAAAGCAAGATGACGATTGATAGCGTAGAGATTTTTATCATTTTAGGAACAGCCCTGGCTATTTCCTTGATAGCCTTTATCATAATCGTGGTCATCTTATACCGGCGTTCTCAACTCGAATTCCAACTCGAAAGACAAGCCATGCACCAGGCCCTCTTGCAGACCGAGGTGGAGATTCGTGAACAAACCTTGAAAAACATTTCCCGCGACCTGCACGATAACTTGGGGCAGATCGCCTCTTTAATTAAGATCAACCTGAACCTACTTTCCAAAAATCTGGATGAGAAGGATCAACAGCATATCGATGAATCCAAAGATCTATTGAAACATCTGATTGGAGATATTCGAGCGCTCTCCTCTTCCCTTTCCAATGAAACCCTGGCCAAGCAAGGTCTGGTAAAAATGATTGAATCGGATTTAGATCGGGTGCGTCGTTCCGGCGCCCTAAAAATTATCTTTGATAATCGTTACGAGAATCAAAACCTCCCCGCTAACTCCGCAATCTTCCTTTACCGCATGTTCCAGGAGCTTTTAAATAATACGCTTAAACACGCTCAGGCGGATACCTTTACCATCATGTTAGAAGGCGAAGGACCCCAAATTCGCCTGGTAGCTAAGGATAATGGTGTTGGTATTCCCCCGGAAAAACTCAAGGATCCCGAAGGCGGTTTAAGCGGAAACGGTCTGATCAACCTCAAAGAGCGCTGTGAAATGATCGGCGCTACCTATGATTTCCAAAGTGCCTCCAATCAAGGCACCCGCGTTAGCATCCAACTAAAGAAACAAATATGAGCAGCAACAGTACTATTAAAATCGCTGTAGTAGACGACCACAGCCTCTTTCGTAAAGGTTTGGTAACTCTCATTCACCAGGTAGACCCCAAGTTTAAAGTGGTTATGGAAGCGGCCAATGGCAAGGAATTCCTGGCGCAATTAGCGGCTAATCCCCTGCCCGATTTAGTGGTACTGGATTATGATATGCCTATTATGGATGGTCATGAAACCACTAAAGCCTTGAAAAAAGATTATCCGGGTTTAGGCATTTTAATGCTGACCATTAAGGATGATGAAAATTCTCTGATTCGCATGCTTAAAGCCGGAGTGAATGGTTATTTGAATAAAGATGTAGAGCCTGAGGAATTACAGGCTGCCATTCGTTCTGTGTATCAAAATGGTTTCCATTATACCGATAATCTCACCGGTAAACTGGTGCATGCCATTCGTTTTCCGGATAAAGATCAAGGGGCGAAACTCAGTGATCAAGAAATGCGCTTTTTAGAATTAGCCTGTTCTGAGCTTACGTATAAAGAGATTGCCGATCAAATGTGCCTCAGTGAAAAAACCATTGATGGCTATCGCGCCAAATTGTTTGAAAAGTTGGAAGTACGCTCTCGCGTTGGCCTGGCCATGTTTGCGGTAAAGAACGACTTAATCTCACTCTAAGTCTTTTACCGACTCGGCAGCAAATTGGGTACTCAGAGCGACTCCCATACCGCCAAAACGACCACAATACCATAATCCAGGCTCCAGGGCTTGCATGAGTGGCTCTTTGGAGCTGCCGATAGCAATGATTCCCGACCATTGGCTATTGACCTTCCATTGATCAGCAAAGCCCAGATCCTCACTCAAGAACTGTTGTAAATACGCTTGAATGGGCCTTGTTAAGCCCATTTGACTAGTGGTTTCCCCTTCTAAATCCAAATGCCTGGCTCCGCCTATTAATAGGCGCTCTCCGATAGTGCGGAAATAGATATAGCCCTCTCGCGCATGGTAATTCCCAGGCTTTAAGCCATGAGCAAAAGGTTGCGTTACTAATACTTGATTTCGGGCAGGCTTTAAATCCAGCTTATAGCCCGGTACCCCAAAGGCATTCGTAGCAAAAATCACCTGTGGTGCCTGCCAGGAACCCTGATTACTTTCCAAGACCCAAGCTCCAGACTTGGCAATAAGCGACTTGATTTCAATCCCGTTTAGGATTCGAACCCCAGCTTCCAAGGCCCTTTTCCGTAATTGCAGTAAAGCTTTCACCGGATTTAACTGCGCCTCTAATGGACTGTGAATAGCACCTAGCAAACCCCTTAAAGTCAATCTTGTATCTACCTGAAATAAAGGCTTTTGAACACTATCAGCGAAAGCTTTATTTAAATACTCTAATTGATCTATAGCAGCCTGCCAATCCTCTTTCTGATCTTGAAAAAACAGTTCGGTTCCCCCTAGTTGTTGCCAGTCCATTTGAGACTCCCCCACCAGCGCTTTCAAAAAGTTCAAGCCCTGAATCCGTCGCTCAATTAATTGCAGTGCCGCCTCTGCTCCCATCAGATTTACATCGGATAGGTATTCACCCACCGTTCCATAACAAGCAAAGCCTGCATTTTTAGAACTGGCACCCTCGGCCAAAACATCCCTTTCCACTAAAAACACCCTTTTGGTGGGATTTTGCTTTTGATAATGATAGGCTAAAGACAATCCACAAAAGCCACCACCTACCACAATCAGATCAGATTGTTGCGGATAATAAAGTCGCTCCCAAAAGGACCAGGATTTCTGCATGATTAAACCATTCGAGGGGCACGAAGTTAAGCTTATGTAAGAATTGTCGCCACCTGACATTTGTCATACCATTCCCGGCCATTCTCTTGTAATATCGTATAGAATTTAAGCCCTGCACCGTGAAAAACCTGCAAATCATCTATCCCACTGATTTTTCCGAACTCAGTATCGATACCTTGAATGCTTTGATTCCCTTTTTAAAGCAGGGAAACAATCGATTGGTCTTATTGCATGCCGCTCAGCGCAAGCGAAATTCCCTGGCCGCCGACAAAGTAGCCACACAGGAAGCCTTTGATCAATTCATAGCTGCCTGCCCCGATTTAAAGGATTTACAATACCAGTGTCGTTGGGATTTCGCCATTTCTAAAGAGCTGATCTTACAAGAGTCTGATAAGGTTGAATGCGATTTGGTCATTATGGCCACCAAAGGCGCCAAGGGTCTGGACCGACTTTGGGGCAGTAAAACAGAAGCCGTGGTGCGAGACGCCATCGTACCTATTATCGTTCTTCCCAAAGGAGCGGCGCTTACTGAGGTTAATCGCATAGTTCTGGCTGTAGATTATGAAGAATTGAGTTGCGATCATCGCCTCAGTCCCCTGTTGCAGTTAGCGGATCATATGAAAACCGAAATCGACGTCCTTACCGTAAATCGGAAGGAAGAACAACTCAGTCGCAAAGAAAAAATGCACCGCAAGCAATTAAAGTACCGCTTGCAGGACTTCCCTCACCGCTTTAGCTATCATTTTGAAAATGAAGTGGGTGAAGGATTAATCAAATATGCCAAGGCCCATCGTGCCTCTTTAATCGCCATTATGCCGCGAGATTACCACTTTTTGGAATCTCTATTCCATGAAAGCCTGTCCCGCAAAATGATCTTAGATAGCCCCGTTCCACTTTTAATTCTGAAATGATGAACAGCACTGCCTTCGATAATCTCGAGAAACTCAGTCAGGATTTATACCAAAAATTGATTTCCGACGCACAAGCCGAAATTGAGACCCTTCAGGCGGAAGCCGCCAAAGAACGTGAGGCCTTATTAAGCGAGGCCAAAGCGCGGGCAGAACAATACCAAAAAGAAGCCGAGCGCAAGGCTGATTTATACAAGGAACGCCGACTTCAGGAACTCAAGCAAGAATCGCTGCAATTGCGCGAAATACTACAGAGGAATTTAGAAAGCTTCCTTAAAGCTGAAGTATTGGAAAAACCCCTGGAAGAGGCATTTGAGGATCAGGAATTTATTGAGAAACTACTCCTTAAGCTTTTGGAACAGTTTGATCCGAAGTCTTATCAATTGATTTGGCCCCAAGACTGGCAATCGGAATGCCTGAGTCAGATGCAAAAGAAATTACCCGAGTGGCAATTCCATATTCGTGAGAATGCCCGTCTCAGCCTGCAAAGCAGTGATGCCGGTTTAGAATTCAGGATTGATGCTGAAGCTTTTAAAGCACTCCTGGATGCCTATTTCAATCAAGAACTCCGGGACTTAATCCTGCAAAATGACTGAGTACTATTACATCCTCAGCTCCATGCCGGATTTGGACCTGGAAAAACGTCCATCTGAAGAAGCCCTGGAAGAAGCTATTGATTTGATATTAAGGCAAATTCAGGATGAAGATCGTGAGAACCTGGCCTGGTTTTTCCGTCGGAATGACCTTTACAATCTGATTGAATTCTGGCAATTTGAATATGGGCATCTCCTCCATCGCCCCTTGCGTAAACCTTATTCCCTGGATCAGGAGAAATTGAAAAACCTTCGCCTGGAACCAGAGGTATTGCCCTTCTTTTTGCAAGATTGGTATCGCGAAAATCAGGAAAGCATGGGGCATTGGTCGGCCAACCGCATTGAAACAGAAGTGCATAAACGCTTTTTCGATGCGATTGAAGCCCTGCCCCCGAGCTTTATTCGCGATTATTTCCTTTTTGAGAAAGAAATGCGCGCCTTTATGGCCACCTATCATCAAAGTCGCTATCCCTTTCTGGATTCAGACGTACAGTGGCTTAATCGAGAGATTAGTCAGGGTTTGCATAAAAAACCCGCCCAAATTAGTCCAACCTTGCAATTGGAAAAACCCTGGCTTGAAAAGCTATTGAAAGCCTTAGATAGCAAGGAACCTAAGACCATTAGCCTGGCCGTACATCAGGTATTATGGGCTAAAGCTGATGAATTGAGCACCGCCCACTATTTCGATCTGACCGCCTTATTGAATTACTGCGCCAAGCTCTTCCTTTTATACCGCAGAGAACAACTGAGTGAAAATCGTAAAGAGGCTCGTTTACAAGCATTAGTAGATGAGGCTCTGCAAAACCTATCACAGCATGACTAAGGGAAAAATCACCGCTATTCTGAGCAATCTCCTGCAAGTGGAAGTGGATGGCCCGATCCGGCAAAATGAGATTTGCTACGTATTAAAGTCCGGCGAAGAACTGATGGCCGAGGTTATTAAGATTAATGGCAATACCGCCTTTGCCCAGCTTTTTGAGGCTGGTAGTGGCTTAAGGGCCGGTGATCCGGTTCGCTTTTCGGGCGAACTACTGGAAGTTAGCCTGGGCCCTGGTCTACTGAGCAAGAACTTCGATGGTTTGCAAAACGATTTGGAAGCCATGCCCGGCAGCTTTATACAAGCCGGTCAACGTACGGCAGCCCTGAACCTGGATGAAGAGTATGATTTCACCCCTTTGCTAGAACCAGGCGCCATATTAGAAGCCGGAGATGCCTTTGGAGAGGTGCCTGAAAATGCTTTGAAGCACGCCATTATGTTGCCCTTCAAATTTGAGGGTAAATGGGAAATAACTGAAATCGCTCCGGCCGGAACCTATCCTTTAAAACATATCGTAGCCAAGGTTAAGAATGACAAAGGCGAAAGTCGAGAACTGAGTATGGTGCAGAAATGGCCGGTTAAATGGCCCATAAAGAACTATCTGCGCAAAGAAAGACCCGCGGAAATTTTCCGCACCGGATTAAGGGTAATCGACAGCCTCAATCCTATTGCCGAAGGTGGTACAGCCTATATTCCAGGTGCCTTTGGAACCGGTAAAACCGTTTTACAACAGGCCATTGCCAAGAATAACCGCGCAGAAGTGGTAATTCTAGTGGCTTGTGGCGAACGGGCTAATGAGGTGGTGGAAATCTTCCACAGTTTTCCGGAATTGGAAGACCTGGCAACGGGTCGAAAATTGAAAGACAAAACCACTATTGTTTGTAATACCTCTAATATGCCGGTTGCGGCGCGGGAAGCCTCGGTTTATGTAGGTATGACCATGGCCGAGTACTACCGCAGTATGGGTCATAAGGTGCTGCTTTTGGCAGATAGTACCTCTCGCTGGGCACAGGCCTTAAGGGAGATGAGTAACCGCATGGAAGAATTACCCGGCACCGATGCCTTCCCGGTAGAACTGCCAGCGGTAATCGCCAATTTTTACGGTCGGGCCGGAAAGGTGGAAATGCGCAATGGAACCAAGGGCTCTGTTACCTTCTTAGGTACGGTATCCCCCGCTGGTGGTAACTTTAAAGAACCAGTAACGGAATCTACTTCTAAGGTAGCTCGTTGCTTCTATGCCCTGTCCCAAAAACGTGCGGATGCCAAGCGCTACCCCGCGATTGATCCCCTCCAATCTTACAGTCGTTATTTGGATTATGAAGAATTCCAGGCCTTTGCGGCCGAAAATATAGAAAGTGCGTGGATCGAGAAGGTAAATCGCGCCAAGAACCTTTTATCCAAAGGGATTGAGGCTCGGGATCAGATCTCCATTTTAGGAGATGATTCTGTGCCTTTGGATTACCACCGTGATTTCTGGAAAAGTGAATTGATTGATTTCGCCTTTATCCAGCAGGACTCCTTTGACGATACAGATATGAATTCCAGTTTGGAGCGCCAATCTTTTATGCTCAATCGCGTATTAGAAATATGCGACAAACCACAGGAATTTGAGGATTTCAGCACCGTAAGCTCCTTTTACAAGAAGGTGATCAACCTCTTTAAACAGATGAATTACAGCGATTTCCAGTCGAAAGACTTTAGCAAGTTTAATACTGAGCTCGATGCCCTTTTTAACCTTCAAAGCACAGAAGCATGATTGCCAAGGCTTTTCAACCCATATACAGTCGGATTAAGGCCCTTACCAAAGCCACTATTACCCTCGATGCCGAGGGTGTACAATACGATGAACTCGCCTGGGTAGACGGGCGTACCGCTCAAGTAATTAAGGTCGATGGAAAAGAAGTAAGTCTGCAGGTCTTTTCCGGAACGGAGG
Source organism: Croceimicrobium sp. (assembly GCF_965228705.1). Taxonomy (GTDB): domain Bacteria; phylum Bacteroidota; class Bacteroidia; order Flavobacteriales; family Schleiferiaceae; genus Croceimicrobium. The sequence goes on from NZ_OZ245832.1 coordinate 938,819, forward strand.
GACTCGGTACAAATGCACAGGTAGTCTTTTCTGGCGGCGCACCAAACATTCACTTAAGTCCTTTATTAGCTGGTCGTTACTTCAATGCATTTGGAGTTCCACTTGATGGAAAGGAAAAGGTGCAAGGTGAAGAACGAGATGTAAAAGGAGCTACCGTAAATCCGGTGCGCCGGCAATTGCCCTCCGAATTATTAGCCACGGGAATTGCGGGCATTGACCTCAATAATACTCTGGTAACCGGTCAAAAGATTCCCTTCTTTGCCGATCCAGATCAACCTTATAATCGCATTTTGGCCGAAGTTGCCATGCGGGCCGATTCCGATCGAATTGTATTAGGAGGCATGGGAATCTCTCACGATGACTTCCTTATGTTCCAAGAGCGCTTTAACAGCAGTGGCGCGGGAGACAAGATTGTGAGTTTCATTAACACTTCTGAAGATCCACCCCTGGAACGATTGCTGATTCCAGATTTGGTATGCACTGCCGCCGAATACTTTGCCTATGAAAAGCAAGAGAAAGTACTGGTGCTCTTAACCGATATGACCCTTTATGCGGATGCTTTGGCGATTGTTTCCAATAAAATGGATCAGATTCCCAGTAAAGATGCTATGCCTGGCTCTCTCTATTCGGATTTAGCCCGAATTTATGAGAAGGCGGTACAGTTCCAAAATGGGGGCTCCATTACCATTATTGCCGTTACCACTTTAAATGATGGGGATATTACCCACGCTATTCCTGATAATACGGGCTATATCACCGAAGGACAGCTGTATTTGAAAAAGGATCATGAAACCGGATTAACCATTATCGACCCCTTTAGAAGCTTATCACGCTTAAAGCAAAACGTAATTGGTGTTAAAACCCGTGAAGACCATCCGCAGGTAATGAATGCCCTGGTAAGGCTATATGCCGATGCCTCTGAGGCGCGCAGTAAAAAAGAAAACGGCTTTGATCTCAATGAATACGATGAGCGAAGCTTACGCTTTGCAGAAGCCTATACCCGCGAATTATTGGATGTACAACTCAATATCGGCACCGAAGAAATGCTCGATCGTGGCTGGCGCCTGATGAGTCGCTATTTTAAGGACTATGAATTAGGCATCCGTCAGAATTTAATCGATAAGTATTGGCCTGAAGCAAAATCATGAACCGCGCGATCTCCTATAATAAGTCGACCATCCAGGAATTTCGGAAGCAATTGCAAGTGCGCCGAAAAGCCTTACCGGTGCTAATGCGTAAAGAAACGGCATTGCGACAGGTTATTGCAGATCGCAAACCGGCTTTAAAGCAATTGCAAAAGGAGTATCAAGCGGAATGGAAACGATTACAAGGCTATGAGAATATTTGGAATGATTTACCCTCCGTATTAAGAGTGAAATCCATCCAAACCGAAGAACACAATATTGCCGGTACCCGCATAAAGCGCTTAGTTAAGGTAGAATACGAGGCCATGCAACTCAATCCACTCTACGAACCCGCCTGGATGCCTGCTGCCTTAGAGGCCCTGCAAAACCTGATTGAATTAAAACTGCAATTGCAGTACCGCCAGAAGGAATTAGACACATTGGAGCAGGCACGGAAAAAAACCACTCAAAAGGTAAACCTCTATGAGAAGGTGCAAATTCCGGAGTATGAAGAAGGTATTCGCAAGGTGAAACGCTTTTTGGAAGACAAAGAAAACATTGCCACCGCCGCTAAAAAGATTGCCAAGAACCGAAAAATGAGCCGCGATGAAAGCTAAGATGTTAAAAGTGGACCTTTTAATTCGGGAGGCAGAGCGTAAAGATTTAACGGAGGCCCTGCAAGACCTGGGGCTTCTGCATATCGAAAAACTGGAAAAAGATAGTAGCCTACAGAATCACGGGCTTTGGAAAGAATGGCAAGAGCTAAAGAACTGGCTCAAAGCTCTGGATACAGAAGCCAATGAATTTGAAGGTCAAAAGCTAGAAGGAGACCTTATCCCCCAATTAAGGCAGTTTAAGAAGGATTGGAGCTTGTGGAAGCATCGCCAGGAAGATTGGTTAAAGTCCAAAGAATTCTGTGCTATCTGGCAAGACTATGATCCAAAGCTTTGGAAGCAATTTGAATCTCTGGGTCTCAAAATTCAACTTTATCGATGCACGAAAAGAGAGTGGCCTCAATATCAGGCGCAAGCCTTTTTAATCGGTGCAAAGGATGAGGAATATTATTTCTGTCGCATCGGCGCCAAGGAGAATTGGGAAGACCTAAACCTGGAAAACCTGAGTCTTCCTCCCTACAAAGCTGAGCAACTGCAAACGATTGAAGTGGAGCTCAATCAGGAGTCCCATCGCTTACAAAGCTTATTAATAGGCTTTAAAAATGCCAGGGAGGATCTGGAAAGCGAAGCAGCTGCCATTCAAGAAAACTGGGAGTTCCAACAAGGAATGCAAAGCTGGCAAGATGTAAAAGCCACTCCTCTCACCCATTTACGCGCCTGGATTCCGGAGAAGGCCGAAGCTGAATTTCGCCGAAATTGCAGTGCCCTACCTCTGGCCTTTCGACTGCAAATACCGGATCGTAAGGATAATGTGCCGGTTCAATTGGAGAACAATGCTTTTAACCGGCTATTTGAACCTATCACCCAGATTTTCCAACTGCCGCATTATTATGAGTTTGACCTCACCCCCATGATTGCAGTTTTCTACCCTATCCTTTTTGCTTATTGCTTAGGCGATGCGGGTTATGGTGCAATAATGACCCTCGCAGTACTGATTGGTTGGTTCACTTTCCTGAAAAAGCAAAGAGCACTGGCAGCCTTGGTGGGGATATTGGGCATTAGTACAACCATTATGGGCTTTATTAAAAGTGGAAGCTTGTTTGGTATAGCCTTAAGCGCCAATGCGGATCAGGCTTGGATTCGAGGATTAAGTGATTGGGTTATTATTCCTGATGACAGCTCCTTCTTTTTCAATGCTTTTAATGTCGCCTTATTGATTGGGGTTCTGCAAATCTTAATCGGAATTGGAATAGCCATCGCCAAAGCCTGGTATTTTGATGGATTTAAGGCCTCCCTATCTCTTTGGGGCAAACTCCTGATAGTGATGTCATCGGTAGCCCTGTTTATGGCAGATACCCTGCATTTAAGCACAGGTTCAATTCAGTTATTAATCTTCAGCCTGGTATTCGGTATTGCCTTAATTATGTTCTTCCACGATTTAAGTCAGGCTTTATTGGTACGGATGGGCAGCAGCATTTTACCGCTCTTTTTCATTTTCACCGGCCTTTTGGGCGATGTACTCTCCTATGTGCGACTCTTTGCTTTAGGTGTAACATCCGCCGTATTAGGCTTGGTAGTAAACCGTATTGGAACCGATATGATGAGTGATAATTTGTGGACCTGGATTGGTGCCGGCGCCTTCTTACTATTTGGTCACGGACTTAATTTCGTCCTGGCTGCTCTAGGTTCCTTTATCCACCCCCTCCGACTCACCTTCGTAGAATTTTACAATAACGCTCAATTTGAAGGCGGAGGCCAGGCCTACCGTGCCTTTAAGAAACATAAACCCTTTAAAAACTCACACAATGGAAACAGCTAACCTCGCTCTAATTTTGGCATTCGTAGGATTTGGAATCTTGATTGCCCTGGCCGGAACCGGAAGTATAATGGGAACCGCTGCTGGCGCTATGGCCACAGTAGGAGCCGTAAAAAAACGTCCGGATGCCTTCGGCTCTTTCATTGTACTGAGTGCCCTCCCTGGAACCCAAGGTTTATATGGCTTTGCGGGTTTCTTTATCCTACAGGAATTTGTAGGTCCGGAAATGACCCTTTTGCAAGGGGCTGGAATTTTAGGGGGTGGAATTGCCCTGGGATTGGCCGGATTGTTTTCTGGAATCTACCAAGGTAAGGTCTGCGCCAGCGGAATTGATGCCATTGGCAGTGGTAATGATGTTTTTGGTCGCACCCTGATTTTGGCGGTATTCCCTGAGCTTTACGCCATTATTGCCTTTGCGGCGCTCTTCTTGATCCGTGGAATCCTATAATCATGAAAAAACGTGCCCCCTTCAGTCGTGTATTGATAGCCCTGGAAGGTGGTTTGCAGGATGATATCATCTTGCGCTACTCTGCCTATCTCCTCTCGCATATGCGGGTGGACAGTCTGTACCTGATGCACGTTACCGAAGACCTTGCGCTGCCCCAGGAAATTCTGGAAAAATACCAGGACCTCTTACCTCCCAAAGAGGAACAATTGGAAAAATACCTGCGCGAACTCTATAATGCTTCCTTTGGCGAGAAAGCCGATTATAAGGTGCAGAGTATTTTAAGCGAAGGCGATCCCTTCGAGCAAATATTGCGACAAAGCCATATTAAAGACATCGACTTGATCATTATGGGTCGACGTTCCGAAGATCGCAATCATCAGCTTTTAGGTGCGCGCCTGGCCGAACAAGGCCCTTGCTCCGTGCTATTAGTACCTATGCACGCACATCTGGAGGTAAATGAAATCTTTTTGCCCATCGACTTTAGCTCCCACGGCGAAATTGCCATGCATTTTACCCAGGAACTTTCAGAAAGCATTAATGCCGAAGTGCGCGGAATTCATTTCTATGCCCCGGCACGCGGATTTTTAAAAAATGCTGAGGCAGAAAGGGAATTACGTAGTGCTTTGCGCGATACCGCCAAAAAGGAATGGATCCGTTATAAAAAGGATTTAAAGCTCCCCCAGAACTGGACTTGCGAACTGATAGAAAACCGTGGCGAAGCCCCTAATCATGCCCTCTTTTTAGCGGAACATTTTGGTAGTGATTTAATTGTAATCCCCTCCAAAGGCAGAACCGCTTCAGCCGCAGTACTGATGGGTTCTTTTGCTAAAGAGATGATTCGAATCAACCGAAAGGTTCCCTTGCTCATCTTAAAAAAGAAACGGGAGAATCTGGATTTCTTTGAAGCCCTAAAAGGACTTTTAGACTAAAATGGAAGCCACCTTGCTTTTGGCTTTTGAAAGGCATTTAGCGTTTTTTATCCTGTTAATTCTCTTCGATTGGGGACTGGGCTTCCTTTGCCTGGTCCCTAAATCTCTGTTTCTGCGATCTACGGGTTTAATGCTTTTAAGCTGGGCCCTGGTGAATAGCCTGATCTGTTTTTTTCTGTACCAACACCATCAGGCGAAAGCCTTAGATCCTACCGTTAATTTGGAGAACCATTTAATCCAGGTTTTTAACTGGAATATTGGTTTGGATATTCTTTACTTGATAATCGCCCTGATGCTACTGCAGTGGCCTCGCAAAAGGCAGTCTAAAAAGCAAAGGATTCTTACAGGTCTGGCTCTGGGAGTAACCTTTAATGGACTCTATCTCTTGATAATAGATAGCCTATTTCGCTGCATGCAATTGAATTAGCGTCGCTGCCAGAAATAAGGCATAAAGAGAATTAGCACCGTAAACATCTCCAAACGACCTAATAACATCAAGAAGCTAAGGAATAGCTTGCCTCCCGCGGGGATATGCGCAAAATTATCTACCGGACCCACGGAGCCTAATCCCGGACCAATATTCCCCAAAGTTGCCGTTACAGAACCTACGGCCGACATAAAGTCGAGGCCAAACATGGACATCACAAAGGAACCGACAAAGAAGACCGTTAACCAAATGAGTACGAAAGCCGCCACGGTATTGGTAATATTTTGAGGCACTGCCCGATTGTTAAAACGCACCGGGATAATCGCATTGGGGTGAATTTGCCGTTTGAGCTCCAGGAAGGAATTCTTAATCATAATGATATGACGCATCACCTTAATTCCCCCTGCCGTACTACCGGTAGAACCACCGGAGAAAAAGAGTACGAAGATTAAGAATATCAAGAAGTTAGGCCAAAGCAAATAGTTCTCGGTAACGAAACCGGTGGAGGTCATGATGGAAATTACCGTAAAGAATCCGCCGCGAATACCTTCCTCAATGGAATAGCTTTGAAAGATGATCAGAACCAAGGCCACTACCCCACTAAATATTAGAGTATTCCAAGAGTACACTCGAAACTCTTCATTCTGGCGTAATTGCTTAATCCGGCCACTAAAACCAAAATAAAGCAAGGTGAAGTTCACCCCTGCTAAAAACATGAAGATGGTAATGATATAATGGATGGCCGGGGAGTTAAAAGCGGCAATACTGGCATTTTTAGTGGAGAAACCACCAGTAGCCATCGTGGCCATCGCATGGTTAATCGCATCGAACCAGCCCATACCAGCCACCCAAAGGGCAATGGCTTCTGCAGCGGTTAAAGCAAAATAAATGAACCATAAACGCTTGGCCGTACCGGTAATGCGCGGATGAAGCTTATCGGGTGTGATACCGGGCGACTCCGCTATAAAAAGCTGCATACCTCCTACACCCAAAAGTGGTAATATGGCCACCGTGAGTACGATAATCCCCATTCCTCCTATCCAGTGGGTCATACTGCGCCAGAAGAGTATGGACTTAGCCTGACCTTCAATATCGGTTAAGATGGTGGCTCCAGTAGTTGTAAAACCACTTACCGTTTCAAAAATGGCATCTACAATATTGTCGATCGCTCCCGTAAGGGCGAAAGGCAAACTACCCAGCATCGACATAGCAACCCAGCCCAGGGTTACAATTAAGAAACCATCGCGCTTGCGTACATCCCGATTGGAGTTTTTAACATTGGGCAGGTAGAGCAAGGCTCCCACTGCCATTGTAATTCCGGAGGAAAGTAAAAGACTTTGCCAATCTTCACCATAATAGATTGCTACTCCAACGGCCAGCAACATCATGGCGGCTACAATAGCTAAGAGAGTGCCGATTAAGGCGAAGGTCATTCTGGGATTAAAAAGATGCATGCTTAACGAAAGTAACGACTAACTTTTTTCGCGCATTCGTTTTTCGCGAAGACTACTACTTTATCTCCAGGCTGAATACTAAAATCTCCGGTGGGAATCAAACCTTTATTGTTGCGGATTACCCCACCTACTAATGAACCTTTAGGAAGATCCAGGTCCTTGATTTTCTTTTCAGTAACCTGACATTTGGTGCTTACATTGAACTCAATAACCTCAGAATCAATTCCGTGGATAGTTGAGAGCGTTACAAAATCACCTCGACGGATGTAGCGATAGATAAAGTTCGCAGCAGCCAGTTTCTTGTTAATCAGACTATCGATTCCAATACTTTGGGTTAAAGAGAGGTATTCGATGTTCTCTACCATGGCAATGGTTTTCTTCACACCTCGGTCTTTGGCAACCAAACAGGTTAAAACATTGGTTTCGGAGTTGCCAGTCACTGCCACCAGAGCATCAGCGTTTTTCAGGCCTTCTTCCTCGAGTTTTTCAACATCGGTACCATCAAAGTTCAGAACCATGATTTCGGGATGTTGAGAGGCAATTTCTTCGGCCTTTTCCGGATTCTGCTCAATGAGCTTTACATGGAAATTTCTACAAAGCTTGCGGGCTAAATGTCGACCGGTTCTACTACCACCAACGATAATTATATCATTGATTTTGATTTTTCTACGACCGGTAACTTCCAATACCTGCTCTACTCCTTCAGCATGGGTAATTACAAATAAGTGATCGTTAGCATTTACTACCGTATCCCCTTTGGGAATAATGGTTTCACCATTGCGGCGAATGGCCACTACGATATAGTCCCGTACATCTCTAAGGCCGGCAATTTGAGCCATGGTTTTACCTACAATAGCCGCGTCCTCTTCTATATCCAGACCCAGCAAATTGATTTTCCCATTTTCAAATTCAATGGACTCTGAAGCTGCATTGGTATTCAATAGATGTCGCACCTCACGCGCGGCCAGAGATTCGGGAGAAATCAACTCATCAATCCCCAATTCACGAATATTCAATACATCATCACTGGTGAGGTATTGCATTTGACTAATCCGGGCAATGGTTTTCTTGGCTCCTAAACGCTTGGCGTAAATTGAGCTTAAAATATTCGCTTCCTCTACTGAAGTTACGGAGATAAATAAATCGGCATCAGCCACTTGGGCCCTTTGTAAGATCGAGAAATCCGTTACTTCGCCAGATATAGCAATAGCATCAATATTCTGATCCACATTTTGCAAACGATCAGCATCATGATCGATCAGCGTAATATCATGCGATTCGCTCGAAAGCCAGGTTGCAAGGTGGGTTCCTACAGCCCCGGCGCCGGCAATTACAATCTTCATCTTTCAACAAAATAGAAGGCAAAGGTACATAGGAATTGGGGCAATGCAAGGCCACTACTCCTTGGCCTTAGGGCAGGATAAAATGGAGCGAAAAGGCTTATTCCTGCTGGCTTTTTCGTAAATTGAATGCACAACCATTTTTATTGACTATGAAAAAGCTATTACTTTTTTGCCTGATTGGCGGCCTGTTTGTGGCTTGTCAATCGCCAAAACCCGAAACTGCCACCGAAGTTAAAAAGCTCGATAAAAAAGCCTTACGGGAATACATCGTTGCCATGGAGGATACTTTGGCAATGGCTTATCGACAAAAGGACATCGACTTATTCTCCAAGTTCTACGCAGATAATGCGGTAACCTATGGTGAGGGTCGCGATCAATTATTTGGTAAGCGAGATATCCTGAACCACTTCCGTCACAGTGTAGCGGCTGATAGCACACACTCCTTTAATTTCAAGTACTCTACCATTGACGTTTTTGCCACTGCCGATGATATGGCGGTTGAAAGTGGTCGCTGGGCTGAGTTAGACTCCAGTGGGGCCGAAATTGAACACGGATTTTACATGGTGGTATTCCAAAAAGAAGATGGCCGCTTAGTTTCCGTGCGCGATATGTGGAACTCTGCCAAGAGTGATTAATCCTTCAAAATTCTTTGCTTTGCCCGCATGATAGTCCATGAAATTAGCAAGATCGTCGAGGCAAAAGATCTCGACGATCTAAACCACGTGAATAATGTTGTTTACCTGCAATGGGTGCAAGATGTAGCCAGCAGTCATTGGTTTAGCAAAGCTGGTAAAGACAGTGGCGTTATTTGGGTAGTCCGCAAGCATGAAATTGAATACCTGGCTCCTGCTCTGGAAGCTGATACTTTAAAACTTCGGACCTGGGTCGAGAGCATGGAAGGCCTTAGCAGTCTGCGTAAAGTAGAAATTTTAAGAGGCGATGAATTAATCTGTCGCTGTACCAGTCAGTGGATTATGTTAGACGCTAAAAGCTTTAGACCTCGTCGTATTCCAAAGGAGTTGGCGGACTTATTTATTGCCGAAAGTTAGGGTACAAATCTCCTATATTTGAGTACCATTAACTGCACCGATGTCTCAAACCCCTAAATTCCTGGTGAAGCAAGAGCGACAGGTTCGTCGCTACAGCCTTCGCAATATGGGTAGCTCCATATTGGATGCCTTTAACCTCGAATACGGAATTCTCTATACCCTTAAAGAGTTTTTAATCCGCCCCGGGCAAAGTACTCGTAATTATCTGGGCGAAGGTCGATTGAATTACAGTTCCCCATTTCGGCTATTGATCCTAAGCACCGCATTATTGCTGGTTTTAATTCAAAGTAGCTCTGTAGGATCAGATTTTGAAGCCGGCTTTAACTATGGGGCCTCCCAAAATGCTGAAGCACAAACTGAAAATCAGCAGGCGCAATTACAGGGCGAGGCTGTATTAGCACTCTTCAGTGAATATTTTAACCTTCTCCTCTGGCTTTACATCCCGGTAATCAGCTTTTTCTCCTGGCTATTTAATCGAAAGCGCAATCTGAATTTTGCCGAACATATAGTGTTTAATAGCTATTATACGAGCTTGATCAATGTTTTCTCCTTGATAATGGTTTTAGACCTGTTCTTAGGGAATGGAATCGCCAGCTTTCTGTATTTTGTTATTGCCCTGGTTTACTATAGCTGGTTTTATAAAGATCTGCTATCCAAAAGCTGGCTACGCTCCATTCTAGAAGCCCTGGCCATCTCTGCAATAAGTGGAATTATTTACGCTTTGAGCTTAGGATTTCTCTTAGCCATTGCTTTAAGCAAAGGATTAATTGATTTACCTTAATTAGCTTCTAAACTGGTAATTGGCTCTCGTTCTTTTAGCTGTCCCTGGGCAAAAGCTCTTTGCAGGATATTCTCAATCAACTTATCCTCTTCTACCTCTTCAGGCTGGTAGGGTGTCTTTAAGTCCATATGATTGAAATAGGCCACCGTATTCCACCAAAAGGCATTCCAGCCACTACGGTAATCGGAAATTAAATCATATGTAGACATGCCGGTTTCTCGTGAGACCAATTTGGATAGGATCTGCCCTTCGCTATGCGTAAGCTTCACAATCTCCTCTTCGAAATCCTTGCGCAGGTATTCTTGAAATTCCTTGATTAAGCGCTTCCGTTGCCAACGATTCTTTCCTTCCAACAGAAGATTAAGGCTATCCAATTTATTCCCCGCAATAACGGCATAAGGATAAACCTTCATTACTTTTCGCTTGAGGATGTAATAGCGCCGACGTGCTTCACGCGAATCGAAAGTGGGCTTGTCTACCAGCAGCACTTCATCCAAAACCATGATTGGTATGGTATCCCCATCCACAATAATTGCATCCATGATATCGGTACGATTCATGGCCGCATATTGAACGATGCTGTCCTTCAGGCTATTTCCCGTTTTAATCGGTTGAGCCCAAAGACCACCAATTTGAATTAGGCTTAATATGAATATGGCCTGAAGGCGCTTTATCATAGGCGTTTAATCTTCCAATTACTGCGAGCGGCAGAACCATTGGCATCGGCCAGCTCATTTTGTTTTGACTGATCTCCCATCATTTTTGCAACGATCATACCAGCGATATCTCCATTAGCATGTTGACTTTGATCGAGGTATTCCGGTTTGAAATGCTTATTCACAAAATGGGTATCAAAATCTCCGCTAATGAAAGCTTCATGCTTCATTACAAAACGGGCAAACTCCATGGTAGTATGCAATCCAACGATCTTATAATCGTCGATAGCACGAATCATGCGCAAGCGCGCTTCTTCGCGATCTTTACCATAAGTAACCAATTTAGAGATCATGGGATCGTAATAAATAGGAATATCCATGCCTTCCTCAAAACCATCGTCTACCCTAACGCCTACACCATGAGGGCGTTGGTACACACGTAAGTTTCCGATATCGGGCATAAAGTTTTCACGAGCATTCTCGGCGTAAACACGCACTTCGATAGAGTGACCGTGAATTTTAAGGTCTTCTTGCTTAAAGCTAAGTTCTTCTCCACGAGCTACGCGAATCTGCTCCTTTACCAAATCCACACCGGTAATCATTTCGGTAACCGGATGTTCTACCTGCAAACGGGTATTCATTTCCATGAAGTAGAAATTATGGTCTTCATCCATAATAAACTCTACCGTTCCCGCTCCAAGGTAATTACAAGAGCGAGCTACATCTACCGCTTTCTTACCCATTTCGGCTCTTAACTCCTCGCTAAGAATGGCTGATGGTGCTTCTTCAATTACTTTCTGATGTCGACGTTGTACGGAGCATTCTCTTTCGAAAAGATGTACTCGGTTTCCATGGCTATCACAAAGCACTTGAACTTCAATATGGCGCGGTGAGCCTACATATTTCTCAATAAAAACAGCACCATTACCAAAGGCACTTTTAGCCTCAGAAATAGCACTGTGAATTTGTTCTTCCAGTTCTTCTTCGCGTTCTACTACGCGCATACCTTTACCACCACCACCGGCAGAAGCTTTAATCAAAACCGGGAAACCGATTTCACGACAAATTGCAATGGCTTCCTTGGGATCGTCAATTGCACCTTCCGTCCCTGGAACCAGGGGAATATCAAATTCACGGGCGGCTTCTTTAGCTGCCAGTTTATCGCCCATCACCTTCATGGAGTGGGCTTTAGGGCCGATGAAAATCAAACCGGCATCTTCCACCGCTTGTGCGAATTCCCCATTTTCACTTAAAAAACCATAGCCTGGATGAATGCCATCCACACCCAATTCTTTACAAGCGGCAATAATTTTATCGCCTAACAAATAGGATTGCGCCGAAGGTGGGGGCCCTAGATAAACGGCTTCATCAGCATATTTCACATGGGGTGAATTGCGATCCGCTTCGGAATAAACCGCTACGGTTTGAATGCCCATTTCGCGGGCCGACTTCATTATTCGCAAAGCGATTTCGCCGCGATTGGCAACAAGAATCTTATTCATGGCTAGTCTAAAATTACAGGGCTAAATTACAGCCTATCTGCTGAAATACCGTCCTTGAATCCGAGTTTAATTGAAGGAAAAGCTATTTTTTATGGGCTCTAAATTTAGCAATCCAACTCTACTATTCAGCACTTGCCTCTCGCCCCGGAACGAGTTATTACAACTATTAAATAGAGCCTTGGCAAAGGACTTCGTTAATATCCAAATTCGACCTGCTCAACACCAAAAAGTCTGAAACGGAATAAAAAAATTGTAAATTCATGTCACAAATTCAATTAGCATTCAGGGTATTAATACTATACTGAAACTTCCCTGCTTCTTTGAATTTTTCGAAATGAAAAGACCGAGCTGAGGAAATGACCCCAACCCACACGAATATTCAAGTCCTTTGTATTGATAGTCAATTAAAGGACCAGGCTCTACTTAAGTCTGTTTTTGCAGAATTTCGCGAAGTTCAGTGTGAACTAAGCTTTAAAACCAGCGTGGAAGAAGCTTTAAGTCAGGAGGACTCTACTGAATATCAATTGGTTTTGATTAGTGAAGAGCAACTCCATGAATTAGCTGCATTTCATAAGTCATTTCCCAAAATTCCGATAATCGCTTTAGGCTCTGATGCTCAAATAAATAAACTCCCTCAGATTTTAGAGGCGGGAGCCAGTAATTATTTACTGAAGTCTGAGCACATGGCTTTTGAACTGGAAAAAGCAATTCTCTTTTGTGAGCGTCAATTAAGCTTAATCCGAAAGCTCGAACTCAGTGAGCAACAACATCAAACTCTACTTAAGGTTATACCCGAGAGCATGGTTATTACCCAGAGAGGTAATGGCCATATTGTAAGTGTTAATCATTCCTTCACCGAGGTTTTTGGCTACGAGCTCAAAGACTGCATCGGTAAAACTCCTATGGAGATTGGTCTTTGGAACGATTTTTTAGAAAGAGAACATGTTTTTATTAAACTTCCCGAAAAAGGTGAAGTCAGAGATATTGAGCTACATCTTAAAAAGCGTGACGGTAATGTAATGCCTTGTCACGTTAGTTTTTCCACCTATCATTACCGAGGCGCTGATTACCTCCTAAGTATTATTATAAGCCTTGAAAAAGCTGAAAAACAGCGTCAGGAATTAGAACTGGAAAAGGAACGTTTCAGGAGCCTGGTTGAAAGTGCCCCTGACTTATTTTTCTATACTCGAGACTTTAATGCCATCAATTATGTCTGTCCACAGGTATTCAGACACCTGGGCTATACAGAAGAAGAAGTTTTAAATCTTTCTTATTATCATTTTTTAACGGAAAAGTCCAAAGCGGAATTTGCTAAAATTGAATTCCCCGAGTTTTTGAAGAAAGGCGAAAGTCTGGTACTTAGTCCTTTTGAACTGATCCATAAATCAGGCAAAATCAAGCAGTATGAGCTCTACCTCATTCCAGTAAAAAATAAAGAGACAGGTTGGGTTGAGTTTATTCAAGGAATTGCCCGCGATATTAGCGATGAGTTGGAAACCTTTGAAATGCTCAAGCTTTCCAATAAAAAGAACCTGGAGGCCATTGAAGAGCTCAAAGCCCATCAATACGCTATTGATCAGCATAATATGGTGGTGATAACCGACCTGGACGGTAAAGTTAAGTTCGCCAATGAAAGTTTTTGCGAAACCAGTGGCTATTCCCTGCAGGAACTATTAGGGAACAGTACCCAGATCTTAAATTCCGGTGTACATGATGAGGCCTTTTTCGCTGATCTTTGGGATACCGTATTGGCCGGAAAAGTATGGAAGGGCAATGTTTGCAATAAGCATAAAGACGGGCACCTTTATTGGCTATCGACAACCATCATTCCTCGCAAAAATTCACAGGGTGAGGTTTTTGAATTCATAGCACTTCGTACAGATATCAGTGAATTAAAAGAAGCAGAAAGGGCCTTAAAAATTAGTCAAGAAAACCTGGCTAATATCTTAAACTCCAATCCTCATGAAATCTGGTCCGTTGATCAGAACTATAGGCTACTTGCTCTTAATCCGAATTTCCGCAACAACTTCAGCCTTCATTTCAATCATGACTTAAAAGTTGGGGAGATTATGACTGAGGTTCCCGGATTTCCTATCGAAGTTTCGAAACTCTGGAAAGAGCGCTATCAGAAAGCATTTAAAGGCGAAAGCCACTCTTATAATGATCAGTATAAACATCCCATTAGCGGAGAGGATAAGTATCTACTTGTAAGCATTTACCCTACCCTGAGTGAGGATGGGAATATTGTTGGAGCAAATGTATTTTCTCAAGACATTTCCGAAAGGCAAATTGCTAAAGAAGAACTCAAGGTAAGCAATGAAAGACTGCGGGAAGCTCAGGCCATGGCCCTGGTGGCCGATTGGGAATATCTTACCTCCGAAAAGGCCTTTAGTTATTCTCAAAACATGCCTTTAATCCTGGGAATTGAGGGGGTTTTTGATTTAAGGGATCGCCGAAATCTTGCACGATTAAATGATCAACATCGGTCAGAGCTTTTTCACAATTTCAAACTGGCTTTATATAGAGGCGAAAGCAGTCAAAATATTTGGTTATTCCATCGGCCAGATGGAGCTGAACTATGGTTAGAATGTAAGATTCAACCTGAGGTTAATGAAAAGGAAGAAATAAAACGCATCCATGGTATTGTACGAGATGTTACAGAAATCATACATCTCCAAAAAAAGGAGTATCAGCAAAAGCGCATTTTTATTGATTTAGCAAACAGTAGCTCAGATTTACTGAGGCTTAACGAAATTAATCAGGTATACAATGCCTTATCCGAATCCATTTACCATTGGTTTAATGAAAAAGTAGTGGTAGGCTCTGGCACCGTTACAGAATCGGGTTTGGAGTCCGAATACCGCATGAATCAATGTATTATCCCTCCAAATCTTCAAAAGGCCTTTTCGTTTCTGGATGAAGCAGCTAAATCCAATACAGTTTTTCCATCCGTAATGCCCATCCTTGATGGATTACGACAGGGAAAAGTATTTAAGATCACCGAGGACTTAATCTACCTTCTCCCCTTTCTTACTAAAGAAACCGTGGATCCTATTTTTAAGGCCTTCCCCAATTTTGAGCTTATCTCGATCGGAATAAGCTACAATAATGCCTATAAAGGAACTACCTATGTGTTTTTCCCGGAAGGCACCCCGGATTATTATTCAGATCAACTATTGGAAGTACTGGGAAATCAAGCCAGTACCGTCATGGAACTCATTGAATATCGCAATGAATTAAGGAACAATGCCCTTATCTTAAATCAAGCTTTAAAGGCAGCAGAATCTGCCATCTTCTATTACGATCGCGAGCGTAGGCTCCTGGATGGAGATCCTAAGCTATATGAATTAATGGGGGCCAGTGGTCGCAAAGGGCAGCCCATACATGAGGAGGAGCTCGAATCGAGAATGTCGCGGGAAGACATTGATGAAATGCTTGAATTGATGCGACTAAGGCCTGGAAACAAAAATGATACCTACCAAAAAGAATTTAGATTCCTTTGCTTGGATAATCAATGGCGCTGGTTTGAAGACCGGGCCAAAGTAGTTCGCAGGGATAAAGATGGAAATGCTCTGGAAGTAATCGGTATCCGAACCGATGTTAGCCATCGAAAAGAAAGGGAAGGTCAACTGCTCTTATTGGAATCTACCGTAACCAATGCCAATGAAGGCATCTTGATTACGAATGCAGAAGATTTGAATGGTCAAGGCCCCTCTATTATTTACGCTAATAAGGCATTTGAGCGTACCAGCGGTTATAGTATGGAGGAATTAATTGGGAAGTCGCCCAGCATTTTATATGGGCCCGAAACCAATACCACTGAAGTTCAGAAGCTTAGAAATGCCCTTCGGCAAAAAAAGGCGGTCGAAACGGAAATGATCAATTATACTAAAGATGGATCCCCCTACTACATTAACATTTCTGTTGTTCCCGTTCAAAATGACCAAGGCAAGGTAACTCACTTTGTTGCATTAGGCAGAGATACCACCGAGGAGCATCGCCAAAAAGCAGAACTCAAGGAATTGTTAATGCGGTTTGAGTTGGCCACTAAAGCAAATACGGTGGGAATTTGGGACCTAAACTTAGCCGCTAATAGTTATGTAGAGTGGGATGAGAATATGTTCCGACTTTATAAGCGCAGTCCGGAAAACTTCCATCATAAAATTGAGGATTGGTTAGAATCCATTCACCCTGAAGATCGGGAGGGCACCGCCCTAACTTTCCAAGAATCTGTGGAAAAGGGCATTGATAATGTGAATTTCAAGTTCCGTATCAGAGCCGGAAATCAAACCAAACATATTGCCGCCATTTCGAAAGTTATTCGAGATCAAAATGGAGAGCCTTCCAGAATTGTCGGTCTTAACTGGGATGTTACCGAATTGGAATTAAAGCGTTTGGAATTAGAACAGATGCGTTTAAACACTGAGGCTTTAATCAACAGTACCGATGATCATATGTGGTCGATTGACGTGCGGTTCCGCTTACTGAGTGCCAATAAAAGCTACTTGCAATTTTTGCAGAACCGCAGTGACCATGTTTTTAAAATCGGGGATTCGATTCTAAATGAAAGACTTGGAAAGGAGCATGGAAAACGCTGGAAACCCCTCTATGAAAGAGCCTTAAGTGGTGAGCAAGTTAATGTGCAAATTGAGGATCAATCCCAGTATGGCGATCAGATTTTTGCCATTAGCCTCTACCCCATTTACAATGAGGCCCATGTTATAACCGGAGTTGCTTGTTATTCCCTCGACGTTACAGAGCGAACCCATTATTTGGAAACTATTGAGCAACAAAACCAAAAATTAAAGGATATAGCCTGGATGCAATCCCATGTTATGCGAGCGCCAGTAGCGCGAATCCTGGGCTTAATAGCCTTATTGAAGGAAGATGAAGCCAATGGTCGGAGTTCAGACACCCAGGAAATATTACAGTTTATCCGTGAATCTTCCGAAGAAATGGATCAGGTAATCAAAGACATTACAGCTAAAACGGAACGCTTCAAATTAGATTTACAGTAGGTACCTTTGCCGCATGCGAATGGAAGATACCATCTGCGCCCTTTCTACCGCTGCCGGAATGGGCGCCATTGCGATGATTAGGGTAAGCGGCCCCGAAACTTATACTGTTTTAAACAAGCTTTACAAGCCCTATTCAGCACAGCATAAGCTGGAAAATAATGAGGGCTATAAAATGGTTTTCGGTTCCTTAATGGACGGCGAACAATTAATCGATGAAGTGATGCTGGGCTTATTCAAAGGCCCTAAATCCTACACGGGTGAAGATGTGATCGAGATTAGCTGTCATGGTTCCACCTATATCCAGGAGCGTATTTTAGGCTTATTGATGCGCCAGGGCATTCGCATGGCCGATCCAGGTGAATATACCCTACGGGCTTTTATCAATGGTAAAATGGATCTTTCGCAAGCAGAGGCCATTGCCGATTTAATTGCCTCTGAAAACAAGGCCAGTCACCAAATTGCTTTGCAACATATGCGGGGCGGTATTTCTGATGAAATCAAAGCCCTGCGATCAGAACTAATCGACTTTGTATCTCTCATTGAACTGGAACTCGATTTTGCCGAAGAAGATGTGGAATTCGCGGATCGCTCCAAATTTCAGGAATTACTCAATCGTATAGAGCAGGTACTCACTAGTCTTATTTCTTCTTACGATACCGGAAATGCCATTAAAAATGGGGTTCCCGTGGCGATTGTAGGCGCGCCCAATGCAGGGAAATCCACTTTGCTCAATGCCCTGCTTAAGGAAGAAAAAGCGATTGTAACCGAAATTGCCGGCACCACCCGCGATGCCATTGAAGATGAAATTCACATTGATGGGATAAGCTATCGTTTTATTGATACCGCGGGTATTCGCGAAACCACCGATATGGTGGAAAGCATTGGGATAAAACGCACCTACGAAAAGGTAGAACAAAGTGATTTGGTACTCTACCTCTTTGCTGCTGATCGGCTCCAAGGCCCAGAGGGATGGATAGAATTAGCATCGGAATATCAGGATATTCAAAATCGGGCGGGCGAACGCAATTTCCTTTTCATCCTCAATAAAGCCGAATTACTACCCACCCTCAGCAGTGAGCAAGAACAAAAGCTCAAAGAGCTAAAGGCATTACATCTTAGTGCCAAGGATAAAAAGGGATTGGAAGACTTACACGCGCAAATCAGCGCCTTCTATCAATGGGGTGACCTAGCTGCTCAGCAAAGCATTGTTACCAATGTTCGTCATTTGGATGCCTTGCAAAAGAGCTTAATTCAGATTGAAAAAGTGCGCGAAGGCCTTGACTTTGGTATTAGTGGCGACCTGCTTTCCATCGATATTCGCACCGCCCTTAGCGAATTGGGCAGCATCATTGGCGAGGTTGATGTTGACAAGGATATTTTGGGAAATATCTTTGGGAAGTTTTGTATCGGGAAGTAAACCCATATAACTATCGATAAACAACGATAGCTAAAAACAAACTAAACACCTTTATTAACAGTAGTTTACGAGCGTATTTTGACACGTGTCAATCTTCGCTCTTTTTGCGTTTTGTCTCCTTTTTGTTGCGCACTTGTTGCGCTCAAAGAGGTGCGCATCAAATAGGCCTCACTCATTGAGCGGTTGAATTTTATGTTGAACCGGCTGGCACCTTACTGCTCCATTTTGCACCAAGGTGCACCAGCGCAAAAAATCTGTTATGGCGGCGAGTAAAGACCCGATTCCAAAAATTTGCATGTTTTGCCAAAATCTATTTGAGGCACGCAAATCCACAACCCAGTACTGTTCTACGAACTGTGCGAAAAAGGCTTACAAAGAGCGAAAGCGACAAGAGCGAAACCAGGCAGCTCAGAGAGAAAACCTGGAGAAACTTTCTGCACCAATCAAGACGCTTCAAAAGAGAGATTATATCAGTGTAGAGGAAGCAGCTATAATCCTGGGCGTATCCCGATGGACGGTTCAAAGGGCGATTAAACAAGGCAAGCTTGAATCTGCCAAGCTCCTTGGCCGCCGAATCATTTCTCAGAAGTCGTTTAAAAAATTCTTTAAGTCATGATGAAAGTTACGCTTAGAAAAAGACCAAGGAATAATGGTAAGATCTCTCTATACCTGGATTACTACCCTCCTATTATTTCGCCGAAAACCGGTAAATCCACCCGATTCGAATACCTGGAAATGTACCTCTACAACCCGCCACGTGATGAAGTGGAACGCAAGCACAACCGAGAGGTAGAAAGCATGGCCAGGGCCATTGCGGCAGAGCGGCAACTGGACCGGATTGCTGGCCGGTATGGATTGTCTCGTTCTTCTGAGTACGATGACTTTCTGGTATTCTACGAACAACAAATGCGCAAGAAGAGTAAGGAAACCAGTAACCAAGGTGGATGGGCAGCTTCTTATAAGACCTTTAGCAAGTTTGTCAATGACCGATGCACCTTTGGTGATCTGAAACCACAATTGATCAACGATTACAAAGATTATCTCCTAACCAAAGCGACCCGGATTCACTCACCCATGATGCGTATTTCAGAAAGCTCTGCTTACAGTTACTACAATAAACTGCGGGCATGCGTTCGTGAAGCTACTGCATTGGGTTACGTCAAGCAAAACCCATTTGATCTTGTAAAAGGAATCTCTCAACCAGAGGTTTATAGAGAGTTTCTTACCAAGGAGGAGTTGATCCGTCTGGCCAATTCAGAAACCCGATCCGATGCTATGAAACGTAGTTGCCTCTTCTCCGCCCTCACTGGAATGCGAATGGGTGATATCATGAGTCTGACCTGGGAGAAAATCCAATACTCCGATGCCACCGGATACTTTGTTCGTTTTAATATGAATAAAACCAAAGCGGAAGAAACACTTCCGTTATCTGAGGAAGCCATACTCTTACTTGGTGAGCCCACCTTTCCCGAGGATAAGATCTTTGGAGACTACAACTTCAAACTGCATTATAGCGAGCTCCAACGTTGGCTGCAAAAGTCTGGGATCACGAAAAAAATCACCTTCCACAATTTCCGACACACCTTCGCCACCTTACAGCTAGCGGAAGGAACCGATATCTATACGGTGTCCAAGCTTCTTGGCCATAAGAACATTCACACCACACAGATATACGGTAAGGTGATGGATAAAACGAAAACAGAGGCCATGAACAGAATCCATCTTGGACTTAAAACTGACAAGAATGACCAATAAACTGCCAAAAATCACCTGTCATTTTGACCCGATTTTTCTGGGTTGCTTTTTTGTACAAATTGTTACAAAAAAATATGCGATTGAGCATTTAACGGAAATCAAAGGAATGAGTATTACAATTTGATACACTACGTTCCACTGTTTTCCGTCTTTTGCGCAGGGTCCGGGGGTTCATTGTGGTGAAATTAGGTCCGATAAGAAAGTCAAGCCAACGATAAAAGTTGGCATGGCTTTCTGTTTGATGATCGAAAGAGAAAATGATACTCTATGGATAAAACATTTTCTCATCTAGAAGCCTTTATCACCGACCTGGTGACCGAGGCCGTTCAAACAGCTTTACAACAACAGCAACTTCAACTCAAGAATCTACAAGTTGAGCAGGATCAACGAGAGGAAGTGCTGAACGCCGATCAGGCTGCCGCATACCTACATATTGCGAAGCAGACCCTCTATACTTTAACCAGTAAGCGGAAGATCCCTTTCTACAAGAATGGGAAGAAAATTCTTTTCAGACGTGGCGACCTGGACGATTGGCTAAACCGGGGAAAGCAAAATGAAATGACGCACTTCTCTAAGGAAGGCCGACTTTATACCCGAAATAATCCCCTCAAGAAATGAAAGCGGCACAATACGACCTTTCCAGGGAGGACAGTTTTTTCGTTCCTACTCCTGTCCAGCACATCGATGGGATGTTTGCTCCTGAAATATATAAGAACCTGCCTGCTTGCCTCTCTCAACTTCTGGAGATTGCTAATAACAGACAAGAACGGGATGTGCTGTTACTAGGTGCTATTACCGTGATTTCAGGGTGTCTACCTAACATCTATGGTATTTATGACAACAGGATGGTCTACCCTCACCTGTTCACCTTCGTGGACGCACCGGCTGGCGCAGGAAAAGGGATTTTAAACCACCTCCGATCTTTGGGTAAGGCCATTCATCGCGAACGAATTTCCAAAAGTCAGGACGAGATTAACCGCTACGAACAAAACAAAGCGGAGTTAAAAGCCAATAACCAGGATCTGTCCGAGCTTCCTCCACCACCGAAACAAAAGCTGCTATTCATACCGGCGAACAACTCAGCCAGCTCCTTTATCAACACCCTTGCTGAAAATGATGAAATGGGGATCCTCTTTAGCACGGAAGCGGATACCCTGGCCAATTCGCTCACCCAGGATTGGGGAAACTTTAGCGACATTTTACGTTGCGCATTTCATCATGAATCGGTAGAAATGCAACGTAGAACCAATAAAGAATACCTTGTGGTTGAGGAACCGAGATTGAGTGCCCTACTCACTGGTACCAATGGTCAGTTTAAAAGGCTTATTCCCAATACGGAGAATGGACTCTTTAGTCGATTCATGTATTACACCATGCGTAGTGTCCCACAGTTCCGAAACGTCTTTGCACATAAAATGGACGTCCCGGGACAGCTTTTTGAGGACATGGGACAGCAATTGCTGGACTTATTTCAGTTTCTGGAAGTCCAGCAGGAAGGCATACAATGGAGGCTGGACAAACGAATGCAAGATCACTTTGTAAAGTTCTTCAGCCACTATACCAGGATCTACTACTCCGAAACAGGGGAACGTGTATTGGCCACCATACATCGCTCTGGACTTATTGCATTTAGGATTACAATGGTCTTATCCTCTATCAGGTGGTTTATCGATAGTTCCAAAAGGGAAACCCCGGATGGCTTAGTCCATCCCAGGGACCTGGAAACGGCTATGCAAATCACCTTGCACACCATTCAACATAGCCTGATCCACATGGCCGACATGCCTAAAAACCATGATCAATCTATGAAACATCGAAGAATGGAACAGTTCATTGAAAAACTACCCGTTGAGTTCACAAAGAATGAAGCCAACAAAGTGGGGAAATCACTGAAACTATCTTCTCCAACCATAACCCGATACCTGGTCCAGGGTCCCTTTGAGCGACTTGGACACGGACGATATCGCAAACTCTATAGGGACCAGAATGAGTAAATGAGTCAATGATCTTTTGATCAAATGATCACTTCCAATCTGCCCCCTGAAATGCTCAAATCATCAAAAACTCAATTGATCAACCATTCAATTTTGATACTATGAACCAAAAAGAACAAGCCCTACAACTCAGCAAACAAGGAAAATCTATTCGTGAAATCGCTTACCAACTTGGAATTGGAAAGAGCACAGTGGCTAGATGGCTTCAAGAGAAATCCAGGAAATCAACCGCCATTCAAACCAATAACGCAGACCCCTCTATTCAATTGGAAATGAGAAAAATGGAGCTCCAACATGAACTAGAGCTTAAAAAGCTAGCCCAACAAGAAAAGGAACTCGAAATGAAACGCAATCAGTCTATTTATCAAGACCGATCAAAAAGTATTGAGCTGCGAAAAATTCTTCTACCCATTCAAAAATGGGCGTTCCTTCAACTCAAACTAATGGACCGGTACCCCGATGGGGCTATCCCATGTACTTATCAGGACATCTTAAACATGCAAGGTCAATTGTCCCGTTACGAAGAAACACTGTCCGACTATGTTCGCATTCATCAACTGGACGAATGGGACGATTGTCTGGACATTCTCAAGGAATTAATCGCTAAAACTGAAGAATGGTTGGGACAACTGGACCAAATGCGGGACAGCGCATCGCCTTTTAGTTCAGATTCAGATGAAAATTGGGACGATGCGGACGATTTTGAGGATTACGAGGAAGATTTCAACCAGGATTCAGACGAAAATCAGGATTGCTCCTATTCCTGGAAGGTGTTTGAGGCGGATTTGATGTATTTGGAGGAGATATTGGGGTAATAATCACCTATACCAACTGATATTCCAACCGTTCTTTCCATTTTTTCCATTCCGGGAAGATGGTTTCTTGTAAATCATAGAAGGCTTTAGTGTGGTTATGCTCAATCAGATGGCATAGCTCATGTATGATAACATACTCAATACAGCCTTTAGGAGCCTTTACAAGCTCCAGATTGAGGATAACCTTTCCTTTTGGTGTGCAACTACCCCACCTTGTGGGCATTTGACGAATCGAAAGCTCCGGAAAAGGAACAGAATACTTCTTGAACTTAGGAAAAGTCGTCTCCAAGATATTTTCAAAATGATGTTTGGCCTTTTCGCGAAACCATTTTCTGATAACACGCTCCCCATCTTTTTTTCCGTGGCACTGATTATTAACCTCCCTCGACAAAACTTTACTCCTTTTTCCGTGCCCAATTCAATCCGTAGACGATATTGTCTTCCCAGGTACAGGTGAGATTCCTCATTTACAAATTGCCTTGGTGATATGTGCGGGTGATAAGAGAGAAATTTATTCTGGTGCTTTTGAAACAGAATGGAAACCATTTTGAAGGGACATGAACTAATACAAGTTTTGCTGGGCTATCTTCGAACGGGATTGTTTCATAACCTGACAAAAGTCATTTTATAGAGAGTACTCAGTTGGCTATATTTGCACTCAAGTGAAAAAAGCATTCTCCATATTCCTTGCTCTCCTGATGTTGGCATCCAACATTGGCATTGCCGCCAACACGCACTTCTGTGGTGGTGAAGCCGTGAAGCATACGCTCTCCTTGGGCCTTGAGCATTTGGATTGTGGTATGGATGAAGGTCCCAAAACCTGCTCTTCACAAAGTGGGCATGACCAAATTAATGCAAAGCCCTGCTGTGACAATCAGCACGAACTCATCCAACTGGATGAGGATGTAACCCTGGTACAACCATCTTTAGAGCTGAATAAAACTTTCGTGGTTGCTTTCATCCACAGTTTTGTAGTTCAATTTTTCCCAATTAACGAGCGGGTTTCATTCTACCCCAATTATTCCTCTCCTCTGCTGAAACAGAACGTTCAGGTACTGTTTCAATCCTTCCTGATTTAGAAAGTACAATACAACCGGATTTCTGCCCTGTCATGCATGGGGTGGATCAATAGGCTATTTATGCCTTTGAACATCATTTAGTTCAATTAACATCCATAGTATTATGCTTAATAAGACCATTAAATATTTTCTGGAGAACAAGTTAGTTACTTCGCTTCTCTTAGTAGGCCTCATCACTTGGGGTATTGTTACTGCACCCTTTGGCTGGGAAATCGGAGCCCTGCCCTCCGATCCCGTGCCCGTGGATGCAATCCCGGATATAGGTGAAAACCAGCAGATCGTTTTCACCCAGTGGCCCGGCCGCTCTCCACAGGATATTGAAGACCAGATATCCTATCCTTTAACAACCTACCTCCTGGGTATTCCAGGGGTAAAATCCATCCGCAGCACGTCCATCTTTGGGTTTTCCAGCATCTTCATCATTTTTGAAGAAGATGTGGAGTTTTATTGGAGCCGCTCCCGGATTTTGGAAAAACTCAACTCATTGCCAACCGATCTGCTCCCCGAGAGTGTACAACCTGCCCTGGGTCCTGATGCCACAGCCCTGGGCCAGGTGTATTGGTATACACTTGAAGGCCGGGATAAAGACGGTAATCCCACAGGAGGTTGGGACCTGCACGAAATCCGAACGGTACAGGATTTTTATGTAAAGTACGCTCTCAATGCGACCGCTGGTGTTTCGGAAGTGGCCTCCATCGGGGGTTTTGTGCAGGAGTACCAGATTGATGTAAACCCCGATGCACTGAAAGCCTATGACATACCCCTGCATAAAGTAATGCAGGCCGTGCGTAAGTCCAATAAAGACGTGGGGGCCAAGACCATAGAGATCAACCAGGCGGAATATCTCGTGCGGGGCCTGGGCTATATCAAGAAACTGGAGGATATAGAAAAAGCCGTGGTAGCCGTTGAGGACAATGTGCCCATCCGGATAAAAGACATTGGGGTAGTAACATTGGGTCCGGCCACCAGAAGAGGCATGCTCGATAAGGATGGGGCCGAAGTAGTAGGTGGCGTGGTAGTGGCCCGCTATGGTTCCAATCCTTTACAGGTGATTAACAATGTGAAAGACAAAATCAAGGAGATTGCTCCCGGTCTGCCCAAGAAAGTTCTGGACAATGGAGTGGAAAGCCAGTTAACCATTGTTCCCTTTTACGACCGTTCCACCCTGATCCACGAAACCCTGGGAACATTAGAGGAGGCACTCTCCCTGGAGGTACTCATCACTATACTGGTAGTGATTGTTTCCGTATTTAACCTCAGAGCATCCCTGCTCATCTCCAGCTTGTTGCCTATATCGGTGCTCATGGTGTTTATAGCCATGCGATATTTTGGTGTAGATGCCAATATTGTGGCCCTATCCGGTATCGCCATTGCCATTGGTACTATGGTTGATCTTGGGGTCATACTCTCGGAAAATATCATCAAGCATGTTGATGAAGCTTCACCCGGAGATAAGTTGATCGAAACCATTTATCGCGGCAGTGCTGAAGTGGCTACGGCCATTGTTACCGCGGTATCCACTACCATAGTAAGCTTTATCCCCGTTTTCACTATGCAAGCTGCTGAGGGAAAACTTTTTGGACCGCTGGCTTTCACTAAGACTTTTGCCCTCATAGCAGCTCTGATAGTATCGCTGCTCATCCTCCCCACATTAGCCCATTGGTTTTTTGGAATCAGAGTTAAGCGCGAAAAAACGGCCCGTTTACTCAATGCAAGCCTAATACTTGTAGGGCTGATAGTGGCTATCTTCCAGGTGTTGTGGGCCGGAATAGCCCTCATGGCTTTTGGCGCAGCATGGTTTGTAAAACGGTACAGCCCCAAACAAAACTGGTTTACCAGGAACATGAGTGTCATCGTGGTAGTGCTGGTGGTCACCTGGCTGCTCGGGAAGTATTGGTTACCCCTTGGAGCTCAAAAAAGCTTATTCCTCAACTTCGTTTTCGTAGGCATATTAGTTAGTCTCATTCTTGGAAGTTTCGCTTTGCTGCAGCGCTATTATGAGTCCATTCTCAAGTGGTGCCTTGATAACAAGGCCAAGTTTCTGGCCATACCCACCGCTCTCATTCTGCTGGGGGTAATTATCTGGATGGGCTTTAACTCTGTGTTTGGCTTTGTGGCCAGGGGCTTTGATGCCGTGGGCGTGGAAATTCGCACCACCAGCGTTTGGAGCGGATTAACACATACCTTCCCAGGCGTAGGTAAGGAGTTTATGCCCTCACTTGATGAAGGCAGCTTTCTTTTGATGCCCACCTCCATGCCACACTCAGGTATTGAGTTCAATAAAAAGGTAGTGGGCCAATTGGATATGTTGTTGACCAATATCCCGGAGGTGGATCTTACCGTAGGTAAACTGGGCCGGGTAGAATCTGCACTGGATCCAGCACCTATTTCCATGTATGAAAACATTATCAACTACAAGCCTGAATACATGGTAAATGAAAAAGGCTTTCGCCAACGCTATAAGGTGGATGATGAAGACCGGTTCATTCTGAACAGTGGTGATACCCTTAGCAATACTCAGGCCCTGGAAGCAGGTATTGACCAGGAGCAGCTTATTGCTGATGATGGTGGTCAATTCTTCAGAAACTGGCGGGAGCATATTCATTCACCGGACGACATTTGGGATGAAATAGTGAAGGTGACTAAAATACCGGGCGTGACCTCGGCCCCCAAGCTGCAGCCTATTGAAACACGCCTGGTGATGCTACAAACCGGTATGCGGGCACCAATGGGAATTAAAGTATATGGACCCGATCTGAAGACCATTGAAAACTTCGGGATGAAATTGGAGGAAATATTAAAAAATGTACCCTCAGTGAAAGCAGAGGCCGTTTTTGCGGATCGGATTGTAGGAAAGCCTTACGTTCACCTCAATATCGACCGCGATGAAATTTCGCGATACGGACTGAATGTAGAAGACGTTCAGCAGACTATTGAGACCGCGATTGGTGGTATGAAAATCACCTCCACGGTGGAAGGTAGGGAGCGCTTTCCCGTAAGGGTGAGATATCCCCGTGAATTACGAGATGACCCTGAAGCCCTTAGTGATATACTTCTACCCACTCCCACGGGAGCCCAAATCCCTATCGGGCAGGTGGTAGATATTGAATATGTAAGAGGGCCCCAGGCCATAAAAAGCGAGGAAACCTTCCTGGTAGGCTATGTGCTATTTGACAAACGTGATGGTTTTGCTGAAGTGGAGGTGGTCAATGATGCCCAAAATGCCATTCAGCAACAAATCGATGCAGGTAGCCTGGATGTGCCTGCGGGTATCAGCTATAAATTCTCGGGTAGCTACGAAAACCAGGTACGGGCCGAAAAGAGGTTATCTATCATCGTGCCCCTGGTACTGGTCATTGTCTTCCTCATACTTTATTTCCAGTTCAAATCCGTTACCACTTCACTCATGGTGTTCAGCGGTATAGCCATGGCTTTCAGCGGAGGTTTTATTATGATTTGGCTGTACGGCCAGGGATGGTTTGGCGATTTCACTGTATTCGGCACCAACTTCAGGGACTTGTTCCAAATGCATACCATCAACCTTAGTGTGGCAGTATGGGTAGGTTTCATTGCCCTTTTTGGAATCGCCACCGATGATGGCGTGCTCATCGCTACGTATTTGGATCAAAGCTTCAAGCGCAATAAGCCAAAGACCCATTCAGAAGTGCGGGCGGCTGTGGTAGAGGCTGGCTTGCGGAGGATACGCCCCGCACTGATGACCGTCTCCACCACCATGATTGCCCTGCTACCGGTGTTAACTTCTACCGGACGTGGTGCCGACATCATGATCCCAATGGCAATACCCACCTTTGGCGGGATGGCCTTTGCCCTGGTAAGCATTTTCATCGTGCCCGTACTCTATTCCATGCGTGAAGAAAAACAGGTGAAAAAATTAGAAGAAAAAACTAAGGAAGTATGAAAGAGATTAAAAATTTCATAATGTTTCTGGTGTTGTCCTTACCAATGTTGGTATTGGGGCAAAGCCTTGAAGATTATCAGAAAATAGCAGCAGAAAACAACCCCGGCCTACAGGCCCGGTACAAAGAGTTTAAAGCTGCCATGGAGAAGGTGCCGCAAGTGAGCAGCCTACCTGACCCTACGCTGTCTTTCGGGTATTTTATTTCACCGGTAGAAACACGTGTGGGGCCTCAGCAGGCAAAGTTTTCCCTTAGTCAGATGTTTCCCTGGTTTGGAACGTTGGAAGCGCAAGGTAATGCTGCTGCTTTAATGGCACAGGCTAAATACCAAAACTTCCTTGATGCTCGCAATAAGCTCTTTTACCAGGTCGCAGATGCATACTTTCCGCTCTATGAATTGGAAGAACAGTTGCGTTTGCAAAGGGAGAACCTTGAAATCCTGGAGTCATTTATGACTTTGGCCCAGAGCAAGTACGAAAACAATCAGAGCAGTATGGTAGATGTGCTACGGGTTGACATTATGATAAAAGATGCCCGCACGAACATCAATATCCTTGAGGATAAGCGCCAGCCACTGCTTACCCGTTTTAACAACCAGTTGAACCGTGATGAAACGATGGCCGTCAGCATTGTAGATACCATAAAGGTATCTCCCTTACCAGACGGTTATCACAGGGACAGTTTGTTGGTAAACCATCCCCTGCTCGAAGAACTGATCCTCAAGGAAGAAGCAATGAAGGAACAGGAAAAAGCCGCCATCCGCAGGGGCCTGCCCAGCTTTGGCCTTGGCCTCGATTACGTGTTGGTAGGCAAGCGGACGGATATGGATATTGCAGACAACGGACAGGACGTAGTGATGCCTATGCTGACCATGAGCCTGCCCATTTTCAGGGGGAAGTATAAGGCAGCCAAAGAAGAAGCACGCATTATGCAGGAAGCCTACAGGGATATGCGGCAGGAAACGGCCAACAACCTGGGCAGTGCTTATGAAATGGTGTGGTATGAAATTGAAAAACAACGTCAAAACCTCGACTTGTACCGCGAGCAGATCGATGAGACACGCCAGGCACTAAACCTCTTATTCTCTTCTTACTCTAATAATGGAGATGACTTTGAAGAAGTGCTACGCATGCAACAACAGTTGCTGAAATACCAAATGATGCAGGCCACCAGCCTATCGGAGTATAAAATAGCGGAGGCAAAATTGAATTACATCACTTCTAAAAATTAAGACAATGACTATCAATAAAAAAACATTCTGGATAAGCATAATTGCCACCTTGGTGGTGGGTTTGCTGGCAGGTTGGCTGATTTTTTCCAGCGGTAAAACTTCTGCTGAAAATGAGCATGAACATACTGAAACCGCGGCTGGCGAAGAAACCATCTGGACCTGCTCCATGCACCCACAAATCAGGCAGAGTGAACCTGGCGATTGCCCCATTTGTGGCATGGATCTCATTCCGCTTGAAGATGAAACCGGTTCGGAGATGGATCCGATGGCAATTTCGATGTCACCTACAGCCATGCAGTTGGCAAACGTTCGTACAGCCGTAGCGGGTTCCATGAAGCCACTCAAAAAAGTGCGCCTCAACGGCAAGGTACAGGAAGACGAAAGACTGGTCTTTTCACAGACCAGCCACATACCAGGCCGTATTGAAAAACTAAACGTCAACTTCACCGGGGAGTTCGTGCAAAAAGGTCAGTTGCTGGCCTACATTTACTCCCCTGACCTGGTTACCGCCCAGGAAGAAGTTTTTGAAGCACGCAAAATCAAGGAAAGTCAGCCCGCCCTTTATCGTTCGGCTATTGAGAAATTACGTAACTGGAAACTGTCCGAATCCCAGATAGAGCGGATAGTGAACGCTGGTGAGACAATTGAAAATTTTCCCATCGTGGCCGATGTGTCGGGATATGTAATTAGCAAAAAAGTAAACTTGGGTGACTACATCCGAAAAGGCCAGCCTATTTATGAAATTGCCGATCTCAGCAAGGTGTGGGTACTTTTTGATGTGTATGAATCTGACCTTCCCTGGATTGATGAAGGTGACCAGGTAAACTTTACGGTACAGTCCCTGCCTGGCGAGCAGTTTAGCGATAAGATCACTTTTCTTGACCCGGTGTTGAACCCAAAAACAAGGGTGGCCAAGGCACGGGTGGAAATGCGAAACCCAAACAATAAGCTAAAACCGGAGATGTTTGCCAGTGGTGTAGTAGGTGCAAACTTGGAATATAACAAGGAAGCCTTGGTTATTCCTAAATCTGCGGTGATGTGGACGGGTGAGCGCTCTGTGGTTTATGTAAAAAGCAGCTCTGCGCAAGGTGTAAACTTTATGATGCGTGAGGTAGTGCTTGGGCCTGAATTGGGAGAAGGTTTTGTGGTAGAAGAAGGCCTGGAGCCCGGAGAGGAAATTGCAGTGAGCGGTACCTTTAGTATTGATGCAGCAGCACAACTGGCCGGTAAACCCAGTATGATGAATCCCGAGGGCGGCCCCGCCATGACCGGTCATAACCACGGGGATATGGGCGGTCCTCCTGCTGGCTCAGGGAATAACCATGCTGCCCATAATAAGGATATAACAATAGGTTCCAAAGCCAAAGAAGCACTGAAACCGGTAATAGACGCCTATCTGGATATGAAGGATGCCCTCGTGAATGACGATGCTACCCAAGCACAGGCCTATGCCCAGAAGCTAAAAGAGGAACTGGGAAAAATTAATATGGCCCTCTTTACAGGAGAATCACACAATGTATGGATGAAACACAGCACTGCCCTGAAAACATCAACAGCAAAAGCATCAATTACTGAAGACATCGAAGAACTCAGAGCAAGTTTTATTGAAATCTCATCTCAACTGAAAATGCTTGTGGAAACTTTCAGACCCTATAACCAAACCCTATACGTTCAATTTTGCCCCATGGCCAATAACAACCGCGGGGCAAACTGGCTGAGCCTGGAAAGGGAAGTGAAAAACCCATATTTCGGTGAGGCCATGCTGAGTTGTGGTGAAGTGAAAGCCACCATTAGTGAAAAATAAAGGAATGAACCGGACCCATTCCGAATGAATTAAAGCAGTGTCCGTTTTTGATAACTTAAATAAACAGTAAAATGAAAAAAGTAGTAATGATGCTAAGCCTGGCCCTCCTGAGCCTGGGCACTTTTGCACAACACGACCACTCCAAACATAATATGAGTGGCGATCATGGGAGCAGTATGGCCCCCGAATTTGAAAATGAAAACCTGCAGCAGGCCTATAACAATTACATTGCTCTGAAGGATGCCCTGGTTGCCTCAGATGCCGGTGAAGCCGAAGCAAAAGCTGCAGAACTGGCAGCGTCCCTAAGCAAGGTGGAGAATGCTGAGTCCGCCCAAAAAAGTGCCACCAATGTGATGAAAGCAGGTTCGCTGGAGGCCCAGCGAAAGGCCTTTGCTTCATTGAGCACCCAAATGGCCGAATTGGTGAGAGATGCGGAAATAAGTGCCGGAGAAGTGTATGTGGAGTTTTGCCCCATGGCCAACGGAGGCGAGGGTGCCCACTGGCTGGCCAATGAAAAGCAAATCAACAATCCCTACTTTGGTGACAAAATGCTCAGGTGTGGTAAGGTAAAAGAAACCATTAAATAACTAAGACCTGTGGGCACAACATAAATTTTGGTTGGTATTAAAATTCGTGCTTGTGCCCGCAGGCACTAATTACTATAACAATGAACAATACAATTTTCAGAGTAGTGGCCGGAGGGCTGTTTTTGCTTGCGGCTATCAGTTGCAATACCCAAACTCAATCCGGGAATAAACAAACAGGGCCGGCTGAAGCAGCCCAAAACTCTGCCAAGCAACACTACCAGGTGGGCGATCAGGTGCCCAACGAACTGGTATGCATGGTAAACGATGCTTACATGGGCAAACCCCAAATAGCCGTTCCGGTAAATGGAAAAACCTATTATGGGTGTTGCCAGATGTGCGTTAAGAAGCTCAATGAACAGGAATCATCCCGCATGGCCATTGATCCGGCCAGCGGTAAAAAGGTGGATAAAGTAGATGCCTACATTGTATTACTGGATGAGCAGGGAACAGTGGGATATTTTGAATCGGAGGATAGCTATACGGCCTTTGGGAAAAATAACTGAATATAAAAAGGGCGGTATGCTTTTGATCTAAAATCAGAAAGTTGCCGTCTCCACTTTAACAAAAAAACTGTAATTTCCACCAAAGTATGACAAATGTCATTGTTTTAATCATCTTTTACTTGCATTTCCGTTTCTTAAAGTTCTAAATGAGAACAAATAGCAACATATCCAGGAAAGTAATGCTCTCGGCCTTCGGGCTGCCGATGCTGGGTGTGTACATGCTCACTATCTGGTGCGGCCTGGGTAACTTTCTTGCTGAGTGTTGTGATCACCACAACCAGCCATCTGTTGCTCATCATGCAGACAGCCCTGGGCATTCTGACGACCACCACCACGACCCTCATTCCCATGGACACAGCCATGATCATTCCGGTGATCACCATCAAAAAAACAGTGAGGATGATGACGGCTGCTGCAGCGATGTCACTACCGCATTCTTCCTTGTTTTCCAGCAAAAAGCGCAGCCTTACACAGTAGATTTTCACCCTTCTGAAAGCCCCGCAGCTATTTTGCGGGTAGCCATAAGTCAATACTTTCCAAAATTAGAAGGGCACGCCCTTCAGAAATGGATGCCTCCACCCAGGCCCGCCCCATCGGGCTTTAGCCTGCGTATCCTGCATCAATCTTACCTGATTTAGACTTTCATTTTCTGTGGGGGTAGTTTCACTCCACGGCTGGTATATTCAATGTATGGATGTGCTCATCAGCACTTCCTTTACCTGCCGTCCTGTTGAGTTAATTACCCGGGGGTACATGCGTGTACATGAATGAAACGTGTGTCAATCCTTATTCCAGTGATTAAGACATCGTTCCAATGATGTTATCATCAACTTACAGAAAGTATGAAAGATCAAAACCGTATTACAGAAGAATTTAAGGTAAAAGGCATGATTTGTAGCCGCTGCCTCAAAGTGCTCAACGATGAGCTAAGGCAGGCCGGTGCAGAAATCGTGGAAATAGAACTGGGCCGTGTGGTAATAACTTTCACGCCCGATAAAATAAGCCGAAGCCATATTGAGCAGGTAATTCGCGAAAACGAATTCAGCATAATTTGGGATAGGCAAACCCTGCTGGCCGAGCAGACCAAGCGCTGGGTAATCAACTACATCTGGAATACAAATTTAGAGCAAAAGCTTTCCACGTTCATTGCCGAAAAAATGGAGGTGAATTACGAAAGCCTGAGCAAAAATTTCTCTAAGGTTTTCGGTAAAACCATAGAACGCTATGGCCTACTCCTAAAAATTGAAAGAGCGAAGGAGCTCGTGGAATATGGTGAAATGAACCTGAGTGAAATAGCCTATAACCTTGGTTATCAAAACCCTTCGGCACTGAGCCGGCAGTTTAAAAAAGAAACCGGTATGAGCCTCAGGGAATACCAAAAATTGGGTGTAACCAGGCGGATTCCAATTGACAAGATATGATAAGTATTAACCGGAATATAACACATATAGCTATATACATAAGCATATACTTGTGTGGTATAAAATCAAAATCAATAATCTTTTAAAACGTAAAATTATGTGGCACTTTGATGGACATCACTTTTGGGGAATGCACTGGATCTGGTGGATCCTCTGGATCATTTTCCTCATATGGATTTTTGCTACGCCCTGGGATGTGCCCGGGCAGCGTACCAAAAAAGATACCCCCCTCGATATCCTTAAAAAAAGATATGCAGCCGGGGAAATAGACTCTGAAGAATTTGAGGAGCGGAAAAAGGCACTTCTTGAAAAATAACACACAAAACGGAGACAAATGAAAGAATCAAAAAAAGAACAATTACGGCACTCCTACTCGATAAGTGGTATGCACTGCGGTGGTTGTGCCGGCACAGTGGAGCGGAAATTGGCTGAGCTGTCCGAAGTTAAATCCGTAAAAGTGGACCTGGTGAGGAAGCAGGCCGAAATTATATCGGACGTACCGGTATCACTGAACACTCTGCAAGAGGCACTGGCCAATACCAGCTATGCTATAGCAGAACCTAATACCGGAGACTAAGTAAGCGGTCACATGGAAGAAAAGCCTGAACTCCATTGCCATTATTAGGGGGATGGAAGATACCCGGTACCCCGGCTAAGGGAATATTGTAAAATGGGGTACCGGGTTTTAAAAAAATGTAACAACAAACAGAATGAAGCAGCAAACACTGGATTTTGAGAAGCTGGCAGAAAAGTTTAAAGCCATAGGCCACCCCGTAAGGGTGGCTATGTTCCAATTGCTGTGCCACTGCCCTGAAGAAGGACTGAGTGTAAAGGGCATTTACCAAACCCTGGGACTGGATCAACCAACTGCTTCGCGGCACCTGGCAGTGATGCGAAACAGCGGGGTGGTACGCAGGCGAACGGAACGCGGAAATACTTTTTACTGCCTTTGTCTTACCGATCCTGATGTAAGCTGTCTTTCAGGGTGTTTTACTAATAGTAAATCTAAAATCGAATAATTATGAAAAATCATTGGCTTTGGATGCTGCTGGCCTGTGTGGCCCCCATCCTTCTCATCTTTTTGTTACCCTTTTTCGGAGTAACCTCTGACCTGACTTTCGCTGCCTTCCTGGTGGTGTTTTTTGTGGCCCACCTTTTTATGATGCGTGGACATTCTCATGGCCATGGTGGCCACCGGCAGCATCAGGATCACGACCAACAAGAAAACAAAACCAAACATTCACATCACTAAACACAAGGGTTATGGAAAAGCTGAATATTAAAAAATTGGGACTTGCTTTTGGCCTCACCGGGGCACTGCTCTATCTGGGCTGTATGATCGTAATGGCTACCGTTGGTCGTGAAGGTACTATCAAGTTCTTTAACAGTCTGCTGCATGGGCTTGATACTTCCGGTATAATCAGAATGGATGTGCCCCTGTGGGAAGCAGGGCTTGGCCTGGTACAGACTTTTATCCTGGCCTGGTTGCTGGGTGCTTGCGTGGCCGGGTTTTATAATGCATCACTGCGCGGTAAAAAAAATTAAACCCATGACAGGCACCAAAAGGCAATCTTTCAAAAAACGGAAATTACCCATCCTATCTCTGCATATGGGTGTGGGTATGCTCTTATTTTATTTCATCATCCATCCCCTGGCCATGGCTATATATGCCGGCCACGGGGAAGATGCCGTAACTGATGGGATAGGTGACCGGGTCCTTTTCCAATTAAAACATGCCTTTTCGTTTCACATGCTCCCCATGGCTTATGTGTTTATTGGGACCGGTGCGCTGGTGGGTCTCCTTTCTGGGTTTTATTGGCTGAGCCTGGCCCATAAAAGACTCGCGCAAAACGAGCCCATAGCCCGAATTACTGATAATGTTAGGGAACTAATAGATGGGGGTGAAAACCATTTTGTGGAATTCAAATCCTCCATGCGCTATGATTACCGGCAAAAAACCACCAACCGTGAATTGGAAGCGATAATTGCCAAAACCCTGGCGGGCTTCATGAATGCCGAAGGGGGCCACCTGTTGATTGGTGTTAACGATAATGGTGAGGTAATGGGCCTTGAAAAAGACTTTATAACCCTGCGGCAAAAAAATGAGGACGGTTTTGAACGCAGGCTTTTTGACCTGGTGACCACCAGTCTGGGTACAGAGTTCTGCCATTTGTGCACGGCAGCATTCCACCACCTGCATGACAAGGCAATATGTGTGGTGCAAATAGAACCATCATCAGAACCGGTGTACCTAAAGGATACGAAAACTACCGACTTTTATGTGAGGGCTGGAAATGCCACACGGCCACTTTCGGTAAAGGAAACCGTGAAATATCTGAGAATGAAAGGAACAAAGAGAACATTAATAAACGTAGGATGAACATGCAATATGTTTGGATCATATGGTCGCTCATTATCCTGGCTATTTGGTTTTTGATCTTTTGGATCAAACCAGGTTTTAGGAAACCTATGCTCAAAATGAGCCTTATTACGATGCTCTTTGGCCTTACCGAACCCTTGTTTGTACCGGAATACTGGTCTCCCCCTTCCCTTTTCAATCTGGCCGAAAAAACCGGCTTCGATATCGAAAGCCTGATTTTTTCTTTTGCTATTGGTGGCATTGGCGCAGTGCTTTACCGGCTTGTTCAAAAGCGTGGCCTTATAGAAATTCCTGTATCGGAAAGAAAGCAGGCCCGCCATCGTCTCCACCGTTATATTTTATTCGTGCCTGCTGTAGTGTTTGCAATGCTGGCCTTGCTCACATCGCTGAACCATATTTACTGCGGTATCATAGCCATGTTTGCGGGGGCTGTGTCCACCCTTTACTGCCGGCCTGATCTCAAAGCTAAAATATGGCTGGGTGGTTTGCTATTCACATTATTGTACTTCATCTACTTTGGCAGCATTCTGCTCTTTTACCCTGATTATGTAACGCTTTATTGGAACCTGGATGCCCTGACCCATATCCTCGTGCTGGGTGTGCCACTGGAAGAGCTGCTATTTGCCTTCAGCTTTGGCATGCTGTGGAGCAGCCTGTATGAACACCTGTACTGGCATAAACTGGTGAAAGAACTCAAACCAAAAATCCATCCCTATGGAAGTTTGTAACACCGGCCAACAGATATGCCTGTCTGAGAGCAGCCTGCCCCGCGTGGTAATTATCGGTGGTGGCTTTGCCGGGATCGAACTGTCTAAAAAATTGAAAAATGGCCCTTACCAGGTGGTGCTATTAGACCGTCATAATTTCCACCAGTTTCAGCCCTTGCTTTACCAGGTGGCCACCAGCGGCCTGGAACCGGACAGTATCGTGTTCCCTTTCCGTAAAATGTTTTCCGGCTACAAAAATTTCGTTTTCCGGCTTGCTGAAGTGCAGGAAGTGGAGCCGCTAAAACAAAGGGTCTTTACCGATAAAGGCTACCTTGATTATGACTACCTCGTGCTGGCCACCGGAAGCCAAACCAATTACTTTGGCCTTAGTCAGGTACAGGAAAATAGTACCGGCATGAAGAACATACGGGAAGCACTGAACATCAGGCACCTGATGCTACAAAACCTGGAGAAAGCCACCATCACCTGTGATGCCCGGGAAAAAGATATACTGACCAACTTCATTATAGTGGGCGGTGGGCCGGCCGGTGTAGAAACGGCTGGTGCCCTGGCAGAATTCCGCAACTACATTCTGCCAAAAGACTATCCCGAATTGGTAGTGGAGGATATGAACATTTACCTCCTTGAAGCGGGTGACCGGCTCTTAAACGGTATGTCGGACAAGGCTTCCGACAAAGCGCTGAAATATCTCCGAAAGCTGGGTGTGGAAGTAGAACTGAATACAGCCCTAACGCAATACAATGGTAAGGAAGCACAAACCCAGGACGGACGTAATATGGAGGCCGCCACCCTGGTATGGACGGCCGGAGTAATGGGAAGTTTCCCAAAAGGGATGAAAGATGCTTCCATACTACGGGCCAACCGCATAGAAACGGACAAATACCTGCGGGTAAAAGGATACATAAACCTCTTTGCCACCGGTGATGTGGCAGCAGTTGATGACACCAAACACCAGCGGGGACACCCAATGGTGGCCCAGGTTGCTATCCAGCAAGGGCGCTTATTAGGAGATAATCTCCTGCGACTGGCCCAGGGTAAAAAGTTTACGGCCTTTATATACAAAGACAAGGGATCACTGGCCACCATAGGTAAAAACCGGGCAGTGGCAGATATTGCAAAGTTCCGGTTTGGAGGCTATGTGGCCTGGCTACTGTGGTCAATAGTCCACCTCATGTCTATAAGTGGCTTTAAAAATAAACTGTTTGTAGGCCTTAACTGGCTTTGGAGCTATTTCAATTACGAAAAAAGCAACAGGCTGATCATCAGAAAATATGATTTAAGTGCAGAGCGCAAATCTGAAATATTCGCAGAACAGAAACCTAAAAAATCCGAAGTATGAAAAAATGGTCATTGTACATCGGTAGTTATTCAGGCATCAAGGTCTTCATCCATTGGAGCTTCTGGATCATCATAGCCTGGATTTTTATGCTCCACTTCCAAATGGGCCATGGCTGGAGCGAGGGGCTGGCCGGGGTGGGTTTCATATTGGCACTTTTCGGCTGCGTGGTATTGCATGAATTCGGCCACGCACTGATGGCCAAAAAATACGGGGTCCCTACACGGGACATTACCCTTTATCCTATAGGTGGAGTAGCCAGTCTCGAAAAAATGCCCGAGAAACCAGGACAGGAACTGGCCGTGGCCCTGGCCGGCCCGGCCGTAAATGTGCTCATTGCCGGTGGGCTGTACCTGTGGCTGAAATCTACAGGGGGATTGATGCCCCTAAGTGAAATGGACCACATGGGCGGGGGCAACTTCTGGTTTAGCCTGATGGCCGCCAATGTGATCCTGGCGGCATTCAACCTCATCCCCGCTTTCCCGATGGATGGAGGCCGGGTATTGCGGGCACTCCTGGCTTACCGGATGGATAAATTTAAGGCCACCAACATTGCAGCCCGCTTAGGCCAGTTCATGGCCATCATCTTTGTATTCCTCGGCTTCTTCACCAATTTCTGGCTCGTGTTCATCGGACTGTTCATATACCTGGGTGCCGGTGGCGAGGTGGCCTACGAGAGACAAAGAGCCTCATTAAAGGGCTTACTTGTAAGGGATGTGATGCTGTCCAGGCTTCCGGTTTTATCCGTTGACATGAAAATAGCGGATGCTGTAAAAGATGCTATTGCCAGCCAGGAACGCCTGTTTTTTGTAGGGACTGATGGCCAGGTAAGCGGGGTCATCAGCTTCAAGGAATTACTGGAGGCACAGGCTCAGGCGGGTGGCCAGATTTCCATTGGAGAGATTATAAAGCCTGAGATAGAAACTGTTTCTGACCATACAGACCTCAACACGGCAGTACGCAAACTAATGGGTAATCCCCAAAAATATGTGGCAGTAACCCATGGTGGACAAATCAGCGGGGCCATTTCCCAAAAACATATAGAAGAAGTATTAACCATTCACGATCAACTAAATAAAAAACAATCATGAAACTAATAATCAAGGCTATGATGCCATTCCTTTTTCTTCTTTTTGGTTGTGGTGCATTGCTGGCCCAGCAGCCAATGCAGGAGTATAGAACCATGCGCGGTAACATGATTATAACCGGAAAAGTAGGCGACACGGCATTGATAATGCAGAGTAACCGCCTGATCATCTCCCTGAATTATGAAACTGCCGAATTAATTATCAGGGTTAATAAAAAATCAGTTTCTCCCGGGTATGGAAGCACTTTTTCCGAAAGCCCGGCAAATCACGATACTGAAGTACTCTTTAAAGGCAAATTAGGCCTGGATTATATCAACACACAGAGTCATCCACCGCTCGATTTCAAGGTGGAAGGATACATTGTCAACAACAGTGATACCCAAACCATGATAACAGGAACCGGCCACCTGGAGCACATTTTTGCCGGAGAGTATGCCTGCATCCTGGATTTGGACTTTGAAGTCTCCCCGGAATTGTTGGACATCAACTGGCCGGGAGAAGAGAAAGTAACTATACAGATTATTCAAACCATCTTAAAAAGAGTAAACGAATAAAAAACAAGGTTATGAAAGAGATCAAAGCATTTTTGCGCCCCTTTATGCTCACCGAAGTAGTGAAAGGGCTTGAGAAAGAAGGTTTCTGCTGCTTTACGGTAACCTCTGCCGAGGGCACGGGTAATTATACAGACCCTGATACTGATTTTCCCTCACTTAAGCATCCTTTTTCGCACAGCAAAGTGGAAAAACTGGAGATAGTGGCCCGTGATGAGAACGTAAACCGTATAGTGGAGATCATCCACCAGCATGGCAAGACCGGCAAGCGTGGCGATGGGCTGGTATATGTGACCCCGGTACTGGAAGCCTATCGCGTACGCGATTTCAAGACAGGAAACGAAATAATAAACCATACAAACGAGAAATCATGAAAAATATCTTAGTTCCTACGGACTTTTCACCCCTGGCAAATAGCGCCAGCGAGTATGCCCTGAAAATTGCAGAAAAAGCCAAAGCGGAAATTCACTTTCTGCATATACAGTTTACCCCGGTGGATTGGGTAAAACTGGATAAAGAAAAAGAGAAAAACTACCCCGAAACCCTCAAGCAGATCGGCCATGCCAAAAATGAGCTGAATAAGTGGGAAAAGCGGGCTGAAGACCTGGGGCTAAAGGTGCGGACTTTTCTTACCTACGATGCCGGCCGTGAGGAGATCATCAAGCACGTGAGCAATTACCACCACGATTTTGTGGTGATGGGCTCACATGGTGCCAGTGGTGCCCGCGAGACTTTTATTGGCTCCAATGCACAAAAAATTATCCGCAATGCGGTGGCCCCGGTGCTGGTCATCAAAGAACAGCCGCCCCGGTTCCCATTGAAGGATATCGTATTTGCCTCCGGTTTTGAGGAAGATGTGCAGGAACAGTTCAACCAGGTAGTGGACTTTGCCGACTTGATGGAGGCCAACATCCACCTTTTGTATGTAAATACCATGTACAACTTTGAGGAAACCGATAAGAGTGAAGCGAAAATGCAGCGTTTCCTAAAACACTGCCCACGCGGGGGCACCTGTTCCATCAACATCTACAACGCCCTGAATGAAGAAAGGGGGATCCGGGAGTTTGCCCAGCGGCAAAATGCTGATTTGATTGCCATTACCACGCACAGCAAAACGGGCTTTCTGAGCCTGATATCTAAAAGCATTGCCGAAAGCCTGGTTAACCATGCAGACACTGCGGTATTGAGTATGAATCTGAAATCAAGTAATTAATTAATCATTTTAATCATAAAAAAAGTAAGAAAATGAAAAAGTCAATTTTAATGCTAACAGCAAGTGCGGCCATTTTGCTAACGGCCTGCAACCAGCAACCTTCTACCGAAGCCGTGCTGAAAAATGAAGAACAGCGCCATGAGATCATGGAGGCCATTGCCGAAGATCATGAACTGATGATGGAAATGCACCAAACCATGATGGAAAGCGACCATGGCCGGATGATGATGCAGGGTGATGAGAACATGATGAAGATGATGATGGAAAACCATGGTATGATGAAGGACATGATGATGAAAAACCCTGAAATGCGCCAGCAGATGATGCAAAACATGATGCAGATGATGCAGCAGGACTCTGCCATGCAAAACCGCATGACCAATATGATGACAGGCCACAAGGGCATGATGAAGGGCATGATGAAAAAAATGCACGAAAAGGGCATGATGAGCGAAGCCTGTATGCAGAGCTGCATGAAAAATATGAAAGGTATGGACATGCAGCATTCCAACGGGATGGATGGCATGATGGACGAACAGGGAAAGGATAAAAAGCCTATGAATGATGAACATTCAGACCATCACTAAAAAACATTGGATATGAAAAAATTAAAGAAAATACATCGAAAAATACTCAGCCTGGCCCTGGTGCTGGGCGTATTGCTTATGCAGGCCTCCTGTGCAGGAAGCCGTATGTATTCTACCGCCAATAGCCAATACATAGACCCGGTATGTGGTACCCAGGTTTCTGCAGATACCCAATGGCAATCAACCTATGAAGGACGAACCTATTACTTCAGTTCGGAAGAATGCCTGGCCGTATTTGACAAAAACCCGGCCCGCTTTA
This sequence comes from Croceimicrobium sp., assembly GCF_965228705.1. Taxonomy (GTDB): domain Bacteria; phylum Bacteroidota; class Bacteroidia; order Flavobacteriales; family Schleiferiaceae; genus Croceimicrobium. The sequence goes on from NZ_OZ245832.1 coordinate 980,645, forward strand.
CCCAAAACCAAGCTCGCCATGGTGGCCATATGGGAATGGACGGATTGGGATGGTGGGGGCCGGTGTTAGGGGTAATAATGGTTGGAGGAATGATAGCCGCTATGGTAATAGGTGTTAATCATTAAATGAAAAATGAAGGTGATGGTAAATGTGAAAGATCCTGGCCGTTTATGCTTGGTTTAAAAGCAGATTTTTAATTGATGATGAGGTAAAAAAATATGAGTTTGTTCAGCCCAAAAGCATTGGTCATTTTTATGGAAAGCCTGAAGGAAAACCGCCAGGTATGGTCGGGCGTGTTCATATTTTTGGCGGTGGTTATTGCCTTGGTATGGGCCAACAGTCCCTGGCAGAAGGTTTACCACGGGCTCATCCATACTGAAATGGCCCTCCATATAGGAAGCTTTTCATTGTCAGAACCTTTGCTGCTATGGGTAAATGATGGCCTGATGGCGATCTTCTTTCTCTTTGTTGGGCTGGAACTAAAACGGGAGGCGCTGGGCGGCAGGCTTTCCAATCCGCGTGCTGCTGTATTGCCTATTGGTGCGGCCATAGGCGGCATGTTACTGCCTGCCCTGCTCTACTCCCTGTTTAACCTGGGCGGTGATGGGCAGGATGGCTGGGGCATACCTATGGCTACTGATATTGCCTTTGCCCTGGGGGTGCTTACCCTTTTTGGCAAACGGGTACCTGTGTCCCTAAAGGTGTTTTTGGTGGCCCTGGCCATAGTGGATGACCTCGGTGCCGTGCTTGTAATCGCCTTTTTCTACACCTCCAATATTGTTGAACTGGACCTGTTGATTGCCCTTGCGTTCTTCATTGTTTTACTCGGAGGAAATTACCTGGGCATACGCAGTGCCTGGTTTTATGCCCTGATTGGGATTGGGGGTGTTTGGCTTGCCTTCTTCTTTTCGGGGGTGCACCCCACCATTGCCGGTATCCTTATCGCCTTTGCCATTCCCGGCAGGGTAAGGATAAACGAGGGTAAGTATGTAAATCAACTAAACCGGCTACACAGGGAATTTATTGAGGCAAAGCCTGTAAAGGGTAGTTTTATTTCTGAACAACAACTGCATATCCTCGAGGATATTAAGCGCAAAACCAATGATGCCGAAACCCCACTACAGAAGATAGAGCACGCCCTGTCTCCGGTAATCGGATTTTTTGTTCTGCCGGTTTTTGCCCTGGTCAATGCCGGTGTGCATATCCATGGCAATATCCTCGAAATACTGGGCAATAATATCAGCCTGGGCATTATTACGGGATTATTGGCCGGAAAATTTATTGGCATTACAGGTGCCTCCTGGCTGCTGGTAAAAACGGGGGCTGCAACGCTCAGCGGTTTTTCATGGGGACAGCTATGTGGGGTGGCCGTTATTGCCGGCATAGGTTTCACCATGTCATTTTTTGTTACCGACCTGGCCTTTCAGTGCCCTGAAATGCGCTATGTGGCCAAGCTCAGTATTCTTCTTACATCAGCCATAGCAGGCATCCTTGGTTCGCTGCTGTTGTGGATCAGTTCTTCTAAAGCCTTTAATCTAAAAAGTAGCCTGTGAAAAGACATTCATCAAATACTGACCTCTTAATGCTCCTGGCCTGCCTCTTTGTGGTGATGATGGGATATGGTGTGCTGCTGCCGGTACTGCCCTTTTTCCTGGAGCGGATAGTAGGGGTTGCACCTGACAACATTGCTTTTCACTTTGGTATCCTCACCGCGATATATCCGGTAACCCTGGTTTTTACCGCCCCTTTATGGGGAAGGGTTACGGATCGTATTGGCCCCAAATGGCCCATCATTATTGGGCTGGGAGGCTTCACGGTGATGCAGGTAATGATTGCCCTTAGCACCAGCCTCCTAATGCTGTATGTGGCAAGGATAGTGGGCAGCCTTTTCTCCGCCTTTTTGGTACCGGTAATCAATACATTCATTTCAAACATTACTGAAGAAACAAACCGCACTAAAGCCATGGCCTGGGCGGGCACGGCTGTGAGTGCGGGCGTGGTGACAGGTCCGGGCATCAGCGGGCTGCTGGTAGGCAGTAACTGGCACTTGCGCTGGGAAACGTCCCTTCACCTGCTGATTGACCGCTTTAGCGTTCCATTTATTGTACTTGCCCTTGTGGGTATACTTACCCTTGTTTTTGCCCTGGCCTTTCTCAAGAATATTAAGCCGGTTGAGTGCCCACAGGCCAAATCGCCTGAAACACACGGTTTGTTTCCCCAAGGCAAATGGCGCTTGTTTGGGCGGCTGCTTATACTCTCATTAATACTGCAACTGGGCATCACATCTTTTGAGAGCATTTTTCCGCTTTTCATTAAAGATTCCGGTCAATTTTCGGTGGCATTTATAGGGGCCGGGCTGCTTATCTGCGGGTTGGTAATGGCCGTTTTGCAGCCCGTGGTCGCCAAATGGGGCCGGCTTTTCATTGCCCATCCGGAAAAACAAATGGCCATCGGCTTTCTGATTGCAGGCCTCACGCTACCGGTGTTTGTGTTGGTTCAATCCCAATGGGTTATCCTGGTTACTATCGGTATTTTTGGCTTGGGTTCATCACTGATTGTCCCCAACCTGCTGGCACTGGTTTCCCTTAAAGAGCCTAAATCATCCGGCTGGGCACTGGGCATGCAATCGTCCTTTAGCGGTATCGGCCAGATGGCAGGGCCTTTGGCCGGTACGGCATTGTACGCCATTAGCCCCGGCAGCCCTTTTTATGTCACCGGTAGTCTTTTGGTTGCCACCTCTTTTATGGGTTTTCATCACCTAAACAAATCATCACGAAATTGATATGAGGATCTACAAGCCACAACGTTTTTTTTGGTCATTTCTTAAACAGGTTAGCCCTGCACTTTTGATTGTGGTAACCGTTGCGGTGGCTTACGTGTATCTCATGCGGTTTGTTGACCACGGTCTTCATTGGGTGCCTTATGTGGTGGTACTGCTGGCCTTTTTCAAAACGCTTTATTTCACCTTTTTCACTTTCAGGCAGGTCAATAAATCCATCCGTCTTTGCCATTCATTCAGGCAGTTGCTCTCGGTTTTTGGGATTCTCATTGTATTGATAATATTCTCATTTGCCGCTGACTACACCTGTCTTAACTCAGCCGATGACACAGCATTTAAAGGCCTGTCAGCCTCGGCAAATCTGGGATACATTGGACACCTTTTTGATCTGACCTACTTCAGTGTGGTAACCTTTGCCTCAGTGGGTTATGGGGATATTGCTCCCATTTCTATTCCGGCCAGGCTCATATCAGCTATTGAAATAGGCCAAAGTTTTGTGATGGTCATCTTCGGACTTTCAAATATCAATAACATACGCATCAACGCAAAAAATCAAAACACATGAAAAAAGTAAAAGTAGCAATCATCGGATATGGCGTAATCGGCAAAAGAGTGGCCGATGCCGTGGCCTTACAAGACGATATGGAACTCACAGGAGTGGCCGATATCATCAGCGACTGGCGCATAAAAGCGGCTGTGGATAAAGAGTACCCGGTGTATGCTGCTACCAAAGAAGCCGCCCAAAGAATGGAGCAAGCGGGAATTCTGGTAGCCGGGAATATAGACACATTGCTGGAGAAGGCTGACGTAGCGGTGGACTGCACCCCGAAAAAGATTGCTGCAGAAAATGTAAAAATATATCGTGAACGAGGGATAAAATTTATCCTGCAAGGCGGTGAAAAACACGAAACAACAGGTCACTCCTTCAGTGCAGAAAATAACTATGCCTCCGCATTGAACAGGGAAAGTACACGCGTAGTATCCTGTAATACAACATCTATTCTAAGGACGCTCACTGCTTTGAAATGGGCCGGGCTCTTGGAAAGCGCGAGGGGCACCCTGCTTCGTAGGGCCACTGATCCCTGGGAAAGTCACCTGGGCGGAATTATGAATACGATGGTTCCCGAAAAGGACATCCCCAGCCATCAGGGGCCGGATGCCAAAAGTGTAGACCCCGAACTGGATGTGGTGACTATGGCCGTAAAAGTGCCCGAAACATTGAGCCACCTACACTACTGGAACGTGCTGCTTACCAGCAAAGCCGACAGGGAAGAAGTGCTGGAAGCACTCAAAGTTTCCACGCGCATCACCTTTATTAACTACTTTGATGGATTGGTTTCCAACAATACGGTAAAGGAAAAATACCTTGATATGGGCCGCCCCTGGGGCGATATGTACGAAGTGGCCCTTTGGCAGGATATGCTAAAAGTGGAAGGCAATGAGCTCTACTACGCCTACCTGGTGGACAATCAGGCTATTGTGATCCCGGAGACTATTGACGCTATTCGGGCCCTTACGGGAATAGAAGAAAGTGCAGCTAAATCAATTCAAAAAACCAATGAAAGTTTAGGGATAAACCAATGAGCATTTTTGATTCGGAAATAAGGAGCCTTAAATCACTGAACACCTATTTGCAAAAGCTGGTGGAAAACCGGCTTTGGCTAAAGGTTATCATTGCCCTGTTTTTGGGTGTGGGATTTGGCCTGTTGTTGAGTCCACAAAATGGATGGGTAGGCAAAGAAACGGCAGATGTGCTGGGTAACTGGCTGGCCTTGCCGGGCATACTTTTCCTCAAGCTGGTGCAGATGATTATGATACCGCTGATAGTGGCTTCCATCATCACCGGCATTGCCAGCAACGACAAGGAAAACCTGAAAAAATTGGGGGGCGGTGTTCTGCTATATTTTGTGGGTACTACCACCATTTCGGTGACCATAGGCACGGTACTGGCCACACTTTTTAAATCGGGAAACTACCTGCACGAGCAAGCTGCTGCCGAACACGCAGAACAACTGGCCGGGACTGCCGGAAGTGGGGCTGAGCTTTCTTTTGGGTTTAACAGCATACCTGGGACCATATCCAACCTGTTGCCCGAAAACCCGCTGGCCGCCATGGTAAGTGGCGAGATGCTGAGCATCGTAATATTCACCATCATTATAGGAGTCGCGGTACTGGCCCTGCCCGAAAACTTGCTGCGCCCGGTAAAACTACTGCTCAGTGCCATACAGGAGATATGTATGACCGTGGTGAAATGGGCTATGAAGCTGGTGCCCCTGGCCGTGTTCGGCCTTATGGCACAGCTCACCTCCAGCGTGGGGCTGAGTTCGCTGGCGGGGTTGGGCTACTATGTATTGGTAGTGCTTGGCGGGCTTGCCATTCTTGTGGCCGTTTATCTGCTTTTCGTAGCGGTATTGGGAAAAAGCAATCCTTTTCATTTCCTGCGAAAAATCAGGGATGTGCAGTTGCTCGCTTTTTCCACCACCAGTTCGGCAGCGGTAATGCCCTTATCGCTAAAAACAGCCGAGGAAGACCTGAAGGTGGACAAATCCATCAGCAACTTTATTATCCCCATCGGGGCTACGGTAAACATGGACGGCACTGCACTCTATCAAACGGTCACCACGCTCTTCATTGCCCAGGCCTACGGTTTGGAGATGAGCCTTTTAAATATTGTGGTGGTTGTGATCACCATTGTGGCCGCATCCATAGGTACACCCGCTATTCCGGGAGGTGGTGTGGTCATTCTCGCTTCGGTGCTCAGTAGTGCAGGCATTCCTGCCGAAGGCATCATCATCATTATTGGTGTGGAAAGGCTGTTGGGGATGTTCCGTACCGCAGTAAACGTAACCGGAGACCTGACCGCCTGTATGGTTTTCGACCGGTTTTATGGCAAAAACCACAGAAATTATATCAAAAAACTCTAACCTTAAAAAAGCAATAATATGAACACACTGAAGTCAATTTTAACGATTGCCTCCTTTGCCACGCTGGCCCTTCTTAGTGCCTGCAATGGCAACCCGCAAAATGAACATGGCGATCACGACCATGAACACCATGAAGATATGCAAGAAGCCGAAGGGGCAAATGACCACTCCATGATGGAGGAGTACCACGGTGAAATGGAACGGGAGCAAGATATGCACCGCCAGCACGAATCCATCCGCGACAATTTTGCGCACCAGGACATTATTATTCTGAATAACCCCTACACGGCTTCTGATGCCGTTAATGAGGAGTTAAAAGACGTAGTAAAGGCCTACCTCCAAATGAAAAATGCCCTGGTAAAAGACAATGCAGCCACAGCGGATAAGGCTGCAGCGAAAATGGCCTCAGCGGTGGAGGCCGTGGATGGTTCAACCCTGAGGGGAGAAGGCAAAGATGCCTGGGAACAACACGCCTCACTTTACACCCAAAAGCTGGGTGAGATGCAGCACGTAACAAGCCTGGAAGAAAAGCGCTCGTACTTCTCTCACATTTCTGAGATCGTTTACTGTACCGTAAAGAGTTTTGGCCTGAAGGACGATATGGAGCTATACGCCACCTACTGCCCCATGGCCTTTGACAACAAAGGTGCTTACTGGATTGCAGAAACCAGGGAAATCAAAAATCCTTATATGGGTACTAAAATGAAGAATTGCGGAGAGATCAAAGAAGAACTATAGTGAATAAGAAAGTACATCAAAACAGGTCAGAGATTCAGGTAAAGAAATATTCTGGTGAAATCGCTCCTTTTGAGCAAGATAAGCTAATAAGCTCTCTTCAACGATCAGGTGCTAAAGCCGATGTAATCGAGCAGGTGGTCCAGGAAGTTGAAAAAATGCTTTACAATGGTATTTCCACCAAAGAGATTTATAAAAAAGCTTTCTCTTTATTGAAGAAAAAGGCGCGACCGATAGCCGCCCGTTACAATCTCAAAAAAGCCCTATTTGAATTTGGACCTACGGGATTTCCTTTTGAATCCTTTATAGCTGAATTACTTCATGCAAAGGGATTTCAAGCCAAAACTGATCAGCTGGTCCAGGGTAATTGTGTACAGCACGAAGTGGATGTTGTTGCCGAAAAGGACAATAAACACTTTATGGTGGAATGTAAATTTCACAGCGATCGGGGCAGGTTTTGCGATGTAAAAATACCGCTGTATATCCAATCTCGGTTTAAGGATGTTGAAAAAGTCTGGCGTAACAAGAAGGGGCATCAAAACAAATTTCACCAGGGCTGGGTAGCTACCAATACGCGCTTCACTTCGGATGCCATCCAATATGGTAAATGCATTGGTCTGCACCTTATAAGTTGGGATTATCCCCAAAATGAAAGCCTTAAGAACTGGATTGATGAAACTCATACTCACCCGGTAACGGCTCTTACCACTATATCAAGAAAAGAAAAACAGGCACTGCTGGATTCAGGAATTATTCTGTGCCGACAACTGTGTACAGAAAAGAAAGGTCTTGAAGTATTGAATTTATCAGATAGCCGCCAGCGCAAAGTAATGGAGGAGGCCAGGGGAATTTGTGAATATCATTCTTAAAAAATAAAAGGTTAATGAAAACAATAAACGTTCATTTTCTTGGTGCAGCCGGTACCGTTACCGGTTCAAAGTATCTGGTAGAAACTTCCAAGAAGAAAATTCTCATTGACTGTGGACTCTTTCAGGGAGTAAAAAACCTACGTCAGCTCAATTGGGACTACCTTCCAATAGAAGCCAGCACTATTGATATTGTAATCCTTACCCACGGCCATATGGATCACACAGGATTTTTACCGAGATTAATGAAAATGGGCTACCGGGAGCCGGTGTATGGCACCGGGCCCACGCTTGAAATTGCAGAAGTGATTTTGCGCGACAGTGCCAAAATTCAGGAGGAACGGGCAGAACAAGTCAATCAGGAAGGCTATTCCAGGCATAAGCCGGCAGAACCTCTATATGACACGGAAGATGTGGAAAAAACTTTGCCGCTTTTCCGACACCAGCCTCTGGACAAGTGGATGAATTTGGGCGAAAACATTCGTTATCGCCACCGCTACAACGGTCACATTCTCGGTTCTACCTTTATAGAACTGGAAATTGAGGGGAAACTGCTGGTCTTTTCTGGTGATATTGGCCGGAATGAGGACCCTTTACTATATCCACCTCAAAAACCTGAAAAAGCAGATATCCTCTTCATTGAATCCACTTATGGCAATCGAACACACCTTCATGAGGACATCATGGAGCGCCTGAAAACACATATTCTTGAGACTATAGAACACAATGGAATTCTGCTCATTCCAAGCTTTGCCGTGGAGCGTTCACAGCTGCTGATGTACTTCCTCTGGCAGTTAAAGAAAGATCAGTTGATTCCTGATATACCGGTTTACCTGGACAGCCCCATGGGGGCCAATGTGCTAAAAATCCTTCATCACAGTAGCAAATGGCATAAACTCAACCCTGCAGATTGTGAAGCAATGTGTAAAAATATTAAGGTAACCTCCTCTTACAAGGATACGCTGGACATTTTACGCGATTCACAACCAAAAGTAGTGATTGCCGGCAGCGGTATGGTGAATGGAGGTCGTATTCTCAACTATTTGGCGCAATACAGCTACAAGGAATCTACTACAATTTTACTAGCCGGTTACCAGGCAGAAGGCACCAACGGGCGCCACCTGATGGAAGGCACGGAAGAACTGAAAATTTACGGCAAATATTATCGCGTAAAAGCCAAGGTTGATGCACTTCATGGCCTGTCCGCCCATGCAGATCAGAATGAGCTTTTGGATTGGTTAAATGAGATCCAGAATACCCCTCAAAAGATTTTCATCACTCATGGAGAACCTCATCCCGCAGATGCCCTGCGGGTTAAGATAAAAGATACTTATGGCTGGGATGCCGAGGTGCCAAAGCTCTATGACATTATACCATTAGAATTATGAATGAGCTTAACCGAGAATTAAAACTAAGACCACTCGGAATCGATACCCGCAACGAGCATACTGTATATATGCGCAGGGACTGCCCGGTATGTGTTTCCGAAGGTTTTGAAGCACTCACACGGATTTTGGTAAGCCATGGATCCCGCAGCATAGTGGCTTCGCTAAATGTACTGGACAATGAAAACCTGCTAAGCCATGAAGAAGCAAGCCTTACGGAAAAAGCGATAGCTGCCCTAAGGGTGAAGCCTGGAGATTTGCTTACATTTTCGCACCTACCGCCCATAAATTCCATGAGTGCAGTACGGTCTAAGGTATACGGCCACCGCCTCAAAGAAGAACAAATACGCGAAATTGTAGATGACCTGGCGGTTGGCAATTATTCCAATGTTGAGATTGCAGCTTTTGTAACAGCTTGCGCGGGTAAGCGTCTGGACATTGATGAAATCATTCACTTGACCCAGTCCATGGTAGATGCAGGGCAAAGGTTACATTGGCCAGCAACTCAGGTATACGACAAGCACTGCATTGGTGGCCTTCCAGGAAATCGTACCACACCAATTGTAATAGCCATTACCGCAGCTGCCGGTCTCACTATTCCAAAGACATCCTCAAGGGCCATTACCTCTCCGGCAGGAACCGCTGACACTATGGAAGTCTTTACCAATGTAAATCTCTCATTGGATCAAATGACGGAAGTAGTAAAACAAGAAAATGGCTGCCTGGCTTGGGGAGGTTCCATGCAGCTCAGCCCGGCTGATGATATTTTGATTCGTGTGGAAAAAGCACTCGATATTGATAGTGAAGGCCAAATGATCGCTTCGGTCCTTTCAAAGAAAGTAGCAGCCGGAAGCACGCACGTAGTAATTGATATCCCTGTGGGTACCACCGCCAAAGTTCGCACGTCTGAAGATGCTGAGGAGCTTTCCCGCAGGATGACCATGGTGGCCGAAGCCATTGGTTTAAAATTGAGGATTGTAGTCACCGATGGCTCCCAACCAGTGGGCCGGGGTATTGGCCCTGCCCTGGAGGCCAGAGATGTGCTTGCCGTGTTGCGCAACGACCCTTCAGCACCTGAAGATTTAAGAAATCGCGCCCTCGTGCTAGCAGGTGAATTACTTGAGCTATCCGGAATAGCGAGATCTGGTAATGGAAATAAAAAAGCCAGACAAATCCTTGACACTGGTCAGGCATTCAAGAAATTTAAAGCCATCTGCGAGGCACAAGGTAGGTTTGATAAGCCCAGGCTGGCAAAATATCAATATAAAATAAAAGCTGAACAGTCTGGCACAGTGATGAGGATAGATAACAGGAAACTGGCCAAAGTAGCCAAGTTAGCAGGTGCCCCGAATGATAAATTATCGGGAGTTGACTTTTTAACCCCGGTAGGCACACCAGTAGTAAAAGGGGGAACACTGTATGTTATACATGCAGAATCTAAGGGTGAATTGAATTATGCTCTGGAATATAATAATTCCCAAAAAGACATTTTAACCATTCAGTAAACAATGAAAGAAACAGCAACCATACTATTTTCACTTCCCGGCAATGAGGATCTTACCGAAAAACTCAGCCGGTTATTAAATGCTGAAGTGGGCGAGACCTCCATCCGTCAATTTCCCGATGGTGAAACCTACGTACGTATCTTATCAGAAGTAAAGGATAAGTGCGTGGTGTTGGTAAGTACACTGCACCAGCCGGATGAAAAACTCCTTCCCCTCTATTTTTTAAGCAAAACAGCTAAGAGCTTAGGCGCAAAATGTACTTGTTTGGTAGCACCCTACCTCGCCTACATGAGACAGGACAAGGTCTTCAAGCCTGGCGAAGGTGTTACTTCTCAGTACTTCGGGCAACTGATTTCTGGATTTGCTGATAGCCTGGTAACTGTCGATCCGCACTTACACCGCAGAAGTTCCCTTTCTGAGGTGTACAGTATCCCTTCGGAAGTTGTTCATGCAGCTCATTCAATTTCAAGGTGGATTAAAGAAAATATTGAAAACCCCGTACTAGTGGGTCCTGACAGCGAAAGCGAACAATGGGTATCGCAAGTAGCAGAAGATGCCGGGGCACCCTTTATGGTGCTGGAAAAAACCCGCCACGGAGATCGCGATGTGGAAGTTTCAGTGCCCGAGGTAGAAGCATATAAAAGCCACACTCCTGTATTAGTGGACGATATCATCAGCACTGCCCGTACGATGATTGAAACCGTAGAGCATCTAAAAAAGGCCGGGATGAAGCCGCCCGTTTGCATTGGGGTACACGCGGTATTCGCAGGTAACGCTTATGAAGAGTTGAAAAAGGTTGGGGCCAAAGTGGTCACCTGCAACACCATTCCGCACGAAAGCAACCGGATAGATTTGAGCAGCCAGTTGGCGGCAAGAATATTAGCAACTATGTAGCATGATTAAAACTTTGTTTTATATATCAACACTATTAGTGACCTGCATGGCGCACGGGCAGGACATGCTCATTGAACAGATTGCAGGCAAAGAGATAACCAGGAGTGCTTATAATAAAGAAAAGGAGCTTATCTCCAGGCAGGTCTTTAAGGTAGGGCCAATGCAGGACAATGATAATCGGCTGCGAGTAGAGCTGCAGATGAATCTGTATGATGGAGATGGCAATCTTTCCAAAAGCTACACCACACTGTATGTCTGCGAACCGGGTAAATCGGATGTGTTACTCAGTGTTTTTCCTTTTGCCCGTAAAGCCGATGCGGAATATGTGATAGATGCTTCGTCCCCGGGGTTCAAACGGCTTTATGATTTTGAGCCGGATGATAAAATACTGGAAGACCTCAGCCTTGAAATGTCTATAGAGTCTGGCCTGTTAGGCTTTTTCGGCTCCAAAAATATCATGTCGATAACTGAGCGTAAGCTGAGCCAAAATAAAAACGGTTTTACGCTAAAATCCAATATCACTATTAAAGCCTACCTCTGGGGGATGAAAGTAAAAACCATTCGATACAAAGTAACCGAAAAACTCGACCCCAATAAACAACTGCTGAACCAGATGTTTATGGCTGAAGACGGTAGTTATTTTTTAATGAACTATTGAAACACAAAAAATATGAATACGCAACACAAAATGAACTACGTGATTACCTGGGTAAGGCCACTATTCCTGCTGATCTTTTTCTTTTCGGCAATAGCCGTTTTTGCTCATGGCGGTGAAGATCATGACAAAATGGACGACAAAGAGCAGCAGGTGGAACAGGTACAGGATAGTCACAACGTCCAAAACGAAGAAAACCACGCGCATACCGCCACTGGTGATAAACCGATAAAAGCGGACTTTGATGATTTTCCCAATCTGCACCCACTTTTAGTGCATTTCCCTATTGTATTGTTACTAATGGCTGCCCTATTGGCTATAGGCAACATCTTCTTTCTTAAAAAAGAGCTGGACTGGGTAGTAACCTTTTTTGCAGGCCTGGGCGCTTTGGGGGCTTATGCAGCGGGCCGCTGGTTTCATCCACATGCACATGATCTTACCGGGCATATGCAGGCTGTGCTCGACCAGCATGATCTCTTTGCCGACTGGACCATTTGGCTGAGTATTTCTGCCTTTGTTTTACAGCTAATCAGTCAGTTTGTCCTCAAACAAAAAAGGTGGGCTGTGATAGTGGTCAGTCTTGTATTGATTGGAGCGGCTTATGCTGTCAGCCAGGCAGGCCATTATGGTTCACAACTGGTGCATATAGAAGGCGTGGGGCCCAAAGGAAATTACCTGGAAACAGAAGAAGGACACAGTCATTAATAAATCTTTCAAATCAATTGCATTCAATCGATAAAATGATGAGAAAACAACATTTACTTGTGATAGCCGTGTTATTGACCCTCGCCAATTCTTTATCGGCCCAGACTGATACCACCGAATATCACTTGACCATAGAGCAGGCAACGGTTAATAAAGCGGGGAAAGATATAGAAGGTATGACTATAAACGGTAGCATACCGGGTCCAACCTTACGATTTACCGAAGGTGATTATGCGGTAATTTATGTGGAAAATAAAATGGATGTTGAGACTTCAGTGCACTGGCACGGACTGTTGCTACCCAATTTTTATGATGGAGTACCATATTTAACTACGCCTCCTATCCTGCCTAGTACCACCTTTAAATATGAGTTTCCTCTGAAACAGGCTGGCACCTATTGGTATCATTCCCACACTTTGCTTCAGGAGCAAAGTGGCGTATATGGTTCTATTATCATTGAGCCTAAAGAAGAAACCCTGGAATACGATCACGATCTGGTGCTGGTGCTCAGCGACTGGACCAATCAGAAACCCATGAACGTACTTCGCAACCTGAAAAGAGGCAATGAGTGGTACGGCATAAAGAAAGGTACTTCGGTACCACTAAGCCGGGTAATTGGCCGGGGCGGTTTTGGTGCACAGCTAAACTTTTGGCGCCAGCGGATGGAAGGAGCAGATATTGCGGACATATACTACAACGCATTTCTTTCCAATGGAGAGCCTGTCCAACATTATGACCAGTTTAAACCGGGTGAAAAAATAAGGTTGCGGATCATCAATGCTGCGGCCTCCTCTCAATTCTGGGTAACCTTTGGAGGTGAAGACCCCTTACTGGTAGCTGCCGATGGCCCCAGGGTGGTACCAGTGCCTCATAACAAAACCTTCATCGCCATTGCAGAAACCTATGACTTTATCCTCACCGTGCCGGATAAAACGCTGGAAATACGGGCTATGGCGCAGGATGGTTCCGGCACTACCTATACCTACATTGGAAAGGGTGATACCCTGAAAGCCCCTGTGATGCCGCGCCCGGACAAAATTGCCATGATGAAGCAAATGGCAAAAATGGAGATGCGCATGGGCGCACCCGCCATGAAATTCAACCCATCAAAGGAAAAACCTTACGAATTGAAGGAAAACTGGGGTATGCAGATGGAGGATATGGACAGCAACATGGACATGGATGAAGGAATGAATAATCATAACCATTCCATGAATGCAGACTCTGCAAAAACCAAAAATGACATGGAGATGAAAAGCGCTGATAGTGGTCAAATGGGCATGTTTACAGAATACAACTACGATTACCTCAAAGCCCTTGATACCACTACCTTTGATGACAGCCGGCCGGTAAAGGAAGTTATGCTAAATCTCACCGGCAATATGTGGCGCTACATCTGGAGTATGAACGGGGTTCCCCTCTCGGAAGCCGATAAGATAAAAATAGAAAAAGGACAAGTGGTGCGGATTACTTTAAACAATCTCACGATGATGCACCACCCCATGCACCTTCATGGGCATTTTTTCAGGGTGATCAATAAAAATGGAGAGCGGTCTCCCTTAAAACACACCGTAAATGTGCCCCCTATGCAAAAGGTGATAATTGAATTTGATGCTAACGAAAGCCACGATTGGTTTTTTCATTGTCATATTCTATACCACCTGGTGGGTGGTATGGCCAGAGTTTACAGCTACGGGACCCCTCGGGATCTGCGAATGAAGAACTACCCTTTAAAAAAATTGGTTCACGAAACTGATAAATATTACACGTGGGGCTTAGTAGATGCTGCTTCTCACATGGCCGGGCTTAACCTGGTTTCATCAAATACGCGCAACCAGTTTAACCTGAACGTGGAATATGGCTGGAACCAGATAGCTGAAGGCGAAGTGAGCTATGAGCGGTATTTGTATGATTATTTCCGGGTATTTGGTGGGATAAACGTAGAAAACGAGAGCAGGTACAGCTTTGATGAGGTGGTGACCACCGGGGTAGTGGGTTTCCGCTTTTTTACCCCCTATATGTTTGACCTGGACGTACGCATCGATAACATGCTGCGACCACAGATTGGTCTTGGTCGTGAATTCCTGTTGTTCCCACGTACAGTAGCTTTTGGTGAAATTGAGTACCAGGCCGATTTTGGCTGGGTGAATGACCTGAGCTATGAGGAGGAACTCATCGGAAATGGACTCTACAAAGAAGAACTGGTATGGAATGCAGGTCTGGAGTTTTTCTTGTCAAGAAACTTTTCACTGATGGCAAGTTATGACAACCGCTTTGGATTTGGTGGAGGCTTGTCCACAAGATTTTAAAAAAAGGGATTAATTTATAAATCAAAACATTTCAAATTATGATGTTCGGATGGATCATTGGAGTGATAGTAATTATTGTGCTGATTGTAGCCTTGGGAAGAGGGAATGTTTTTCAAAACAAGCCTGATAATACAGATAGTAATACTTCTGCATTGGAAACCCTCAAAAAACGCTATGCCAAAGGTGAAATTGACAAAGAGGAGTTTGAGGAAAGAAAAGCTGAACTTGAAAAGTAATACCACACTTTATGAGTGAATACAAAAAGAATAGTTTAAGCTTAACAGGCACGGTTTCATTGGGTACGGGAGTAATGATCGGTGCTGCCATTTTTGCTTTGCTGGGGCAGGTAGCAGAGCTCTCTGGTGCTATGTTTCCCATCATATTTATTGTCGGAGCTGTGATTGTAGCATTTAGCGCCTATTCTTACATAAAAGTTTCGAATGCCTATCCATCCGCTGGTGGGATCGCCATGATACTACAGAAAGCGTATGGCAAAACAACAATCACGGCCGGTTCGGCTTTGTTGATGGCTTTCGCCATGATAATCAACCAAAGCCTGGTGGCTCGAACATTCGGCTCCTACACCATGCAGTTATTTGAGGCAGGAGGCAGAAACTTTTGGGTGCCTGCACTGGGCGTGTTGCTCTTAGTAACAACCTTCCTGATCAATATTGCCGGAAATAAGTTTATCCAAAAATCGGCCCTGGTAATGGCTATTTTAAAAGTGGGGGGCATTGCCATTTTTGCTATTGGCGGTTTATGGGCAGCTGGTTTCTCGTTTGAGGCAGCCATCCCTACTGAATTATCTGGAGAATATACCGTGTCGAGTTATCTTGGTGCATTGGCTCTCGCCATTCTGGCGTATGCCGGCTTTACTACTATTACCAACAGCGGTGAGGAAGTGAAGAACCCGCATAAAAATGTAGGACGAGCCATTATCATCTCCTTGTTGATTTGCGCTATAGTTTATGTGTTTGTTGCCATTGCAGTAGCTGCCAACTTATCTGTTCCCAAAATCATTGAGGCGAAGGATTACTCTCTTGCTGAAGCAGCACGCCCCGCTTTTGGTAAATATGGGCTGTGGTTTACTGTTGGTATCGCTATTCTGGCAACGGTATCCAGTGTTGTTGCCAATGTATTTGCTATCTCACGTATGACTGCCATGTTGACCAAAATGAAGCTCATTCCGCACAAGCATTTCGGTATGCCAGGGAGGATTCAAAAGCACATGCTCGTTTATACCGTTTCGATAGCCATTGTCCTCACTATATTCTTTGACCTTAGCCGGATTGCCTCGCTGGGCGCTGTCTTTTATATAGTGATGGATATGGTGGTGCACTGGGGTGTGTTGAAACATTTGAGAAAAGATGTCAGGGCCAACCCTGCAATTGTAACCTTAGCCCTGGTAATTGATGCAGTAGTACTGGCAGCATTTCTTTGGATTAAAGCCTCCTCTGATATACTGATTGTCTGGCTGTCACTGCTATTAATGGCTTTGATTTTTGCCGGAGAAAAATGGTTTTTGAAAAGAAGAAAAGAATTATCCGATCCTAATGAAAAACACGACCATGCATAAAGAAAATAGAAATTACGATACATTGAGTGAGGCCATTTCCGGCCTGCGCCAGGAAGGCTATACAGAAGACCTCAACTTAAAGCCCCATTGCCTGGAATGTACAACCTCCAAACTTGAGCTGTACCCTGAGGATTTTCAGGTAGATGCCTTCTACCGATTTGAGGGAATGAGCAATCCTGACGACAACAGCATTGTGTACGCTATCAGCGGAAAAGGTGGAATCAAAGGAGTGTTGGTAGATGCCTATGGTGCTTATAGCGAAAGTCTCAGTGAGGCGATGATTCATAAACTCAAAGTCCAGCACTGATGATTGACCTCAACCAAATATCTACCCTACCACCTAAGGACAGTGTTAAATCAGAAGTAAAAGAAAAACTGAAGGTGACCAGGAAAATCCTTTTTGCACTACAGAATAAGTTTTATGCAGATGGGCGCTACAGTATGCTCATTATTCTACAGGGAGTTGATACTTCAGGAAAAGACGGCACAATACGTCATGCATTTAGTAGTATGAATCCACAAGGTGTTCAGGTCAAATCGTTCAAAAAACCTACAGAAGATGAAAAAAGGCATGACTTTTTGTGGCGCATCTATCCTCATTTTCCTGAGAAAGGGATGATCAAGGTGTTCAACCGCTCTTATTATGAAGACATCCTGGTCCCTACTGTAGAGAATAGCCTTTCTGAAGATGTGTTGAAGCACCGTGCCAATCTCATCAATGAACTGGAACATCATCTAAAGGCGAATAATACTTTAATCTTGAAATTTTACCTGCATCTATCCGCTGAAGAGCAAGTAGAGCGCATTGCAGAACGGAAAGCCAAGCCACATAAGCGCTGGAAATACACAAAGGAGGATGAGCTTGTTCCCCAAAAATGGGATGAATACAGAAGAGCCTATCACACTTTAATCAATGCCTGTAGCCACTTGCCCTGGCATATTGTTCCTGCCGACAAGCGCTGGTACCGAAACTGGTTTGTAGCCAATAAATTGCTTGAAACACTTGAACAACTAAATCTTACATATCCACAATCAAAATAATTATCATGGAAAATCACGAACATCATAATCACGATAAAATGGCCCATTCAAAAATGGACCACAAAAAAGAAGATCATTCTGGAAGGGGGCACGGGGGTGCGGGCCATTCGGGACATAATCCGGGACACGGTGAAATGGGCCACGACCATCACAAGATGATGATTGAAGATTTTAAAAAGCGCTTTTGGGTTTCTCTGGCCTTGTCCATTCCCATTCTGGTTTTTTCACCTATGATACAAGGTTTTTTAGGCTATCAATGGTTGTTGCCGGGTAATGCCTATATCATATTTGGGCTTTCCAGTATTGTATATTTTTGGGGTGGTTGGCCATTTTTAAAAGGCTTTTACACTGAGCTGAAAGCCAAAGGCCCTGGTATGATGACCTTGATCGCTATGGCCATCAGTGTGGCGTATTTCTACAGTTCGGCTACAGTTTTTGGCTTGGATGGCGAAGATTTCTTTTGGGAATTAGCCACTCTGATAGTGATAATGCTTTTGGGGCATTGGCTAGAAATGAAGTCGGTGCTTGGTGCTTCCAAAGCTTTGCAACTGCTGGTGAGCATGATGCCGGCTGAGGCTCATAGAGTAAAGGGTGACAATGTGGAAGATGTAAAGCTGGAAGAGCTGGAGAAGGGTGATATTATCCTCATAAAACCGGGCGAAAAAGTACCTGCGGATGCTGTTATTGTAGAGGGTGAAAGCTACCTGAATGAGTCTATGCTCACCGGGGAATCTAAACCGGTAAAGAAAGGAAAGGAGCAAAAAGTAATTGGGGGATCCATTAACGGCAATGGCTCGCTAAAGGCCAAAGTGGAGCACACCGGGAAAGACAGTTACCTGAATAAGGTAATCAAAATGGTGGAGGAAGCACAGAAGACCAAGTCTAAAATGCAGAACCTTTCTGACCGGGCGGCCAAATGGCTCACCTACATTGCGCTGGCAGTTGGTTTTGGCACTCTGGCCACCTGGATAGTCCTTGGATTCCCGTTTGTTTATGCGTTGGAGAGAATGGTAACCGTCATGGTTATTGCCTGTCCACATGCCCTTGGACTGGCCATCCCCCTGGTAGTCGCCATCTCTACGGCTATATCGGCCCAGAATGGATTGCTTATTCGCAACCGCACCGCCTTTGAAGAATCAAGGAAAATCTCGGCTCTGGTTTTCGATAAAACCGGAACCCTTACTAAAGGTGATTTTGGGGTAACCCGCATTGAATCTGTGGACAGTGAATATTCCAAAGATGAAATTCTGCGCCTTTCCAGCGCATTGGAGCAAAGTTCGGAGCATCCCATTGCGGTGGGTGTCATCAAAAAAGCCAGGGAGGTCAAAGTAAAAATCCCCTCACCAGAAAATTTCAATGCCATTACCGGCAAGGGAGTGGAAGCCAAGGTGGAAGGCAAGGACGTGAAAGTGGTCAGTCCTGGCTACTTAAAAGATAAGAATATCGAAATACCTGAAGGGGCTTACAGCAGTGCTGCCGAAACGGTAGTGTTCATTCTCATTGATGAAAACTTGTCCGGCTATATCGCCTTGGCCGATGCCATCCGGCCCGAAAGTGCAGAGGCCATTAAAACATTCAAAGACAATAATATTAAAGTAATGATGGCCACAGGTGACAATGAAACCGTGGCCAAGGCTGTATCGGAAGAACTGGGACTGGACGGGTACTATTCTGAGGTGCTGCCCCATCAAAAAGTGGACATCGTAAAGGAACTGCAAAGCAAGGGTGAGTTTGTGGCAATGACAGGCGATGGCGTAAACGATGCGCCTGCCCTGGCACAGGCCAACGTTGGGATTGCCGTAGGTTCAGGCACCGATGTGGCTGCCGAAACCGCAGACATTATCCTGGTGAACAGCAACCCACAGGACATTGCTCACCTTATTTTGTTTGGAAAAGCTACCTATAACAAAATGATACAAAACCTGGTGTGGGCTACCGGTTACAATGCCTTTGCCATTCCGCTGGCTGCGGGTGTGCTGTATTCTACGGGTTTCGTCTTAGGGCCGGCAGTGGGTGCAGTCTTTATGAGTTTGAGTACCATTATTGTAGCCATTAATGCGCAGTTGTTGAAGGCTAAAATGAAAAAATCCAAAGAAGCTTGAATTTTAACATAAACCTTTTCATTACTCCCGCCATAGCCCTTGGTCTTGTACTGTGGGGCTACCTTTATTTTAGTAAATAACGCCAATCATCGGTAATACCTCATTTTTTTGCAACACCCCTCCAGTGTTTAACCGCATTGGTTACTTATTCCATAATTTTGTGAGCACGCTCCTCATCCAATCTAAAGAATTTGGCTACCTCTATTGCCAAATCAAAATCCAAGGCGTTATCGTTATCTGAAATATTCAAACTAAGTCCTGCTCCTGTCTCCACAGGGTTGATATCATAAGCTGGAGACAGTACCCAACCTCCAGGTTTTAAAATGAAACCATGATTGCGTAAATGATCATCTGTGTTTGACACACAAATACTAAAAACAACTCTTCGCCAAAGCTCTTCCAAATCAGCTTCTACATTTCCTCCGGAGGTAGTCAAAAATCAACGATGTCAAGATAACTTGCTCCTTCTTGTCCATCAACAAAACCAAGCATGGTCATAGCCGAGGCAAAATGAACTCTTTGTCCGTCCGATGCACGATCGAAACGTTTGGTTAAAAAGGTGTGGTACTTGCTCGAAAACTGTTGTGCCTTACATTCTGCCATATTTACTCCGGCAGCTTTCGCCAACTCATAGGTTACCATTTCCCAGGCTCCAACATTAAATTGATCATTGCCACTTGGGAACTTTGCAATCCATAAATGTCCTTGTTCATCCACTATACTAGCTTTTGGTCGTGCACCACCCAATGAACTACCTGGAGCCACTAACATACCCAACCATTTAAGATAATCGGGGTCATCCATCACATTCTCATCTTTCAACCTTAAACTGATTTGTTCCAATTCCCGAATAGATACCCAAGGTGGAGATGCCATTTCTTTATTATTATCTAAAAATGGTCCGTCAGGAGATAACTTAAAACGAAGTCCTCCCATTCGATGCCCTTCATAAACCCCTAATAAGTAGTCCGTTTCAAAAAGATTGACTTCTCTCCTTTGCTCCTTTCTAGCCAGGGCCGCTTCCCGTCTGCGCATCAAAACTCTACCCCATCGATCAGGTGAAGAATCCAGGAAAGCACCAAAGTTTGCTTTATCATCATTCAGAAAGTGTAATCCTGAGTATAAGGCCAAATCAGGATCCAAGACCTGGGAAAAGTTTTCCTGCAACCATTCCTGTTTATATTCAAATGAAAAAACCTCCTTACCGCGTAACAGCTCAGAGTGAAGCACTCCCATGAGCCTTGGGCCGTTTACTTCTTTCCAATCGGCAAAAACGTAAATATCTCTTCGAGAGCTTTTTTACTCATGATGGCTTAGTTCTTTTAGGTGCACGCTTACCCGTTTCCAAGTTTGCGTCTTGTAATTTTCTGCCCAGCTCATCATCCTTGGCTACAAGTAAAAAATCCTTCTCCAGGCCGAGCACTTTTAATACATTCAAGTACTGACCAACCCCTACACCAGGGTGGCCCTGCTCGATCTTTACTAAAGTAGTCCGTCCCATCCCGGCACGCTCCGCTACTTGGATGGTGCTCAGTTTTCTTCTGAGACGCGCCAATCGTATGTTCTCACCAAGTTCTTCTAATATGCGCTGAATCCTTGGTAATAAAGTCGGGGTCTTGTTTGCCATAATGTTTTATTAATGATACAAATCTACCCTTTTTTGATTCTTTAAATATACATTAACAATCAACCGGCTTTCCACTCCCCTTCAATGCAGGATGGCTTTCAAAGGAAAAACTCTAAATATTGTATATCGCGATATGCAATATGCCTGTTAGCTACTTAGCCCCCAACTATAATAAGTAGGGTTTAAAAAATGAGATTTACAACCCTTACTTCAGCTATCCCCACACAGAACCTAAGCCCTCCTCCCCGATCCAAAATCGACCACCAAAACGAAGCGTTGACAAAAAAGAATTATCTTCGTTTTACTGTTCTTTGGTGTTGCCTATTTGTTGCGCACTTTTAGACGCAAAATTGTAGACTACAAGCGTGTTGAGGCCTCATAAAAACCCACTATGAGGTGTATTGGGAAGTAATTCCCTTGCCTCCATCCCGAAATATTAGGTCACATGCACTACTCCATCATCCCTCCCAGCTCCGAACTCCAGTCTCTGGTGAGTCATTATTGGATGGGTACCTGGGATTGCAATCAGGCACCGGTGCAGGATTTATACTATGCCATTGGTAGTAGTACCACGGACATCGTTTTTGGATTTAAACAGGTCGGGGCTCGTATGGACTTACTCTTTTCTCGAATTCAAGGACATACCACCTCTTATAGTCAACATAAGGTACCGGCCTATCACCAGCTTTTAGGTGTATCACTTCCCTCCTATGCTATACCAATGTTTTTTGGGCCATCAGCCAAGGAATTGAGTGAAGAATGCCTATCCCTCAACAGCTTTTTAGGTAGGCGAGGAAATCAGTTGGAAGCGCAAATCGCCGCTGCTCGCAGTTCCTCCGAGCGTATTGCAGTTTTAAATCAGTTCTTTAGCTCTTTTCTGGCAAAGTCCAATACGGTGGATAAACTCATGTTCCAGGCCATTCAAATCCTGAAAAAACAGAATGGTGCTGTCAAAGTCCAGGATTTAGCCCAAAATACCTTCCTCTCCGAAAAGCAGTTTAAAAGGCGTTTCCAGGACTATTCCGGATTTAATCCTAAATCCTATGCGCGAATTCTACGCTTTGAATCCGCCCTAAAAAAGCATCCTTCCAGCACCAAGCTTACCGATTTAGCCCTGCAATGCGGTTATTTTGATCAGGCCCATTTTATTCGTGACTTCAAAGCCTTTAGTGGATTCAGTCCGAAGGAATTTTGGAAGCTCAGTGAGGACTAAATTCAAAATGTCCCTTTTGTGCAATTTTGGTATTTTTAGCCTCCACATTTTTGTCTCCTGGATTAGCGGCATAAATACATGCTAATTTCAATCGACAAAAACACTTCAATTTATGGAAGACATTCAGGGTAAACAACCGAAAAACAGTCGTTTAAAGATAGTATTGGTCTTTATTTCAAGTTTGATACTTGGCTATTTACTATTTATTCTCCCGGATCTCTTTTTCGGAATTAGCAAGATTAATGGCGGCAAAAAAGGTATCAACCTCCTTTTCATTGCCCTGTTTCAATTCTTTAGCATTCTTGGGCTTTTGAGTCTTTCCCTGAAAATATTAGGAAAGGATTTTAAATCAATCGGATTAAATGCTCGAAAGCTAAATAAGGATATTCTACTGGGGCTTGGTTTCGGATTAGCCTGGACTCTCCTTCAATTTCTTTTAATCATCCCCTTAACCGGAGGAGCCAATAGAGCGGATATCCAGGCTTTAGTGGAAATGTACGACGGTAGTTTAGTCGGATTACTTTCATTTATTGCCCTTGGAGCTATCGGAGGTGGTATTACTGAAGAACTATTTAATCGCGGTTTTTTCATTTCCGTTCTTAAGGATGCATTTAAAGATCCGAAAACAGGGCTGTGGATCTCTGCAAGTCTATCGGTGCTCATCTTTGCCTTGGGGCATATGCCAGCCAGCGCTTTAGACTGGTTGGATATCCTAATCCCCACTACAATTTATACCCTTCTTTATATCAAGACCCAGCGATTAACCGCATCCATTTTGGCGCATGCCTCTTACAATTCGATGGCGATTATCCTCACCTATTATATCTACGCCACTTAATATCTGGGACTTTAGCTTCGTCGAGCTTTTTAAATCCACCTAAATTTTTACTATGTCTGGTACTTCTTTTACAAGGCCGCTCCGCTTTGTGGGAGGACTTATCCTATTGACCTTTGTCACTGGTTTATTTAGCGTTGCTCCGGCAATCGATTCCCCTAATTATCTCCTGGAAGCACGCGAAAACTTTGATCAAAGCATCTTTGCAGCCCTCAACCAATTTTTGCTAGCCTTAGTATATCTGGCTATAGCATTGGTCTTATACCCGCTCTTAGCCTCTTTCAATAAGGCTTTAACTATCAGCTTTCTAAGCTTAAGAATTGTGGCTACAACGCTAATGATTATGGGCACCCTTCAACTCCTTTCCATCTTAAGTTTAAGTCAGAACCTTGCACAAACTAATCCCATGGAATTGGAAACCCTAAGCATTTTGGGGACTATCTTGAAAACCAATCGTGATAATCTAAATCATGTTTTTATGGTCATGGTGCTAGCCACCAGTAATCTTCTTCTTTATTATCTGCTCCATGTTTCCAAGTGTATTCCCATATGGTTATCCATCTCGGGATTTCTGGCGAGCGTACTTTCTATACTAGCCAGTATCTTACTACTGTTTCAAGTTTATGATGTAATTAGCAGTGCTTACCTTATACTTAATGCACCAACCGCACTAGTAGAGTTGACCCTGGCAATAGGACTACTATTTGCAATCTTTTCTAAATCTGCAATAGCAAAGGGTTAAGAAC
Source organism: Croceimicrobium sp. (assembly GCF_965228705.1). Taxonomy (GTDB): domain Bacteria; phylum Bacteroidota; class Bacteroidia; order Flavobacteriales; family Schleiferiaceae; genus Croceimicrobium. The sequence continues at coordinate 1,004,542 of NZ_OZ245832.1, forward strand.
CTCTTTCATCAAAACCCTATAAATCCCCAACAAAATACCATAAGCCTCCTGGTCATGCTCCGCCTTACATTTGCGCTGTAAATAGAAATCACATGCAAAGTCTCAAGTTTAAAAGCAATATAAAGTGTAATGGTTGCATCGCTAAGGTAAGTCCTGAATTAGATGCACTGGAAGGAGTGAAAAACTGGTCAGTAGACCTCGAAGACCCTAAGCGTATTGTAAGTCTTGATATTGAGGATATCGATGTACAGACTATTAAAGATCGGGTATCTAAGGTGGGCTATAGCCTTGAAGAACTCTAAGCTCTAAAAGCTAATTAGGTGATCCTATGCGCTATATAGGTATAGGACACCTTAATTTTTTAAATTTGTAATTCATGCGAGCCGCGCTTTCCATATTTCTGGCTGCACTTACCTTGGTTTCCAATGTGAGTCTGTCCCTCAATACGCACTACTGTGGCGGCATTGAGATGGAAACCGCTTTTAACTTCGGTCCTAATATTCCTGATTGTGGTATGGCTGAAATGCTCAAGGATTGTGAGCAAGAGCCTCGAAACAAGCCCGGATTAAATTCGAAACCCTGCTGCGAGAATCAACATCAAAGTCTCCAACTCGATCAACAAAATGAAGTTCAAAAGGTGCAACAAGATTGGAGCCCCAACCATTTATTGGCCTGCTTGTATGTAATCTTTAAACCATTAGTTTCCTTTGAAGATTTAGAGTCGAACCTGGCATTGTATGTGCCTCCTCTACCTCGGCTGGAAATAAATACTCTCTTTCAGGTTTTCCGCATTTAGAAGCCTTCAACTGAATTTCTGTAGTTCTACTACAGTGGATTGGTCGTACTGACCAATGGACTTTCTCTTGTATCCATTAAATCAGTTGAAAATGCTTAATTCCATTATTAAATATTTCCTCAATACTAAGCTGCTAAGTTATATCCTGCTGCTGGCCTTACTAATATGGGGAATATCAACCGCTCCCTTTAAATGGGAGCTCGGAGCTCTACCCTCCGATCCAGTGCCGGTAGATGCTATTCCGGATATCGGTGAAAACCAACAAATCGTTTTTAGCAAATGGCCCGGAAGGTCACCGCAGGATATCGAGGATCAAATATCTTATCCGCTCACCACATATCTATTGGGCATTCCCGGCGTTAAGTCTGTTCGCAGCTCATCGATCTTTGGTTTTTCCAATATCTATATCATCTTTTCAGATGAGGTCGAATTTTACTGGTCTCGCTCTCGAATTCTAGAAAAACTCAATTCTTTGCCCGCCGACCTTTTACCGGACGGCGTGCAACCGGCCTTAGGTCCGGATGCCACTGCTCTGGGACAAGTATTTTGGTATACTCTGGAAGGTCGAGACAGTGCCGGAAATACCACTGGAGGCTGGGACCTGCATGAGATTCGCAGTGTTCAGGATTACTACCTTAAATACAGCCTTAGTTCGGCAGAAGGCGTTTCTGAAATCGCTTCCATCGGCGGATTTGTAAAAGAATATCAGGTAGATGTAAATCCCGAAGCCCTGCGAGCCTACAATATCCCGCTGCATAGGGTGATGCGTGCCGTACAGGAATCCAACCGAGATGTAGGAGCCAAAACCCTGGAAATCAACCAAGCAGAATACCTGGTGCGCGGTCTGGGCTATATTGAAAAGGTTGAGGATTTGGAAGAAGCCGTGGTGGCTGTTCAAAACAATGTACCTATCCACATAAAGGACATCGCCCAGGTTAGTTTGGGACCAGCTGGAAGACGAGGGCTTCTCGATAAAGATGGAGCCGAAGTAGTGGGCGCAGTTGCAGTGGCTCGCTTTGGAGCTAATCCCCTCCAAGTTATTCAGAACCTCAAAAGCAAAATCAAAGAAATTGCGCCAGGACTGCCTAAAAAAACCTTGGCCGATGGTCGTGAAAGTCAACTAACTATTGTGCCATTTTACGATCGCTCCGAATTGATTTACGAAACTTTGGGTACCCTTGAAGAAGCCTTGGGTTTAGAGCTGCTCATCACTCTTTTAGTGGTTATTGTTATGGTTTACAACCTAAGGGCTTCTCTCTTAATTTCCAGTCTTTTACCCATTGCAGTGCTCATGGTTTTTATTGCCATGAAGTTTTTTGATATCAGTGCCAATATAGTGGCCCTTTCAGGTATTGCGATTGCTATTGGCACCATGGTCGATTTGGGAATCATCCTTTCGGAAAACATTTTGAAGCACCTGGATGAAGCTCCGGCCGACCAAAGTTTAAAGGACAGCATCTATAAGGGAGCTTCAGAAGTATCCAGCGCCATCCTCACCGCAGTTTTAACCACCATTGTAAGCTTTATCCCTGTATTTACCATGCAAGCGGCTGAAGGTAAACTCTTTAGTCCCTTAGCTTATACCAAGACCTTTGCCCTCATTGCCGCATTATTGGTTTCCTTACTCATATTGCCTACTCTGGCGCAGCTTTTTCTTGGATTCAGAATTCGCAATAAATATTTAAAAGCCAGTCTTTTTGCGGCTTTAAGCCTGATGGGACTAATTCAACTGTTCTTGGCCCCTAGTTGGATTCCGGTTCTACTTATGCTTTTTGGACTATTCGGATTAATCCGATTTTACTTAGAAGTAAAGAAGAAACGCATCCCATCATTCTGGGCCTACCTCATAGCTAAGGCAGATATAGTCCTGGCGCTCATTACTGTAGTTGGCTTCTTAGCCAAATACTGGCTCCCCTTGGGCCCTGGTCATTCCTGGACGATTAACTTTCTTTTTGTAGCCTTACTCTTAAGCGCCATTTTGGGCACATTCTATCTATTGGAGACGAATTACAAGACGATTCTTAATTGGTGCTTAAATCACAAGGGTAGTTTTTTAATTATCCCTGCGCTGGCGCTGATTTTCGGAGCTAATATTTGGCTGGGCTTTCATCGGGTATTCAGCCCTATGAGCTTTGGTGCAGAAAAGCTTGGTCTTGATATTTCCGAAACCGCTGCCTGGAAAAAGATGGATAGCTGGTTTCCGGGTATCGAAAAGGAGTTTATGCCTCCATTGGATGAGGGAAGCTTTCTATTGATGCCCACCTCCATGCCGCATTCGGGAATTGCCTATAATCAGAAAATTGTAGGGCAATTAGATCAACTGCTAAGTACCATTCCAGAAGTTGAAATAGCAGTAGGCAAACTGGGGCGGGTAGAATCAGCCTTGGATCCTGCACCAATCTCTATGTTCGAGAACATCATCAATTACAAGCCGGAGTATATGCTGGATGAAGATGGTCATCGCCAAGCATTTAAGCTTGATGCAGATGGAAAATACTTCACCAAATCAGGCGAAAGCCTAAGCCGGAAGAAATTCGTGCCAGAAACTTAAATGCTAAGGATTTAGTTGCAGATCCCAATGGGGTCTATTTCCGCAATTGGCGGGATAGTATTCAAAGTCCGGATGACATTTGGGATGAAATTGTAAGCCTAAGCTCAATTCCGGGAATTACCTCGGCTCCCAAACTACAACCCATCCAAACTCGATTGGTGATGCTGCAAACCGGCATGCGTGCTCCTATGGGCATTAAAGTTTATGGCCCTGACTTACAGAGCATTCAAGACTTTGGTTTGAAGCTCGAATCTATCCTTAAGAAAGTTAGTTCGGTTAAAAAGGAAGCCGTATTCGCCGATCGCATAGTGGGTAAGCCCTATTTACAATTAAGAATTAATCGCAATGCCATTGCCCTCCATGGACTAAGTGTTCAGGCGGTTCAGCAAACTATTGAAACGGCAATTGGCGGTATCCAACTCAGCTCTACGGTAGAAGGCCGTGAACGCTATCCCATTCGCGTGCGCTATCCTCGTGAATTGCGCGATGATCCGGAAAGCCTTTCTAGAATCCTTATTCCCAGTGCAAGCGGTGCCCAAATTCCCCTGGGGCAATTGGTAGATTTCGAGTACCAAAAAGGACCACAAGCCATTAAAAGCGAAGAAAGCTTTTTGGTGGGCTATGTACTTTTCGATAAGGTTGATGGATATTCCGAAGTAAGTGTGGTAGAAGATGCCCGCAAAGCCATTGAAGGACAAATTGCAAGAGGTGAATTGCAGGTGCCCGCAGGGATCAGTTATAAATTCTCAGGTTCCTATGAAAATCAGGTTCGGGCCGAAAAGCGCCTCAGTCTCATTGTACCCCTGGTATTGGTAATTGTTTTTTTAATCCTCTATTTCCAGTTTCATTCAGTTTCCACATCACTCATGGTGTTTAGCGGTATTGCCATGGCTTTTAGTGGTGGCTTTATAATGATTTGGCTATACGGTCAAGGTTGGTTCGCCAATTTTGAGCTTTTTGAAGTCAATTTTAGGGATCTTTTCCAGATGCACAGCCTAAACCTCAGTGTAGCCGTTTGGGTAGGTTTTATCGCCCTCTTTGGGATTGCCACCGATGATGGTGTGTTAATCGCTACTTATCTCGACCAGAGTTTTAAGCGCAATAAGCCCAGCACCCAAATAGAAGTTCGCCAAGCAGTGCTGGAAGCCGGTCAGAGACGGATTAAACCGGCCTTAATGACGGTAAGTACCACTTTAATTGCGCTGCTGCCAGTTTTAAGTTCTACCGGGCGAGGATCGGATATAATGATCCCCATGGCTATTCCTTCTTTTGGTGGGATGGCCTTTGCCTTGATTAGCATCTTTATTGTCCCCGTGCTCTATGCCTATCGAGAAGAACGTAAAATCCAAAAAAGCCAGTCATGAAGAATTTAAGTATCATCCTATTCCTTTGTTTTAGCTGGACTGGCCATGCTCAAAGTTTAAAGGCCTATCAGCAAATAGCGGCAGAAAACAATCCTGGACTGCAAGCTCAATACAAGCAATTTGAGGCTTCACTGCAGAGGATTGTTCAAAGCAGCAGTTTACCTGATCCTCAACTAAGCATGGGGTATTTCCTGGTGCCTATTGAAACTCGAGTAGGTCCGCAACAGGCAAGGATTTCCCTAAGTCAAATGTTTCCCTGGTTTGGAACCTTAAAGGCTAAAGAGAAAGTGGCCAGCCTTCAGGCGGAAGCTGAATATCAAAAATTTCTGGAGTTCCGAAATCAATTGTATTATCAGGTTCAGGCTTCTTACTTCCCATTGTATGAGCAACAGAGAAGCTTATTGTTGGAAAAGGAAAATCAGCAATTGCTGCAAAGCTATAAAGCGCTCGCGACCTTGAAATTCCAAAACAATGAAGCCGCTTTGGTAGATGTTTTAAGGGTCGACATGCAACTCAAAAATTCTCAAACGCAAATTGAAATTTTGATAGCAGAGCAAAAAGCATTGGCCAGTCGGTTTAATCGACTTTTAAATCGGGCCGACAGCAGTTCAATTGAAATTCCGGATACTTTGATTTTTTCAACACTAAAACTCGATTACCGGCGGGATTCCCTTTTAGCAAATCAACCACGTCTTCGGGAATTAGAATTACATATTGAAGCCAGTGTAAGCGCTGTAAAAGTAGCGCGAAAGCAGGGCTTGCCCAATTTGGGTTTAGGGGTCGATTATATGTTCATTGGCACTTCCGACAATGCCATTAGCATGAGCGGGCAGGATGCTGTGATGCCCATGCTCAGTATTTCACTGCCTATTTTCAGAGCAAAATATCAAGCAGCTGAAACAGAAGCTCAATTGAAACAAGAGGCCTATCAATTGCAAAAAGAAGAATTGAGCAATCGCTTAAGTAGCTCTTATGAGCAAGCCTGGTTCAAGCTGCAAAAAGAAGCCGATTTAATGCGTTTATACCAGCAGCAAATCCAAATTTCTAAACAGAGCTTAGAATTACTTTATACGGCTTATAGTAATTCAGGAAAAGACTTTGAAGAACTATTGCGCATGCAGCAGCAAATTTTGGATTATCAAAAAAAGCTTAGCAGCGCTCAGGCAGCCTACGGTATTGCCCTGGCCGAATTGGATTATCTAACCGCAAAATCTTTTTAAAATGCATTCACATCAGCAACATAGCGATCATAAAGATCAAACAAAACCTACAAAACATGAGGGCCATAATGGTCATCATAATCATCACGCACATATGATTGAGGACTTCAAAAAGCGCTTTTGGATTTCCTTGATTCTCAGTCTGCCCATTTTGGTTTTAGCGCCCTTAATCCAATCTTGGCTTGGTTATACCTGGCAGTTTAAAGGCTCTAATTATGTGCAATTTGGCTTAGCTTCCCTCCTGTTCTTTTATGGTGGATGGCCCTTTCTAAAAGGCCTGGTGGATGAACTCAAAAAGAAATCACCAGGTATGATGACCCTTATAGCCCTGGCCATATCTGTAGCTTTTTTCTACAGCTCGGCAGTGGTTTTTGGTTTAAGTGGCAAATACTTCTTCTGGGAGTTGGCCAGCCTAATCGACATTATGCTTTTAGGGCATTGGATTGAAATGAAGTCAGTTATGGGCGCTTCTCGAGCTTTGGAAGAACTCGCACAAATGCTGCCCTCCACCGCCATTCGAATTACAGAATCCGGGGATCAAGAAGAAGTGGCATTGGAAAACCTGGAAATCGATGATATAATTCTCATTCGTCCGGGTGATAGTATTCCGGCCGATGGAATTATCGTGGAAGGCGAAAGTCATGTAAATGAATCCATGTTAACCGGCGAATCCAAACCGGTGAGCAAGAAGAAAAAAGATGAAGTAATTGGCGGCTCTATTAATGATAATGGGAGTTTGCGAGTGAAGGTGAAAAATACCGGTGAGAATTCCTACCTCTCCAAGGTGATTAGCATGGTAAGCAGGGCTCAGGAGACCAAATCCAAAACCCAGAATCTTGCGAATCGGGCAGCAGCCTGGCTCTTTTATGTGGCTCTATTGGCGGGATTTAGCACTCTTTTCAGCTGGTTGGCATTGGGTAAGGATTTTGAGTATGCACTAGAGCGGATGGTGACAGTAATGATTATTTCCTGCCCTCATGCTCTGGGATTAGCCATTCCATTAGTATCGGCAATTTCCACCGCTGCCTCTGCCCAAAATGGATTATTGATTCGCAATCGAACTGCTTTTGAAAATGCCCGAAAACTTAGTATCGTACTCTTTGATAAAACCGGCACTTTAACACGAGGAGAATTTGGCTTAACCCGATTTGAAAGCCTTACGGAAAACCTGAACAAAAAGGAGATGCTAGGTTTGGCGGCAAGTGTAGAAAGCCAATCTGAACACCCGATTGCCGCTGGAATTCTGCGTAAGGCCAAAGAGCTAGACCTAAAGCTTGATCAGGTTTCAAACTTCGAAAACCACAAAGGCAAAGGCATTTCCGCTCGAATCAAAAATCAGAAGCTTAAAATTCTAAGTCCGGCAGCGCTGGCAGAACTAAATATTCAGATTCCGAATCAAGTAGAACAAAGTGATGAAGAAACTCTGGTTTTTGTTTTGGCAGATGATCAAATAATTGGTTTCATCGCTTTGGCGGATGAGATCCGTGATGAATCCTATGCGGCCATTCGCGGTTTGAAAGATCAAGGTTTAAAAGTGATGATGGCCACAGGTGATAATCAAAAACTGGCTAAGGCCGTCAGTGAAAAACTGGGCTTGGATCAATTTTATGCCGAAGTACTACCCGAAGACAAACAAAGCATTGTAAAGGAACTTCAAGCTCGAAATGAAGTAGTAGCTATGACGGGTGATGGCGTAAATGATGCGCCGGCACTAGCCCAGGCCAATGTAGGTATTGCCATTGGATCAGGAACCGATGTTGCGGCAGAAACAGCAGATATTTTACTGGTAAACAGTAATCCTAAAGATATTTCGAAACTGATCCGTTTTGGCAAGGCTACCTATCGGAAAATGATGCAAAATCTGGTATGGGCTACGGCCTACAACCTTATTGCCCTTCCTCTAGCAGCCGGGGTACTGGTAAGCTTGGGCATCATTCTCAGTCCGGCTACCGGTGCCGTTTTGATGAGCCTCAGCACCGTAATTGTTGCCATCAATGCCCAATTATTAAAGAAACAAATACAAGATTAAGATGAAAACGTTCAATAAATCCAGCCTCCTTTATGGCGGCCTTGCCCTAATTCTAGGTATAATCCTAGGAGGCCTCTTTTTTGGTGATTCTGATGTTGATTTAGAAAGGCATGATCATTCCGAAAATGAGGAACAAACAACCGAATGGACCTGTTCCATGCATCCACAAATCCGTAAAAATGAGCCGGGTGACTGTCCTATTTGTGGTATGGACCTGATTCCTCTTCAGGAGTCGAGTACTGATTTGGATCCAGAAACTATCCATATGTCGCCAAGAGCTTTGGAATTAGCTCAGGTTCAAACTCAAAAAATTGGCCTAGGAAAGGTTTTTAAAACAATTCGACTTAATGGTAAGCTTCAAGCCGATGAGAGACGAATCTATACCCAGGCCTCTCATATTCCCGGTCGCATTGAAAAGTTAAATCTGAATTTTAAGGGAGAAGCCGTGCAAAAAGGACAGGTCATTGCTCATGTTTATTCCCCGGAACTTATCCAAGCACAGAAAGAACTTTTTGAGGCTCGTAAATTGGAAAAAACGCAACCTGAGCTATTTAAGGCAGCACAGGAAAAATTGACTAATTGGAAACTAAGTAAAGCTCAAATTCAGAAGATTTTAAAGGCCGATCAGCCCATTGAAGAATTCCCGATTTTAGCGAATGTTTCAGGCTTTGTTGATGCCAAAGAGGTTCAGTTAGGTGATTATGTGCAAAAAGGGCAAAGCTTATATCGCATTGCCAATTTATCTAATCTATGGTTGCTTTGGGATGTATACGAATCGGATTTAGTCTGGATAAAGGCGGGAGATTCCATCCAATATCAAATTGCCTCCTTGCCAGGTAAAGAATATCACGGGACCATCAGCTATATTGACCCGGTTATTGATCCAAAAACCAGAGTGGCCCAAGCCCGGGTAGAACAGAGTAACCCCCATAATCTTCTTAAACCGGAAATGTTTGCCAAAGGCTTGGTTAAGGCCAAAGATGCAAAATCAGACTCAGCCTTAATAGTTCCAAAAACAGCAGTGATGTGGACCGGAGAACGCTCAGTGGTTTATGTTATGTATAAATCAGATAATGGTCTAGACTTTAAAATGCGTGAGGTCTTGCTTGGCCCGGATTTAGGATCATCTTATGTCCTAATATCAGGTTTAGAGGCTGGTGAGGAAATTGCTGTGAACGGAACTTTTAGCATTGATGCCGCCGCGCAATTAGCAGGTAAGGCTAGTATGATGAACCCTGAGGGTGGTCAAGCCCATCAAGCTCATAATCATGGAACAATGGATATGCCGGAAATGAGTAGCAAAAGCCAAGAACCCCTAGATATCATGAACGAAGAATCCAGTACTCAAGCGATTGAAGAATTAATGTTGGGTTATTTTAAGTTGAAAGATGCCCTGGTAGCAGATAATTTGAAGCAAGCTCAAGAGGTCCTCAAAACCTTCTTAAAGGATCTTGAAGATGTGGATATGACCCAGTTTAAAGGAGCGGGGCATCAATTGTGGATGCAAGAATCAAGGAAAATGAAAGAAGGCCTAATGTCCATGGCCAATTCCAGAAACCTTGAAGAAATGAGAATACACTTTATAGAAGTTTCCAATTCGGCGGTGCAATTGGTCGAAAACTTTCCTCCTGTGCAAGGCTCATGGTACATTCAACATTGCCCAATGGCCGATGCCAATAATGGTGCCGATTGGTTAAGTAAGTCGAAAGAAATTCGCAACCCCTATTTTGGTGCATCTATGTTGACCTGCGGAGAAATAAGTAAAACCTTGAAAAACTAAATGAAAAAGGCTAAATCCCAGTGACTGTTCCCAGGGATTTAGCCTTTTTTCAATCCAAATTCATAAAGCTTAGGTAAGTAAGTCTACCTGGGCTCCAGCAAACTTTCAACTTTAACAGTAGCGGCCCTAGCACGCTCACTGATCATCGAACCTAAATAGGGACTATCCGCATATTTCTGGCGATAAGCCTGATCAATAGCATTTAAAATAGCGCCATCTACCTTTTCAAAAGCCACTAGGTATTCTTTACCAGCGGCTTTAATCTTACCGGCTTTTTGACTGATGGCAGATTGATACCAGCGAGATTTTATGCCATTGTAGGCTCGCACATAAAGACTATCATCTACCTGCACGACCCAAATCCAAGTTAAAGTGCCAAAAGTCTTACCGTCGGCACGATATGGAGCGATGTGGAAATCATCCTTGGCGGCAATTTCAGCTACTTGCTCTGCTGTTAATGCTCCTTGATTACTATCCATTTTAGGAGATATTATACTGTTCATCACTCACCTTCTCCATCCAGGTAACAGCGCTATCGTTTACCTCTTCTTGGATAGCGATATGACTCATGGCCTTATTAGCGCTGGCACCGTGCCAATGCTTTTCTTCAGGTTCAAACCACACCACATCTCCGGGGCGGATTTCTTCGAAAGGTCCTCCTTCGCGTTGCACCCAGCCCAAACCTGATACCGCGATTAAAGTTTGACCGGCCGGATGTGTATGCCAGGCAGTACGAGCACCGGCTTCGAAGGTCACCAAAGCACCGGAAGCATGCGTACTTTCCTGTTTTTGAAATAAGGGATCTAAACGAACCTGCCCACTAAACCAATCTTTTGGCCCTTTAAGAGAAGGGATTTCCCCATTTTTAACAATCTGCATAATCGAGTCCCTTTATTATTGATAAACTGGGAATACACTAGCCTCACCGTAATCTTCGATTTTCTCCATTTTGCGTAAGCTCACCAGATCTTCCGCTGAAATTTGGAAATCCAAATCCGCATTATTAGCCATATGCGCTGGATTCGCCGTCTTAGGTAAAGGCAATAGACCTAATTGTAAACAATAGCGAATGGCTAATTGAGGAATGCTCACTCCGTATTTTTTGGCCATTGCAGCTACTTCCTAATTTTTAAAGAGCTCTCCGTGACCAATGGGTGAATAAGCTTCTACCAAAATTCCTTGCTCTTTACAATAAGCAATCATATCCTCGGGAGTATTGCTGATATGGGCCAATACCTGATTTACCATAGGCTTAATTTCTGCGGAGCTTAAGATGTTTTCCAAATCCTCCTTCTGGAAATTGGAAACACCGATGGCTTTAACTTTTCCAGTTTTATAGGCAGCTTCCAAAGCTCTCCAGGCTTCACGATTTCCTTCGAAATAGCGGTCGGATCCTGAATATTCCGCCCAAGGTTTAGGACTGTGAATAATCATCAAATCGATGTATTCCAGGCCCATCTTCTCAAGGGTCTCATCAATGGAAGCACTGGCAGTCTCGAAAGTCTTATGCTCTGCTGCCACCTTACTGGTGATAAAGAGCTCCTCACGGGCAATACCGCTTTCTTTAATCCCCTTACCTACTCCGGCTTCATTTTGATAGGCCTGCGCGGTATCGATATGGCGGTAGCCTAATTTCACGGCTTCTTTTACTGCTTCTACCACATCATCATCACTGATGAACCAGGTACCTAATCCTAATTTAGGGATTGAGATACCATTACTCAACTTATAGCTTTCTTCTGCAATCATTTTCAATTGATTTTTAAATGTTTAATAAGTAGAGGCCTCAATTACATAGCGGTAGCGAGCCTCTTTGTTCACTACCTTATCCCAGGCCTCATTTATTTGATCACCTGAGCTGATTACAATTTCTGGCAGTACACCCTTATCCGCACTAGCTTCACACAGGCTACTTAAGGCACAGCATTAAACGGAGAGGGAATGGTGTAATAACTGTAATCCAGACTCTTGGAATGGACAGCCAGGAGACGATTAAAAAATATTGGGACTGGAAATATCTGCCATCCTATTCATTTGAATATATGAGGCAAATTTAGGGGGCTAAGCCGCCAGGAGGTTAATAAAATTCAAACCGAAAATTATAGAATTCAAACCCTCAGCGCTTTGGGGGTTAAGCCCGTCTGCTTTTTGAAGAAATTATTGAAATAGCTTGGGTATTCAAATCCCAAAGCATAGGCTACTTCGCTAATATTCCAGTTCGTATGCTGCAATAAAGCCCGGGCTTCACCTATGATACGCTCCGATATATGAGCCGAGGTAGGCTTTCCGGTTATCTCCTTTACTGCACGATTGAGATAATTTACGTGTACGGACAATTGTTCCGCATATTGCTGAGCCGTGGTAAGCAATAAAGGCTCATTTGGGCTTTCAATGGGGAATTGACGTTCTAATAATTCCAAAAAAACGGAAGTCAAACGAGAAGCCGCATTACCCTGCTGTATATAGTTCTCGGAAGGACTCATCTTTAAGGCCTCATGTAAAATCAGGTGGATGTAATTTCGGATCAGGTCATCCTTGAAAGAGTAGTCAGTTTGCTGTTCTTCAATGATTTTCTGAAAAATCCCATTTAAAAACTGCCTTTGACTTTCTTCGATCTTCAATACCGGAGTACCCCCCAATTTAAAGAGTGGAGACTGTAATAAGCTTTCGGAACGATCCGAAGCCTGGATAAACTCCTCCGAAAACAAACAGGTATAGCCTACATAATCGCGCGAAAGCGTTTCCCAGGAATAAGGAATATGAGGATTACCAAAGAATAGAATAGTCCCTTCATGTTCAAAACTACGGTCCGAATAATGAATACTACTCTTGCCGGTAGTCAGGCAAATTTTATAGAAGTCCTTGCGACTATACACGCGTGTAGCCCCACTATCCTCCTCTATTTGAAATGCCTTAAAACCCTTTAACTTCAAGTCGCGGTTAAAGTCGGATACCTGACGTTCCGTTTTCTGATTCATGCCGCAAAATTAAGAAATTCAAACATGCTTAGAAAACGGAGCTATCGATTCTCTATCGACACTTTCTTACGAATTATAAGAAGCATTACTTACCTTCGGATTATTCTTTACCCTTATTTAATTCAGAGACTCTTTCGAGTGCTCAAGTGGTAAACAAGATAAAATGAAATCAAAACAATTTGGCGGGAAGCTAAGCTCGGAATGGAAAGAGCGCTATGCTCAGTCCCCACAATGGCAAAATGGTAAATTCCAAAATAGTATTCCCACTCAAACCGGAGTCGACTGGCGAAAATTACCGGGCATGCTCTGCAAACAAATTAAAGGACATCCCCAAGCGATCCCTAAGGAAGCTCTTCCCTTATTTGACTTTGAGGCTTCGGAATTCCTCAAATCCAAAGAACATTTCGCCTATACCTGGTTTGGACATTCGGCATTAGCCTTGCGTATGGCCGGACTTAATATACTTATCGACCCCATGCTGGGGCAAGATGCCTCTCCCATTGGACCCGCTCGTACCAGGCGATTTTCTGAAAATAGTTTAGAACAAATAGCTCTGCTACCTGATCTTGATTTGGTATTAATCAGTCATGACCATTACGATCATTTGGATATGGAGAGTATCCAAAAGCTTGCGCCAAAGGTTAAGCATTTTGTGGTAGCCTTGGGCCTGAAGCGGCATTTAGTAGCCTGGGGCATTGATGAATCTCGAATTGATGAAATGGATTGGTGGAATCAAAAACAAATTGGACCTCTTGAACTACACTTTAGTCCCAGTCGACATTTCTCAGGAAGAGGATTAAGCTCTATGGCTCGTTGTCTTTGGGGCGGATGGGTATTAAAAAGTTCTGAACTTTCTATTTGGTTTAGTGGCGACGGCGGTTATGGTCCCCATTTCAAAGAGCTAGGACAAAGATTAGGACCCTTTGATTTGGCCTTTATGGAATGTGGACAGTACAGTGTAGACTGGCCTGATATTCATATGTTTCCAGAGGAAAGTGTACAAGCCGCGATTGATGCCGGAGTTAAAGAAGCAGTGCCGGTACATTGGGCCGGGTTCAATTTATCCTACCAACATGCCTGGTTTGAACCCATGGAAGATTTTATTAAACACGCTGAAAATAAAAAGCTTAATTGGCGAAGTCCGGCTCTGGGCCAAATACACAGCATTGGAGCCCCCAGCACAGAATGGTGGCATAAACATAAATAGAGCTACACCTTCAAAGCCCTGACTCTTAGTAAATCTGTTAATTTTCTTGGCGGATAGCCGAATAAATTTATCGGAGAAAACTTAGGTTTGTTAACACCCTCACAGCAATCTACCCCATGCAAGTAATTTGGTCGTATTTGGAACTTGTACTCCTCATTCTCATTGGGATTCAGGTTTTTTATAGTTTGATTTTTGCCTTAGTGGCACATTTGCCACGCAAGATTAAAAGACAGGATCAAAAGCAGTATAAAATCACCCTACTGATCCCCTCTTATAAAGAAGATGTAATTATCCTTCAAACCGCAAAACAGGCTTTGGAACTGGACTATCCCGCGGAATTAAAGCACGTGGTAGTGGGTTCGGATCAGATGCAACCCGAAACTGTTGAAAAACTCCGTGCCCTGGGTGCCGAAGTGGTAGTGATGAATTTTGAGCATTCCACAAAATCCAAAAACCTTTTGACGCAAATGCAGGCTCAAGAGGGAGATAAATGGCCCGATTACTTTTTAATTCTGGATGCAGATAATCGCATGGACAAAAATGGTTTACTGGAAACCAATGCCATAATCCGGGAAGATATTCCAGTGTATCAATTACATCGCACTGCTAAGAATGACAATACCAAACTGGCGGTTTTAGATGGAATTACAGAAGGTATTTCCAATACTATTTTTAGGGAAGGCCATCGCAAATTAGGCTTAAGCTCGGCCTTAATTGGCAGTGGAATGCTATTCGAGGCTGCTACTTTAAAGGAAACCCTGGAGAATATCAATAAGGATTCTGCTGTTGAGGATAAACTCTTTGAGTTCTATTTAAATGAACATCGCAAGACCATCGACTTCATACCTCATATCCCGGTTTATGATGAGAAGGTTTCACAGGGCAAGAATTTCAGCAATCAGCGTAAACGATGGATTGCCGGCCAGTTCCACGCTTTAAGAGTATTCTTCTTCCCAGGATTAATTGCCCTGTTCAAAGGGAATATTGGCTTTTTTGACAAGATGTTGCAAATGGCTCTGATTCCTAAATTACTCTTTGCCTTGCTCCTGTTTATTGCAGCAGCCTTGTCCTTTGTCTTCTCAAGCCCCCATCCCTATTGGTATATCTACTTAGGACTGTATGCCTTTACCTTGTTTATATGCATTCCTCGTTCCTATTTCAAATGGAAGAATCTGGGCATTTTTATAGAAATACCAAAAGCAGCCTTTTATATGCTATTGGCCATTACCCGAATTCGTAAGAATCAGAGTGTGAAGCAATTTGAGCACACCCAAAAGGAATTCATTGCTGAGGATCAGGAAAAGTAGGGCATAAAAAAATCCCGAAGTAAAACTTCGGGATCTAGACTGTCAATAAGATTCAAATCCTAGTAACGGTCGTTACGATCGTAGTTACGATCACGGTAACCACCGCCGCCGCCACGACCACCGCGGAAATTACCTCCACCTCTTGGACGCTCTTCCTGTGGGCGTGCTTCTTTAACCGCGATATCGCGGCCACGCAAGTTAGAACCGTTCAATGATTCGATGGCTTGACTACCTTCATCATCCGAAGGCATTTCAACAAATCCAAAACCTTTGGAACGACCGGTTTCGCGGTCAGTGATGATTTTAACTGATGATACTTCACCAAAAGCTTCGAAAGCGCTGCGGAGCTCATCTTCCTGAACGTTAAAGTCCAGACTTGCAACAAAAATGTTCATAAGAATAAAAAAATAAAAAATGACACAAATCCACTCGGATTTGCTGTCGCAAGATAGCTTAAGTTCAGTCAGCTTTTACGTTTTCTCCAAAACTTAACGTTTAGATAGTCTTATGAGTGAAAGCCGCTACTGCAAGCCTATTCCGGCTCCCAGGTCAATTTAGCCCCGAAATTGAAGGCCCAAAAAACTTTGCTATTCGACGAAAAAAAAGATTGGAAAGATAAATTTATCGGCCAATTAGAAAGAAAGTCTAAGGCCTTTTAGCATCAATACTAAGATTTATTAGTCCAATATTATAGTTTGAAATTAACTCACAAAAACAAAGCTAATTAGGGCCAAAGCAATAGGAAAGATTGTAGCTATTAACGTCTTTCGATACGAAGACTAAGGTTTTTCCAAGAAGCAGATTCAGGATTACTGTCGGGGTAGCTATACAAGTGGATGCTTTGCCGGCTTCCTTCCTGAGAATAATAGATTCTCTTGTTTTCCAGGATATTACCCTCAGCATTAAAGCTAAGCACTTGGCGCTCTACCACCTGATTATTATCCATATTTACCCATTGTACTTCTTTAGAATACAGGCCATCATCCTGGTATTGAAAGAAATGCTTCTCTTGCAGATTATTTCGAGTTTGCATTAAATCTGTAAGGATGAAAGCATAGACTTGTTGATCTTCATATTGATAAGTCACCAATCTACTTAAACTGCCTTGACTCCATTGCTCCTCTTTAATCAATTGGCCTTCCATTGAATAGCCGAAACGATATTCTCCAATTTCCTGACCATTTTCGAAATGCTTTACTTTAAGGAGGCGACTAAAATCAGGAGTATAGATAAACACCCATTCCAGGACCTTATCTCCCTGATTTTCATTAACTCGCAACAATAGTGAGTCATGCCATTCGTAATTCCGATATAGGCTCTCCCCTTCGCTTGAAACCCGATTCAGATTAAGCAATTGGTCTTGATCATTATAGAGCGCCAGTACTTCGGAGTTATTGTAATTATAACGCCGAATGGCCGCTGCTCCTTCCAATACAATACGATCTACGCCAATCCAGTTTCCCGAACTATCATAATGATCTTCTTGCAAAAGTCCTGATTCAATACTTCTACCACTGCAGCTGATGATTGTATCTTTGGCTGCATTAACCTGCAGTTGTAAATGCTGATCCCATTGCGGAGCCTGATACTCCAAATGACGCAGTAAATAAGGTAAGTTTTGAGCCCAAAGCAGAGGAGAACTCAAAAGCAAAATCAAGAATAAGGCTGTATTTTTCTTCATAGCGTTTCAAAAATAGCTAGAGTATAAGCCCTTATAAATCAAGCTTTATAATTCTATTAACAAAGAATTTTTAATAACTGTAAATAACCGTTTTCATTAATAAATGATTTGATATTCAGTTATTTACATTAGCATTTTCTGAAATTAGCTATCAAAAATTGTAAGAAAATTTAGCATGCCCATTATTTGTGCCCTGTAGAAATCGCCTCTATTTTTGAATAAAAGAACAAACATGAAGAAGATTTCAATGATGCTAGGAGTAGCATTAATTGCTGGAGCTTGTCAAAATCAAGCCAGCCAAGAAGAAAGCAGTTCACAGGAAAGCAATAGCAACACAAGCGAAGAAAGCAGCGAAAGTCCGTCTGGTCAACCAAAGGCTCCTGCCGATGCTAAAGTGTTTTTTGCCAATCTGGCTGATGGAGACACCCTGGAGAGTCCTTTCTTAGTTGAGTTTGGTGTTGAAGGTATGGAAGTAGAGCCCGCTGGTGAAGTACACGAAGGCAAAGGGCACCACCACATCATCATCAACAACCATTACATTGAATTTGGTGGCACCGTACCTAGTGATAGTGTGAACATCCATTATGGCGGTGGCCAAACCAGTGACAGCCTTGATTTAAACCCTGGTAAATACACTTTAACCATGCAGTTTGCGGATGGCTGGCACCGTTCCTACGGAAAGCAGCTTTCTAAAACAATTAAGGTAATGGTGAAGTAATTGCCAAGAACCCACAAAAAAAAGCAGCCCTTTCGAGGCTGCTTTTTTTATGCTTCTTAGAGAATAGTCCTTATTCTACTACAATTTTCTTAGCATTGATTTGCTTTCCGTCTACTTCCAAAACCGCTAACAAAATACCTTCTGGCATATCGTTTAAGCTGATCTCAGCACGCACTTCTTTTCCTTGAGTTTGGAAAGACTGGCTGTAAACTACACGACCAGTAAGATCGATAAAGCTCACTTTAGCCGAAGGGCTGCTCATATTGTAAACGTTTACATAGAAAGTAGATCCATCAGAGTAAGATCCATCTAATACTGCTAAAGAACCTTCGCTGAAGATTACGTTTTCAGCTAAACCTACTGTACCTCCGTTTGGATCGTACATGATAGATTGACAAGAAGTGTTATTAGTAGTATCACTCTCGTTTACATTGTTCCAGTTTGGACCAAAAGCAATTACACCACCGCAGAAATCTACGTTAGTGGCTGTACCATTATTAATACTCAAACCACCGAAGCTGATAGAACGACTTTCAGTATCATTGGTGTTCATGGTAGTTCCAGTAATCGAAAATGCGATAGGTACTTGCTGACCACCTTGTGAAGTATACAATAATGAACCATTTAATAATGGAAAGTATACTACAGTATCATTGGTAGTAACAGCCTGAGTTCCCACATTAGTAATGGTAACGTCAAAATCAAAAGCTACACCTGGACCTACAGTGCTACCAGCAGCAGGAGAAGTCATATTGATTCCCAAATCATTTTGAGCGGAAGCTGCTCCTAAAGTTAAGGCCAAAGCAAGAGTAAGTACTGTTTTTTTCATAGGAGAAATATTAAAATAGGGTTTAAGCCTACAAATCTACATTAATTCCTATTTATTATTTAGAGATCGTTGCTCAATTGAGATTTTAGCTCTTTTTTAACGGCTTTTTGTTGATCTCTTCCGCACTCGCATATTGATAATCTCCACTATTAAGGAGAATGCCACTGCGAAATAGATATAGCCTTTACTAATATGTTGATGGAACCCTTCGGCAATGAGCATTACCCCGATTAAAATCAAAAAGCTTAAAGCCAATATCTGTAAGGTAGGATGCTGGGCAATGAAGGCGGCAATCTTTCCCGCGAAAATCAACATGACTATCAAAGACACAATAACCGCTAAAATCATGATTCCCAGTTCCTGGGTCATCCCGATAGCAGTTAATATGGAATCAAAAGAAAAAACGATATCCAGCAGTGCTATCTGAATAATAATTCCAGCCAGGCCTTTGCGCACCTTAGATTTACCTTCTTCTTCATGATGCTCCTCTCCTTCCATCTTATGATGTATCTCGGAGGTTGATTTAGCCAGAAGAAACAATCCACCTGCCAAGAGCACCAGATCGCGACCCGTAAACTCCAGGTCCATTACCGTGAACAAGGGCTCGGTTAACTGTATGATCCAGGTGATACCGAAAAGCATAGCCACCCGGAATACCAGAGCAAGAGAAATTCCTGATATACGAGCACTGGTTTGATTTTCTTTAGGTAGTTTATTGGTCAGGATGGAGATGAAAATGATATTATCAATACCCAAAACAATCTCCAATAAACTCAGGGTTAAAAAAGCTATTAAACCCTCGGTGCTAAGAATAGCGCTAAAATCCATACTCATTCTTGCAACTGATTTTGAACCGCTCTTTCGTCGTGCATGCGTCGCTGTAATTGACTGGCATAAGTACGAGCCGTTTTATTTCCATAGCGCGAATAGGCATCTTGAGCCCAGCGCTTAGCTTCTTCCAAATCGCCTAATACCTCGTAGGCCACGGCGATATTATAAGCCATTCTTCCGGCATCTTTTTGTTCAACAGCATTAGGGATGCCCTTCTTCCAAATATCAATCGCTTCTTCCCATTGACCTACTTCGGCCATGCGACCACCTTCTTCCAATTCGGGAGATTCTTTAGACTTGGTATAGAAAATGCGCTTTAAGGTTATGGGCATTGGAGCAATTTTATAGGCATAATCATGTCCGATTTGGCCACATAAATGTCGTACCGCATCGGCGCGACTGATCAATGCCGCTAAAGCCCCAGCCTTACTATCGGCCGCTCCCTCCCAGGTATTGGTTTGCGAGATCATTTGCTGATCAATCAATTCCTTATTGCGAGGATTATACAAGCGTAAGCCTACACGGATATTAGCTACCCCTTCAGCATACCATTCATCTACTTCAATTTCGCGACGATTTTTCCCCTCGACTACTTTACGCTTCACCTTACGAGTACCTTGGGTGATGATAAAATCACTGTCCATTACTTCCAATACCAGGATCGCATCTGCACGATAGCGATTCATGATATTAAATTGTAAATGTTCTGGTAGTGGATCTGGAAAGGCTGCGGTTAAACTGTTTCCTTCCAAACGCTCCGAAGCAATGAGCACTTCATAGCGGGGCGAAGATTGCAAAGCATTCTTAAGACTGTTTAAGAGCTCCTGGGCTGCTGCTTTATCCTGATGTGGCATTTCTCCGGTAAGAATGCCTTCACCAATATTCACCCAATTGCCCTTTTTACTGGGCTTGGTGCGATCCACCAATAATAAGGTTTGAATACCGGGATCAATGGTAAGAGCTGCGGGACGCATGGTATTGATCATAACCGGCTTTTGGCCCCCACAAGAACTGAGTAATGCAGCAATTACTAAAATGGCTGGTATAATTCTCTTCATAAAGCTTGGATGTTTAGCGGCTGAAAAGCAAAAGGCCTGCCATTATTGACAGGCCTTTCAATTTTATAAGTTGGAATACTTTTCTCCGTAGCGCAACATCTGCTCTAAGAAGTCAGTAGGGAACTCGAGTTCAACATCAATAATCTCCTCACCCTTATAAACCGGTTTCATTTCAGGTTGAATGAAACCCGCATAAGGAGCGATATGCAATTTCTCAGTACGTTGTAGAACCTCTTCGTGAATGGCCTGATCCACCTTCACTCCATAGTTCTCCACTAAATTACGGCCAGCCTGATAATCGCCTTGGGATTTTACACGTTGAATCTCACGAAGTTGCTTGCCGAAAATCTCACGCAAGGCATCGTAATCATTAATTACGAAATAGGTCTTGCCATCAATTACCTTACGTTCAATCACATTATTCTCTGCGCCCATTTCAAAGGCCCAGGCAGCAACTAATTGACGGTTACGCATATGATCTTCTTCGATATTCTCACCCAAATTCAGGCGCCGTAACTGCAGCATCAAGCCATTGCGGATGTAATTATCGTATTCCGCTTTACCGGCCTCCAGGCTTTCCATTAAACCTAGCTCCAGCATTTTAGGATCCATTATAAAGTAAAGTGCAACTAAATCAGCACGGGCTTCTTCCAAGGTGCTGGAGTAGTTTTTCAAGGTCTCCTTGGGAGTATGCACATCTTTTTCTAGTTTCCCGGAAGCGTGGCCTACTACCTCATGCAGAGCAGTGTGCATTTTAGAGCTAATCGCTCCGTATTTCTTAGCACGTTCTAATTCCTCGGTACTAAAGGCAAATTCCTCAAGGAAACCTTCCCCGCGGGCATTTTCATAAGCCCCTTCAATATTGGTGAGGCTAATCGATTTAGAACCATGCTCTACGCGAATCCAGTTGGCATTCGGCAGGTTAACCCCAATAGGAGTTGAAGGAGTCGTTGCCCCAGCCTCACCAACAACATTAATCATGCGATAGGATACGCCTACCACCTTTTCCTTTTTATGTTGGTCCATAATCGGACTGTTATCCTCGAAGAATTGGATATTATCCGAAATCACCTTCATTTTTTCACTGGCATCCATATCCTTTACCTGAACCACAGTTTCATAAGTTGCTTTATAACCAAGCGGATCGTGGTACACTTCGATAAAGGAATTAATATAGTCTACCGTGCTAGCGGTATCCTGCACCCAGGCAATATTATACTCATCCCATTTATTGAGATCTCCACTTTGGTAGTATTCGATCAAAAGACCCAAAGCCTTGGCCTGCTGCTCATTTTCAGCTACCCCTTGGGCCAATTCCAACCAATGAATAATCTTCTTAATGGCGGGTCCGTATAAACCTTCCGCATGCCAGGTTTTCTCCACCAAGGTTCCGTTTTCGCGAACCAATTTGGAGTTTAAGCCATAGCTAATTGGGGTGCTGTCTTTAGGATTCATCTGAGCTTTATAAAAGGCCGTGGCCTCCGTTTCCGTGATATCTGGATCATAGAAATTTACTGCGGATGCCAGCAATAAATCATGATTAGGATCCTTACTTACGCCCTTGCTATCTTCGGTATTGAAAATTACGGCCATCGCCTCTTCACTTAAGCTGGCGCCACTCTTTTCCAATAAAGATTCCAAATAGGCCTGATCAAATTCGGGCTTTAGTTTGGCATGGCTGTAATGATGATGAATACCATTGCTAAAGAATACACGCTTGGCATAAATCAGGAAATTCTCCCATTGGGCATCTCCTTCACCTTCGTGATTTTTAATAATGGTCTCTAGAGCCTTGCGAATCTCCAAATTATGGCGATATAATTGATCCCATAAAATATCGCGACCTTCCAGGCCAGCCTGGGTGAGGTAATAAGCCAGTTTTTTCTGTTGCAGACTTAATTTTTCCCATCCGGGAACCTGGTATCGCAAAATGCGTAAATCTGCAAATTGCTCAGTTTGCCATTGATAATCAGTGGTCTTTTCAGTCATGGATTCGTTTTCAGCGGGTGTTTTCTCTTCAGTAGGATTGGTGCAGGCTCCGGCCACTAATAAAGCAGACAGAGTCCAAAGGCTGATTCTTTTCATGTTCTTGAATTAGTTGCTCGAATATAAAGCTTAAAGCCGGACAATAGTAAAGCGAAAATCCAATGGATCGAGGTCTTTCAATAGTCTTTGAATAAGGTCTTTTCCATAGCTCGCATAATAGGGCGATAGGTTATCATGGCGCTCCTGTAAACCACCTTTTGGAAAGAGGGCTAAATAGGCTCTTTCCAACTTTTCCATCTGCTCGGAAGAACGACGTTTTTCTGCGCGAATCAGCTTTTTACGCAAATTCTCAATGCCATTCAATTGCTTTTGCCTTTGGGCATTAACAGCTCCCAACATCGAGCGGTCGGTTAATTCGGCAATGGCCTCCAAATCTTCAAACATCTTTTCCAATTGCTCATCAAAATCCTTGAGCTCGATATCCTTAGGAAAGCGTTTTTTGATATAATTCCGTTTCAGATCATTTAAATCCTGAAATAATTCGCGCGGATCCAAATCCAAATCAGCTAAGCGATTACACCATTTCTCCGGACAAAGCAATACTGAGTTTCGCAAGATCAATAAAGGAAAATGCACGGCTTGATCATCAAACATCGACTTCAATTGAAACCAGTAAGCCAATTCACCTCCCCCGCCTATATAAGCCAGATTAGGTAAAATTACCTCTTGATATAAAGGACGTAAAACCACATTGGGACTGAATCGCTCCGGGTGATTTTCAAGTTCAGAATTTAAATCGCTCTCACTAAAACGGATATCGGTATTCAAAACCAACCATTCGCCATCCTTATATTCAATGCGCTCCCTTAAACCGGGCTTTAAGTAAAAGAGATTAATGGGTCTTGGAAACACTTGAGCAAAATACTTATGACCTAAGGCATCGCTTTGCTCTTGCACCTTTCGGTGGATGCGATCTTCAAAGAGATCTGTCTTAAAATGGGGAAGCATTTGCTGCTTTAATTCTGGTCGATCCGCATCCAAAACGACCAATCCCTCCGATTTAAAGAGCTCATGTACCACCCAGCGGGTAGCCTGACTTAAATTCGGATGTTCGTGATAGCCATTACGTAAAATGCTCAGAATTTCTTCGGCCTGCTTGCCAGGACCTAAATGCTCTTCCAACTCGTCGATCACTTTGCCCATCCCGAAAGGTGGCATATGCCCCACTGGACCTTTAAAGTCATTCACCCATTTTAATCGACCTCCAAAGAGATTGATAAAGGAGATTTCTTCAAAGTCATGATCTTCACTGGCCATCCAGTAAATGGGTACAAAATTGTATTCGGGGTACGCTTCTTTGAGTTGTTTACTCAAATTAATGGTACTTACAATCTTATAAATAAAGTATAAGGGGCCCGTGAGGATATTTAATTGATGTCCGGTGGTAACCGTAAAGGTCTTATTCGATCTTAGGCTCTCAATATTCTCCAGCAAATCAGCATTAGGCTCAATACCCGTTTCCTGGTATTGTTGGATTAAACTATCCGCCAAAACTTGACGCTTATCCAAGGGAAAATCCTGGCGCGCCTGGATGCGGGCTTTAAAAGATTTGAGTTCGGGAAAATCCGATATATAGTTCTGTAATTGAGGATTATGATCTAAATAGTCGAGGATCAGTTGACTAAAATAACCGGTTTGACGGTAAGGGATACACTCCGATTCTTTCATGCGGCTAAAATACTATTAAGGGCTGAAAAGCAGGCTAGCTTAGGATCAGAAACAAGAATACAAATAAGTATATCGCCCAAAAGGGTCGAAGGTTCAAAGGATCGGAGCCAAAAAGCATTTTGGTAATTCTAAAGCAGAAACCTCGATTGGTAGCCATCCATTGGTACAGAGTATCGCTAAAATTTCGGAAGAGTACATTTCTTTGATAGGATCTGTGCATCCAGCGGTATTTTCCCGCCAAATACAAACTGCGATAAGCAGAATCCGGGCCACTGTAAATATGACCGTCGGTATCAATTAAACGACTGGCTTCTTTAAAGATTTGGGGATCTAAATCCTCGAATTGATCCAAGGCATTTTGATAGGGCACAAAAATAACTTTGCCCTTCAGCATCTTATCCCAGTTGCTGGTCCAGAAACGGCAAAAAGAACAATCGCCGTCCCAATACATGCTCACCTGAGCGGGTGGAAACTGTGTTTCTCGAACTTTTTGGAACACTTCACTTTTTAAGCGAAGTTACGCGGAATTAAGCAGTTTGCTTATCCATTTCAAATTGAAAACTACGCTCTTGATCGCGCAGCATTTTTCCTTGACTAATGGAGAGGGTCCTCCCTTCATTACTCACATAGTCTTTGACCTCTAAAGCTAATTGTAGCCAGTTCCTCATGGTTGTTGTTTTCACCGAAAATAGTCAACCACGGAATAAAATACAAGTATTTCACGAACATATATTCCTTACCAGTTCTGGCTTTCGTGAAAATCAATGAAAAAGTTAGAGTTGATTTGCAGCGATTTTCATAGCAAAAATTTGAAGGACAGTTATTAACAAGTGCCTGTTAATTAAGCTATTTCGATCTTCAAATTTTCGAGGCCTCTATTTTGTATTGCTATTTCTCTCTTGTAAAAAAATTAGAGCGGAAAAGTTTGCAGTGCCCGGTTGTAGGCCGACTCAAAAGCCAGCATATCTACCCCATGGGCCACCTTTTTTTCATTGAAATAGCTGAGTAATTTCTCGGTAGGCATATTGCCAATGAGATCATCTGCGGCCATTGGGCAACCACCGTAACCTTTAATGGCTCCATCAAAGCGCCGACAACCTTTAGCATAAGCCGTATCTACCTTTTCCCGCCAATTATGAGCATGGGTATGCAAATGGGCACCAAACTCCACTTGTGGGAAGGCAGGGATTAAGCTTCCAAACAAATGCGCGATGCTTTCTGGATTGGAGGTACCAATGGTATCTGATAGAGACAGGATCTTAACTCCACGATCCGCCAAAGCAGCACAAAAATCCTCAACTATGCTTACTGACCAGGCCTCGCGATAGGGATTCCCGAATCCCATGCTTACATAAACAACCAATTGCTTATTCTGCTTGGCGCTGAGCTCTAAAAGCTCTTCCACCAATTCCCGGCTCTCGGCAATGGTTTTATTGGTATTACGCTTTTGGAATACTTCCGAAACTGAAAAGGGATAACCCAGATATTCGATTTCATCATAAGCAGCAGCTTCTTGCGCTCCTCTTAGATTAGCCACAATGGCTAGTAATTGGGTTTGGGTACGGCTCAAGTCCAGATTAGCCAGAACTTCTTTGGTGTCCCTAAGCTGTGGAATAGCCTTGGGAGAAACAAAACTGCCAAAATCCAAACTATGAAAGCCTACCTCCAGCAAAGACTGGAGATAGGCTACTTTATTTTGTGTTGGTATAAAATCGTGAAGGCCCTGCATGGCGTCGCGGGGGCATTCCACAATATCCACGTGATTTGCTGTCAATTTTCGCTTTTTTTGATGAGAGGTTCTGCGAAAGTACTAGCAATTTTAAGATTTCGGAACCCTTTTTAAGGCTTCAAGGAAATAGCCCCAAAACTTGCCCACCGATGCAATGTTCACCTTCTCATCTGGGCTGTGCGGATTCTTAATGGTCGGACCGAAAGAAATCATTTCTAAATTAGGATAATGCTGACCTAAAAGCCCGCATTCCAAACCTGCATGACAAGCCAATACATTAGGCTCTTCCTTAAATAATTCCACATACAAATCCTTCATCATGCCCAGCATACGAGAGTTTGGATCGAGCTTCCAACCAGGATAAGAACCACTGTGCTCCACTTGAGCGCCTAATATTCGCCAAGGCGCCCCTACTGAATCTGCAATATCAAATTTGGCACTTTCACGATCCGAACGCTGTAGGGCTTTTAAGTTCATCTGCCCCTTGGCTAAGCTCACATGGGCCACATTATTGCTGGTTTCCACCAAATCTTCCACATCAGGACTCATCCGGCGAATGCCATCATGGGTACATTGTAATGCAGCGCTAAAACGCTGGAAGTCGGTAGCCGTCATTTTTTGAGCCGGTAAATCCACTTTATCCACGGCAATGCGAATATTCGGATCAGTAGTAGCAAACTCCTTAACCAGAGCAGCACCTAATTCCTTCCAGTATTCTTCGGCCGCAGCTGCTTTATCCTTGCTTACTACTACAATGGCTTCTGCTTCACGCGGAATGGCATTACGTAAACCTCCCCCTTCGAATTCACTGATGCTCCAGCCGTATTCTTCTTGAGGATCGTAAATCATGCGATTTAAAACCTTATTGGCATTACCACGACCGTAAACGATATCCATACCGCTATGACCACCAAAAAGACCTTCTACCTTCACCTGGAAAGCTTGTTCCGTAGCGGCATCGGTAGCCTCTTCTTCATAGTTCCAGTTTACATCAGTATCAATACCTCCGGCACAACCAATGCTAAGTTCATCGTCATCTTCGGTATCGAGGTTCATCAAAATATCACCACTCAAGAAACCGGCTTGTAAATGATGCGCACCGGTCATGCCTGCTTCCTCATCCGTGGTAAACAGAGCTTCTAAAGCGGGATGTTCAATATCCTTAGAGGCTAATACAGCCATAATCGAAGCTACCCCAATACCATTATCTGCACCCAGAGTGGTTCCACGGGCCTTCACCCATTCCCCATCTATGTACATATTGATTCCTTGCGTTTCGAAATCAAAGTCGGTGTCTTTGTTCTTTTGGCAAACCATATCCAAATGCGCCTGTAAAACCACTTTCTTGCGGTCTTCCATACCAGCACTGGCAGGTTTTGATACCAGGATATTCCCGATTTCATCTTGTTTCCACTCCAAGCCCAGACTTTTGGCAAAATCGATCATAAAGGCCTGTACCTTTTCTTCTTTTTTAGAAGGACGTGGAACAGAGTTTAAATCGGCAAAATGCCCCCAAACGGATTGGGGCTCAAGGTTTCTGATTTCTTCAGACATTCGATCTGTTTTATTGATTTCCTAAAATGATGGGTAGGCCGTCTTTGCCGGAACCCACAACTATTACTTTGGAATTTTTAGACTCCGCCAGTTTTAAGGTGGCGTCAATTCCCTTCTCTTTTAGAATTTTCTCTGTTAAGGAATTCGAGATAATTTCATTGGCACGCGCTTTACCTTCGGCCTCAATACGCTGACGCTCCGCTTCTTTTCGCGCTAATTGCAATTTAAACTCATACTCCAATGATGCCTGCTCTTGCTCGAGTTTACGCTCAATGGCCTCTTTTAATTTTGGCGGTAATTTTACCTCTCGAATTAAGATCGCATCCAACATCAAATAGTTTTCGCCCATAGGTTCAGCCGTGCGGGTAAAAATCTCATTTTGGATATCCTCTCTTTTCGTTGAATAAAGCTCCTCGGCATTGTATTTACCTATAACCTCTCGAGCCGCCGATCGGATATAGGGCTTGATAATTTTATCATGGTAGTTGGCCCCAATTTCATCGTGCAAATAGCCAATTCGATCTTCTTTGGGATAAAAGCGATAGGAAAGATCCAAGGTGATTGTCAGACCATTACGATCCAGGACATCCATTTTACTGAAGCTTTCCATTTTACGTACATCGTAGGTATACACTGCGTCCCAGGGCCATTTCACATGGAAACCCTGTCCGTATACTTTATCCTTATCCAAACCGCCTTGGAATTTGCGGAAGATTACCGCCTTTTCGCCAGCATTAATGGTATAAGTGATAGAATTCCAGGTGAGGATAACTACCAAAAATGCCACGAAAGCCAGAACGATCAAAAATGTTGTTCTTTGTTTCATAACCGTTTTATTTGATTTAATAGCGCCCCCAGTATTTGCGGAGGAACCATTCCAGACTAATGAGTATCAAAACTACAAAGAAGAGCTCCCATTTGGTCAATAATTCCCGCTTAATCTTGCGTTCATTCAATTGCTGAGGGGCTTCCAATTGACTTAAATCAGTCAACAATTGAGGCCAGTCTTTGAGCTCATAAGCTTTACCCCCACTTTGGCTGGCCATGGCATCCAGCATTTCCCTTCGGGCTCGCAGATCTTGTTGTTCCAAAGAGTTTTCCTGAACCCAAATTCTGCCTTGCTTTTCATAATCTCGATCACCTAAGCGAGTACTGGCGGTATAGCTGTAAAGTCCGGGCTTTAGACCATCTAATTTCAAGCGATAAATATTCGACTCCCGGCTGAAACGGTAATCATAGGTTTCGCCATTGGCTCCACTCAGCTTAAGGCTTAGATCGGACTCATTTACCAAATTACCTCCAGGATTGTAAAGCTTGGCAATAACCCGCGATGCGGAGCGCTCATACAATTCATTCTCAAATTCAATTTGCAAGGGTTCCTCCCTTTCCTGGGCTTGTAAATAGTGTACCCACCGACGGAAAAATTGATCAAAAGCACGACTTTGCTTTTCATTTTTCACATTATACATCCGCCAGGACCAAAAGCCACGGCCTGCGAATAATCCCAGGCGTTGCCCTTCCCTGCTTCCAGAAATCGCCAATGCTTCATTGCTCTTAACATTGCCAATTTGCTTGTACAAGACTACTTCGGCCCAAGCCGGAACTTCTAAATTCCCATACAAACCCTCGATGGGAGGCCAGCCTGGGAAAAGGGATTTTTGCTCAGCATCCAGCGCAAATAAACCCAGATTATTGGCGGTTAAAGCAAACTGTTCTTCCGCATCCGGATTGAGCCCCTTAGCCAAATCCAAACTATGTAAGGCTCTTAAATTAGATTGAGAGCCTGCAATAAATAAAGTAGGGATTCTCTTCTCAGTAATCTCCTGTACCAGGCTTTCATCCCAGTCAAAGGCCAATAATACTCGTGCCTCTTTTAAATCCAATTCATTGCGATTACGGCAATAATGAATTTCCCAATTGGCTTCACTTTGGATGGCTCTGCGGAGAGCGGCTACATCCGGATGACTTTGGGGGCTGTAAATCCAAATGGCATAGGCCTCTTTGCGCACCTCAAAGGCAATCTCCCGGCGGTCGTTGGATGGATTTGCATCGGCTGTCGCCTGAATGAGCGCTATACTATACGATTGTAAGCCCTCCTCTTCAGCGGCTATTTCTACTATCTGGCTTTCCAGCCAATCCTCACGATTTACCGAGAACTTAGCCTCATGTACCAATTGCTCATCGGAATTTCGAATCTCCAGCTTAAAGCTTGATCCGACGGCATTGCGAGCAGCCAGATCAATTTCCAGGCTAAGTTTACGACCTAAACTAAGACTCTTATTGTAGCGCAGGGCCTCAATACCAATATCCCGCGCCTGCTCTCTATTTCCATATTTGAGGATGTATAATGGCGCATTAGTCTGGGCCGCGAATTGCAAAGGATTTCGCCCCTGATTGTAAATACCGTCACTAAGCAATACCGTAGCCGCCAGAGGTTCGCCATAAAAGCGATCCTGCACTTCATCTAGTGCCTGATAAATATTGGTAAACTCCGATTCCCTTGCTGAATCCTCCTCCAGACTTTTGGCAAAAACATAGGAAAAGAGTTGATATTTACTGAGTTGTGACTCTGATTGGTCTGACCATGCAGCTAGCATTGAATCCAAAACGAGGCTATCCTGATGATAGCGCATGGAACGAGAAACATCTTCTAAAAAAATCAGGCGTGGCTTTAATGCTTGTACTTCACGCTCTACAGTTTGTGGTTTGAGCAGGAAGAAGCATAGCAGTAAAAGGCCAAAGAAACGCAGGGAAGCCAAGGTCCAGATTTGGCTTTTGGAATACTCCGGTTTGCGGAAATAATAAAAAAAGAGTCCCAGGCCGATCAAAAGAGCAGCCGGGACTAAATACCAGGGTGAATAGCTAAATGTGATTTCCATTTGCAGATGCGGACCTTAGGTCAACATCCCACCGTCTACCTGCAAGGTCTGACCGGTAACATAAGCCGATAAGTTTGAGGCCAGGAATAAGCAAGCATTGGCAACATCTTCCGGACTACCACCGCGTTTTAGTGGAATGGCATCGCGCCAGCCTTGCACGGTTTTCTCATCCAGTTTATCGGTCATTTCAGTTTCGATAAATCCGGGAGCAATGGCATTACAGCGGATATTGCGAGAACCTAATTCGAGGGCAACCGACTTGGTGAAACCAATAATTCCTGCTTTAGAAGCAGCATAGTTGGCCTGACCAGCATTTCCTTTTACCCCTACCACTGAGCTCATGTTAATGATAGATCCGGAGCGGGCTTTCAGCATGGTGCGCTGTACGGCTTTGGTAAGGTTGAAGATGGACTTCAAGTTGATTTGAATCACCTTGTCGAAATCCTCTTCCGTCATACGCATTAATAGGGTATCCTTGGTAATACCGGCATTGTTTACCAGTACATCGATGGTTTCGAAATCCTTTAAAACATCGTCTACCAATTGTTGGGCAGCTTCAAAATCAGAAGCATCAGAGCGGTAGCCTTTGGCTTTAACACCATAGGCACTTAATTCTTTTTCAACCTCTTCGGCCTGAGCCACAGAAGAAAGGTAAGTAAAGGCCACCTGGCATCCTTGTTGGGCAAAAACCTCGGCAATTCCTTTACCGATACCTTTGGATGCTCCGGTAATCAGAGCCACTTTTCCTTCGAGTAATTTCATATACTGCTATTTATTTGTCAATCGGAAGCCACGTAAAATCGGCGTGGCGTGGTAAGTTACTAAGCTTATCAATAAAATCTTGCGGGGGCAAGGTCAGTTTTCGCAATTTAAGATCAATAAAAGCTCCGAAAACCTCTACCGTGGCGCAAAGAGTCTCACCTCGCCAAATTTCATGGACAAAGGCAAAACGGCCATAATCTTCGCGCAATAGTTTCAAAGAGCCCGACATAATCAGGTCATCGCCAAAATGCAGCTCACGTCTAAAATTGGCTTTTTCCTCAAACAATACCGGGCCAAATCCGGCCTTAGCCATATCCTCTACCCGAATTCCACGAGCAATAAAAAGTTCGGTGCGTAATTGGGCGGCAAAATCATAGTAAACGGAATGGCGCACATGACCATTAGGATCGAGATCGCTCCAACGAATGTGGAGTTTCTGCTCAAAGCGACTACTGTTTTCTGTCATAAGGAGGCAAAGCTACAATGCTTCTGCAAATTGCGGCGGCTCTAAAAGCGATAAGTGAAACCGAATAAGGCATTGATGCCCTGGGCGCGATAACCAAGGTACATTTCGTAATCGCTATTCAGCAAATTGCTCAAGTTAATAAAGGCCCCAATACGAGAATTGTAGTAATAATCGATCTTTAAACCTAAATCAACATAAGGCTTTAACATAGCCTCCAAATTGGGATTGGCTTCTTGTACAAAGGCATGACGGGCTCCCACATAATTTAACATCAGGCCCAAGCCTACTTTTTCGCGGTAGGTATAGCTTCCCTCCACCTGCGCCTCGAAATAGGGACGGTACAAGGCCAATTGATCATCAGCCAGGCTAAAATCGCGGGCGGTAGCTGATGCCGTTAAAAGGAATTTCTCCTCCCAATTAAAGTTAATGCTACCAGAGGCGTAGAATTCGCCCAAATCCTGATACAGAATATTGATACCATCACTCACTGAGTCTAAATAGAAATTGGGATCGCGGTATAAGAAAGCATCCGAACGCAAATTAGCATAACCTCCTTCAACCCGGAAGGAAGTAGAACTACTCAATAAGCCTTCGGCCGCTACGAAAGCCTTAATGGTTCTGCTGGGTACCGATGTTTGACCGGTGGTGATAAAGGGGCTCATCCCATTAATATCACGATAGGTATTGCGTTCCAATAAGCCGGTAATCCCACCCACTACGCTCAGTACATCAGGAACGGCTCGATACCGCACGATTAATTCGGGGAAGAAATAGGCACCCCCATTGGTTTTAACAGGGCGACTATCATTATTACCCAGGAAATACAAATTCAAACCAAAATCCAGAGCATATTCACCTTTATCTACTCGGATATAAGGCTTCATCTGTACTTGCATAAAGCTCTGATCAAATAAGCGGGAGCTATCCGCAGCGCTGAACAGGCTATCGTATTTGGTATTGAAATAAGCTGCATTTAGTTCCAGAAATAATTTCTGCTCACCGGCAGGTAAATTCCAATCCGAATGCACCTGAAAATCATTCTCCTGCGCCTTGTAATTATCCCCAAAATAGCGGTAGCGCAGATCGATCTGCTTTAACCAGCCCATCTCCTTTTCACGGGATTCGCGCAAGGAAGTCTGCACTCCAAAACTGCGGTACCAGTTATAAGGAGCTTCTCCTAATCCCAGGGTATCATCACCGGGCAAGAAACTAAGCATAGGACGACCGTAATAATGGTATTTATTCAAGTCGACATCTGCCGCTACATGCCAGGTATACTTAGAATAGAAACGATCGAAATAGCCCCCGATATGATTGCGGGAAAATGCATTGTCCTCATAAAGGATATCCGATACACCCGTTTTGGTTGATAGATGCTGAGCATCAAAACCATAGCTGTATTTAGAACTGCGCTTACTATTGTAATAGACTTCGGCCAGGCCGGTATTATACGCACCATAACCTCCGCGGATAAAGGCTCGGTACAATTCCGGCACTTCAACCACACGAATGCGTGCCGGACTCAAGGGTTCCGGATTCATCCGTACATCCAGCGGCAGGCTGTTAATACTGTATTGAACTTCAATTTTTTGACTAATACTATCGGCATACTGAGGTTGCTCCAAAATCTTCTGAGCATCCTTAACCTGTGCCTTATAGCGATCGGTAACCTTTAATTCTAAAGATCCCAAATTGTCTGGCTGAGCAAAGGCAGAAAAACCACCTAAAAGCAATAAGCTTAATCCGATCTTTCGCATATTATTTCTCAATTATTTCAGGTTCCTCCATGGGAATATCTTCTCCCGGACTATCTAATAACTGCAGGTCGCCCTCAGCATCCAGCAAAATGGGTGACTCTTGCTTGCGTAAAAGGGCCTCTTTTTCGGCAATAGCACGGGCTTCGGCATCCTGAATTTCTGTTTTCAAAGCTTTGGCCTGATTCACCAATTCGGCATTATCCTCACTGCTAATAATGAAGTCGAGAATATAATTGGCCTGAAAAATATCATCCAATTTCCAGAAGTTGCGGGCCATCAAAAGCAAGGCCTTCATCTTCCATTCACGGTAAGATGGCAGGGCCTCAATCATCTGATTTATCAAGGCATTGCTGCTATCGTATTTCTCTTGTTTTTGGCGAATTAAAGCCATGTGGTAAAAGGCCTCTGCTTTGGTCGCTCCGGCCGTAGCTTTCTGAACCTGACTAAAGAGTTGGAAGCTCTGTGCATAAGCCTCGCGGCGGAAATACACCATGGCCTGGTAGCGTTTAGCCTCATTGCGAAGATTATCGCTCACCTGATCCATATTCAATACGGCAGTGCTTTGTTCCAATAAGGACTCATCATCACCTAATCGGTCTGCACAACGCATTAATCCAGTGCGGGCTCGCTGCAATTGCTCTTTACTTTCCGCTAAGCGAGCAAAACGATCAAAGCGCTCACGAGCCAGTGCATAATTACTATCTGCAAAATCTTGAGCCGCTAAGAAAGGTAGTCCTGCCAATTTATATTCGCGATTATTACTGTGCTCTAAAGCAGCGTATAAGGTGTAGGCCTCTGCTTTTTTCTCAGTTCTTAAAGCGGCATCAGCAGCCAGGAATTGTGCTTCCTGCTTAAATACCCCATTGGGGAAGCGATTTAAATAATTATCCAGGGATTGATATGCTGCTTCATAATTCCCTTCAGCATAAATATCAAAAGCAGCGCTGTAGGCTGTAGAATCCAGTGCCGTTTCCTTAATATCCATGAATTCGATGGTAGCCACCCAATCCAAATAGGCCGTGATATTGCGCTCACGCTTGTATACGATTTCCGCTAAACGAATCGCTTCATAAGCCTCTTGGGTGCCAGGATACTTATCTACGATCTCTTTGTAAACGGTGATGGCCATTTCATTTTGATCGCGGTTACTGTAGATCAAGCCTTGTTTAAGCTGCACTTCCAATAAGCGATCACTATTGGGGAATTCTCTTTCGAACTCCTTAAATACCTGTAAGCTATTCACATAATCATCCATATGGAGATAGGTCAATCCCAATTCGAATTTGGCTTTCTCCGCATAAACCGAACGCGAGTATTTACCCAATAAGGTTTTTAGTTCCAGAACCTTCTCATTCTGTTTTTCGTCTAAGCCCAGGCACACCGCTCTTTGGTAATGGGCATAATCCGACTCTACACTATTGGCCTGAATGGCCTTTTGATAAAAATCGGAAGCCAACAAATAACCACCCGTTAAAAGATAAGCATCGCCCAAGCGCAAATAGGCATCGGCCTTGCGTGGATCTTGAGTTTTAGCATCGCGCGCAAAAATTCGGAAATCATCTGCCGCTGCTTTAAAATCAAAAACCTTGTAGGCGCAATAAGCACTGTGATAATAGGAACGAGCATAAACAGTTTGCGCCGCCGCTCCTTTACCCGCCCGGAAGTTTTGGAAAGACTTACGCGAATTTTCATAATCACGTAAGCGATACTGACATTCACCAATCCAGTATAGCGCCAGGTTAGCCAGGTCTTTATCTTCAGGATAAGCACGAGATTCTTCGTACTTCTTTAGCGCTCCGGCAAATTTGAGAGAGTTGAATAATTCCGTAGCACGGTAAAAAGCAATTTTCTGATAAATACCACGCATTTCAGGGCTATTGATGCCCGTTACCTTAATGGCTTCCATGGCCCGATCGTAATCCTTGGTGGTGATATAAATATTGGCCAAATAGCCATTGATCTCTTTCGTGTGCCTGGAATTCGGATAGCGACGCAGAAAATCTTGCAATACTTCAATCGCATCTTTAAAAGGGCTGGCCAGTTCATAGCTCAGCTTAACATAATTGAAAGAGGCATCTTCAGTAATTTCAGGGGAATGGTTAAGATCCGCTGCCGCTTTAAAAGCTACCATAGATTGATTCTTCTCACCTACTTTTAAATAGGCGTCTCCCAAGTGGTAATAGGCATTCTGGCGCAATTCTTCGGGACCAGCGGTAATCTTATTAAAAGCACGGATCGCCTCCGCAAATTGATCTTCTCGGTAATAGGAATAGCCCGCCTGGTAATGATCTTTTAACTTCATGCGTCCCCCTTTCTCTTGATAGATTTTCAGATACTTAAGGGTATTGGCGAAGTCTTCTCGACTGTAAAAAGCGTCCGTTAAGAGTTTGGCAATTTCCGGAGCCCGACTTTCACTGGCATTGGCGATGAGTTCTTCACCTACTTCTACCAATTTATTATAGTCTTCCAGGGCATAATAGATATGGGCCAAATAATAAGGCACCATAGGTCCGAAATTAGGATCCTCTTGTAAGGGTAAGAAATTATTTAAGGCCTCTGCATAACTGCTATCCGCATAGAGTAAGTGGGCGTAATAATAGCGAGCCGAATTAGCATAGGCGCTGTTTCCATCTTTCAATTTCAGGAAAAGCTCCTGGGCTGGAGAGGATTGCTCATCCTGTAAGAGTGCATAAGCCCATTTAAATTGAAACTCCGCTTTCTGCTCTGCGTTTAAGGCATAGGGATCTACCTTCTCGTAATAAGGAATAGATTGACGATAGCGCTTTAGGCTAAAGAGATTATTAGCATATCGCAGCCATAAGCGATTTTGCAAAGGACTGGTTTCATGCATCAGAGCAAACTCCTCTACCCTTTCTTCAATATCCCCATGGTAAAGTTCAATTGCGCAATAGGCCCCAAAATATCGGGCGTTCATGCGTTTTTCATCACCGTATTGCGGATTGTTGGCAATGCGATCAAAAATAAGTTGAGCATTACCGTATTGCTGCTTTTCGAAAAGTTCTAAAGCTGCCTCATAATCTTCTTCATGGCCTTGGAGGTGTTGGTTTACCTGGGCCGATAATGAAGAAGAAATTAAGATGAGTACAGCCAATGAGCGTTTTAAAGCCTTGAAAATGCGCATATTAGCTTTAATTAATCTATCGTTCTAAAGTAGGAGTAATTCAGGGGCAGCATTTTTAAGACGAGAATAAGTTTTAAACGCGCGCTGTTAATTATTATTGAGGTTGGCAGCTACAGCTTCTGATGCTTGTAGTACTTTTGAATTCGACCTATGAAAGGAGATCCAATACTTAGACTCACCCAAGCCCGCATCAATCAGGGTAAGAATGTAATCTTAAGCAATGTTGACCTGCATATCAGTCAGGGCGATTTTCAATACCTCATTGGCTCTACCGGCAGCGGTAAATCCAGTTTGCTGAAAACCCTTTACGGAGATTTACCTTTAATGGAAGGGAGTGGCGAAGTTTGTGGTATCAAGCTCAATAATCTTAAGGAGAAAGATATTCCTGGCTTACGCCGACGTCTTGGTATTGTATTTCAGGACTTTCAATTGCTTACTGATCGCTCGGTACACGATAATCTTAAATTCGTGCTGCAAGCCACAGGCTGGACTTCCAAAAAGGAAATCAATAAAAAGATTCAGGAAGTACTGAGTAAGGTAGGTATGGATCAGAAAGAAGCTAAAATGCCTCATCAACTCTCAGGTGGCGAGCAACAAAGGGTTGCGATTGCCCGGGCTTTATTAAACGATCCTCAATTAATTTTAGCCGATGAGCCTACCGGAAACCTGGACCCTTCTACTTCAGAAGAGATTATGATTTTGCTGGAGCAAATTTCCAATAGCGGTCGCGCTATTTTAATGGCTACTCACGATTATTCTCTGATTCTGAAATTCCCTCATGAAACCCTAAAATGCGAAAACGGAACCATCTTTAATACGGTTCAGAACAGCCTATAGTGGAGCTGAGCATTGCCATATTGGTCTATTGCTTTTCGCCCTTAAAATTGGTGGAAGAGTTATTAAAACAAGCCCGCGGCCTTGAGATCAATTTTGAAATTTTGGTTTATGATGATGGCTCGGGTCCCATTTGGCAAGAGCAATTAAGCAAAGAGCTGGAACCGCTTCCTGAAGTATTCCTGTATAAAGGCAGTCAAAATCAAGGCCGGGCTGCAGGTCGTAATATCCTGGCCTCCAAAGCCACTGGGAAATATATTTTAATGATCGATGGAGACAATCGCATTGACTCCCCACATTTTCTGAGTGATTATTTCAATGTGCGTAAAACAAATACCGTGGTGGTGGGCGGTCGTTATACCGATGATAAAGCCTTACCTGGCACTGAATTACGATGGTTATTCGCCCAAAAACGCGAAGTGCAGGATTTAGTCGAAAGAAAGGCCCATCCCTATGAAAACTTTCAAACCAATTGCTTTTTGGCGGATGCTGATATCTTTCAAAAACTACAGTTTGAAGAAAACCTAAAGACCTATGGCTATGAAGACAGCCTTTTTGGTTTTGCCTTAGAGGCGGAAGGAATTCCCATTCTACATATCCAAAATCCACAGTACCACGCTGCTGATGATCGCAATTTGGCCTTTTTAGCCAAGAGCGAAGAAGCTATGGAATCATTAATCTGGATTCAGCAAAACCATCCCCAATGGGCCCATCGCTTCAAGTTATTGCGGATTCTCCGGACCTTAAAAAAATGGAAGTTAGAACGGATTTGCTATTGGATACTAAATGCCTGGGAGAAATCCTTGCGTTCCAGTTTAGATTCGCCAGGGCCAAGCCTTTGGCGTTTTGATCTATTTCGCTTACACCGTCTGATTCTAGCGGATCTCCACCAATAATTCGCGGATTACTCGCTGTTCTTTATCCCAGCTATTCTTTTGGGCTGCTTCGGCTAAAGCCTCTTTAAAATGAGCTTTTCCTAAAGCCTGAATTTCTCGGATCTTTTCCTGTAAAGCTTTAGGTTCCACTTCTGAACATAAGCCTATGCCCTCACCTTCCACCAAATTGCGTACTTCCACTACTTTACTGGCTAAAATTGGAATACCGCATTTGATATAGTCGAAAACCTTATTCGGTAAACTAAAGCGGTAATTGATATTGCTATCCTTATCTAAGGAAAGTCCCAAATCAGCAACCGCTGTATAGCGCAACATATCCCTATAAGGCATAGGGTCGATAAAATGCACCCGCCCCTTTAAATCCTCCTTTTGCGCGCGGACTTTCAAGAAGGGAACCACATCGCCCTTGCCTATTATCATCAATTGGATATTGGAATCCATGCCCGCTAAAGCTTCCAAGACCTCCTCCATTCCGCGGTCTACATTAATTCCGGCTCCC
This sequence comes from Croceimicrobium sp., assembly GCF_965228705.1. Lineage (GTDB taxonomy): Bacteria > Bacteroidota > Bacteroidia > Flavobacteriales > Schleiferiaceae > Croceimicrobium. The sequence goes on from NZ_OZ245832.1 coordinate 1,043,123, forward strand.
TGATTTACCAATAAAAAAGCATCTTCAGGCAGTCCTAATTCAGGGCGACTTTTCCATTCTTCCGGAAGGAGGCTATTTCCCACATTTCGCAATACTCGCGGCCGAATTCCATAGTCCTTTTCGTAAAGGTCAGCAATACTATTATTTACCGTTAGCACCCACTTTAATTTGGGGAAAATGCGCTTTTCCAGACCTTGCCAAACAGCTTTCACCAAAGGCCGATCTTGAATCTCGGGTACTCCGCAGAAATACTCATGGCTGTCATATATCAAAGGCTTGCGCCGAAGACGTGCTATCAGATAATTAGGCAATAAAGTATCGAGGTCATTAGCCCAGTATAAATCATAGGGCTTACGGAATAGTAAATAGAAAAATAGCCAGAGATTTAATTGGGCATAAAAGAGAAATCCCTTGTGAAACCAAAGCTTAAAGCGATGGTAGTCGTAATGAGGTGTAAAATCTTGACTAGCAGGCAGTTTTCGACCCACAAAGTTTACCTGAAAACCTTCCTCTTGCAAAACGCCAATACTGCGCTGAACCCTTTGATCGGTTACCAGGTCATTGCTCACTGTAATGACCACTCTTTTCACCCCGCAATAATAGAAATATAAAATGGCTTTACTTTTGCCGAAAATCAATTGTGGAGCATCGTCAAATCGACATCGAAACCTATAATTATCCCCTGCCTGAAGATCGTATTGCTGAGTATCCTCTGGCTCGAGGGGAGTCGAAGTTGTTGATTTTTAAAGATCAAGAAATTAGGGAAAGCCAGTATAAAAACATTGACCAGTATTTACCGGAAAATGCCTGGATGGTATTTAATGAAACGCGTGTGGTGCAAGCCCGCCTTTTATTCCCTAAGAATGAGCAAAGTATCATTGAAGTGTTTTGCTTGGAGCCTCTGGATCATAAAAGCATTGAGCAAGCCATGCAGGCAAAAGGCAGCATTCGCTACCGTTGTTTAGTAGGTGGTGCACGGAAATGGAAGAACCACGATTTAGAAATGGATCTGGGCTCCTTAACACTCAAGGCCCGTAAAATGGGACGCGAGGAAGCCCAATTCGATATTGAGCTAAGTTGGGATCAGGATTTGAGCTTCAGTGAGGTATTGGAACTCGCCGGTAAAACGCCACTCCCGCCCTATATCAAGCGCCAGGCGGAAGCTCAAGATAAGGTGACCTATCAAACTACTTATGCCCGCAGATCAGGCTCCGTAGCCGCCCCTACTGCTGGCTTGCATTTTAATGAAGCTATATTCCAAAAGCTACAAAACCAAGGCATTGAGCTTAATTACCTCACCCTGCATGTGGGTGCCGGAACCTTTAAACCGGTAAGCACTTCGGTAGCGGAACACGAAATGCATGCGGAGGAATCCTTTCTGGATCGAACATTTATTCAAAAATTAAAAGGAGCCCTGGCTGCAGGGAAAGCCATTATTCCGGTAGGAACGACTTCCCTACGTGCTCTGGAAAGCTTGTATTGGCTGGGCTGCCTGCATTATCATAAGCAATTGAATGATGGGGAATTAATCGTTCCTCAGTGGTTGGGATTCGAAAATCCAGAATGGGCTTTGGAGCCCTTACATGCCTTGGAGAGCCTGGAAGCTCTTTTGGATGAAAAAAGTACAGATTGGCTTCCTTTCAAAACCCAAATTATTATTGCCCCTGGCTACCAGCATCGTTTAATCACTGCCTTGGTAACCAATTTCCATCAACCTAAAAGCACCCTCATGCTTCTGGTTTCTTCACTTATTGGCGAGCATTGGCAAGAGGTTTACCAATATGCTTTGGATCATGAATTCCGTTTTCTAAGTTATGGCGACGGTTGTTTATTATATCGCTCATGAATATGCTCCGCAATATTATTATCCAACTCTATCTCTTCCTGCAACCGGGTTTAGGGATGAGTCAGAGCCTTTCGGCGGATAGCGTAGCCATTTTGCATCCGGACCTTAAAGAGTGCAGTGGCATGGCCTTTATTGCGCCCAATGCCCTAGCGATGATTAACGACAGTGGTAATGATGCGGAGCTCTTTATTTGTGATACCCTCGGCAATTTAATTTTGCGTTCTCCATTAAAATCTTTGGTCAACCACGATTGGGAATCCCTGGCTTACGCCGATGGCAAGCTATATATCGGTGATTTTGGTAATAATGATAATAAGCGCCAAAATCTGGAAGTTTTGGTCTTAGATATTTCCAAACTTCTAACTGAGGGAAAATGGACAATGATTGCGAAGATTCCCTTTAGCTATCCCGAGCAGAAAGCCTTCCCCCCTGAGGATAGTGAGCGCTATTACGATTTAGAAGCCATGGTGGTTTATGAGGATTCGCTATTTCTCTTCACGAAGAATCGCACAAAGCCTTTTGATGGCAAAGTGAAGGTTTATGGCTTGAGCCGCAATCCCGCTCCCCAAAAGGCCAAATTGATTAAAGAGTTTAAAACCGCCAGTGGCATCCAGCATTTCAATTGGGTGAGTGGGGCATGCTTAAGTCCCAATGGCGAGGATCTCTTTTTATTGGGTTACAGTAAGATCTGGTATGTTGAATCCTGGCGAAAAACTGAGCGAATTAAGGCCTACCCTTACAGTTTGGGGAATTTCTCGCAAAAGGAAGCTATGGCCATCCGGGGTGCTAGCCTGTATTTTGCTGAAGAAGAATTGGCCAATCGAAAACCCTATTTGTACAAGGTTTCAATACCGGTCTTTAACCAGGAAAGCAAAGGGGATTCCATCATTCAAATTCAAGAAAGCTATGTGTTGGGGCAGGATAGCTTGGAATTGCAATTTCCCCAGCCTCATTATTATATAGGCGTAGAATATGGATTGTATGATCAAAGTGGCGCTTTAAGGCTATCCGGCCATTTTAAAGCAGAAGAATTAAGACAGGGAACCGTGAAAATTCCGCTGGAAGGCTTAAGTCCGGGCAGCTATATATTCAGCATCCAGGGCGAAATTAAAAAGGCCTTTCGCTTCGAACTGAAATAGGATCGAGCTGCCACTTCAAAGACAATCCGCTATAGCCTCCAAATAAAATACTGGGCTCTAAACTGAGTTTGGAACTGCGCTCCCTTTGCCACTCCCCGATTTTTCTTCCAATGAAGGTGCCAATTAAAGCACCCGCCACTACATCCGAAGGCCAGTGCTTCTGTGTAAAAACCCTTTGCCAGGCGGTTAATCCTGCCAGAGAATACAAAGGAATTGCCAGATATAAAGGATCATCGTAAAAGGCCGAGATTGAAGAAGCAAAGGCAAATGCGGTAGCACTGTGCCCCGAAGGAAAAGAAAGAAAATTGCTATTAAAAGAAGGGCCCCTAAAAACATAAGGATCAGTAAGCCATTGCTCTTCCGGTCGTTCGCGATGAAAACTAAGTTTCAAGGCCATGACTACTATTCCGGCGCTCAGCATACTTTGTAATGCCGCGGAACTCAAATCCTGAATCTCCCGGTTTTTAAAAGCCCAGCCTCCCAAATAGCCCAGGGCACTTACGCTCCCCATTATTAAGGGATCACCAAAGGGTTTCATAAAAGGACTTAAGGCATTTGCCGTTTCAGGATCCGTCCATTGCAGGGCATTTTGAATGGGTTCTTCGGCCAAGATCACCGCTCCAATCGCTATTCCCCCAGCAGCCCAATACCAGGCATCCGCTCTGGAATACGATTCAGAATTTGTCCATTGCTTTGCATTTTGCCAGCTATCCTGCACTATCGAAAATTGTGCATGCATAGTAACAATTGGACTGAACACCAATAAAATAAACACTTTTAAAACGTTTCCTTTCAAAATGCGATCGGGAATGATTTACCTTCGCAAGGTATGCAGCAGAGCCTAATATCGCAGATTGAAATTCCGGAAAAAAGCTATCAAGATTTCCTGGACTTTGTGGAGGACCGCTATGGTCTTAAATTGGAGTGGTATAACAAATCTTCCGTAATGCGTCGCTTACTCAAAGTGATGAATCAAATGCGAGTTAACGATCTCTACACTTTAAAGTTACTCATCAGCGAAAGCTCCCATTATCAAAAGTTTTTAGATCGCTTCACGGTACAGGTAACCGAGCTTTTCCGAGAACCCAATACCTGGCTGGAAATGCGTAAATCGGTTTTACCGGTATTAGCCCAAAGAGCGAGCATCGATATTTTATTGGTGGGCAGTAGCACAGGTGAAGAATTAAGCAGTTTGACCCTTGTTTTGGACGAACTGGAACTTATGGATAAATGTCAGATTCTGGCTACTGATCTATCTGCAGCCGCATTGCAAAAAGCACGACGTCCTTCCATTTCAAAGGCGCGTTTAAATGAGGCCGATATGAATTATCGCAAAGCCGGAGGTACGGCCTTATTAGAGGATTATTACCAAACGACTTCTTCGCTCTGCCATTTTCATGAGCGATTGTTTCGAAATGTGACTTTCCAACAATTTGACGTTTCCTCCGGAGACCTAAATCAAAAGTTCGACCTCATATTATGTCGCAACTTGCTGATTTATTTCCAAACGGAATTCCAGGAGCATCCCCTATCTCGTTTGGTGCATCATTTAAAGCCCGGTGGATTTTTATCTCTGGGCGAACAAGAAACCATGGCCTTTTACCCTAATCATGATAATCTGCAAATCGTTTCCTCATCTCAAAAGATCTATCGTCAAAACTTTGTAGAGCAGGTTTAAGTATTGCTATTTACCTGATTTTCAGCTTCAGCTTAGTGGGGCAACGCTGCGTTTTCTATAATGTAGAAAACCTATTTTATCCGGAGTGGGATAGCCTAAACCCAGATCAAGAATTTACTCCAGATGGTGCCAAAGAATGGACGGCCGCCAAATATTTTACACGCATACAACGATTGTCTAAGGTGATCCTAAGTTTAAGCGACAGTAGTTTTCAAGCTCCTGCATTAGTTGGAATGGCCGAAATTGAAGAAGCACGAGTTTTAAATGATCTGATTCACCGAAGCGCCTTGGCAAAGATTCCTTACCAGTATGTGCATTATGATTCGCCAGATCGCCGTGGTATTGATGTTGGGCTAATTTATCGAAAGGACCTGTTTAGATTAATTGATTCTAAAACCTTGCCTTTTTATTGGCCTGAAATCCCAGAATATCGAAGCCGAGATATGCTCTATGCGCAATTTGAAGATAGCCTTCATCGTCCCTGGCATTTTGTAATCTGTCATTGGCCCAGTCGCTACGGAGGACAGCAAAGCTCAGAACCCAAGCGCTTGGCTGCAGCCAAAATCTTAAGTGTCTTTCTAGATAGTTTAAAGCTCGGGCCAGAAGAGATTCTTATCGTAATGGGCGATTTTAATGATGAACCAAATGATAAGAGTTTAAAGTATTTAGGTGGTAAACCTGAGCATCCACGGCTTTACAATTTAATGGCCTCGAAAGATCAAAATGGAGGCAGCCATCGTTATAAGGGAGATTGGGCTTATTTGGATCAGATTCTAATTCGCCCGGAAATGCAAGAATGGACTATACATTGTGCAGCCTTCGAGGCCCCCTTTTTAATGGAAGAGGAAAGTAAGTTACCGGGCTATAAACCACGCAGAGCCTTTAAAGGTCCTTTTTTTAGTTCGGGATACAGTGATCACCTCCCAGTATATATTGATCTCATAATCAAGACCCAACCTTTAGCGGATTAGAATCGACTTAGTAGTAAAGGGCATATTTATGGGCTGATAATGAATAGTCTTGCGTATTGCTCGATAGAAAAATTAAATTTGTCCTGAAATTGTAGATTATGAAACGAATTGCGCTCTTTGGACTTGCTCTGTTAACCTTGGCTTCCTGTGAGGATGATCCGGTGGTAAAAACCAATACCTATCCCACAGACAACCTGGCCTTACCTCAAGTCCGTAGCTCCTTGATATTATCATCTTATAGCCCCAGCTTTGGATATATAGCCGAAATTCCTCGTTTACTTTTGAGCGATCAATACGGCAGTGAATTGACCTTTATGAATGTGGTTACCGATGCAAATAGCGAATTTTATTCAGCTATTGCAGATAGCATCACTTTTAACCAACCATTAGAAGCGGCTCCTTCTTTTTACTTAAACGACGAGACCGTTGATATGGCCAGCTTACTGACCGATATTGAACCCGCCTTAGCGAAAAAGCCAATTGCAACGGTAAATCATAAGGTAACCGTTACCGATACCGCTTGGGTAGTGGACTCTAAGGTTCGTTTCTGGGTAGATACCATGAATCGTGGCTTCCGCATTGCAACCTACATGACCCTAAGTGCCAAAGCTGCGAATTACCCTACCGCTGGTTTAGACTTAAGAGTTAATGCCGCCCCTGGAACTGTGATTAGCAATGGGGATCTTTCAGTATGGGATCAAAACCTGCAGAGCTTAGATTCTTCCGGTACTGTAACTACTAAAGGAGATCCTTTTTACCACAGTAATGTTTTGGTGCGCAACTTTAATCCAGAATCAGCATGGGGCTTTAGCTTCGAAGAATATTCACCCTTTGGACAAAGCTTTAGCAAAGGCGATATCATTGGAACAAAAACCACTCCCATACGTCATTACTTCCCAACTCCTAATTCTGGATTGGATGGTGCTATCGACGTAGACTTCGAATTTACGCCTGGATTCCTCACAGTTATTTGGTGTGAGAATTCAGAAACGGCCAAATACGAATACATCAACAGCGTGTTTACTGCTTTAAAATAGTAGCCGCTTTAAAATATAAAAGCCGTCTTGGTTTGACCAAGACGGCTTTTTTTATGCTTCGGAAATACTAATTATTCGAGCTGAGGCTTGATAAGATCCAGAAAATATTCGGGAGCCAAGACTGGTTTTCGACTTTCGATATCCACAAAAACCAATTGAACCATGCCGATTGTTAACAATTTTCCCTCTTCATTGCGAATTTCATGGTGAAAGGTGATCCGAGTATTGGGCATTTCTCGAATTTCAGTGCGAATTTCGATCAAATCATCATAAGTCGCAGGGGCTAAATACTTTACCTCTAATTTGAGAACCGGGAGCATAATTCCCCTTTTTTCCATCTCTTTATAGGTAAGTCCCAGTGAACGTAGGGCCTCCACCCGGCCGATCTCAAAATATTGTGAATAATTGCCATAATAAACAACCCCCATCTGATCGGTCTCGGCATATCGGACTCGAGTTGACATTGAGTTAACAAACATAATTTCTTAAGTGCTGAAAATTAAGTGTATTGTACGGTAGAATGCGGGATACAGCGCGATTAACGCTCTGATAATCTCGGACAAAAAAAGCTATATATCAAGACCGATTTGATTTTTTTTATCACTTTTTTCTACACACTTTTGTCCCTGTCAAGGGGAGGGATGATCTCGGCAGCCTGTCATACATTTTACCCTGAGAAGAAACTAAACGCAAAGCAATTTAACTACAACGCATGGAGCTGACTGCAAAGACAGTTTGGGATAATTGTTTGTCTTATATCAAAGACAATATTTCCCCACAGAGTTACAAAACCTGGTTTTTGCCGATCAAGCCCTTAAAGCTCAAAGATAATGTCTTGAGTATTCAGGTACCCAGTAAGTTTTTCTACGAATGGCTCGAAGAAAACTACATTAAACTCCTGAAAAGCGCGATCACGCGAGAGCTTGGCGATGATGCCAAACTGGTTTACAGCATTGTGATGGAAAACACCTACGGTAACAGCAAGCCTTATACCGTTAAAATTCCGTCCAGTAATCGTGGTTCTTTAAAAAATCCAAAGGTTAATATGCCTATGGAGCTCGGTGAAAACGGAGTAAAGAATCCCTTCATCATTCCTGGCTTACGCAAGGTTCACGTAGAATCGCAGCTTAATCCAAACTATACTTTCGACAATTTTGTTGAAGGAGATTGTAATCGCTTAGCCCGCTCTGCCGGTTATGCCGTGGCTAAGAAACCGGGTGGCACCTCCTTTAACCCTCTTTTGCTTTATGGCGGTAATGGATTGGGAAAAACCCACCTGGCACATGCCATCGGTATCGAAATCAAGGATCGTTATCCGGAAAAGACCGTGCTCTACGTTAGTGCTGAGAAATTCCAGCAACAATTTGTAGAAGCCATCCGAACCAACAACAAAAACGACTTTTTGCACTTCTATCAGATGATCGATATTCTGATTGTTGATGATGTGCATTCTTTCGCCGGAAAAGAGAAGACTCAAGACGCCTTCTTTGAAATTTTCAATCACCTGCACCAGAACAGCAAACAGGTAATCCTTACTTCGGATCGTGCACCGGTGGATTTACAAGGCATGGAGCAACGCTTATTATCCCGTTTCAAATGGGGTTTAAGTGCCGACCTGCAAGTACCCGATTTAGAAACGCGTATCGCCATTCTGAATCAGAAACTGTACAATGACGGTGTGGAAATGCCGGCTGATGTAATTGAATACCTCGCCTATTCTATCAATTCGAATGTGCGTGAATTGGAAGGAGCTTTAATCTCCCTCCTCGCCCAGTCTTCTTTAAATAAGAAGCGCATTACCGTAGAATTGGCTAAGCAGATGATTGATAAATTCGTGAAGAACACCACTCGCGAAATCAGCATCGATTACATTCAAAAAGTGGTTTGCGATTATTTCGATATGCCTATTGAGCTCTTAAAGTCGAAGACTCGTAAACGCGAAATTGTACAGGCTCGTCAATTGGCCATGTACTTCTCTAAACAACTGACTAAAAACTCATTGGCCAGCATTGGTGCCCAATGTGGAAATAAAGACCACGCAACGGTGCTACATGCCTGCCGAACTGTGAATAATCTTACGGAAACGGATAAACGCTTCCGCACTTATGTGGAAGACCTTCGCAAGAAATTGACCTTGAAATAATAAAAGCCCCGCATAGGGGCTTTTATTTTGGCTCCACATTCACTTTTTGACTAATTTAGAAGTGAATTTTTCAAAGCATGACCATTAACCATTATTGGATTGTAGATGATGACCCCATAGCTCGGGTTCTTATTCGTAAGAAAATGAGCAATGAAGGTTTATGTGAGAAGTTCTCTGAATTTCAAAATGGTCAAGAGGCCCTTGAAGCTCTTAAAGAGGCCAAGGAAAGTGAAACTCCAGATCTTATCTTTCTTGACTTAAATATGCCCATTATGGATGGATGGGAGTTTTTGAAAGAAGCCCAAAATAAGCTGAAAAATGTGCATGCTCGGGTGGCTATCCTCACCTCCTCCATTAGTCCGGATGATTGGGATCGATCCCAAAGCATTCCCAGTGTTTCCTGCTTCCTTAATAAACCGCTAAACACGGCTGAACTTCTGAACCGAATCGATTCCAGCAGCCGGCCCAATTCAAATTAAGTGCATTTCCTGGCCGGATTAGATATTGAACAAAGTGAAAGTGCACAGTTTATTCAGCCCGAAGAAGCTGCTTCTAAAGTACTTGCCTCCAGTTTAGAATCCGGTGAAAATCATCTTTGGGTACTGCATTCTGATAAAGCCAAATTATCTCCTGCTCTCGAAAGCTTGGCGTATACAGTTTATGATTTCCCCTTAAACGGTCATCGTCATTCGGCACAACCGCAAAAAGCTGCATACCGGGAAGCCTTATTATTTCAAATACAACATCGCGAAAACTCCTTATTGGCGCAGGTCCTGGATCAAAGTAGCAGCGGTATTTTAGTTTTTTCAGAAAAGGGCATTTTACTTTATGCCAATCAAAAGTCCGAACAATGGTTGCCCAGCTTAAAGCAGTTACCCCTAGGACTTTTAAACATCGGACAATTTCAATGGCATCAGGAGGATCAGCAATTTCCCTTTTCTGCCATTCCTGAAAATGAGAGTCTGGGAATCGGACAATTAAGTCTGGATGGTGAAAAGCTTAATCGCAAACTGAATTTACAGCATAGGGTCTTAGAATGGAAGAATGAAAAATTCCGCTTATTGGAATTGGATTCTGCTACTGAATTACAGCGGCTGCACGAACGCTTGCATCATACGGAAATCACCAATCAACTTTTATTAGAGCGAAGTTTAGGTGCTTATTCCCTTACAAATCATGAAAATACCATCACCTTCCTAAGTGGGGAAGTCGAAAAAATTACGGGATATCAGCCTGAAGCTATTTTAGGCATGAGCTGTTTGGATTTGGCCCATCCTAAAGATCGTTTACGTAAAGAAAATGCTTTAAACGCCATCCACCATCAGCATCTGGCACAACAAGAAGTTAAGTACCGTTTACATCATCGCAATGGCGGCTATCGCTGGGTAAAGGCCACTATGATCAATCACTTTGATACTCCTGGCATTGAAAGTATTGTGACGGTAGTTCAAGATATTGATGAGCAAGAAAGAGCTCAAAGAGATCTCATCGACAGCAATCATCGCTTTCGCTGGGCCAGCCGCGCTACCAAAGATGTAATTTGGGATTGGCACTATAAAGTTGGGAAAATCGAATGGGGGGAAAATCTCAGTGAGATGTACGGCTGGGAAAGTTCTGAGTTAGATCATCCAGATAAATGGCTAAGTCATATCCCCAAAGAAGATCACCTTGCCATTACAAAGAGTTTGGAAAAAGCCTTTGAAAATCGCTCCGAAACCTGGGATTGCCGTTATCGCTTCCAAAAAAAGAATGGCGAATGGGCCTATATCCTAGATCGAGGATATATCGAACGGGACCTCAAAGGTAATGTAGTACGCATAATTGGGGCCATGCACGATTTTAGCGAGCGCTACCAATACGAACAAGAGCTGCAAAAGGAAAGGCAAAAATTTCGCCAATTATTCGAAGGCTCCTTAATTGGCGTAGCGATGCTTGAATTGCAAAATACGCGCTGGCAAGATTGCAATCAGGCCTTATTGAATATGCTCGGTTTTAAGAAATCGGAATTTCTGGCTAAAAGTCTGACCGATCTTATCCCGGATTCCGAACGAGAAATTCATCAGCAGAAGCTAAGAGAATTGCGATCTCTTCAACCTATTAAGACCTATCAAACACTTTTATTACGCAAGGATTTAGGCACCACTAAGGTGGTTGTTTCGGCCTTTACCACCCAGGATGAAGCCAAGCGTCCTATTGCCTGGTTTCACTTTTTGGATTTGGGTCCTATTGAGGAAAGTAATCGTGCTCTGGTGGAAGCTGAATCGCGCTTTAGACAGTATATCGAGAAGGCCTCGGATATATTCGTAACCCTGAGTAAAGAAGGTGTAATAGAATACATCTCCCCCAATATTCACCCTCTGGCGCAGTACCGCCCGGCAGAATTAATGGGGCAAGCTCTTACCGATTTTATCCACCCGAAGGATTTGGTTAAAACCCGCCTCACTTTTGTAAAGGCTTATCGGAAATCGGAAAATGCCGGTCGTGCGGTATTTAGGTTAAAATCTAAGGATGGAGATTGGCTTTGGCTGGAGGCCAATGGTCGTTTTCAGGAAAGAGATGGCACATTAAAGGCCTTCATAAATATTCGCGATATCCGCAAGGAGCACGAGATTGAATCTCAATTGCGTAAACTTTCCTTGGTTGCGAATCGCACTTCCAATGGGGTGCTTATCGTTAATAGTCGGCATGAAATAGAATGGCTTAACCAAAGCTTTAAACGCATGAGCGGCTACAGCCTGGAAGAAGCCAAAGGCCGCAAAATGGAGGAACTTTTACATGGCCCGGCATCACTGAGCACCAATGAAGGACGATTAAATGATTTTCTCAATACCGGCAAACCCTTTCGCCTAGAGAATATCAATTATAAAAAGGATGGTACTGAGTATTGGGTGGAAAGCATTGTAACTCCGATTTACGATGAAGGTGGACGATTAGTTAATTACATTTCCATTGAATCGGACATTACCGAAAGGAAGCAGGAGGAATTGGATTTCCAGCGCAATTTGCAATTGATTTCCGAGCAAAACGAAAGGCTGCAAAGCTTTGCTCATATTGTATCTCATAATTTCCGCTCGCATGGATCCAATATTCAGCAATTGATCCACGAGCTGAACGTAACCCAAGATCAATTACTTAGAGATGAATTGTACCGTTATCTCGAAGTAAGTGCAGAGGGCTTAATGCAAGCTTTAGATGAATTATCAAGCATCTTAGAAGTAGAATCGGCCTCTGAATTGCCTACCGAAGAATTAGAGGTACTCACCTATTGTGAACGAGTTCGACAAATCCTCTCCCGCCCTACCATGGAGATTAATGCCGAATTACAATTTGATATTCCACAGGGGTTTCAGCTGAAGTTTTATCCTGCCTATTTAGAGAGTGTGCTTTTTAACCTGGTGAGTAATGCCCTTCGATATCACGATCCAGAAAAAGATCCATGGGTAAAAGTTTGGGTTGAAGAAACAGAAAATAACAAGCACCTCTATGTTTCAGACAATGGATTGGGTATTGATTTAGAAAAGTATGGCGATCAACTCTTTAAGTTTAAGCGCAGTTTCCATAATCATCCAGATAGCTCTGGAATTGGGCTCTATCTGATTCGTAGTCAAATAGAAAGCCTGGGAGGTGAAATCACCGTTCAAAGTATTGTCGGCAAAGGCACCACCTTTAAAGTAAGCTTGCCAAAATAGCGGGAAATATTGGAGGATGCCCTGCATAAAACGTACCTTTAACCAAAGATTTTTTTTGTGAAGAAAGTATTGATGGTATGCCTGGGAAACATTTGTCGCTCCCCTCTGGCAGAAGGATTATTACGCTCGAAAGTCAATCCCGAAGAAGTGGAAGTAGACTCGGCTGGAACGGCGGCTTACCATGTTGGTGAAGCTCCAGATATCCGCACCATAATGACTGGTCGAAAGCACGGAATCAATCTCTCAAATCTTGTTGGTCGTCAGTTCAAAACTGTTGATTTTGATTACTTTGACCGTATCTATGTAATGGATCACTCTAACTTAAATAATGTTTTAAATATGGCTCGAAATGAGGCTGACCGCGCTAAGGTTGACCTTATTTTAAATGAGATTAAAGCCGGTTCTAATCAGGATGTTCCCGATCCCTATTACGGAGGGGATGAAGGCTTTGAACAGGTCTATCGATTATTGGATGCTGCTACAGATACGATCGTAGAAAAATTGAAGGATGGAAGAATCTAATAATCCCAAGGGAAAGCTCTATTTAATTCCTTCCTTAATGGGTGAAATTGAGCCCTTGGAAGTCCTGCCTTTATCGGTTAAGAAAGTAATAGACCTCTGCGATCATTTCATTGTAGAAAATGAAAAATCGGCGCGAGCTTTTATTAAGCGGGTGCTTCCCTCCAAGCATCAACCCGACCTCGTACTTTATACCACCAATAAGTTTTCAGATCCGGCTGATTATCCTTCCTACCTGGAAGCAGCACGCAATGGAGAGCATATTGGATTGATCTCTGAAGCTGGGGCACCGGGCATTGCAGATCCGGGCGCAGAAATCATTAGCCTTGCTCATAATGAAGGCATTCGGGTAGTTCCCTTAGTGGGGCCCTCCTCTATTTTCATGGCGATGATGGCCAGTGGCATGAATGGCCAAAGCTTTGCCTTTAACGGCTATTTACCTATTGATAATCAGGAGCGTAAAAAGCAAATCAAAAATTTAGAAAACCTGAGTCGAAAAACCGGGCAAAGCCAAATTTTCATGGAGACTCCTTATCGAAATGATAAGCTCATGAAGGATTTAATTAGCATTTGTCATCCCGATACCCGACTCTGTGTAGCTAGAGAAGTCACTACATTAGAAGAGTATATCCGCACTCAACCTATTTCTTGGTGGAAGAACAATTTACCGGAATTGGAAAAACGTCCAGCGATTTTCATTCTTAGTGTAGAGTAAATTATGGATCGAATTGCAAATTCACTTTGCTTCAACACAGAGACCGAGAGGTAAAGAGGTACACAGAGAATATTTGGAAGTGGAATAATTTGGTTTTCAATCGTATTTCACAAACGACCAACTACTAGCTACCATCTACCCCTGCGGCCAATACACTCTTCCTTGTCCACCATCCAATCTACCGTCTAAAGTCTACCGTCTAAATTCTCTGAATCGAATTTGCAATTCGATCCAGCTTACCAACGACCAACTACTAAATACTTTCTACCAATTAAACAAGGGATATCCCTCCATCATCTCATTCACCTCCTGGGCAACAGCTTCCAGATTCGCTTCGTCTTCAAAATTGCTGATTACGCGATCGATAAGCTCCGCTACTTTTTCCATATCCGCTTCTTTCAGCCCACGAGTAGTGATTGCAGGCGTTCCTAAGCGAATACCGCTGGTTACGAAGGGAGATTTATCATCGAAAGGCACCATGTTCTTATTCACGGTGATATCGGCTTTTACCAGTGCATTTTCAGCCTGCTTACCGCTGATGTTTTTATTGCGGAGGTCAATCAGCATACTGTGATTGTCGGTACCACCGGATATAATCTGGTAATCGCGGGCTACGAGAGCAGCAGCCAGGGCCTTAGCATTCTTTTGTACCTGTAGGGTATAATGCATAAACTCATCCTCGAGGGCTTCACCAAAAGCTACCGCCTTAGCGGCAATCACATGCTCCAAAGGACCACCTTGAGTACCGGGGAAAACCGCAGCATTCAAAATTTGACTCATCATCTTCACCTGACCTTTAGGTGTTTTTTCGCCCCAGGGGTTTTCGAAATCTTTACCCATTAAGATCATTCCACCGCGAGGACCACGTAAAGTTTTATGAGTGGTAGTGGTTACAATATGACAATGGGGAATCGGATCACTAAGCAGACCTTTGGCGATTAAGCCCGCAGGATGTGAGATATCTGCTAGAAGCAAGGCCCCTACGCTATCGGCGATTTCCCGGAAACGGGCAAAATCCAAATCACGGCTATAGGCGCTATAGCCAGCAATAATCAATTTAGGTTGTTCCTTAGCGGCGATTTCAGCGATGGTATCGTAATTCAATCGACCGGTTTCCTTTTCCACTCCGTAAAAACAAGTTTGAAAAGTTTTGCCACTAAAGTTTACTGGTGAACCATGGGTAAGGTGACCACCATGCGAAAGATCAAAGCCCATAATTTTATCACCAGGCTTCAAACAGGCTAAATAAACAGCTGCATTAGCCTGAGAACCGGAATGTGGCTGCACATTGGCATATTCTGCACCAAACAATTGTTTAGCTCTTTCAATAGCAATGGTCTCTACTTCATCGACCACCTCACAGCCACCGTAATAACGTTTACCTGGAAAACCTTCGGCATATTTATTAGTTAGAACCGAGCCCATGGCCTGCATTACCTGGTCACTAACAAAGTTTTCTGAAGCAATTAATTCGATGCCTTCCGTTTGACGTTCACGTTCTTGTTGGATGAGATCGAAGATTAGAGAATCCTTATACATACCTTAAGTTTTGACGCTAATTTTTCTGCGGTGATGAATCTTAGTAATATTGCCCAAAATTAATCCAAATATGCTCACAGCAAACGACCCGTCGCGTAAGTCTTGGATTGAAGTTCCAGCAGGCAGCGACTTTCCTATACAAAACCTTCCCTTTGGCGTTTTTTTGGCGAATGATGATCACGTTTCCATCGGTAGTCGTATCGGGAATACCGCAATTGATTTAGCCGCTCTTCATCAATTAGGCTATTTCGAAGGAATCTCATTACCCGAAGATGTTTTCTTGCAAGACACCTTAAACGATTTTATCACCCTTGGTAAACCTACCATCCGCCAGGTACGCAATCGTTTAGCCGAAATTTTTGATGCTAATAATGATCAATTGCAATCCAAAGCCGAGCAACGTGAAGTAGTGCTTTTCCCGGTAGAGGAATTGCAAATGTTGATGCCGGTATTCATTCAGGATTACACCGATTTTTATTCCAGTCGTGAGCATGCCACTAATGTGGGAATCATGTTCCGTGGCAAAGAAAATGCCTTGATGCCCAACTGGTTGCATTTACCGGTAGGATATCATGGGCGTAGTTCTTCCATTATTGTTTCGGGCGAGAATATTCATCGCCCCATGGGTCAGATGTTAGCTCCCGGAGCCGAAGCCCCGGTATTTGGTCCTTCTAAAGCAATGGACTTCGAATTAGAAATGGGTTTCATTACCACTGATGGTAAGCCTTTAGGCGATCGTATCAGCACCGGTGAAGCCGAAGATTACCTTTTTGGAATGGTGATCTTTAATGATTGGAGTGCTCGCGATTTACAACGTTGGGAATACGTGCCCTTAGGCCCCTTCTTAGGTAAGAACTTCGGATCTTCTATATCTCCCTGGGTGGTAACTTTTGATGCTTTGGAGCCTTATCGTACCGCTCGCCCCAAGCAAGAAGAGCCCAAACCTCTTCCCTATTTAGAATGTGCTCCCAATACTTCCTATGATATCAAATTGGAAGTGTATTTACAGCCAGAGGGTGGTGAAGAAAACCTGATTTCGGAAAGTAATCACAAGTATTTATACTGGACCATGGTGCAGCAGTTGGCCCATCACACGGTAAACGGTTGTAATATTAATGCCGGAGATTTAATGGCCAGTGGAACCATATCTGGACCAGAGCCTAAAAATTATGGTTCAATGCTCGAATTAAGCTGGAAGGGTGATAAGCCTTTAAAGTTGAGCGATGGCAGCGAACGTAAATACCTTTTGGATGGTGATACGGTTATCATGAAAGCCTTCTGCGACAACGGAACCCAGCGTATTGGCTTTGGTGAGGTACGCAGTAAAATCCTTCCCGCAAAAGCATAGTATTGTAAAAAATACACTAAGTATAGAGGCGCTTTGAGCGCCTCTTTTTATTTTTGGTATTTGCCCAAATATCAAGGATTTGAAAGTTTTTAAATATCTAAGTCTGGCTGCATGCCTCAGCCTCATTGCCTGTTCAAAGGATGAAGACCATATCACTTCAAATGTAACCCTTCCCGACCCTGAACCGGTAGATGACGGTTTTTATGGTCAGCCATTCAGGGGTATGCCCAGCGATGTAAATGATCTGGTTTTATATGAGGTAAATATTCGTGCCTTTTCGGCGGATGGCGATTTAGACGGAGTTACCGCGCAATTGGATAGTATTCAAAAAATGGGGGTTAATGTGGTGTGGCTCATGCCCATTTATCCGGTTGGGCAGGTGAATAGTATTAACTCTCCCTATTGCGTACGCGACTATACTGGTGTAGCCAGTGAATATGGCAACTTAGACGATTTACGGGAATTAGTGGATGCCGCGCATCAAAGAGGGATGTCAGTAATTCTCGATTATGTCGCTAATCATACTTCTTGGGATCATCCCTGGATCACGGAGTATCCGGATTGGTATACCCAGGATGGCAATGGCAATATTGTGATTCCTCCGGGTACCAATTGGCAGGATGTGGCCGACCTCAATTTTGAAGTCGACTCCATGCAATTGGCTCAAATAGAAAGTTTAAAATACTGGATTCGGGAGGCTAATATTGATGGGTTCCGCTGCGATTATGCCAATGGGGTTCCCTTCGAGTTTTGGCAAAGAGCCATTGACTCCTTAGAGGCTTATCACCGCACTAATCTTTTAATGCTGGCCGAGGGCGATCGCTTTAATCATCTCATTGCCGGATTTGATCTGCGCTTTAGCTGGGCCGCTTATGCTAAATTAAAGGAGGTATTTGCCGATGGGCATGCGGCAAGTGAACTCAGCACTATGCATCAAAACGAATACAATGTAATTGTAGGCAATCAAGGGGTTTTACGCTTTACGACCAATCATGATGAATCTGCCTGGGATGACACTCCGGTGCAGCTCTTTGGCAGTCAACAAAGTGCGGTAGCAGCCATGGTAGCCACCGCTTATTTAGGAGGAGTGCCACTCATTTATAGCAGTCAGGAAGTAGGTCGCGATCGAACCCTGCCCTTTTTCAGTAATGATCTTATAAACTGGAGCGCTAATCCCGAAGTGAAAAAGCAGTATCAGCAGTTTATGCAGATTTATGCTAATGAAGCCGCGGCTAAGGTACAAACGATTACGGATTACAGCTCCCAGGATGTATTGGCTTTTACCAAGACTAAGGATGGCGAAGAATTGCTGGTGCTGGTTAACTGCCGTAATAATTCGGTGAGCTATAATGTGGATCCTGGCTTAAGCGCTGGCAATTGGACCGACCTTATGCATGGACAAAGCGTACAGCTTAATTCTACTTTGAACTTAAATGCTGGCGCCTATTTTATTTATAAGCGGAATTAAAGCGGGCGATACGTCCTTTGGGACCGCTCAACCATTGCCCCTGGCAAGTATAAAAACCTTCGGAACTATACTGCCAGTTCCTACCATTATCAAAAGAATAGGCCATTCCAAAGCGCGAGCATAGCACGATATGCGATCCTTGCCATTGTACACAAGACCAATAGCGTTGACTTAAGGATTTAGGAAATGGACAGGCTTCCCAGCTTTTTCCGGTATTTGTAGACCAGAGTAAACTTTGATTGGATAAAGAATCTGCACGGTAATCTCCTCCACTAATTATGAGGGTATCAGAGTTTTTCGCATGAATACTAAAAGCTCCCTTAGTTGCTTCTCCATCATTCATGGCTAAAATCGCTTTAAGCGACTGCCCTTTATGATTACCCAAAATCCGAGCTTGGGCACCTCCCAATACGATGGCCCATGAATCTTGATCAAAACAATGTAGGCAGGTACCGGAAGCGGCAAAACCGCCCTGCTTTGGACTTACTTTTAATTCGGGGATAGTATCCCATCTCTGCCAGCTTTTACCGCCATCCTTGGTTTCGATAATGGTAATATGAGATTCCTGCGCATCCGCGAAAGCTAAACCCCTATGGGTATCCCAAAAATCAAAAGCATCGAAAAAAATACCGGGACTATCGTCTCTAAAGCATTCTTGCCAGCTCTGCCCTGCATCTTCGGTTCGCAATATTAATGCTGGTGAACCCGCACTGAGAATGATGGCGGTGGAGTCGTCCATTGCTTCGATATCTCGCCATAAAACTCCTTCATAGCCTTTGGGACTGCGATTCTTCCATTGATTCGGCAGGCTGAAATACCAGACCTGGGACTGATCGCTAGCCAGCCATGTGCTACTATCATTTATCGGCGACAAGGCACGGAAATTATTGCTGGAATCCGGACATTGAAATAAGGTCAATTCATCACTTTGACTCTTCAGGCTTAAAGCCGAAAAACTAATGAGTAAAAGGAATAAGGTGCTACTAGTATGGATCGTCTTCATAGAGATTTGCAAGAAAAAGAATTTCTTTGTACTTTCGATGTTGCAACATTGAAATAATATGAAACGAAGTAAATTTTTAAAATCCAGTGTTTTAGGTCTTGCCTCCTTGTCTATGATTCGCTTAAAAGCGGAAGACGAGACCCTTGAAAAATCCGCTAACTTACTAGACCCGAACCTGGGCTTTAATCATTTACCCAATCCAAAAACATACCCCATGAAAAACTCACTTTTAATTAAAGCCGATTCCCGCGGTCATGCAAACCATGGCTGGTTGGATACCAATCATACCTTCAGTTTCGCCAATTACTACAATCCTGAGCGCATGCATTTTGGCGTTTTAAGGGTTATTAATGACGATTATATCGCCGCTGGAGCAGGATTCGGAACGCATCCCCATGAAAACATGGAAATCATTACCATACCCTTTGAAGGCGATTTGGAACATAAAGATTCCATGGGTCATAAGGAGGTAATTAAGCATGGTGATGTGCAGGTAATGAGTGCTGGTACCGGCATTTACCACAGCGAATACAATGCGAATAAAGACAAAGCCGTAAAGCTTTTCCAAATCTGGGTTTTCCCCGATAAACGTAATGTAGAACCTCGCTATGATCAGATTACTCTGGATACGAGTAAAATGGCAAATCAGTTTATGCAAATCTTATCTCCCAATCCCGAGGATGAAGGGGTTTGGATTCACCAAAATGCCTGGTTTGATATGGGTGATTTTGAAGCTGGCAAAAAGGTGAGTCACAAACTACGCGCTCCTCAGGGCAATGGTATTTATGCCATGGTAGTAGATGGGAAATTCAAGGTGAACGGTCAGGAGTTGGAATACCGCGATGGCCTGGGCCTTTGGGAAATTAGCGAGCTCGAGATTGAAACGCTTGAGAAAGGTCGACTCCTATTAATGGAAGTCCCCATGCAATTGAACTAAAAAAAAGGCACCTCATTGGGTGCCTTTTTTAATGGTATCAAGTAAAGCTTAAACCCTTACCTGACCGTCGCCATAGACATAGTATTTATTGGTCACCAATTGCTTTAGGCCCAAGGGTCCGCGGTGATGCAGTTTATCGGTACTAATAGCTAATTCAGCGCCTACGCCCATCGCTCCCCCATCGGTAAAGCGCGTGGAAGCATTGTGGTAAACGGCAGCACCGTCTACCTGCTCCATAAATTTTTGGGCAAGCTGTCCATCTTCCGTAAGGATGGTTGCCGAGTGGCCACCCGAATAGCGATTAATCTTATGAATGGCCTCGGCATCCTCGTCTACCAAAGCGATTACCGCTTTTAGGGCTAAAAACTCTTCGTACCAAATAGCTTGATCCTCGACCAATTTGGCTTCAGTTAATAGCTTTTTGCTGCTTTCATCAGCCCAAATTTCCACTCCGGCTGCCTGCAATTCACTTTGCAGTTTAGCTACCAAGGCGGGTAAATGAGGATGTTCTTTGTGAATTAAAATTTTATCCAAAGCATTGCAAGCCGAAATCTTGTGGGTCTTGGCATTCAATAAAACGCGAATGCTTTTCTCAGGATCGGCATCTTGAGCTAAATAGGCAAAATTATTTCCGCGTCCACTTACCAGTACGGCGCAGGTGGCATGTTCCTTCACAAACTGGATCAAACGCTCTCCCCCACGGGGTACAATTAAATCCAATTGTTGATCCGGTTTGCGCAAGAAATCCTGAGTTTCCTGGCGATTCATCTGTAAAAACTGAATCCAATCTTTATCCAGATTGTTTTCAGCTAAAGCCTTATGCCAACAATCCACCAGAGCTAAATTGCTGTGCAGAGCTTCTTTCCCTCCTTTTAAGAGAATGCGGTTATTGGCCTTAAAAGCCAGCACGGCTGCTTCGATGGTTACATCCGGACGACTCTCATAAATAATCATGATCGTCCCGAAAGGTGCCGTTTTATTGAGGATGCGCAAACCATTTTCAATTTTGCGCTCTTCTTTTACCAGTCCAACCGGATCTTCCTGCCCTTTCACTTGGTCCAGTGCTTGGATCATGCCTTCTATCTTTTGATCATCTAAAACCAGACGATCATATAAAGCCCGATCATCACGATCAAAGGCATCCAGATCCTTTTGATTAGCGGCTAATATGATTTTGCGATCCTCATCAATGATGCGCATCATACTGGCTAATACCTGATTCTTCAATTTTGTATCGAGTAATTCCATTTTATTCTTTTTTCTAGTCTATAATTCGTGTTCCTATTTCCTTGCCATCTACCAGATCTACAATCACCCTTTCGCGTTTCCCATTGGCAATAAAAGTGGGAATGTCTTTTTTAGCCGTTTCCTTGGCCACGCCTAATTTGCTTTCCATTCCTCCCCGTCCTTCGGCTTCACCCTTATTGGTTTCTCGGATGTATTGTTCCACATTTTGATCGGTGGTTACATTCCGAATTAAACGACTGTCCTCATCATCCGGATGACCAGTATACAGTCCATCGGTATCCGTTAAAAGAATAAGCATATCTGCATTTAAGAGCTCTGCCACCAAACTGGCCAGCTCATCATTATCGCTAAACATACTCATGCTCAGGCTTACCGCATCATCTTCATTGGCGATGGGAATTACGCCCTGGGAGAGCAAACCTTCGTAGCAATTAATCATGTTTTCGCGATGCTTACCAGGACTAAAGTCTCTTTTGGTAGCTAAAACCTGAGCACAGCGCATGCCGTATTCGTGAAAGATGCTGTAATAGTGGCGCATCATTCGCGGTTGACCGATAGCTGAAAAAACCTGGCGGCGGATAGTTGGATCGTCAATAGTACTATCCATAACTTCCATCCCGGCGATTACCGATCCAGAGCTCACCAAGATTGTCATGATATCGCGCTCATAAAGCTCAGCGATTTGATCTACCAAGCCTCTTAGAATAGGACTAACAATGCGATTATCCCGATTGGTCATCACATTGGTACCCACTTTAACCACCACGCGTTTTACGTGAGAATGATCTCTTTCGTCGCCCATTTTATGATTCTTTTCCCAATTCAACTGCACGATTAAAGGCCGCGTAAGCCGCTTCTTTAATCAGATCTTTCACATTATTATCTTCCATGGAATCGAGGGCAGCTCGAGTAGTTCCTCCTTTGGAAGCTACCTTGTCCATCCATTTTTCAGGACTGAGTTTATTGCGTTTAAAGAGCTCTATCGCTCCTTCGAAGGTGGTGCTTACCAGTACCTTAGAATCGTAATCACTAAAGCCCATATCCAAAGCTGCTTCCAACATACTCTGCATAAAGTAGAACACATAGGCTGGTCCGGAACCGGAAATGCCGGTAGAAGCATCTATATCATTTTCACTGTCGAGACGTACCGAACGACCGGTAGTATCGAGTAAGCTCTCCACAGTAGAAAGCTCCAAACGAGAAACTTCATCTGAGGCCGTAAAGGAAGTTAAGCCCTTCCCTACCTGCGCAGGTAAATTAGGCATAGCCCGCACTACCTTTCTAATGTTTAATTGATCCTGGATGGTTTTAATGGTAACTCCGGCCATAATGGAAATCACAATTTGATCTTCCACCATATGTTTCTTGAGCTTCCCGAAAAGCTCATCGATATGATAAGGTTTTACCGCTATAAAAATGATATCCGCCAGAGGTGCACAATCGGCGATATCGTCATAAACTGCAAAGTGGCTTATTTTACGTAGCTCCTGGGTTTTCTCAGGGGCATTGTCGGAAATCATTAGATCTCCCTTTTTTAGATGTTCAGATTTGGCAATAGATTCTGCGTAGGCGAGGCCCATATTGCCCGCGCCTATAACTAATACTTTCATTAGATGTTTTTGATTAGTAAATGTGAATTGCTTTTTAGCAAGTACACATAATGGTACAAGCATCATGCGAAAATTGCTATTCTCTAAAAACAAGTCGTTTTAAAGTAAAAAGTTCATTTTTCATGCAGATTTGACGCATTTTCACGCAAAATGACATCATTTCGATTCATTTTCACTAAAAATCAGAATCTCCATTCACGTCAGATTTGCGCATTTTCCTGCAGGATCGGCAGCTAATTAATTTGGAATTTTGAGAACATTTTGGGGTCTGCCGACTTAGGTTTGCGGATTGAATAATTGCTATGAAATTAGATCAGGCTTATTGGGAGCAATGCTATGTAAATCATCAAAGCCCTTGGGATATGGGCAGTGCTTCTACCCCACTTATTAGTTATTTGGAAAAGCAAAACCGCGATGCTTCGATCTTTATTCCCGGAGCTGGTAGGGCCTGGGAAGTAGATTGGATGCTGGAACAGGGGTTCAAGAACATAACTGTAATCGACCTTAGCCCAACTGCTCTGCAAGAAGCTAAGAGTCGGATTCCCCATTCAGACCAAGTGAATTGGATTGAAGGCAATTTCTTCGAACATATCGGGCACTACGATTTAATCATGGAACAAACCTTTTTCTGTGCTCTGGATCCACTATTACGTCCGGGCTATAGCCAAAAAATGAAATCTCTTTTAAAAGAGGGCGGAAAATTATTTGGCCTGCTTTTCAATTTCCCATTAAGCACGGAAGGCCCGCCCTTTGGGGGCTCCGAGGCCGAATACCTTAATTTGTTTCAAAGCCAATTCAAAATTCATCATCTGGAAATCTGCTATAATTCAATTAAGCCCAGAGCAGGCCGTGAATTTTTCCTAGAGCTGGAAGCTTGATGTATCTTTGCTCAAAATCATTTCCATGGGCGGCAGCACCGAGGTTTTAAACCACAAGCAAGTTGAAGATCGTATCCAGCGCATTGCCTGGCAGATCTACGAAGAGTTCCACAATGAAAAGGAAGTCGTATTGGCGGGCATTGCCGACCGCGGTTTTTATCTGGCGCAAAAGCTATATGAGCATTTGCAAGAGATTGCCGATATCGAAATCCGCATTAGTAAACTGAGCTTCGATAAGGATCATCCTCTGGATACCGAGTATCAAATGGAGCCTGCTATGGATCTTAATGATCGCAATATCGTTTTGGTGGATGATGTTTTAAAATCTGGTGGCACCTTGATTTACGGCGTACGCTATTTCCTCGATTATCCGATTAAAGCCATGAAAACGGTGGTATTGGTAGATCGAAATCACAAGCGCTATCCGGTGAAAGCCGATTTTAAAGGCCTTTCCTTATCCACCTCTATGCAGGAGCATGTAAATGTGCAGATCGAAGAAGCGCCTTATTCTGTGCGGGTTAGCTAAGGCTAGTCTGCGCCATTCCGCTGCTTTTGGCTCTTTTTCGTTTACGAGCTTCCCGCTCGGCACGCAGGTATTTGGGATGAATGATTAGCATTCCAAAACTTTCCCCTTCCTCTTTTCCCAAATGCTTATGATGCATTTTGTGGGCTCGTAA
The DNA here is from genome assembly GCF_965228705.1 of Croceimicrobium sp. Lineage (GTDB taxonomy): Bacteria > Bacteroidota > Bacteroidia > Flavobacteriales > Schleiferiaceae > Croceimicrobium. The sequence continues at coordinate 1,067,568 of NZ_OZ245832.1, forward strand.
AATGGCGGCTAAATAGAGGTTATCGCTGTTTTTGAACCATTTAAAGCGGCGGTGAATAAAAACCTCATGCACCAGGAAATAAGCCAGTCCATATACGGCAATCCCCACCCCAATAGAAGGCGCAATCCAGGATCCGGCCATCATCCCCAGCATAATGCACAACCAGGATGGAATGGCGAAAATGAGGAAGAAAGCATCATTACGCTCAAAAAAACCGGGCTCCTTAACGTGATGATCCTCATGGAGTTTCCATAAAAAACCATGCATCACGTATTTATGGGCAAACCAGGCCACAAATTCCATAAACCAAAAAGTGGCTAAGACGATTAAAGCAATCCAGTACCAGGTCATATTAAGATATTGAGCATCATGAAAAATACGGCTATCAAAACTAAATACCAGCGAGCTAAAGCCTGATCCGCTTGAAGCTTGAGACGGATAAACAAAGCTTGCATTAGCATAGCAACCCCAAACCAGGCTAAATAGTTCTGTGGAGGAATTTTATTTCCTTCCCATTGCCAAAATCCAAGCTCGGCACAAAGGGGTTCAATAAAAAAATCGAGTCCCACCATTAGGGCTGCTCCTAGTACTATTCTAACCAAGTTTGATGTACTCCAGCGCTTTACCCATAAGGCAGAACTATAAGCTAAAAGAAACCAATTGACCCCAATTAGTACGGGCACCGCAATTAGTTTAGGTCCCAAGTTGTGGAGGTAGGCATAATTACCAAATGGAATTCCGGTTTGGGTGCCCAATACTTCCACTCCGTAACCTATCACAAAACAGAGCAGGGCAAAGATCCCAAGCTTTGGAACTTCTTGCTTATTGCTTGCTATAAAAAAGAGCAAGGCGGCTAAGAGCAAGTTCAGAGGGGTAAAGCCAGCAAAGAAATCGCGATTGCCAAAACTGATGACCCAGATTCCAAAGAAGTGCACAAAGGCTAATAGTCCCAATCCGTATTTACGGGCTAAAAGCTGAAGCTTAGTGTCCATAATCTTCTTCAATTAGATTGGCGGTAATCTCCGCTCCCATTAAACAAAGTGGAATACCTCCGCCCGGATGCACCGATCCACCACAAAAGTACAGGCCTTGCAAATAGCGACTAAAATTGGGATGGCGCAGAAAAGCTGAGAAAGTATCGTTAGAACCAGCTCCATAGAGGGATCCCTGATAACTAGAAGTACGACTTTCAATGCGACGGGGATCCAGATAATCTTCATATTCGATTAAGGACTCAATATCTACATTCAGACTGGCACTAAGCTTATTTAAAACCTGCCGACGAACTTTGGGAATTAAGGCATCCCAATCCTGCCCCGTATTACCAGGCGCATTAATAAGGATAAACCAATTCTCGCAGCCTTCCGGTGCATCGCCCTCCCCTTCTTTGGAGGAGATATTTAGGTAAATGGTAGGATCATCGCCAATGGTCTGCTCCTGAAAAATGGCCTTGAACTCCTGCTCATAGTCGGCACTGAAAAAGATATTGTGCAAATCCAATTGGGGAAATTCCTTTTTGATACCCCAATAAAAGATTAAGGCGGAGGAACTACGCTCCTGTTGTAAGGTTTTTTCGGGGGCTTTTTCTTGGGGCATCAAGTGCCGATAGGTGGGCACCACATCCATATTGCTGATAATGACATCCGCCTCATGAATTTCATTTCCCACTTGAACAGCATAGGCTTTGGCATTTTTGCTAAGTATGCGCTCTACTTTAGTATTAAAGTGAAATTCCACCCCTAAATCGAGGGCTAATTGATAAATGGACCGCGCTATTTGATGCATCCCACCTTTAGGATAAAAGGTACCGATATTATGCTCCAAATGTGGAATGCTGCTCATCACCCCCGGGGTTTGAAAAGGATCACTACCATTATAAGTAGCAAAGCGATCGAAGAGCTGCACCAATTTAGGATGCTGCAGCATTTTATGGTTATAGCGATGTAGGCTACCTCCCAATCCCAGTCGGGGCATCCGAATAATGGAGGCAAGGGTATCCCGATGTAAATAGGATTTAAAGCGATGTAAACTGCGCCGGAGGAATACCTTTTCGGTATAGCGGAATATAAAGGCCGAACGCTTTAAATAGCTCAGAAGCTTTTGAGCGGGCACCTGCAATTTGCTTTGGACTTCTTCGGCGAAAGCCGCCTTATCCGCATAGGCCTTAATAAAGGTGCCATCCGGCCAAAAATAGTGGCAGGCGGTATCTTTCTGATAATAGTTGAAATAATCGCGCGGATCCTTGCCACAATCGCAAATTAATTGATCGATTAACTGAGGAAGGGTAAATAAAGAAGGCCCACTATCAAAGCGGTAGCGCTCGTCGCCAATTAGGCCCAACTTCCCTCCTGGCTGGGCTGAGGCTTCATAAACCTGCACCTGATAGCCCTTAGATGCCAAACGCGCAGCAGTTGCCAAACCGGCGATACCACTGCCAATAACTATTGCTTTATTTGCCATAGATCAATACCGATATAAAACTATTAAAGGCCCGGCTTGTTTAGAAAAAATGCAAAAGATTTGGGAAAAATGGCAGGCTTTAATGCCCCCACTTAGATGGCTCTTGATCTTTGTGGTACTGGCCTTTGGAGCGGCCTTCTTCTTTGCTCCTAAAGCCAAGGTGGTGAACTACCAGGAATTGTCTTATGCTACCAGCAGTGACTCCCGCATGTATTTCAATAATATTCGCTCCTATTATTACCATATCGACAATCTGAGCAAGAAGCCCATGGAAACCCTTAGGCTAAAACGATTGGGCTCCGAAAGGGATCAAGGGAATTTAAATTTTGCTCTGATACGCTATCCGGCGGGGGATCAATACTTTGTGTTGGCCGAACCGGGATCTGACTTTGAACAATGTGATAGTTTGCGAGTTGTTTTTAGAGAATATCCTGATTCAGAGTTGCATAGACTGTCGAATGCCGAAGTCCATTTTGAGATTGCAGCTAAGGTTTACAGTTCTTTGATCAAGCAAGAATCGATTTATCTCTGTTGTGGCCGAGATACTTTAAAGCAGCTCTATCAGGACCAAGCAGAAAGGCTGGATGCCGAAATTGCTTTGGAAGATTATTTCAAACTCACCCTAAAAAACTGAATGATGAGCGACTATTTGCGGTATGGATTAAGTATTTCGAGAAAGAATGGATTGTTCTTAGCGGCATTCCTCACGGTGTTTTTCCTGGCGATGCGAGCTTTAGGCTTAGCCCATGAGTATTATTTAAGGGTATTTAATGCCTTGATATTAATCCTCTTAATCGGCAGAGGAATTTTAAGCTATCGCAGCAAATTGGAAGAAGAGCGCTACGGCACTTTTTTCGATTTATACCGAATATCGCTGCGTACTGCCTTTATTGGCGTAGCCTTGTTTAGTGTATTTCTGGCTATTTACCTCGATCAAATCGACCCGGCCTTTATGCAGGAAATTCAGGAGGTAGAAAGTCCGGTTCCCTTTATGAGTCCGGTTATGGCAGCGGGAATAGTTTTCATCGAAGGCTTGGGTTCTTCCTTGATCTTTAGTTATTTGGTAATCCAATTTCTTAAAAAGCCCACGGTAGAGTTCAAGACCGAAAAAGCCTAGAGGAAAAGCTTTCGCATTTTAAAAAAATTACGATTTTTGCCCTCCCGAAAATTTCGGGATTTGCCCAGGTGGTGGAATTGGTAGACATGCTGTCTTCAGGCGGCAGTGGCCCTAGGCCGTGCAGGTTCGAGTCCTGTTCTGGGCACCGCAAAATATCAGACCCTAGTTAGTTTATTCTGGCTAGGGTTTTTTCTTGCTCTCAACTCTAATTTGAAGATGCTTTTGATCATTTTAGAGATTTCAACTAACTTGAGTCATCCCTATAGATCGTAAATTAATATTCCCTGCCGTATCGACCTCCTATGAAAATCCACTTAGCCGTAGTCCTCACTTTCATTTCCTGCTCTTATTTAAGCGGTCAATACTATAGAACTTTTGAAATACCTGAAGATCAGATTAATACATGGATTCCTAAAATAAGCCTTGAATACCAAGGCATATATCATTTTGGAGAAAGCGAATCTGAGTCATCCTTACGCCTATTTTTTGAAGGCAAAATGATCGTAGGACAAATAAGTCAAGGTTATTGGGAAGACAGTACAGGTTTTTGGAAATTAAAGTATACTAACCTGACTAATGTTAAAATAGACAAGCAAGGAAACTTTAGTTCAGATCAGTATTCCGGTCGATTTGTGCATTTTTCAGAAAACTCCCATAAAGGCCTAAGGATCGATAATCCCTGGACAGAATGGATACCCAAAGGTAAATACGAAATTGGCTATCGCACTGCTACCGTAACCCGAGATTTTCCTGGGAAGTATCCTGAGCTTTCCTATCGACATTTAAGTAAGGAAGAACTCACTGGCCTTAGCAAGAAAACCTTGCAAAGAATGCGAAACGAGATTTACGCACGCTATGGTTATCGTTTTAAGTCCGGTAGCAAAATGGAGAAATACTTTAGTAAACAAGATTGGTATTTCGCTCAACATGATGATGTAAGTTCTTTTCTAAGTCCAATTGAATTGGATAACATTGCTTTGATTCAGAAAGTGGAATCATTAAAATGAAATATTGTTTGGATAAATCATCTTGACTCGAAATCAATTAGCATATAATGAAAAAACTGAAAATCATTCTTCTGCTTTTAGTGGCTTGGTTTCTCATTCACGAACTATTCATAATTAGTGATGGTCTCCTCTCCCAGCCTGCTCAAAGCGATTATGCGGTGGTTTTTGGCAATAAGGTAAATCCCGATGGAAGTCTTTCCGAGCGACTAGAAGCCCGAATGCGTAAGGCCCTGGAGCTCTACAATGATTCGCTGGTTGCTAAAATTTTTGTGAGTGGGGGCTTGGGTAAAGAAGGGCACTATGAAGCTTAAAAAATGGCAGAATATTTATTGACTCATCAAGTAAAAGCAACGGATATTGTGATCGACGATCAGGGAAACAATACCTGGTTAAGTGCTCAGAATTTCAAAAAAAGCTATCCGGATTCTACTTCGGTTGTTTTGGTGAGTCAGTACTTTCACATAAGTCGCTGCAAACTGAGCTTTAGGAAATTAGGTTTTACCCGGATATCAGCTGTAAGCCCTAAATATTTCGAGTGGCGCGACTTCTATGCTTTATTTCGAGAATTCTTTGGCTAATATAAGTATTGCTTCTTTTATTAGAAATCCCGGGGAACAGCTCCAAATTGTAAGATAATAACATCATTCGCCTGAATACTAGCCCTGGCAGACTAACTTTTCCCTGTGCTTATTAAAGTCGCTATTCTTTACAAATTCTATACATCAGAATTGGTCGGATAGATTAAAAAGCTGATTTTCTACATTTTACAAATAAAACTATTAGGCCAAAGGCTTCTCAGGGACCAAGTAGGTCCCTTACAACTCTGCTGAAAAAGCCAATTCTATAGCTTTGATAGCAACGAAAACTATCAAAATGAAAGCATTTAAAATTCTGATCCTTCTTATAGGGATGAGCAGCCTTCCCCTGATACTAAAAGGGGGCAATCACGATGGTATTCCCCATCTGGGTGATGGCAAATTCAACAAACAATCGCATTGGCAATTTGGTGCGGGGTACGGCCCCAGCTTTGCACGCTTTGGGGCTCAAGTTAAAAGAACCCTGCCCTTGTTTAAAACGGGAACCTGGGCCGCTTGGGGAGCCTTGGGCTATAATTATGGTGTTTCCTATGGCTTGGGATTGGATTTCTATTTAGTGGATCAATTGTACCTGGGGCTTAATTATGGATCCGTAGGAGGCTATTCAGTAATTAGTTTTAATCCGCGCACCTTTTTAGAAAAGGAATTCCATAATGCTACCGGCGCCGCAATCACCCTCAATTACGATTGGTTTTTTGCCGGACATTTTGCTGTAGGTCTGGGAGCTGGTGTGGGCTATGCCGGTGAATTGGAATATGGAAATAAGCCCATCTTTTACCAGGTGAATCTGGGTTTGAAATATGCTTTTGAACTCAAGCTTTAGATTGTATTTGGCTCAATTTCAGCTTGCTATTTGTTTAAACCATAAAGCTCTGGGTTCTGCATGGGGCTTTTTTTAGGGCTAAAAAACTTTGTGCTTCCAATCCAATTGGACAAACTTAATTGCAACATTGTTGCGTTTATTGATTTTTAATTTGCACTTTCGTCCTACTCTAAGCTCAACAAGAATTATGGAAGACAAGCAATCCTTTGAAGTCATTATAATTGGTGGAAGTTATGCCGGTTTATCTGCAGGCCTGGCCCTAGGAAGAGCCTTGCGGAAGGTCTTAATTATCGACAGTGACAAGCCTTGCAATCGCTTTACACCTCATTCCCATAATTTCATTACCCATGATGGTGAAGAACCTGCTGTGATTGCGGAAAAAGCCAAAGCTCAGGTACTGGCCTATCCAACCGTTCATTTTAATGAAGACCTGGCTGTAAAGGCCTCCAAGCAAGAGAATCACTTCGAAATTGAATGCGCTTCGGGCGATATTTTCCGAGCTAAGAAATTGCTCTTTGCCACCGGTGTTAAAGATCTGATGCCCGAGATCCCGGGATTTGCCAATTGTTGGGGTAAAAGCATTATTCACTGCCCCTATTGCCATGGCTATGAGGTAAAAGAGGCTAAAACCGGCATTTTCGCAGCGGGCGATGCGGCCATGCATTATGCTCAACTTATCTCCAATTGGACCGCAGATCTTAGCATTTATTCCAATGGACCATCCGGCTTAAAGCCTGATCAATTGGCGCTTTTAGACAAACATCAAATTCCAGTTATTGAAAAAGAGATTGCTGGCTTTGAGGAAGATAATGGTCGGTTAAAGCAAATCCTGTTCAAAGACGGAAGCAGTCAAAGCATAGACGCCATTTATAGCAAACCCAGCTTTGAGCAACATTGCACTCTCCCCGCCTCCTTAGCCTGCCAGCTCAATGAGCAAGGCTTATTGGAAGTCGACTTTATGCAAAGAACTTCCGAGCCCCATATCTATGCTTGTGGCGATAATGCCAGTCCTTTTAGGGCCGTGTCTTACGCCGTGGCCAGTGGTAGCATTGCCGGGGCCGTGATTAATAATGATTTGATTGAGGAGACATTTTCTAGCATCTAATTACTCATTTTAGTCTAGCCACTTTATTTTAGGCCACTAATCCAATATGGATCCTTATGCCTGATATCTGGAAAAATGTACTGTTCTGCCTGATAATTATCGCTATGAGCAGTTGCAACAACACGTATAGCTTTTGGCCCGTAGAGCATTTTCATATCGATGATTCAGCATTGGCGGACAAAGAATTGGTGGAGATTATTTATTACAGTGATGGTCCCTTAGCCAAAGACCTACAAGACGGTATTTATCATCATGCAATAGTAATTTCATCCAGTAAAGACACCATTAATGTACTTACCTTTCCCAATTTGGACTTGAACAATATCTCCAAAACAAGAACACAGATGGTTTTTTATGATCATCCGAGAGTTCTAAATTTTAGAAATCATTTAAAGTCCTTACCTAAAGAGCTAAAAGGATCATCGGGTGAACTTGATACCGCTAATCTTGAATGGGTAGAATTAGACCGGGGTGGCACGTAACATTAAATTCGACTACATAGCAGATAATCAGCACCCTACTGTAATTGGGGCCCTCCAAAAACCTTAATATTCCTATTCCGAACTTGATTTAAAATGCCTCCGAATGAATCGCTCTATACTAACTTAAGGCTCAAGCCCCATTGGTCTGCTCAAAAAATCATGCAAAAGCTATGGGCTGATTTGAAAAAAGAAAATCCTGATGATCGACTTAAAACTGAGCATTTACAGGCTCTGTTGATCTTTTCTGACCCTAAGCTAAAGAAGTATTACGATTTAAAAATCCTGAAGAATCAAAGACTGAATCCACGGGTACAAGGTTTTTTGGATCTTCGTTTACAGCAGTGTGCTGATTTGACTCCGGAGTCCAGACCCAAGCATAGCGACTTTCAAATTTCGAAGCTCTTAATCGCCTATGAATTGGAGCTAATTTTAGGCGCCTTAGCATTGGAAGCATTCTTCTTTCAGCTTTCCTACCGGGATCACAAGAACAGAGAAATACCTATAGATCAAAGACCTAGCCGAGCTATCGCCTTTATTCATTTTGCATTTGTATATGGCTTTGGGATAGGATTAACTTATCTCGATCTTCGATTTATCGCCTTTCCAATCCTGGTTTTTCTAGTTCGCTTTCGATTGCGCTTTCGAAAGCAAAGGCTTGTATATAGTCGGGATATGCTAAGACAAAGTTTAAATTTAGCACCCTTGCCGGATGACCATGGAAAATGATTACCTAGTTGCTCATGAGAATGATGATAGGATGCCTATAACACCTAAATCAAGGATGAGGCTAATGCTATGGGACCATGCTATTATGACTTATATTACAGGTATCCCCTATTTTTTTGCTTTCTATCTTTCCGAACAAGGATATTTTTCAAAGGATTACCTCGCATCCTTTATGATCTTTTTAATGATGGGCATTTATATAAATAAGGACCTGGTCGGTGCAAGAAGCATAGCTAAAAGAGTTTTAGGCTATAAGCTAATTGACAAACACTCTGGTTTGAATGCCAGTAGCTTACAATGTTTTATGCGAAATATGTTGCTTCCCTTTCTTTGGCCTATTGAGGTAATTGTGGCTTGGTATAAACCCGAAATACGGATAGGAGATAGAATGGCAGGCACTGAATTGATTAAAGCCGAAAAGCAAAAATTCTGGAGCATAATCCGAGATGTTCCAAAAACACTTAGCGACAAGAAATTAGGCTTGACCCTTGCTTTCAGCCTAGCCTACGCCTTTGTGATCTACTGGATTGATATCTTTTAAGATGCCCCAATGAAAAATCAGCATTTACAAAGGGTCATTATTGGATTATACGCCATGATTTGCTTTACAAATTCAGTAAAAAGCCAAAGCATCCAAGAATTATTCAAGGCTTTAGGAACCGAATATTTTTGGGGATTTGATTCGATAGCGAAAGACTCTCTACTGCAATGGGGCTACTACAATTTACCCGCTTCCGATAGTCTGGAAAGCGTGAGCTTGGAATATTACAGCGCTGCTGACTATATCCAAATTATTCACTTTTACCCAAACGGTCCAAGTGGCTTTAGTACTATACAATTACGAAAGTTTAGCACAGATGAAGGTCAATGCCTGCTTGTATATTCCAGACATTCAGGCTCGCGCTGGCTTTATTTCCAAGACAGCTTAGTGGTTTTTGACAATACTGAAGAAGGTTTAATTCCCAGTTCAGGCTATGGACTGCTTTCAAGAATGGATTATTCGAAACATCTCAAAGCGAGTTGTCCCGATTCGATACAAGACTTTAGCCAAAACTATAATTTGAATCCTGAGTCGGAAAATGCCATTGCCTATGGAATATTCGCTGCCCGAATTGATTTTCAAGAATGGATAGCTCGAGAAGAAATTCTCTTCTACTGGAATGGCAAAACCTTTATTGAAATTGAAACCAGATAAGAAACGTTGACAAGCATGCCTCAATTTAGACTACTCCTCTACCCACCTACTGTCATGGGTTTTTAGTACCACATAATACCAATGATAGGCGGGGATATCCACAGTGAAAATTTCACCTTTTTGATGTTCGTCGACTGCCTCAACAAAGTCTTTAACGAAGATTTTAGCGCGAAACCAACCTAAGTCACCACCCCTCGAATCCATATTATAAGCTTCGACTAATTCCTGAAAAGGTCGGTCTTCTTGATAGGATAGGATAATAAGTGCTTGTAAGGAATCGATCTGAGCGGAATCTAACTTAAGTCCATTCAAATAGATATAGCTAGCTCGATATTCTTTTATCGAATCACCTTGCACTATTCCTGAATGATTAATGCTTAAATCGGATAGTAGAGCCTTAATTACCGAGCTAGCAATTAGGCAAAACAGCAGTAGGTAAAGGTATATTCTCTTAATTTCGATTAATGGTTGGGGAATTTAACCTTTTATCTTCCCTCCTTTACAGCAATTCCTATAACCTGAATTAAATTTCATGCAAGGCACTTCCTATAAACAAGGGGATAAAATGCAGACCTGGCGAAAGGACTTTTTAGCCAAACGAAAAGCTGAACGCAAATCCTTTTTGAAATGGTTAAGCCTATTAGCCCTAGGCTTTACAATTGCCGGCTATCTGTCCTACCTTTTCTTTACGGATGATTTGCAGTTTATTGGCCTCGAAACCAAAATCACAAGGGCAGAAGTTATTCGCGCTAAAAAGGTGCCCTATATGAAGAATTCTTGGCGCACCAAAGTGACTTATCAATTTGAAGTGGATGGTCAAAAATTCGTAGGTCAGTATCTCAGTAAGGGACCTCCTAAATTTATCCTGCAAAAGATTTCCATTAGGGTAAAATATGCCCGCTCCAATCCGAAAAGAAACAAATTTGTAGAGGAAATCTATAACCGGTAATTCGGTTACATCTAGCCGCGATTCAGTTAAATGCCCCTCCCCCCAACATTGCAATTTTGAAATCCAAAATTTCATAAAATGCAAAAGAGAAAAATAGCTTTCGTAAGTGGCGGCAGTCGGGGATTAGGTCGAGACATGGCCCTCAATTTAGCGGCAAATCAACAAGATGTGATTTTCAGTTATCATCAGAATAAGGCTGCGGCGGATCAAGTAATTTCCGAAATAGAAGCCATGGGCGTGCAAGCTCATGCTATTCAATTAGACAGTCGGGACCTGAACAGCTTTGATGACTTTATAGATCACTTAAGCTCCATCCTTAAAAATCACTTTGATCGCAATCAATTGGATGCCTGGGTGAACAATGCAGGGACAGGTATCTACAAGCCTTTTGCGGAAACCAGCGAGGCCGATTTTGATGAAATGATGAATATCCATTTCAAAGGTGTTTATTTTCTCACCCAAAAGGCATTACCATTAATTAAGGACGGTGGCAGTATCGTAAACATTTCCTCTGGCCTGGCTCGATTTAGCTTTCCCGGATCTTCTGCCTATGCGTCTATGAAAGGCGCCATTGAAGTATTTACTCGCTACCTCGCCAAAGAATTGGGACCACGTGGCATTCGTGCCAATGTGGTAGCGCCAGGTGCCATAGCCACCGATTTTGGCGGAGGCTCTAATCGCGATGATGAGCAAAAACGCCAGCATATTGCTAATATCACCGCTTTGGGCCGAGTTGGCGAAGCCGAAGATATTGGCTCGGTAGTCGCTTTCCTTTGCAGTGAGGCGTCCCATTGGCTTACAGCCCAACGCATAGAAGCTTCCGGCGGCACTCTTATTTAAAATACCTTTGATGGCCATGCACTTAATCAAGTCGATAAGCGAATACCATAAATTGGCGGGGCTCCCTTCACCGGAGCACCCGCTTATTAGCTTGGTAAATTACAGTGATGTTAATTATCAATACGATGGGGATGAAATCAGCCTGCGTTCTCCTTACTATACCATTGCTTTAAAACACGGAGTACAAGGCAAAATGCGCTACGGCCATCAAGCTTATGACTTTGATGAGGGTCTGATGTCTTTTGTCGCTCCAGGACAGGTAATCAGCGTAAAAGCCCAGTATGAAGAAGGTAGCAAACCTTATGGCTGGCTCCTCTTATTTCATCCCGACTTTCTTCTAAAAAGCCCTTTAGCCGATAAAATCAAGCAGTATGAATACTTCAGCTATAGGGTGAATGAAGCGCTGCATCTTTCTGAAAAGGAAGAGTCGGCCATGATTCAATTAATGAAGAATATTGAAGCCGAATACCATCATCCCATCGATGCCTTTAGTCAGAATATCATTTTAGCTCAAATTGAAGTCCTGCTCAATTATGCCGAACGCTTCTACCAAAGACAATTCATAACTCGAAAAGTCAGTCACCATGGCTTGCTTAGCCAAGTTGAAAAATGGCTGCATGACTATTTTGAAAGCGATAGCGCACATAGAAAAGGTTTACCCAGTGTCCATGAGTTGGCCGAATCCCTAAATATGTCGCCTTCCTACCTAAGCCAATTTTTAAAGCTGCATAGCGGTCAGAATGCCCAGCAACATATCCAAAGCTATTTGATCGATAAGGCCAAAGAAAAGCTGGCACAGCCCGAATTAAGCATTAGCGAGATCGCTTATGACCTGGGTTTTGAGCACAGCCAATCTTTTAGTCGACTGTTTAAACGCATGGTTGAAATCAGCCCTAAAGAGTTTCGTGCTCAGCTCAATTAATGCTTAAGAAACAGAGCTTTTAGGAGCTTTAATATCCCAGGTAAACCAAAAGGTTGTTCCCTCACCTACTTCGGATTGAATACCAATGGAATTACCGGATTTTTCTACCAGATTCTTCACTACTGCCAGGCCAATTCCGCTGCTTTCAGTTCCCGTATTTGGTTTTTTACTAAAGAGCTTAAAAACCTCTGATTGGAGTTTTGGAGGAATACCTGGCCCATTATCCTGTACTTTAAAATGAAGCTGATTAGGACCATTTCGGTCTACCGCAATTTTAACCCAGCCCTCAGGCTTGTCATGGTATTTAATTGCATTGTCTACCAGATTGGATACGATTTGCTCCAATTGCACCTCACTACCCCAGAGAGCTGGTATCTCACCTCTGCATTCAATTTCCAATTTCTTGCGACCATAAAACTTAGCTCTGATCTTGTCTAAAAAAGCTTCCAGCTCAAACTCACTTTGATTTATCTCTTCATTGGTAACCAGGGAATAGCGTAATACAGCTTGAATCATATCCATAGATTGTACGCTGCTCTTATCAATTAAAGTCAGCATCTCCATTGAGAATTCACTAAGCTCCGCTTTAGAATCCTCTTTAACAAGCCTTACAATGGATGAAATATTGGCAATGGGTGCCTTAAGGTCATGAGACACCACATAGGAAAAATTGGCAAGTTTCTTATTTACCTCAAGCAGACCCTCGTATTGCTGCTTGATAATTTTACGATAGCGATCACTCTGAATGGTGAAAATGAAAGTCCCGGAACTTATAGTTATAAAGGACATTCCATAGTTCATCATAACAATTTGATTCACAAGATCATCACCCAGAGAAACAAAGCCTTCCTGTTCACCAAAACCAAACTGCACCAAGGCCCAAAGGATGGCATAGCTAAACGAAAATATATAGCGCCACTTACCAAAATTCGCATTGAGCAAAACAAAGGGAAGTCCCACCCCTCCTAAGAAATAGACCTGAAAGTGATACCGCAAACCGAAGAGGATGGGAAGAAAGGTAATAAGGCCTATAGTAAACAACATAAAGAATAATGCCGACAAAACATGCTTTTTTAATTTATTCAATACAATTGGAATTAATATTATAATAGAAACAGTAAGCGCAATAAATTTTGCCACATAAGGCCATTGATACAAATTAGCTACTACAAGAAAGAAGAGAGCCATAAGGGAAGATGCCAAACAAATTCCATTGATAACATTGGCGCGTTGACCCACGAGAGTATCAGCATCACCAGGCACACCCAGTGATGAGGGGGGAGAAAAAAACTGCATATAGAGGGATTAGTTGATACCACTCAATATAGCAAAATTGCTTATTAATACCAGAATAAATTTGTGAATTTGAGTAATTTGTATTTAAACTATTTAACTATAAATTCTCATATACGCACTTCATTAATGGCCTAAACAACTGATTATTGGGTAGTTAAACAGGATCTGGAAATAAAATATCTATTGTTAACCCCTTAATATCAACACCTTAGGTTTACAAATAGATTTTTACGGCAAATCAGGTTAATCCGTTTTTGTACTCATATCCTCCTAAAAAAGAGAGGAATTTTTCATTCCCTCTAAATAGCTCATATCTACTATCTTAGAGCAATGATAGTCTGAATAAGAATTCAAACCCCTGAATTAATTCAGATTATCGGTTTTACAAGCAACCAAAGCAAAGCATCATGAGAAAAATTGGAAAACTACTCCTCATCCTTTTAGGACTACTGATTCTACTTGGTGGATCCACACTGGCCTATGTTAAAATGGCTTTACCCAACGTAGGCGAAGCCCAAAATATCACTGTTAATGCTGATGCCGAAACGATCGAAAGAGGCGATTATCTGGCCAATCACCTGATGGTTTGTATGGACTGCCACTCTGAACGAGACTGGTCAAAATTTTCGGGGCCTTTGGTACCTGGTACCTTAGGAAAAGGTGGCGAGGTTTTTAATCATGATCTGGGTTTTCCAGGGGTCTTCCTTTCCAAAAACATCACCCCTTATAATCTTAAGGATTGGACCGATGGTGAAATCATGCGCGCCATCAGCACTGGGGTTTCTAAGGATGGAGAAGCCCTCTTCCCTATTATGCCTTATTCGCATTATGGAAAGTTGGATCAAAGAGATGTAGAAGCCGTAATTGCCTACCTCCGTACCTTGCCTTCCATTGAAGCAGAACACGCTCAATCCGAAGCTGATTTCCCCATGAACTTTATCATTAACACCATTCCGAAAAAATCGGCTTTTAGCCAGCGCCCTAATCCTGAGGATAAATTGGCCTATGGCGAATATTTAATGAATGCAGCGGCTTGTTACGATTGTCATACTCGACAGGAGAAAGGTCAATTTGTAGGACAAGACTTTGCCGGTGGCATGGAGTTCAAATTAGCAGATGGCTCCATTGTTCGCTCTTCCAATATTACACCGCATCCGGAAACTGGCCTGGGCAATTGGACGGAAGCCCAATTTGTGGAGCGATTCAAGCTCTATGGCGATAGTGCCTATACACCTCATGAAGTGGCTAAAGGCGATTTTCAAACCATTATGCCCTGGACTATGTATGGCGGTCTGGAAGAAAGAGATCTTAAAGCCATGTTTGCTTATTTACAAAGCTTGGAAGCAGTAGAGAATACTGTGGTTCGTTTCACGGAACCCGCTAGCTAGCCATTATTTCATGGCTTTCTCTTTTTTTGTCAATGCTTGCCATTCTTAAGCATTCAAAGCAACCATAGTATCGAGCTCAGTCTAATTGACTGAAAATTGAATACTATGCGTAAAATTTATTTAACTCTCTTTAGTTCTTTTATAGCCTTGGGATTAAATGCCCAAAGCAGTGCTAGCTTCGACCTCAACAATATCGAATGTGGTCTTAGCCCAAATGGCGGTCTCTTTGAGGATGACTCCTATTGGGGCGATTTCAAGATTAAGAATGCTCAGGACAAGGCGGTGCTTTTTGCTGGCCACCTGTGGTTAGCCGGCTTTATTAATGACAGCCTGCGAACGGCAGTTCAAGAGTATCATCTTTATAATGATCCGGATTATAACCAAACCGACTTTCGCTTTGGCCCAATTGCCGACTCTTATTCCGATCCAGACTATCAAAACAACTATGCCAGGGTTTGGAAGATGGCGAAAAGCATGATTGATCATCATATTCAACATTGGCAAGACCAGGGCTACAGTCCCTTAACAGAAATCCTCGAGTGGCCTGCTCATGGAGATACCACCAATGGTGAAGCCTGGCTTTTGGCGCCCTTTGCTGATCTGAATGGAAATAAGGTGTACGAACCACTCAGTGGCGAATATCCCATTATTCGTGGCGATCAAAGTCTGTACTGCATTTTTAATGATGAGGATCGCTATACTCCACGAAGCGATTTGCGCTCTTTAGGTGTGGAAGTACATTTAGAGCTTTATGGTTTTGACCCTACAGCAATGGTCTTAGCGGAAAATGCCGTTTTCTTGAATTATAAAATCATTAACCGCTCGAATAAAGACATCGATTCCTTATATGCCGGGCAATGGTACGACAGTGACTTGGGTTTTTCCTTTGATGATATTTGTGGCTCCGACTCCAGCTTAGCCCTCTCTTATACCTATAATGCGGATTCCCTGGATGAAGGTATTTTCGGTTTCGGCTTTAATCCACCGGCGGTAGGTTTCAGTATGCTGCAAGGGAATCCTTCTGGAGCCATGTATTATCACAATATTGGAGGCTATATGGGGCCTATCGAAACCACAGACCCGCAAATCCAGCATCACTGGTTAAACTACCTCAACAACCGCTGGCAAAATGCTGAGCCATTGCGAATTGAAAACCCTTCTGGACTTTATGATCCCGCCAATGGAGATGGCTATGAACCCATCTCAACCAACCCAATAACGCAATGGGCTTTTAACGATTCTAAAAATTGGTACTGCTCACCTATAGAAACTACCGATAAACGTCAATTAATCAATCATCAAAAGGTAAACTTAAAAAGCGGTGATAGCCTCTGCTTCGACCTTATGATAAACTATGCACGAGATTTCATGGATATGAATCCCTGGGCTGCGGTGAGTAAACTTAAATTCGAGCAGCAATCTTTGGCCATCTTTTGGGCTAATCAAAACTATGGCTGTCACACCGGTCCAATCCTTTCTCTGACCCATCCAAAATCACTCAATTTAAAGGTCTATCCTAATCCTGCACAAAATGTAGTAAGCCTCGAATGGAGCAATGATGCTGAGTTGAACTATCAATTAGTAAACAGTCAGGGACAGCTTATTAAGGAAGGGCAACTGCTTACCGATAATCGACAAATAGATCTAAGTGAACTGAATAAGGGAGTTTATTTCCTTATTGTACAAAATAGCCAGGGTTATAAGCAGAGTATTAAGCTGTTAAAAGCCTAAAAAGGAATTGCAGTAAATTGGGCCTTTTAAGCCCTATGAAAAACATTGCAGCCCTCAGCTTCATCTTGATAACAGTCCTACTACTTAGTGGCTGCCGAAAAAAAGAGGAAGATTTAGGATACAATCCCAATAGCACGGAATTCCGATTTGGATACTATAATGCGGCGGTGGAAGGTCAATTATTTGATCCTCCTCGTCGCATATTTATTTCAAATGCCCAGGGAGAGCATTCTGAAAAAGTCGATTCTTTAAATCTTGACAAAGACACGATTGTAGACTTGCTTTTAAGGGTAACTAATCTGGTGGTACCCGGCGAATTACAATCTCAAGGCCTCAGTATTGAATCCTTCTTTGGCCTCTATGCCTTTCAAACGGGGCCCATTCTTTTTGATACGGTTTATCAGTGTATAGGGCCGGATAGCTCTTTTATTTACAATCGGGCTAGCCATTATACCTGTCCGGCGAATCATCAGGATACTGCCTTGAAATTCAATATTGTTCAGCAAGCGATCAGCTATCAATTTGGTGATGCTATTTTGGATGCCGATTCCGATCCTAATGTGGGTTGGGATAATCGTTCTTTGAGCCTAAGTACTTATAGTGCCGGCTTTGATCGAAATTTTAATAGCCATTTCCGCTACGAGAATTTCATTGTACCTAATCGTAAAAAGATCTACCTCGCCATCGAAAATCAATTAACCGGTCAATTGGGTTGGTTGCATTTGCAGATTATCGATCACAGCGAAATTCAGCTTTATGGCTATGCTTTAGAAAAGCTCTTTTAAGCACTGGTTTGCTCTTGCCATTGCTTTAATAGTCCGGGAGGTCCGTGGGTAATCATTTGCGCAGCCCGTATATGGGCATTCCAATCTTGTTTAAAGCCTTCAATATGGGTAGTGGCTCTACTGCTAAAGAACTTAACGTGAGCATAGGCCCCCATCATTTGCTGCACATTTCCAAAGCTCAATAAGGCGCCATTGGTAATGGTAATATCTTCATAGCTATACAAGCGATAAGCCCCACCACCCTCTTTTTGCTCAGCCTTGGCCCATTGGTACTGCTGTTCTTGAATGCGATTAATAAAACCTTTCAATTCCGCATACTGACCCTCATTTAATAATCCAGACTCCAGATTGAGCTCCAATTGTCTTAATTGAATTTGCCGGGCTTTGGGATTCCATAATTCTTCGGAATCCATTTGCTGGTAAATGGAATAGATATCCCTGCTCAAAACATAAGCCTCCGGAGGTAATTCCTCTAATCCATCCCGCAAGCGATTCGACCAAAAGGCAAATTTGTATTCGAGCATGCGACTATTAGCCAGAAATAGAAAAATGGGAATATCGTAAGCCACGTATTGCAAAAGGGCATCTCCCGACTTTAAAGCACTTTGAAATAAGCTGCGAATATTCCGTAAGTATTGTACAAAGTCCTCCTTGCTATTAAAGGTATTATCGGTAATCAGTGAGGAATCGCGTAATGGATAAGCCTCTAAAACTCTTTGTGCAGCCACTGGCATCAACATGGTAAGCTGTACCAACTCTCCTGCACTCAGTTCCTTTTCGCCACTTACCCTGCGTTGGGCACTGGCATAGCTTAGGTCTAAATGATCTGCAGTCCACTGTATTAAACTCGTTTTCTCAGGTAACTCGGCTTCAATAGCCCTAAAAAATGCCCTTTGCGGGAAGTATGACATGTTGGTTTTTTTAGAGTCGGCAAAATACCAAAATTGAGCATTTAGCCGCTTTCGCGGGATGGCATCTTACATTTTATTGATTTTTCTGAGCCCCGCAAAGTCTTAGCCCATCAGGCCTCATTCGAAAAATGAATAATTCTCAAAGGTACTTTTCAGCATTTGAAAGCCGCCCGAGAGGAAGTGCTGGACTTTAGCCAACGCTTAACGAAAAAACGAGAGTCATGAGTCCCTTATTTCTCAGCAAACATTTGATGCGTTACGGATGGAAAATCCTCCAAATCTTGTTTGCATTCTTCTCGCTTTATCTCAAAAGAAATCAAAAATGAAAGACAAAGTTTTAAGCCCTCAACCTATGAAGGAACAAGCTCAATACCCCCATATCCCCGGCAAGGGAAAAAACCATCCCGAAGCCTTACAACTCCGCCGCTCCTATCTCGACACTCTGGTTAAAGGCATTAACCTCAACTACGATTCACAAGGCTTACACCTGGAGCAAATCCAAAACAATATTGAAAACTTCGTAGGCACTACCGAAATTCCATTAGGTCTGGTAGGTCCGCTCCTCTTCCAAAACCAAGATCAAGCCGAATGGGTACACACCGCTCTCGCAACGACAGAAGGAGCTCTGGTAGCCAGTATGAATCGAGGGGCTAAAGCCTTAAGTGAATCCGGTGGCTTTCGATCGCATATTCTGCACCAAAAAATGTTGCGCACCCCCATGTTTACTTTCCAAAGTATGCATGAGGCTTTAGCCTTCGATCAGTGGATAAAACGCCATTTTGAAGTCATTCGCGGTATTGCCCAGGAGCAATCCAATCATGCCGAATTATTAGAGATCAAAAGCGTGGTAGTAGGTAAAATCGTTCACCTGAAATTTATTTACTCTACTCATGATGCGGCCGGACAAAATATGACCACCGCCTGTACCTGGCAGGCCTGCCTTTATATCGATAAACAATTCCCGGAAGAAACGGGCTTTGAAATTCACAATTTCGTGATTGATGGCAATGGTGCTTCCGACAAGAAAGTCTCCTTCTACTCTATGCAAAATGGTCGCGGTATACACGTGATCGCCGAAGCCTTAATCACCCACGAAGCTTTAAGTCGTACGCTACGAACTACCGCCGAAGATATGTTCCGGGCCTTTAATCATTCCATGGCCATCAGTCGCTTTGATGGTATGATCGGCTACAATATAAATATCGCGAATGCCATTGCCGGCATATTCGCTTCCACCGGTCAGGATTTAGCCTGCATTCATGAGTCCAGCATTGGCATCCTGCAATTAGAACCCACCGACGAAGGTTTGTATGTAAGCCTCAGTCTCCCTAATCTGGTGGTAGGTACCGTTGGTGGAGGAACCCATCTTCCCATTGCCAGTCAAACTTTAGAGCTCATGTCATGCAAGGGCCCAGGTAGCGCCCGTCGTTTTGCTCAGCTTATCGCCGGCTTTGCCCTTTCTCTGGAACTATCTACCCTGGCTGCGATTGTGAGCGGGCAATTTGTTAGAGCCCATCAGAGCCTGGGTAGAAACAAACCTAAAAACTGGCTGCTTAAAGCAGATTTAAACCCCGACTTCTTCAATAGTCAATTCTCTCTTCATCATCCGGTACAAAGCATAGAATGGCTGCCTAATCCTTTTGAGGAAAATGGAATCCTTACTGAACTCAGCCGCAAGGCCACCAAGAAATTGATTGGTTTGTTCCCTGCAGACCTCTATCTGGAATCCGGAAAAAAGCTGGAACTCATTTTAAAGAGTAAGGCATTGGGTTCGGAGCTCAATCAAGGCTTGCACTTTATGGCTTCAAATATCGATGCCAAGCTGGCCGATGAATTACAGGCGCATCAAGCAAAACTGGAATATGCCAACAGCCATTTAAAGGAATTACGAGTTTATCAAGCTTTACAAAAAGCGGGCTTAGGCATAATGCCCAAGTTTTATGGCGCAGTAGAAAATGAAGAACAGGAAATTTACCTCCTAGCCTTAGAACGCCTAAACCCTGATCAGCTTCAGATTTTTAATGCAGAAAACCATCCAGAAGCCTGGACCCTCGAGCTACAGCATCAAGTAATTCGCAGTATTCACCAGGTACATAAGGCATTTGCCAAAATAGACCTGGAAGAAATGGAACTTCAAAATGCTGAAGATTTCATGGAAGCTCGCACTTTATTCCAAGCCTTTATTGAGGTAAATCGCAAAGACTATCAGCATCTAAATTTAGATCCCTACTTCCAAAAAATGCAAGCTTTCCTTCACGATTTCGAAGAAAAGGGCACTAAAGGAAAAGGTCGTGAAACCTTGATTCACAACGATTTCAACCCACGTAATATTGCCATCCGCAATACGGATCAAGCTTGTATTTACGATTGGGAACTCGCACAAAAAGGCTTGCCACAAAGAGACATCTTCGAATTTCTGGCTTTTAGTTTGGAAGCGGGCTTTAAAGCCAATCGACTCTTGGTTTTATTAGACTGGCACTTTGATTTGGTGCGAGAGATCAATGACAAGGATTACAGTCGAAAAGACTATTTGGAAGATATGGCCCTGGTGGCGAAATCATTCCTACTGCAAAGGGTCAATTTTTACCTCAGTGGCAGTACACTGGTCAATTACCCTTTTATCGAAAGTGTATTTAAAAGCTCCTTCGAAATGCTGGCGGTGGTAGAACGTGAAATCCGTCGCTTGTCATGACCCTCAGCTTCCATATCCAACACTATTTTCTCCCTTTAATACTAGCAAATATTAGCCATATGATGATTGTGCGATATGGCTGGTTCAAAACTTTAGAAGTTCCACTATCCAGAGCACTCTTCGGAGATCATAAAACCTGGCGTGGTATCATTTTCCTGAGCCTGTTTGCTTCAATGTTTAGTCTCCCGGCCGCTTATGGGTCGGGAGCTATTCCTCTAAATCAAGCTGGATTATTAGGAGCTGGTTTAGGACTAAGTTATGCCCTCGCAGAACTACCTAACTCATTTATAAAGCGCAAATTGGGTATCGCAGCCGGGCAACGTTCTCAAAGTTTTCCCAAGTTGCAAATGCTAATTGACAAAAGCGACTCCATAATTGGTACCCTCATTTTCTATAGCCTTTTCATTCATCTTGAATGGATCGAAATTGCCTTAGTCTTTAGCATGGGACTTGGTCTTCATCTAAGTCTATCTTTTCTCATTTGGCAAATCGGCCTTAAAAAAGAATTCTAAACTATGTTTCAAAATTTCACCTGGACCATTCCTAATGTCCTTTCGCTTTATCGCTTGATAATGTTTCCATTTATCCTCTATGCCTTATGGGTGGATTTGGAAGAAGTCTTCGCAATGTTGATCTGCATCAATTTAATTACTGACATCCTCGATGGATGGATTGCCCGAAGATTTAATCAAGCCACAGAGGTGGGGGCTCGCCTGGATTCCATGGCCGACATGGGAACTTATCTTTTGAGTTTTGCCGGGGTCTTTTATTTTAAAGTCGATATTTTGCAAAGTCACTTGCTGGCCCTTTATCCATTTTTCCTGCTCTTTGCCCTTTGTCATATTTTACCGCTCATCCGCTTTAAGCGCCTACCCAGCTTTCATTTGTACTCCTGGAAAATTGGAGGATATATTCAAGGCATTTGGTTTGCCAGTCTTTTCTTTATTGAGTTTTGGCCAGCTTATTATTACTTCATGGTTATCTGGGGAATCCTGGCATTTAGCGAGCATTTAATTATTCAATTTTTGATTGATGTAGCTCATTCTAATTTAAAAGGATTGTACTGGGTTGTAAAGGATCTCAAAGCAAAGAAGCAAGCCGCTAATTAGTCTTCAGAATTAATCATAGGATACGGATTTGAAAATTAGTGCGTTATGATTTCTAGTTAAACCAATCTAAACGCTTCCATGAAAAAGTTCTTTGCCCTGGCTCTTATTGCTTTGAGTATTGTTTCCTGTCAAGAAAACCCCAAGCCTGAGGATTACATCGCACTGGATGAAAATCAAGAAATCCAAAAGGAAAAATCCAAATTATTGCGCGACTTAGATTCGCTGCAAAGTCTGATTCTGCAATTACGTGCGGAAAAAAGCCAAAGAACCGAAATTCAGCCGCCTCAAAAAGGCGATACCATTTATTCCTTCATGAGCAGAGGCATGGCATTGCAAATCGACTTACCTCTGGCACAAAGCAGCAGTTTAGTCGTTCCAGAGGCCGTCACCCAATTTGAATCCCTGTCCAAACAAACCGGTGGTGACCTTAAAATTTTGGTAGATGCCAGCAAGATTGCCCGCAGTCTTAAGGATATCATTCGCGAAAATGGATCGGATCAATTGGATCTGATGATCATTATGGATGTTACTGCCAGTATGAAGAATGATGTGGAAAATGTAAAAAAGGGACTCAATTATATTCTGAATCAATTAAGTCGTTATAAGGGTGTGCGTTTAGCAATGGCCACTTATATGGATAAGCATGATAATCCGGATTGGTACCGCTATCAAGACTTTGGCAATTCTGTGCGCGACATCAAAGATTTTGTAAATCAGATTAGCTTAACTGGTAATACTTCTACGGCGGAGTCAGTCTATGATGGAGTCTATCGCGCTATAAATGAAGGATTCTTTCAGTCTCAACGCAAGCGAATGGTGATCCTTATTGGCCATGCTCCTTCCCACACTGGCGCATTAAGCAGTCATAGTCTGGAAGAGATTATTCAGATTGCCAATGCCCAATCCATCAAAATGAACTTCTACCCTATTCTTTTAGCCCAGGATCAAGGCAGTTATACCATGCAAAGTTCACGCAGTGATCTAATTAATGATCTATTCCCTAATCCTTCAAGAGGTGAGATTCGAGTTAAGTTTGAAGTAAATGAACTGCATACTATACAGGTCTTTAATCAGAATGGGCAAAAATTACGCGACTTTCAATACGATGGAGACGATTTACGACTAAACCTGGAAGATGCCGCCAATGGGGTTTATGTTTTGCGCAGCAATAATCAGGCAGGTGAATACGATGAGAAGAAGTTTATTATTCAAAAATGATGGAATTGAAAACACAGCTAATAATTCCTTATTCTCGCCTTATAGCTTTCACACTATTACTCGGATTAACAAGCTGTAGCCCCTGTCCCGACCCCTTTGAAGAAAGCCTAAATAATTATATTGAGCAAAGCTTACGAGAGCAGCTATTAATTGAGCTAGCTTCGATTAAAGCTAATGTGGCAGAAAGACCACAGAAATCAAAAAGATGGTATCCAAGCGTTCAGAAACTGGAGTCCTGGTTTTACGAATTTGACACGATTAAATGGAATTCTCCAGGTGATCGATTTGAAGATTACAAAGCGGCCATCAAATACTTAGGTTCACAAGCCAACAAAATCAATTCAGATATTGTCGAAAAACAAATTCTAGCCTCTGATATTCAAACCGCTGAGGAATGGCAGAAGGTGAAAAGTCAAATTCTGGTGATCATAATTGACATATATCAGACCTACCACAACATGTATGATGGGATTTATTGTGGTTTTACTCCTATTGAGATAAAGGTTGAACATCTTAGAGATCCGGATAAACTAAAGTCAGCGCTCTTATTCAAAGGAATACCGGCTATTGCTGCTCAAGCTTATTTAATCTTGGATAGTATAATCTATAATGGCCAAAGATTGAATGCTAATCTATACCCACAGAGCGATTCAGTTTTATGGAAAATGCCCCTAGGGAATTTGAAACCAGGCGAATATCAACTTAAGGCCGAGATGATTATGGTTTCTAGAAATTCAAATAAGGCCTTTAAATATCCTATAGATTTCAAATGGTCCGAAAAGTAATTGCACTAAGTTTAGTATGCCTAATTAGTGGTGCTTGCACAAATCCTGAAGATCAAGCTCAAGAGGAGCAGCTAAACCGAATGGAAAAACTCATCGAGGAAATAGTAGCCTATAAAAGCTCCTATCTCTATATCGACATGAAAGAAATTGAATCCGGATCACCTCATAAATATCGCAAATTCAAATACAGTGAATTCATAAGTGCTATTCGCAAGCATGTAGAGGATTTTAGAGCTTTAGATACCATTAATCCTCAAGATTGGCTGGAATTCCAAAATAAATGTCATGCATTTGAAAAGAATATTTTCATCGACAGCCTTCTCCCTGCCAGTTTATCAAGCACTAATCAAGCCTACCTAAAAAGGGAAGCACTTATCTGGCAATACGGCATTACTCAGGAAATCAGTAAAAACATAAGCATTTGTTACACAGAGCCTAAATCAATTATTGCCAACCGCTTTTATTACGACTCAATTCGTGAAGCTTACAAACTTGATTTTCAATCCGCTTATATTAATGGGAAGGAATACTTATCCATAGATTCCATCTACGATGTAGGACGTAATCAATTAATCCCTATTCCCATCCTGAAAGCTCCTCGTTGGAATTTAGAATTTGATTCCCTTCCGGAGGGTAAATACAAACTCTACGGGCAATACCATTCAATCTGGAATAACAGCGAATCCAATTTCACCCCTATTGAAACTGAATTCCATGTACCCCTAAAAGCTGATGAAGACATTTTTAACTTTTATCCTCCTATCGACTAGCTTTTTAAGCTGGTCTCAACCTTCATTTTCCGTTTCCATTCAATTTCAATTAAAGGATGAACAAGGGATTTTAAACTTCCAGCGTCTTTGCTCTGAATATCAGATTCGGGAATCTTCCAGAGCTACCGATTTGCGACCTTGTGACTTGACTAAAAAATATCGATCAGGCTATTATATTGATTCCATACAATCGATTCGTATTTCAGCTACCATCGTTTACAATGATGTAAACTTTGACATTATTAGGGATAGCGACACCATGCATATATGCTGTCCTACCTGGGTGGCCACCCAACGAAATTTTCATTTAGGAATAGTGCCTTTTGAAGCCGGTTATTATCAAGTCTACCAAAATGAAATAGACACCTTCAATTTAGCCAGGGGTCGTTACGATTATTATAATCAATTAGTAGCCCAGGTGAAAGCCGATCAGGAATATTACAGCTCCTATCAAAGTCAATTTACCTATCGTCAATTGATGAAGCTTCAGGCTTTGTATGGATTTCCCATCGGTTCTCTGGAGGAAAAAGAAGTGGTAGAATTTAAATAAAGTTCATGCTGAAAGCCGAAATTAAAGAACCTTGCCCGGCAGATTGGAATAAAATGAAAATTGGGGTTCACTCCCGGTTTTGTGAGAGCTGCTCCAAAAACGTGATGGATTTTAGTACCAAGAGTCGGGTCGAAATTCTAGCTTATTTATTGGAACATCGTGAGGAGCAAGTATGCGGAAGGATGAAGCGCTCCGAGGTAGATTTTAACTACGATGATATCATGGTGACCATTCAGGCCCTGAGCCAAAAACCCCAACACCGCAATAAAGCCTTTTATTTTTTGGCATTAGCGAGTTTATACCTCGCTTCTTGTGATGAGCCCATTGACCCTGCTAGGAATAGCAGCTATTACAGCCCCAGAACACTGAAAATGGCATCAGAAGCCATCCCGAAAGAAGAGCCGTATACTGCCGATAGCCTAAAGCCTAAATCAGCCGAAGTAAAAACAGATTGTCAGTTAGATACTCATCACCAAATTGAAAATGCGGATAGCTTGCCAATTGAAATTAGTTCGGGCTTGGTAACAGTTGGTGATATTTATCTTCCTCTCAAGGAACCCAGAGAAGGAGACACTTTATCAAATCCCGACTCCTGGCAATGCTACGACTACCATCAAGTTGAGGTACCCGAATTTCCAGGGGGAATAGATAGTCTGATGGCCTTTCTGAAAAAAGAGGTGGAATACCCCCAAATAATGGTCAAGGAAAATATAGAAGGCAAAGTATATGTGCAGATAGTCATCAGCAAAGAGGGAAAGCTTACTAATCCTAAAATAGTACGGAATGGCACAGGGTACACGGCTGCGGAAGACGCGGTCCTGGAAGCTTTAGCAAAGATGCCTCTGTGGAAAGTCGGTCAAAAAGATGGTAAAGCCGTAAATAGCCGCATGATTATACCAGTAAGCTTCCGTTTAGATTAGTGAATTAAATTGTTAAAAACCAAGGATTAAAATTAGAGCTTAATACTTTTAATACAGTATTTTGCTCGCTTGAAATCCCTTATCCCATAAACATGAAAAGAATAAGTATTCTAGCGAGTGCAATAATGCTGTGGGCCACTTCTGCACAGGCCACCATTGTGTACAACAACTTTAACCCAGACCATACCATGACCTTGAGTGATGGTACCCTCTCCTTCGACCTGGATGGGGATATGAATGATGATATCACTTTTGCGATTTCAGGAACCGGAGCCAATAATTATGTATTAAGTGTGACCGGACCTAAACTGGAATTTGTGGTAGACCAAATCGCTAATCCAAGCTATACCGAAAGCCTGTTTATTGGCAAAGAAGTACACAGCGGAAAAAAGTGGGCGGCTAATAATGTGCGTATTGCTTCTTCCAGCGGTAAAGACCTTGCGGGTAATCCCGAGTTTTTCATGGGTATTCGCTTTGTATCTGGTTCAAACTATTTCTACGGTTGGGCCTTAATGGAATTGAAATCGAATTTAGACCTGGTAATTAAAAGTGTGGCCTTCGACAATAGTCTTAATAAATCTATTGTAGTAGGAAACACTGGCGCCGTTTTACTTTCAGAAAAGGAAGTTCAAGAAATAGAATGGAGCATCTATCCTACTGTAGTTGAAAATGATTTCAATATCGAAGCTTCTGAAGAATTAAGCAGTTTGGAAATCTGGAATACTGCCGGTAGCCTGCTTAAGCAAGAAGAAATTAATGCAATGGAAGTTCGCATTGATATCGCTGATTTGCCCAAAGGCGTGTATTTGATAAAAGTACGTAGTCTGAAAGGTGAGCTTTTAGAAGATCGCTTGATCAAGCAGTAATAGCTTTAAAAAAACCACTGTAAAAACACAGTGGTTTTTTATTTGCTTATTCAATGTTTGAACATTAATTTAGCTAAAGCAATGGATCGCCTTAATTTTATACGTTTAGCTGCCCTCGGGGCCATAAGTCCAAGCTTTATGAGTTTACAGGAACTGTATCAGCATAGTCGCAGTTTGCCGGAGCAAGAAGCACTGCCCGTTTTATTTCTCGGTCATGGTAATCCGATGAACGCCATCGAAGAAAATGAATTTGTAGAAGGCTTTCGTAAAGCGGCCTTGCAAGTCCCTACCCCTCGAGCGGTAATCTGCATCTCTGCCCATTGGGAAACACAGGGCACGCGCATTACTGCCATGCCTCAGCCCAAAACTATTCATGATTTTGGTGGCTTTCCACGAGCATTATTTGAAGTAGAATACCCGGCACCAGGCGATCCTAAATTAGCTCAGGAACTGAAAGACTTAATTAAAGAGCCTGAGATTTTATTAGACCATGAATGGGGTTTAGATCATGGTGCCTGGTCGGTAATAAAGCACCTTTATCCTAAGGCCAATATCCCGGTTTTACAATTGAGTATTGACTACAGCAAAGGACCCCAATACCACTATGACCTAGCCAGGGCATTGTCTGTTTTACGTCGTAAAGGGGTACTCTTTATTGGTTCTGGAAACATGGTGCACAATCTACGTTTAACAGATTGGCGCCGATTGAATGACAATTTTGGTTTCGATTGGGCCTTAGAAGCGCAAGCCAAAATGCGCAATTTTCTTGAGCAGTGTGATGATCGATCTTTAATCGATTTCCGTAAACAAGGTCCAGCCTTTGATTTAGCTATCCCCAGCACTGAGCACTACATACCCTTGCTCTATACCTTAGGCTTAAGGGACCAAAAAGAAAACCTACGCATCTTTAATGATGAACCGGTGGGTGGTGCTTTAACCATGACCTCTGTTCAATACGGCTAATTTTTTTTCGGGGATTTGTCCCCTTCTCAAAAAACAGCTTCGTCTTAAGGGCAAATGTTTAATTAAAAGCTCTTACAATGAAGCATGCAATCAATTGGTTCGAAATTCCCGTTCTGGATTTGAACCGTGCTCAAAAATTTTACGAAAGCCTAATGGATGGTCCCATGCACAATATGGATATGGGTGAAAGTAAAATGGCCATCTTCCCCTCAGACTGGATGGAAGGCGCCGTTGGAGGTTCCATTTTCCATGGCGAAGGTATTGAACCATCTACTAAGGGAACAACTGTTTACCTCAATGGCGGTGAAGATCTTTCTCCCTATTTAGCTCGAGTAGAGTCGGCTGGTGGTCAAATTATTCTCCCTAAAACTGCCATTGGGGAAAGTGGTTTTATAGCCCTATTTATCGACACCGAAGGGAATCGGGTAGGCTTGCATTCTCCGCAATAATTTGCCCTTAATCAAATTCATTATTAAGTACATTTAGAAACCCTCATCACATTAAAAAATTGACAATGAAAGAATTTATGTTACTCTTCGTAGGAGCCGATTACGAAGAATTAGGCTTATCGCCTGAAGAATTACAAAACCGCATGGGCAAATGGTTCGCCTGGGGCGCGAAAATGGAAAAACAAGGAATCCTTCGTGGTGGTGATGCACTCTATGCCCAGGGTAAAAGAGTAACCGGTCCTCAACGCATTGTTAGTGATGGCCCTTTTGTGGAAAGCAAAGAACTTATTGGGGGCTATTATAAAATAGCGGTAGACAGCTACGAAGCAGCAGTGGAAGTAGCTCAAGACTATCCCGACTTTGATTTAAACGGAGCTGTGGAAATTCGCGAAGTGGTGAATTTTGACCAACAACAATAAGACAGAACCCATAGTAGACCATCTTTTCCGACATCAGTACGGGAAGATGGTCGCTATTTTAGCCCGCATATTTGGCTTACAGCATCTCGATTTAATTGAAGATGCCATTCAGGATACCTTTCTGAAAGCCGCTTTACAATGGCGGGAAAAACAACCCGAAAAGCCTGAAGCCTGGCTAACTCAAGCAGCAAAGAATCGGGTACTGGATTTATTGCGACAAATTCAAGCGCGACAGAAACGAGAAGCGGCCTTTCCTCATGCCTCTTCGGCCCTCGAAATCAATGAGCAATTTCTCGATCCGGAGATTGATGATGCTCAATTAAGGATGATTTTCGTGGCATGCCATCCTGCCCTCTCTTCCAGTGAACAGATCGCCTTTGCCTTAAAAGCCATTTCTGGATTTTCCGGTAAAGAAATTTCTTGTGCTCTGATGCAAAAGGAAGAGAGCATTAAGAAGCGTTTGCAAAGGGCTCGAAAGAAAATTCAAGAGGAAGGAATCCTTATGCGGTTCCCTGAACCTCATGAAATGGAGGCCCGTATGCAGGGAGTAATGCAAATCATCTACCTCATTTTCAATGAAGGCTTTCATTCCATTAAGGCCGATAGTCTGGTGGATAAAGAGCTCTGTGGAGAGGCCTTACGTCTATGTAAATTACTTCTCCGCAGAAAAACCTTCCGCAGTGGTAGTCTGTACGCCTTATTCGCGCTTCTTTGCTACAATGCAGCTCGCTTGGATGCCAAAGTTAGCGATGATGAGGTCCTTAATCTTAAACAACAAGATCGCCAAAAATGGTATGCTCCTCTAATAGAATTAGGTCATGATGCATTGTATCGCAGTCTCTATGATTTTCAAGATCGATCCGCTTATCATTTTGAAGCCCTTATAGCCTCCGAACATATCCGTGCTCTTAATTTTGAAAGCACCAATTGGTTGCAAATCTTAGCCTATTACGAAGAGATGTATCAATATCTTCCTTCCGCCTCTATCCTACTCTCCAGGGCCATTATCTATCTGCAAATCGAGAATCCCCATCAGGCGAAAGCCGAATTAGAAGCCATAGAAATAAAGGATCTGGAACAAAGAACATATCTCTATTACGCCACCTGGGCGGAATTCTATTTTGTGGATGAAAAGCCTAAGCAGGCTCAAGAAATGCTGGAAAAAGCTATTACACTCTGCCACAATAATTTGGAAAAAGCTTATCTAAAAAAGAAGCTCAAGCAAGTAGTTTAATCAGCAGCAATTTTCCATTAGTCACCTAAATTTTAGTTTTCATAAACAAGGGTTTAGACTCATATTTTTTAGTGGAAAAATTTGTAATTTAGTACTGGATTTGGAGGGGGCTCTAAGTCCAAACAAATGAAAAGTCATCGTAATATCGGTCGTACCGACCGCCGCATTCGCTTCTCTATTTCTTTCCTAATCTTGGTTTTGGGCCTCTGGCTTTTTAATGGTGCTTCTGGCGATACCCTAGGATTGAGCATTAGTATTTTTTCCGGGATAATTATGATTACCGCATTGGCAGCCTATTGCCCGGTATTGCATTTATTGCATCTACATAGTTTTAGTGAAGAGGAATTAAAAATTTATGGTCATCCTTACCATAACAAAGGCCAAATTCTAGAAGCATAGATTAAAGGCAATTGACACTTAATAAAGGCGTTTTAGCTTTATGCTAAACCGATTGCTACTACTCTTGGTCCTTCTGGGCCCAATGGCTCAAGCGCAACAAAATTGGGCCTTTCAGCTATCCAAAGCAGCTTTGGAACTCACCGAAGATGAGGTGATTTATGATCCCTCCTATTTTCGAATTCCCTATCCCAATGGAGATGTTCCCGCCGATCGTGGTGTATGCACCGATGTGGTTATTCGAGCTTATCGCAAATTAGGCGTCGATCTCCAAAAATTGGTACATGAAGACATGCTAGCTAATTTTAAACACTATCCTCAGAATTGGCAATTGAAAGCCCCAGATTCCAATATAGACCACCGACGGGTTCCCAATCTGATGAAATTCTTCAGTCGCAAGGGACAGACTTTGAGTCTTTCAAAGTCGCCAAAAGACTATAAAGCCGGAGACATTGTTTGCTGGGACCTGGGAAATGGCATTCTTCATATCGGCTTGGTGGTAGATCGCCTTTCGGCGGATGGCAATCCTATGATTGTACACAATATTGGCTCTGGTCAAGTTTTAGCCGATTGTTTATTCCAGTTTAGAATTATTGGTCATTATCGTTACCCACCAAAAACCTGAGGCTTACCAGAATGCAAAAAGATGTAACTTAGGGCAAATCTGTCCCTAATGAAGAACATTTACCTTTTTGCCTTAATCCTGCTTTTAGGCCCAGGGCTTTCTGCCCAATACTATCGTCAATATTTCGATGGTGCGGATACCTCCACCTATAATTCTGTTTTTGCCCTTATTGATAGCAATAGTGTCTGGCAAATTGGAGCTCCTGCTAAAAATTATTTTCAGCAGGCCGCCACTCAACCCAATGCCATTGTTACCGATACTCTAAATTCTTATCCTATCAATGACAGTTCAGCATTTCACATGAAAGTTCCAATATGGGCGCCAGTAGGAATTCTAGCCATAGAATGGATGCAGGCCCTGGATTTTGAAGATAGTATTGATGGAGGAATCCTAGAATTTCGATACACCGATACCTCTGCCTGGGAAAGTGCTTTTAACAATCCTTATGTATACAATTTCTTTGGTTTTGATAGCTCCAATGTGGCCACACTCCCGAATGGTGAGTTGGCATTCACCGGAAGTCGAGATATGCATAATGTTTGGCTATGCCTGGATATGAGCTGGCTGGCACAGTTTAGTACTGATACTATCGAAATCCGATATCGAATTCTTACCGATTCGGTAGATACGCAGCAAGACGGCTGGTTATTGGATAATATTAATGTGCATATAACCGGTATTCATACCATTAATGAGGTGGATCAAGGTGCATTTATGACGGCCAGCCCCAATCCTACCTTTGGACCGATAAAGCTCAATGCACGTAAAACCGGGCAGGTACAGTATATCGAATCCATTGAATTATTGGATCTATCCGGAAAAGTGGTGCAATCCTGGGACAAAAGCCCGACTAAGTTTGATATCGATATTTCCGGACAAAAAGCTGGAGTTTATATTTTAAGAGTAAAGAGCAATATTAAGAAGGAGGAGTTCCGTATAATGCTACAACCTTGATCAAACCTTATCGAGTTATTTTGGGTCTTTTCATGCTTTCCCTGATTGCTTTTAAAGCGGATAGGACCAAAAGCGAAAGCTGGCCATTGCCGGAATTGTATTTCTTTCCTCCCTTACCCGCCGAATTTAAAGTACCCAGCAAGGCACAAGTTGAATTAGGCCGATACTTGTTTTACGATCCCATTCTAAGTGCTAATTCTAAAGTATCATGTGCTACATGCCATAAACAAGAATTTGCCTTTGCGGATCGTGGCAAGCGCTTTAGCCTTGGAGTGGCAGGCCAGAAATTAGATCGCAATAGCCCTGGCCTTTTTAATTTAATTTGGCAACAAAGCTTCTTTTGGGATGGACGAGCCAGCAGTTTGCAAGAACAGGCCTTTTTTCCGGTGCGCCACAGCTTGGAAATGAACCTTAAATGGTCGGAAGCTGAAAACAGAATCCGCCAATCAGCATTATACCCTGCCCTATTCGAGTTGGCCTATCCCGGGAAGGAAATTGACAGCAGTTTAATTTGTCAAGCCTTAGCCGATTTTCAATCCATCCTCTTTTCCCAAGACTCGAAATACGATCGGGTATTGCGAGGTGAAGATCATTTTACAGCACTGGAATATCAAGGTTACACCCTGGTTAATTTGCAGGATAAAGGTGATTGCATGCAATGTCATATTACCGATGCCCATGCCCTGGGTACCACGGGCGATTTCAGCAATAATGGTCTGGATTCGGCTCAAGGGCCGATGGATTATGTCGACAAAGGCCAAATTGAATTTCGCGGTCAGGATCGCAATGGCTGGTTTAAGATTCCTTCCCTTCGCAATGTTGCCCTTACCGCCCCCTATATGCATGATGGTCGCTTTGAAACTTTAGAAGAAGTCATCGATTTTTACAGTGAAGGTCTGGCCAAACCTTATAATGTAGATTCGAAATTGCAGCATGCTCATAAAGGTGGAGTGCATTTAACAAATCAAGAAAAGAAAGCCATTCTGGCCTTTTTACACACCTTAAGTGATTCTGTTTTTATTCAAAACCCGGCCTACAGCAATCCCTTTAGCAATTAGGGAAAATGCTTAGCTTTCGCTGATTAAATCCTCTTCCTAATCCCATGAGCATAGAATCGGATAAAATTAAATCGCTGGAAGAAAGGCTTTTAAACCTTCAAATCCAGCACGAAAGGAACAATCGAGAAATTCGTTTGCTTCAATCCGAAATTGCCAAATTAAAGAGTGAAGGTACAGAGGCCGCTGCCCTGGAAAAACGATGGACAGAGGCGGTAAAGGAAGACCAAAAGCCTGTTGAGTCAATATCCTCCAAGGAACCAGATACCAAAGCTCCTGTTAAACCCGAAAAGGCTAGGGATGCCGGTCAATTTAAAGTCCCTCCAAAAACTAAAAACCGCAGCCTGACTTGGGATTTAGAAAAATTCATTGGCGAAAACCTCATAAATAAAATTGGCATCTTACTCACCGTAATAGGTGTGGTAGTGGGAGCTAAATACGCCATTGATCATGAAATGATTAATCCTGCCACCCGTATTCTTTTAGGCTATGTAACGGGATTTGTCTTATTGGGCATCAGCTTAAAGCTGAAGAAAAACTACCTCAATTTTAGCTCGGTGCTATTGGGGGGGTCCTTGGCTATTTTGTACTTCATTTCCTATGCCGCCTATTCCTTCTATGCCTTTTATAGCCTAGGCTTAACCTCAATCTTAATGTTTGTGGTTACCGTAGCAGCGGTATTCGCGGCACTTCACTTAAATCGCTCGGTAATTGCCCATTTTGGCTTAGTGGGC
This sequence comes from Croceimicrobium sp., assembly GCF_965228705.1. Lineage (GTDB taxonomy): Bacteria > Bacteroidota > Bacteroidia > Flavobacteriales > Schleiferiaceae > Croceimicrobium. The sequence continues at coordinate 1,101,640 of NZ_OZ245832.1, forward strand.
GCTTATGCCATCCCCTTTTTAGTAAGCACCGAATCTGGAAATTACGAAGTGCTTTTTGCTTATATGGCAATAATTAATCTGGGCATCCTTTTTATATCCATCCGAAGAAACTGGCAATCACTCTATTATTCAGCCTTTGTATTCACCTGGCTCATTTTCGGGGTATGGGCAGGGATGGATTATGAAAACCGTAGTCAGAACAGTGCTCACCTCTTCCTGGCGCTCTTCTTTTTGATTTTTGTTGCCGCTCGATTAGGCTATCATCTAATTAAGAAACTTCCACTTAAGGAAATTGACCTCCCTGTCTTGTTCAGTAATAATCTGGTCTACTATGGATTGAGCTATTATCTCTTGCAGGAGACTGGTCAAATGGATCAGTATTTAGGTCTTTTTAGTTTTAGTCTGGCCCTCTTTAATGCTTTGCTTTGTTATGCCGTTTACCGCTGGGCGCCCGAAAACCGCAACTTGTATTGGGTGCAAATGGCCTTGGCTATCTTATTCTTTAGCCTGGCGATTCCTGCTCAATTTGATGGGAATACCATTACCCTAATTTGGTGCTTGGAAGCGCTAATCTTCTTTTGGTTGGCCTTGGAAAAGGAGCTCAAGAGCTTTCTATACTTTGCCTATCCGCTATTCCTCCTCGGCTTTTTCAGTTTGATGAGTGATTGGAATGAAGATTACTTTCAGATCAGTCGGGAAATTAAGCGCAGTCGAAGCAGCTTTTTCAATCTACCCTTCTTGTATAGCCTCATCACTGTAAGCTTTGGCTATGCCATTTTGTGGATGCAAAACCGCAGTCGGGGAACACAGCTTAAAGCTGAAGATACAACTGTCGGTTTTGATCGCATCATTGCGGTAATCAGCCTTTTTAGCACTTGGTTCATCTTTCGCCAGGAAATCCATTTTTATTGGCATAAACTCTATCTCTTAAGCGAATATGAAATAGAGATGACCAATTATTCCTATGAACGCTATAATCGGAATTACGATTATTTAGGCTGGGCCTGGGAGTTCCTTTTTGGCATTCTGTTTTTACTGGTTTTACAGATCGTAAATCAGTGGCGACTGCATTCCAAACTATTGGCCAATGCTCTCAAATACCTGAACTGGTTGGCCATTCCCGCCTTTTTAATTGCCGGCATTTCCTCCCTGGCCGAAATTGCCGATCATTACAGCATGGCCTTAGAGGATTTACATCAAAAAGCCAGCTTAAGTCAAATGCTTCTGCGTTATCCAGCCTTCTTAGCCTTAGGCCTATTGCTCTTTTTCAGCTGGCGCAGCAGTCAGAAAAGCTATTCGGCCTATCGCAATGTAAAACGTTTGGAAATCTTCATTCACATTACGGTGCTTTGGATGCTCTCCGCGGAATTATTACACATTTTCAAACTGGCCCATTTCGATGGCTACACTCAATTACTGCTGAGTATATTATGGGCATTGTACAGCTTCTTCCTAATAGCTCAAGGCATGTCTAAAAACAAGAAACATTTGCGCATTACAGCCATGGTGTTCTTTGCTTTGATCTTGCTGAAGTTGATTCTTTGGGATTTGAGTTCTTTGAGCAGTTTATCCAAGACCCTTGTCTTAATGGTTGTTGGTGCTTTGCTCTTACTTAGTTCATTCTGGTACAATAGGCAGAAGAAAGATCTACAGGAAGGTACGGATCTGGAAGACAATTAAACATGACTCTTCAAGCCAAATTTATTTCAATGAACCATTTGTTGAAAGGATCTGGCATTGAAGCAAATTGTCCATTCCACAAAAAAGCCCCCTTTTTCCTTACCTTTGCAGCCTCTTAAAAAGCAAGATGAGCATGAGTGAAACCAGCGTGCAAAGCGAGCAAAAACAAAGCTCTCCCGAAGAAACTTTCAAAGCCCAAACATTAGCCGACTATCGTTTGGCGGTAGAAAGCCGCGAGGCCAGTTTAATTGGTCGTCGGGAAGTACTTACCGGAAAAGCCAAATTTGGAATTTTTGGCGACGGTAAAGAATTACCCCAAATCGCCTGGGCCAAGGTTTTTAAAGACGGAGATTTCCGATCGGGATATTACCGTGATCAAACCTTTATGATGGCCATTGGAGCCTTGAGTACTCAGGAGTTTTTCGCCAGCTTGTATGCGGATACCAATCATGATCATGAGCCCGCATCTGCCGGAAGGCAAATGAATGGTCACTTTGCTACCCAGAGTTTAGATGCCGCTGGTAACTGGAAAAGTATTGCTGCTCAAAAGAACAGTTCGGCGGATATTTCCCCTACGGCCGGTCAGATGCCGCGTTTAGTAGGTTTGGCCGAAGCCAGCAAGCATTACCGCCAGAATAAAGGCTTAAAAGACTTTAAACAGTTTTCGCATAATGGTGATGAAATTGCCTGGGGAACCATTGGCAATGCCTCCACTTCTGAAGGTCCTTTCTTCGAAGCCATTAATGCAGCTGGAGTACTTCAAATCCCTATGGTAATATCCATTTGGGATGATGATTACGGTATTTCCGTGCACTCCAAATATCAGACTACCAAAGAGAATATCTCTGAGATCCTCAAAGGTTTCCAACGCGATGGTGAGGAATCAGGTTACGAGATCTTAAGGGTTAAAGCGCATGACTACCCCAGCTTAATCGAAACTTACGAGAAAGCGGAAAAGATTGCCCGTAAAAAGCATATCCCGGTAATGATTCACGTTACTGAGGTTACGCAACCCCAAGGTCACTCTACCTCAGGATCACACGAGCGTTATAAGAACGAGCAACGCTTAGCCTGGGAGCGGGATTTCGATTGTATTAAAAAGATGCGTGAGTTTATCGTAGCCGCTGGTTTGGCCGATGAAGAGCAATTAGACGCATTGGAAAAAGAAGCGAAAAAAGCCGCTCGCGAGGCCAAGGCCGCTGCCTGGAAAGAGTATATCGCCCCTATTAAAGAAGAAATTGCCACTGTACGCTCCCTCCTGGCCGAAGCGATTGCCGCGGCACCTGAAGCCGAAGCCATTAAGGCCATGGATCAGGAATTAGCGGCTAGTGCTGAGCCTCTGCGCAGAGATGGTATTGCCGCTTTACGCAAGAGCTTACGGTACTTACGTGAGGATCAAAGTGGATTAAAAGAGCGCATCAAAGCTTGGTTGGAAGAACAAAACCAAGCCAATCACGATCGCTATAGCAGCCACCTTTACAGTGAGTCGGCCCTTTCCCCTATGAAAGTGGAAGGCGTTGCTCCTCAATATTCTGACGAAAGTCCCAATGTTGATGCCCGGATTATCCTTCGCGATAATTTCGATCGCATTTTAGGCGAACGTCCGGAGGTAATGATCTTTGGAGAAGACAGCGGTAAAATTGGGGATGTAAACCAAGGTTTGGAAGGCTTGCAAGACAAGCACGGTATAAACCGCGTTTACGATACCGGTATTCGTGAAGCTACCATTTTAGGTCAGGGTATTGGTATGGCTATGCGTGGCCTCCGCCCTATTGCCGAAATTCAATATCTGGATTATTTACTCTATGCCTTGCAGGTTATGAGTGATGATTTAGCCACTGTACATTACCGTTCCAAGGGCCGTCAAAAAGCTCCGGTGATTGTGCGTACTCGTGGTCACCGTCTGGAAGGTATATGGCACTCTGGCTCTCCCATGGGTGCTATTATTAATGCCGTACGTGGTGTACATGTATTGGTACCCCGCAATATGACTCAAGCCGCAGGTTTCTACAACACCATGTTAGACAGTGATGATCCTGCGCTGATTGTAGAATGTTTGAATGGCTACCGATTAAAAGAGCAAATGCCGGATAACCTGGCTGAGATTCGCACTCCACTGGGAATTCCGGAAACCATTCGCGAAGGAAAAGATCTCACTATTGTTTCCTATGGTTCTACCCTGCGCATTGTAATGGAAGCAGCAGCGCAATTAGCTGAATTCGGAATCGAAGTAGAAGTTATTGATCCACAATCGCTCTTACCTTTCGATATCCATCATAGCATCCGCGAAAGCGTGGCCAAAACCAACCGACTTTTGGTAGTGGATGAGGACGTACCCGGTGGTGCTTCTGCCTTTATCTTACAACAGATTGTAGATGTGCAGGAAGCTTACCGCGTGTTGGATTCTAAGCCTCAGTGTTTAAGCGCCAAAGCGCACCGCCCTGCCTATGGAAGTGACGGTGACTATTTTAGCAAGCCTAGTGCCGAAGATGTATTCGACAAGGTTTACAGTATGATGCACGAATTTAATCCCGCCCAGTATCCGGCCATTTAATTGAGTCAAAGTCCACGCTTACATAAGAATCTGGTAGCGGCCGTAATTGAAGCCCTCGAAACGGCTTTTGGCAAAGGTTACTACGCCGATAAAGTAATTGAACGTATCCTTAAGCGCAATCCTAAATGGGGTGCGCGCGATCGTGGTTTTATTGCCGAAAGTACCTATGAAATGGTACGCTGGTGGCGTTTACTATGGGAGCTTTATGGCAAAGAGCCCAGTTTAAAGCGTAAGGATTTATATCGGCTTTTTGGAATTTGGTGGCAATGGCAAGGTCATGACTTACCCGATTGGCCTGCCTTTGATACCGTACGAGGTCTCAATATTGCTGCGCGTTTTAAAGAGCTTGAAGCAGATCTTAATATCCGCGAAAGCTGGCCTGATTGGCTCGCGGAAGTAGCAGCCGAGGAATTAGGAGATGCCTGGCCGGCTATTGCTAAAGCCTCTAATATTCCAGCTGAAGTTTTCCTTCGTACTAATAGCCTGAAAATTGACCGCAATAGCCTCCTTAAACAATTGGAGGAAGAAAATTGTCCGGCCCGCCCTTTGGAAGCCAATGAAGTGGGTATCATTTTGGAAAAGCGGAAGAACACCTTTCGTTTGCCCAGTTTCCAGTCCGGTTATTTTGAAGTACAGGATGGTGGCAGTCAAATGATTGCCCCCTATTTAGAGGTGGAGCCTGGCATGCGGGTGATTGATGCTTGTGCCGGCGCTGGAGGTAAAGCTTTACATCTGGCCGCCTTGATGGAAAACAAAGGGCAGATTATTGCCATGGACGTAGAAGCCTGGAAGCTGAAGGAATTGCAAAAACGTGCTCGCAGGAATGGCGTTCATAATATTGAAACGCGTCCCATTGAAAATGCGAAGAGCATAAAGCGTTTGCAGGATTCTGCCGACCGCCTTCTTTTAGATGTTCCCTGCTCTGGAACCGGGGTGGTAAAACGCAATCCAGATACCAAATGGAAATTGAAGCCCGAACATTTAGATCGGGTTCGAAAGATCCAAGCTGATATTCTGGAGGACTATTCCAAAATGCTGAAAAGCGGCGGTAAAATGGTTTACGCTACTTGCAGCATTTTGCGTTCTGAAAATGAAACTCAGGTGGAACGTTTTTTAGAAAAGCATCCTGAATTCAGCCTTATCCGCCAAGAGCGGGTTAATCCATCTGAATGGAGCGATGGCTTTTATATGGCTTTACTGGAGAAAGCCTAATTGGATTTTAAAAAGGATTGTTGTCCGATATAATTGCCGTCTTCCTTCCATAACTGCAAAAAATACACTGCAGCTTGCCATGGCCCTAGACTCAGACCTTCATAAACGGTAAAATCTCCTTCTTGCATGGCCCGCCCTGAAGCATCAATTATACGATACTTCAATTTTGCTTCTGGCTTAGGGTAGAATATTTTCAATTGATTGTTTTGCAAATCATAATGAAGATTAAAGACTTCGCCAGGCTGCAGTACGGAGGTTCTTCCTTGTGGGTCTAGGTATATTAAAATTAAACTATCCATGTAAAAGTTTCCGTCATAACCTTTCGTACGCCGATTAGCCCCAAGGTAAAAACCTCCTTCTGAAGTACTTAGTACTGCTCGAAACAAAGCATTCGGTAATTTGGCACGGGCAATTTTTTGGAAGTGGGTAATATTTGATTCTTCGAAACGAAAGAATAGCCAATAATCGTCACGAGAGATCATGATATCTCTAATGCCTGTGGCTCTATTCCTTAAACCCAAGCTTGCTAAACTGCCGGTGTACTTGGATTCCCTAGAATTCCCTAATTCCCCATAATGATCAAAGTCGGCATATTCGAGAATTTCGGAATAATCGTAATAAAGCGTATCCGTTGGACTGAAGAATGCCGAAACTACCTTATTAGAATCGGGATTGAAATACTTCCAGGTGATGCCATCTCTGTAAAACCTTTTTCGATATTCTTCGGGCCCAACTGCTGAAAACTGCTTGAATTTGTCAAGGCTAAGCCTGGGGTCCTGAAAGATGGTATCGGGCTCTGAGCCACCTTTTTTTAGCCGTATATACCAATCTTCAAAGAGAACAATCCAATTATTTGATCTCGAATCGAAATGTAAATCAGCATGCTCCAAATAGAAGGGTACCCGCAATGAATCGAGAATCTCCGCCTGCTGCTTTTGCGGATTTAAATAACAGAGATAATACTGAGTATTGGTATCGTTTTCAGTTCGATTATAGCTGAAGTCCGGAAGATTGAAATTTGGCTTGGCATATAGAATAAAAATGGAATCATTGCGGAGGCTCGTAAAACTTACTGCGCGATGATTGGGATAAAATTCCTTTTCTATGCCAGAGTTCAGATCCCAAAATCTCCAATACGGCCTGGAACTGTAGCCTCCTCCTGCTCCATCCCAAATACATATTTTATTAACCTGATACTGTTGGATAGCTGGACCTGAAGGGCCGCCAGATGCTGTTTTTAAAAAGCCATAACTATGATTGGCCGGATAATATTGGTATACCTTTCGGTTGTACCCCATATTATCATGACTCATCCAAAGTTGCAGCTCCCCCTCATTACGTCCGTATTGTAAGTCGTAAAAATGCCAATCTCCTTGCCACCATACATCTGGGATTATTAGATCGCGAATAAAACCTTGTCCCCAAATTGTGCTAGAAAAGAGCAAGAAGCCCAAAATGCATTGTACCTTGCGCATGAAAAAGCAGATCAGGGCTTTAAATTAGGAAAAAACGTGAGCTTAAGGACCACAGAATCCGATAGTCGGTACGAAAACATCGATAAAATGTCGACCGGCGAAATTCTTGAAAGTATAAATACTGAAGACCGCAGTGTACCCATTGCTATATCCCGGGTTATTCCCAGTATTGAAAAAGCGGTAGATCATATCAGTGCTCAAATGCTGAAGGGTGGTCGTCTGTTTTACTTAGGCGCCGGCACCAGTGGCCGCTTAGGTATTGTTGACGCTTCTGAACTCCCTCCTACTTTTGGAGCTGATCCTAATTGGGTTATCGGTTTAATAGCCGGTGGCGATAGGGCCATTCGCAAAGCGGTTGAATTTGCTGAAGATGATAAACTGGGCGCCTGGAAAGATCTACAAGCCTTTGAGCCCAGTTCTAATGATATTGTTTTGGGCATTGCCGCCAGTGGCACCACTCCTTATGTGGTGGGCGCTTTAAAGCAGGCTCGGGCCGAAGGGATTAGCACGGTATGCGTGGTTTGCAATGAAAACTCTCCGCTGGCCGATCAAGCTGACTTCCCAATTGAAGTGGTGGTTGGCCCGGAATTTATTACTGGCTCAACCCGCATGAAAGCTGGTACTGCTCAAAAGCTGGTCCTCAACATGATTTCTACCGCAGTGATGGTAAAATTAGGTCGGGTGCGCGGCAACAAAATGGTGGATATGCAACTGAGCAATAACAAACTGGTAGACCGCGGTACCCGCATGGTAATGGCCGATACCGGATTAATGGCCCCTCAGGCGGAAGCCTTACTCAAAGAGCATGGCAGTGTAAGAGCTGCGGTGGATGCGCATCAGAGAGGCCTTTGAGTATTAGCCGGATTAGCTTACCCTATCTATTTCGGTACCGGCTCCGCTATAAATAAGGCAAAGGCAGATATATCTTGTTTCACACTGGCTTGTTCCAAAGTTTCTGTATAACTATCCCTTTCACCTACCGGAAGAATCGTCTAGGGACAGCCTCCTGATGCCAGTATTGTATTCATAAGAAAGGGAGCCATTCTGCCGATCTCTCGGTTCGAAAACCAGTTTTTAAATCGGATTATTTCAAGTATTTTTTAATGTACCAAAACCAGTTTTAAGCACTGGACCACTTGTAAGTGCAGATGTTATTCGCTTTAAATCTGGTTAATAAAGACTGTACTTGGCATCAACCTTCTTACAAAGAATGCTCTACTTATCGAATGTAAAACTCAAAGGAATTGGCCATCAGGCCTATTGGCAGAACATTTCTAAGCTATCAATTTTTATAAGTCCCTTGGGCGCATACTTCTCATTTTTTAAGTAATACAGTTTATTTTGACTCTTAAAACCGTATCTTAAGTACGAATTTTCAACTAAAAATAAACCAAAAGTGAAATTTGGTTTATAATAATCATTAAATTCGTACCGTGAGTACGACTAATCCAAGTAAAATAAACCAACTGCTTCAACTCCAACCCAAGGGAACAGTTTTGCTGGCATCCTGGCTTTTAGATAAAGGCTATAGCTTTGATCTACAGCGTAAATACAGGCATAGCCAATGGTTAGAGGCTATAGGTTCCGGGGCTATGATACGCACCGGAGATAAAGTAAACCTGGAAGGAGCCATCTATACCCTACAAACTCAACTGGGGTTGAGTATTCACATAGGAGCTAAAACAGCCTTGGCCATGCAGGGCAAATCGCACTATCTGGAGCTGGCTCATTCAAAAGCAATCCTGTTTGGGAACAATGATGAGAAACTACCGGCCTGGTTTAGCAAGAACCATTGGGGGCTAAAAGTAAATTATATTTCCAGCAAATTTTTAAACAGCACGGCAGGATTCATTCCTTTTGAAGCAAAAGAATTTACCATTAATATATCTGGTCCGGCAAGGGCCCTGCTGGAGTGTCTATACCTTAGCCCTGATAAACAGGATTTAGTGGAATGCTATGACCTAATGGAGTCTATGAACAACCTACGCCCAAATTTGGTGCAGGAGCTTTTAGAGAACTGTACTTCTATAAAGGTGAAACGCCTGTTCCTTTATATGGCTGAAAAAGCGCGGCATAGGTGGTTTGAATTTCTGGATGTAGAAAAAATAAATTTGGGAAAAGGAAAACGCAGCGTCGTACCTGAGGGTGTTTATATAGCCAAATATCAAATAACCGTACCTAAAACGCTTGAAATGCATGACCAAAGCAATTTATGAGTTACAAGTAGAACTCTTGCTTAAAGTACTCCCGGAGATAGCCAAAGAATCTTGCTTTGCCTTACACGGTGGTACGGCTATCAACCTTTTTGTAAGGGAAATGCCTCGTCTTTCTGTAGATATCGACCTTACGTACATTCCAATTGAAGATAGAAAAACATCTCTACAAAATATATTTGAAGCGCTAGCCCGCTTAAAGGCTAATATCGAAAGAGCGCTACCTGCATCCTTTGTTCAGCATCAGCGGGAAATCTCCAAACTTCAGATTTCAAACCATCGCGCTCAGATAAAAATAGAAGTGAATCAAACCAACCGGGGTATTTATGCACCTCCCCAAAAACTCATTTTGTGTGAAATAGCTCAAGAAAAGTTTGATGCATTTTGTGATATTCCGGTGGTTTCAATGGGTCAACTTTATGGTGGAAAATTGTGCGCAGCTCTTGACAGGCAACATCCAAGAGACTTGTTTGATGTAAAGCATTTGTTGGAGAATGAGGGATTCACTGATGATATAAAAAAAGGTTTCCTTCTGGCTCTCTTAAGTAGTAATCGACCTATCCGCGAATTGTTAAATCCAAATCTCAGCGATCAACAACAAGCTTTTGAAAATCAATTTGACGGAATGGCCATGATTCCTTTCACTTACAAAGATTATGAAACTACAAGGGAGGTGCTTATCCGCACAGTAAATCAATGCCTAAATGAAGCTGATAAACAATTTCTACTTAGTGTAAAAAAACTAAGACCTGATTGGCAGATCTATGATTTTGAACAATTTCCTTCGGTTCAATGGAAACTGCAAAACCTTAAAAAGCTTCGGCAAGGAAATCTTGATAAGTACCAGAAACAGTGCGATAATCTTGAAGAGTACTTATTCTCAGAATCATAAAAAGCTCAGGTATAGGTTATACTCAATATGAGCTGCAGTGGATGCACATCAGAAAAGCCTTTAATTAGGGTCGTTCAACCAGTAGGCGCTGACTAATGGATCTTCGGCCCTCTTGCTCCAAGAAATAGTAGAACATGCCATTTCTGGCAGAATGCTGATAGCGAATACTATTGGCCCCGTACTCTAATACAATGGGCTCTTGATGTACCATACGGCCTTGATAATCATATACCTTTAATTGAGCCTGACCTTCCCATTTACTGTCCTTTACCCAGAACCATAATTGGCTTTCGCCTTTCGAAGGATTAGGACGTGGAGGTAGTACTTCCAAGCCATTACTTTCCGGATTTTGGGACCATTCCTGCAAAGAAACCTGCATACAGTTAAACTGATAAGGCATAGGATCCGTTTGACCAGCCGCGGTGGAAACCGGCGCTACTTCACGTTCATCCTGACTAAATGGACTCATGATTCCATTACTATCCAAAGCCGCTAATCCGATTAGATATAGTTGATTCGCCTGTAAAGACGGTATCACAAAATTTCGTCCCTGGAAACGATATATGGAATCATATACTGCACCCGCCGAATTCTTAACTCCTACCCGATATTCAAAAGCCAAATCTGAATCCAAGACCTCGATACGTAGTCCGGTGCTTTCATTGTGTAGGATAAAGTTGGGCGTTTCCGGTGCCGCGGCAATCATGGCGGCTGAAGCTCCATTAATAATTGCATTTCTCTGCAAATAATGAAAGTCAACATAAAAGCTATCAATGGTTCCATTGCTATCGAGATCTACCCCAATCTCATCCAAACCTGTATGTTGATGATCTTCATAATTAGGAGTCCCAAGTGGATTTCCATTGCCATGCTCATGGGCGGAGCTAAAGCGAAGGTTCAAAAATCCATTCTCTCTAAAGGCTATATGATCTCCTCCTCTACCGCTGCGGTCTTCAAGGTTCACTAATTCTATTTCAGGCTTAATTTGGAAGTTTGGTCGAAGCTTTTCATCAAAATTCATCTTTACGCTGCGCGCGTAACCCTGATAGGGATTGCGGTCTGATAAAGGGTTTGCGTACATGCGAATGCGAATCGAATCAATATCCCCAGCCGGAGAGCATCCCGGAGGTGAAGCGGTTTGTCCGCAGATTGTACCCCCTACAATATCATTATTCAGCACTGCTTTTACCGCGATATTCTGACTCACACAGTAATCTGAAAAGGCTCTAGCTCCCAATAAACCTTGCTCCTCTCCATTAGTCAACATAAAAACCAAAGTATGATCGAAAGTGTAGCGACTAAGCACCCGAGCCAACTCCATTACTAATACCGTTCCCGAACCATTATCATCCGCACCTGGCGCAAAACAATTGCTATCACAGCGGGCTTCGCAACGCGAATCCATATGCGCCATAATCAGAATTATGGAAGGATCTGTAGTGTCTGCCCCCGGTAGTACTCCCAATACATTTCGGGTACCATAAAGATTGCCACAAGTATTATTCAAAACATCAAAACTGAAATAGGCCGGTCGTAATCTATTTTCGTTTAATCCACTGTATTTCTGAAACTCGCTGTATATCCAACGGCGGGTAGCTCCAATTCCAAAATTGGCACTGGTAGTGTCCGACCAGGCATGGCGGGTAGCAAAGCTGCTTAGGATTTGTAAGTTGAGAAATAAACTATCCGGAGACACTCGATTTAATAGCTCACAGGCTATTTGATCACTAGCCACAATAGCATTACTGGCCGAATACTGCGCGGGATTGTATTGCCCTTTTAGAATATCCAACACTTCAGGGCTGGAAAGGCTTTGAGCCGAAAGCGACCCGAACATTAAAAGTGTATAGCTGAATAGTAATTTCCTCATTTCCCTTAGTTTAGAGAAATATAAGGGAAATCCAGCAAAAAGGTTCAAGTTTGGAATGGTGCTTTAATCGTCCTCCGTTTGACGTAATCGCACCACCTCAATTTTACTATGACTTACCTCTTCCATTTTTAAATGGAAGCCGTCAATTCGCAATTCTTCGCCTTTCTCTGGTATAGATTCAAGGTGATTGATAATTAAACCTCCCAAGCTATTGTAAGCTTCATCTTCAGGGAGTTTAAGATTGTACTTATCATTAAGATAATCGATCTCCTGGCGAGCCGAAAAAAGGTATTCACCTTCTTTCACCTTTTGCTCTAACAATTCTTCTACATCGTGTTCATCGTCAATTTCGCCAAAGATTTCCTCCACCACATCTTCAATGGTTACCAAACCAGAGGTCCCCCCAAACTCGTCCAATACCACCGCTATACTGCGACGTTCCCGCATTAATAAGTTCAAGGTTTCATGGGCTGGCATACTCTCGGGCAAGAAACTTACCGGACGTAGAATTGAACGAATATCCTCAGGCTTTTTAAAGAGCTCAAAGGAGTGTACATAGCCAATAATATTATCCACATTCCCTTGATAGATCAGAATCTTGGACAGATTGCTATCGATAAAAACTTCACTAAGCTTGCCGATAGGCTCTTCTACATCCATGGCAACAATCTCGGTGCGCGGTACCATAAATTCGCGGGCCTTGCGCTCGCTAAAATCTAATGCATTACGGAAAATCTGAATCTCATGATCCACATCTTCTTGCTCATCACTGGCCTCAGTACGTTCACTGATATAGTTCTCGAGGTCAACCTTATTAAAGGCCTTTTGCCCTTCTTCCTCCTCCGTTCCCAGGATGTATTTCATCACAAAATTGCTGATCCCCATCATTAACCAAACAATAGGTGCAAAAACAACATAGAAGAAACCACTGGGCAGCGCAAAGAACTCCAATAAGGAGGTGGCATTTGTACTAAAAATGGCTTTAGGTAAGAATTCCGCAAAAATGAGAATAAAGATGGTGCTCAATATAGTTTGCACCAAGAGTAAGAGATAGGCATTCTCCAAGGGTAAATAAGGGTCCAGTACCAGGGGCATGAACAAGCCATAGATAACCAGGGCTATATTATTCCCCACCAGCATGGCGGCAATAAAACGAGAAGGGTTTTTTACCAGATAGCCAATAATACGGTAAATGAAAGTGCCCTTTTGTTGCTCCAACTCAATGTGGAAGCGATTGGAAGAAATAAAAGCAATCTCTACTCCCGAAAAAAAGGCAGAAGCGAGAATGGAGCTAATAATGATTAGTGCTACTTCCAATATTTAGTCTTGTTTGGCTTGTTTTTCCTCCTGTATTCGCTCGTAACGTTGACGTGTATAACGACGGAAGAAGAACATAAAGATAGATACTACGAGACCTCCACCAAAAATATAGCGTGAATTACCATCCATATTCCAGGTCATATACAATTGGTAGGCGCATAAAAAGCCCATCCCTACCCAAACAAACTCAACAAATTTTAAAAGTCTAAGAAGCATCGTCTTCTATATTTAGTTGGCCGGTTACCCGATCCAATTCGTAGCTACTAAAGTTTTGATCCGCCTGAAAACCCTCCCCCATGATTATCTGATCTTTGGTGGTGATCTTCACAAATTCATCGCTGTAGATCTTTTCGGTGCGGGCATCCCAAAAGAGCTTTTCGGTGTTCAGCTGCTCGCCCTTTTCATTTACTACCACTACATCTCCGCGCGCTTCCCAAAGATCTTTATCAATAAGTTGCAAAGCATATTCGGCCCGAAGACGACTGGTTTCCTGACCCAGGGCATCTAAAAATCGCACATTTATTCCTTCGCGAAACTCACGCTGTGGAATATCCAATTGAGGATAACTTTCGGCTAAAGGCGCCATTAATTCCATGCGGTAAAAACTACTGTCGGAATAGCGAAGCACAAAATCACGCTGAACTTCCATGGGAATGCGTTCATCGCGAGCCAGGGCTTGTACCTCCTTCACCTCATTTTCGCAAGCAGTCCATAAAAAAAGCATCGCCACCAAGGTAGCGATGCTCTTAAGATTATGAAGTTTGGATCGCATTACCAGTTAGCGGTAATGGTTTCATTGATCCAACAACCAATTGTATATTTCTCTCCTTCCACATGTCCAATTTGGAAACTGGCCGATTTATTTGGAAGTTGTTGTTTGTAAGCATTGATCAAGCGATTAGCTTTATTAGTAACCGAAGCATCAATGGACTTAGCATAGTTCAATTTGTCGATAGCAGCCCAATAAACCGCTTTCTTTTCAAATACATTGCTACCGCATGATCCGTCTGCTGCCGCATAAATAGTAGCCAACATTACATATGGGTCGCCATTCTTCTTATCCAAATTCGCCGCATTGATACAAGCTGATTTCGCTTGCGCCAAGCTACCTCGCTTGATGTAGATTGACGCTAATTTCAAGTAATCGGAAGAACGCTTGATAGGGTCTAACTCAAAGTTAATGGCTTCCTTAATGTACTGAGTTGCTTTGGTATAATCTCCATTGCGATAGGACATAATAAACATCGCACGAGCCGAGGGTGCAGAAGGCTGTAATTTGTACAACTCTTCAGAAATACCAAAGAAGATAGGATTGTCAGTACAATCTTCGTACTCTCCTTCTTCATTCTTGCGCTCTTTCTGCAACATTTTAGCTGCACGCTTTAACCAAAGGGTATCCGTTTTATTAGCCGCAAAGGTCTCCTCATTATAGATCAAGTTCAATTTTTCGCAAGTAGCGATAGGTCCGAGGATTTTCTCAATATTAGACTCCACTACCGTATAGCGCTCCAATTCACGCTCTGCTTTCTCTAGCTCTTTCAACTCCTTGGTATCCAAAGCAACATTATCAGAATCGCGTTTACGAATCAGTCCTTCAATTACCACGTTCAAGGCGTTATTGTTTACCTCGATACCTTCATTTACAAGGTTATAAGCGCGGAAAACATCTTCCACTTCGAAAAGCTTCTCATTAAATAAACGAGCAGCGGTGATAAAGAAATAGTTGTAGAACGCAGCGGGTTGTTCGGGACCGCCAATTTCTAAAGCATATTTAAAGAGATCGTAAGATTCTTTATTGTTATCCTCATGGTATTTGAAGTAATCTAGGGCCTTGCGTGTTGCAACGTCTGCTTCACTACCAGGATAAATCTCATTACGACGATCGTAAACTTCGATCAAGAGCTTCTTAAACTTACTTTCGGCAGCGGTATCCTTATTTTCAATTGCCTCATCAATCTTGGCCTTCGCAATGTAAGGACCGTAGATAAAGTTATTCTTACTGGAGCCGGGGCAGATATCGTAAACGATTTGCCAGGAATCGTAGGCTTCAAGGAACTGTCTTTTTTTAGCCAGTTCGTAATAGATGTAAAGGTTTTCTCTACAACGGAGGCTGTCTTCTCCGTAATCCTGGGCCTTGAGCAATCCACCCAATCCGATTAGGAATGCCAGGGTGTACAGGGTTGCTTTCATTTGGGTTGTTTTTATTATCGGTATTTATAATCTATGAACCACTTATCATTAAACGTGACAGATAGGTAGAAGCTTATATACTGTTCGCGAATCAAATTGTTTGCGAGTGTTCCGCGTTGGCCTGCAACCACCCCTAAATTGATGGTGCTTACTTTTTGCTCTCCGGGTGCCACGTTTCTTTGGCGGATCGGTAATCCTAGCCCAAAAGTAATGCCATAATTATAAAGATCTTGCCCTGAGACGTTTAAGGGGGTTTTTTCATAGAATCCGCCTATGCGATATTCAGTGTTATTGAAAAAACCTGTTCCACGTTCCAGTGACTTGAAGGTCATTTGAGGAGTCATAAAGGCACCCAATTCCATGCGGTAGCCATTAACAAGTGGGCTTCCGCCGATAGAGGATTTAAACTCTGAACCATTGTAAGTTTCGAAATCGGCGTTCACAGCCCAGGAAACCTGACGGTTCTCTTCATTCATCTTACCATAGCTTAAGCCAAATCCTAATTCGGAAGGTAAAGTATAGCTTCCTTCTTTAGAACTTCCTCCAATTAGAGTATCTCTTGCGATGGTACCATCTATGGTATAGTCGAAATTGAGGTCGGTAGAATTTATACTTGTCGCATTCTGGAAGCGCAAGGCCGCTGATAAGAACCGATCCTTGGGCATTAAGTATTGGTACTGAGCGCCATAATTAAAGAATAGACCACTAATCTGACTTTCGCGATCACTACGAGTATCGAGAAAAGTATAATCATCGAAGTTTACAATATTGTTTTCGCGCAGCGATCCGAATACATAATGCATATTCAGGCCCAAACTTAAACCCTTGGCTACTTCAAAGCTATTTCCCCAAATCACCGAATTAAGGCCTCCTTCTCCATTAAACTGATCTGTGATACCAACACTGGAATCGGAAGGAAGTACCCGACTGCTATTAATTTGATAGCCTTTAAAGCTGTAGGGTTGAATGGAAACGGCTGATCCCCACCAATCCATAATAGGTACCCCTACCGATAGATTTCGCATCCCGGAGCGGGAATTATCGATATTAACCGCTGGCGATTCCTGCATTTGGTTAATACGGGTCGCCTCGAAGCCCACATCGAAGGTGGTTAACTTAAGGTTGGTGTAAGAGGCGGGACTTCCGAAATTAATGTTCAGGAAATCGGGACTAGCCAGAGAAGCGCCTCCCATACCCATATATCGGGCATTTAAGCCATGGTACAAATCCCCGAAACCAAAGCGGGAATAAGGCGAAACCGAATTGGTTTGCGCATAGCCTAAGCTGGCAATAAATACCAGCATGGTGAGGTATAAAGCTCTATTTCTGACGGAGGTTGTACTCAAGGATGTAATCAAGGCCGTTCAGCAAAAAATTTGAAGGTGCAAATATGTCATTTTTCAACCACGGGAGCAACAAGGAATGGTCTCCTCCCGTAATTACTGTTCGAATAGCGCCAAATTCTTCCTCATATTGTGTGATGCTCGCAGAAATTTCTGCCGCATAACCTCGCACCACACCACTGAGGATCGAATTCTCGGTACTGTCTCCTACTAAATTAGGATATTGAATACCCGACCAATCTACTTTGGGCAAATTGGCGGTAAAATGTTTGAGGGATTTAAAACGCATCTTTAAACCCGGACTAATTGCCCCGCCCTGATAGTTTCCATCGCCATCTATAAAGTCGGCAGTAAGACAAGTACCCAAATCTAAAACCAGGCAGGCTTCGTTTGGGAAAAGTCGGTAAGCTGCTGCGGCCAATGCTCGGCGATCATTACCCAAGGTTTTAGGACTACTATAGAGCATTTTATAAGGTAAGGGACTTTCAGGATTTAAAGCAAGGCAATAATCGAAATGCTGGCGTGCCACCTCTAAATTCCAGGATCCGGTATTAGAAAAGATGCAAGGCGCCTCTTTCGGAAACTTTTTTAAAAAAAATTCAAATTCTTTTTGCTCCTCAAAGTAGTGGAGATCCTCACAAGTTTGTTTCTGGTATTGAGCCACTTTGATGCGAGTATTTCCAGCATCAATCACTATATGCAGGGCTCTGGCGGCCAAATTATTTTTCAATGCGCTCAAAAAATGTTTTGCACGAATGTAAAAAGTTTTACATTTGCGCCCCGCTAAGGGAAAGAGAAATCTTCAAATTCCCGAAAGCATGGTGCCATAGCTCAGTTGGTAGAGCAAAGGACTGAAAATCCTTGTGTCCCCGGTTCGATTCCTGGTGGCACCACCACAAAGAAAAAGCCTCAACGATTGTTGAGGCTTTTTTTGTTTGAACCGTTTATGGCTGAATAAAGTCTTCGAAGTAGAAAGCTTACTATTGCATTTACAGCAAGCTTTTGCCAATGCTTAAAAATCAAAAACAGCACCCCTACCTCCTCCTCTGGATCTTCGCAATCCTCTTCCCTCTCATTAGTTTAAGCAATTTAGAAGGCGATGGATGGACCATCAATTTGCATGACACTTATTATGTGATCAGCCAAAAGGAGATTATTATCCTTCATTCTGTTTACTTAGTACTGTTGGGTGGGCTATACTGGCTTATGCGGAAAAGGAAACTTAGCAATGCCCTCAACATTTTTCATGGGCTGGCCTGTTTCCTTATTCCCATGTATTTAATTCTAATGAATCGCAATGAATGGGATCCTTCCACACATGCGTTATTTTATAAACTTTACTTAATCGCAATTGCACTCCTCATCTGGCTTTTAGCCCAGATTGGCTTTGTAATCAATTTGCTATTAGGATTCAGGAAAAATGCGGTCCTCGAGGAAAATACCTAAGCCATTTCGGCCAATTGTGGCAATACAATAATAAAGCGAGAGCCTTTGCCCGGTTCGCTTTCGATGCGCAATTCTCCATGATTGTCGCGGAGGTAATTTAATGAAGAGCTAATACCAAAGCCAGTACCCGATTCATCATGGGTGCCTTTAGTGGTAAACCATTTTTCCGGATTAAGCACCGTTTCAATGGTTTCATCATTCATTCCTACCCCGGTATCTGCCACTACCGTATGAAGCTTTCCGTCTTTCACCTCGGTATATACCTGTATTTCGCCACCTTCCGGCGTAAATTTCAAGGCATTGTGATAAACATTGCGAAATACAAAGGCAAAGCTGTCTTTATCCGCAAATACGGCTTCATTCAGATTTTGGGTATCCAGATTGATATGCTTGGCCCGTCTTTGATCTTCAAATAAATCCACTATTGCTTCGACAGAGTCTTTCACTTGAAAATAGTCGGCCTGCATAGGTTTCAACTCGCTTTGCTTCAAAGACCAGGATAATATATCATTGAGGAAATCCAATACACGCTCTGTCTTATGCGAAAGGTCCTTAAACATTTCCCGTGCTTCTTCTTCACTTAACCTTTGCTCAATAAGCAGGTCCATAATTGATTTTAGAGAGGCAATGGGACTACGCAGATCATGCGAAAGCAAAGAGAAAAGCTTTTTATTGGTCGCGTTTAATTCGGCCAGTTCACGATTCTTTTCTTTTACCTTCCGTACACTTCTTCGAATTACGATGGCTATAGGAGGCGCTACCAATGCAGGTATAATCGTGGACATATACAATCCCATCATCGGTTCTTGCAGATCTACAAAGAGTAGAATCAAACCGTAAACCGAAACGGATAAAACCACAGAAACCAAACCCATCCACCAGGGGTTGGTTAAATAATCCTCCCATTTAAAATTACGCTGCATAGCTTTAAAGAGTCCTTATTCCCTAGTGGACTAATATAATGCATATTACTGCTATGACTCCAGACCCGAATTCGTTAAATTTTTTAAGTCTCTGGATTTTTAGTTTAAACCACTTCCTATCGCAAGGATTCCTTTCGTAACTTAGGAAACGGGTGAAGAAAAAACTGCTAGTCATATTGGCAGATTTACTTACATTCGCCCAGCTTACACACTCATTTACAGAGTGTAATGATTACACCGAAGCATGTCTCAGGGTAAGAACAGGGAGATTGAAGAATTGCAGGCTCGTATTTTACAGCGGGCATTAGACGTATTTTTTGTCTTAGCGATATTAGCTACTGCGGTTTTAGCGGTACGCACCTATTTATTTAATGAATGGACCACCCTCATAGTGGTAATAACAGTGGCCATAAGCTTTTTCTTTATGCGCCGCTATCGCGATAAAATTCGTAGCTCCTACATTTCCACTACCCTGGTAGCCACTATCTTTATTGTTCTGGCAGCGGGTCTCCTTAAATTAGGGCTTTTAGCTGCCGCTATCTACTATATTACCCTGGTGCCCATCTTTACTTACCTTACTACCTCCTATCGCAAGGCTATTTATACCTTGGGCCTTTGCCTATTGATGTACGGTGCTTTTGCCTTTCTGTATGTGCAAGGATATCTTAGTGCCGATTTCGACTTGAATACTTATATAAGCAATCCTGTATCCTGGTTGTTAAATATGTCTATCGTTGCTTTAACCAGCCTGGCCATTCTCGATATCGTTAATTACTTCCGCAATGGATTACTTCAGTCCTATTCCGAATTGGAAAAACATCGCGATCACCTCGAGGAATCCATAGTCGAAAAAACGGCCAATTTGCATCATCTTAACGAAGAGCTTCAAAAATCAAATAAAGACCTACAGGCCAATCTACTGGAACTTAAAGAAGCTCAAAATCAATTGTTAGCGAAGGAAAAACTAGCCTCCTTAGGAATGCTTACCGCGGGTATTGCTCACGAAATCAAAAATCCATTAAACTATATAAGCAGCTCTCATAAATTACTGGAATCGCGTTTAAAGGAAGATGGGCAGATCGATACTGAAGTAGAGCAATTACTCAGCTTTATTGAAACCGGCAGCAAGCGCATGAATGGTATCATCAAAGGTCTTAATCACTTTAGTCGGGAGAAGGAGAACTTTGATGAAGCCTGCAATATTCCTGAGATTATAGAGAGCTGCCTAAACATGCTGAGCCACCTTACTACGGGCAGAATTGAGCTTAGTCATGATTACCAAAAAGAATTGCCTATTATTTATGGTAATGTGGGTAAACTGCATCAGGTATTTACCAATTTAATAACCAATGCCGCACAGGCTATTGAAGGCACCGGCCGCATTCATATTGAAATACGTGCTTCCGCGGATTCGATTTGTACTCGCATTAGCGATAGTGGTTCCGGAATTTCTGCCGAGAATCTCAAAAAAATACAAGATCCCTTTTTCACCACAAAGGCACCGGGTATTGGCACTGGCTTGGGCTTAAGTATTACCCGCAGAATTATTGAAGAACATCAAGGTAAAATAGCTTTCCAATCAGAGCCAGGTAAGGGAACTACAGTGGAAGTCTTTTTACCCTCTAGTATAGCGCATACTAAGACTCCTGTGCTCAATAAAGACGCTTAGTTTTGCTCAGTAGTGCGGGGTAAACAAATTCGAACCCGCGTTCCCTCTCCTAATTCACTATCAATCTGGAGCTTTCCTCCTACTTTCTCCAGGAACTCCATGCTTAGACCAATTCCTAAGCCGGTCCCCCTTTCATTTCCGGTTCCATTACCGCTACGCGTTATGCTATTAGCCCTTAATCGATTCAGCGTATCCTCATTCATGCCGCGACCCTGATCGCGAATCTCGAGGCAGTCCATATCCTCCGAATGGGAACAACTTATGGTGATAGTAGAATTTTCCTCCGAAAACTTAATAGCATTACTCAAAACATTTCTGAGCGCAAAGGATACGAAATTGGGATCCGACATTACCACATCCCCTTCTCCCAATTCGCTAAGGCTAACATGGATGTTTTTGGCTTTTAATTGGGCCTGAGCTTCAGAAATAGCGGTATGCACCAGACTTCGGATTTGAATTTCTTCTCGGAAAGCCTGCAGAGACTCACTTTGGGTGCGTACCCAGTTCAACAGGTTTTCTAACAATAAGTCAACGTTTGCAACGGTGGCTTCCAAGCCTCCCATCATGTGGCGCAAGTCTTTTTCCTCTACCAATCCTTCATTATAAACATGAATCAAGCCTTTGAGGGAGGCCATGGGATTGCGAATATCATGAGCCACAATACTGATGAGCTTATTCTTAAACTCCAGGCTTTCCTGCAGTTCACGATTATAATCTTCTTGCTTGGTATTGAGCTTTTTATAATGCAATCGCTGGCGATTAGCAAAATGAATCAGCAGAATGGCCACCAATACGGCTAAAAGTAAAATCAGTAATTGTAAGTGGCTTTGATCTTGCTCGGATTGAAGTACTGAATTTTCCAGCCTTTCCTTTTCCAGTTGATTCACCACTTTATATTTATCCGCATTATCATCAATAATCTGCTGCATGCGACGCATGCGGATCCCGTAAACCGAATCGAGAAAATAGAAAGCGGAATCATAACGCTCCAATTTCTCATAAGACTGCGCTACCAAATGAATGACATCGCCATAAGTAATACTGACCTCATAGTGAGGACCATAGCTTAGATAATGTCGACCATAATGAACGGCGTCTTCAAATCTTTTTAAACGGGCCGATAATAAGGTTAAATTATAAGCCGCAGAAGATAGTTCGTCAGTATCATTTTCACTTAAAGCCAATTCATAGGCTTCCAATAAAACACTGCGGGCTTTTTCAAATTCAAAGAGGTCGCGATAAAGAGCACCCTCCAACATGAGATTGGAACTTAATCGCCATTTGTAACCTTTAATGGAGTCAATACGTTGAGATTCATGCACCGCATCTAGAGCCTCTTGATGCATTTTAGATTCGTGCAAAATAGCTGCTTTGCGATTGTAAAAGCTCGATCGCACCGTAGACATGGGTAAGGACAAACAAAGCGCTTCTACCGACTCCAAAACGCGAAGGGCTTCATCGCGACCACCAATCATGCGAAGAATTTCGGCTCGGTTTATATGCTGTCTTACATACTCATAATCATCCCCTTTATCGCGGTAATAGCGAATCAAGCTACTATTAAATTCTAAACTAGAATCGATATTACCACGATCTAAGGTAGCATACATCCAGTCCTTTAAGGAGTCGGTATAAGGATTCGATTCCGGCTGAGTATTTTGCGCTTGAAGACTGATTGACGACAAGCAAATCATCAGACTAAATAAGCCTATCCAACTTCTATTCACCCCCAAAAAATTCACATTCAGGTTTATTCGTAACAGTTTTCGAAATTACGGTTATTCTTTAACTTCATATTTGCAAGATGTCCCGATATGGTCTTTTTTTAGTTAAGCTTAGTTAATTGTCCAACAAAGCATTAATAGAGTTCAGGAAAGATTTTAATCATTTCCCAATTGTTCGGACTGCAAAGTTTTCTGCGTAATCTCATGTACTACCAAATCCATCTCATCTAATGTATCATTTACCAAACGAAGAAATTCTGTTTTCTCGACCTCGGTGGATCCTTCCAAAAGCAACATAAGTCCTTTAATTCGAGCTAAAGGAGCACGAAATAAATGCGATTGCATCCAGGCGATTTCTTTTAACTGTTTATTCTTTTCTTGAATGTCCAACATCTGTCTACGGCTATTGCTTACATCTAAGGTGGATCCTATGCAGCGAATAGCTTTACCCTTTGCATCTCTAATTATAAAACATCGATCGGCTACATAGGCATACTGACCGTCTTTTCTTTGAATACGATATTCACGATACCAATCTTTACTCCCATCATTTAGTTTAATATCCAAAGACTCAATTACACCTACGCGATCTTCTGGGTGAATCAGTTTATACCATTCATTACTGTAGCCCCCATGATCGTTTTCGGTATACTGAATATTGGATTGTAAATAGTGGCCGCGATGAACAATTTGTCGTTCCAAATCCCAATCCCAGATCATTTCATTACTAGCCTTTAATGCATAATGAAAGCGTTTCTCACTTTCAGCCAATGCTTCAATATGCGATTCCAGTCGACTGCGATTTTGACAAGTAGCTTCAAAGAATATTTTACCTCTCGGACTTAAATTAGGTCGCATAACCAGATGATGGGTTAACCAAAGTACCTCTTTATCGTAGTATACCTTATGCTTAAACTCTAAATCAGTTTCCGAGCTATATGTTTCTAATTGGGCATAGCTCAATACTCTTAAAGATTTTAACTCTCTTAAGAGTTCTTCCGGCCAAATATCCTCTACATCTTTCGTACTCAAATATTCATTTTCCCTGGGAATACGATAAAGACGATACATCTCTTCTGACCAACGTATCTGATCTAATTCAGGGTAAAATGACCAATAACCTAAATCAGATATCTCCATGGCTTTCTTTAGGCGCATAATGGCGCTTTCTCTTTGCAATTCCGATTTCTTTTCCCGGGTAATATCCTTACCTACCGAAAAAATCAATTGATCTTCACTGCGAACTTTAGAAGACCAATACAACCACCGTACTGAACCATCCTTGGCAATAAAACGCAATTGAACACTCTCCTGGTCATTGCCCTTTAACAGATTCGTCATTCGATCTTGCAAAGTTTCACGATCGCGAGAGTCTACCTTATCCATTAAACTAGTGCCGATTAACTCCTCAGGCGTGTAGCCGGTGATAGGATATACCGCACGATTAATCCGTTTGATCTTTCCTTCAAAATCAGATATGGCCAAAATATCCGGTGACACGGAAAAGAACTGCATGATTTCGTCATCCTTAATCCGATCTTTTAGAGTTTGAGCAAAGCGCTGCCCCAATAAGGCGAACAAATCTTTAAAGGGTGTCAAATCCTCTTTGGAAAGTTTGGAGAATAAGACCTGAACACCTAATAGGTTATTTTCCAGAACAATGGGAATTGCAAGACCCGCTCTAATATTGGCTTTGGCCGCAGACTTTCGGCGTACAAAGGCCGGATAATTAGGAAGGTCATCCCATAAAATGGGTTTTCTTTCTTTCCATGCATTGCCTGGTAAGCCTTCCCCTTTTAAGAAAAACAAGTAAGGCTGGTGCTTAATTTGCAACTCTTCTTCTATCAGCTTATCGCCTGCAAAGGCCACTAAATTGAGATGATCCTTATAGGAACTGCGCACCCAAAATTCGCAAGAATCTATTTTACATTCATCAATAACACGCTGACAATAAATTTCCAGTTCCTCGCGAATAAAACCTTCTTCACTATGATTGTTGGCCAGGTTTAAGAGCAGCCTTTCACCGATACCCTCCAATTTGATTTCGGTAACATCACGTATGATCCCAAATTGCCTTACTAGCTGACCTTCATCGTCCCTTTCAACTCTAGCTTCCTCCTGAAACCATCGGTATCGTCCCTGCCGGGTGCGAAAACGGTAATTGATTAACACATAATTTTCGCCCTCCTCTTCAAAGAGTTCCAATTGTTGATTTATCGCCTGATCGCGATCTTTAGGGTGAATTTGAGAATGCCACCAATCATTAAAATTCCCTTCTATATCCTCAGGCTTATAACCCGATAAATTTTCAAGAGGACTTCCCTGACGAGTCCACTCTTCGGTAATGATATTCCATTCATAAATCAAATCACCAGTACTGGTGCTAACCACGCGATACAATTCCTTTGACAGCTCCAGCTCTCGCTTTACTTCATACTCCTTCGTAACATCGAGGGTATTGGAAATAAATCCTTCCACCTGTGGGTCCTTCCGTAAATCGGAAATATGGGTTAAAAAATAGCGCCAAGCTTGTGAGTCATTCAAGCGAAAGCGATAAACCGGTAATTCGAAATCGCTATTTTGATCTAGGTTTTCTTGAAAAACCCGAATTACTTTTTTTAGATCTTCAGGATGTATCCCTATGGTAACATGTTTGGAAATCGGCTCCTCACCACGAATGGCCAAAATCTTCTGAACATTTGGACTTACATAGCGATAACGATAATCAGAATCAATTAAAGCAACAATGGTACGGCCATGACTGAGCATTTTATTGACAATCCAAAGCGGAATATTTCCAGAACCATGGTTTAAACCGGAGGAATAGAAAATATGTGAAGCGAGGAGCTTTAAGGATTCAATCAGGTTTAACTGATCTATGCTAATGCTATTCTCTAAAAGAAAGAAAACCGCCTTAACCTTGTGATTTACCCCGCAGCCAGGAATAAAGAGTAGTTGACGATCCGAATCAAAATCCAATAACAGGGCCTCTCGTAACTGTAAAAAACGCTTGGACCTCAAATCCAGCGCATGTAAAGTTTCAATATCCGAATCAGACCAGTGATTTAATACTTGAAGATTTTGACTTTGATCTATCAGTCCACAAAAAATGGAAGGATAGAGCGTTTTTAGAAAAAGATAGAGTGTATTGAGTTTATCTTTAGAATCCGTTGATCGCTCAATATGCTCAATTAAGGTACTGACAGACAGATCATTTTCACTGAACTTTATCACTATGGGAAGGCATTTTCGCAGGTTGACAACCTGAAATTACCGGTTAAAAAATGCAAATCAAAACCCCCTCTACAAATACAGGAAAAACCCTGTACCGAAAAATCAATATTCTTTAGTAGAATAAAAGCCTTGCAGGCTCCAATAGGCTTTTGCAATTTTGCAAGCCAATGTTCAGGTTTTGAATCCCGAAGCAACTCCCAGTTTTAAAATCCCCAAATACCTTCGTCGTACGGCCAGGCTTCTGAACCGTATCAATGTATCTTGGGCTACCTCCTTTGCCTTAAAACTCTTCTTTAAACCCTTGCCATTCCCTATTCCGAAGCGTGAAGAAGATATGCGAAGTCGAGCTACTAAGCATGAATTACTTACTAAAAATGCACGCGATTTTTTGGTTTTTGAACTTCGGGGCGAGGGACCAAAAATTTTAATGATGCATGGCTGGAGTGGCCGTGGAAGCCAGTTTTTTGAGCTCGCGAACTTCCTACATGATAAAGGATATCACGTATTTAGTATAGAAGCCCCGGAACATGGGGAACTCCAGGGAGGCACCACTCATATGATCGACTTTGTGGATGCGGTGGAAGAATCTTGTCGGCGTTTTGGCGATTTCGAATTCGCAATCGGTCATAGTTTGGGAGGCATGGTTTTATTCAATGCCCTGGCACGTAGTTTTTGGTTTGAAAAATTAGTCACCATTGGCTCTCCGGCAAGTATTGAAAATGTGGTAGGTGATTTTTGCAGCAAATTGGAGATGGATCAAAGGGTGGCCAAAGGAATCATCCACTACATCGAAAGCCAATACCATATTAAGGCCCAGGAAGCCTCATCAGACCATCTTTGTCAAGTCTATCGCCCAGAAGGCTTAATAATTCATGATCAGCATGATCAAGATGTACCGGTTGCAGATGCCCGGCATATGCATCAAAAATGGAGGGGATCGCGTTATTTGGAAACCCAAGGCTTAGGACATCGCCGTGTTTTAAGGGATCCAGAGGTTCATCATGCGATTTATGATTTCTTTAAGAACTAATGAACCTCTCTCCTCGTACTTAGTTAAAACAAGTTATGAGAACAAAGGCCCTAATTTTATTCTTGAGCATTGTAAGTGTATCCTGCCAAGCTCAGGAAACTAATCCCAAAGACAGTGTCGCTATGAAACCTAATGTAGAGAAATCCGATGCCCAATGGAAAAGTGATCTTAGCCCTGAGGAATACTACATTCTAAGAGAAGCGGGCACAGAAAGGCCCTTCAGTGGTAAGTACAATCTCCATTTTGAAGAAGGCGAATACAAATGTGCTGCCTGTGGAGCTGTACTCTTTGATAGCGACAGTAAATTCGAATCGCATTGCGGTTGGCCTAGTTTCGACAATGTGGCCGATAATGATGCGATTATCGAAAGAGAAGATCGCAGCTTAGGTATGGTGCGAACTGAGGTGATCTGTGCGAATTGTGGTGGGCACTTAGGTCATGTTTTTAATGATGGCCCCACAGAAACCGGTATGCGTTATTGCATTAATTCGGTGGCCCTGGATTTTAAGGATAAGTCTGAAACTAGCAGCGATAGCACCGCAAGCCATAAGTAATTCCTTTTTTAAAGCTTTGGCTAAGCTATCTTTGCCCCATGCGAATTGATATCATTAGTGCACAACCTTGGTTAATGGAAAGTGCATTTGCGCACTCCATTCTGAAAAGAGCCCAGGACAAAGGTTTAGTAGAAGTTCATCTTCATAACCTCAAAGAATACGGCTTGGGTAAACATCATCAAATTGATGATTACCAGTTTGGAGGAGGCGCCGGCATGGTGATGATGGTAGAACCTATCTTAAATCTAATTCAAGATTTACAGAAAGAACGAAGCTACGATGAGCTTATCTACATGACTCCGGATGGTGATTTATTCGATCAGAAAACAGCGAATCAATTAAGCTTAAAGGAAAATATCCTCATTCTTTGTGGTCATTATAAAGGTGTTGATCAACGCATTCGAGATCATATCATTAGCCGGGAAATTTCAATCGGAAGTTATGTATTAAGTGGCGGTGAACTGGCCGCTGCAGTAGTAAGTGATGCTATAATCCGATTGGTACCGGGAGTTTTAGGCGATGAAAGCTCAGCTCTTTCTGATTCCTTTCAGGATGATTTGCTGGCCCCCCCTGTATATACTCGGCCTGCTGAGATTAATGGCTGGAAAGTACCGGAAATCCTATTAGGGGGGAACTTTCCCGAAATTGAAGCCTGGCGAGAAGCTAAAGCTCTGGAAATCACCCAAAGAAAAAGGCCCGATCTTTTAAAGGACGATTCTTTGTAAGAACATTGATTTATCGTAATATTGCAGCCCCAAAAATGGGCAAGGGTGGCCAACCTCTGGCAAGAGCTGTGCATGTTGTCTATCCTCAAAATTAATTTTACTAAGAATGGATTTAGTACAATACGTTCAGGATCAGTACACTACCAAGAACGAATTTCCTGAATTTGCAGCAGGTGACACCATCACTGTTTACTACAAAATTACCGAGGGTAATAAAGAGCGTATTCAGTTCTTCCGCGGTGTAGTATTACAACGTCGTGGTAATGGTACCACCGAAACTTTTACCATCCGTAAAATGAGTGGTAACGTTGGTGTAGAGCGTATCTTCCCATTGAACATGCCTGCACTCGACAAAATTGAAATCAACAAACGTGGTAAAGTACGTCGCGCACGTATCTTCTATCAACGTGAACGTACCGGTAAAGCTGCACGAATTAAAGAAAGAAGAATGTAGCCTTTACTTCGGGATAATATCTAAGCCGCTCTTTTGTAGCGGCTTTTTTTATGCCCGGAATTATGCCACAAGAAAGAAACCCCCGCGGATTTAAAATCCTCGACCGTTATAAGAAACCTAAGAAATCGATCAGTCTATTCGCTAAGAACGGATCGCGTTTCGTTGTATTAATCAATTATTATTTCTGGGGCCTTTGCTTCCGAAGTCGTTGGTTCGAATTCAACGACCTACAGCAGGCCCGAGATGTGTTTCATCGTCTGAAGCGTGAAAAAAACCCGGAGTATATCAGCGGGCCGTTATTACAAAAACAGTCCGCCGGTTTTTAGCTCTCCCGGCTTCGTCTTCGTTATCTGCCAGGGGCCGACTCTCACCGTAGCCGTGCCAGCTTAAACGTGAAGCATTCAAGCCTAAGTCGATTGCATACTGATAAACCGCCTTAGCACGATCTTTAGAGAGCTGTAAATTGCTTTGCTGATCGCCTACATTGTCTGTATGCCCTTGAATGTCGGCGCGTAATGCCGAATTCTCTTTCATGAATAATACAAACTCCTCAATGATACTCTTCGAAGCTGCATTTAATCGCGAGGAATTGCTTTCAAACTGAATATCATTCAAGGTATATTCACGACCAACTTCCATAGGCGCTAATTCTAAATTGGCTTCCACCGTGGGCTTCGCGCTTAGCTCAGAATCTGAAATGTATCGCGAACTAAAGGCAGCCCCCTTCTTTTCTACCTTCACTATATAATCAGTGGCCTCCTTCTTCTCTATCACCCGGGCATAGGAGCCGGTTTGGGCATCAACCTTAATTTCAGTTACTTCTTTAGTCTTAAGGTTCTTGATCTTTACCGATGCATCTTGCATATCCTCACCATCAGCAA
This sequence comes from Croceimicrobium sp., assembly GCF_965228705.1. Taxonomy (GTDB): domain Bacteria; phylum Bacteroidota; class Bacteroidia; order Flavobacteriales; family Schleiferiaceae; genus Croceimicrobium. Next base: position 1,131,029 of record NZ_OZ245832.1, read on the forward strand.
TATCAAGTGTTCCTTGTAATAAGAAAACCTCCTCCGGACGTGCCTCTTCCGGCATTTCAAAAGAATAGAGATCCCATCCGGTGTTTGCTCTCAATGTATTGCTGGAAAAATATCCAGTTTTCCCGTCCAAACTCACGAACAATCCTAAATCATCCTTTTCGCCATTTATAGGGTACCCAATATTAGAGGGGGCTTGCCAGGAGCTATCAGTGGCCCGGGCATAAAAAATATCAAAACCGCCCAGACCAGGGTGACCATTACTGGTGAAGTATAAAGTCTCGGAATCACTGTGAATGAATGGTGATTTTTCATCGCGACGAGTATTAATTCGCGCATCTAAAAGCTCCGGTGCCGACCAGCTTCCATCGGCTTTTCGCTTACAACGGTATAAGTCCAAACCTCCAATTCCGCCTTCGCGATCGGAAGTGAAATACAACCAATCCCCATTGGCGGTTACCGAAGCCTGGGATTCCCAAGTGTCCTTACGGTTGATGTGATCCCCTACCGAACGAGGCGTACTCCAATAGCCGAGCATGTCCTTTTCCGTATAATAGATATCACAGTTTTTATAGCCATCCAAGTCCTCACAAACGGTAAAGTACAATTCTGTATTATCCGCGGTAATACTAGGCCCCCCCTCATTATAATTCGTGTTAAAAGGACTGGGTAAAGGTGCTCCTTCCTCAAATGTGCCATCTCTTTGTAGGTTCGATGCACAAAACTCCTCTACCATACGAGCTGAAGCAGCCGGCCCGGATTTACGATCAATTTTACGAGAACGACGGGTAAAATATAAGGTGCGCTGATCGGGTGAAATAGTGGCCAGGTACTCATCTGCAGTGGTACTTACACGTTGTACGGGCTTCGGATCAAAAACCAGCTCATTTTGCAATAGGGCTTGTTTCTTTTTTGCCTCTTCCAATGCTGCCTTGGCTTCCTTGTCGTAGCCAAAATCTCTTTCCTGGTTAGCCAGAAATTGCTCAATTAGTGGTATTGCCTTATCAAGCTTATTGTCTTCCAAATACATAACTCCTAAGAAATAGGCAATCTCAGGCTTGTAAGAGGGACAAACTTCCAGCAATTTGCTCCATAGGAATTGAGCCTTGCGAACATCTCTTTGTCTTAGTTTCAACTCCCCTAAGAGATAAAGGGCATCCGCATAAGTAGGATCAAAACGCACCGCTTTTTCTAAATAGCGTTCAGTCTCACGGTAGTTCTTTTGATTCCAGGCACGAATTGCTTTAGGTAGCTGGCTGCTGGCCAACTCCTCTACATTTTGTTCACATTCCCCCAATTCTGGTGCTTGTGCCAGACCAGCCGAAGCAAATACTAAGCTTAAAACAAGGATTCCAAATATTCTAAATCTGAGCTTTGGCTCGGGCATCTTCTATTAACTTTTGTTTTTGTTCTTCGGCCGCTTTAATCAAGTCATTCGCTTGTTGGGCTGCCTCATCTTCTAGCTTTTGAGCCTTTTCATTGGCTTCTTTGCGAGCTTTCTCTGCCAGTGGTTTAGCGGCTGCTTGCTTAAGCGGATTATTTCCGGCCTCATCCATAATTTTTTGTGCCGCCTGTTCTCCGGAAGCTCTTAGCTTATCAGCCTGTTTTTTTGCCTCTGCCTTTAATTGATCTCCTCGGGCCTTGGCTTCAGCAATGAGCTTATCGCCTTGCTCTTCCGCCGCCTTTACCAATTCATCCAGCTTCTTATTAACTTCCTCCTTTACTTGAGTTTTAACACTATCCACCGCCTGATTAAGCTTTTGTTTCAGCTCCTCGCCTAATTGCTTTTTAAGATCTCCTAAACTTGGTCGAACTTCAGGACTGGTGGCCGTTCCGCCAATCTTAACGGTTAAAGGAATAGTACCACTGCTAAGGCTTTGAAACTGCTTCAAATAGGCATCAGCCTTAAGGCCTGATAATGGAATGCTGGTATTTAAGTCAAAATCCAATTCCTGAGCCAAGCTCATACTTCCACCTAATTCAGCCTTCTGGCCCGCCATTTTAAAGTCGAAAGGCTCCACTTTTAATTGACCATCCTCCAGGGTAAATTCCAGATCAATATCACTCACCTTTAACTGACGATAATCGGGATTCTTTAAGAAAGTAGCCAATTGATCAAATACCTTACCTCCGGTTTGAACGCTCTTAGTTGCCAAGGAACCACTGGCATTTACACTATTCATTTGGGGCGACATATCCGAACCCAAAAGCGTACTCATGCTCAAATCCATGGTATAGCGACCTTCCATATTCTTCATAATTGGCGCTATTTGCTTTACCATATCTAAGGCTTCATAGCTTTCGCGGAAGGAGAAACCTTCAATGGCAAAATCAAATTCTGCTAAGGGTAGTTCAGGCTTGGAATCATAGCCACCATTCATGCGCATTGCGCCTCCCAACATTTGCATTTTCACATTTTCTAAAGACGCACGGCCCTCTTTCAATCGCACTCCCCCTACTAATTGGGAAATTCGAATTTGATCATAAAGCAAGGAATCCACCTTGGCATTTAGATGAAAGTCAATATTCTCCGGCAATCGAATAACGGCTAGAGCTGCTGTATCACTTTCTACTGCATCGGTACTGGCTTCCGTACTTTCTTCTCCAGCCAGGGCCAGTAAATCCAAGCGAGGGCTATAAAATTCTAATTCTCCTCTGAGTAATTCATCACGTAATGCATAGGAAAGCAAATTATCCAACTGCCCTTGCATTTCCATAGTATTACCTTCATAAATTAAGGTAGTGGGCCCCAATTTGGCCATTTGCGGACTAAGGCTTAATTCGGCCTTTGGCAAACTGATTTCCATCCCCAGGCTATCCCCGCCAAACTGCAAATTACTGGCTTTGGCATAACCCCCGGCTTTGAGCGCATCGTACTGCTCATTGTCGATCATCGAAAGCCGCCCGGAAGCATTCATGTCCATATCTATCACCCCGGCCATTTCATAACCTTCCATGGGTAAGGCTTTGCTTAGATCTTCCAAATTGGCCTTAGCTTGAGCCAGGAATTTAAAGTCGGGATCTCGCATGGGGTCTTTTAAATCCAAGCTTCCGCTGATCTGACTTCCTGCAACCTTCGCTTCCATCCGAGGAATATGCAAGGCCATATTATCCAGATTGCGACTCTTATTTACAAGTTGGAAATCGATATTTACATCAGAAACCGCAGAAGGTAAATCAGGATATTGGAAAAAGCCTTCACGTATCATCAAGTTAATATTGAAGCTTGGGTAAATTTCATTGATGTACTTCCCTTGCACCAGTCCATTCAATTTAAATTCACCAGAAGTCTTTAAGCTTTCAAAATCCTTATAATACAAGGCTGGGATCAAAGAGATTAAGCTTTTAAAACTATTATCCGGGCTATTGAATTTTAAGTCCATATCGATAGACTCATCCGGCATTGCCAGCCAACCCTCAAAATTGAGTTGCAAGCCATTTAGACTCACATAGTTCTTGCCAAAATTGAAACGGAACTTATCCTGGATGAGGTCCATGTCAAAATCAGATTCCAAATGAACCCGACTCAGATAGTCCATTCCTTCCATACTAAAGCTCATGGCTTCCACTTCGGTATGGGTTTTTAAGCCCACCACATTTTCAGTGAAATCCCCACTACCAGCATGGTTTAGACCTTGAAGGGCAAAGGTCATATCCCCTTCTAAATCGCGGTAATTTAAATTGATATTATTCAACTCATAAGAGGAAAGCGCTAAATGGAAAGGCGTGCTTTCACCACTTTGAACGGTATCAGCAGAAGCTTCAGTCTCTTTCATGATATCGAAATTGGCCTTACCATTTTCGAGGATTAAAACATTAAGATCCAAATCATTAACTGCGATTTTCTCAATGCGATAGCTTTCGCCGGAAAGAACTGACATTAGATCTATAGACAGACTAAACTCCCCTGCGGATAATAGCTTTTCACCTTCAAATTCTTCTATTCCCGAAATCTCTAAACCTTCCAGGCTAAAGCCGAAATAGGGAAAGGTGGTAATGAGGGAAAGATCTACATCCTTAAAATCAAATTTAGCATTGAGGTTGGCATTGGCTTCCTGCTTGATTCGCTCCAAGATGGAGTCTTTAAATACAATAGGTAATACCATGGCACTAGCCAGGAGCAATACAATTAGGAAGAAGAGAAATCTAAAAATTCTTTTCATAGCCAAGGGATTTAGGGATTAACGTCAGGGTCGAAGGTATCGTCTGTTTTATGGTCCGGACGATAATTGAGCAGGTTTTCGCGAGCTGCGATGATGGATGAAACGGTAGCATCACCGGTTACATTCACCACGGTACGGCACATATCTAAAATTCGATCTACTGGTAAAATAATAGCAATCCAGGCTGGGTTTAAGCCTACCGATTGCAATACGATAATGAGCATTACCAATCCGGCACTGGGTACGGCAGCCGAGCCGATTGAAGCCAATGTTGCGGTAAGGACAATAGTTAACTGCTGAGCTAAGCTCAAATCAATCATATGGAACTGTGCCAAAAACACAACGGCCACTGCCTGATACAAACTGGTACCATCCATATTTACCGTAGCACCAATGGGTAATACAAAGCTGGTAATCTTCTTGTCTACCCCTAGGTTATCTTCTACACATTCCATGGTTACAGGCAAGGTAGCGGCAGATGAGGAAGTGGAAAAAGCCAAAGTTTGAGCCGGGCTCATTGCTTTAAAGAAACCTTTGTAAGGAATAACCCGCACTATCATTTTCAGGATTAGTGGATATATCAAAAAGATCATCATTACTAATCCGAGAAACACTACTGCCGAATACCAGCTTAATCCTTTAAAAATTTCCAAGACCTTGGAAACATCATCACCGGCCATTTTACTGATGGTTCCAGCTAAAAGGGCAAATACAAAGAAAGGGGCCGCTTGCATAATCAGGTCTACCATCTTTAGTAGCACTTCCATCACTCCATTTACAAAGTTTACTACAGGAACTCCCCGATCCTGGGGGATGAACAAAAGACTGATTCCAAAGAATAAAGCGAAGAAAATAACCTGAAGCATTTTACCATTATCGCTCAAGGCTCCAAAAATGTTCGAAGGAATAATTTCCACCAATTGTTGCAGAGGTCCTGCTTCCTTGGTCTGATTGGCGATTTCCATTTTTGCTCGCACCTCAGGATCAATCACCACCAGAGCTTCACTTTCACTCAAACGCTCAATGCGATCAGCATACTTTACATCTTGAAGGAAATGAATATTATCCTTTACTTCAATCTGATTCTGATCCGCCCATAATTCATAACGAATGCGATTGTCGACGCGACTATCTTCATCTACTATTTTACCTGGACTGATTGTATTCACTAAAATCAAACCCAGGCTAACTGCTAAAATGGTAGTGACAAAATAAAAGGCTAAAGTTCTAATCCCCATCCGTCCCAGACTGGAGGGATCACCCAATCCGGTAACACCCGAAATGATGCTAAAAAAAACCAGGGGTACCGCAATTAATTTCAAGAGATTAATGAAAATGGTCCCGAAGGGTTCAATCCAATCAATGGTAAATTGACTCCAACCTAAATAGCTACTCAGGATGGCCCATATTACTCCTAATGCCAGGCCAATCAATATCTTCCAGTGTAGCGCTATCTTCATAATTCTATTTTAGAGGTACGGTTTAATAAATAATAATCGGCAATTACCAGGGCCGCCATCGCCTCAACAATGGGTACAGCTCTAGGAACCACGCAAGGGTCATGACGACCTTTACCTTTTATGTTTACAGTTTCCCCATCTTCATTCAGGCCCTGTTGATCTCGCATCAATGTTGCTACGGGCTTAAAGGCCACTCGGAAGATTAAATCCTCGCCAGTACTCAAACCTCCTTCTACACCACCAGCATGATTTGTTTTGCGATTGCCGGCTTCGTCATAAGTGTCATTGTGCTCAGATCCGGTCATAGTAGCCGCTTTAAAGCCTTCACCAATCTCAAATCCTTTAACAGCATTAATACTCATCATAGCTTTAGCAAGTTCTGCCGGCAGCTTATCAAAAACGGGCTCTCCCAATCCAGGGGGCAAGCCTTCAATATGGCAAGTGATGATCCCTCCTAAGGAGTCACCTACTTTGCGTGCCGCTAAAATAGCCGCTTCAAAGGTTTCCGCTGTTTTTGGATCTGGACAACGCACATCATTGGCATCAATCTGTTCCAAATCCGGAATTAAGGCAGCATCCATTTGATGCGGTCCTACCGCAGAAACGTAGGCCCTAATCTTCACTTCGGGAATAATTTGCATGGCCAAAGCGCCAGCGGCTACACGCACCGCCGTTTCACGGGCCGAAGATCTTCCCCCTCCTCGATAATCTCTATGACCATATTTTTGGCTATAGGTACGATCTGCATGAGAAGGACGATAATTATCCTTTAAATGATCATAATCCTTGCTACGGGAATCATCATTGGGAATTAAAAGCCCAATGGGAGTTCCAGTACTTTTTCCTTCAAAGACACCCGATAAAATTTGTAAGCTATCGCTTTCTTTCCGCTGGCTGCTCAATCGAGACTGTCCAGGTTTACGTCGATCTAATTGCGCTTGCACGGCTTCGAGGTCCAGTTCAAGTCCAGCGGGAAAACCATCCAGGATACCGCCAATTGCCGGGCCATGAGACTCACCAAAAGTGCTTAAGCGTAAGACTTTTCCAAAAGTATTTCCGGGCATAGTAACAAAGAAAGCAAATAGGCCCTGAAATTACATTCTGTTTTTCGTTTGTAAGAAAATCAAAGCAGGAAATCTTGCTGAGAATGTAAAAAAGAAAACCCGCAGCAAGAGCGGGTTTTCAGGATAACCAATAAATCAAAGCTAGCTTTGATCAGGCAAGACGATTTCAAAAAAGTTTTAGTGCGAATAAATACTTTGAAACATCTATACACAAAACGGAATAAATGATTCTAGCGTTGGGCATTTATCAATTTTATACGCTTAAAACTTCATTTTTTTTTGACCACTGACTGGGACTGCATCCTACTTCCCTTTTAAAAGCTTTGGAAAAGGTTGGTAAATCATTGTAAGCCAGCATGGTTGATATCTCCAATACTGAGTACTTATCCTCCTCTAGTAATTCCTTCGCTCGAGCGATTCTCCACTCCACTAAATGACGGGTAGGACTATTTCCAGTTGCTTTTTTATACTGACGCTGAAAATGAAAGGGTGACATTGCCACTTCTTTGGCGATATCCTCAAGCTTTAAGGCTTTATGAAGATTGTCTCGCATAAATTTTCGGGCCGCCATAACCTTTCGAATCAGAGCCTGGCGCGTAGAAGGGTTAAATTCCTTTAATCGACGATTATATCCTATTAACTCCCAATCTATTTCCATTAACATCTCTTCGAGGATTGATTCAAACCCTGCTAAATCGATCTTATGCAAGTCATCTTGCAGATCACTACAAATGGATTTTAATTTTTGATTGAGATGAGTTCCTCTTTCAAATCGCAATTCTGGAATTTTCTCAAAGGCACTGAAATTATAATCGATGATCTTTTGCTGCTTTAATACCTGAAAGAGATCTTGAAGTTCTTCTTCTTGATAATATACACAAAGCCCACGTGAAAGCTTAGAAGCTTCAAAGTGATACGCTTTGCTGTATTTAAGGTTTATAAAGAGGGATTCACCGGGAGCTAAATGAAACTTTTTACCATTCAACCAATAGGTTTCGTGGCTATTATAGGCGTACTTAATACTGTAGCCTTCATTTCGATCCAGGCAGGAGTCAGAAAAATCTTTTACAAAATGACCTTGCAGAATAGGCCTTTCTAATAACAGGTGTTCTTGGACTCCTTCCCTCAAGCTCAAACTTGCCATAATACAATATTTGACGCCCGAGTAGCAGTTGGGAAGAATAAACGGTTAGTGGGGCTAATTTTTAAAAATAAATGCAGTTAAAATGTTAAAGTCCCCTTTTTAACACCGCCTTAGCGGTTTTTTAAGATTTCAAGCACCCGTTTTTGTCAGTTCTTGCGAAAAGAAAAAATCCCTGATCGCAATAAGAATACGATCAGGGATTTCAAATGGTTTGTTTCCCTATGGAATCTTTCTTCCTCTAGAGGTGAATTACTTCATCATAGGCAGCAGCCGCTGCTTCCATCACCGCTTCACTCATGGTTGGATGCGGGTGAACAGATTTAACGATTTCCATGCCGGTGGTTTCCAATTTACGAGCTACAACCGCTTCGGCAATCATCTCAGTTACATTGGCTCCAATCATGTGGCAACCTAAGAACTCTCCGTATTTAGCATCGAAAATTACTTTCACGAATCCATCTGCATGACCTGCTGCTTTGGCTTTACCACTAGCACTGAAGGGGAATTTACCCACCTTCACCTCATAGCCAGCTTCTTTCGCAGCTTTCTCAGTCATTCCCACTGATGCTACCTCAGGAGAACAATAGGTACAGCCTGGGATATTGCCGTAATCTAGTGGTTGTGGATGATGACCGGCGATTTTCTCAACGCAAATAATACCTTCTGCGGAAGCTACGTGCGCTAAAGCCTGACCTGGTACACAGTCGCCAATGGCATAATAGCCTTCAACATTGGTTTTATAGAAATCGTCTACCTTGATCTTTCCTTTTTCGGTTTGGATACCTACTTCTTCGAGACCGATATTTTCAATATTAGCTTGAACACCAACGGCAGAAAGCACTACATCACATTCGATATTGCTTTCGCCTTTTTTGTTCTTCACTTTAACCACGCATCCCTCACCGCTGGTATCAACTCCTGTTACTTCGGCATTGGTCATGATTTTAATTCCGGCTTTCTTAAAGCTACGCTCCAACTGCTTGGATACCTCTTCATCCTCTACCGGAACGATGTTTGGCATATACTCTACAATGGTTACCTCCGTACCCATGGCTTTATAGAAATAAGCAAACTCTACCCCAATAGCACCGGACCCTACCACTACTAAACTCTTAGGCTGTTCGGGCAATACCATAGCCTGACGGTATCCGATGATCTTTTTACCATCTTGTGGTAAACTAGGAAGCTCACGGCTACGGGCACCAGTTGCGATAATCACATTCTTAGCGCTATAGGTTTGGCTTTTGCCATCGGCATCCTTAACCTCGATCTTTTTACCGGGAAGAACTTTCCCTTCTCCTTTAATTACTTCGATTTTGTTCTTTTTCATCAGGAATTGTACACCATTGCTCATTCCCTCTGCTACGCTACGGCTACGTTTCACCACAGCGCCAAAATCTTTATCGGCATTATCCACCTTCAGACCGTAGTCTTCAGCATGGTTGATGTATTCAAATACGTTGGCACTTTTTAGCAAAGCTTTAGTTGGAATACAACCCCAGTTGAGGCAAATCCCGCCCAGGCTTTCGCGTTCTACGATGGCTGTTTTTAAGCCTAATTGTGAAGCGCGAATAGCGGTAACGTATCCTCCAGGGCCGCTACCTAATACGATCAAATCAAATTCCATTGAAATATGCTTTAATGATTGTAGAATTTGGAAGCCACAAATTTAGCAGAAAAGAAGCAAGGCTCCCTCCCCCTAAGGGCTTTTATCCCTTACGAATGGCGATTGCTGATATCTCGATATTTACATTCTTAGGTAATACCGCTACCTGCACTGTTTCGCGAGCTGGCGCATTAGCCTCATCGAAGTATTCGGCATATACAGCATTGATCGCCTGAAATTGATTCATATCGCTAATGAAGATGCTGCATTTTAAAACATCATTCATTTCGCATCCGGCGGCCGCCAAAACCGCCTTTAAATTATCCAAAACCTGACGGGTTTCAGCTTCTATATTATCCGTAATTAAGTCTCCGCTTTGAGGATGAATGGCAATTTGTCCGGAAGTAAAAACCTGATTTCCAAACACCGTAGCCTGCGAATAAGGACCAATCGGGGCTGGTGCCTGATCCGTATATACGATTTCTTTCATTTTTTCATCAATTTGCGCTCAAGTTATGAAGCTTTTACTGATCGATAATTACGACTCTTTCACCTATAATCTGGAGCATTATTTCAGCGCTTTGGGCGCCGATGTTGTGGTGAAACGCAATCGCGAATTCAGCCTTGAAGAAGTGGAGAATTATGATGCCGTTGTCCTCTCCCCTGGTCCGGGTTTACCGCAGGAGGCCGGAAATTGCATGGAACTTATCGATCGATACCATCGGACAAAACCGATTTTAGGAATTTGTTTAGGTGCACAGGCATTAGCGGAATATTTTGGAGCTGAGCTTTATAATCAGCAGGAAGTAGCGCATGGAGTTAGTCGTATTGTGCACCGAGAAGCTAATACCTGGCTTTTGAAGGGCTTGGAAGAAAGTTTTTCAGTGGGCCTTTACCACAGTTGGGCCATTCGTCCTCAAGCTGATTTTCTAAATCGCTTTAAAGTGGTTGCCCAACGTGCTAATTCCATTGTAATGGCTTTTGAAGATGAAGCTAATCCCATAGCTGGAATTCAATTTCATCCTGAAAGTATTATGACCGAAGGCGGACGTGAAATGTTGATGAATTGGATGAATAAAATTGAACTTTAAAAGGATGATATTTATTTTCGGATACGATCAAAAGGATAATTTACTAGGCCCCACAGAAGAAAGAAAATGCCCGCATTGCCATAATACCTCATACTTTCAACTGCGGGAAATAAAGAATTTCATCAGCTTGTTCTTTATCCCTGTGATTCCAGTTAAGCGAAAGCTCATTGAGCACTGTCCCATTTGCAATTGGGCTCAAGAAATTCCGAAAACTTCCGAAAATTATTACCGCGATTTAGCAGCATTAAATCAAGCAGCAATTAATGGCTTAGCCGACGATGAATATCTGCGTCGCAAGGAGGCATTAAAAAAGCCCTCCGGAGAGGGCTTCTAATTTTATACGTCGATTTTAGCGTATTTCGCATTCTTTTCGATGAATTCCCGACGAGGGGGTACATCGTCTCCCATTAACATGGAGAATATACGATCTGCCTCAGCAGCACTATCGATTGTTACTCTACGCATTGTGCGTTTCTCAGGATCCATAGTGGTTTCCCACAATTGCTCAGCGTTCATCTCACCAAGACCCTTATAGCGTTGTACCCCTACAGAAGATTTGTTTTCACCTCCCATCTGACTGATCAAGGAATCTCGTTGATCATCATTCCAGGCGTATTCTTCTTTCTTGCCTTTCTTCACTAAGTATAAAGGTGGAGCGGCGATATAAATATTACCGGCTTCAATTAATTCCTTCATATAACGGAAGAAGAAAGTAAGTATCAAGGTGGCGATGTGGCTACCATCCACATCCGCATCACACATAATAATTACCTTGTGATAGCGCAATTTGGAAGTATTTAAGGCTTTAGAATCCTCTTCGGTTCCTACGCTTACTCCTAGAGCAGTAAAGATATTTTTGATCTCCTCGTTTTCGAAAACCTTGTGTTGCATGGCTTTCTCAACGTTTAGAATTTTACCTCGTAAAGGAAGAATGGCCTGGAAGTTACGGTCACGCCCTTGTTTGGCGGTACCACCGGCCGAATCACCCTCCACCAGGAAGATTTCACATACTGCAGGATCGGTTTCAGAACAATCGGAAAGTTTTCCGGGAAGGCTGGTACCTCCCATTACTGTTTTCCGTTGCACCATTTCGCGTGCTTTTTTCGCTGCCACACGCGCCTTAGCGGCCAGGATCACCTTTTGAACGATCATTTTGGCCTCATTGGGATTCTCTTCCAAATAATTGGAAAGCATTTCCCCTACCAATTGATCTACTGCTCCCGAAACTTCGGAGTTCCCTAATTTGGTTTTGGTCTGGCCTTCAAACTGAGGCTCCATAACCTTTACCGAAATTACGGCGGTAAGACCTTCACGGAAATCATCTCCGCTTACATCTACCTTCTCCTTGGTTAGCATACCACTTTCATCCGCGTAACGCTTCAGCGTACGGGTTAAAGCCCGACGGAATCCTGAAAGGTGGGTTCCCCCTTCATGGGTATTAATATTGTTTACATAAGAGTGGATATTCTCACTAAAGGAGGTATTGTAGTGCATCGCAACCTCTACGGGGATATCATTACGTTCCCCTTCCATGCTGATCACCTGAGGCATGAGTTTCTCGCGATTTTCGTCGATAAACTCCACGAATTCTCCCAGTCCACCTTCGCTAAAGAAACGATCACTCATATAGTTATCATCCTCATCAGTAACCCGCTTATCCGTTAAGGAAATACTAATCCCTTTATTCAAGAAAGCCAGTTCTCTTAAACGAGAGGCAAGAATTTCATACTGATATTCCAAGACCTGGAAAATGGTCGCATCAGGCTTAAAGCTTACGATGGTTCCGCGGTAATCCGTGCTACCATCTTCCTCAAGGGGATAATCAGGCACCCCGCGCTTATACTCTTGATGGTATTTTTTTCCTTGACGGTGAACATCAACTCTTAAATAATCAGAAAGAGCATTCACACAGGAAACCCCTACTCCGTGCAAACCTCCGGATACTTTATAGGAGTCTTTATCGAACTTACCACCGGCATGGAGAACAGTCATAACTACTTCTACAGCAGAGCGACCTTCTTTCTCGTGGATATCGGTGGGGATACCCCGACCATTATCCTTTACGGTAATAGAATTGTCTTCGTTAATAGTAACCTCAATGGTATCGCAGTAGCCGGCGAGGGCTTCATCAATGGAGTTATCTACAACCTCATATACTAAATGGTGTAGACCTTTAACTCCCACATCTCCGATATACATCGAAGGACGTTTACGAACCGCTTCCAGACCTTCCAGTACCTGAATGCTGCTAGCGCCGTAATCTTTTTGTACTTCACTCATATTCTTGCAGTTACGCTAAATGTGATAATTCTCAAAGATACCGAATTAGACCTAGCTTGAAAGCCTTTCCCAGTGCCTAATTGCAGGCTTTTTCCACATGTTTTTAACATTGGCTTAATGCCTGAGAACCTCAAGGGGGATATTTTCATTATAAGAGCTGAAATACAGTTAGCTAGACTGCTTTGAAGAGCACTAAAAAAAAGCCCCTCGAATTTCGAAGGGCTTTCTGTATAAGTATTTCTGTGCTTAATCTTCTTCGAAGCGCTCAATAACGGCTTCACTCACTCCGGTGCTGCTAAAGCCACCATCGTGGAAGAGGTTTTGCATGGTTACTTTTCGCGTAAGATCGCTAAAGAGTGAGATCGCATAATCAGCACAATCCTCTGCAGTAGCATTTCCTAAGGGGCTCATTTTCTCGGCATAATTAATAAAGCCTCCAAAGCCTTTTACGCCACTACCAGCGGTGGTTGGTGTTGGTGATTGGGAAATGGTATTCACCCGTACTTTATTGCGTACACCCCATTGATACCCGAAACTACGGGCAATGCTTTCCAAATAGGCTTTATTATCAGCCATGTCGTTATAATCGGGGAAAGTACGTTGTGCAGCAATATAGGTTAGTGCTAGAATACTACCCCAGTCATTCATAGCTTCACGTTGCCAAGCAACCTGCATCACACGATGGAAGGAAACGGCACTAACATCCCAGCCTTTGCTTAACCAGTCGTAGTTCAGATCGGTATAGGCTTTTCCTTTACGTACGTTCACACTCATTCCGATACTGTGGAGGATAAAATCCAATTTGCCTCCCAAAATGGACTCCGCCTTTTCGAAAAGGGTATTAAGATCTTCCATATTGGTAGCATCCGCAGGAATGACTTCCGAACCGGTTTTGGCTGCCAGATTATTAATTTCTCCCATACGCATGGCTACGGGAGCATTAGTCAAAACAAATTGAGCACCTTGTTCATGTGCCTTTTCGGCAATTTTCCAGGCGATAGAATCTTCATTCAAAGCTCCGAAGATGATTCCTTTCTTTCCAGCTAATAAGTTATTGGCCATTTTACTGATTTAGATGGGGCTAAAATACGTCTTTTAGACTGCTTCAATAATGATCGCGCAGGAATTGACGCTCTTGATCCGTAAGAGACTCTGGCCCCGAATGTTTTACCTTATCCAGTATCCGATTTAATTCCGCCTCTTGATCGGCTTTACGAGCTCGGTAACGATCATCTATCGTCATAGATTGACCCGGTCCACCGGTATTCCATTGCAATAATTGAGGACGAAAAAACAAGATTATCAAGAATACCAAACTGGGAACCGCTAGGTAAATAATCGTTAAGGTATTGGTTTGCATCACCTGAGGCTCCAGCAAGAGGGTTAGTAGTAATCCCGCCAAAGCACCCCCCAAATGAGCTTCATGCCCAATATTATCGTGCTGTTTACCAATACCGTAAATCGAATACAGTATAAATCCTAAACCGTATATCCAGGCTGGGAAAAAGAAGGGTAAAAAGAACATACTCAGCTCCATTCCCGGTTTCATAACGATCGCTGAGAATATAATTCCACTTATTGCTCCGGAAGCCCCTACCGCGCGATATTCAGGATTATTCTGATGGTAAAACCAAGCGAGTAAACTCCCGGCGGCCATGCTCCCGAAATACACCAAAACAAAATTGAGCATCCCCAGGGAGTCTTCCAAAGAGCCAGCGAAGATGTACAAGCTGAACATATTGAAAAAGAAATGGGTCCAATCAACATGGATAAACCCCGAGGTAAAAAGTCGATAATACTGCCCTGCTTTGAGGTCAGCTACTCTTAGAAGCATCGCCTCAAAACGTTGGCGATCCTGAAAAGCCAGAAAGGTGGTTAGAGCCGTTAATCCTAAAATTAAAAAGCCCGCAGTTTCCAATGATTGCATGGATCAAAGATGGCTTTTTTCCGTCTTACGAGCCAATACTGAATAGTAAAATGCATTGGCCAAGGCCATGATTAATCCAATAGGAAATATTTCAGCGGTTGTTAAGCCGAAACGCACCAGAAAACTATCCTCATAAGATTGCATAATTTGCTTTTGATTCGTGTAGCGCGCTTCTATTTCTAACTGCCCCAAACTACTGGCATCCAATCGTTCCTTCATTTCGGCTAAATAGGCAGTGACGTATTCATGACCATGATTGGCAAAATACATTTCCCACATCAGGGCATATATTACTGAAGCTATCAATACTATATAAAAGCCACCAATAAAAGCACGGGAAAAATTGATTTCGCCTAAAAACACCTTTTGCTGTAATAAGCGTACCGCAAAAAACAGAATTAGGCCAAATACCAAAATCATAAATAGGTAACGTAAGACTTCAGAACTTCCCGAATTAAGGTCTGAATTACCAACGTTTATAAAAAAACCAGAGCCAATTATTAAACCCGATAAGAGTCCAAAGGGCCAAATTACTTTGCGCATATTTTCAATAGAGTGAGGGGCTTGCAAAGTAGAAAATCGCGGGCTGATTTAAAATTCTTGGGGCTGCTGTTTAAACCATTTCCTTCTTCTTCAGTCCATCTAGGTAAATAAGCCATTATGACCAAGTCCATTTTCAGCCTTGCAATTGCTCTTTTACTCCTGAGCAGTTGCCAAAAAGACCGCAGCAATTCCGAGAATGCCAACAATGGGAAGGTATCTTCTGCCCTGAGTCCGAGCCTACCCGAAACCCCTTTCAATTACGCGCAACAAAATTTACCGAATTACCTTCTGGCAGGACCTGTGGCTAATGCCGATAATACCCCCGCCAATAATCCCATCACAAATGCAGGGGCAAGCTTGGGCAGAGTTTTGTTTTACGACAAGCAAATGAGCGCCAATGCCACCGTATCTTGTGCTTCCTGCCATCAAATAGAAAATGGATTTAGTGATCCGGCTACTCTAAGTTTTGGTTTTGCTAATGGAGAAACCGGTCGTCATTCTATGTCACTGGCGAATAGTCGCTATTATGCCAATGGTCATTTCTTTTGGGATGAAAGAGCCAACAGTCTTGAAGATCAGGTTTTAATGCCAATTCAGGATGGCGTAGAAATGGGAATGACCCTCGATAGCCTGATCCAGAGATTAGAAACTCTGGACTATTATCCGGAACTGTTTAGCGCCGCATTTGGTAGCACTGAGATCAATTCTGATCGCATCAGTAAGGCATTGGCTCAATTTGTTCGCAGTATCATAAGCTTTAATAGTAAATATGATCTGGGCTTGCAGCAGGTAAACAATCGCAATTTGGACTTCCCCAATTTTAGCGCCGAAGAAAATTTGGGTAAGAACCTGTTTTTTAGTCCCGCCATTGGTTGTGCTGCCTGCCACGGTACCGATGCATTTATCGCTCCTGGACCGCGTAATAATGGTTTGGACCTAAGCAATGATGACGATCAAGGAATTGGTGGTCAAAACGGAAACCCTAATCAGATAGGTCAGTTTAAGGTAGGATCATTAAAGAATATCGATTTAACGTCTCCTTATATGCACGATGGTCGATTTAGCAGCTTAGAAGAAGTAATAGAACATTATAGCACCGGAGTACAGAACAATCCTAATTTGAGTGGTCCCTTACGTTTACCTAACGGTGGAGTACGATTACTTAACCTAAGTGAAACGGAAAAGAGTGCTTTAGTCGCCTTCCTAAAAACTTTGAGTGATCCGGTATTGAATGCAGAGGAGAAATTTAGTGATCCTTTTCCTGAGTCCTAGAAGCGTTCTTTGGAGAATTTCTTCAACTTCACTTCGCTGCGATAGAGCTCTAAGCCAAAAGCAGCAATAAGAACGAAGCCAAAAAACAAAATGCCCATTTTATCATCTATTGGCGGCAAAAATGACCAAAGTGCTGCTAATAGAATGTGGTAAAATCCGATTCTAAAAAACATTTTAGGCAAGAGGGACTGAGCATAGTTCCAATTCCTTCTATTGCGCATAGACCGATCGGTCCGATAGCCATATAAGCTATTGGGCTTGCGGGCTGGAAAGAGTTTTGTGATCAATGCGACTAACCACATTAATGCTGCAAATCCAAGAAAAATTAGAAATACGATATCAATTCGCATTGTTGGTGTTTGGTATCTTCCAAATGTATCAAGTGCAATCCAATTCTAAAAATTTAAAATTTAAACTAGAGGTTAATTCTTAAAACGAGGACTTCACATTCCATAAAAAAAAGTGCAGTCCTCTATTTTTTACCGGTTGAAATGTGGCGCCTTTACTGTAATTTCGTTATGATCATTAAAAAGTATCATCGCCTATGCGTTTCACAAAATTGTTCTCCATTTTTTTAATTTTCTTCTCAAGCCTCCTACACGGCCAAACAGACAATCGAAAATTGGTCTTGGACTCTCTGGTCCAGATTTTAAATCAGGAGAATCAATTAATTGGGAGCTTTAGCCTTTACCATAAAGGCAAAGTTTATTACGAGGCTTCTTTCGGTCAAGCCAGTCCCACTAAAGATGAGGGGGCGAAATTGTATCGCATTGGCTCCATTTCAAAAACCTTCACCGCAACCATGGTCATGAAGGCAATTGAAGAAGGGGAATTGAGCTTGGATCGCAAATTATCCGAATGGTTTCCCAAAATCCCCAATGCAGACCAAATCAGCATTAAAATGATGCTTGGCCATCGCAGTGGCATTCATAATTTCACTGATGACGACAGCTATTTGCAAATCATGGAAAAAGAACAAAGTCGGGAAGCAATGCTTAGCCGCTTTGCCAGTATGGAGCCTGATTTTACACCCGATTCGGATTTCTCCTATTCCAATACCAATTATGTTTTACTGAGCTATATCCTAGAGGATATCTACCAACAGCCTATTGCCAACTTATTAATCGAAAAAATTGCAGATCCTTTAAAGCTCAAAAACACCTATTTCTATAGCGCTGATGCACGAAAAAAAGGGGAACAAGAGAGTTTTTATTGGACCGGAGAATGGACCAAGGCCTCCAATACTCATCCTTCAGTACCCTTAGGAGCAGGTGGTATCGTGAGCAGCACCGGGGAGCTTTGTCAATTTATGCGTGCTTTACAAAGCGGAAAAATTCTGGATAAGAGCAGTGTGGGACAAATGAAAAACGGAAAAGAGCCTGGATTAGCCCTATTCTACTACCCCTTTTACAGCCATTCAGCATACGGACATAATGGGGGCATCGATGGCTTTGTGAGCCATGCCAGCTATATGGCGGCCGATGACTTGGCTGTAGCGGTTTGCCTTAATGGTAGCCAATATCCCTTAAATCAATTATTAATAGACATCTTATCCATTTATTTTGAGCAGGAAGGCTATCAGCTGCCAAGCTTCGAAAAAGTGGAAGTGGCCGTTGATGATTTGCAACAATATTCAGGTACTTATAAATCAGATCATTTTCCTCTAGACATCAAGTTCTTTGTAGAAGAAGGTGTTTTAAAAGGCCAGGCTACCGGTCAACCTTCCTTTCCCATGGAGGCAAGAGGAAATCATGTATTCGAATTTAAAGCCGCCACTATCAAAGTAACTTTTGATCCCGAAAATGGAACCATGGTCTTTGAACAAGCTGGTCAAAAACTCCCATTTAAACGATAATATTCCAATGAAAATTTGCTTCATCATGTATCCTTGGGAACGGGTAGATCCTGCCCAGGATTCCACTATCCGCATTATTCACGAATGCGTAAAACGCAAACATGAGGTAGCCATTACCCATGCTGCGAATCTTACCATCCGCGATAGTGTGACCTTAAGTTTATGCAAGTGGATTAAGCCCGAAGAGAAAACCACAAACAGCATAAAAGCCTTTTATCGCGATATAAATTTCCAAACGGAAATGAGTCCATTGAATAGCTTTGATGTGATCTTTATGCGTGATAATCCACCCTTGGACAATTTGGTGCTCAATTTCCTGGATTCCATTAAAGATGAAGTATTTATCATCAATAATGTGAATGGCCTTCGGGAGGCAAATAATAAGATTTATACAGCCGCTTATCACGATCCGGATCGCGCCTTAATCCCTACTACCCACGTATCTAAAAACCTGGATTATTTACTCCGCATTATCCAGGATTCAGATCAGGAGAAAATGATCATGAAACCCCTCGATGGTTTTGGGGGCAGTGGCGTAATTGTGATTGAGAAATCGGCAATGCACAATATTCGCTCCCTCCTCGACTTCTACATTCATCGCGAAAAAGGAAAATCGAATTATGTAATCCTTCAAGATTATATCGAAGGGGCTGAAGAAGGTGATGTGCGCGTAATTATGCTCAATGGTGAGCCCATTGGAGCTTTACGCCGAAGACCTACTGCCGGTGATGTTCGATCTAATATCTCGGCCGGAGGTTCGGTCGAAAAATACCGTCTCACCAAACAAGATAAAATCCTTTGCCAAAAAATTGGTGAGAAACTGGTTAAGGATGGAATTTACTATGCTGGGCTGGATTTGATCAATGGCAAGCTAATCGAAATCAATGTACTAAGCCCTGGAACCTTAAAGGATATAAACCGACTTTATAAGGTTCGACTTCAAGAAAAAATTATCGATTATCTCGAGAAGGTGGTGAAAACCCGCCGTGAACTTAAAGACGATTTTCGTCCTGAGATTTTGTATGACGACGCAAATACTGAGTCCTGATGAGATCATTAGGCTGATTCGCAAAGGTGAATGCTTTGATGCCCAAACCCGCGACGGAGGTTTAAAGATTAAAATTGAACGCTACGTTCCCTATGTCTGCACTGCCATTCATGCCGGCTCTAAGCTGCGTGAATCGCTAAAACCCCGCATTGCACTGGATGAATACCAGCGTTGGTATGAAGAAGACCCTCATACGGATGCCTTTATATCGTCTATGCCCATTACACTGGTTGGCTGTGATTCGCGCTATGAATACGATTTAAACCGCAGACCACTTGCTGCGATTTATGAGACAGCCTGGGGTAAAGATGTTTGGAAAAAGAAACTTAGCCCACGAGAGCAAAGTCAAAGTCTGCGAAAGCATCATAATTATTACCGCATCTTAAGGGCTTTAGTTGCCCGATTAGAGGAAAGCTTTGAGGCTTGTCTGGTCTTTGATATGCACTCTTATAATTGGAAGCGATGGGATCGTGAGGTACCTTTATTTAATATCGGAACCATGCGGGTGGATCAAGAACGCTTTGGTTCTTATATCCATCATTGGAAGGATGAATTGGAGAAAATTCAAGTCCCCAATGAAAAAAGCCTCTGCGCAATTAATGATGTATTTCAAGGATTAGGATACAACCTCGAATTTCTGAGCACAAACTTTTCCAATACCCTGGTTTTAGCAACCGAGGTAAAGAAGGTCTATTGCGATGAATCCAATGGAGTGGATTATCCGGATGTGATTCGCAATTTGCAGAGGAACCTCAAGACAGCCATCCTCAATAGTGCTCGTCATTTTATTGATAAAGAAACCACCTATAACAGTCAGGCTCCTGGTGTTCTCTTGCATAAAGGAGTGGATCCTTCCTTGTTAAAAATAGACCGACAATTGCATAAGCTCTTGCGAAATTTCGAATTGCTGGCTTATGTAAACCCTATCAATATTGATGCGGAACGCAAGCGCTTTTTTAAGAAAAAGTACAATGAAGCTCCTCATTTTCGCTATAGCCCCATTAAGATTCATCCTTTCGAACTCAAACAATCACTGGGGAATCTTAAAACTCAAGAAATTAGCGATGTATCCATTCGCTACCTCTACGAGGCAGTGATAAACAGTTATTTTGATAAAGTCGATTTACTGGCGAGTTTAAACTCCAAGAAATTCCTTTATAATTCCCTCCGCTATTTTGGGCGTCCCAGTCATAATGACTTGCAAAACGCTCAATATCTTTCCCTCCTACCCAGTATTCCGAGTGAGCCAAAGCGCATGCCTAATCTGGAAATGGAGCAAGTGATCCAACGTTTTGAAGAGGCCATGGATCGCTATGAAATGAAAGGGAAAATAGAATTGAGCAAAAGGGTTATTTCGCAGGTGATGGTCCTCAATTCTCGGAAAACTGTGTTAATTCGTCCCGATGCCACCTTTACCGAAAGAGATTTAGGTGCCCTGATAGAACATGAACTGGGCGTACATATGGTAACCACCCAGAATTCGAACCTGCAAGATCTCAAAATCTTCAATCTGGGATTACCCGTAAATACTCGTACGCAGGAAGGCCTGGCCATTTTAGCTGAATTACTTAGCGGAAATATCACGCTCAAGCGATTGAAGAAATTAGCCACTCGGGTTAAAGTAGTGGATATGATGTGCAATGGTGCCGATTTCAATCAATGTTTCCGTTATCTGCATCAGGATGAAGGCATGAATCCAAACGATGCTTTTAGCCTTTGTACACGAATTTTCCGGGGCGGTGGATTCACCAAAGATTACCTGTACCTTAGTGGCTTCGTTAAGATTTTACGGATGTACCTTAATGACATCGATCTTAGTCCTCTCTTAGTTGGGAAAACCTCTACCGACTTTTACGAAACGCTGGTAGAAAT
Source organism: Croceimicrobium sp. (assembly GCF_965228705.1). Lineage (GTDB taxonomy): Bacteria > Bacteroidota > Bacteroidia > Flavobacteriales > Schleiferiaceae > Croceimicrobium. The sequence goes on from NZ_OZ245832.1 coordinate 1,152,351, forward strand.
GATCGATCGTGAAATCGTTAAACCACCCCTTTACAAGACCCATAGCTTTACTGCACCCAAATATGAACCGGGCCATGGTTTATACGATTATATATTGAGCGGATTGCAATAAAACACCATGAACGGACTGAATATTCCGGATACAAACCTCGAGCGAGTCGTAATTATCGGCTGCGGCTTCGGTGGTTTGAATCTGGCCAAAAAACTCAATCATCAACGCTATCAGGTGGTGATGATTGATAAGCACAATTATCACACCTTTCAACCCCTTTTATATCAGGTAGCCACGGCTGGTTTGGAGCCCGACTCCATCGCCTATCCCATCCGGCATATCTTCCGTAAACTACCTAATTTTTACTTCCGACTGGCTAAGGCCGAAAGCATTGACACCGAGAATAAAACGCTGCAATGCGATATCGGGAACTTGGATTTTGATCACCTGGTGATAGCCACAGGGAGCGGCACCAATTATTTCGGAATGAAAACCGTGGAAGAATTGGGCATGCCCATGAAAACGGTACCCGAAGCTTTAAACCTACGCAGTTTAATCCTTCAAAATTTCGAAGCCGCCTCCTTAACCCAAGATTTAAAGGAAAGGGAAAGGCTAATGAATTTTGCCATTGTAGGCGCCGGTCCTACTGGTACTGAATTGGCTGGAGCTTTGGCCGAATTGAAAAACCACGTTTTACCGAATGACTATCCGGACCTCGACTTTCGTCGGATGTCTATCCACCTGATAGAAATGGCCGGTAAGGTATTGCCACCTATGCAGGATTTCTCCTCTCGAAATGCCCTAAAATACCTTGAAACCTTAGGGGTTCAAGTATGGTTGAATACTGCGGTGAAGTCTTATGATGGCGAGACGGTTAAAACCAATAAAAAAGACCTCCCCGCCTCTACCCTAATTTGGGCGGCTGGTGTTACCGGAAATATTATCCCTGGATTGGAAGAAGGCAAAGACTTTCATCATGGGCGCTATCAGGTAAACGGACTCAATCAAATTGGCGAGCACAAAACTATTTATGCGATTGGCGATGTGGCCTCTATGGCCGATGAGCAAAATCCAAAAGGGCATCCCATGTTGGCCCAGGTAGCCATACAACAAGGGCAAAATCTCGCTAAAAACCTGAATAACAGCTCCGATACCGCTAAGTGGAAAAACTTCTCTTATAGAGACAAGGGCACCATGGCTACGGTAGGTCGTAACAAGGCGGTGGCCGAATTATATGGCAAGCTGATGTTAAAAGGATTCCCGGGATGGGCAGTATGGATGGCCGTACATTTAATTAGCCTGGTAGGATTCCGCAATCGCATGGTGGTATTCTTTAACTGGCTGGTTAATTATTTCAGTTATGACCGTAAAATCCGCTTAATCATTCGTCCCTGGAAAAGGCATAGCAATAGCTAATCATGTGTAGCTTAAGCTATATCCCTCAGGCTTCAGGCTTTGTTTTAAGTCATAATCGAGATGAATTACCCCATCGCGAAAGTTCATCTCGAATTATGGATGAAGAAGGCTTGAGGGGTAAATTTCATTTCCCGCAAGATTTAAAAGCCGGTGGCAGCTGGATGGGCGTCCATGAGTCGGGCTGGGCAGCATGCCTTTTAAATGGTGGCAGTGTTCCCTATCTCCGCAAACTCCCCTATCGCCACAGTCGAGGCAAAGTTTTAATCGACTTTTTGGAAGATCCAAGCATTGCTGTCTTTCAGAAAATAGATTATCAGGGTGTAGAACCCTTTACCCTCATTATAAGCAAGCCCGGAGAGCTTTGGCAATTGGAACATAATCCGGATGGCGATATCTGGAATCACCTCGATCCTCATATGCCTCATTTTTGGAGTAGCACCAAACTCTACCATCCTAATATTAGGGAGGCTCGTAAGTATCGCTTTCAGCAATGGCTGCATCAGCAAAAGCAAGCTAAGGCACCGGACCTTCGCCAATTTCATTTAGACCCTCAACGCAGTCCTCGCGAAGGAGGATTGCTCTTAGGTTCAAACTTCCCCCTTAAAACCGTAAGCTTCTGCCAGGTTGATCATCAAGGCTCAGAAATTCAATTCCAGTATGATTACCTCTTGAAGGAAATATCCGACCAAAGAAACTGGTCGATCCGCTGAACAATTCGGCGACCATTCTCCTCAATTCACCTCCACTTTTTCGAGCAATTAATCACAAATGCCAAATGAGCTAAATTGTAATTAACTCATTTACAAACACTTTTGAATAATTATAGTACTTTGTTTTGCATAGTACTGATATTTCAACATATCTTTGCTTAACAAAACATAGAACAATGAAAAAACGTCTCACCCTGGCAATACTCAGCCTCTGTTACTTTGGAGGATTTGCCCAAAACACCGATCCGGTCGATGCGATTTACGAGCGCTATTCCGGAGATAAGTTTAGCATAGCGGTTAATTTGGATGCCGGCATTTTCCAGGATTTTGATATTGATATCGACACTGATGATCTGGAACAACGTATTAGTGGAACGATCCGTCGATTGCGTTTCATCGGCTTCGATGAATATCGTCCTGGTTTACGTTCCGAAAAAGAAATCGTGGAAGAACTCATGCGCATTGGTTATGAGCTAGCCATTGTACCCAGTGAATATGAAGACGAGCATAGTCAGATGTTGATCTTTAAAAAGAAAGGTCAAAGGCTCAGTCCTCATTTGATAATCATCTTTAATGATCGCGAAGAGCGCAAAGCGAATATCATTCTGCTTACGGGCTCCATCGAATTTAAAAGTACTGCATCATGAATCTGGAAAACACCAAGGCCCAAATGCGCAAAGGCGTTTTGGAGCTCTGCATCCTAAACATGCTGCAAGAGCGCGATGCCTACGCCAACGAGATTATTGAAGAACTAAAAAAGGCCGAATTAATAGTGGTAGAAGGAACCTTATACCCTTTGCTAACCCGCCTTAAAAACGGTGGGCTCCTCGCCTACCGCTGGGAAGAATCAACCAGCGGGCCACCCCGTAAGTATTATAATTTGACCGAATTAGGGAAATCTGCCCTCAAGGAATTACGCCTTACCTGGGAAAGTCTGCAGGAGGCTGTCAATCACAGTATGAACGAAACCAACGAAAATAAAACATCATGAAAAAGACACTAAATATCAATTTAGGAGGCATGATCTTTCATATTGATGAAGATGCCTTCAACAAGCTGGAAGCCTATCTGGGTGCCTTACGCCAGCAGTTTATTCAAACCAATGGCGGTTCTGAAATTCTGAACGATGTGGAAACCCGCATGGCAGAACTTTTTCGCGAAAGAACCAGTGAAAGCAAGCAGGTAATTAATATCCAGGATGTAGATGATGTAATCGCCATTATGGGTCGCCCAGAGGATTATCTGGATGAAGAAAGCGCCACGAATTCCAACTACAGTTTTGAAGATAGCTATACCAGTAATGGTAAGAAAATTCACCGTGATGTAGATAATCGCATTATTGGCGGTGTTGCTTCTGGTCTGGCTGCCTATTTCAATATGGATGCCCTTTGGGTACGAATCCTATTCCTTGCTTCTTTCTTTGCAGGATTCGGATTCCTTCTCTATCTGATTTTATGGGCCATTATTCCAGCCGCTCGCACCACCACCGAGAAATTGCAAATGCGGGGAAAGCCAGTTACCCTCAGCAATATTGAGAACTTCGTAAAAGAAGAAGGTGCCGCAGTAGGTGCAAGAATGTCTGAACTGGGGGGTAAAGCACGTAATGTAGGCCGCAGTGGCCAGAGCCTTTTAGCTCAGCTTTTTAGTGGGATTTTTGAACTGATCCGTTTGATTTTAAAGTTTGTCTTTAAGGCAATTGGTTTTGTCTTTTTAGGCATCGGTATTATTATCCTTGCCAGTTTGGCTATTACGCTTTTCATTGGCATTGAGATCAATGACTATCACTATAATTTCAGTGAGCTTAGTAATATCCTTCAATTGCTAGCGATCGACAGCAGCTCTTACAACAGTATGATGATTGGTGCTACACTGCTACTCTTGGGGCCTTTGCTATTATTGGTTTATTATGGTTTACGCATCGTATTCGGTATTGAACCTTTAAACTCTGGCGTACGTCGCGGTTTAGCTTTAACCTCTTTGGCGGGTGTGATCCTCCTGGCCATTAGCGGAGTTAAGATTGCCCACGAATTTGAAGATCATGCTACCCAAAGTCAAGAGTATAATTTGATTCCTGATAATGGCATGATCTATATGGAGGTAAACAAAGACAGCCTCTATGAGCAAATGAGTGGATACCGCAACAGTGATCAGTGGTTAATCTACAATGCCAAAAGCTATTTCTCAGATATTGAATTTGATATAAAACGTTCCAATTCGGCGAACAGCTATTTGGTGAAGAAGGTTGATAGTCGCGGTTCCAGCCGGGATGAAGCCCGACTCAATGCCCGTAGTCCTGAACACTTTTTAAAAGTTGATAGCGGTCTGGTGGTATCCGGAATCTATTATACCATCCCGGAAGGTAAATTATACCGTGCTCAACAAATCCGCTTGGTATTGTATCTCGCTGAAGGTGATACCGTATTCCTAGGCCCCGGTATGGAGAGCATTATTGATGATATCGCCAATGTGCAAAACTATTGGGATCCTGATATGGTTGGACATTATTGGACCATGACCGATCACGGCTTGCTATGCACAGATTGCCCTGAAAAAGAACGCATTGAAGAACGATGGGAAAATGAAGAAGAAGACGTATTTAAGGATTACGATAGTGATTCTAAAGTGCGAATTGAAGATGATCTGATCCGTATCGAAGAAGTGGAAGTTTGGTTTGAAGAAGAAAAACCACTAAGACTGGGTTTATTGAAAGAACCCCTCTTTATGGAACAATACATCTAAGACAATCTGCCTTATAAGTACTCTGAAAACCCTCCTAAAATAGGAGGGTTTTTTCTTTGTTCCCCTTAAGTTGGATTAAGTACAAATAATCTGATTTTGAGGAATTTCAAGCCTTTCTCACTAATATTGATAGTCTAAAAACAGAGGACAATGAGCAAGACAGATCGCAGAACATTTTTAGCAAAGGCTGGCATCCTTTCCCTCACCGCATTTTCAGGGGCCGCCATATTACAAGCCTGTGGTGGCAGTGCTAGTGAGAATTCCGACAGCGAAAACAGCTCTCCATCGGAATCATCCCATACCAGCGCTAAGCCATCAACTGAGGCCAGTGCTTGCGCTTCAGAAAACGCCAATTTGAGTGATTCCGATTTGGAAGTACGTGAAAGCGTTGCCTACGTGCCTAAAAGCACCGAAGCAGATAAAATTTGTAAAAACTGTCGCTTCTTCCAGCCCGATAAATTTGAAGGCAGCTGCGCCGGTTGTATGTTATTTGTAAACGGCGGTGTTGAACCCGGGGGTTATTGTAAATCCTGGGCTGCCCAAGAAGGCTAGTCTGGAAAGGTCCTTCTTCTTGAAAAAATCCAATCAATGCCAGTCCTATCAGCTGGCTCCAAATGAAGTGTTTTCCAGGGTCCCGCTAGTATTTTAAAATGGCGGGACCTTTCATTTTTATCCCAGGGATGTAAGCTTAATTCCAAGCGATGGGCATGGGCGTACCAGAGTCCGGATTCGCGACTGCCATCTTTATAAACTATAGTATACACTTTATCCCAACGGAAGAACACATAGGCCAAACTATCCTCAGATTCCGCTTGCCAAACACCTACCACCTTATCCGCCATTCGCAGCGGTAAGCTTTGAATTCGCTTCAAATGAACAGTAACCTCCATGCCTTCCTCTTGTCGAGACCATTGCATGCTAGAGTCTGTCACTTCTACTTTAAATGCATCAAAAGGATCTACAAAGCCCAAACTATCGTTCATGGAAAGCTTCATTTCCTGAGCCTTCCATAGATAGGTACCGGCCCCATTTTGAAGCAATCCATTTCCACCTTCAAAACCTTGCTCTGAAAAACGAATCCACTTTTCTTGTGGGGTCATTTCCTTATCTCCTACCTGAACATTGGTCACCTGCCATAATCCCAAAATATTTTGAGCGGAGAGACTGGGACCAACTACGAATCCAATTAAAACTACGAGGTATAATTTAGTCCTTTTCATATAGATTTTTAAGTATTGATTTAGCCCTTTCAAAGAGCGCTTTACCATCTCCATTATTGGCTAATAGCACCAAATTGGTCTCTCCATTATTTACCGAAATGGCCAGGGATTGAAAACCTTCAGTGCTGCCACCATGAATAAAGTAAGATGGTTCGAGGTCTAAATCCCCCATTTCATAATGCTCCTTCTCGGGATAATAAACCCAGCCATAGCCATACGATTGGTTTGTATTAAGATCCGCAAGATGATTTTGCATAACTAAAGTGGCCAAACTATCCGGAAGTAAAGAACGACCTCCGCCGGATTCGAGCCAGAGCATTAGTTCTTGAGCCCGACAAAAAACTCTGCGGCCCAGGCTAAGATCGATATAGTCGTTGGCCTTATACCGCCCATTCTCCATGCGATAAGCCACCGCTAAATGAGGAACTATATCACGATGACTGGAGGGCGCGTAAATGGCCTTCATTCCAAGCGGTTTAGCAATCTTCTGATGCAAGATTTCCTGAAAGGATAAACCATACTCTGCCTCTAATAAAATGGGAAGGATATGATAAGCAAAATTGGAATAATGAAAATCCTGAGCCGGCTCGGCTTGCCTAATTTGAGCCAGGAAGCTCAGGTATTCATCATTGTTAAAATGAAGTCGTTTAAAAGGTCGGAATTCATCCTGATGATAATCTTCCGGTAAATCATCGTAATCACCTAAACCGGAGCGATGGCAGAGCATTAAATGCAATGTGGTTCCGGGCTTAAATCGAGCATCAAAACCATAAAGCTCTAATAAACTGTTTAATTCCGAATTCAAATTCCATCGGCCTTCAGCCACAGCTTGCAATACCAGATTGGCGATAAAGGACTTGTTTAAGGAAGCGATATCGAAAACGGTATTACTATCCACTGAAACAGAATGCTGCCGATCGGCCATTCCCTGAGCCAAATAAATCGGCTGCTCCAGCAATCGGGACGTCAAGAATAGCTGACCTGAAAAATTAGGTTCCTCTTCCGGGGTATTCGGGTTTAGAGCCAGGCCAATGCTAACAATTAGGAGTAATACTTTCTGAAATGACATGGCTCAAAAATCCGCCATTTCTCTTATTTGGCCAAGAATATCAAGACTTTGGGATAAAGTCGCCATTCCTGGGATGAAGAAGAATGCTGACTTTGGAATTATAATTTCTGCCTAGCCTTTTGCAATTCCTCGCGATATCTATTCCCTACTTTCAATTGGATTCCTCCTGGTAATTTGAGGTAGGAATCTTTGGAATGCCAGTAAACCTCGGCTATCAAATCGGGGTTTACCACATACTTGCGATGTACCCGTACTAAGTGTTCCGGATATTGCTCTATCAACTTCTTTAAAGTTTGGCGTATTAAAACCGACTCCAAGCCTTCTCCCCGATCGCAGTAGACTTCAATATAATTTCCTTCTGAAGCGGCATATCGAAATTGACTCAGAGGAAGACTCAATTCCAGGCGACCACCTTCATCTTGAATATTCAATTCAGGTTCTTGTCTTGCTGGAGACTGGCTATATGCCAAAGACATTTCTTGAACGAGGATAGGCCAAATCCAGGTAAGGGCAAAATCGCTTGTAAGACTAAAAAAGCTGGTCCATTGCCAATCTTGCCCCAGCCAAAAAATATTGAGTAAGAAAAATAGAAAAAGGTTCCCGCTTAAGAACTGTATAAGTCGGCGAAACCAGCGTGCTTTAGCCTTTAATAATTGCTCCCAAATGGCCGTAGAGCACCAAAGTACCAAGCTGAAGCTTATCACGCGAAAGCTTAGGGAATGACCACTAGCTGAATATTCCTGCCAAATACCAAAGGAACGATAGAGTCCTAAAAAGAGCGCCAAGAAAAGAGCAGCGCTTATCCCAAAAAAACGATCAGAGACTAAAATCCTGACCCAACGATCATTATTCATTATATAATGGATGGGAGTAACTTATGACACGCTAAGGTAGGAATGCTCCTTCTACCTTTGCAGAGTAAAACGAGAAAAATGCCTACAGTAAAACTTAGTACCGAGCAATTTAAAAAAGACGTGTTCGATTACACTCAATATAAAGATTGGAATTATCAGGGAAATAAACCCGCCATTATCGACTTCTATGCCGATTGGTGTGGACCTTGTCAAATGGTAGCGCCAATATTCGAAGAGCTAAGTGACGAATACAAGGACGATATTATCATCTATAAAGTAGATACCGAGGTAGAACAAGAATTAGCGGGAGCTTTTGGTATCCAAAGCATCCCTTCCATCCTCTTTATCCCTATGGAAGGCACCCCCATGATGTCGCGCGGGGCTATGCCCAAGCATAACCTACAAAAGGTTATTGAAGAAAAACTGATGGTTAGCAAATAAGTGAAGTGCAAAATTAAAAGCCACCTCAATTGAGGTGGCTTTTTTTATTTCTTACCTAAGAACGCCTAAGCTAGGGCAGTACGCATATCAGCAATAAACTGATCCACCACTTTACCGATGGTATGCTGCATCACTACAATCTTCCACCATTTGGGCTCAGCACCAAAATTATCGCTCACCAAACGGTATTTCCCGGGAATTTCAGCCGGTATTTGCGGAGCATGCATGCTGATAATATTTAAATGTGGATCCCGGAAATAGCTAATTCCCATATCATCCAGGGCCGCGCATAACTTATCCGTTTCAATAATAAGGCGCTCCATAGTATTCTTCCAGCCTTTGGGACCATGAGTCATTAGGATCATCCAAATGGACACTGCCTGGGCTCCGGAACGACTGCCTACCATGGTATAATCCAATCCTTGTACATAGGAGGCTTCACTGGTAGCGGCATAATGAATCCAATCCTTGCGAATCATAAAAACTCCGGTACCATAAGGGGCCATGAGCATTTTATGGGCATCCACAGTCATAGAATTAATGCGTGGATTGGCAAATTGAAGTTTGGATTTACTATTTGTAAAGGGATAGATAAAGCCTCCAAAGGCGCCGTCTACGTGCATTTTGTAAGGAAGCGCCATTTGCTCAAAAACGTCAGCAATTTGATCGGGATCGTCTACTGAACCAAACATGGTAGTACTCATATTGGCAATCGCAATAAAGTATTTAATCCCATCAGCAGTAGCTTGCTCTAAAACAGCCTGTAAAGATTCGGATTTAATCATTCGATCCTCTTCTCCTACCGGAACATTAAGCGCACGAATTCCCAATAAGTTCGCTCCTTTGTAAAAACTGTAATGGCTATCATCACTAAAAACCACGGCTACTTCAGAAGGCTTGGCGCCAAATTCCTTTTGATAGTAATTTCGATAAATCCATAAAGCCTGAATATTCGCCTCGGTACCACCGGGAGCTACGTAGCCATCAATGGAGCGAGGCTCGGCCTGCATAATTTCTTCGGAAATCATGTGGATTAATTCCACCTCAATTTTTTGCGTTCCACGGAATAAATCTTCCCCCTCATCCCCGGTAAGGGTGTGGCAACCAATATGATTGGGATTATTGATGAATGTGCGTAAAAAGGGAGCATCTTCTAAAAAATCGGCATCACGGTGAAACTGCGCCGTATCGAGATAAGTTCCTGGAATACCTAAAATAAAGTCGCTATCGTAATTGCGGTTTTCCGCTAAAGCTTTGTATACCCGATCCTTAATTTCGGGTTTGGTCATGTGTTTCCAAATCATGCTGCAAAATTACAGCGAGCCTCTTGTTAAACCCTGATAAATACCCATATTTTCCCTACAGTTTTCAGCTATTGCTGATTATGTACCTTCGCCCAAAATTTCAGGAATGCCCCTCAAAATATTGGTCATAAGTAATTATAGAACTACCATTACCGTTCGCCCTGAAGCTGAGATTTTTATCGGCTTACAAAAGAAAGGTCACTCGGTAACCATAATGACTTACGGCGACAGTAGCTATTGTGAAAAATTCCGTGAGGCCGGGATTCGTTTGATTGATTTTCATCCCGAGAAAAAATTCGACAAGGAAGAAATCGCTTTTATTCATAAAGAAATTTTGGAGGGAGCTTACGATGTAATGCATCTCTTCAATGGCGTTTCAATGGTAAATGGCATTCAAGCTGCCAAAGGCACTCCGGTTAAAGTGGTTTTATACCGCGGCTTTGAAGGACATATCCATTGGTACGATCCCTCTTGCTACTATAAATTCTTACACCCCAGAGTGGATGCCGTACTCTGCAATTCAGAAGGAGTTAAAGAGCATATCGAAAGAGCCAGTGTCTTTGTAAAGCCCAAATTGGTCACTGTAAATAAAGGCCATCGATTGGAATGGTATGAAGATGTCGAAAGTATGCCCCATGAAGAATTAGGTTTGGACCCTAATGCCTTCTATGCTGTATGTGCCGCCAATAATCGCAGGATGAAAGGAATGCCTTACCTCTTAAAGGCCTTCGAACACATTCCGGAGGATGCTAATATCCATCTCCTGATCCTGGGTAAGGATATGGACAATGAGGAAAACCTTAAGATCATTAACAGTTTACCTCGCCCCGATCGCATTCATATTATGGGCTGGCGTGGCGATAGCCTGAGGATAGTTAAAATGGCACAGACCTTTTTACTTTCTTCTCTTTATGGTGAGTCCATCACCAAATCGGTTTTAGAGGGTATGTCTTTAGGCACAGCCGCAATTATTACCGATATCCCCGGAAACCGGGAAATGATTGAAGATGGTGTTTCGGGCTATGTTGTGCCTAAGAAGAAGCCTCAAGCTATGGCTGATGCGCTTTTAAAAATGTATCGCGATCCTGAGGCAGCCGCTAAAATGGGAGCAGCCGCCAAAGAAAGAATCCGCAACCGCTTTAGTTCAGAACGAAGCATAGAGGGCTATGAAGCCTTTTACCAGGATCTAGTTAATTAGATTAGTAATCGCTGTAAATCAGATATTTTCGGCGAATCTGCTGAAAAGCCCGTAAATCATCTTGCCAGGAAGCGCGAATTTCTTCCGCGCTAAGGCCTTGCTCAATCTGTTCCTGAAGCTTGGTGGTTCCTGCCAGTAATGTGAAGAAGGGCTTAAAGAAATTCGTCTTATCTGGCGCCATTCGATAACTTTCTACCAGCCAATAGAGGTATATTTCTCCTAAGCCATCCATATAAGAATCGGCAAAATCCTGAAGGATAAAGCCCTTACACTCTACCCCTTCATAAGGCGGATTGCTAGCACCGGGGCGATCTTCGGGGGTGAAGTTGAAACCAAATTCCTTAAACCAAGGGGCTCCAATTAATTGAAAGGGATAATCGGTCCCTCGGCCCACACTTACCGGTGTTCCCTCAAATAGGCAAAGAGAAGGATAGAGATTAACAGCCAAGCGGTTAGGTAAATTGGGAGAAGGTTTAATCGGTAATTCATAGGCCGTATTGTGATCATAGTTGCGACAAGGAATTACTTCCAAATCGCATTGCACAGAGCCTTGCAACCAGCCTTCACCATTAACCATACGGGCATACTCCCCTACAGTCATTCCGTGAATAATGGGCACTGGATGCATCCCTACAAAGGACTTGTGCTTTAATTCGAGTATAGGTCCATCGATATAATATCCATGGGGATTGGGCCGATCAAATACCATCACTTTCACTTTATGCTCTGCGGCGGCTTCCATTACATAGCTAAGGGTGCTGATATAAGTATAAAACCGAGCTCCCACATCCTGAATATCAAAAATCAGCATATCCAAGCCTTCCAAATCCGCGGCTGTAGGTTTCTTATGATTTCCATAAAGAGAGATTACCGGTAATCCGGTTTGGGCGTCCTTTCCACTTTCTACCTTAGCTCCTGCGGATGCCTCACCCCGAAAACCATGCTCCGGGCTAAAGATCTTTTGAACCTCAATATTATTCTCTAAAAGGAAGTCAACCAAGTGTTTACCATCCTTTAAAGTAGAGCTATGGTTTACTACCATGCCCACATTTTTATCGTATAAAGAAGCGAGATAGGCTCCGGGGCGATCCGCGGCGACCACCAAACTATCGGGGCTTTTTAATCGCATACTTTGCGCCGGTAAAATTGCTGCCAGCAGCAAGAGCATTATGGTATATTTGAGCCGAATTTTCTGAAGCTTCATTGAGTGTCCTTTGAGTTTTTCATAGCCCGTCGTATTTTAAAAAACCGATCCGCCACCCGCAAGGTGGCCAAACCGGTCCTAAACATTACTGTATGGGCCATCGCCTTAGGCCTGATCATCATGATCTTAGCCATTTCTACCGGAAATGGATTACGTAAAGCGATCAAAGACAAAGTAACCGGATTTGGTGGAGATATTCAAATCCTGAATTATCGACCAAACCCAGGTTATGAACAGGTTCCCATTGTTCTCGACCCTGCTTTGATCGATAGCTTAAGGCAAGATCCCCGGCTTAAAAAGCTTCAAGCCTACGGTCAGAATGCAGGTATATTAAAATCGGAAGACCTCTTTGAAGGAGCCGTACTTAAAGGGGTTGGCGAAAATTATGATCTTCAATTCATAGCCGAATACCTCACCGAAGGGCATATCCCTCAATATAAAGACGGCACCTACGACGACAGTATTTTGATCAGCGCCAATCTGGCTCAAAAATTAAAACTCCACTTATTTTCCGATTGTGAGATGTATTTCTTGCGTCCTAATAAAGCGCCCTTGCGAAGGAAATTTACAGTGGCGGGAATCTTCCGTACTGACTTCGATAAATTGGATCAATCCTTTTTGGTGGGCGATTTAGATCACGTACAGCGCCTTGCGAAGTGGGACCCGCATGAGGTGGGTGCCTATGAAATCCATTTGCAGAATATTGATGATCCTCAGGCTTTCTTAGCCGAATTACGACTGAAGCTCCCCTTTGAGTACGATGCCATGGATGCGCGTAGCCTCAATTTACAGCTCTTCCAATGGTTGGATCTCTTTGACTTGAATATCATGCTGATTTTGGGCATCATCATTATTGTAGCGACCATTAATATGTCCATTGCCTTATTAATCCTCATCATGGAGCGTACCACCATGATTGGTCTTCTCAAAGCCATGGGTAGCAAGAATCAAAGCATTCAAAGCATTTTCATTATTAATGCAGCCTACCTTATGGGGAAAGGATTATTCTGGGGAAATCTTATCGGCATAAGCCTGGCCTGGTTGCAAGATCAATATGGCTTTATTAAGCTCGATCCCAGCACCTATTATGTGAGTGTGGTGAGTATTGACTTAAATCCCTGGCACCTTATAGGCATCAACCTAATTACTCTGGCTATTTGCCTGATATGTTTATTAATTCCTGCCTATTTGATCAGTCGCATTCGACCTAATAAAGCCATCCGATTTGATTAGCTTTGCGGCCCTGAATTCCCAAAAAAACGAGACATGCGTCCAATAAAAAAAGTATACGATAATATCCTTGAAACCATCGGGCATACCCCAATGATTCGCCTCAATGAAATTGTAAAAGATTTCCCTTGCGAGGTTTTAGCCAAGGTAGAATACTTTAATCCCGGTAATTCGGTTAAGGACCGCATGGCTTTACAGATGATTGAAAACGCTGAGAAGGAAGGCAAACTGAAGCCCGGCGGAACCATCATCGAATGTACCTCTGGAAATACGGGCATGGGTCTGGCTTTAGCCGCTATTGTGAAAGGCTATAAACTTATTTGTACCCTCAGCGATAAGCAGAGCAAGGAGAAAATGGATGTTTTACGAGCTATGGGCGCCGAGCTGTATGTATGCCCAACCAATGTGCCACCTGAGCATCCCGATTCCTATTATTCAGTAGCCGATCGTCTGCACAAGGAAATTCCCAACTCTTATTATCCCTATCAATACGATAATCCTGGAAATGCACAGGCGCATTACGATAGTACCGGACCCGAAATTTGGGAACAAACCGAAGGTCGGATTACACATTTTGTAGTGGGTGTGGGCACCGGTGGAACTATTTCTGGCGTAGGTAAATATTTGAAGGAGAAAAATCCTGATATCCAAATTTGGGGTATAGATAGCTATGGCTCAGTTTTCAAGAAATACCACGAGACTGGGGAATTCGACGAAAAGGAAATTTACAGCTATATCACCGAAGGTATTGGTGAAGATATTTTGCCTAAAAACGTTGATTTTGATGTAATTGACTACTTCGAAAAGGTAAGTGATAAAGATGGTGCCTTAGCCACTCGCGAATTGGCGAAGAAGGAAGGTTTATTCCTGGGCTATTCCTGCGGATCTGCTTTTCAGGGTTTACGTCAGTTAAAGGACCGTTTAAAACCTGAAGACGTAGTTGTAGTACTTTTCCATGACCATGGCAGTCGCTATGTAGGCAAGGTTTTTAATGACGATTGGATGCGCGATCGCGGTTTCTTAACCACCGAGAACAGTACCGCTGGCGATCTGGTTAGAGCGCATGAGCATTTACCTTTGGTTTCGGTTCAACCGGATGAAGTGATCGCTCAGGCCATTCAGAAAATGCAGAAACACAGCATTTCTCAAATCCCGGTGATGAAGGATGGTAAACAAGTTGGATCCTTGGATGACAGTCGTCTTTTCCAAGCTATGATCGAAGACCCAGGTTTAGCGGAGAAATTTGTGGAGAGCATTATGGAAGCTCCCTTCCCTGAAGTAGCACCTGATGCGGATGTAAAATCGGTGGCTAAGCTGATCAACAAGGATAATTCTGCAGTTTTGGTACGCTTAAACAGCGGTGCTCTGCACATCATTACCAAGCAGGATTTAATTTCAGCCTTAAGCTAAGCTTCTTTTTTTGCCAGAGTTTCGGGATCAAATAGGACGCAGTTTAGTTGTAAATCATCGTCCACAGCGGATCGTTTCGCTGGTGCCCTCGCTTACCGAATTAATCGTTGACCTGGGCCTGGAATCGGAATTAATTGGACTAAGCTCCTGGTGTGTTCAGCCTCCCGGCTTACGCGAATCGAAAACGGTTATTGGCGGCACTAAGAATCCTAATATTGAGCAGATAAAGAGCTTAAAGCCCGATTTAATCCTTGCTAATAAAGAGGAAAACCTGCAGGAACATATTACTGAATTGGCTGAAAGCATTCCGGTATTTGTAAGTGATGTTCGCAGCTTGGATCAAGCCATTGAACTTATCACCTTATTAGGTTCTGTGGTTTCCAGAGCTAAAGAGGCCCAAATAATGGCTGAAAAGGCTCAAGGATTAATTCAACAACTGCAGCCCGAAGAAAGCCGTCGATTCTTGTATTTCATTTGGAAAGACCCTTATATGGTGGCAAGCACAGACACCTATAGTTCTGCCCTCATGGAAGCTTGCGGATTTGTGAATGTAGCGCCAAAAGATAAAGGTCGCTATCCGCAATTAAGTCTGTCCGAAATCCAGGATCTGAAAGCTGATCTTATTTTTTTAAGCTCGGAACCCTATCCATTTAACAGTGGAGACAGCAGAGACTTATTTCCCTATGCGGACAAAGTATGGATGGTAAATGGCGAATTCTTTACCTGGTATGGAAGCCGCTTAAATAAGACACTGCCCTATTTAATTCAAAAACCCTTCGCATTAATTTAAAAATTCGATTCACGAATATTTTGACTACCTTGCTTTAAAGGCCTGTCTTCGTGAACCAAGCAACAGAACCCATTCTTTTTTATTCGGGAAACTTCCAATGTAAAAAATTGGTAGAGACCACTTTAAATGAAGAAGGCTATCATGTAATGAGCAGTAGTAAGCTCAATGATCTTCCAGAGCTTAAGGCCTTATCCTACTTTCATTTGATCTTATTCTGCCCGGGCGCTGATATAAAGGCCGAAATTCAATACCTCCAGGAAATCAAACGCTTTCATCCGGGAGAATCCATGCCGGTAATCATTTTGGATCCTGCAGGGGAAATGGAAAACCTGGAAGAATTCGCATTTCTAGATGTTCAAGATTACCGAAGTAATGCCATTTCAAAAAGAGCAATTCGCTTTGCGGTCGATAAGCAATTGCAAAGACGTAAAGTCACTTTGGAAAGGGAGGCTGAACTGCAGCGCTTGCGTATCGAAAAGAATAAAAAGAATGCCTTACTAGAAGAAGTAAGTTTAAAAGCTCAAGAAAGCGACCGACTTAAAACTGCCTTCCTCAATAATATTTCGCATGAATTGCGGACCCCGATGAATGGCATATTGGGTTTCCTTGAATATCTGGAAGATCCCCAATTGGAAGGAGATCTTAAAGAACGCTTCATTAAGAACATTCGGGTAAGTAGTGACCGACTACTCAATACCTTACAGGATCTCATAGAGATATCTGAGATTGAAGCCGGCGATCTAAAGGTGAAGTTTGAATCGGTAGACATCAAAAGTTTAATCGACTTTATCTACAAACTTTATTTACCTCGAGCCACCGCTAAAGGCATCCATCTCTCCTATCATATTAACCTTTCAGACGAACACCTCAAAGTTTGGAGTGATCCCAATAAATTGAAGGGAGTTTTAATACACTTACTCAACAATGCATTAAAATTCACCACCAAAGGACAAGTCACAATTCAGGTGCAATTTAACAGTGGACGATTGTTGATGAGCGTGGAAGACAGCGGTATTGGAATGAATCAAAATGACATTGAGATGATTTATCAGCACTTTGTCCAAATCGAGGAGCACCTTACCCGCAAATACGATGGATTAGGCCTGGGACTTAGCATTTGTGAGGCTTACAGTCGCTGCCTAAATGGCGATCTAAAAATTGAGTCGGAAGTTGACGAAGGTACTAAAGTGAGCCTTTCTATTCCTTTCATTAGTGCCAAAGAAGAGGACCACGGTGCACAAAACCTACCTGGTCAAACTATTCGATTTGAACGAGCTAAGGTGCTTTTGGTTGATGATGATCCGATCAATTTACAGCTCCTGGACAAGTTTTTAAAAGACAGTGTAGAGCACTTAGAAACGGTTCGTGCTAAGAACGGAGTTGAGGCGGTTGAATACTTTAAGCAGAGTCCGGATTTTGATCTTATCCTTATGGATCTGAAAATGCCTTTAATGAATGGCTTTGAGGCCACACAAATTATCCGACAAATTAATCAGGAGGTCCCTATCATTGCACAGACCGCTTATGCGATGCATCAGGATAAAGAAAAAGCGCTACAGGAAGGTTGTAATGACTACTTGTCGAAGCCTCTCAACAAAACCTTGTTTTACAGAACTCTGGAGAAATATCTGCTTAAGCTAAAAGTTTCTTAACCAAGCCCGGACCTTCGTAAATAAAACCGGTATACACTTGCACCAGGCTCGCGCCAGCCTCTAATTTTTCGAGATAATCGGCTTTGGTTTGAACGCCCCCCACCGCAATTATAGGGAAGTCTGTTTTGCTATTCTTTTTCAAATAACGAATCACCTCGGTAGAGCGCGCTTTAACCGGCTTCCCACTAAGCCCGCCTGCACCAATCGCCTCTATTTTTTCTGAAGGAGTTTTTAATCCCTCCCTGCTGATTGTGGTATTGGTTGCAATGAGACCTTCAATTTGGGTTTCTTCTACAATTTCAATGATATCATCTAGTTGCGCATCAGTTAAATCCGGAGCAATTTTCAACAGAATGGGTTTAGGATTAGCTTCAGCGGCATTATCCTCTTTCAAAGCTTTAAGGATACGTTTTAAAGGTTCCTTTTCCTGTAGATCGCGTAAATTGGGAGTATTGGGTGAGCTTACATTCACCACAAAATAATCCACATAAGGATGCAAGGCCTTGCGGCAGATGCGGTAATCATCAAGGGCATTTTCATTGGGAGTGACTTTGTTCTTGCCAATATTTCCTCCGATAATCAAATCCTTAGGACGCTTTGCTTTTAATCGCTCAGCCAATTCCTCTACCCCTCCATTATTAAAGCCCATCCGATTAATAAGGGCTTCATCGGCCGGAAGGCGAAATAAACGGGGTTTAGGATTCCCCGGCTGGGCCTTTGGGGTTACAGTACCCACCTCAATAAAGCCAAAACCATAGTTATAGAGCTCACGGTACAATTTCCCATCCTTATCAAAACCTGCTGCCATACCAATCCGATTAGGAAAATGCAAGCCCCAAAGATCTACTGACTCGGTATTTGTAGGACGGTACATAGCTCGGCTAATTGCGCCAAAACCAGGGATGCGATGCATCCAACGAATCATATTAAAAGTAAAGTGGTGTGCTTTTTCAGGGTCCAGGCTAAAGAAAATCGGCTTGAGTAGAAGGCGGTACATCCAAAAATTTTTGCAAAGATACATCCCCAAATCCGTAAAGGCAGCCCTATTGAAGCTCCAAAAGAAGGATGTATCTTCGCAGGCTCTATGGCAGATAGTAAAGTAAATATTAAGAATCGCAAGGCACGTTTCAATTATGAGGTGCTGGACACTTTCGAAGCAGGAATCAAATTGCTGGGAACGGAGATTAAATCCATTCGTGAAGGCAAGGCCAGTTTACAGGAAGCCTATTGCTATTTTGCCGATGAGAGTCGTTTAATGGTTAAAAACATGCACGTAGCGGAATACAGCCATGGCAATATTAATAACCATGAGCCCCTGCGTGAACGCTTGCTTTTACTGCATAAACGCGAATTACAAAAGATTAAAGCGGAAGTGGAAAAAGGAAATCGAACCATCGTTCCACTGAACTTGTATATCAATGATAGAGGTTTAGCCAAAATGAAAATTGCCCTGGCGCAGGGTAAAAAGAATTACGATAAGCGTGAATCCATTAAGGAGCGTGATGTAAAGCGTGATATGGATCGTGCCATGAGACGCTAAACCTTAGCTTTTTTCAAAATGTGTTGGTTGTCTAAATCCTCCAATACTTCCATTTCCAGGCTCTCATCCACTTTCTTACAGCAGGCTCTTAATCTTGCCCTCAAAGCTAAAGCAGCAGGTGGCAATGCCGATTTTGATCTTAAATAAGTAGAGCGATCAGGCCATAGGATATACTCATAGTAATTATTCGCCCGCCGATGAATTCGGGAAGATAATGATCCTCCATATCGGAAGTTCAGATCGTTTAACAGCTTCCAGGTGGCAATAAACTCTTGCTCCTTACCTTCTCGCAAACTATAATAATGCAAGCTTACATGCCTTCTCAAACCCAAGTATTTGTTTCTCTCGAAAATAGAAAAACACTTAGCATTTAATAAGTTTAAAAGTTCAAATTAATTACCTTAAAATGATTTAATTAATTATTGAATAATTCAAAGGGAGCTGAGTCCCTACTAAAAATTCAATTGAGCATCAGGACCCTACCCTTTCATAGCACACTTCCCTTTGGGTTGAAAAGACCTTTAGCTCAGAAAAAACTTTAGTTATTTTTAACGATTAGATTGCAATTTAAACTGCGTTTAGGCATTAATATTGAGCATACTCAATCAACAATAATGTCTAAAAAATTCCTTGCCTTTCTTGCTTTCACCGTTATTTTAAGCATTGGTCGACCTATCTTCAATTCTGGGCACCCAGCCTACTTATTTATCCTCTGGAACTTATTCCTTGCAGCCCTGCCCCTTTTCTTTGCTAAAGTCACAATACGACTACACGAAAAGCCAAAAATTCAAGTCTTAGGCTTTATGGCCTGGCTAATTTTCTTCCCCAATGCTCCATATATTCTTACTGATCTCACTCATCTGGATCATTCCCACGGTTTTGACTGGTATGACACGATCTTAATCCTGGCCGCTGGTATTGCTGGTATCAAAATGGCTTTTGACAGTATGGATATGATATTGGATGAGTTAAAAGGCCTCTTCCCGATAGTTCCAATGCTAATCTGGAATAGCAGCTTTATGCTCTTAGCTGCTTATGGTATTTACCTGGGCCGATACCTCCGCTTCAATAGTTGGGATCTCCTCACCCAGCCAATAAGCTTATTAAAAGCCTGTGCCGATTTATTCATTCACCCTGGAATGTACCGAGGTGAATGGACTATGATCCTGATTTTCGCAGGTTTCCTGATCAGCTTAAAAGCAATCTGGCCTCGTGAAAGCTGGCAAAAAGCCTAGAGTTTATGACGAACTGCCAATAAGGTATTTTTTAAAAGACTAACTCGCGTCATAGGTCCAACTCCACCGGGAACCGGTGTAATGTAGGATGCTTTAGGAGAAACGCTTTTAAATTCGACATCACCTACCAGACGATGACCTGACTTTTTGGTTTTATCCACCACTCGAGTGGTGCCTACATCAATAATTACTACCCCTTCTTTTACCATATCCCCGGTAATGAAATCGGGTTTACCTAATGCAGCAATGATAATATCAGCGCTTTTCAGCAATTCTTTCAAATTGGTGGTTCGGCTGTGACAAAGGGTTACAGTTGCATTTCCGGGATAGTGATTTCGTCCCATCAAGATGCTGGCCGGTAAGCCTACGATATGAGAGCGACCAACCACCACACAGTGTTTTCCTCCGGTTTCAATATTATAACGGTCTAGTAGATCCATTATCCCCATTGGAGTAGCCGGAACATAGCTGGGCAGGTTAAGGGCCATTTTACCCAAATTGGTAGGATGAAAACCATCCACATCCTTTTCGGGATCGATTGCCATTAAGACCTTTTGCTCATTAATATGTTTGGGTAATGGAAGCTGAACGATAAAGCCATCAATATCATCATCAGTATTCAGACGCTCTACTTCTTCCAGCAATTCTTTTTCGGAAATGGTTTCCGACAGTTTTACCAAACTCGATTTAAAACCCACTTCTTCACAATCGCGGATCTTAGCATTCACATAGGTAATACTTGCCCCATTATTGCCCACCAGCACTGCTGCCAAATGTGGGGTTTTACCACCTTTGGAGGTAATTACTTTTACTTCCTCAGCAATTTCGTTGCGAATTTCCTGTGAGGTTTTCTTGCCGTCGATAAGAATCATGATGCTCCGTTTAGAAGCTGCAAAGTTAGGGCAAAGCGACGGTTTAGCAAGGTCTATCTACGCTCTCTGCGCAAGGCCCTTCCTGTTCCGATCAAAATCCCGGGAATAACTAAATGAAGTACCCAATAAAGTAGGGTATCCATTTCATCCTTCATCATAAATTCATCCGGATCACTCTTATAATGCTTCCACATTAAAGGTGCTTCTTCCCAAATGGTTGGACTTAAATAGGCCAAATGCAATAGGATTGCAATGGATATAATGATAATCAGTGTACCTAGAAACTTCCTCCCCATAATTCTCTTTGATTAGAAAGCGCTAATATACTAATCAAAACAAAATAGTAGCTTGATAATTAGGGGCCTGGATTCCAGCTTTTAATGCAATAAGGGGATTACATCGGACGGCCTCCACCGCCCATGCCGCGCATCATTTGCGCCATACCACGACGACCGCCAGCACCTTGCATCATCTTCATCATTTTCGACATTTCAGCAAATTGTTTCATTAATTGATTCACTTCCTGAATGTCTTTTCCCGCTCCGGCGGCGATTCGCTTGCGGCGACTTCCGTTAATTAACTTTGGATTGGCACGTTCATCTGGAGTCATCGATTGAATAATAGCTTCCACTCCTTTAAAGGCATCATCATCCAGATCGATGTTCTTCATCATTTTCCCCATGCCTGGGATCATGCCCATCAAATCCTTCATATTACCCATTTTCCGAATTTGATTGATCTGACCTAAGAAATCATCAAAATCAAATTGGTTTTTGGCAATTTTCTTCTGAACCCTGCGGGCTTCATCCTCATCAAACTGTTCCTGGGCACGTTCTACCAAAGAAACCACATCCCCCATTCCGAGAATTCGGTCGGCCATACGAGTTGGATGGAATACATCCAGGGCATCCATTTTTTCGCCGGTACCAATAAACTTAATCGGCTTATTAACCACCGAACGAATGGTAAGGGCTGCTCCACCACGGGTATCACCATCCAATTTGGTAAGGATAACCCCTTCGTAATCCAGAACATCATTAAAGGCCTTGGCCGTATTCACGGCATCCTGACCCGTCATGGAGTCTACCACAAAAAGAGTTTCCTGTGGTTTTACCGCTTGATGAATATTGCGGATTTCGGCCATCATTTCTTCATCAATGGCCAAACGACCCGCGGTATCGATAATTACTGTATTAAAGCCATTAGCCTTAGCATGAGCTACCGCTTTTTGAGCAATATCTACCGGGTTTTTATTCTCCTTATCCGAAAATACCTCAACCCCTATTTGTTCACCAACTACATGCAGCTGATCAATCGCCGCCGGACGGTAAACATCACAGGCTACTAAAAGTACTTTTCGGGTTTTCTTGCGCTTCAGGTAATTGGCCAGTTTACCGGAATGGGTGGTTTTACCCGAACCCTGTAAACCTGCCATCAGGATAATGCTTGGCTTTTGCGTCAGATCTAAATCAGATGCTGTTCCCCCCATTAAGGTTGCCATCTCATCGCGTACCGCCTTGGTTAAAACCTGTCCTGGCTTTAAGCTCGTAAGTACATCGGCTCCTAAAGCCTTCTCTTTAACGGTATTGGTAAATTCCTTGGCGATTTTAAAGCTCACGTCGGCATCCACCAAAGCGCGGCGGATTTCCTTAAGGGTTTCAGCAACGTTTACTTCTGAAACCTGGCCGTGACCTTTTAATACGTGAAAGGCTTTTTCTAATTTATCCTGAAGATTGTCAAACATAATCCTGATTCAAAAAGGGTGGCAAATTTAAAAATTTAAATGCGCCGGTTTTTACATTCGATTGGGCACCTCAATACCAAGGAGGGCCATTGCATTTTTCACTACAGCCGCCGTTTTACGGGACAAATCTACTCTGAAGGCTACCGCTGCTCCATCCTCATCATTTAAGATACTCACTTGTTGATAGAAGGCATTGTACATCTTCACCAAATCATAGGTATAATTCGCAATTACCGAAGGCGCTTTGTCTTTAGCTGCTTCCAATACCATTTCCGGGAAGTTCAGCACGGCTTTGATTAAATCGCGTTCCTGACTGATTAAGTCGGTATAATTTCCGGTAGCAGAACCATTCATTTCCTCCGCCTTTCGCAATAATGACTGGATACGAGCATGAGTGTACTGAATAAATGGACCGGTATTGCCCTGAAAATCCACCGACTCCTCCGGATTGAACAGCATGCGTTTTTTAGGATCTACTTTCAGCATGAAATACTTCAATGCCCCCATGCCAATCATGTGATGCAATTCAGCTTTAGTAGCCTCGTCGATACCATCCGTTTTTCCTAATTCCTCTGAAATCCGACGGGCAGTATCCTTCATCTCATCCATCAGATCATCGGCGTCCACCACAGTTCCCTCTCGAGACTTCATCTTGCCGGAAGGCAGATCTACCATACCATAGCTTAAATGGTATAATTGCTCGGCCCACTTATAACCCAATTTCTTGAGGATGGCGAAAAGCACCTTAAAGTGATGATCCTGCTCATTACCTACGGTATAGATCATACCATCGATACCAAAGTCTTCATAACGCTGAATGGCAGTACCAATATCCTGGGTCATATATACGCTGGTTCCATCCTTTCGGAGAAGGAGTTTTTGCCCCAGGTTTTCAGCTTCCAAATCACACCAAACGGAGCCATCTTCCTTTTGAAAGAAAAGTCCTTTAGCTAATCCATCTTCCACCACTTGCTTCCCTAAAATATAGGTATCGCTTTCGTAATAGTTCTTATCGAAGTTTACGCCTAAACGTTGGTAGGTCTCATTAAAGCCTGCATATACCCAGCTATTCATGGTTTTCCAGAGTGCCACGGTAGCTTCATCGCCCTGTTCCCACTTACGCAGGGTTTCACGCGCTTCTTGAAGGATAGGCGCTTCTTCCTTAGCTTCATCTTCTGTTTTTCCAGCAGCGATAAGCTCCGCAATTTGGGCTTTGTAGGCCTTATCAAACTCTACATAGTATTTACCCACCAGATGATCGCCTTTCAAAGCTGAAGTTTCCGGGCTTTCATCATTGGCAAATTTCTGCCAGGCCACCATGCTCTTACAAATATGGATTCCCCGATCGTTAATGATCTGAACCTTCTTTACATTCTTTCCGGCTGCAGCCAGGATATTTGATACCGAATAACCTAAAAGGATATTACGGATATGCCCCAAGTGTAAAGGTTTGTTGGTATTGGGTGAAGAATATTCTACCAATATGGTTTCATTGCCTTTCGGCTGATGACCGTAATTTTCCAAATCCTGAATTCCGTGCAAGCAAGCTAACCAGTAGTCTGAGCTAATTTCCACGTTCAAAAAGCCCTTAATCACATTAAAGGAATGAACCTCCGCCATGCGTTCTTGCAAAGCGGTTCCAATTTCTTCTGCGGTGGCTTCCGGCTTTTTCTTGCTGGATCGCAGGTATGGAAATACCACCAAAGTAAGGTCACCTTCAAATTCTTTACGAGTAGGCTGCCAATCCATGGGAGCATTCTCTAATCCATAAAGTGCTTTTAAAAGCTCTGAGGTTTCCGCTTGTAAGCGGTTCAGGATATCGTGCTGCATTAGTTCTGTTCTTGCGCTTCGATTTGTTCGTAAACGGGTTTAAATATGCGGAAGGCCGTTTCGGCCATCGAATTTCCTTTTTTATCCAATAAGGGGTTGATCTCTACCATTTCAAAGCAGATAAATCGAGGGTCTTTCAAAAGAGTTAATACAATTTCTCTGGCCTCTTCTTCATTAAATCCTCCAGGTACTGGTGTTCCCGTTCCCTCGCTTATGCTGGGGTCCATAGAATCTACATCGAAGGAGAGGTATAAAATTTCGCAATCCCCCAAATACTCCAGGCTTTCCTTACAAATGGCTGCAATTCCTTGCTCGCGAACCTCTTCTACAGTGTAATTAGGAATCTCATACTTTTCCATAATTACATCCTCGGGCGTTTCGGTACTGCGCACTCCGATGTATACCAGGTCTTGCGGTAGAACTCTTTGATTTGATCCCTTCATCTCATTCCAATGCCAAATAGTCTCCTGTTCCGGTTGATTGTTTTGGCATTCTAAATTATCCTCGTGAATGGCAGTGGCCAATGGCATACCGTGAACATTTCCACTAGGACTGGTATAAGGGCTGTGTAGATCGGCATGGGCATCTACCCAAATTACCCCTAGGCGTTTATTAGGAAAAGCTTTTTTGATACCGGCAATGGTACCTCCGGCACTACTGTGATCCCCGGCAACTATTAAAGGAAACTGATCATCGCGTAAGCTCTGATTCACCACGTTTTCAATGCGATTGTACATTTCAGCGATACCGTCTAGTCGCTTGGCATAGTTTAAATCAGTTTCCTGATATAAATGATGATTTACGGTTTCCAATCTTATTTCAGGGTGACGAAGGAAAAAGCTTCGATCGTATTGCAAACTGGCAATTTGCATGGCGTCTAATCCCAGAGAAGAACCGCGGGTTCCGGCGCCTAATTCTGAGGTAACTCCAATTATTTGTAATCGCTTAGACATATTGTGCTTTTTGAGAGGCCGCAAAATTAGGGAAAAGGTGTTGAGCTACTTAATATCGATCAGCCTATTTCGCCCTTCAACTTAGTGTTAGATGCAATTCCCCAGAAAGAGAGCTCTATCACCTTTTTACCCTATAAAAGTGTGTAGCTTCGCATTAAATAGGCTATTGATTATGCAAGTAAAAGTCGATGTTCAAAATCACTGGGAAAAGATTTACAGCGAAAAAGAAAGCACCATGCTTAGCTGGTATCAAGAAGTCCCGGATAGCTCGATGAACTGGATTAATCAATTGGAGCTTAATCCAAACGCAAATATTTTAGACGTAGGGGGTGGTGACAGCCGATTAGTGGATAAGCTCACTTCCAAAGGTTTTAAACAAGTTACTGTTTTAGACCTTTCGGCGAAAGCCCTTGAAAAAGCCCGCAAACGACTTGGTCACACTGCTTTAAATGTAAAGTGGCTTGCTCAAAATATTCTGGACTATAAGCCTTCTGAAAATGTGGATTTCTGGCATGATCGCGCCGCCTTTCACTTTTTACGTGAAAGCGGTGAAATTCAACAGTACAAAGATTTGGCCGCAGCAGCCATTCGACCTGGAGGCTATCTTCTGGTTGCTACCTTTTCGGATCAAGGTCCACTAAAATGTAGTGGCTTGGAAGTAAGTCGCTATGGTGAGGCTGATCTTGAAGCACTTTTTGCGGACCATTTTGAGGTGATCGGGCATCAAAGAGAAATCCACAATACTCCCTTCGACAGCCATCAAGAATTCCTATTTATGTTGTTAAGGCGAAAAAAAAGGGACTGAATGGTTTAAATCGCCTTAAAAAACGATATATTTGAATATCGTAAAATAAGGCGATATATGTTAGCGGTAATTAGCGGAGATATCATTAAGTCATCAGCCCATAAGGCTCAAAACTACCAAGAGCCTTTAAAGCTGGAAGTTGCCGAAGGAAGAGTTGCCTATGGAGATTGGGCAATTTTCCAGGGTGATGGTTTTCAATTACGTTGCCCAGCTCAAGATGCCTTAAGGCAGGCCCTCCTTTTAAAGGCTCGGCTTAAGCAAAAAGATGGTCCCGATATTCGCTTAGCTATCGGCTTGGGGCCTGATGCACCAAGCTCGGTACCCATCAATGAAGATACCGGCCTGGCATATCAGTATTCCGGTCGTTTGTTAAAGGAGCTCAAAAAGCAAAGCCTCGCCTTCCGTTCGGATTATCACGATTTAGATACTACGCTCAATCTAATGGCCAAATTGGCGATGTTAGTCGCAGATCATTGGACACCCCCCGTTGCAGAGCTCATTCATTTATCATTGCGAGATCCTCAACGCAATCAAAAAGATTTAATGCGCTTAAGCGGCAAATCTCAGAGCACGGTTTCCGAAGCTTTAAAACGCGGCGGTTTTGATGCCCTTTCCGATTTCGAAGCTTATTTTAGAGCTCAAATCGAAGCTTTATGATCACTCTTTTTCTTCAGCTTTTGTTAGCACACTTTCTGGGAGATTTTGTGTTCCAAAGTCATGCCTGGGCTGAAGCCAAAGCTTTAAAAGGCTTTAAAAGCAGGGCCTTTTATTACCACATCCTGGTGCATGCCCTTCTCTTAATCCTTTGCACGGCCTTTCAATTTGAGCTTTGGCCCTGGTGGATTTTGGTTGTTTTTAGTCACGCCCTAATTGACCAATTGAAATACCACTTCCGAAATTGGTTTAAGGCTCTGCCCCTCTTTATTGCTGATCAATTGGCACATATCTCCATCCTCGCCCTGGCAAGTTTTGCCAATTTTAATCAATGGCCCGATTTCTCCTTTTTACAAGGAGCTTCTTTCATCAGCTTGATTTTGGCTTTAATCTTCGTGAGTTTCGTGTCTTCTTTAATTATGCGATTGGTTATGCAGCAATGGGTATTGGATGAAGACCCTAAAGCGCATTCACTGGCTAAAGCCGGATTGTACATTGGCGTGCTTGAACGACTTTTCGTCTTTGGTTTTATTGTCCTCAATCAATGGCAGGCAATAGGCCTTTTAATAGCTGCCAAGTCGGTTTTTCGCTTTGGAGATCTTTCTCGTGCCAAGGACCGTAAGCTCACCGAGTACGTGCTTATCGGGACCTTACTTAGCTTTGCTCTGGCTATGGCCACAGGTCTTATCTATCTTGAAATAATTAAAGTGATTTAATACGTCTCTCTTTGCATGGCCTTGACGATGCTACCTGGGCTTTGATCAAAAACATTTAAGTCGATAAATAGATCTTCCTGACCTTCATCATGCATGGACTCTAATTTAAGTCGTCCATCTTCTTCAAGGCTATATTCAATGTAAGTTCCTGCATTGCAGCTTTCTAAAGCGTAGTGATCAGCTTTGAGAAAAAAGCCTTCCACCGAAAAATGAATTAGGTATAGACCGGTTTCAAATCCCGCCCCACAGCGGCCCATTGGATTCCAGGGATTGGAATCGTAGATATAATGAAGTAGTACAGAGTATTCATTTTCTGCAAGGACGGAATAACCTGAACCCACCAGGCCCATTGCCTCCAGATCCATTGCGCGACCATCATCCCAAACTAAATGTCGAAAGGAGCGGTACAGCTGTGAAGGATCAAAGCTTAAGCGTAATTCCTCTTTTTTAGCCCCTTTTTGCCAGTAGGCATTATCCTGTGTGAAATGAAATCGCTCTCCAAAGAAATCGAATTCTTCACTGCTTAGAATTGGCCAGGGATCCATTAAATCGGGGTAGCCATCAACAAAATCAAGTTCCGGATAGGCTATTTCTCGAATGCTATCCATATAAGCATCCCCACTAAATAGCAGTAGCTGCTGCCCGGATTGCAATCCAAAAATTGGAATAGCAGTACCTACAGAATTATACGAATACCAACCTTCCACTACGGTATATGGGTGCATTCGATCTTCAGTTGCGACGATTTGCAAATACATGCGAATGGGATAATCTCCAATTTGCCCATTAAAGAGGCTTTCCTGAATTACATGCTCCTCAATTCTGCTATGAAAATCTTGAGCCCCTAAGTTACCTATGCTGAGGCTTATAGCTATAAAGCACAATCTTCGCATGTTTAATTTTTTAGTGAAATTAATTTTTCGGCCCGAGTTTTGAAAGGATCGGCGCATTCATCCTCAAAATATTTGCATTCGAATTTCCAACTATTATTTCTGGAGAGTCGTCTGCAATGCAAACGAACTATTGACGTTTATGATTCGTCGTAACGAAAACTAAAAAATGCAAAGAATCTTTCTTCTGGGTCTGTTGCTATCCCTGCAATCCAGCTTATGGGCCCAAAAAAGCTTCACGGTAAGTGGCTATGTCGAAGACGCCCTCTCACGTGAACGAATTATCGGTGTTAACCTCTATATCGATGGTAGCACTATCGGAACCACCACCAATACTTTCGGCTATTATTCACTTTCTCTCCCCCCTGGTGAATACGATTTAATCGTCTCTTTTATCGGATTCGAAAGCATTCGCGAAAGGATTGTAATTAAAGATAAAAACCTAAAACTGGATTTTGAGCTCAAAGAAGCTTTTGAATCTTTGGAAGAGGTTACTGTTACGGCCGAAGAAGCTCAGGTGGAACAGGTTCAAATGAGTCAGGTTCAATTAAGTGTTTCAGAGATCAAAAAAATCCCTGCCTTTTTAGGAGAAGTGGATATCATCCGTGCCATTCAGTTATTACCGGGTGTTCAAAGTGGAAATGAAGGAACCACCGGTTTTTATGTTCGCGGTGGCAGCCCTGATCAAAACCTAATTCTTCTGGATGGGGTTCCAGTTTATAATGCCTCACACCTTTTTGGTTTCTTTTCGGTATTCAATGCGGATGCCATTAAAAACGTAAATCTTACCAAAGGTGGTTTTCCGGCACGTTTTGGAGGGCGTTTAAGCTCGGTGTTGGAAATCGATATGAAGGAAGGGAACCTACGCGAATTTCACGGTGAAGGTTCTTTAGGTCTAATCAGCAGCAAGCTTACTATTGAAGGTCCAATTTGGAAAGACCACACTTCATTTATTGTGAGCGGCCGCCGAACCTATTATGATATTTTAGCCGCTCCCTTTATTCCGGAAGGCCAGGATTTTGGCTATTACTTCGCCGACTTAAATGCCAAGATCAATCATGTTTTTTCTCGTAAGGATCGAATTTACCTGAGCTATTACAATGGTATTGATGACTTTGGATTTCGGGAAGAATACGATAATGACCCCTTCTTTGGAGGTGGCGAAGGCTATGACGAATCCGGATTGAACTGGGGTAACCATACCGGAGCCTTACGTTGGAACCACCTTTACAGTGATAAGCTTTTTAGTAATCTTACTGCTACCTTTTCTCAATATCGCTTCTCCATTGGATTCGAAAGCTATTATAAAGATGATACCGAGGAAAACCGCAGTGGATTTGAGTACTTCTCCTTAATCCGTGATTATGGCTTGCGTTACGATTTGGAATACGCTCTTAATAATGAACATCAATTACGTTTTGGTGCTTCTTACACCAATCACACCTTTCGTCCGGGTGTAGCACAAATAGAAGAGACCTTCAATGGAGCCGGTATCGATTCGATTCTGGATTTATCTAAGAAGGTATTCGCCAATGATCTTTATGTGTATGCCGAGGATGATTGGAAAATAGGTACTAAATGGCGGGTAAATTATGGTTTGCATTATTCTGCTTACCTCACCAATGACAATGCCTTTTATCACAATTTACAACCGCGGGTATCTGCTCGTTATTTAATTAATGACGAAATTTCCGTGAAAGGCTCTTATGCCTTGATGAATCAATATGTGCACCTACTTTCCAATTCCGGTATTGGTTTACCCACTGATCTATGGGTAAGTTCTACAGCTAAAGTAAAACCCCAAATTTCGCAACAGGTGGCAGTGGGTAGTAGTACCTCTTTATGGAATAAGCGATTCGAATTTAGTGCTGAAGCCTATTATAAAGTGATGAGCAATTTGATCGAATACAAAGAAGGAGCTTCTTTCCTATCCAATACCGACTGGCAGAGTACAGTTGAAACCGATGGTGAAGGCGAGGCTTATGGTTTAGAACTGCTTTTCCGCAAAAAGAAAGGCAAAACCACGGGTTGGATTGGCTACACCCTAGCTTGGAGTAACCGTCGATTCGGGAATTTAAATGATGGTGAATGGTATCCTTATCGCTTTGATAGACGCCACGACATTAGTGTGGTGCTTAATCATCAATTCAGTGAGCGTTTCGATTTGGGCCTGACCTGGGTTTACGGAACCGGTAACACCTTTACCGCTCCTATCTCCCAATTTATGCTAACCAATGAATATGGCTCGGCAAACACATACGACCGCTTTAGTGATCGCAACGGATTACGTATGCCAGCTTACCACCGTTTAGACTTAGGTTTTAACTGGCATGTTAAAACCAAATGGGGACAGAGTACCTGGAATATCTCCGTGTACAATGCTTATTCACGCCAGAACCCCTTCTTCCTTTATCTCAATCAAAACAGTAATGGAGAGCGACGCATAAATCAAGTGAGCCTCTTCCCTATTATTCCTTCCATCTCTTATCAATTCAAATTCTAGCCATGAAAAAACTTTGCTATTTCCTACCGCTCCTTGCTTTATGGTCTTGCGAAAAAGAGCTGGATTATGAAATACCCAATCCCGGTCCTCAAATTGTGGTTGATACCCGACTGAAAAGCGGCCAGGGACTGGAGGTTTTCTTAAGTGAGTCTGTGTATTCACTTTCTTCTGCCGACCCAAAAACTCGTGATGATTTCGAAGCCTGGTTGTACACGGATGACCCTGCTTCTCCTTTCCAATTAACTGCCGAGGCCTATAACCCAGGTTATGAACCTCAATTTGTGTATCGCACCCCCCATCAGGTAATTGCTGATCAAAATTACCGCCTGGTTGTGCGTGGTCCTGGTTTCCCGGAAGCCACTGTGAGTGAACGTGTACCCAGTCCTGTTGAAATTGATACAGTGATCTACAATCGCACGGACAAGGAATTTACCTTCCGCTTTACCGATAATGGCTCGACCGACGATTATTATATGATTACCATTAATGAATTGGGGTCCGATGATCTAATCTATTCCTCTCTGGACCTTGCCTTGGAATTCTTTGAATTTCAAGATTTTATAGGCGATTCGGAATTTGATGGTCGCCAGTATGGTTTTGCGAGCTATTTAAAGGATGATGATTTCAATGGTAAGTCCCGCGAATTAAAGGTGCGGATTGAAAGCGAAACCTCAGCAGTCTTTGTGGAATTGCGCTTACATCATATTTCCTCCAGCTATTATCGGCACGAGTTAACCAAGTCGGCCTATAATTATAATGATGGTTTTTTCAGTGAGCCTTCCCAGATATACTCTAATGTAGAAAACGGATATGGTATTATGGCTACCTCAGCATCTACCTTCCGAAGGGTACAATTTTAGAAACATTGTTAATTACCCTCCGCCCGGGGGCCGCGGTCGCAGCATAATGTTCTTATTTTTGCCTCTGCGTAAGAATATATGGCGACAAAAAAGCAAAGTAAATCCCGTAGCAAGGCGAAAAGCAAGCGTCCTAAACTGAGTACTGCTCAAATAGGCGAAGCTTTTCGAAACCCAACTTACCAAATGGTGTTCGGGATTTTCTTAGTAAGCACCGCTCTGTTTTTGGCAGGCTCCTTCTTTTCCTATCTATTGCATTGGACTCAGGATCAAAGCCTGGTGGGTCAAAGCTATGGTGAGGTTTTAGCTCGTCCAGAAATTCAAGCTCAAAATGCCCTGGGTAAATTAGGTGCCGGATTAGCCCATCAATTTATCCATCTTTGGTTTGGAATTGCAGCCTTTTTAGTGCCTTGGTTTTTATTGATAAGTGGGCTCCGTCTTACCTTAAGGGTTAGCCTTCAGCCTCTGGGTCGTAGTTTGGCCTCTAGCTTGTTCCTATTGATTTGGATTCCCAGTCTCTTTGCCTTCATTGCACCTCAAAGCAGCTATTTGTCGGGAGCTTCAGGCTATTTTTACGCTGCCTGGCTGGGAAGTTTAGCTGGTCCTATTGGTACCCTGATTGTTCTTTTAGCCAGCATACTAGTTTATTTAGCCCTTCGCTTCCGCTGGACGGCCGATAAGGTAAAGAGCTTCTTCGCGAAATTTAAGCGGCCCGAAAAGAAGGAACTGGAGGATCCTGATAGTCATTTGGAAGTGCAAGATGATTATTCATCAGCCACAGCTGAACCCACGGAAGCACTGGTAGAAGATAGTCCAGCTGAGGAAGAATCTCTAGAAGAAGAGCCGCAAGAAGAATCATCCTTAGAATTTGAACTTTCTACTCAGGAAGAAGAAAATCAAGCCAGCGAAGACGAAATAAGATCGGCCCCCGAGCCAGAAGAAACTCCAGAAGAAACGGATGACACCGATTTCGAAATTGAGCAAAAGGAAGAAGAAGAGGCTCTTAGTGCCAGCGAGGTAAACCGCAAAGTGAAAGAGTTTGGTCCCTATGACCCCACATTGGACCTTTCGAAATTCAAATTACCCACCCTTGATTTATTAAAGGATTACGGTTCTACCAATATTACCATCAACGAAGAGGAATTAGCCAGTAATAAGAATAAGATTGTTGAAACTCTCAATAACTACAAGATTGAGATTTCAAAAATCAAGGCTACCATTGGCCCTACTGTAACCTTATACGAAATTGTGCCTGCTCCGGGAGTGCGTATTTCAAGGATTAAAAACCTGGAAGATGATATCGCCCTATCCTTAAGTGCATTGGGGATTCGGATTATTGCTCCGATTCCGGGTCGTGGTACCATTGGTATTGAGGTACCCAGCACCAATCCTCAAATGGTCCCGATGCGGAATTTAGTGGCGGGTGAAAAATTTCAGGAGAGCAAGATGGAGCTCCCCATTGCTTTTGGTAAAACCATTAGCAATGAAACCTATGTAACCGATCTGGCCAAAATGCCTCACCTTCTTATGGCTGGTGCTACTGGTCAGGGTAAGTCGGTAGGTTTAAACGTAATACTTACCTCCCTACTCTATCGCAAGCACCCATCACAGGTGAAATTTGTATTAGTAGACCCTAAGAAAGTAGAACTTACCCTCTTTAATAAAATTGAGCGTCATTATCTGGCTAAACTTCCGGATACCGAAGAAGCGATTATCACCGACACTACCAAGGTAATTAATACGCTAAACTCACTTTGTATTGAGATGGACGATCGCTATGAGCTGCTTAAGAATGCTATGGTGCGAAACATCAAAGAGTACAATGCGAAGTTTATCGCCCGAAAATTAAACCCGGAGGAAGGTCACCGTTACTTGCCTTATATCGTTTTGGTGATTGATGAGTTTGCGGATCTTATTATGACCGCCGGTAAGGAAGTGGAAACACCTATTGCCCGATTGGCCCAGTTAGCCCGCGCCATCGGAATCCATTTAATTGTTGCCACCCAAAGACCTTCGGTAAATGTAATTACCGGTATAATTAAGGCGAACTTCCCGGCGCGGGTTGCCTTTAGAGTAACTTCTAAAATCGATTCCCGTACTATTCTAGATGCCGGCGGTGCAGAACAACTAATTGGTAAAGGTGATATGTTATTGAGTCAAGGTTCAGACCTGATCCGATTACAATGTGCCTTTGTCGATACTCCTGAAGTTGAAAAGATTACCGATTACATTGGAGGCCAGAAAGCCTATCCTGAAGCCTATAAATTACCTGAATACAAAGGCGCAGATGAAGATGGAAATACAGGCATTGACATTTTAGATCCCTCCGAAAGAGATGCTTTATTTGAAGATGCCGCCCGCCTGGTTATTCAATCGCAACAGGGTTCCACTTCTATGTTACAACGCAAATTGAAGTTGGGTTATAACCGCGCAGGTCGAATTGTAGATCAATTGGAGGCCGCAGGTATTATTGGACCTTTTGAAGGATCTAAAGCCCGTGAAGTATTGATTCCGGATGAATACGCTCTGGAACAGTTATTGAATCAAGAGAAGAACAAAGAATAAGAAATGCGACGTTTATTTCCCCTACTGATAGCCGCTTTTGCCGGTCAGCTCCTATTAGCTCAAAGTCATACCGAAGCCAAAGCCTTATTACAGGAAGCGACCAAAACCATGAAAGCTTATCCAGCTTTGGAGATCAGCTTCACTTATACTTTCGAAAATACCCGCGTTGAGCCCCCTATTAAGCAAGAGCAAAAAGGAACGCTGGCCCTGCAAGGAGAAAACTACCGTCTGAAAACCGATCTTCTGGAGCAATTACGCGTAGGTAATAAGCTCTATAATATTTACCATGAGGATGAAGAAGTGCAGGTTAACACTTATGAGGAAAGTGATGAGGCAGGTTTAAGTCCGGCACGCATTCTTAGCTTCTACGAGAAAGGCTATAGCTATAAGATGGGAGGCCAGGAAACTGTGAATGGTCGCAGCATTCAATATGTCATATTAAAGCCCACTGCCAGCGAGGAGATCGACAAGATTATGATTGGCATAGATGCCCAGAGCAAAGAAGTTTATTCTATGAAACAATGGGGAACTAATGGCACCGTTACCACTTTAGTGGTTACCAAATTGGTAAAGAATGCCAAATGGCCGGCCAATCAGTTTAAGTTTGTAAAAGCAGACTATCCCGGTTATTACATTTCCGAATAGATGAAGATACTTGACCGCTTTGTTTTACGGTCTTTCTTTCGACCTTTTATCATCACATTTATTGTGATGATTCTTTTTTTATTGATGCAGTTCGTCTGGAAGTACATCGACGATCTGGTAGGTCGCGGAGTGGAATGGTATTATATCGCTGAACTCCTTTTTTATACCTCTGCTACCCTGGTTCCCATGGCCCTTCCTCTGGCGGTCTTACTCAGTTCCATTATGGTCTTGGGTACCTTAGGAGAGAACTACGAATTAGCCGCCTTAAAATCTTCGGGCTTAAGCCTGATGCGCGTAATGCGTCCCCTTTTTGTCTTTATCTGTTTCTTAGCCCTAAGTGCCTTCCTCTTTGGGAACTACGTCATTCCCATTGCCAACCTACACAGTGAAAATTTACGCCGAAACATCACCAATAAGAAGCCTGCCCTGAGTATTCGTCCGGGTATTTTCTATACCGGAATTGAAGGTTATTCAATTAAGATTGCTGATAAGTACGGTCCCAACCAAAACTTACTGGATGAAGTCTTAATCTACGACCATACCCAGAACAATGGCAATACCAAGGTAATTGTTGCGGACAGCGGTAAAATGAATGTGACCAGCGATGAGCAATTTCTGGAGATTACCCTCTATAATGGTCACAGCTACGAAGATATTATCCCCAAGAAACGTAAGGATCGCGATAACAAGCCCTTTGTAAGCTCAGCCTTTGAAGAAAGTCTGATTCGCTTTAATCTAGGCGACTTCCAGGCGGGAGACCTGCGTAAAACCGGGCGAAAGGAATTTGACATGCTCAATGTTCGACAATTGAGCGTCGCGGTAGACAGCTTGAATGATCTTTTAGCCAATCAGCAACAGGAGTTTGCTCGACAAATGGTAGACAAATATGCTTATGCTGATTTAGAAGAAAAGGAAAGGCTTGCCGAAGAAAGTGCCGTCGAAAATGACAGTACTCAAAAAGCTGTTATTAAAGGTGACCCTGAAAGTCTAAGTCCCCATTTGTTGGAAAATTTTGCGCCTGAAATGCGCAGTAGAATTTTACAGAACTCCCTGCGCATCGCTCGTGGAAATCGGGCTTATTTCACCAATGCCAGTGCCCAGTACAATTGGCGAAAAATGATGATCGCTCGCCATGTTTTAGAATGGCAGAAAAAGTTTTCAATTTCCTTTGCAGTTATTGTTCTATTCTTTGTGGGAGCGCCCTTAGGAGCTATCATCCGTAAAGGAGGTATGGGGATGCCGGTGGTGGTAAGTGTATTTATCTTTATTGTATACCATGTAACCAGCTTTAGCTTTGAAAAGCTAGGTCGTTTTATGTACTGGACGCCCTTTCAAGCCATGTGGACCGCAAACTTCATCCTACTTCCAATTGGATTGTGGTTAACCTATAAATCGGCTACCGATTCTGTAATCTTTAATATCGAGCTATACTTGAAGCCCTTTCAGAAAATTTCTGACATCTTTGTCCGTCGTTTCAAGAAGCTTGGATCTTGAGAATTTTACTTCTAAGTAATAAAGTACCTTTTCCCGCCAAAGACGGGAGCAGTATAGCTATGCGCTCTATGGTTGAGGCCCTTCGCCTTAATGATATCGACTTGCATTTACTTTGCTTAAATACCCAAAAACATTACCGCGAAGCATCCGAAATTGAAAAGCATAAGCCAGAAGGCATTGCGCTTGAATATTTCGATGTAAACACCAATGTAAATCTATGGTCAGCGGCTTTAAACTTACTTAGTGGGCAAGCCTATCACGTATCTCGCTTTAATCAGGCCTCCCTTGCTAAACGACTGGTGGAACTATTAAAGACCACTCATTTTGATATTATTCAACTGGAAGGTTTGCCCATGGCGGTATACCTGCCGTTAATTCGTAAGCACATCAAAGCTTCGGTAGTTTTAAGGGCACATAATATCGAATATCAAATTTGGGAACGCCACGTGGAGCATGAGGAAAATGTTCTGCGTAAGGCCTATTTAAATTTACAAACCCAACGCCTTAAAGCCTTCGAAAAGAAGAGTTTGGAAAAGGTAGATGGTATTGCCTTTATCAGTTCTGAAGATCAAAAGATTTACCGTGAATGGGGTGGCCGAAGCTTAAGTACCGTTTCACCCTGTGGGCTTACGCCGAATGAAAATCCACCAATCAGTGGATATGAGCCTAAGTACGATTTGGTGCATTTAGCCAGCTTAGACTGGTTACCTAACCGTCAAGGTGCAGAGTGGTTTTTAAAGGAAGTTTGGCCCCTTATTTTGGAAGCGCGACCTAGCACTACCCTGGGCTTTGGAGGTAGAGATATGCCTCCGGAATTTATAGAAATGGGCAGTGCTAATTTATGGCTCTATCCTATTGTTGAAAATGCTCGCGATTTTATTGGACATGGTCAAGTTGCCCTGATTCCTTTATTAGCGGGAAGCGGAATGCGCATAAAATTGCTCGAGTTTCTGGCTTGGGGCATGCCAACGGTTAGCACCGGCATTGGCGCAGAAGGAATTGCCATAGAGAATTATAAGCACGGAATTATCGCCGACGACCCTGAGAGCTTTGCCGCTGCGGTGGTATATTTGCTCGACGGAAAAGAATCGCGACAAGAGATGCAAATGCAGGCGCGTCAATTCTTTGAAGATAACTTCGACAATCAAATATTAGGTAAAGACCTCATTCAGTTTTACCAGACACTAATCTGAGCACTCAGGCATGACAATTTTTTGGCAGTACATTTTTTGGATTAGCCTCCTGGTGATTGCAACGCCTTATTTCATCTACCCCCTACTGATGCTCTTTTTAGCACGCTTGCGCTCTGAAACGCCCTTAGGTTTGCTTAGTGAAGAGGATTTACCTAGCGTCGATATTCTCTTCGCGGCCTATAATGAAGAAGCTGTATTAGAAGAGAAATTACAATCCTTGTTTAATCTGGATTATCCTAAAGATAAAATTCGAATTCGTGTAGGCTCCGATGCCAGTAGCGATCGTACCAATAGCATTCTCGAAAGCTGGGAAAAGAAAGATGATCGCCTTATTCCCTATCTGTTTAAACGTCGTTCCGGGAAAAGCCCCATCCTTAATTTTATTAAAGACGACAGTGAAGCCGATCTGCTGCTTTTAACTGATGCCAATATCATCTTCGAGCCTCAGACCTTAAAGCTCCTGGTGCGCAGAATGCTATCCCAAAAAAATGTGGCGGCAGTGGGAGCTGATATACACTATGGTGATTTCGAAAAGAAAGGCATTAGCGGACAGGAGGATACCTATCTGAAACTAGAGAATCGTATAAAGTACGCCGAAGCGAAAACCGCTGCGGCTCCTTTGGGCCTGGAAGGCGGATGTTATCTGATAAAGCGAGATTATTTCCCTGAAATCCCTCCCCTCTTTTACATGGAAGATTTCTTTGTTACCCTGCATGTCTTGAGTCGCAAAGCCCGGATCTTATGGGAGCCCATGGCTCGGGTTTGGGAAGATGTAAGCGTATCTCCTACTGAAGAATACAAGCGTAAGGTTCGCATTAGCATTGGGAACTTTCAAAACTTAGTGCATTACAAGCATTTCTTATGGCGTCGGCTTTGGCCTCAAGGCCTGATGTACTTCAGTCATAAGGTATTGCGATGGATTAGCCCCTTCTTCCTGCTTTTATTGCTGATTAGTGCTCCTCAGCTCCTGTTCGTGCATTGGTTCTACGGCCTCATAGCCGGGATTTATATGGCCTTTATAGGATTGGGACTGTTTGGTATCTTACTTTCGCAGAAATATTCGACCGGACTACTCCAATATCCCGGTCATTTTATCAACATGAACCTGGCACTTCTTGAAGGGTTCTTGAATTACATTAAAGGAATAAAGACAAATGCCTGGCAGCCTACCCAAAGAAAACAAGCTTAAACTGAATACCATCGATGAAGCCATTGCCGATATTAAGGCGGGTAAGGTGGTTATCGTAGTGGATGATGAAGACCGCGAAAATGAAGGCGATTTTGTGGCGGCCGCCGAAATGGTAACGCCCGAAATGATCAACTTTATGACCATTGTTGGTCGTGGCTTGATTTGCACCCCTCTGATTGAAGAGCGTTGTAAGGAACTGGAATTGGACCCTATGGTACGTCAAAACACCGACCCCATGCATACCCAGTTTACGGTTTCGGTAGACTTAAATGGACATGGGGTTACTACAGGCATTTCTGCTGCCGATCGTGCCAAAACGGTTCAGGCCTTAGTTGATCCTAAGACAAAAGCTTCTGACCTAAACCGTCCCGGGCATATTTTTCCATTAATCGCTAAGCCTGGTGGGGTATTACGCCGTACCGGTCATACCGAAGCCGCCATTGACCTGGCGCGTCTGGCTGGAAAGAAACCTGCCGGAGTGATTGTGGAAATCATGAACGAGGATGGTACCATGGCACGTCTACCTCAGTTGCGGGAAATTGCAGATAAGCATGATTTAAAATTGATCAGTATCGAAGATCTGGTGGCCTACCGCATGGAGGCAGAAAGCTTGATTAGCC
Source organism: Croceimicrobium sp. (assembly GCF_965228705.1). Classification (GTDB taxonomy): domain Bacteria; phylum Bacteroidota; class Bacteroidia; order Flavobacteriales; family Schleiferiaceae; genus Croceimicrobium. The sequence continues at coordinate 1,191,885 of NZ_OZ245832.1, forward strand.
TCGAAGAGGATTTTAATCTTGATACTGAGTATGGTGAGTTCCGCTTGCGTGCCTTCCGTCAAACTACCAATGATCAAATCCATATTGCCCTCACCCAAGGCAGTTGGGAACGCAATGAACCCGTATTGGTGCGTATGCATAGCACTAGTGTGGCTCATGATATTTTTGAAATCCTCACCGGAGATAGTAGCCACCAATTAGGAAAAGCGCTTAACAAAGTAAGTGAGGCCGGTAAAGGTGCAGTGGTTTATATGAACCAGCACAGCCAAAAAGGCAAACTTTTAGAGCGTATTCGTGAATACCGTATCGCTCAAGAAAGTGGAGATAAAGCACGCCAGGTAAGCTTTAAAAAAGATGCTCGTGACTTCGGTATTGGTGCACAAATATTACATCAATTAGGTATCTCCAAGGTGAAACTCCTCACCAATAATCCAATCAAGCGGGTAGGTATTACGGGCTATGGACTTACGATTACGGAGAATGTGAGGATGTGATTTGATAGAGTTTAGATTTTATACGATAGACTGGTTTGGGTACTAGTAGTTTGTAGTTAGTAATTGGTAGTTAGTTGAAGGTCCATAGGGATTCTGGCTATATTCGAGGACCAAAAATTAATGCTTCGCTATGATTAAGTCTATTAAACTGCTCAGTTACCTAAGTCTCGTATTGCTTCTTAATGCCTGTTCTATGCAGAATGGTGGCGGTTTAAGTAATATGGTGGCGGTGGTCCAAATGAAAGACCCGGTTCCAGGGGTATGTAATCTCAATTATGTTTTATCGATTATGCCCTTCGAAGGTAATGGCCAGGAGGAGGCCGTGGCTCCAAAAACGGATGCCGAACTCGAAGAAATGCTAAATGCCCAGGTTGAGTTCTTAAAGGGTAAATCTGACTATAATAATGAAGGAATGATCGGCATTATTGTGAATTGTAAGGGCAAAATGGTGTCTTGTAAAATAGACAACGAGACTCAAAGTCCGGAATTAGATGAGCAAATAGTAGCCGTTTTCAAAAGCCTGAAAGAATGGAAAGCCGGAACCATACACGGAAAAGCCATCGATACCATGGTACTTTATAGCTTTAAAATTAAAGACGGAGTTATTAGTTTGTAAAGGGTATTCCTTCGCATTTAATCGCAAAATTTAAATAGGTAGTAAGGTCTTAGCTAGTTTGTTTTACGGGGGCTAGCATAGGCTTAAATCGGTATACAACTTGTGTACAATTGCGGAAAACCATTGGAGAATAGTAAATTCGAGGAGAATTACTAGCGCAATTAAATCCCTGGGGAGGGTTTTATATTGCTTAAGGCTTAAGGCCGACCCTATTTTACCGCATGACTACCGATCTTCTACAAATCAGCAGCAGCAAGCAATTGCGTGAATCGATTCGAGATACATTATGGTATTTTGAATTCTTCAATCACGGATTAAGCTTAACTGAAATCCATCGATACTTAAGAGAAAAGATGGACCTCAATAGCTTAGAATCTGAATTGAAACAGGCTGTTTCAAGAAAAGAGATTTTTGAAGTCGATGGATATTATGCCCTTTGTGAAAAAAGTCTGGAAATTCGAATTCAGAATAAAGCACGCAACAAAAAGTGGCTGGGCATCGCAAAAAGAATGAGTCGTCTCATTCAAAGTTTTCCCTTTGTTCGAGCAGTATATATATCAGGTTCTCTTTCCAAACAGGGGCTTACCGGTGAAGATGATGATATTGATTATTTCTTGATCACGGCCCATAATCGAGTTTGGACGGCCAAGTTCTTTTTGATGGTCTTTAAAAAGGTATTCCTTTTAAATTCAAAAAAATACTTCTGTATTAACCTTCTTCGGGATGAAAATCATCTGGCTTTTGAGAGGCATAATATCTATATCGCCACAGAGGCGGTTTCCGTTCTTCCTCTGAATCATCCGGAGTATTTAGCTCAATTGTTTAAAGAAAACAGCTGGATTCAGGACTATTTCCCCAATGCTCATATCGAAAAATCCGGCAAGTCTCCAACCCGAATTAAAAGGGCCCTTGAACATTTTTTGGACTTATTTCTGGGCGCAGGTTTTGAAAAATGGTGTCAAGCCTTATTCGAGCGTCATGTGCAAAATCAAAAGCAAGGCCCCAATGCGCATTTTGAAACCTCTGAATATTCCTCTGCCTATTTTCCAGATAGCATTGAAACCCGCATTCTCAATCATTACCAAAGCAAAGCAAGTCTTCTATGACAAGATCTACTATTCTCATCAGTTTAGTGGTTGGATTCCTTTTTTTCGGTCTGGGTTTTATCAGACCAGCAAAGTACTATTCTGAAATAGCCGTATTTGTTCCACTTACCTTATTGGAAAAGCAGATTGAACAAAATGGCATTGGCTTTGGAGCTCCTGCAGAAATTGATGCACATATTGAGCTTATGCGTTCACCGCGGATTAAAAGTGAACTGAAATCACTCTATCCGAATAGCGATTTCAAATTCGAAGTTTCAAAGACCCGTAATAATGCCGTTCTGGTAGAAGTTTGGGCTTCGGAACCCGAAAGCGCCGCTAAAATTGCTCAGGAAGTAGTAGATCTTACCGATTCCCTTAAACAGATCATGTTAGTACAAAATGTTGGTCAATCTCATGCATTTGTTAGTGAGGGTTTGAAAGAAACACGGCGAGACATGGACAGTCTGCAAATCATTCTCGACTCGCTTCGTATAGCCGCCATTGAAGATTCCATCGCCTTGGCATCGGAAGTGTTTAAATACGAACATCTTTTCGGATCGGAAGTTGTAGCCCTCAACCAACTAAAAATTCGCCGACAACAATTAGATGCCTATCTAAAGGCTCCGGCTCCTAAATCCTACATCATTTATGCCCCGGAAGTTCCTGATGAGCCCGCCGGGATTCCTGCATGGGCCATGGGCTTAATTGCGGCAGCACTTTGTTTTTTAGCGGGCTATGCCTGGCAAATTTACCGTAAGCAAGTAGCCTAATGCCCTCACCAAAGGCATTAAAATGGCTTCTGGTACTGGCTTTCATTGCCATGGCCATGGCCTATTATTTCGATCGTTACTGGCATTGGATTGCCTTGGCCTTCGCCGCGGGAATCTTTTGTTTGATCGTTTACCTTAAAAATGCATTTAGGTATCTAATCCCGGGTTTAGCGCTCATCCTCCCAATTTCCGTAGCCCTAGCCATTTCCAACAGTGCCAAAATGGTTTTGCCAGCGGAGTTTATTATTGTAATCCTCGCTCCCATTGTTTTGATAAAGCTTTGGGAAAATCGAAAAGAGAAGTTCCTCCTTCGATTTCCCTGGCCAGCCCTATGGCTTTTGAGCTTTATTCCGGGTTTGATCTTTAGCGAACTGGTTTTAGTCTCGCTTAAATTTTGGATTCTTAACGGACTCTATGTGTTGGTCTTCTATTATGGAATCCTCCTTTGGCGTGCAGAAGGAGGCAATTTCAATCAATTGATAAAACTCTTTGCCTGGGCCTTACTACCTGCGATGCTTATTGGACTATACCATTTTGCGGAATATGAATTTAATCCCATTACCTTGGCGGGAATCTATAAGCCCTTTTTTTATTCACACACCTATTTTGGAGCTACGCTTGCTATTATTGCAGGTTTCGCCCTCGGGCAGATAAGTAAGCATAGAAATTGGTGGCCGATGGCTATTGCCTTTACTGTTCTAGCTTTAATCAGCGGGTCCAGAGCCGCACTTTGGAGCATCCTCTTTATGCTGGGAATCTATGCCTTATTACAATTAAAACCACTTTGGCGATTTGCACTCCCAGCTTTGGCTATTGTTCTGGCATTAAGTTTTGGTGCCTATTCCAAAATTGAGGAACTGTTCACCTACAATCGTTACCAAAGTTATGATCCCAATGCGAGCCTGGTTGAAAAAACCATGTCGGTAACCAATGTGCAAAGTGATGTAAGCAATATCGAACGCCTTAACCGCTGGGTATCTGCCCTTAGAATGTTTGAGGAACGACCGCATTGGGGTTTTGGCCCAGGCACTTATCAATTTACCTATATCCCCTTTCAGGAGAAAAAACTGGAAAACCGCCTTACGGTTCATAATCCCGATTCTCCGCCAGAAGGCTCCGGGGGAACGGCTCATTCAGAACTATTGTTGCAATTGTCCGAGAATGGCTGGTCCTCAGTTGTTCTTTTCTGCATTATTCTTGGGCGCTGGTTTTTCAAGGGCTTTACCGCCAGATCCGCCAGTAAGGCCATTTACCTTCCCTTCCTCTTAGGATTGAGCACTTATTACTTTCACATGCATTTCAATAATTTCCTCAATCAACCTGCCTTTGCCTTTCTTTTTTGGTCATTTGGGGCAATGATTGAATTTCAAACCCAGTCGCAGAAAGAATGAGCTATTACGATGATGTTGGTAATTACTATGATAAGGATGCCCGCGATTTTGAGAACCGCTATTGGAAGAATAGAGCCCTACAACGCATTCGGCAGGCCTTCCGTGAGGAAGTAAAACGCTATCCCTTTAAAAAAGGCCTGGAAGTAGGGATTGGTCCGGGTTTCGACCTGATTCATTTCGCTCGTATTTTTAAGGAGAGTCAATTTTTTGGGATCGATATTGCTCAGGAAATGGTGAATCTAACTGCAGATAAAATTCCTAGTTTACCTCATCAAAACACCAAAGTAGCTCAGGGCAGTGTGGAAGATCTTAAGAGGCTGTTTCCGGATGAAAAATATGATATGATTTATGTTTTCTTCGGCGCACTTAATACAGTTGAGGATTTACCATTGGCCTTTAAAGAATTGGAAAAACTAATGGCTCCCGGGGGGCGAATGGTACTCACCTTTGTAAATAAATGGTACTTGGCGGGAATGCTAATTGAACTACTCAAATTAAAGCCTCGCTGGGCTTTTGCCCGCTTGCGAAAAGTTTGGGGCGGTTATTCCCCCACCCAATTTCTGGCCAGTAAATGTTATTCCAGCAGACAAATAAAAGCAATGGCCAAACAAGCTAATTTACATTGCTTGAAGCGTGAAGGATTTAGCATTGCATATCCCGCCTGGTATTACCACGGCTTACATCAAAAGCTACCTGCCGCCATATTGCAAAAACTATGGAAGTTGGACCGTAATCTAAGTAAAGGTCCTTTGGGTGAATTTGGAGAATATGCTCTCTACGAATTCAGGAAAGCAGACTAAATGCTTTTGCTTCCTCAATAACAGATTGTAGCAGAGAACTTAAGTCTTGGTAGTAAGGCGTATATGTCTCCTTCCAGCTTTGATGCTGAGTGCGAACCGGAATATTGGAACACAAGGCTTCGGTAACCGTCTCGCCAAATCGTTCCATACATGCTGTTAAAGGAATATTGCGGGCTTCCAGTCCCATAATTTGAGCTACAGCCTCCGCAAATTCCTTTTGGGATATCGGTGCAAAACCATATAGATTATAATCTTTTCCGGGCTCACCTTCTTGATAGCAATGCTTTAATTGACCGGCGCAATCTCCTAAAGGCAAGAGCGACATCATTTGTTGCCCATCTCCATAATAAGGTACTGCACCATGCTCCCAGGCAACTTTCAAAAAGAAATGCAAGAACCAGGAATCCGGACCAAATATCCAAGCCGGTCTAGCCATGCGCACATCTAAAACACCTTCCTTCTGTGCTTCAATCCAAGGTTGTTCGGCAATAGCATATTGCTTAGCATAGGCGGTTGGTGCTAAGGGAGCACTTTCGTCGATCTCCTGAACCTGTGGCCCATACATTAAGGTTCCGCTGCAATAGACTATTACTGGCGGCGTCTCCATCTTTTTCAACAATGCAATCAAGCGTCTATTTGCCTGCGCACCTTTTAAAGCAGCTTCCTTGCGTTTCTTCGGTGTCGAACCCGCTAAACGGGCACAATGATAAATGACCTTGGGAGGAAAACGTTTTAACCAATGGGCATCTAATTCTTCCAAAGGGTTAAGGATAAAATTACTGCGCTCCATCAATTCCAAATCCACACGGCGATTACCAAAACAGCTTAGTAAAGCCTCTTCATTTGTATCAGCAAGTAATTCCAAACTCAGGGCCTTTCCAACATAACCGGTAGCGCCCAAAACCCAAATTGATTCTTGTGCTTTTTCTTGCATGGAATAAAGGTAGACTTATCTGCTAAATGAAGGGCTAAAGTCTTGAAGGCTTCTAAGCTTTAAGCCCATCCTACCCTAATAAATTAGTACTTTGCTCATTCCAAAAAGCTCTCAAAATGAATAGTACTGCTCAAGATGAAAAGATCGCCAAACTAAGTTTTGCATCGGTGTATCCACATTATATCAACAAGGTAGAACGCAAGGGTCGAACTAAGGCCGAATTGCTTGAGGTAATTGAGTGGCTAACGGGCTATAATGAAGCTGATCTTCAAGTGCATATCGATCAAAAATCAAGCTTTGGGGAATTCTTCGACCAAGCCAGTCTCAATCCAAATGCGCATCTTATCAAAGGTGTGATTTGTGGTTATCGAGTTGAGGAAATTGAAAATCCCCTCAGTCAAAAGGTTCGCTATTTGGACAAACTGGTAGATGAATTGGCGAAGGGCAAGAAAATGGAGAAAATACTTAGAAAGGCTTAATTCAATTTAAGTATCCATGATGTCTGGTATTCGCTCCAAAATAAAGGTTGAAAACCTTGTCCTTTTCGTGTTTGGACTCATTTGTCTTATCAATCTAATCTACGCGCAATTTAAAGGGTTTAGCCTACCTTACCTATTTTACTTCAATTGCATTGCTTGGATTATTCTTCGCCTTGCGCAATCTTTCAAGTGGTTTCGAATTACAGGGCCATTATTTATTATTTTGATTTTAGCAAGCCTAAAAATCACAACCCTATCTCCCGTCTACGACCTCTTCTTTCATATAGGTGTTTTTCCTAAAATTCTGGTAATTCCACTCATCTTGACCTTGATCTTATTGATTGGTCGATGGAAAGAGATCAAATCCGCTTGGTTAAAAATACTGGGACGCAGTCCTGAGCAAAAAGCGCAACAAAGGCTATCCAGTCAAGAACAGTTCAAACAGAAATTTCAAAACCTGACTGAGGAGCAGTTAATGGCCAAAAGGAATCAAAAGCTTCAGCCTGGCGCACAGGATGCTATTCATGAACTTTTGAAGGAAAAAAAGGACGGATAAACTATTCTATTGCTTCACTACTAATTGAGCCCACTGCTTTGTAGCTCCATCCAATCGCAAGAGATACAAGCCTCTACTTAAATGCCGCATGGGTATTAAGAATTGCTTGGCATTGGTTTTAGCCGGAATGTTTTCCTGATAAACGAGCTCGCCATTTAAATTAAGAAGTTGAATGCTTATCGCTTCCGAGAAATTGTTTTGTACCAGGCAATCTTCCTGGTTGGGCACAGGATTAGGGTAAGCTTGCAATAAGTTCCGATCAGAGCCCGCCAGGCCTTGTTCTCCACTGAAATAACTCAAGGCAAAATTGAAAGCATCTGTACCAATCTCTTTCCCCATTATTCTACCGGGAATATCATCTACCGGTGGATGGATTCCTCCCCAAATACGCGATAAACTGCATTGATCGGAGGCGTCGGTGTATTTGGCCCATTGCAAAATTATATCCTGACTGGGCCCTTCTTCAAATACCAAAAATTGATTCTTGGGGGCATGAAATTCTCCCATCCCTCCTGGGAAATAAGGATCACCAGTAAGCAGAGTCATAATTTCTGCCGCTGCTCTGGAGAAAGTCGAATGTCCTGATAAATAGCCCGCAAAAGGTGGGGTTACAAAAGTGGGTCTTTGATAGGGCCACCAGTTTTCCGCCAATATCCAGCCTACTCCCGCCATATCAAGCTCAGGATCACTAATCGAGTCGGGCCCCATCCAAGCCTTGACTTTTATTTTCCCCCAATGCACACTGGAAGGGCCTACTAAGGCATCATTGGAATCTACCTGCTCAATTAAACCTGGAATCAAGGGTAATCCTCGTGGGTTAAAACGGGGTTTATTAGGATAAGAACTTTGTCCGCGATCAGCCATAAAACGCAAGGCTGAAATTGGTCGTAGGTAATCATACCATCCCTTGCAGCCCCATGATCCGATAGCGGCATCATGCATGGCGCCTCCCATGGCGAAATAAGCTTTCACATCCCATTCCAGCTCGTTT